>CAWDVQ010000008.1:0-736143 GCA_963805965.1 uncultured Gammaproteobacteria bacterium
TTCCCGCCTGACGTGATTGAGCTACAGCTCGCGCATACCGAGCGTAACAAGGTGCGGGCGGCGTACAACAAGGCACAGCGGCTTCCGGAGCGGCGCAAGATGATGCAGGCGTGGGCTGATTATTTGGACGGGCTGCGCGCGGGCGGATCGAGCCCCTTGTCCGTGTAGTGTGGCTGTCCGCACTTTGACACGGGTAAGGTCTGTATATACACTTTGTCTATGCGGTTCAGCTGGGACGAAGCGAAGCGCCGGGCGAATCTTCGGGACCACAAGATTGATTTTGTAGATGCTGAGCGGGTCTTCTCCGGACTGACGGTAACTTTCGAAGATGACCGCTTCTACTATGATGAACCACGCTTTGTCACCCTTGGCCTATTGGACGGGGTGCCGGTTTCAATTGTGCATACGGAATCTGCGGACGAAATTCGCGTAATCTCATTCAGACGAGCGACCACCAATGAAGAAGCGTTCCTATTCGCAAGCATCGAAGACCAACTTCCGCCGTCTCCGAAAAATGAAGGCCGAAGACGTAAAGGTCACGGTCGAGCACCCCGAGCTGGACGTAAAGCGGATCGCCCGCGTAATCGTCCGAAAGGGCCTAAGACCCGTTCCCCCTAAAGCATCAGTGTCGCTGCGAATCGATGTCGACGTGCTCGAGTGGTTTAAGGCGCGCGGCAGTGGGTACCAGACTCGGATCAATGCTGTGCTCCGAGCCTTCAAGGAAGCAGCGTTACTGTGACGACTGGCTGATGTTGGCCACGTTGAGAGGCCAATGAAATCCCGGTCGCTAGACTGCCGCGTAAGTGCCCCTGCGTTGCGCTTCCACCGCCGTGCCCCATGCGATCGTCAAGACGTACCGTGCAAGGGCGTCGGGATCGGCATCGGCAGGGAGCGTGCCGCTGGAGCGAATCTGGCGAACAAACGCGGCACCCGCTGCGTATTCATCTCAGAACTGCTCCGTCCACGGGCGCAGATCGACATCGAATGACCAAGCGCTTCGTGGTTGTGACAACACGTCAATGTACGTTTGAGCAATCGCATCCGGGTCCAGTGTGCCGTCCGGGTGGTCGGGACGATCCGGGCGGCTGGCGGAACGCACACCGCCATCGATGGTGAAATGGGCCACGTGAATTCCCTTCGGCCCCAGCTCCCTTGCCGCGCTTTGGGCAAGGCCTCGTAACGCGAACTTACCCATGGCAAAGGGGGCCGACTTAGCAAACCCCTTCACGCCGGCCGTCGCGCCCGTGAATACAATCGCACCGTGTACCCGCGGCTCCATCCGCTTTGCCGCCTGCTGCGCAACGAGAAACGCACCAAAAGCATTTACAGCGACGCACCTTTCTACGGCCGCAGGGTCCAGATCAGCTAGCCTTCCGGCCACGCGAGAGCCGGCGTTGTAGATGACGACGTCGGGCTCGGCGAGTAGGCGCTCGGCGTCGAGAAAAAGCCTCGCGACGGCCGAAGGGTCGGAGGCATCTACGGCGAAAGTTTCTGCGCCTGTCTCATCGGCCAGCCCTTTGAGCTTTTCGACATCGCGAGCAGCCAGGCCAACTCCCACACCAAGCGCCGCAAGACGACGCGCGAGTGAGGCACTGATGCCTGATCCGACGCCGACGATGAGGGCGGTCTTATATGGAAATTGTGCCATCACTATATTCCTCCAGCAGATTGGAATAACGAGAGATGCAAACAATCGTTACCTTGTAATCGATTCATATGCGAAACGCCCGTCTACTTAGGTGGCGGCGGCGCGCGGCCCTCAGAGTTGCGACCAACCCCCATCGACCGGAAATTCGGCGCCTGTCGTAAAGGTCGCATCGAACGCGAGGAAGAGGACCGCCTTCGCGATTTCCTCCGACGTCCCGAAGCGCTTCATCGGGATAATACCGGCCATCTTCTCCTTGACCTGGGCAACCGCGTTTTTATCGGCAAACACTTTGCCGAGGATCGGCGTGTCGATGGGACCGGGCGTCACCGCGTTGACGCGAACTTCCCGAGGAAGCAACTCGACGGCGAGCGTCCGAGCGAATGATCGCAGCGCAGCCTTGGCGGCTCCATATGTGGCCTGGCCGGGCAATCCCTTGACGTTGGCAACGGAGGTCGTGAGGACGACAGCGCCGCCCCGGTTCATCAGCGGCGCGAGCTTCTGGACCGCGAAAAACGGTCCCTTGGCGTTAAGGTTGAACATCTCGTCGTAGACGGCCGCGGTCACGTTCTCAAGAGGCGTTGGAATGCTGAACCCGGCGCTGACGGAGAGCAGGTCGAAGGTGTCGAACTCGGCCTTCACCCGAGAGGCGAGGGCGTCGATGTCCGTCAACGACCGCGCGTCGCTCGAAACCACAATGGCGTGCTTGCCAAGCTCGTTCTGCGCCGATTCCAGGCCGGCCTTCGAGAGTCCCGTCACAAGTACGCGCGCGCCCCCATCGAGGAGCGTCTTCGCCGTCGCGAGCCCCATGCCGCTCGTGCCGCCGATAATCACCGCCTTTTTACCTTGGTACCGTTCCATGTGTATTTCCTCGCGGGGTTAGGGTTGCTTTGCTTATTTAGAACTGTTCAGTACGATATTAGACACGATGACCGTGGTCAAGAACGTTTTGAACTATTTATTTCAAAAGACGGTAAGACCCCGCGAAAATCGACACCAGAGACATTGACGACGGCCTGCCACGCAGCTTCCTGGTTGGCGCCATCGTGGAGGTGTGGTTGGCGCTGCACCTCAATTGGGCCTGAGAACTTCCCTTGAGCCGAGGCGAAGAATTGCCCTGAGACGTCGGTTCCGAACTCCGACGCCTGGAGGTACCGACGGGCCGCGGTCTCCGGCGTCTGATTCATGCCGGGAATGAGGTTCACGATTGGGATAAACAGATACTTCAACATCGGACCAGCGCTTCGCACCACGTTGGTGGCGGTCGCCCCACCGGGCGAGACAGCGTACACGGCCATGCCGGAGGGCAGCCGGCGGGCCAGCGCCCCGACCCACCAAGCAACGATGAGCTTCGCGTCGGCATACGCATTGTTGGGCACGTACTTAACGTTTGGGCCGTTGCGAATCAGGGCTTCCACAGCGGCGGTTTGGTCACCCTGGTGGTATTTGGCCGCGAAGGCTGGCACGTCGGTGTACTTGAACATGGGTACGCCCCCGCGGGCGGGCTCCGCGCCGGCGATGACGATCCGCGCGTTGGGGCTCAGCAGGTTGGCGCTGAGCAACCCGACAGTCAGTTGATGATGGCCGATTAGGGGGGCCTGAGACGCCTCGATGCCAGAAGCAGTGAGTGCGCGCTTCTTGAATGGAACCAGCCCTGCATTGAGCAGTAGGAAATCGATAGGCCGACCTCGCTTGACGAGCTCGGCGAGCGCGGATTGAACACTGGTTGGCTTGTCCAGATCCAGCGCCAGCGGCGTGAAGACCTGTTTTTTGGTCTCAGCCGCGAGTTGAGCGGCCGCTTGCTGGGCCCCGGCCAGGCTGCGACCGGTGACGATGATCTCGTGCCAGCCCTCTCCGGCGAGCAGGCGGGCTGCCGCTTGGCCGAGCCCGGAAGTGGCGCCGGTGACGAGTGCGGTCGAATGTTCCATAGGCGTCTCCATGGTGAAGGGTGAAGGCCGCGTCGTGAGGCGCCGCGAGGCCAGTAACCGGCTTGCTAATTTCGAACCAGTCAGTTATATATTGGTTAGAGAAATTGTCAACGAGTTTTGAACCCAATGATTCAAAATACCGCTAGACCAGTGGGTCGACCGCGCAGCTTCAACGAGACTGGGGCGCTGGAAAAGGCGACTCAGGTGTTCTGGTCGAAAGGCTACGACGGAGTGACGATTGACGATCTAGTCGCCGGGATGGGCGTGGGACGGCCGAGCCTGTATGCCGTCTTCGGGGACAAGCGGGCGATATTCTTGCGCGTCCTTAAGGCGTACGCAGAACGGAAGGGTGCATCCGCCGCGAAGGCACTCCTCTCGCCAAAGAGTCTTTGCGACTCGATCGTGGGCTTTCTGAGGTTCGCCGTCGAAAGTGCAACCCAGAAAGGGTCCGCCCGGGGCTGCCTCATGATGTGCGTCGCACCGCTTGTGGATGACGCTGAGGTTCAGCGGTTCCTGCAGAGCGCGGTCGCGGGCGGCGTGGCGCTGGCGGAGCGCCGTTTCCGGGACGGGATCAGCGCGGGAGAAATCCCATCTGACTTTCCCGTAGCCGCGCGTGCAATCCAAGTCACGGATTTGGCGCGTGGGCTGACCATGCGTGCGCAGCTAGGCACGCCGCGCAAGACGCTCCTCAAAGATGCTCAGGAAGCGGCCGACTTAGTGCTCCTGCCGCGGCGCGTCTGACGGGTTATCGGAAACAATTCCCCGAGAAATGACCATGACAACTGACGTGAGCGGCGGACCCGGGGTGTTTCGTCGTCTGATGAAAAAAGTGGCGATATGGGAAGAAGCGCTGAATTACTCGGGCTTCGACTACACCCTGGACCGGATAGCTTCCGTCGAGCGGGAATTAGCAGCACTCAAGGATCGGATGCGTCAATTCGAAGCGTCACGGCATGAGGCGCCCGATATGCCTCCGAAGCGCCGACCCGCTGAGTGAGACGTTCGGCGAGCGCTTTTTTCCGAAGTAACGACGAAGACCGGAGAGCGCGGCATTGCTGCTGACCTACTGGCCGATTTTCGGTCCAGGTGATACTTAGGACGATGGCATGTTGCGGCAGTTACGCAGTTGCGCACCGCCATCCGGTCGGGTGGGGTACATCGATAGGGTATGAAAGGCGACGTGGCGCCAACTTGACCTTCAAGGCTCAATTATTTGCGCGAAACCTGCGATTCCGACCCTAGCCTCCAGAACCCTGGCCTTTCCTCATGCATGCGGCAGCATCCGCTGCCCTGATGCCTAAGCGAAAAAACCTTGCAATTTCAAAGACGATGGTATTGCGCCAGTAGCAATATCCGCGGCCAATCTGTGTTGCCACAGAAACTCTAGGACGAGCCGGCTCGCATCCGGCCCTGCCGCGTCAAAGAACCCATGATGCGCGTCGCCTCCGCTCCATGCATGGCCAAGGCCATCGATCACGATGCTACGGATGAGCACCATCTGGCCTAAGGTCGTGTCCTGCTGGCGATAGCGGCGGCCCCCGCTTTCGATCCATCGCTCATCACGAATTATTGGTGGATCGCTGTCTGGATGTAGACGCTGCGCCACCAGGCGCATCTGCTCGGCGATCTGAACGGCATTGACTGGATTGACCGTCTGGTCGTCGGTACCGTGAATGATCAAGGTGGGCACCAACCGTGAGCCCGGGGGGCGATGACTGGCTATCTCTTGCGCGATCTCATGCGATGATGTTCCCGCTCCGTGACTCATCACCTGCAGCGCCTGCAGTGCGGTGGACGCGGCGTGAAACATCACTCCGGAATGAATTGCGCAGGCAGCAAATAAACGTTCCCCGTGCGTAGCGCACAGCACGGCGCTCATCGCTCCACCGGCCGAGAAGCCGGCGACATACACTCGTGCTGTATCGATTGGATGGTGCTCCATGACTTGCCGCACGGCGTCTACCAGCAGAGCCGCCTCGCCGCGACCGAGCAGAGAGTCGGGTGCAAACCAGTTCCAACAACGCAACGAGTTGGATTTCCGGGACTGCTCAGGATAAAGCACCGCAAAGTGCCGCTTTTCGGCCTCCGTGTTCATCCGGGTGCCGTCGGCGAATTCGACCGCCGTTTGAGTGCAACCGTGAAGCATGACGAGCAATGGCAGCCGCTCCGCGGCGCCGATCCCGGCCGGCAGGTAGAGCCGGTAGGCCAAGTCGCGCCGCGGCAGGCGACGGCTGCGAGCGCGTGGTTCACTAAAAGTACCCGCCAGCCACTGGCCGCGCGCCCCTGCGTCGGCGGCGCCCCGACGCTTCAACGCGCGTAGTAATTTTCGCCGTAGCCAGTTGTGGAGCCCCATATAAAGTGGTTCTTGTGACCGCGGCAGTGTTTAACTGCCCGTGCGAAGGACCACCGCCTGGACGGCCTGCGAGACACGCTCGTGAAGGGCGGGCTCCAGCGGATCGGGTAACAGCTGCTCGCCGTGCGCGGCCCCGGCGAGCGCGGTCGCCGCCGCGACCAGCATGGCATCGGTAAATGCGCGCGCCCGCGAGCGCAGCGCTGCATCGAACAGCCCTGGGAAACACAGCACATTGTTGATGCTCTTGCCGTCAGCGGCGATGACGGCGCCCGCAGCCAGCGCAACGGTCGGATCGATCTCTGGGTCGGGATTGGAGAGTGCAAAGATGATCTGCCCAGGTCGAATCCGCTCGGGCGCAATCAGGCCCTTCACCCCGGTGGTGCAGACGACCGCGTCCGCGCGCGCAAGAATTTCCTCGAGGCTGGCGCGATGACCGTGCAGCTGCACCAGGCGAGCCGTGGCTTCCGCACGCAGATCCGTGCCCAGCAGCTGCTTCACCCCGTACGCATGCAGCAGGCGCGCTATACCGAGACCCGCCGCACCTAGCCCGACGACACCCACCGTGAGCGCGTCGAGCCTCACGCCGATCTGCCGCGTCGCAGTCAACAACGCCGCCAGCACGACCACGGCCGTCGCGTGTTGATCGTCGTGCAATACCGGCATCGACAACCGCGCGCGCAGCTTCTGCTCGATCTCAAAGCACCGCGGCGCGCTGATGTCCTCGAGCAGGATCGCGCCAAAAGACGGGGCGATCGAGCAGACGACATCGACGAAGTGATCGACCGCGCCACTCTCGATTAGAATCGGAATGCCGCTGATTCCGACCAGTGCGGCAAACAGGGCTGCCTTGCCCTCCATGACCGGCAGCCCGGCCCGCGGACCGATATTTCCGAGTCCCAGAATGGCCGACCCATCAGTCACGATTGCCACCGCGCGGCCGAGGTAGGTGAAGTCGAATGCCTTCTCCGGGTCTGCCTGGATCGCCAGGCACACACGAGCGACACCTGGTGTGTAGATGTCGCGCAGAATTTGCTGTGTGGAGATCACCACGCGCGAGTGCATCTCGATCTTGCCCCCGCGGTGGCGATCGAAGACGCGATCCGACCAGCCGACAAAGCGTGCCGAAGGAAGCGCGTTCAACCGCTCAACCAGTTCGGCATGTGCCGCGATATCGATCTCAACCGTGATTTCCCAGAGCGTGCGGTCCTGGTCGCGCCGCACGCTGCTCACGTGCTCGAGCACCAGCCCCATCTGCGCGAGTACGTTGAGCACGCTCGCCAGCGCGCCGGGTGCATGCGGCGTCTCGATCTGCAGGATCTCAGGAATCTTCACGCTGTTGCACCTCGCGCCTATCCGCTGCGGCTACTTTTGCAGCACGTACCCTCCGGGTGCATCGGCGATCGGCGGGTAGCCGGCCGCTGGGGATCCAAGCGGCGGTGGCGCCACCAGTGCCTGAGTGGAATGCTGTGCCAGCCAGTGCTGCCAGATCGGCCACCATGAGCCTGCCTGGGGCTGCGTCGTCTCAAACCATACTTGTGGCGTGAGTGTGTCGCTGGCATTCAGCCAGGTGCGCACGCGATGGCGTCGGCGCGGGTGCACCGGGCCGCTGACGATGCCCGCGTTGTGGCCACCTGAGGTCAGCAGGAAGGTGTAGTCGGTCGAGCGTGTCAAACCGCGAGCTTTGTAGGCCGACTGCCACGGCGCGACGTGATCGGTCTCCGTACCGACTACAAACATGGGTATTTGGATGGCGGCCAGATCGATACGGCGCCCTTCGGCCTGAAACTCGCCGCGTGCCAGCGAGTTGTCGAGGTACAGCTGGCGCAGGTATTGCGCGTGCATACGGCAGGGCATGCGCGTCCCGTCGGCGTTCCAAGCCATCAAATCATTCGGTGATTCACGCTTGCCGCGCAGGTAGGTATTGACTGCCGGAGTCCACAGCAGATCGCGCGAACGCAGCAGCGTGAACGCCGCGCCCATCTGTTCACTTTTGAGCACGCCGCCGCGGTCCATGACCGCCTCCAGCATATCGAGCTGACTCGGGCTGATGAATACGGACAGCTCGCCTGGCTCGCTGAAATCCTCCTGCGCTGCCAGCAGCGTCAAGCTCGCCAGCCGCCGATCACCTTCGGCGGCGTAGGCTGCCGCGGCAATCGAAAGCAGGGTGCCGCCGATACAGTATCCCACTGAGTGAATTTTATGATCCGGTACGATGCGCGAAACCGCTTCGACCGTGGCCCGTATGCCGAGCCGCAGGTAGTCGTCCATACCGAGCGCGCGGTCACTGGCATTCGGGTTTTTCCACGACACGATGAACACCGTATGACCCTGCGAGACCAGGTACTTCACCAGGGAATTGCTCGCAGACAGGTCGAGAATGTAGTACTTCATGATCCACGCCGGGATGATGAGGATCGGTTCGGCGAAAACCGTTTCGGTCGCGGGCGAATATTGGATCAATTCCACAAGCTCGTTTCGCATCACGACTTTGCCGGGCGTTGCGGCGACGTCGCGGCCGACGACGAATTTCTCGGTGCCCCTCGGTCCCTTGCCTGCGAAGGTGCGCTCGACGTCTTCGAGCCAATTGCTGAAGCCGCGCACCAGATTCTTGCCGGATTCGGCACGGGTGGCCTCCAGCAGTTCGGGGTTGGTGGCAAAATAGTTGGCGGGGGAGATGGCCTCGAGAGCGTTGCGGGCCACGAAATGCAAGGTGCGTTCATTTTCCGGGGCGACGCCCGGCACGTTCGACCAGGCCTTCTGCCACCAGTCGACGTAATTGCGATAGCTATGCGCGTAGACGTTGAAGGGCCATTGGGCCCAGGCATCGCCGCCAAAGCGATTATCACCTTCGCCCGGTGGCAGCGCCTGCCCGGCCGCCGCCCGCAGACCAAAGGTCCAGTTGTCGACCATCTTCGCCAGCGCATCCTGCATGATCTGCAGCTGCTTGGGCGGCTCATTGGCAAGGTTCAAGTACCAGTCCCACCACGCGTTCACATACACGTCGGGGGCCAGTCCTCCGGTCACATCTGCCAGCTGCGCGCGCAATGCACGCGCCAGCTCAGCCGGGTCCTGAGGTTCCGGTGATTTGACACTCTCGGCGCTCAGGTTGGTAACGTGATCCACGTGCTTGCTACCCATGTGTGAGGCATTGCAGTCAACCTTTTGCCTGCACTATACAACTGTCAGCGGAGGCACCTCGCGGTGCCCCCGCCGACAGCTGTGGCCCTATTGCGAGCAGGCGATAGCTCATTGGCGCCCGAGTCGGCGCCCACAGGAGCATCAGGCCGCTTTCTTGTTGCTGACCTCTACGACTTTGGCGGTCGCCTGGCTCACCACTTCAGTGAAGCCAGTCTGTGTGTCGGTCGCAAGAGTGACAAACTCCTGCACGCGCGTCCGCAGCTTTTCGCTGAGCGCGGTGGTGAGTTCGATCTGCTTGGACACGAATTCGGCCGGGCTCTGTGCGCCAAGGGCCGCCTTAGCCTGGGCGAGGCTCCACTCCATGTAATCGCCGGCAACGGCGTACTGATAGCGGCCTACGCGGTCAATGGCCTTGATGCCTTCCTGCTGGGCCTTGAGGGCCGGCGCGAACGCGTTGCGATAGGCTTCAAAGATGCTCGTGGGATCAAAAGTTGTGTTGCTCATAGCAGCTCTCCTGAGTCGGGGGGTGTCGGTACGGGTCCAAGTATAGCGCAATTTGTATGCAGTGCAAGAAGACTTTTATCTACCCATGTGGACTACCATCCTACTGATAAGTGACTGGTTTATATAAGTATAAGTACGTATACCGGCGAATTAAAAGTGCGTAAGTCGGCAAATAATATATGCAGCGCAGTAGAAGATTCTGGCAACGTTGGACGCCGGCAAAGCCGCGGGAGCATGATTGGGCTGCGCCACACCGAGGCCGTGCAGTGACAGCGATCCTCAACCACATCCGCTCTCTCGAGGCATATGTTGAGCAAAGCGGCGCTCGCTTGGCGCGGACCGCTTTGCCCGAGTGCGTGTGTGGCCAGCTTCGCGGCGACGTGATTACGCTGCGCCTGGGCCTGAGTCCAGAGCAGCAGCTGCTGACGCTCGTGCATGAGCTGGTGCATTGGCTAGCACATCGAGAGGCGCGTCCGGGCCCGCATTGCACCTGGTTCGAGTACGAAGCCCAAGCGGTTGAAGCACTGGTCATGACTCGTCTTGGATTGCCGCTGCCGGCGTTCGATACCGCCGATCTCGGGCACGAGTGTCCGACGGATGGGCTGCTGTCGGATTCGGTCGTCCGCGTGAAGTGGGTGAGCCGTCGGATCTGCAGTGTACTTGGCGTTGAGGCCGAGCCGCTGGGCTCAGAGCCGCAAGCCCCCATCGACATCGAGGCAGCGGCCGGTGAAGAAATCGTTCTCAAAGATAAACAGTACGGCGTGAGCGATTTCGTCAGGTTTCCCCAGACGCTTTAGCGGCACCGGCGCGGTGAGTTTGTCCAGTACCTCCGGTCGCATCGAGGCCAGAATCTCGGTGTGGGTAAAGCCGGGCGCAACCGAGCCGACGCGAATACCGTAGCGCGCGAGCTCCTTTGCCCACACCACACCCATGGATTCGACCCCGGCCTTCGCGGCACTGTAGTTACTCTGCCCAGCGTTGCCGACGCGCGAGATGCTGGAAATATTGACGATCACACCGCCCTTGCCGAGTTCGATCATGTGGGCAGCCGCTTCACGCGCGCACAGGAACACGCCGCTGAGATTCACGCCGATGACCGCGTTCCACTGATCCATGGTCATGCGCCCGACCACGGCGCCGTCTTTCACCTTCACCAGCAAGGCATCACGCACGATCCCGGCATTGTTCACCAGCCCGTCCAAGCGGGCGAAGTCGGTCGCGACGCGCGTCATGGCGGCGGAAACTTCGCTTTCGTCGGCGACGTTCACCCGATAGGCGCGTGCCTGCACCGCCTCAGCCGCGCACAGCGCGCGTGTCTCTTCCAGTTCCGCCGCATTCAAATCGAAAAGGGCAACATCTGCGCCGCGGCGCGCGAGCTGCAAGCCTATCGCTCGCCCGATGCCGCGCCCCGCGCCGGTCACCACAATTGTTTTATTGCGAATATCCATGCTGCGTCACTTTCCCTTGCTGCTCTTCTGAGTCTTACTGTCGTGCTCGTGCGCCGCTTTTGCGGTGTCGGCGCCTTGGCCGGTGAATGCCTTGCGCGTAGCTGCCTGCATTTGATCCCATAGCTCCATGTTCTTGCGTGTCAGTTCGGTCAACGGCGCAAACGGCGTCTGTAGCGCCTTGGCCATCTCTGACTGCATCGTCTCCTGTTGCCGAAGCATGGTGGTAAAGGCTTGTTCGAGACAGCCGCTGAGCAGCGCCTGAATGGGGCGGCCGTAGAAGCGGATGATCATTTCGAGCAATTCTGAACCCAAGACCGGCGATCCGAACTGCTCCTGCTCGCTGATGATCTGCAGCAGCACCGACCGCGTCAGGTCCTCGCCCGACTTGTCGTCGACCACCTTGATTTTCTCCCCGGCCACAATCAGCTGTCGCAGATCGTCGAGTGTCACGTGGCGGCTGCCGCCTGTATCGTAGAGGCGGCGATTTGAGTATTTTCGTATGAGGCGTTCTTGCTGCATCGTCCTATCCATAGCCCGCCGGCATCCTAGACCAAATCTTTCGCAATGCACAACCTACCAAGCCGAATGCCCTACACCATGTTCACTTATACGCTAGCGATCGGATAAAAAACAATGCCTTATGTCTCATCTTCCGCAATTTAACACGGATGTATCGCGAAATGAGTATGTTTTGCAGTGCATACGAGGAGGCAAACGGTGGATCATGATTTGTGGCGGCAGTGGCAGGAGCTCGCGTCGCTATGGGTCCCGGCCCCCCCTGGCTCACAAGCCGGGTTCGGGCGCGAGGGCGGGTTCGGCCTTGGTTCATTCATGGATGGGGCCAAGCGCTTCACGGCTGCGGCGCGCAGCTTTCTCGATGGCGCGGCCGATGCGCCGGCGGCGGGCGAGGCGGCGCGGGTCTTCAGTGACTTTCTTCGTGAGCAGTTCACCGAATTTCGATTGCCATGGAGCTCGGGGATTGGCGCCGGCGCGGGCCAGGGCGCGCCGCCGCCCTACATGGGCGATTCGCCGGCATTCGGCGCCACCCGTGAACACCAGCAACGTTGGCAGCGCATGGCCGAAGCCTCGCGGCGTATCGATGATGCGCAGCGCCGGCTGCAACGCCTGTGGTCCGATGCGCTGCGCGAAGCCGCCGCAGCCTTTGCCGCACGGCTCGTGGCGCCGCACCCCGGCGAGGTCAGCGCCGAGATGTTGCGCCAGCTCTATGACACCTGGATCGACTGTGCGGAAGAGGCCTATGCTCGCGTGGCCCACGGTGAGGCCTTCTGCAACGCGCTGGCGGAGTACGTGAACGCGACCAGCCAATGGCGCCGAGAACTGCAGGCGAGCATCGAGCATATGGCGAAACTGCTTGATCTGCCCACGCGCAGCGAAATTAATACGCTGACGCAGCGCCTGAAATCCGTGGAGGAGCTGCTGCGCGCGGCGCAAAATAAACGCAAACCGCGGGTTGCAGCGAGCCGGACACGGCCCGCACGCCGCAAGTCAAAACAATGACCGGGACCTCCTTCTACGCGGCGCAAGCGGCGGCGAGCGATGGCGCGGCCGGTTGCTCGCGGAGGGACGCGGTATGGGAGTCGGGTAAGCTCAGACTCTATCGCTACCGGCCGATTGCGCGGCCCACCGGCGGCGTGCCGTTGCTTATCGTCTATGCGCTGGTTAACCGGCCGTACATGCTGGACCTGCAGGAGGACCGGTCGCTGATCCGCAGCCTCCTGGCGCAAGGTGTGGATGTGTATCTCATCGATTGGGGCTACCCCGACGGAGCGGATCGGCTCACTACGCTGGCCGATTACATCGACGACTATCTGGCCGGCTGCGTGAACCAGATTTTGAAGGCGCGCCGGCTGAGGGCCCTCAATTTGCTGGGAGTGTGTCAGGGCGGGGTGCTCAGCATATGCTTTTCCGCGCTGCATCCGCAGCGCGTGCGAAACCTGATCACGATGGTCACGCCAGTGGACTTCCATACCCCCGCGGACCTGCTGTCAAAGTGGGTCAGCAAGATCGATATTGCGGCCTGGGTGAATAATGGAAACGTCTCGGGCGATGCGCTCAATCAGCTGTTTTTATCTTTGATGCCATTTCGGCTCACGCAGCAGAAGTACATGCACCTGCTGGCGGCCAGCCCCGATCGGGCGCACATCGAGAACTTCATGCGCGTTGAGCAATGGATCTTCGACAGCCCGGACCAGGCGGGCGCCGCGTTCCGGGAGTTTGTAACCTGGTTCTACCAGGAAAACCGTCTGGTGCAAAACTGCGTTGTAATCGGCGGTCGCAAAATCGATCTGCGCGCCCTACGGTTGCCAATATTGAATCTGATCGGCACCCGCGATCATCTAGTGCCCCCCGACGCCTCCTTAGCTCTGCAACGGCTGGTGGGCAGCACCGACTATACTGAGCTGAAATTTGATCTCGGACATATCGGCATGTACATCAGCGCGCGGGCGCAGCGCGAAGTGCCAGCGGCGATTGCCAATTGGCTTGCGCCGCGCTGAAGTACCCTGGCTCCAGCAGCTGTCTCACGGTCGGGTGAAGAGAAGTTGAGGCGCAAACGCTGCCGGCTGTACCCTAGCGCACCGACGATAGCTTGGGAACCACTTAAGAATCGAATGCCGATGCGGCCGACAGTGCATATTCGAGGCGACATTGCGCTGCAAAACGTTATACCGATTGCAGGAGAAATATCATGGGACTTCGGGAAGATTATCAGGCGTTGATCGAAAAGCAGCTGAACGAGTGGAAAGCGCAAACCGACCGTTTCAAATCCAGTGCCGAGCAGATTGAGGCGCACGCCAAGCTCCAGTACGAGAAAAATCTCGAAACGCTGCGCGCCGCACAAGCGCAAGCTTGGGAGAACTTCCACAAGCTGAAAAGCGCCAATGAGGGTGCCTGGGAGCAGATGAAGGCTCACATGGACAAAGTCGGGGAAGACGTAAAGAGTGCCGTCGATCGTATGAGGACGAATTTCAAGCCATAGCATCGCTTGCCGTGGCGGGAGCTTAAGCCCCCTCAGGACTGCCATGTCCGGGTGGGTTGCCACCAATTTGGCCGAGGCGCCCGATTGGCATGCACAGGCTTCATTGAGCGAACATCCGTAGTATCCGCAAGGCCAGTGTGGAAGAAAGCGCGTAGGTTAGCTGCGTTAGCGTGAATTCGCCCACGCGGCTGACCGGGGCCTTCCGGATCAACCCCGACCTTGAAGGAGAGCAGATATGAATGCCAAGAGTGCCGTGCTGCACCGTGACACGAGCAGTTCAACCGCTGCCGGTCCTATGAATCAGAGCGCGTCGTTTGCTGCGCACCTAAAGTCCCTTGAGCGTACGATCCCCCTGCACGGCCGCTATGAAAATTTCATCGGTGGCCGCTGGGTCGCGCCGGTCAACGGGGCCTACTTTGACAACGTTTCCCCGACCACCGGCCAGGTCATCTGTCAGATAGCCCGGTCCCAGGCGGAGGATGTCGAGCTGGCAATCGACGCCGCGCACGCGGCTGCGGACAAGTGGGGGCGCACCTGCGTGGCCGATCGGGCCCGGACGCTTAATCGCATCGCGGACCGCATGGAGGAGTATTTGCCTTTCCTCGCCGCGGTGGAAACCTACGACAATGGCAAACCGATCCGCGAGACGAATCTCGCGGACATGCCGCTCGCCGTCGATCATTTCCGCTACTTTGCCGCCTGTGTGCGAGCTCAGGAAGGATCGCTCGGAGAACTCGACGATGACACGGTGGCCTATCATTTTCACGAGCCGCTCGGGGTTGTCGGGCAGATCATTCCCTGGAATTTTCCGATCCTGATGGCGGTCTGGAAATTGGCGCCGGCGCTGGCGGCCGGCAATTGCGTGGTACTAAAGCCCGCCGAGCAGACGCCGCTGTGCATCATGGTGTTGATGGAGCTCATCCAGGATTTGCTCCCGCCGGGCGTGCTCAATGTCGTAAACGGTTTCGGTCTCGAGGCTGGCAAGCCGCTCGCTTCAAGTTCGCGGATCGCCAAGATAGCCTTTACCGGAGAAACCACCACCGGCCGGCTGATCATGCAGTATGCCTCGCAAAACATCATTCCTGTGACTCTGGAACTCGGTGGCAAGTCGCCGAATATCTTTCTCGAGGACGTTCTTAGGCAAGATGACGACTTCGTGGACAAGGCGCTGGAAGGCTTTGCGATGTTCGCGCTGAACCAGGGTGAGGTGTGCACCTGTCCGTCACGGGCGCTCGTGCAGCGCTCGATCTACGAGCGTTTCATGGAAAAGGCGATCAAGCGCGTGGAGAGCATTCGCCAGGGTGACCCGTTCGAAATGAGCACCCAGATCGGTGCCCAGGCCTCCAACGATCAATTTGAGAAGATTCTCTCCTATATCGATATCGGTAAGAAGGAAGGCGCGAAGGTACTGACCGGCGGTACCGCCAACAAATTGGCCGGCGAGCTGGCCGGCGGCTACTACATCAAGCCCACGGTATTGGAGGGGCACAACAAAATGCGCGTCTTCCAGGAGGAGATCTTTGGCCCGGTAGTCTCGGTGACCACCTTCGATACTCCGGAACAGGCGTTGGAGATCGCGAATGACACGCTGTATGGCTTAGGAGCGGGCGTGTGGACGCGCGATCTGAACCTGGCGTATCGCTTTGGCCGGGGCATCAAAGCCGGACGTGTGTGGACCAATTGCTACCACGCCTATCCGGCGCACGCGGCGTTTGGTGGCTACAAAAAGTCTGGGATTGGCCGTGAAACGCACAAGATGATGCTGGATCATTATCAGCAGACCAAGAATATGCTGGTCAGCTACAGCCAGAAGGCGCTGGGCTTCTTTTAGGCCGACCGGGCATGGCGGGTTGCAGGGCGCTGAACAGGTCATAATTCGGGAAGTGTCCCTGTTAGGCGCCTTGGTGGGGATTCGGAACTAATATTTGGATAAGATTGCTTCAGTGACTCCGGCCCGCGTGACCGCTACCACCGCGGCTCGCGTGCTGATTAAACAGCTGAAGAAGGATCATGGTCCAATCATGTTCCATCTGTCGGGAGGCTGCTGCGACGGCAGTGCACCGATGTGTTTTCAAGTTGGGGAATTTCAGCTGGGCGACGTCGATGAGAAGGTGGGCGAGATCGTTGGCTGCGAGTTTTGGATGGATCGGGAGCAACTGCGCCGCTGGGCCCACACGCGCTGGACAGTGGACGTCGTGCCGGGGCGCGGTGCCAGTTTTTCCCTCGAGGCGCCACTGAACCTGCGCTTTCTGATCCGTTCCTCTATGTGCGAATTGCCGCCGGGGATCGGAAGACCAGGGGAGGTGGAGGGGCGATAAGCGCGCCGCGGTGGACGCGCAGGCCAGACCGGGGGGGTCACTAGGCGAGACGCATTGTCTGTACGGCGTGTCGCCTTGGTTGACTGTCCGTTGATAAATCCAATGAAGTGACGCCATGAACCAAAAAATCTATCCGGTTCCCGAGAACCTTGCTGCCACGGCGCATATTAATCGCGCCGACTATCAGCGCATGTATGCGCAGTCGGTTGAGGATCCAGATCGCTTTTGGGCCGGCATCGGCCAACGCATCGATTGGATTCAGAAGTTTTCGGTGGCCAAAGACACGAGCTATGCCGAAGAAGATTTTCACATCCGCTGGTTCTGCGACGGCAAGCTCAATGTCGCCAGTAACTGCTTGGATCGTCACCTGGAAAGTCGCGGCGACAAAACCGCGATAATCTGGGAGGGTGACGACCCAGAACGCTCCGAATACATCAGCTATCGGCAGCTGCACGAGCGCGTCTGCCAGTGCGCGAACGCATTGACCTCCCTGGGCGTGGCAAAGGGCGATCGCGTTACCATCTACCTGCCCATGATTCCAGAAATCGCCGTTGCAATGCTCGCATGCGCGCGAATCGGAGCGATTCATTCCGTCGTGTTCGGCGGCTTCTCATCCGAGGCATTGGGCAGCCGGATTGCGGATTGCGATTCGGCCGTGGTCATTACCGCCGACGAGGGGATGCGCGGTGGCAAGCGTGTTGCGCTGAAGGTGAACGTTGACGGGGCGCTGAGCATCGAAGGTACCGAGTGCGTCAAGCACGTACTGGTCGTGCGGCGCACCGGTGCACGCGTCCCGATGTACGCTCCGCGTGATCGCTGGTACGACGACTTGGTGCTGCAGCAGTCAAAATCCTGTCCAGCGGCAGTGATGGACGCCGAAGATCCCCTCTTCATTCTGTACACCTCCGGATCCACAGGCCAGCCCAAGGGCGTACTGCATACCAGTGGCGGTTATCTGGTCTATGCGGCGTTCACGCATCAGGCCATCTTTGATCTTCGCGAGGACGACATTTACTGGGCGACAGCAGACATCGGTTGGGTTACCGGGCATAGCTATATCGTCTATGGCCCGCTGGCCAATGGTGCCACGACCGTCATGTTCGAGGGCGTACCCAATTATCCCGACACCGGCCGATTCTGGCAGGTCGTCGATAAGCACAAGGTAACCATTTTATATTCGTCACCCACCGCAATCCGATCGCTCATGCGTGAAGGCGAAGCGCCTGTGAAAGCCTGGTCGCGCAAGAGTTTGCGTCTTCTGGGTTCAGTAGGTGAACCGATCAATCCCGAAGCGTGGGAATGGTATCACCGCGTGGTTGGCGATGGTCGCTGTCCGATTGTCGACACCTGGTGGCAAACGGAGACCGGTGGGATTCTGATCAGCCCTTTGCCGGGCGCGGTCGATCTTAAGCCCGGTTCGGCCACTGTGCCTTTTTTTGGCGTGCGACCCGCCATCGTTGACAGCGAGGGTCGAATCCAAGAGGGCGCCTGCGAGGGCAATCTGGTCTTGCTTGATAGCTGGCCCGCACAAATGCGTACGGTATATGGCGAGCATCAACGCTTTATCGACACATACTTCAAGACCTTCCCTGGAATGTATTTTACCGGCGATGGCGCGCGTCGGGATGCGGACGGGTACTACTGGATCACGGGTCGTGTTGACGATGTACTCAATGTGGCCGGTCACCGCTTGGGCACTGCAGAAATTGAAAGTGCGCTAGTGGCTCATCCTCAGGTGGCGGAGGCAGCCGCCGTGGGGTTCCCACACGACATTAAAGGACAAGGCATTTACGTCTACGTTACATTGATTGCAGGAGCCGAGCCGAGCGAACCTCTACGCAGCGAGTTGCGTGCCTGGGTCCGCAAGGAAATCAGCCCGATTGCGACACCCGACGTCATTCAATGGGCGCCGGGGCTTCCGAAAACGCGCTCCGGGAAGATCATGCGGCGAATTCTCCGTAAAATCGCCGCCAACGAATACGATCAGCTCGGGGACATTTCGACGCTCGCCGACCCCAGCGTCGTCGCGCAGCTGGTTTATGAGCGGGCGCGCCGGTAGCGAGGGCGCTCATCGTTCTTAACCCTACTGCATATGCTGGCCGCCATTGATCGCAATGTTCGCGCCGGTCACAAAGGCAGCCTCGTCGCTCGCCAGGTAAGCCACGAGTCCGGCCACTTCTTCAGGTTTGCCGAGTCGACCCATGGGAATCTGCGGAATAATTTTGGTGTCAAGCACGTCCTTCGGGATCGCCGTGACCATTTTAGTACCGATGTAGCCCGGTGAAATGGTGTTGACGGTCACGCCCTTGCGAGCAACTTCTAAGGCGAGGGCCTTAGAGAAACCGTGCATGCCAGCTTTAGCGGCGGAATAGTTGGTTTGTCCGAAGGCGCCTTTCTGGCCATTGACCGATGAGATGTTGATGATTCGGCCCCAGCTGCGGTCCACCATGCCATCGCAAACCTGCTTCGTCATGTTGAAGCACGAATCGAGGTTCGCGTGCATCACTGAGTCCCAGTTGATCTTGTCCATCTTCTTGAAGGTCATGTCGCGGGTGATGCCGGCGTTATTCACCAGGACGTCCACCGGCCCGATCTCCGCCGTAATCTTGCGAACGCAGGCCTGACAGGATTCCCAGTCGGTCACATCGCAGGCATAGGCGTGAAAGTTAAACCCCTGTTGCTTCATCGACTGGAGCCACTCCTGCGCCCGAGCGTTGGCTGGCGAGCAGGTTGTAACGACGGTGTAGCCCAGCGCCGCCAGTTTGAAGCAGATCGCCTCACCGAGCCCGCCCATGCCACCGGTGACCAGTGCAATTCTTTTTGTGGATGCCATATAGCGCTCACTTCCTGGTTACAGTTGGTTTAGCTCGTTCAATACCTCGGAAACTAACGTTCAACAGCGAGGGCCACGCCCATGCCTCCGCCAATGCATAGACTGGCGAGGCCTTTCTTCGCGTCGCGACGAATCATTTCGTGCAGCAATGTTACAAGGATTCGGCAGCCTGAGGCGCCTATGGGATGACCGATGGCGATCGCGCCCCCATTGACGTTGATCTTTGAAGTGTCCCAGCCCATCTGTCGATTAACCCCGATCGCTTGCGCGGCGAACGCCTCGTTGATTTCCATCAGATCGAGTTCCTGATGCGTCCAGCCGGCCTTCTTAAGACACAGCTGGCTGGCCGGGACGGGTCCCATGCCCATAATCTGCGGATCGACGCCTGCAGATGAATAGGCCTTGATCCGGGCTAACGGTTCCAGTCCCAGCTCATCGGCCTTGCGCGCCGACATCATCATGACCGCAGCCGCGCCATCATTAAGACCCGAAGCATTTCCGGCCGTAACCGTCCCGTCTTTGCCGAAAGCGGGCTTGAGTTCGCCCAGCGCCTCGACCGTAGTGCCCGGACGGATATATTCGTCCGCGTCAAAGAGCGTGGTGCCCTTCTTGGTAATAATCTCTACCGGCGCAATCTCGGTCTTGAATCTACCCGCCTTTTGCGCGGCTTCGGCCTTTTGCTGCGATGCGGCCGCAAACTCATCTTGCTCGCGACGGGAAATCTCGTATTTCCTGGCCACATTTTCCGCCGTCGTACCCATATGATAGTTGTTGTACGCGTCCCAGAGTCCGTCGATGATCATGCTATCAATGAGTTTGGCATCGCCCATGCGAAAGCCATCTCGAGACCCCGGCAATACATGAGGCGCTGCGCTCATATTTTCCTGACCGCCGGCAATGATGATCTCAGCATCGCCGCACTTTATGGCCTGTGCCGCAAGATGCGTCGCCTTCAGGCCGCTGCCACATACTTTCCCGATCGTCATTGCCGGCACAGTGTCTGGTATGAGAGCGCGGATCATTGCTTGTCGGGCGCCGTTCTGGCCGATACCCGCCGTGAGCACCTGTCCCATGATGACTTCAGACACCAGAGCCGGGTCAACGCCAGTGCGTCTGAGCAAGGCCTTGATAATTTGCGCACCCAGATCGGAGGCGGGGAGCTTTGCAAGTGAGCCGTTGAATTTACCCACCGCAGTGCGCAGCGCGGCCGTAATTACCACATCGTCCATATCGGGTTTCTCCGTCCAAATAACTCAATGGGGCCAGCCACGCGCTGGTCGCTTTCGCCACGCTGTGTTCCGTCATTGTAGGCTCGCTTCGGAGTCTTCCGCATTGCTGAAACTACCTATGCCATTCGAGGCGCGCTCGGGGCACATCAGGCGAGCAAGAATTGGCGGCTTGAGTCAGCCGAGCCGGAGGCTGTTGCGCGACACAGTATCAATTGGACACGCCGATATTCGATGGCGAACTGCCGCAGCGGTTCTCGAGCACGGGCAAGCCGGCAGCCGTATTGGAGATCGGGATGTGGTAGTTGCTCTGCACGCTCGACACGCGGCCGGCCAGCGCGCCACGCGCCAGCGGCTCACCGGCGAACTTATGCATGCACATGAGATCGAAATCGTTGTTGATGAAACCTGCGCGGGTCCCATCAAGCTGATGAGACAGGCCGCCTCCAGAACCTAAGTCCAGTCGCGTCTGGGGGCGTCCGGCAAGCAGGCAGCGCAATTATCCCAGGCGTTGGACGCGATCTAACCGGGCAAAGTTGCGGTCAAAGGTGCCAACCGGCAGGTGTCCTGCTTTTCTCGCAATTTCCAGTACGAGACAGTCCGAGAATTCGACCGCTGACCGTTGGCGATAGTGATTTAGCGCCGCGGTCACGATATCCGCGTCCTGAAGGCTTATTGCCCTATGGTTCAGCAGCATCTCTATTGCCGTTGCGATCTGCACACGCGAGAGATCACAGACAGAGTCGAGCACCCAAAGGGTTTGCGCCAGGACCAGGTGCGATACCCAGGCTCCCTTGCTGATGAAGGCTTCCGCAGCATGAACCTGGTCGGCATCATCACGCGCGAGGAGCCGAACAAGGACGTTCGTATCAACCGCGAGCACGCCGCCGCCGCATGGCTGCGCGAATGCCTGCCTTCACGTCGGGCACGCTCTTGCCCTTGGGCGCGCCTTGCTGAAATAGCGCCTGGTGGACCTCAGACGAACTGAAGCGTCACGCCCGCCGGACCACGACGTTCCTATCCTGCTCGTGCCATTCGAGCACAGAGCCAGCTCCGATGCCGA
This sequence comes from uncultured Gammaproteobacteria bacterium, assembly GCA_963805965.1. Classification (GTDB taxonomy): domain Bacteria; phylum Pseudomonadota; class Gammaproteobacteria; order Steroidobacterales; family Steroidobacteraceae; genus FEN-1191. Next base: position 21,455 of record CAWDVQ010000008.1, read on the forward strand.
GCTTCTTGCGTACCTCGGCCGGGACGGAGATCTGGCCCTGCGCAGTGACCTTGGATTGCGGTATCGACATGCGGACACATTGCCGTGGTAATGCAACGTTGTGAACCGACAACTGATCAACATCAAGATCAGTCCGAACGCCTGGGATCCGCCTCTCTAGACACCATCCGTTTATGGGTATGCGATGCAAACGCGACGCACTCTCAATGGAGCTCGATAGATCTCCTGAATTAGTATTCACATGCATCCGATCGCCGTTGTCTCGCCTTAACAGCGTGGTAGCCTCGCCAGTGACATGCTGGCGCGCCGCTTCGCAATTCTGGTGATCATGTGGGTGGCCCGGCCACAAGCCATATTTGCGCAAACCGATGAGATCCAGGTTTACGACGCGCAAATTGCCGCACCGGGTACCTTCAATCTGACATGGCACAATAATTACACTCCGGACGGCCGCACCAACCCTGATTACCCGGGTGGTATCGGCCCGGACCACACGCTCAATGGCGTGCCTGAGTGGGCGTACGGTGCGGCGCCATGGTTTGAGGCGGGCCTTTATCTGCCTTTGTACAGTCTCGCCGGCAATGGCGCCGTGACGTTCAACGGTTTCAAGCTGCGTGCGCTGTTTGTCGAGCCCGATGCCGCCAACCAGCGCTTTATTTACGGGGTGAATTTCGAGTTCAGCTACAACACCGTGCACTGGAATCAAAACCGCTACACGCAGGAGATCCGCCCAATCATCGGTTGGCATTTTGGGCCACTGGACGTCATCGTCAATCCGATCCTGGATAATTCCTATAGAGGATTTGCGCAACTTGATTTCGCTCCGGCCACGCGGGTTGCGTACAATTTTAATAAGATATGGGCCGTTGCCGCGGAGGAGTACGATGAATTCGGCCCGTTGCGAGGGTTTTTCGCCGCCAACCAGCAGCAGCACCAGCTGTTCGGAGTCCTGGATTACAACGGCAAGCCCTGGACTGTAGAGGGTGGGATCGGACTGGGACTGACGAGTGCCACTGATCGGGTCGTGCTCAAGTTGATCCTGTCGCGCGATTTGAACTGATCGCTGGAGTGGTATCGTCAATAGCCCGGGATTCCATCGGCAGGATCTCCAGTGCGCGGCGCAGCAGTTTGGCCAGATCAGATCGCAGCTTGGGCGGCAACGGCGCAACTCCAGCCGCGTATTCGGACGCGCGCGCTTTACGCACACGCTCTAGCAGCGCACGCCCCCTGGAGGTAACGGTAATATTCTTTTTCCGGCGGTCATCCAGTGATTCAGTGCGAATCAGCAGTCCGAGCAAGAACAGCCGATCGACCATCTGGCTGACAGCCGGAAGCGACATGCGCATGCGCTCGGCGATCTCCGACGGGGTGCTATTGCCAATCTGGTTCAAGCGGCGCAGCAAAAGGACTTGCTGCAGTGTGACGGGCTCCTGCGTCAGCACCGCGAGCGTTTTGCCTTGCAGGTGCGACACACGGTTGACGAATTCCTGGAGTAACTCGCCGAGTTCGTCAACCGGAACATCGCTCATACCAGCGAGCCGTGCTTCCAGGCGATGTCGGCCATCGCGGGCGGGCGGATGGGAATCGGCTTCGAGAAGCCGAGGCACACCAGCTCGAGGTGGTTGCCGAACGGGTCATTGAAGTAGAGCGAGGCTTGCCCTGGGGGACCGAGCTGCAAGGGCCCCTCCGTCGGCACTCGGTGGGATGCCAGGATGGCTATCCACTTCAGAAGTTGGCGAGGCGAAACATGAAATGCGAAGTGCGGATGGCCCGCTGCAGCGGCCGGTTGTCCTGAACTCTGCAGAAACAGGTCAATGCGCGTCGGTCCCCCCAGATAAACCGATATGTGATGCGAACCTTCACCACCGTTCGGGGCTGGGGGGCGACCGAAGCGGCGAAAAGTCTCATCGTCGACCGTCATGGCGTAAGCCGCACCCAACACCTCGCAGTAGAACCGCCGCGCCAAACCTAGGTCTCGAACCGGAATTGTGACATGGTCCAGTGCTCCGATTCGGGGTTGTCCGCGCAACTGCCAGGCTCTTTTCAGTCTGATCACGCGAGTGTGGCTGGCGAATGCCAGCCTGATCATCTGGTTGCGGATCAGCAGCAGCATGGCGATTTACCTCCAATCCGAAAATTATTATATGAAGTTAACTATTAACTGCTATGAAGTCAATGGCGGAGATTGGAAACTGGGCGGCGGGTGTGCAGTCAATCGCTGGGCAGCCGCACTTGTCCTGTTGCAGTGCGCAGATGCAGGCGCAGTACGCCGCCGTGGATCACGCGCGCTTGCGTGGCGTCGGTCACGCGAATATTCCCGCGCTGCAGCCGCACGACAATGCGTTGCAAATCTCCCACAGGCACTTGGATTGTCGCAGCAGCATCCAGATCGGTGATCCAGCCTCGCTGGTCAATGCGATAGTTCAGCGTCGGCACCGGTTCAGCCTGAAACTGCGTGATACAAGATCGACCAGGGCCAGTGCTTTCCAAGCGGCCAATGATCGACGCCATCCGGGCGATAAAAATTCCGTGCCGCGGCGATATCGAGCGGCGTGACGGCAAATGCCACTGTCACCACGACGGCAAGGGCAATTAACCCTGCCGCTTCGGGAAACCAATCGCGGCGCGGCACCGACACCGGAGGCCACTCCCTCTAGGCGTTCAACCCAAGCTGTGATTGTAGATGCCATTTCATACCCACGGGTCCGGGGCGTCCATGATTGATCAGATACCGCTTGGTGCGGTGATTGCGCGATCTGTGTTGGTCGACTCGCGCGCATCCGGCTGAACTCTCACCTCAATAACGCAGTTGCATGCTCAGCATCGCGCCTCGAGGCAGCAAGGCAATAGAAAGACCTGGGCGTGAGGAAGTCTGCTGCAATCCCAGGAAGGCATCGTTGAAGAAAGCACCGCTGAAGTTTCCCAGCGACATACCCACCAACGTATCGGACGGATAGTGAAACCCGGACTCCACGCGGGCCCATGCCGTGCCATAGGTCAAGGCATCCAGCCCGACATCAAGCACGCGTTGCGTCGTATCACTGATAGGCAGCGACTGCAGATTACGTTCGGCGAGCTCTGTGAGCACCGCGGAGCGAGATGTGTGAGATGAGGGCATGCTCTGTGTGTCCTGGCCATTCGGTCGCTCCCGTGCCGCCGCACTCTTGAGCAAGGCACTCTCTTCGTTCGTAGCAGCAATCGCGGCTTCACCCACAGCCGCTCCGCGCAGCTTGTCGAGCATCCATTCGCCTGGATCGTCGCCGCTCGGGGTTGCGAGCACGCTTGCGTAGTAAGCGTAGCCCGATACGGCGCGCAAGCGGTCGCTCCATTCGAAGGCGTTTTGCTCGGAGCCGAATATCGGCGTGTGGTTTCTCGCCCAGTTCGATACCTTGCGATCCCAACCGTCGATTTGAAATACCGCCGACGCCGCCAGTGGACCCCAAGTGCGCGGGCTTTCAGCCGCGTGTACCGCTGCATCTCGCACTGCCTGCCATCCTGGGATCATGGCCGCGTCCTGACCCCATCCGTGCCCGTCCGGCAGCGTTGCACAACCGCCCGTCGTCAGCAGGGCAAGCAGCATAACATTGGCAACGGCGCGGCTTTGGTATAGGGCCTGCAGGCTACTCCGGAGCGAAGAAATGACCGCTGGAGCCGCATGGTGACAATGAATCGCGAAACACGCGGCCCCTCGCGTAGAGGACGCCCAAGCAGCTCTGCAGCTTTTGCTCGCCATGGCTGACACTTCTACGAGCGCGGCGGTGGGTCGAGGCCACTACTCTGGCGGCGCTCGAAGAGCCGTCAGGATCCGTGGATCATCGCGATGAGGAATGCGATGGCGACGCCCAGGGCGCCGGTCGAGCTGATCAGCACGCCGCCGGCGGCACAGTCCTTCACGAGGCGGATCTCGGGGTGCAAGTCGGGATGCAAGTGGTCGGCGAGCCGCTCGACCGCGGTGTTGAACATCTCGGCCGCTAGAACGGCACTCCCGGCAAGAATCACTAGCGCCCACCAGAGTGCCGCGGGTCGCAGAACCGTTAGGATGATAAGTACCAGCAGCAGCGCCAACGATTGTGTCCGCAGGCTCTGCTCGGTGCGAAGGGCATGCGTGACGCCGGTGAACGCGAAGCGCAGGCGGCTTGGAAAGGGTTGATTCTTTCGTGTCTTCATCGCCTGATGCCTCTACCGGCGCCGACTAAATTGGTTCGGCTCGGGCAGCCGGCTGCCCGAATGCCGCGAACTTAACTCTAACCCAGGATCACCCACTCAATACAATCAGGGCAAACGGGATCTTCAGCTTAGCGGCGCTCCATGGTTTGGGGGTGTCCGGCCATCGCTCGTTCCGGACCGCCGCGGCGAATGACGGGGATTCGGTAAGCAGTCATGATGGCCGGTTGGCAGGTCAAAATCTCTTCTGCAAGCCGACACTCCACCCGCGCGGCAGGATCTGAACGGACAGCGGCATTTCACGGTGCGCGCTCCAATAGCCTATCCCGGTGCCGAGAGCCCAGCCAGCGAGCACATCAGTTTGCCAGTGAGCCTGCTGTTTAAGGCGCCCGATACCGTCGTAGAGCGGCAACAGCTCGAGTGCCCAGATCCATGGGTCACCGCGCGCGGTTTCATCGAGGATGATCGGTGTCACGAAGGCCGCCTGCAACGTCACCTCGCCACTCGGAAAGCTCTGGCAGCAGCTGCCCTGAAACCACTTATTCGGGCCGAGTCCCTGATATGGTCGGGCGCGGCTGAAAGCATACTTCAGAATCTCCGCGGAGATTCCCGAGACCGCAGTCGAATCGATGCTTTGCCAGAATTCGTGACCCCAATGATCATCGTCCCCGAGCCAGAGCGCGCCAACGCCTTCGGTGGCAAGGACCGCGTAGGCGAGATCCGACTGATAACTGCGCTTCCAGATGCCGCTGTTGTCGTAAGCCCATTCGTGATCGATGCCGAGAAACCCACCACCTGCGAGAGCGCATCCGGACGCCATCATCAGCAGCATAAACAGGTAGGGCCGCGCATTACGCACAGTTAGCTCACCTTCGTGAATACGAGTCTGGACGCTCGTGAATGTCCACGTTCGAAATGATTAGCCGCGCACCTGGGCTCGCGCCGCCCTGCGGTGTGAATCGACCTTGACCGCAGTCGCCGCGTCGAGGACCACCTGTTCCAGCACGGCAAGGTAGTCGAGATAACGCTTTCGACCTTGTGGCGTGATTCGGCAGATGGTCTGCGGGCGATTCTCCTTATAGCCCTTGGATATCTCGACCAGCTTTGCGACCTCGAGCACCTGCAGATGCTGGCTCAAATTACCATCAGTCAGCCCACACAATTGCTTGAGATGTCCAAACAACAGGCCCTTTGGATGAGCCATCAGAGAAGTGAGCACGCCGAGCCGCGCGCGCTCGTGGATCAGCCGATCAAGGCCGTCATAGGCGAACGGATGTGGAGGTTGAGACTTTTTGTTACGGGTCGTCATAGGTGTCCCGGTGACTGAATTTAAGCACGACGGCGACCAGCACCTGGCCAACGCCAAATGGAATGCCCATCGCCCACGGCGAGAATGAGCGCTCTACGCCTACCAAGGCCAGACAGGCGAGGCCAGTGGCCAGATACCACACCCCCGCTGCAAACATCGGACGCGGGAGAAATCGGCACGAGGCAAATACGCCCATACTGAACAGCACCTGCCACAGCCCCGGAAGCATCCACAGACTTTGCGGAGCGGCGCGGACCAGCACCACGGTCAGCATCAAACCGGCAACGATGGCTGGCAAAAACTGTCCTAGCGCACGGAACATCATCTCCGTCGCCAGACCCGAATGTACGCGCCGCGCACGGGTGGCGGCCTCGAGGCTGATCATGGCTAACGATACTGCGGCGGTTGCAACCCAAATGGCCAGATAGACATAAATCTCGCGCTGGGGGTCTTTGATCCAATGCGCCTGCGATGCCGCAGCCAACAGCGCCAGGGCCCCGGTTGCCGCCAGCGTCGTCGGTCCATAACCGCGAAATTCCGCGTCGCGGGCGAGGTGATCGCGGATCGAGTGGATCTCGGCTAACGCCTTGTGTAGATCTGTCACGCTAGACACCGACAAGCTTTGTAGTGCAAAGTACGGCCGATCCTAATCTCGAGCGAGCGTTTTGTCCATCTCGCCCATGCACCGCGACATAGTCATGCTTTTTATCCCTGCCGCTGGCTATAGTTTTTGTGCCCGTGGATTAGCGGATCGTCTATTCCGGGCAATACCTGTGGATCGGCGGACACACGATTGGGCGCCTTTCACGCACTGACCTACGGTCGGAAATACGCTTTGAAACTGGGCGATCAGATCGAAGGCACCGGCACCGAACCAGGTTTTCGAGTCGGGCCCTATCAGCAGATCATCGATCATAGGGCCCCTGCGCCGGGTGTTCTGCAGGGGCTTGATCTGTATCCAAATCTTCGGGCTATCCTGTTTCAGGTCGGAGTGAGTTTGTGAACTCAATGTGTGGCACGGTGGCCGAGTCGCCGAACCAGTCTCGTGGCGGAGAGCTCTCAGTCGATGAGCGAGCCGGAGAAGTGCTGGCCATTGGCTTTAACGCCATGGAAAGCCCGTGTGAGGTGCTGTTTGAAAAGACGGATCGGTCGACCGCATTGGAACTGGGAGGCCTGGCAGCGCGCGAAGCGTGGCGACTGGAGCAGAAATATAGCCGCTATCGCGACGACAGCGTCGTTGCGTGGATCTTGCGCAATCGCGGCATGGAAATCGAGGTCGACAATGAGACCGCGTGGCTGATCGACTTTGCAAGGCAGTGCTTCGCATTGAGCGGCGGACTGTTCGACGTGACGTCCGGCGTACTGCGCCGAGCCTGGAAATTTGATGGATCGGACCGCCTTCCGGAAGCCGCCGCGGTCGAAGCCCTGCTGCCATTTGTTGGATTCGATAAGCTGAAGTGGCAATCGCCGCACCTTCTTCTACCCTCCGGCATGGAGCTGGATTTTGGCGGCATCGGCAAGGAATACGCGGTGGATAGGGCATACGATTTGCTCGCGGCGCGTCGCTCCGCGCCTTTTCTAATCAATTTTGGTGGCGACTTGCGTGCCAATAAATCGCGGCGGGCCGGTCCGTGGCAAGTCGGAATCGAACGGCCCGATATCGATCGAGACGCGGCTATGGTCCTGGAACTCGAGCATGGAGCGCTTGCAACCAGCGGCGATTCGCGCCGCTTCTTACTCAAGGACGGAATACACTATAGTCAGATACTCGATCCCTATACGGGCTGGCCGGCTCCCAACTCGCCGCGCTGTGTCACCGTGGCCGCAAGTAGTTGCACGGAAGCCGGCCTGTTATCAACCATGGCCTTGCTGCAGGGTGCTCAGGCCCAAGCATTCTTGGAGGAGCAAGGTGTTCGGTACTGGCTGCTTCAGTAAGGCCATCAGCCCTAAAGCCAATTCGCTGCGGACGATTATGGGTCACTCTCGGTGTCTTTCCTGATTTATTGACTCGACACGACAAAATATTTGGCAGTGCCACTTGCACGTTGCAATCATCATGGACGGAAACGGACGCTGGGCAAGCCGACGAGGATTGCCGCGCAGCGCAGGCCACGTTGAAGGCGCCAGGACGGTCTGCGCCGTGGTCGCCGCAGCGGCTCGTGCTGGAATAGAAACGCTCACCCTGCACGCCTTTTCGGCGGCGAACTGGGCACGCCCCCCGGCAGAAATCGATGCGCTGATGCACCTGTTTCGCAGGTTCTTCGTTGCACAGACACCGCGCTGTGTAGAGCGCTCGATTCGAATCGACGTCATCGGCAGGCGCGAGCGGCTGACCGAGGGGCTGCTGAGCGCCATTGAGCATAGCGAGCAACTGAGCGCAGCGGGTTCACGCATGCACTTGCGTATCGCACTCGACTACTCCTCGCGCGATAGTATCCTTCAAGCCGCAGCGCATGCCGATCGCATTTCGAGGCTCAAACCCGAGGGCTTTTATCGTTTGCTTGATGAAGTTAATCACAGTGCGTTGTCGGCTGGTCCGGTTGATCTTTTGATCCGCACCGGAGGTGAAAAGCGCCTCAGTGATTTCATGCTCTGGGAGGTCGCTTACGCCGAGCTTCATTTCACCGACTGCCTGTGGCCGGACTTCGATGAGCAGCGTCTACAAAGTGCGCTCGCTGACTACGCGAAACGCCAACGGCGCTTTGGCGCGCTGACAGTACGAACAGGCTAGGCATTACCGGGCGGATGTATATAGTGTCGAAGTGCCACGGATGGCGATGCGCGTGACGGATATCCGATCAGACTTCCAATCCGATGTGTGGTCCGACTGGCTACTGCACCTCCGGCACGCCGGAGATTCCGCATTCGCTGACGTCGTGCGCGCTGAGGTTGAACGCTACGCCGATCGCGTTCTTCACGCGGCGCGGCTTTCCCCAGGTATGACGCTCGCCGACATCGGCGCTGGAGAAGGTCTGATCGCATTCCGTGCCATCGAGCGCATCGGCCACACGCTCCGCGTTCTCATCGCTGACGTCTCCGCACCCATGCTCCGACACGCGGAGTCCATCGCCATTCAGCGCCAAGTTCAAAGTCAATGTACATTTGTGCAATGCGCAGCTGACAGGCTAGAGGGCATCCCAGACGCCTCCGTCGATGTTATTACAACCCGGGCCGTTCTCGCCTACGTCGCCGACAAGAGCGCCGCCTTACGCGAATTTTATCGTGTACTCAAGCGCGGCGGGCGCATCTCAATCGCTGAGCCCATTTTTCAGGACGACGCATTTGCGGCGGCCGCCCTGAGGATGATGATCGACACGAAGAGAGTTCAGCTCCCACGATCGCTTCCTGCCCCTGCTACATCGCTGGAAGGCGGCGCAGTATCCCGATACACATGAAAAGATAGCCAATAGCCCGATCGCCAACTATTCGGAACGCAATCTGTTTGAATTCGTTCGCCGCTCCGGCTTCGTCGAGATCCACTTGGAGCTCCACATTGATATGCTTCCGTCGATCATCACTTCATGGGAAGTGTTTCTCGCCGGCTCACCACACCCTTGGGCGCCGCCACTCAGCACCGTTCTTAAGGAACAGTTCACGCCCGAGGAGCGGCAGTTGTTCGAACAAATCATGCGCCCAATCGTCGAATCACCAGACGCCATGACCACCACTCGCATCGCTTACCTCAACGCAGTAAGACCACTCGGATGAGCGCCGGATGGCTTGCCAAAAGCACTTGCGAGCACTTGGTAGCTGCATGTACTTTGTCGCACAAGGTGCAAGGCCGCACTGCTGCCGACCAGGGAGGCGCGTTGACGCACGAGAATATGGACGTTTCCGCACCTCTGGCTGCGGCGCCGATGAATTTCTTTATGACGATCCGCGATATCGCCTTTTGGGTCCGATCCGCGTGCGCCGACTCGCGGCTCGCGCGATTGCGACTCCAGCGCAGTAGCGCCGCGGCATTCGATCAGTTGTATGCCGCCACCAGCGATCCGTTCGGGGTTGAATTACCCCAATACCGCTATCAGCAGCGCAAGTACGATAGCCTGCTCTCGATGCTGCCGCAGCGCCGCTATCAGAACGTTCTCGATATAGGCTGTGGGCTCGGCGCTTTCACGCGCAAGCTGGCGCCTTTTGCCGAGCATATCCTTGGCACCGATATCTCGGCAGAGGCGATCGGGCAAGCATGGCGACTTTCGACGGGGCACCCAAATGCAAGCTATTCGCAGGCCGACATGCTTGACGAACGGCGACCGGCAGCGGCTTTTGACCTGATCATTCTCGCCGATACGCTCTACTATATCGATCCGCTGACTGCTGTGAGGCTGCGAGGCATTGCACGCGATATTTCATCGACGCTGACGCCAGGTGGCCTTCTGCTGCTGGTGAATCACTATTTCTTCGGTGTCGATCCAGCCTCCAGAGCTACACGCGAAATTCATGATGCTTTTCGGAAGGCATCGTCACTCGAGTGCGTCGCCGAATACCGGCGCGCATTCTTTCTGGCGACGCTGCTCCGGCGATCCGGCCGGTGACAGGTCATTTATGCTCCCGGCCTTATAGCGAGCCATCGGTGGGCGGTGACTTCACCATCGCCTCGCCTATACGCTCTCGATTAGCCGCACGGATCCATCACGAGCGAGGTAGAAGTGGGAATCGCGCCACTGCACGCGACGCGTGACAAAACTCCAACCCCATATCCCCAAGCTCAACAGGTCTCTGAGAGGCAAAAGAAACACTTGAGTCAAGGACGAACACGGCTTGCGCGTGCACAGATGAAGAAGCAATCTGGCCACAGTGGTTGTAGCGAGCATCCCGATTACGGCCATGGAACCTTGAGCCATGGCACTTCCTAATATTGCGACAGGCAAGCTGAAGGTAAGAAACAAGAAGCGATAACCTAGCGGACTCACGGCGCGAATGGTGCGCAGCCACCTCAGTTCGTGCCGCACGAGCTGCCGTAAGGTAGTCTCGGTAACCAATGTTTCGACCACTACGTCGGCTAGTACCGTGCGCATTCCCGCACGGCGGGTCAATTCGCCCAATCGATAGTCGTCCGCCAGTTGATTCGCGATGGCGGCGAATCCGCCGATGCTTTGGAGCACATCTCTTCGCATTGCAATGGTAGCTCCGGATGCAAAAGATCGCGAGCCGCTTAGCGCCGCTACACGTACTGACGGCATGAACCATTCGTTGATAAACAACGACCCCAGCAGGGACCACAAGCCTGCACGTGGCTGACCCCGATACGCGCACGTGACGATGCCGACGCGTTTATCGATCAGGGGGTTAACCACCTTGGCAAGATAATCATGCCTCACGCATACATCGCTGTCGGAAAGCACCAACACATGATGGCGCGCCAGCGCCATCATGTTGATGAGGTTACTTACTTTGCGGTTGCTCCCGTGCTGGCGACGATTAATTGATATCGTGATGTCCAGGTCTGGTAATTCGCACTGCAGCCGTCTCACGATCGCCACCGCTGGATCGCTCGCGTCGGCAACTCCAAAGACAATCTGAAACTGCGGGTACCGCTGACGGCAAAACGAGCGCAAGTAGGCGTATGTTTCCGGTTCCGCCCCACATAGAGGTTTTAACACCGTTACAGGTGGTGTATGCGCCGGCGAATCGGGGGTTGCCATAAGCGGCTTGCGCGCGGCCAGCCAAGCGACGACGCTATACGCCATGGTCAGCGCGGCAAGCAATGATCCGCCACGAGTTAACCACAGGTTAGCGATGACAACGCCTTTTGGCCTATAAGGCCGTTTGTGAAGAGTCGCAATAGCTGCGACTGAAACCAGAGGGTTGATTGACCATCTAACAGTCGGCGTAGGAAATGGGATTCCGACGGCAACGATGGCTCCCCCGCGACGAGTTCAAAGCATGAGTCGCAATTAAGCGAATGGCGCAAACGTGCTGACGCCGTGATCCAGGAACAGAGGTCGACCTTGGCGGGCAAACTGCGTTTACCATCGTATCGAATTGCACCAACGGGCTGACAAAACACTGCTGCATGTTCGTAGAGCGTAATTGTATACTTTGCCCCGCAAAGTTAATTACTGTCAAGCATACGCATCGACCCGGTTCATCCTGTATAGCAAAACTGCATGACGCGCATATGCCGCGATGTCGGCCTGCAGCGACCACAGCGATCGGAAACAAAGGCCGCGCGATCAATGAGGCGGATATAGAACGGCTCCCGTCGCCCTCGACAGCTGATTGGCTGTTCCCAAAAGGCGTCCGTCGCCATCACCGACTTCGGTTCGGCAATGAGCCGTCGCAGCGCAGCAGAAGCCGGTAGCTTCGCCAATCAATCGTCTTGCACGCAAGAGCGGCACTTCAAGGCATTGAAATCGCGAGCTGCTGTGTAACGCTCGCGACGTGCGGTAGTAGTCTGGCAACCATTCAGGATCATGACCGAAGCTTCCGCATTCCTCCAGTCGCGGAGAGGCTTTTGTCACTGAGGGAGATGTCCATTTCCGGCTCCGGTCTTTCGATTGTTCTCGAAATAGAACTTGACGAGTTTTATAATCATCCATGAAGATACTTCTATGAAACTCGAAATAGCCGCTGGTCAGCTTGAGGCCTTGGGAAGTCCTGTCCGGTTGAAGATTTACCGGGCGCTGATCCGGGCCGGGGATGACGGACTAGCGTGCGGGACTCTCCAGGCAAAGGTGGGCCTCGCCGCCTCAACTCTTTCCCATCATATTCGGCATCTCAGGCAGACCGGTCTGATCTCCCAGGAGCGTCAGGCGACGACACTCATCTGCCGGGCGAACTATCCGGCGATGACTGCCCTGGTTGGCTATCTGGTGGACGAATGCTGCCTGGATGCGACTTGCGGCGTACGGAACAGGGCAGCCTGAAGCCCTTTTTTTAACTTAATATTTCGATGTTAGTGGAAATAAGAGGGCGGATACGATGAGCGCAGTCCAGGAATTGCCGGTCGCAATCATCGGTGCCGGCCCGATTGGTCTGTCGGCTGCGGCGAATCTGGCAGAGCGCGGCGTTGCTTTCCGCGCCTTTGAGGCTGGCGAGTCCGTCGGCGCCAATATTCGCGATTGGAGCCACGTTCGAATATTTACCTCCTGGGAGCAGAGCGTCGATCCGGTGTCGCGCAGGCTGTTGGAGGCGTCGGGCTGGACATTGCCGGAAGGCGCGGCGCTGCCGACCGGGGGCGAACTGTACGAGCACTATCTTGTGCCTCTTGCCGGCCTACCGATGCTGGCCAGAAACATCGAGACCGATGCGCGGGTCGTCGCAATTACACGGCGCGGCATAGACAAGGTTGCGAGCAAGGATCGAGCCGATCGGCCTTTCGCGCTCAGGGTCACCAATCGGGTTGGCCGGGAACGTGTGGTGTATGCGCGCGCGGTGATCGATGCCTCCGGCACTTGGCACAATCCCAATCCGCTGGGTGGCTCAGGTATCGAGGCGGTAGGGGAGGCGCTCACCCGTGATCAGCTCGCCTACGGCATGCCCGATGTGCTTGGCAGGCAACGAGCGCGCTATCAAGGCAAACGGGTCGCCGTGGTTGGCGCAGGCTATTCGGCGATCAACGTGTTGCTCGATCTGGTTCAGTTGGGCGGCACCAAGGCAGCCTGGGTGGTGCGCGGCCGCAACATGACGCGGATTTACGGCGGCGGCGATGCGGACCAATTGGCCGCACGGGGTAGACTCGGCCAGCATTTGCGCGCGCTCGTCGCGAGCGGGGCGATCAAGCTCGTGACCGGTTTCTCGGTTGAGGCCATCTCTGACACTGCAGATGGGGTGGTGCTCACCGGCGAAACCGATCACGGCTCGGAGAGCCTGCCGCCGGTCGATGAGATCATCGTCGCCACCGGTCAGCGACCCGACCTTGTGATGACCCGCGAGCTTCGCCTCGAGCTTGATCCTTGGCTCGAAAGCACCAAGGCGCTCGGTCCCATGATCGACCCGAACATTCATTCCTGCGGCTCCGTGGATCCGCACGGGCATCGCGAGACCTCGCATCCGGAACCGGGCTTCTACACGCTCGGCATCAAGAGCTACGGACGCGCGCCGACCTTTCTGCTGCTGACGGGATACGAACAGGCGCGGTCCGTGGCGGCCGCGCTGGCCGGCGACATGGTCGCGGCGGACGATGTCCACCTCGTTCTGCCTGACACCGGGGTGTGTGTAACGGACTTCGAAGGAGCCGATTGCTGTGGCGGCCCGGCGCCGGCGAAGGCCAGCTCCTGTTGCGTGGCCGACGCCGCGGCGAAGGATGGCGGTGAGAAGGGATGCGGGTGCGGCGTCGCGGCTTGAACTTTGAGAAGGATGCAGGAACGCTGCCTTCTGCCCGTGTGGTCGTTCCAGCGCTCGGGATCACGCAAATCCTGGCCTGGGGCTCTTCATACTATCTGCCGGCGGTGCTGGCAAAGCCCATAGCGGCCGATACCGGCTGGCCGCTGGCCTGGGTCATCGCTGGCCTGTCGCTCGGCCTGCTGATCGCCGGGCTGATCTCCCCCCTGGTCGGCCGCCGCATTCATGATCGGGGCGGCAGACCGGTATTGATCGCCAGCGCTCTGCTGCTCGCGGCAGGGCTGACGGTCCTTGCGGTGGCGCCAAACCTGCCGGTCTTCATCGCCGGATGGGCCGTGATGGGTCTGGGTATGGGCGCGGGGCTCTACGATGCTGCCTTCTCAACGCTGGGGCGCATCTATGGTCTGGCTGCGCGGCAGCACATCACGACGCTGACTCTGTTTGGCGGCCTTGCCAGCACGGCCTGTTGGCCGTTGTCGGCATTTTTTATGTCCGAATTTGGCTGGCGCGGCGCCTGCGGCGCCTATGCCGGAATCCAGATCCTGGTGGCGCTGCCGATCTATCTGCTCGCGCTCAAGGGTTCTGTGCCGCCGCTGCCGACCAGATCCAAGCCGAGCAGGCCCGCTCACTCGGCGCCTGGTGGCACTGCAAGGCAGCGAGCGCTGTTTGTGATCGTCGCGGTCGCTATCATGATCGCGTCGATGCTTTCCACCGTGATCTCGGTCTATCTGCTGACTTTGCTTCAATCTCGCGGGCTGACTCTTGCTGCCGCGGTAACGCTGGGAACGCTGGTCGGCCCCTCACAAGTGGGCGCACGCTTCATCGAGATGCTGGTCAGCCGCTTCCACCACCCGATCTGGACCAAGATCGCATCAGTGTCCCTCGTTGCCATCGGGCTGCTGCTACTGTGGATGGACATCCGGCTCGTGGCGCTATGCCTGGTCTGCTACGGCGCCGGGATCGGCCTGGAATCGATCGCTCGCGCGACCCTGCCGATGTCCTTGTTCGGCGCCGCAGAATACGCGCCGACCATGGGACGGTTGGCGCGGCCGAGCCTCATTGCCCAGGCCGCAACGCCCTCGATCGGAGCGCTTCTGGTCCAGGGTTTGGGCATCGAGGGGATGTTGGGAATCGTCACGCTGGTTGCCTTGCTCAACGTGGGACTGGTAGGGGTGCTGTTCTTGCGGGTCGCAGCAGCACGCAGGCAGGCCGCCGGACTGCCTGCAGCCTAGCGCGCCCGATCGGCAACAATGCAATCCGACGAGCATGGAGGGGATTGCGGTGCCGCTCAATTCGACTGTACGCAGATAGTCATTGACTTAGCGGCCTGGCGCCGATATCTTCGACATTAGTCGAATTGTCGGAGTAAGGCATGACAGCGGATAAGACCATCGCAGCGCTGGCTGCTCTTGCACACGAGCATCGGCTCGCCGCCTTCAGGCTGCTGGTGGAGGCGGGTCCGAATGGCCTGTCTGCCGGGCTGGTTGCCGAACGACTGGGCATCCCGCCGTCTTCGCTGACGTTTCATCTGCAGCAGCTGTTTCGCGCGGAGCTCATTTCCCAACGGCGCTTGAGCCGTCAGCTTATCTACGCGGCGAATTTCGAGACCATGAATACGCTGGTGGCCTACCTCACCGAGAACTGCTGCGGCCAGGCCGAGAGTGGAGCCTGCGCTACGCCGGTGTGCAAACCCGGTGCGCAAAAGACCAAGAGCCGCAGCCCACCGAAGAGAAAATCGGCGTGATGCGCCTTCACGTTCTCGTCGGGGCAGGCCGCGTCGGGTAGCTGTTGCCGATCTCGACTTGGTGTCTCTAGCAAGAGAGCATCCTAGTGACGGACAAGATTTATAACGTGCTCTTTCTATGCACCGGAAATTCCGCGCGCAGCATCATGGCCGAGGTGCTGCTCAACCGGCTCGGACAGGGACGCTTTCGTGCCTTCAGCGCGGGCAGCCACCCGGCGGGCCAGGTGCACCCGCTGGCCATCGAGCAGCTCGAGCGGGCTCACCTGCCCATCGAAGGATTGCGCAGTAAGGACTGGAATGAATTCGCCCGCCCTGGCGCGCAACCGCTCGATTTTGCGTTCACGGTGTGTGACAAGGCGGCCAGCGAGGTGTGCCCGGTATGGCCCGGGCAGCCGATGACCGCCCACTGGGGTGTTGAGGATCCGGCGGCGGTCGAGGGCGATGAGACGCAACGGCGCAAAGCGTTCGCACTGGCCTTCTCGGTACTGCAACGACGCATCTCACTGTTTCTGAGCCTGCCCATCGCCAAGCTCGATGCGATGGCCCTGCAGCGCGAGCTGGACGACATTGGCCATTCGCCCACGCCCGGTCCGTAAATCGATGTCCATCCGAATCACGCTATCGCAGCGATACCAAACCAGCAAAACAGGGTAATCGATATGAGCGCGTCTCCCACCAAGCAGCCCGAGGCACCGCCGCCGGGATCTGGTATCGATTTTTCGATCAGTCTGCCGGTCCTGGTGACCGCCGCTGCCCTGATGCTAATCGGCTGCTGGCTTGCCTGGTACTTTCTATGGAGACCTTTCCCGGTCGATTCCGCCATTCCTCATTACACGAAAGTGGATAACGTGAGCGGCGAGCTGGTCTCTGTGGGTTCGGATACCCTCACCGACGTCATGGTGTTGTGTGCGAGAGAGTTTAGAAACATATATCCGCAAGTGGCAATTCACCTTGAGGACAAAGGCTCCGCGACGGCTCCTCCTGCCTTGATCGAGGGCAGGTCTCAGCTGGCCCCGATGAGCCGCCTCATGACGCAGGACGAGATCGGCGCTTTCGAGCAAAAGTATGGCTACAAACCCACGCTCTACAAGATAGCCCTGGACGCACTTTCCATCTATGTCCACAAGGACAACCCCATTCGCGGACTGACCCTACAGCAGGTTGACGGAATATTTTCCAGCACACTGAAGAGGGGTGACCAATCGCTTGAAACGTGGGGATCTGTTGGCCTGACGGGACAGTGGGCCAATAAGTCGATCACCCTATACGGTCGCGATAAGGTCTCTGGAACCAATGCCTATTTCAAGGAACATGTCCTACAGCAGGGAGATTTCAAGACGACGGTCAATGAGGAGATTTCCGAGCAGGTGGTGGACAGCGTCGCCAATGACCCGTCGGGCATTGGCTATAGTGGAATCGGCTGGAAGACTTCCCAGGTGCGCACGGTTCCCGTGGGCGCGACCGCCGGTACTTTTGTGGAGCCGAGCTACAGGAATTCCCTGGACGGCACTTACCCGCTCGCCCGCTTTCTGTATATCTACGTGAATCAGAAGCCGGGCCAACCCCTGGATAAGCCGACTGGCGAGTTCATCAGGTACGTCTTATCCCATGAGGGCCAGGAAGCCGTTGTCCAGGCGAAGTTTTTCCCCCTTCCAGCGAACATCGTGACCGAAACCCTGAGTGGGAAGAATTAAATGCTCCCGATGGCCCAACAGGCCCGTTGGGCCACGTTCACCTTGCCCGGATAGACCATGAGTGACCGGAAAACAGTTCTCGTACTCTGCACGGGCAACTCCTGTCGATCGCAAATGGCCGAAGCGATTCTCAGGCATGAGCTGGGTAACCAGGTGCGCGCATTGTCCGCCGGCACACAACCGCAGCCGAGGGTGGCCGAAGGGGCGATCGCCGCCCTGAAGCTCGCGCATCTGCCGACGGAGGGACTGTATGCCAAAGACATCTCCGCAGTCATCAATGAACCCATCGACCTGGTCGTCACGGTGTGCGACAACGCCAGGGAAACCTGCCCGATCTTCCCGCGCCCGGTGCCGCGCATTCACTTGCCGTTTCACGATCCCCACGGTGAACCGCTGGAGAGCTTTGTGCGGATACGTGACGAGATCCAGGCTCGGTTGGTGCCAGCCGTGCGACAGGCGCTCGGGGTAGACGAAAGAAAGCACCGCAGCGAGTAGGGAACGATGAATACCGCTGCCGAGAGGCTTCGCGTAAGCACTCCCGTAGCGCCGATGAGCCTGTTCGAGCGCTACCTGACGGTGTGGGTGGCGCTGTGCATCGTAGTGGGCATCGCAGCAGGTCAGTGGCTGCCGCGGGTTTTCCAAACCCTGGGTCGCCTGCAGGTGGCGCAGGTGAATTTGCCGGTGGGCCTGCTGATCTGGGTAATGATTATCCCGATGCTGCTGAAGGTCGATTTCGGTGCGCTGCACCAGGTTCGCCAGTACTGGCGCGGCATCGGAATCACGCTGTTCGTGAATTGGGCGGTCAAGCCGTTTTCGATGGCACTGCTGGGCTATGTGTTCATCCGCCACGTGTTCGCGCCGTACCTGCCGGCGGCGCAATTGGACAGCTACGTCGCTGGCTTGATCCTGCTGGCCGCGGCGCCCTGTACAGCGATGGTGTTCGTGTGGAGTCGGCTGACCGGTGGCAACCCGCTGTTCACGCTCTCGCAGGTGGCGCTGAACGACACCATCATGGTGTTCGCCTTCGCCCCACTGGTCGCGTTGCTACTAGGCATTTCATCAATCACCGTGCCGTGGAGCACCCTGATCACATCGGTAGTGCTTTATATCGTCATCCCGGTCGCGCTGGCACAGCTGTGGCGCGGCGCGCTGCTCAAGCGCGGACCGGCGGCATTTGACGCGGCATTGGCACGGATCGGGCCCTGGTCCATCTGCGCGCTGCTGGCGACTCTCGTGCTGCTATTCGCGTTCCAGGGTGAGGCCATCCTGAAGCAGCCGCTGATCATTGCCATGCTGGCGGTCCCGATTCTGATTCAAGTGCTGTTCAACTCGGGACTCGCCTATTGGCTCAATCGGCGCGCAGGAGAGTCCCATAGCGTGGCCTGTCCATCGGCGTTGATTGGGGCGTCCAACTTCTTCGAGCTTGCCGTGGCCGCCGCCATCAGCCTGTTTGGCTTCAATTCCGGTGCCGCACTCGCCACGGTGGTCGGCGTGTTGATCGAGGTGCCTGTCATGCTGCTGGTCGTCAAGGTGGTCAATTCGAGCAAGGGCTGGTACGAGGCCGGCCCTGTGCTGGGCGGCAGCGGCGTCCCGGACCCATGAACTCGCAGCCAGTCGCCGTTACGATCCATCACAACCCGGGTTGCGGCACGTCGCGCAATACGCTGGCGCTCATTCGCAACGCGAATGTCTAGCCGAGGCTCATCGAGTACCTCAAGACGACGCCGGATCGAGTGACACTTCAAAGCATTCACTGCCGTACGAATTGATTCCGGCGTTTTGGCTTGGCTCAGGGTAAGGGTTACCCGTCACGGATCAACGCCATCCTGCGACGTAAGGTGATAGATTCGTTCAAGTAACCGGTAAAGCCGAGCTGGTCGGGACTGAAAGGGAGGGGCCTCATGCGAGCGATCATCAGATCTGCATTATCAGCAGGGCGAGCTGCATTGCCCGGCGATGTTCCGACGAGATGGCTTCTGATCGTGGCGATCGCGTGCGGGACGATACGCGTGGACGCGGCCGATCAGCCCCCCGTGCCGGTGACCGACGGCAGCTTCGGGTGCATCAGCAAACTCACCCCGGTGCGCGGCTTCTTCGTCGGTAATTTGAGCGGGCATCTGCCCGATACACTCAAGGTGGCGCGCTCGAAGGAGGGCGGTGTCTACCCGGTGGGCTCAGTGGTGCAGCTCGTGCCTACCGAGGTGATGGTCAAGCAGCCAGCGGGTTTCAATTCGGTCACGCATGACTGGGAATTCTTCGAGCTCGATGTGGATGCGCATGGTTCCACAATCGGCAAGCGCGGCTTCGCCGAGGTAGTCAACCGCTTTGGTGGCAATTGCTTTGGCTGCCACATCGCGGCGCGGCCGCAATGGGATCTGATCTGCGAAACCGACCATGGCTGCGCGCCCATCCCATTGACCACGCCGATGATCCGTGCGCTCCAGCACACCGATCCGCGTTGCCCGGGCTCAGATCGCGTAAACGCCGAGGACCGCAAGGCGCTGCAGGCGCTGGCCGAGCTGCAGAAGGTCGGGCCGCCGGCGAGCAGCGACGCCGCGCATTGACGGGTTCTTGCGCTGGCTCATACCCGCGCATGCTTCAGCCGAAGGTAAAATCAAAAGCCCCGACGCCCGGATCCAGAAATTCAATCTCGAACAGCCGATCTACGATCGGCTTTGGTTGTCGGATCAGCTGGTACATCCGTGATTCGGTGACCGCGCCATTGCCTTGACTATCGACGTCGACGCCGTGAGCAGTCCCTGGCGGCTGCCCATCGATCAGAACGCGAAAGCGCACCGCCGTTCCCCGCACTGTCGGAGCCATGATGAGGTTAAGGTCGCGGGCATGGAAGCGGTAGGCGATTCGGCCGTTGGCTGCGTTTAGCACCGCGGCATCCTTGCCGATGGTCCAGTCACCGGCAACGCCCCAATCGTTCAACCCCAGGTGCGCTGGAGCGGCGTAGGCATGGCGCTTGTCTGGTAGCGCGCCCCCGGGTGATGAGAAGCTCTCGGCGCGCGCATAGCCGATGTAGCTTTCCGGGGACTTCAGGTCGCTCCAGTCGGCGGCGACCTCGAAGCCGTCGGGCTCCACGGAAACGAGACCGCGAGCCGGCGCGCCGCCGCCAGCCTCCGCCAGCAATTGCTGGATTACCAATTCGGACTGCTGGTAGTCGCCCTCACCGAACTGATGGTGTCGGATATGGCCATTCGCGTCGATGAAATACAGCGCTGGCCAGTACTGGTTGTTGAATGCACTCCATATCCGGTAGTCGCTGTCGATCGCGATCGGATAATCGATGCTCATCTCCTTGACCGCTTGGCGAATGCTGTCGACGTCCTTCTCGATGCCAAATTCCGGGGTGTGTACGCCGATCACCACCAACCCAGAATCCTTGTACCTCTGGGCCCACGCTCGAACATAGGGAAGCGTGCGCCGCCAGTTGACGCAGGTATAGGTCCAGAAATCGATCAGGACCACCTTTCCGTGAAGACCCGCGGCGGTCAACGGTGGTGAGTTGAGCCATCCCACTGCGCCATCGATGGACGGAAAGGTACCCTCGTTGGGCAGCTGAGCCGCTCTCGGCGCCACGGGCTGTACCTGGCGCTGGACGTCAGCTGAGCTCGCGCCTATCGCGCACGCGAGCGGCACGGCGAGCCAGAACTGATGTGCTTTCATCGGGCGTACTTTCCGCATCTTCAGACATGAATCGCTTTCCATGTGGGTTAGGGCCTGCCCGCTGCGTGCGGGCAGGCTACATACGAAGATCGTCCGGCGCCCACGAACAGGCGCCGGTCTCAGCTCGGAATTGAATTCTCCGCCAAGGAGGCATCACGGGCGCGCATCGCCGGCATTCCCACTAGCGGAACGGGTACTTCGTGAAGATGTAGTCAGTCGCCTTGGTGATGGTGTGGCATGCGTAGCCGCATTCGTGGCCGGTTTTGGACAGGTCCGAGGGCTTGAAGGTCTGGGACGCCGGATCGTAGGTAAACTGGGCGTATGCCCAGCCGTTGGTCTGCGGGAATCTCTTGGTGTCCTTCTCGATCAGGTCTACGTTCTTCAGGTAGTCCGGGATCTCCACAAAATAAGGCGAAATCGGGTTCTTGGTTTTGATCCACTCGATCTTTACGATCTTGGATCCTTCCGGGAACGGCTTGCCGTTTGCCGGAACGCCTTCCTGGAAGGCTTTTATCATGATTGGATTCGCCAGAATCGCCTTGACGCTGGAGGCGGTCTCGCTCACCGCAACATCCTGCCAGGCGTCGTATCCCTTGAACTCGGCAAACGCGAGTCCGTCGGGCACTGTCAGGGTCCAGCGGTCCTGTGCCGCGAGGGCTACACCCAACAACACCAAAGTGGATGCCGCAGCGACAACAACTGTCGAGACACGCTTATGCTTCATGGCCGCCACCTCAATGTTAGGTCATTGTCTGGCTGATGGTATTCACGCGCAGTGGAAATACGGTTATTGCTGCCGTTTTTTTGCTGATCGACCGGATCGATTTCAGGAACAGCCACTAGCGACATCCTCGACAAGCAAACAGCGGCCCCAGGGCATCGATTCAAAGCACGGGTCTGTCGCGAGCGTGCGATCGAATTACACGGGCACGCGCGCGCTCGGTGAATTGACGCAGACGGCGCAGCGTCGTGTCTATTGTACGAAGGTATCAGGATTTCCCGATGCGCCGCCTGCGACTACGACTGCGACGGCGACGGCGAGGGCGAGGGCGAGGGCGAGGGCGAGGGCAGTCGACATGAGTCTGTCACATTGAAGTCTGCATCCATCACCAGCGATATCGGGACAATGGCGTTGGATGCGCACGATCAATCTCCCGATGAAGGCCTCTACAATTGCAGAACGACAACGATCGGGTGCGCCGACTACCTCAGACGGTCGCTAAGGTTTGTGGCGGCTAGCGAGCTACTGAACCCGCCGGATCTCGAGCTCGATGGGGTGGGACATGTCGCCCTGGCAAAGGTACAGGAGGCGATGCTGGGCCTGACCGGCGGGTGAGGGGGCCTCGCCGGAAAATTGCTTTGTGCTATGTTGCTAAAGCGATGGCCTCGGACGTTCAATTGAAGCGCGAACCGCCTCCCGCAGCGACCCTGGTCGGGTTGGCTGTTGCACTGTTTGTGCCGCTGTTGACGAATCTTGGGGTAACGCACGTTCTGGGGCTCACCCCATCCGCCGCGCTCATCGCGTCGGGCCTGATCATTCACTGGGCGACATTCGCATTGCTGCTGACCATCGTGCTGCGTTGGGAGCGCGAGCCGCTGCGATCGATTGGCTGGCGTTCGCCGCGGTGGTCGACCCTCGCTTTAGGAATCGTGGCAGGAGTGAGCATAGCGATCGTGTCGGGATTGATCGCCCAGGGGTTGCGACTAAGGTCAGACAAGCATTTCGTCGGGTTCCTGCAGTCGCTGCCGCTCATCGTGCGGGTGATTCTGGTTATTACGGCCGGCGTGTACGAGGAGACGTTGTATCGCGGTTATGCAATTGAACGGCTGTCCAGGTACTTCGGAGGCAAGTGGGTTGCGGCGGTGATCACCGTCGCCCTTTTTACGTGCGCTCATGCCTCTGCGGTGGGCGCTGCCCAGCTGGCGCCGATCGCGATCGTTGCCGCTCTCGTGACGTTGCTGTACCTGTGGCGGCGCGATCTGCTGCTCAACATGGTCGCTCATGCGACCATCGATGCGTTCGGCCTGCTCATCGTGCCCGCGCTCAGGTAAAGTTGCTGCCGCACTGACGTCGTTTCCAGCGCGCAAGTTTTCCAATGGCTCACTGGTAAGCGTTCGTCTTCGGCCAGTAATCCTGCAGCGCTACTTTCATGCCGCGCAGTACATAGATCGGCTGGTCGGTTTCGTAGGGCATCGCATAGGGCGTGACAATCCGGCCGGCGATCGCGACCGAGTCGAACAGCGCCGAACGCCAGCCACCAGCGCTGGTCGCCCGTCTGTTCCAGCCGCACCAGCACCCAGCCGAGCGCCAGCCAGCTGAGCGCCTGAAACATGTCGGTCGAGAACAGCACACCGTCGAGCAGGAACACCGGGCCGAGCAGTACGCACACTCCAGCGAGCCACTGTGAGAAGCGGCCGCCGCCGCCGACGCGCGCCAGCTCGCAGCTCAGGGCCACAGTTGCCGTCAAGGCGAGCGCGGGCAGCAGGCGGAATCCGGGCAGGAAATCGCCGAATAGGGCATGCGACCAGGACGCGAGCAGCGGTACGAAGGCCGGCTGATCGACATAGCCCCAATCGAGGTACTGGCCGCAGACAATGAAGTAGAGCTCATCGCGAAAAAAAACCGTCGTTTCCGTTGGCCAGCAGGTGCAGCAGCAGGCTCGCACACGCCAGCACCGCCGCAGGGCGAGTCCAGATCGGTCCGCCTTTTCCCGTCATCGCGCCGGTGCTTCACTCTCGTACGCCAGCAGATCCCCGGGCTGGCAATCCAGCACCTCGCACAATTTCGCCAGCGTGCCGAAGCGAATCGCGCGTGCCCGGCCGGCATTCAGGACCGAAAGGTTCTGCGGCGTGATGCCGATGCGCTCGGCGACCGTGTTCAGTTGCAGCTTGCGCCTGGCAAGCATCACGTCGAGGTTCACTATGATTGGCATGTGATCGTACCTGACGCCCTAGACCACCAGGTCCTGTTCATCGCGCAGCTCGCGTGCCTGATCCATGATCCAGCTGACGAATAACATCATGCCGCCGTCGATCAGCGCCCCACTGGGGAAGGACGCCATGATCTTCGGCCACTGCTCCTGCGCGGCGACAATCTCGGGCGCGGCGCCGATCAGCACCATGAGCCATATCACCGGCATCCACACCAAGGTCAGTGCGAGCTGATGGATCTGCGCCACGTTCTGCGCGCCAAACAGCCTGCCCTGGGAGTACAACCCCAAAAGCCTGATCACGTGGTAGCACAGCTTGAGATAGATCGCGGCGTGCAACACGAGCTGCAGCACCCACAGCAGCTGAATCTTGCCGGTGACGGCTGCGCCGGGAAACTCGACCCCTGCCAGCACCTTCGCCCCCTGTGCATGCGTGTGAGTCAGGTCGCCAAGCACACCGAGCGCGACCATGGCCAACAGCAAGATGAACAGTCCCCGCAATCCGCGGCTCGCGCGCTGGATCGCGGCGAGTTTATTTGCAGCTCTCGTCATCATCGGTGGATTCTCCTGACTGCCGGTACCCGGTTCGGATCCTATAAAACGATAAATAAATATCGTTTGTCAATACCTACACCTGTGACCGAACAGACCGGGCCCAGGGCTTGAAACAGCGCAGCCGCGCGCGACTCGATCTGCGGGCTTTGTTATGTGGTGCCCCGGGCCGGAGTCGAACCGACATGGCCTTGCAGCCTGCGGATTTTCGTACCCACCACGGCTTTCGCCGCCGCGCCGCGCGCGTTCGGGGTCTGGAGTGCGCCACGACCATAGCGGGTGTTCGCCAGTCCGCCACAGGTCCCCGCCGTCCACTCTCTACACCTGCCGGTGCCACATCATGCGGCCCGGTTTGGCTCGGCGTTGCCTCGGGTCGTACCCAGGGGATTCACCGACTTTGACGGGATCCGGCCAGGCCGTTTCCGTGCCTGCCGCTCAATTGCTCAAGTCCGCTGCGTCTACCAGTTTCGCCACCGGGGCATTGGCAGCAAGTCTACCGGTACCGGGGCGCACTGGGGGAGTTCGCAGCAGCGCAAATCCGCCGGCAATGTGCGTTGGCGCCGGGCTCGTGCAATGGCGCAGCAGGCGTGCGACGGAATAAAAAACAGCGCTCGGCAGTCTTACCTCTCGACACAGCCAATCACCAGGCGAGCCACCAGCGACCGGCGGTCCGCGACGATGGGATGGCGCACTTGATGATGAACGACCCCACTTTAAGGAGACCGTGTGATGGAACAGATTGCTGACAGTAGCTTCAGGAAGGGCCTGCGCGGCGCGGCGATGGCGATCATAGCCAGTGGTGCCGTCGCCGCTCCCAGCGCGTACGCCAAGCCTGCCAACAACCTCATCTTCGTGCCGCCGACCGAACTGCCGGCTACGGTGCGGCAGGGCGGCGATGCGATGTTTCTGCACCGGACATTGGATGGCAGAACGTTGCTGTACGTCGAACAGGGTAACGGCAGCGTGCTCGCGGTGCTGGACGTTACCGATCCCGGCCACGTCAAGGCCGGGGGTTCGGTGCAACTGGGAGCTCCCGGAGCGTTTGATTTTGTATCGCCCCTGGGAGAGCAGGCGGAACTGATCCGCTTCCGGCAGCCCCAGCGCGACGCGGTACTGGACCTGCATAAGCTTGCGACCCCGACGCTGAAACAGGTGCCGGGGCTCACGCTGCGCGGACCGACCGTGCTTCTGGGCGGCGATGGTTTCATGGTGAGCACACCGCTCGCCGCGGAGACGCCCCCGACTCACGACTACCAGGTGGTCGACACCGCGAACGCAAGGCAGCTCGATCGCGTCTTCAATGTGAAGCAGGTACGCCAGGAAATCGCGAATCAGGACACCGGCACCACCTTCCTGCTCGCCGACAGCGGCCTGTACCTGATCCGGCGCCCGGCCGTGGAGGCCGACCTGCAGTTTCGTCAGTCGATCAGCCCCAACTGACGCCTGGGCTCGATACGCATTGACGCGGGCATGAGCCGAGAAGGCGCTATCGGCTGGCGGCAGCGCCTTACTCGTTCTGCTTGCGGAACATGTACTTACCTGCTGCTATGATGCGTCGGTGAACGAACTGACGGCCGACAATCTGCAGCTGTGGCGCGGTGAGCAGCACGTGCTGCGCGGCATCGGGGCCGAAGTGGCGGCCGGGCAGTGTCTGCAGATCACCGGTGCCAACGGCGCCGGCAAGACGACGCTACTGCGCGCGCTGTGCGGTCTGGTGCCGCTACAGGCTGGTCGCATCTGCTGGCGCGGACGGGACATCGCCGAGGACGTGGCCGCGTTCCACGGCGAGCTCAACTACCTGGGCCACGACAATGGCCTTAAGGCCGATCTGACGGCGAGCGAGAATCTGCGCTACGCCGCCGCGCTGCGCCGACGGGTAGTGGCGCGGGACATCGCCGCCGCGATGGCGCGCACCGGGATCGCCGACGCGGCCGGTCAGCTGCTGCGCCATCTGTCGGCGGGCCAGCGCCGGCGCGTGGCGCTGGCGCGGCTGGCGCTCATCGGCGGTGCGCTGTGGGTACTCGACGAGCCGGGTTCGAATCTCGACGCCGGCGGACACACGCTGCTGCTGGAACTGATCGGATCGCACCTGCAGGCCGGAGGCGTGGCCGTGGTCGCGACCCATCGCGCACTGGAACTGCCCGCCGCGCAGCTGCGATCGTTGACGCTGCAATGAGCGATCAGCGCGTCGGCTTCGCGCCTGCGGCTGCCGCCCTGGTCGCGCGCGATCTGCGACTGGCGCTGCGACGCTCGGGCGATACGCTGCAGCCACTGGGGTTCTTCCTGGTGGTCACGGCGCTGTTTCCGCTGGCACTGGACCCGCAGCTGTCGCTGCTTCGAGACATCGCTCCGGCCGCATTGTGGGTGGGCGCGCTGCTATCCTCGCTGCTGGCGCTGGATCTGCTGTTTCGTGAAGACGCTCAGGACGGCACGCTCGAACAGCTGGCATTGTGTGGCCTGCCATTTCAGGGGCTGCTGCTGGCGAAGACCGCGGTGCACTGGCTGCTGACCGGATTGCCGCTGGTGCTGATCGCGCCGCTGGCGGCGAGCGCGCTCGGCGCGCCGTACGAGGCGATGCCGGGGATTCTGTCCGCGGTATTGCTGGGCACGCTGGCCCTGAGCCTGATTGGCGCGGTGGGTGCCGGTCTGACGATGAGCCTGAAGCGCAACGGATCGCTACTGGCGTTGCTGGTGCTGCCGCTGGCGGTGCCGGTGCTGATATTCGGCGCGCGTGCCACGGCGCTGGCCATTGCCGGCGAGCCGCTGGCCGCGCCGTTGTATCTGCTGGCGGCCTTCACGGTGCTGAGCGCGACGCTGGCGCCGTGGGCGCTGGCAGCCGCGGTGCGCATTGGCCTAGAATAGGAGCGCAAGTTATCGTGACCTGGGTCTGGTTTCATCGCTTCGGTTCGCCGCCGCATTTCTACCGCCTGGCGACGCGGCTGACGCCCTGGTTCGCGTGGCCCGCGGCGCTGCTGTGTCTCGCCGGCCTGATCGGCGGGCTGGTGCTGGCGCCGCCCGACTATCAGCAGGGCGACGGTTTTCGGATCATCTATGTGCACGCGCCGGCAGCCTGGCTGTCGCTGATGGTCTACGTGGTGATGGCCGCCAGCGCCGCGGTCGGTCTGATCTGGCGCATGACCGTGGCCTATGCGGTGTCGGCGAGCTGCGCGGTCATCGGCGCCTCCTTTACCGCACTGGCGCTCGCGACCGGCATGCTGTGGGGCCGGCCGATGTGGGGCACCTACTGGGAGTGGGACCCGAGGCTGACATCGGAGCTGCTGCTGCTGTTTCTCTACCTGGGCTACCTGGGGCTGCGCAACTCGATCGACGACCTCGGACGCGCGGATCGCGCCAGCGCGGTGCTGGCCATCGTCGGGGTGGTGAACGTGCCGATCATCCATTACTCGGTCGTCTGGTGGAATTCGCTCCATCAGGCTCCCAGCGTGATGAAATTCGGCCGACCGACCATGCCGGCCGCGATGCTGGTACCGTTGCTGCTGATGCTGGCCGGATTCACCACCTATTTTGTTGCCTTGCTGCTGATCCGTTCGCGCGGCGAACTGCTGCGGCGCGAGCGCAATGCGCGCTGGATTGCCGAGGCGCTCGGCGCCACGGCGACGGGAAAGGTGCAGCGATGCTGAAGTTTCTTGCGATGGGCGGCTATGCACGCTACCTGTGGCCGTGTTACGCGCTCACCGCGCTGGTGGTCGGCCTGAACATCCGCTGGGCACTGCGCTCGCTGCGCAGCGCCCAGACCGAAGCCCGGCGGCGCATCGAGCGCGTCAAGGCGGCGTCATGACCCCGCGGCGGCGGCGGCTGTTCTGGGTGCTCGGCATCGTGGCCGGTGTCGGTCTCGCCGGCGCACTGGCGCTGCGCGCCTTCCAGCAAAACGTAATGTTCTATTTCGACCCGAGCCGGATTGCGGCCGGGGAGGTCAAGCCCGGACAGCGCTTTCGCCTGGGCGGCATGGTCGAGCAGGGCAGCGTGTCGCGCACGCCCGGCTCGCTGGAGGTGCGTTTCGTGGTGACTGATTTCAAGCATGAGGTACCGGTGCGCTACGCCAACGTGCTGCCGGACCTGTTTCGCGAAGGCGCGGGCGTGGTGGCTCACGGACGGCTCGATGCCAGCGGTACCTTCGTCGCCGATGAAGTGCTGGCCAAGCACGATGAGAAATACATGCCGCCCGAGGTCGCGCGCTCGCTGCAGGCGGGCAAGACCGCGGCCGCGGCACCTTCAGGCGGAGCGCGCTGATGCTGGTCGAACTGGGTCACTACGCGCTGATTCTCGCGCTGTTGCTCGCCGCCGCACAGGCGTTCTTCGGTCTTGCCGGACCGGCGCTGCGGCGCGAACGCTGGCTTGCCGCGGTGCCTTCGGCCGCCTGCGGCCAGTTTGTGTTCGTCGTGCTGGCGGTCGGCGTGCTGGTGCACGCTTTCGTAAGCAACGATTTCTCGGTGCGCTATGTGGCCGAGAATTCCAACTCGGCGCTGCCGCTGTTCTATCGGGTGACCGCGCTCTGGGGCGCGCACGAGGGATCGATGCTGCTGTGGATCCTGGTGCTGACGCTGTGGACCATGGCGCTCGTGGCGCGCGCGCGCCACCTGCCGCCGGCGTTCGCGGCGCGCGCGCTGGGCGTGCTTGGCGTGATCAGTTTCTGCTTCCTGCTGTTCACGCTGGCGACCTCCAACCCGTTCACGCGGCAGATACCGGCGGTGCCCGACGGCAATGACTTAAATCCACTGCTGCAGGATCCGGCGTTCGCGATCCACCCGCCCATTCTCTATATGGGTTACGTCGGCTTCAGCGTCAGTTTCGCGCTCGCCTGCGCGGCGATGATCGAAGGCCGGCGCGACCAGCTGTGGGCCCACTGGATGCGGCCCTGGACCGTGATGGCCTGGGCGTTTCTGGCCTGCGGCATCGCGCTGGGCAGCTGGTGGGCTTATTACGAGCTCGGTTGGGGCGGATTCTGGTTCTGGGATCCGGTGGAGAACGCCTCGTTCATGCCGTGGCTGATCGGCACCGCGCTGATCCATTCGCTGGCGGTAACCGACAAGCGCGGACTGTTCAAGAGCTGGACACTGCTGCTGGCCGTGACCGCGTTCTCGCTCAGCCTCATAGGCACTTTCCTGGTGCGCTCGGGCGTGCTGGTGTCGGTGCACTCGTTCGCCGCCGACCCCAGCCGCGGCGTCTTCATCCTGATAATGCTGGTGGTCATGATCGGCGGGGCGCTGGCACTGTACGCGTGGCGTGCTCCACTGATGAAATCGGCCGCCGGCTTCGATTTCATTTCGCGCGAGTCGTTCCTGCTGTTCAACAACATCCTGTTGACGATTGCGGCCGCCGTGGTATTCGGCGGCACGCTGGCGCCGATGATCGCCGATACCCTGGGACTCGGAACGCTGTCGGTGGGTCCACCCTATTTCAATCCCAGTTTCCTGGTGCCGATCCTGCCGATGTTGTCGCTGGTGGCACTGGGCATGCACGCACGCTGGCGGCGCGGCGGCCTGGGTGAGGCGTGGCGGCCGGTGCTGCTGGCACTCGGCGCGGCGCTGATCCTCGGGCTGGCGCTGAGCCTTGGCGTGTACGCGCATCCGCTCACGCTCACGCCGATCGGTGCCACGCTCGGCGTATGGATCATCCTCGCAGCGCTGATCGATCCGATCGAGCGGCTGCGCCGCCGAGCGCGTCTGCCGGCGAGCGTGGCCGGCATGTCGATCGCGCACATCGGCTTAGGGGTGTTCGTGCTTGGCATCACGTTCGTGCAGTCGAACACCATCGAGCGTGATATCGCGCTCAAGCCCGGGCAGTCGGCGCAGCTGGGTGCCTACCAGTTTCGTTACGAGGGCGGCCGCGATATCGAGGGGCCGAACTACGAGGGCTTTCGCGGCAAGGTCACCATCACCCGCAATGGCGTGCCGGTGAGCGTGCTGTACCCGGAGAAGCGCCGCTACCTGGTGCAGGGAACGGTGCAGACCACCGCGGCCATCGCCGCGGGATTCAACCGCGATCTGCTGGTGGCGCTGGGCGAGGATGTGGGCGCCGGCGCCTGGAGCCTGCGGCTGCAGTATCGACCGCTGATTCGCTGCGTTTGGATCGGAGCGCTGATCATGGCAATCGGCGGCGTCACCTCGGTCATCGGCCGGCGAGCGCGCGGCCTGGCACCCCAGGGCGCGCCCGTGCCGCTGGGCGCCGCTGCCGCCGAGCTGCGCGGCGAGGGCGGCGCACCTTGAACCGCTTCCTGCTCCCGCTCGCCGGCTTCGTGCTGCTGCTGGTGGTGCTGCTGGTGGGCCTAAGGCGCGCGCCGGAAAAATCCATCCTGCCGTCACCTTTGATCGGCAAGCCGGTACCGCAGTTCACCTTGCCCAACCTGTTCGACAACACCCAGCCGGTGAGCTCCGAGTCGCTCAGGGGGCGCTGGCTGCTGGTCAACGTCTGGGGTACCTGGTGCGTCGAGTGCCGCGCCGAGCATCAGGTGCTGCTGCAGATCAAGCAGCAGGCGCGCGTGCCGATCCTCGGCATCGACTGGAAGGATCAGGACGAGGATGCGCTGGCCTGGCTGGCGCAGCTGGGCAATCCCTACGAGCGCGTCGCTACCGACCGCGACGGCCGGGTCGCGATCGACTGGGGAGTGTATGGGGCGCCGGAGAGTTTTTTGATCAGCCCGGGCGGCACCGTGGTCTACAAGCATATCGGCGCCATGACCGAGCAGGTGTGGCAGAGCGAATTCCTGCCGCGCGTCAATGCAACTTCCGGCGGCCCGCCCGCACCGGCAAGTCCGGTGAGCGCCGCCGGCGCGACCGGCCGCGGCGCATGAGGCCGCGCGTCAGGTCGCGCCGATTAATGCGCGCGCCGCTGTTGTTGTGCGCCGTGCTGGCGCTCGGCGGTGTTGCCGGTGCGGTCGACACCACGCCACCACTGCCCGATGCGCGGCTGCAGCAACGCTACTACGAGCTCACGCACGAGCTGCGCTGCATGCAGTGCCAGAACGAGGCGCTGGCCGACTCCTCGGCCAGCCTGGCCGCCGACCTGCGCATCCAGGTGCGCGAGCTGCTGCTGGCGGGCCGGAGCGACGAACAGATCCGCGACCACATGGTGGCGCGCTATGGCGAGTTCATCCTGTTCCGGCCGCGCATGTCCTGGCGCAACGCCTGGTTGTGGGGTGCCCCGGCGCTGCTGATGCTGGTCGGTCTGGTCGTTGGCTGGCGCGTGCTTCGTGCGCGCTCACGCCTGGTGGATAGCGATGAGACCGACTCGGACGCCGAGTCGCTGAACCTGTGACTGCGTTTATCCTCGCGGCGATGGTGCTGGCCGGGCTCGCGGCGCTGTTTGTCGTCTGGCCGCTGCTGCGACCGGGAGCGGCGGCGCCGGCGGCCCCGTTGGCTGCAGCGCTCGCGGTGCTGGCGCTGGTCATCGCCAGTGCGCTGCTGTACCGCCTGGTCGGCAATCGCGCCTGGCCGCAGCTTGCGGGCGCGGACGCCGGCATTGGCGGCGTCGCCGCACTGGCGCGTCACCTCGAGGGCGCCCCTGAGGACCAGGCAGGCTGGCTGTCGCTCGGTGCGGCCTACGACAGCATCGGCCAGTACGCACTGGCGCTGCGCTCTTACGAGCGCGCCAATCGACTCACCCCGGGGGGCAACGCCGTGGCGCTCTCCGGCATGGGCGAGGCGATGCTGCTCAGTGGCGACACTGCGCGCACCGAGCAGGCCGCGGCGCTGATCGAGCGCGCACTGCAGCTGGATCCGCGGGCACCCAAGGCGCTGTTCTATGGCGGGCTCATCGCTTATCGCCAGGGCCGCCTGGATGTCGCACGGCAGCGCTTTTCGGCCATGCTGGCGCTGTCGCCGCCGGAGAATGTGCGCGCGGCGCTGCAAAAGGAAATCGACGAGATCGACGCCCGCCAGCATCCGGTGCTCGATGCGGCCACCGCGATTCACCTGCACGTCACGCTGGCACCGGCGCTGGCCGGCAAGCTGCCGCCCAATGCATCGCTGTTCGTTTTCGTGCGCTCGCCGGACGGCGGTCCGCCGCTGGCGGCGAAACGCAGCCCGGTAAGCCTGCCGCAGGATGTGGAGCTGTCAGCGAGCGACTCGATGATCGCGGGGCGCGCCATTACGCCCGGCCAGAGCGTGTCGGTGATCGCGCGCATCTCCGCCTCGGGCAGTCCGCTGCCGGTAAGCGGCGATCTGTACGGACAGATCGACTATCTAGCCGGCAAAAGCGGTCCGCGTGCGCTCCAGATTGATAGACTGAGCCCCTGAATCCTTCTCCGAGGTCGAGTCGAGCAAGCATGAGCAGAGTGGCTCTGGAACGGCGGCTGCGCGCCGGCGAATTCGTCATCACCGCCGAGATCAACCCACCGCTGTCTGCGGATCCGCAGGATCTGCTCGATGTGGCGTTGCCACTGCGCGGGGTGGCCGACGCGGTCAATATCACCGACGGCGCCAGTGCCCGGGCGCATCTGGACGTGTTGAGTGCCGCCACGATCCTTGCACGTTCGGGCATGGAGCCGGTGCTGCAGTTGACCTGCCGCGATCGCAACCGAATTGCCTTGCAGAGCATGCTGGTGGGCGCCGCAGCCCAGGGGCTGCACAACATCCTGGTGCTTCGGGGCGATAACCCGGAGGCCGGCGATCAGCCGGATGCCAAGCCGGTGTTCGATCTTGATTCCAATACGCTGCTGACCACCGCGGCCGGCATCCGCGATCGTGGCGAGCTGCCAAACGGCCGTGCGGTAGCCGGCAAATGCGAATTTTTCCTGGGGGCCGCCGACAGCCCGATCGATCCGCCGCCCGACTGGCAGCCCGAAGGGCTCAAGCGCAAGCTCAAGGCCGGCGCGCAGTTCGTGCAAACACAGTTCTGCCTCGACCCGGAAGTAGTGCGCCGTTACCTTGCGCGCCTGGACGAGCACCAGCTCACCGAGCGGCTGTTCTTTCTGATCGGGCTGGCGCCGCTGGCCTCGGCGCGCTCGGCGCGCTGGATCCGCCAGCACCTGTACGGCTCGATCATCCCCGATGCGTTGATCGAGCGGCTCGAGTCGGCCGCCGATCAGAAGCTCGAGGGGGCTCGCATCTGTGTCGAACTGATGCAGCAGCTGCAGCAGATTCCGGGCGTCGCGGGCGTGCACCTGATGGCGCCGCTCAACAGCGGTGCGCTGGCGCAGGTGATTGGCGAGTTTCGCGCCACCGCATCCTCCACCCGCCGGGCGGTCTAACTATCCAGGCACACCACCAGCCGGGCGCGATAGCTGCGCCACGCGATAGGAATGACGATCGGGTGCGCGCGCGCCGGGTAGAGCAGCGGCACATCACCCTCGTGCACCGCCGAGCACACCGAGATGCTGTACTGGTGGCGAAAGTTGCGCTGCGCATCGCCCGATAGTGTGTTGGCGATCTCGCCCACCAGCTCGCGCAGGTGTTCATGGCTCAGGTCGGTATCCTGCATGCACATCAGCATCACGCACAGCATGCTGCGCGGGGCGGTAAACAGCACCACGCCGGCGCGCTGCCCGGCGATGCGCACCATGCCGGTGTAGTCGGCCAGTTGCGGCCGCTGGCGCAGGGCCAGATGCGGTATGCCGCACGCGGCCGGTTGCTGTACGGCGCATTCAAAATAGTGCATCACACTATTGACGAACACGCCGACTTCGAATTCCGTGCTCACGACGGCTCGAGCACCAGCGATCCGCCGGCCGGACTCAAATGGCGCGGATCCAGGCCCGCGAGCGCCGCCGAGGCCGCGCGCAGCAGTACGATGTGCTGGTAGATCGAGCGCATCGTAGCCGCGTGACCCATCAGTTCGTCGAGCCGGACGATCGCCGGCAGGAAGTCGTTGCCGGCGAGCTGGGTCTTGGCGCACAGCCCGGCCAGGACATCGTCGATGCCTTGCAGCCGCTGGGCGAAACTCGCAAACGGCAGGGCCTCGGCCGCGGTGGTGATCGCATCCAGCTCGCGCAGTACCGCGATGAGTTTCCTGTGCAGATCGGGCTGCCCGATACCAGTGCCGGTCAGGATGGCATTGCTCTTTCTAAACGCCGTATCGGCGTCGTCCAGAAACGCCACCAGCGCCGGCGGGTCGGCCCGCACCAGTTGCAGCAGCAGCTCGGCCTGCGAATCGCCGTCGGCCTGCGCCTGCTCGAGCTCGCGCGCCAGCAGTACCCGATCGGTGACATCGGCCACCACCGCGTGGATGCAGTCATCGGCTGGCACAGCGCCGCTCACGCGCCGGAATGAGAAGCTCAGCCAGCGGCGCTCGCCGCCGCCGCGCGGATCGGTGAACCTGACCTCGACCTGGGCCAGCGGGTTGAGTGATTCGATCGCGTACTCATCAGCCTGGTCACTCCACAGCAGCTGCAGAAATGTCAGCGCTGCAGCAAGGGTGGCCTCATCGTCGAGCAGCGGTCGCAGCAGATCCTCGAAGCGCCGCCCGACGGGCGCGCTGGCACGCAGCAGCGGGTGCAGCGATGCGGAGCGGGTGGCGCCCAGGCGCAGGTCGCGTCCAATGACGAACAGCGCTTCGTGCATGCTGGCCAGAACGTGGTGCAGCTGGCGGCGCGCGGCGGCCTGGGTGCGGTGCGCACGCGCCTGAAACACGAGACACAGCCCGATCGGCAGCCCCAGCGCCAGCGCCACGGCGCTGGCGGCGAGAGCGCCGTGCCACCGCCAGGCGCAGGCCGCGACGGCAAATGCCGGCGTCAGCAGTGCCAGCAGCGGCAACAGCGGCAACAGCGGGAGCGCGAGCGGATGCAAGGCTGGCGCAGTCGTGGCCAGCGGCGCGGTGGCGACGTCACCGGCGTAATCACCGGCGCGACGCTGGCGCTGCCTGCGTTCAGGGCTGCGAGCCGATGTGACATCGGCAAGCTGCGCCCACACTTGCGTTGCTAGCTTCATCGCAGTGACGGACTTTGGTATCTGATGTCGCGCCGAGTGCTGCCCGCTATCACAATTCGATGTCGGACAAATGGAAGTGCCGCTGCAAGCGTTAATGGAGTGTGGGGCTGGTCACAGATTTGCGGCACATTGCCACCGGTCCCATAATCGCGATCCCGAAAGGCCTAGGAGGTATCCCGGTCATGAAACGATTCCTGCTGCTGCTGTCGCTGAGCGTGGGCGTGGGCTCGGCATGGGCCACGTTGCAGCCTGGCGCCAGCGCGCCGGACTTCACCACCCAGGCGACGCTGGCCGGCAAGCCATTCGAGTTCTCGCTTGCCAGTGCCCTGAAGAAGGGTCCGGTGGTGCTGTATTTCTATCCGGCTGCCTTCACCCCCGGCTGCACGGTCGAGGCGCACGATTTTGCCGAGGCGACCGCGCAATTCCAGGCCTTGGGCGCCACCGTGATCGGTGTGTCGCATGACGACATCGATACGCTCAACAAGTTCTCGGTCAGCGAATGCCGCAACAAGTTTGCCGTGGCAGCCGATCCTGACCAGCACATCATGAAAGCCTACGACGCGGTACTGAAGATGAAGCCGAGCCTGGCTGACCGCACCTCGTACGTCATCGCGCCTGACGGCAAGATCCTCTACAGCTATTCGGCCTTGAATCCCGACCAGCATGTCGCCAACACGCTCGCCGCGGTGAAGAAATGGGCGGCCGATCGGCCGCACTGATCCTGTATGCGGCGCTGCTGAGCAGCCTTACCGGGACGCTCGTGCGGGCCGCGAGCGGCGTGACGCCGCTCGCGGCCCCGCCGCAACAACTGGAGGAGATCGCGATCGTCGGCGAGCGGCCGGGGCCGCGGCTGTGGAAGGTATCGCGCGGCGATCACGTGCTGTGGCTGCTCGGCACGCTCAATCATCTGCCCAAGCGCATGACCTGGCGCTCGAGCGAGGTGGATGCGGCGCTCGCGCAATCGCAGCAACTGTTGACCAGCGGCCCCTCGGTATCGACCGGCGTCGGACCGATCGGCGCCATCCGCTTGTACCTGCAGTGGCATCGGGCGCAGAAGAATCCGGATCGGCTGAAGCTCAATTCCTGGCTGCCGGGGCCGCTGTACGCGCGCTTTGAAGTACTCAGGCAGCGCTTCGATGCCGGCGACAACAGCATCGAGGAACTGCGGCCGGGATTTGCGGCCCTACGCCTGTACGAGCGCGCGGTCGACGCTGCGGGGATGACGGTGCACGATGAAGTCGAGCCCGCGGTGATCCAGCTCGCCAAGCGGCGCCGCGTACCGATCGATCGAGTTGCGCTCAAGATCGAGGACCCGGCGGGCGCGCTCAAGGAAGCCAGTGCGCTGCCGCCGAGCATTGAAGTGGACTGCCTTGCCGCCACGGTCACGCGCATCGAATCCGATCTTCCCAGCATGCAGCAGCGCGCCAGCGCCTGGGCCGTGGGCGATGTCGATCGTCTGCGTGCGCTGCCGTACCCGAATCAGCGCGAGGTGTGCATGACGGCGCTGGAGAATTCGCCGCGCATGAAGGCGCTGGTGGATGGCGCGGCGCAGGCCTGGAACAGCGAGGCGGAGTCGCTGCTGAGTCGCAATCGGGTCAGTTTCGCGATGCGGCCGATCTACGAGCTGCTCGACAGCGCCGGGCCGCTGGCGAAGTTTCGCGCCGAGGGCTACAGCGTCGAGGGCCCGTAGACTTGAACGCATCGCCGGCATGCACGCTATCATTGGCAGCTTGGCGGCGCTTTCGGTGGAACTTAAATAGGAGTGTTGTATGAATCAGTTTGTCACGCGCGGGCTGCTGCCGGCGCTCAGCCTGCTGCTTGCCGGTATCGCGATGGCAGCCGATGCGCCGCCGGCTGGCACGCCCAAGAGCGCAGCATCCGCGAGTGCCGCCAAGAGCGATAGCGCCGCCAAGTCCGACAGCGCTGCCAAGAGCGACAGCGCCGAGAGCGATGAAGACAAGACGCTGTACGCCCTGGGTGTACTGCTGAGCCGCAATCTCGACAGCTTCACGCTCTCGGAAGCGGAGTTCGCGCATGTCAGGACCGGCTTCATCGACGGTTATCATCACAAGCCCGCGGCGGGCACGGCCGAGGCCTCATTGCCACAGATCCAGGCGTTGCAGCGCACCCGCGCAGCGGCGGTGGCGGCCCACGAGAAGCAGGCTGGCCAGGCCTACCTGGACAAAAAAGCCTCGGCGCCCGGGGCGGTCAAGACCGCTAGTGGGCTGCTCTATATTCCGGTGGCGGCCGGCAACGGCCCCAGCCCGACGCACTCCGATCGCGTCAAGGTGAATTATGAAGGCCGCCTGATCGATGGCACCGTGTTCGACAGCTCGGCGCAACACGGTGGCCAGCCCGCGACGCTTGCGGTCGGCGGTATCATTCCGTGCTGGACCGAAGCACTGCAGCTGATGAAGGTGGGCGGCAAAAGCCGCATCGTCTGCCCGTCGGGGCTGGCCTATGGCGATCGCGGCGCGCCGCCTAAGATCAGGCCGGGCTCCACCCTGGAATTCGACATCGAGCTGGTCTCGATCGAACCGCCGCAGTTGCCGCCGGGTGTGGGCACACTGCCAGCACTCCCGGGAGCGCCCGGAGGGGCGCCGCCGCCGCCACCGCCGGCCGCGCCCAAAGGCCCCTAAGCTCAGCTCGCCGGCGCCGGCGTGGCGCCGGCGGTCGCATGGGAGCGGTACAAGCGCCGGAACCTGGCATCGACCACGATGCCCCAGTCACCCGGCGCGTACTGCAGCAGCCAGTCGCCGGCGCAGCCGTGCAGCAGATCGCCCCCGGCGCGGCGGCGGATGGTAAAGCCGGTGGCGATTTGCCGGGCCAGTACCGGCAGCGGCAGGTTCCGATACGCGCCCTCGGCGCCGTGCGCCAGCGGCGGCAATGGCCGGTAGCGCGCATCGAAGCGCTCGCGCGCCACACTCCAGCGCTCCCCGGCGCCAGCGGTGAGCAGCGCATCCCCGGCGCCGTACAGGTTCGCACCTTCGAGGCTCTGGAGGCTGCCGGCGCTGCGCGCGAACACGACCTCGACCGTCTCATCCTTGACGTAGCACGCCGCATGCGCATCCTGCCGCAGATCGATCGCCTCGAAGTGCATGGTCACGCGCCGATTTTGCGGCAATTGCGGCCGCCGGGCTGATATTTTCGCTACAGTCGATCCGGGTGCGGGCCGTGCTAGTCAACCAATGGTGTGGGCTTGATTGCAAGGATTGAGATACTGGTCGCGCTGCTGGTGGTGATCGCGGCCATCGCCGTGCTCGCCAGGCGGCTGGCTATTCCGCCGGCCATTCTGCTGGTGCTGACCGGGGTCGTGCTGGCGCTGG
Organism: uncultured Gammaproteobacteria bacterium; assembly: GCA_963805965.1. Classification (GTDB taxonomy): domain Bacteria; phylum Pseudomonadota; class Gammaproteobacteria; order Steroidobacterales; family Steroidobacteraceae; genus FEN-1191. The sequence goes on from CAWDVQ010000008.1 coordinate 60,018, forward strand.
TCCCGGGTCTGCCCAGGGTCGGCTTCGCTCCCGAATTCGTGCTGCTCGTGGTGCTGCCGCCGATCATTTATTCATCCGCGGTGGCGATGAGCTGGCGGGAGTTCAATTTCAATCTGCGCCCGATCACGCTGCTGGCGGTGGGCGGGGTGGTGTTCACCACCATCGCCGCGGCGGCGGCCGCGCACTGGATGCTGGGGCTGGCGTGGCCGGTGGCATTCGTACTGGGAGCCATCGTGTCGCCGCCCGACGCCGTCGCACCGCTGTCGATCGCGCGCGGTATGGGCCTGCCGCGCCGCATCCTGGTGATCCTCGAGGGTGAGGGGCTGGTCAACGATGCTACCGCGCTGATCCTGTTTCGCTTTGCGATCGGGGCGGTGAGCCTGGGGGTGTTCTCGCTCGGGCATGCCGCAGGCATGTTCTGCGCCATCATCGCCGGGGAGATTGTGTGGGGCGTTGGCGTGGGTTGGGCGATGCTGCGCCTGCGGCGCTGGGTCGGGGATCCGCGGGTCGAGATCCTGCTCTCGCTGCTGACGCCGTTTGTCGCCTACCTGCCGCCGGAACACCTCGGCGGCTCCGGCGTGCTCGCCACGGTGACCGCCGGACTGTACATCAGCTGGAACGGCCTGCGGCTGATCAGCGCCGCGACCCGCCTGCAGGGCATCTTCTTCTGGGATTTCCTGATCTACCTGGTGGAAGGCATGGTGTTCCTGATCACCGGCCTGCAGGCGCGCGCCGTGCTGGCCGGCGTCGGCGGCTATTCGACCTCGGAACTGGCAGTTGCGGCCGTGACCGTGAGCGCCGTGGTGATCGTGGCGCGATTCGTCTGGACTTATCCGGCCGCCTACCTGCCACGCTGGCTGATTCCCGCCGTGCGGCGCCGCGATCCGTCGCCGCCGTGGCAGGTGCCTTTCGTGCTCTCATTCACCGGGGTGCGCGGCATCGTCTCGCTCGCGGCGGCGCTCGCGATCCCGCTGGCGACGGCCGACGGCCAGGCGTTTCCCGAACGCGATCTGATCCTGTTTCTCACCTTTGTCGTGATCCTGGTCACGCTGGTGGGCCAGGGTCTGACGCTGCCGGCGGTGATCCGTGCGCTCGGCCTTGCCAACGCCGGGCGCCGTGAACACCACGCCGCTGCCACCGAGGAGTTCGAGGCGCGCCGACAGGCGGTCGCCGCGGCCACCGATCGGCTCAAGCTCATGACGGCGCGCCTGTCGCTGCCGGCATCCCTGGTGACGCCGCTGCTCGCGGGACTGCAGGATCGACTCAACAATCTCGAGCACCGGCTCGAGGGCCAGGACGGCGAGCACAAGTTGGTGGATCAGTACGATGAGGTTGAACTCACGCTGATCAGCGCCGAGCGCACCGCGGTCAACGATCTGTATCGGGACGGCAAGCTCAAGGACGAAGCGCGACGGCGCATCGAACGCGAGCTTGATCTGCGCGAAGCCGTGCTGGAGAACCTGCGCGCGGCGGAGTAGGTAATTGTTTTACAATCATAACGATATCTACTATTTCTCGAATTTTTATATGTCACCCAGGTTGGTGTCGTGCGCCACTGGCGCCGCTGCGCGAACGTCGGAGGGCGGTTGCGGTATCCTAAGCGGCGCTGGGGGAGGCTGCTGTCGCTGGGGGTATCGTTCATTGCAAATTTCTGACATGAGGTCGGAGTGGCGCCGGCTTGGCGCTGCAGCGGCAGAAATCCCCGCCGTCGCCGGTGAGCGCTAGATGGCACAGCCAAAGCATTCGCTGGTAGCGGAACTGGCGAGCCGCATCGGAAATCTGGGCGTCGAAGTCGCCGATATCGCCGGCCACCTGGACGAAGTCACCACCCGCGCCACGCAGCAGTCGACGCAGTTCAAGCAGCTGCAGGGCGCGACCGAGACCATGGTGGCGGGTAACCGCGAGATCGATCGCGCCGCGCGCGAAACCCAGAGCGCGGCGTCGACGGCCGGGGTCGAGATCAGCGAATCGCGCGCACTGATCGGCGGGGCAGTGCAGCACATCGGGCAACTGAGCGCTGCGGTTGGCCGCATCGAGGAGCGGCTCGGGTCCTTCAGCGCGCTGCTCAAGCAGATCGGCGATGTCGCCTCCACGATTGAAACTATCGCCAAGCACACCCGGCTGCTGGCGCTCAATGCCGCGGTCGAGGCCGCCCGTGCCGGGGAGGCCGGCCGCGGCTTTGCCGTGGTGGCGGCCGAGGTGCGCAATCTGGCCGAAGGTACGCGCAAGGCCACCGACCGCATCGGCGAGATCGTGCGCGATCTGGGCAGCCAGATCGGCGGCCTGATTGGCGAGAGCAATGACGCCACCGAGCACGCCGATCACGCCGGCAAGGGTGCCGAGAAGGTACAGGGTGTCATCATCCGTGCCGACGACGCCTTCAGGACCGTGGGACGGGAGATCGATGCCATCGCCGGCTCGGCCGAGGACAACCTGCGGCATTGCGATGCCACCATCTCCCAGCTGCTCGAACTCGCCCAGGGTGTCGAGGCGTCCTCGGTGAACCTTAAACTGGCCGATCAGCGCATCGACGGCCTGCTGGCCCTGAGCGAGACGCTGATCGAGTACATCGCCGAGAGCGGCGTTGCGACCACCGACACGCCGTTGATCCGCGCCGTGATCGACACCGCGCAACGCATCGGCGCGGAATTCACCGCCGCCGTGCAGCGCGGCGAGATCACGGTGGCGCAGTTGTTCGACGATAAATACCGGGAGATTCCCGGCACCAACCCCAAGCAATACCTGACCGACTACGTCGACTTCACCGACCGCATCCTGCCGCCGATCCAGGACCCGCTGCAGAAGATCGATCCACGTATCGTCTACTGCGTCGCCTGGGCCAGGGGCGGTTACCTGCCCACGCACAATCCGAACTATCGGCTGCCGCAAGGGCCGGATCCGGCCTGGAACGCAGCCAACTGCCGCAACCGGCGCATCTTCGACGATCGCGCGGTGCGCAAGGTGGCGCAGAACCGCAAGCCCTTCCTGCTGCAGACCTACCGGCGCGATATGGGCGGCGGGAAATTCGCGCTCATGAAAGACCTGTCATCCCCGATCTTCATCGACGGGCGCCTGTGGGGCGCCTTTCGCATGGGATTCCAGTAGGCCGGCGTGCGGCCGATGGCGATCATCAAATGCAGCGAATGCGGTCGGGCGGTGAGCGACAAGGCGGCGGCCTGCGTCGGTTGCGGCGCGCCGCTGACGGCCGATGACCGCCATTCAGCCTTCAGCCGCGCACCGGTTCAAACCGCCGCAGCGCCGCTGACGCCGGCACAGCTGCGCTGGCGGCTGGCACTGGCCGCGCTGACGCTGGTGCTGGGCGTGATCGTCGCCGACGCCGTGGCCCGGCACCCGGCCCTGCCGCAACTGGCGAAGACACTGTCCGCGCTGCTGGTGATCATCGGGCTGGTGTGGTTCATCGTTGCGATCCTGCAGAACGTGCAATCGCGAAAGTAGGGCGCGGCCGCTGATGGCAGGCCGGCGCTGGTAGGATAGGAACAGCTTTCGCCTGACGGGGGATAGTGCGTGGAATACCGAGGTCTGTGGGGTCTGCTGGTGCTGATCGCCGATGTCTGGGCGATCGTCAACATCGTGCAAAGCGGCGCCGATACCGGCAAGAAGGTGTTGTGGGTGGTGCTGGTGATCGTGCTGCCGGTGCTCGGCTTCGTGCTGTGGCTGCTGCTCGGCCCGAGAACCGGCCGGGCCTGAAGGCAGGGCGATCGCGTGCAGCGCAGGAGTTCCGATCGGGTCAACAGCTGGTCGTCAGTGCTGCAGCGCTGGGGACCGCACCGCGCCCGACAGGTGCTGGTGCTGGCGACGCTGTTGTACCTGCTGGTGGTGATCGGTATCGCAGCGCTGCTGCTGAGCCAGGCCCTGCCCTGGGAGCGTAGATTGCGCGCCGGCCTGATCAGCGTGCTGGCGCTGGGGGCGCTGTGGCTGTGGCTGCGGGTGCTGCGCCGGCAGTGGGCGCGGCTTCGTGTGGTGAGCGGCGGCGCCGGGCCGGACAGCGAGGACACCGGGATCTGGGGCGTGGGCGGCCCGGGAATGCGCACCCCGGGCACGACCGGCCTGACCCGCATCCTGCGCGATCGCAGGCGTGCCCCCGAGGGCGAGGATGAGAATAATCCGCCCTGAATGCGGCGCATGTTGCACTCCAGCACCTATCAGCGCAGCATCCGCCCATATGTCGTAGCCGGCGATTGAGCAACCATGGCCAGAGCCGTTCCCCAGCGTGACACGCGCTCAGATGAGGACTACCAGAGTGCCATCCTCGTCCATGTGTCGCGCACTTTCGCGTTGACGATCCCGCAACTGCCGGCCGGTCTGCGCGAGAGCGTCACCAGCGCCTACCTGCTGTGCCGCATCGCCGACACGATCGAAGACGAGCCGACGCTCCCCGCCGAGGACAAGACCCGCTTCCTGCGGCAATTCAGCGACGTTGTCGCCGGCCTGGCCGAGCCTGCTGGACTGGCGTCGGCACTGGCGCCGCGGCTGTCGGAGCGCACTTCGGCTCACGAGCGTGAGCTGGTGCGAAACCTGGCGCGCGTCACCAGCACGGTGCGCACCATGGACCGGCGCGAGCAGGCCGCGATGCAGCGCTGCATCGAAGTGATGTGCGAGGGTATGCATTATTTTCAGCGCAACGCCAGCCTGCGCGGCTTGAACCGCCTGGCCGATCTCGACAGCTACTGCTATCACGTCGCCGGCGTGGTGGGGGAGATGCTGACCGATCTGTTCTGCGCCCAGGTCCCCGAGCTGCAGCAGCACGCGCCGGCACTGCGTCGCCTGGCGCCCTCGTTCGGGCAGGGTCTGCAGATGACCAACATCCTCAAGGACATGTGGGAGGATCGCAGCCGCGGCGCCTGCTGGCTGCCACGCGAGATCTTCGAGCGCCATGGCCTTGCGCTCGAGCAGCTGACCGGCCGCCAGCACGAGCGTGGCTTTCGCGACAGCCTGCGCGAGCTGGTGGGCATCGCCCACGGGCACCTGCGCAATGCGCTGTCGTTCACGCTGCTGATACCGGCAAGGCAGAGCGGTATCCGGCGCTTTTGCCTGTGGTCGATCGGTCTGGCACTGTTGACCTTGCAAGGCATCAACGACAACCCACGCTTCACCGCCGGCGCACAGGTAAAAGTGTCACGGCGCGCGGTGATGATGGTGCGCACGCTGTGCGACCTGTCGGCACGCAGCGATTGGCTGCTGCGGCGGCTGTTTGCCCACGCCGCCAGAGGCCTGCCGCTGATCGAGCAATCCGAGCCGCGCGCTGCGGCCGAGTTGCGCGCGTTGTGCGAGCCGTTGCCGAGCCAGCAGGATGACATGAACCCGCAGCACGATATGAAGGAGCGATTGAGCGATGTCGGTTGAACCGGTGACTGGAAAACTTGCGACCACGCACGCCATCGGCGGCTCCGCGCTCGAGCGCGCGATCGTCAGTGCACGCGAGGCATTGCTGGCGCGCCAGCAGCCTGCCGGCCACTGGCTGTTCGAGCTGGAGGCCGACTGCACCATTCCGGCCGAATTCGTGCTGCTGATGCATTTCCTGGATGAGATCGATGGCGCGCTGGAAGCGAAGCTTGCCGCGTTTCTGCGCGAGCGGCAGGCCGAGCACGGCGGCTGGGCGCTCTATCACGGCGGCAGCTTCGACATCAGCTGCAGCGTCAAGGCCTACTATGCGCTCAAGCTCGCGGGCGACAGCCCGCAGGCGCCGCACATGGTGCGCGCGCGCGACATGATCCTGCAGTATGGCGGCGCGGCGCGTGCCAACGTCTTCACCCGCCTGACGCTGGCAATGTTCGGCCAGCTGCCGTGGCGCGGCGTGCCGTACATTCCAGCGGAGATCATGCTGCTGCCGAAGTGGTTCCCGTTCCATCTCGACAAGGTGTCGTACTGGTCGCGCACGGTGATGGTGCCGCTGTTCGTGCTGTGTTCGCGCAAGGTTCGCGCCCGCAATCCGCGCGCAGTGCACATCCGTGAGCTGTTCACGCTCGATCCGGAGCTCGAGCACGACTACTTCCGCCGACGCGGTTTCGTCAACCGGGCGTTTCTGCTGCTCGATCGCATCGGCCGCATGATCGACCCGCTGGTCCCGCGCGCGCTGCGTGCACGCGCCATCAGGCGTGCCGAGGACTGGATCAATGCGCGCGCCAACGGTGAGGATGGACTGGGCGCGATCTTTCCGGCGATGGTCAACGCGCTGGAGGTGATGGTGACGCTGGGCTACGCCGTCGATGATCCGCGCCGCGTGCAGGCCAAGCGCGCGATATGGAAGCTGCTGGTCGCGGGCGAGCACAGCAGCTACTGCCAGCCCTGTGTATCGCCGGTGTGGGACACGGCGCTGAGCTGCCTGGCGCTGGAGGAGGAGGGCAGCGGCGCGGGCCGCAACGCGGCCCTGCAGGGGCTGGAGTGGCTGCGTCCGCTGCAGCTGCTGGAGGCGGCGGGCGACTGGCGCGAGCGGCGCCCGCAGTTGCCCGGCGGCGGCTGGGCGTTTCAATTCAACAACAGCTACTACCCGGATCTCGACGATACCGCGGCCGTGGCCTGGGCGATGCACGCCGCGCCGCAGCGCGCCCACTACGCCGGCGCGATCGCACGCGCGCTCGACTGGCTGGTCGGCATGCAGAGCAAGAATGGCGGCTTCGCTTCATTCGACGTCGACGGCACCTGCTATTACCTGAACGAAATCCCGTTCGCCGATCATGGCGCGTTGCTCGATCCGCCGACCGAGGATGTCACCGCACGCGTGGTCACGGTGCTGGCCCGCGTCGGGCGCGAGCAGGACGCCCCGGCGCTGGCGCGCGCGATCGCCTACCTGCGCGCGACGCAGCAGGCCGATGGCTCCTGGTTCGGCCGCTGGGGCACCAACTACATCTATGGCACCTGGTCGGTGCTGGCGGCGCTCGGGGCGGCCGGTATCGGCGCCGAGGATCCGGCGGTGCGGCGCGCGCTGGCGTGGCTGGCGAGTTGCCAGCAGGCCGACGGTGGCTGGGGCGAGAGTAACGACAGCTACCTGGATCAGGATCTCGCGGGCCGTGGCATCGGCAGTACGCCGTATCAGACCGCCTGGGCGCTGCTGGCGCTGATGTCGGTTGGCGGCGTCGACGCCTCGGTGCTGCGCCGCGGTGTTCAGTTTCTGCTGCGCGCGCAGCAGGGCGATGGCCTGTGGGAGCATCCGAGCTATACCGCGCCCGGGTTTCCGCGCGTGTTCTACCTGAAGTACCACGGCTACTGCGCCTATTTTCCGCTCTGGGCCCTGGCTCGCTATCGACGGCTGGTGCACGACGGCAAGGACGCTTGAGCGCGACGGGCGTCGTCGCGGCGCTGGCATTCGAGGCGCACAGCCTGGGTACCTGGCGCCGGCGAGCTGACGGCATCTGCCAGCTGGACGACGGCTCTCTGCTGTGGTTGAGCGGCGTCGGCTGTGACAATGCCGCGCGCGCCGCGCGTGCGCTGGTCGCAGCGGGAGCGGGCGCGCTGTTGAGCTGGGGGGTGGCCGGCGGGCTCGATCCGGCGCTGGGTGCGGGCGCGGTGCTGCTGCCCACCGAAGTGCTGGGCCCGGCAGCTGCCGCAGGATCCCCGGCGCTACAGCGCTTTGCCACCTCTCGCACGTGGCGCGAACGCGTGGCGGTGGCGCTGCGGCCGCATGCGCCGCTGAACCACGGGGCGCTGCTGAGCAGCGTGCTGCCCGTGGCAGGGGCGCAACTCAAGGCGAGGCTGTTTCAGGACACGGGCGCGGTGGCAGTCGACATGGAAAGCGCGGCGGTGGCGCAGGTGGCGGCCGAGCACCACCTGCCCTTCATCACGCTGCGGGTGATCGTCGATAGCGCCTCGGTAACGCTGCCCGCCAGCGTCGTGCGCATGCTCGAGCCGGCCCATGCGGGCCGGTCCGCCCGGTGGCGCGCCTGGGGGCTGCTCGGCGCCCCGCGGGACTGGGGCGCGCTGCTGCGGCTGGCCCAGGCGTCGCGCCTTGCGCGCCGGGCGCTGCGCGCGTGCGCGCGCCGCGGCGATCCAACCCGCGCGCCGGCCGGCGAGGAGCCGCGCTGATGCAGGCGCTGGTCACTGGCGGCAGCGGCTTCGTCGGCGCCGCGGTGGTACGAGCGCTGCTGGCGGCCGGGCACCAGGTGCGCGTACTGCTGCGCGCCCAGTCGAGTCGCCGCAATCTTGCAGGCCTGGCGGTGGAACCGGTGATCGGGGACCTGGCTGATGTCGCTGCCCTGGAGGCCGCGCTCGCGGGCTGCCAGGCACTGTTTCACGTCGCCGCCGACTATCGGCTCTGGGCTCCCGATCCGCAGCAGCTCTATCGCAGCAACGTCGATGGCACGCGCAATATCATCCAGGCGGCGCGCCGCAGCGGCGTTGCGCGTGTGGTCTACACCAGTAGCGTCGCCACCCTCGGCCTGCGCCCGGACTCCCAGCCGTCAGATGAGACCGATGTGGCTACGCTTGCTGCGATGATCGGTCACTACAAGCGCTCGAAGTTTCTGGCAGAAACATGGGCGCTGCAGGCGGCGCGCGAAGGTGCGCCGATCGTGATCGTCAACCCATCCACTCCGATCGGCCCGGGCGATGTGAAGCCCACGCCCACCGGCCGGCTGGTGCTCGACGCGGCGACCGGGCGCATGCCGGCCTACGTCGATACCGGCCTCAACATCGTGCACGTGGACGATGTCGCCGCCGGTCACCTGCTGGCGTATGAGCACGGGCGCATAGGCGAGCGCTACATTCTCGGCGGCACCGATCTCTCCCTGCAGCGCATCCTGGCGATGATTGCGCGCTCCTCGGGACGACGCGCCCCGCGTCTGCGGCTGCCGCTGAACCTGCTGCTGCCGGTCGCCTACGCGGCCGAGGCGCTGGCACGCCTCACCGGGCGCGACACCCGCATCACGGTGGATGGCATTCGCATGGCGCGCCATCGCATGTATTTCTCCAGCGCCAAGGCGGTGCGCGAACTGGGCTACCGATGGCGTCCGGCGCAGCAGGCGATCGACGATGCGGTGCGATGGTTTTTGCAGTCGCCGTAGCCGCCGCTCGGCATGTGCAGCTCGCCCAGTGTTGCCGCGACGCGCGGACTGAGCAGCGCCGCCAGCTCCTCGGCGTGCCGATAACCTGCCATCGACGGTGAAATGGCCGCGCCGGACAGCGTGCCCGGGTGCAGGTAAATCTCGCTCACGCCCGGGGGCAGCGCGCGCAGCGCATCGATCAGCACTGCCTCGTCGATGGCGCCGCTGCGGCCGATGCCGAACAGCTGATCGTTGTGAATCATGCCGGCGCGGCGCAGCCGCCGGCGCATCAGCTTTAGCCACGGGTGCAGGGCGGCGGCTGCGGCGCGCTCGCTCAGCGCGGCGCCCTTGATCAGCCGCGTCGGTTCGTACGGATAGCGCACCGCCCGCATGCCAAACTCGCGTCCCACGCGCAGCATCAGCGTCAGCAGCGTCGGGTGCAGATGAAAATGCTTGTGCGCGTTGACGTGGTCGAGTGTCAGGCCGGTCGCGGCGAAGGCGCGAAACTGCGCCCGGATCTCGGCCTCCAGTTGCCGGCGCGCCGGCGGCGACAGGAAATAGCGTGCACCGTCGATCGCCATGCGCCTGCTGAACTGCCCGTCGCGATCCACCAGCAGCGGAATCGCGCTCGCGGGCAACAACGGTGCGCCATCCACCAGCACCAGGTGCAGCCCGACGCGCAGTCGCGGCAGCTCGCGCGCGCGGCGCAGCGCGTCCGCGGCCGCCGGTGCGCCCACCATCAGGCTGGCGGCGGTGAGAATGCCGTGCTGGTGTGCCTGCTGTACCGCCTCGTTGACCGCCTGGTGCAGTCCGAAGTCGTCGGCAGTGACGATCAGGAAGCGATCGGACTCAGGCGGTGTGGGCACGCAGGAAGCGAAAGAATTCCACGCCCTCGCGCAGCCGCCGCTTGGTCATCTCCCAGCTTGTCATCATCTCGGCGGTCAGTTCGGCGATCTTGCGCGGACGGAAATAGAACCGGCGGTAGAACGTTTCCACGCCGTGGTAGATGTCCTTGGCGTTCAGATGCGGATAGCTGATCGGCGATAGTTGCAGGCCCTGGGTATTCACCAGGTTCTGCGAGGTATCTTCCTTCAACCAGCCGTTGGCAATCGCCTGGGCATACAGTTCCGTGCCCGGGTACGGCGCTGCGAGCGACACCTGGATGGTATGCGGGTTGATGTCGATGGCAAACTGCATCGTCTCGCGCATGGTCTGCTCGGTCTCACCGGGCAGTCCGAGGATGAAGGTGCCGTGGATGACGATCCCCAAGCGCCGGCAGTCGCGCGTGAAGCGGCGCGCGATGTCGGTGCGCAGCCCCTTGCGGATGTTGTGCAGAATCTGATCGTTGCCCGATTCATAGCCGACCAGCAGCAGGCGCAGGCCGTTGTCCTTCATGACCTTGAGGGTCTCGTAGGGCACGTTGGCCTTGGCGTTGCATGACCAGGTCACACCCAGGCGGCCCAGACCGCGCGCGATTTCCTCGGCGCGCGGCCGGAAATCGGTGAAGGTGTCGTCGTCGAAAAAGATCTCCTTCACCTGCGGCAGGTTGTCCTTGATCCACTGCACCTCGCCGAGCACGTTGTCCACGCTGCGCACCCGGTAGCGGTGACCGCCGACGGTCTGCGGCCACAGGCAGAAGGTGCACTTGGAACGGCAGCCGCGCCCGGTGTAGAACGAGACGTAGGGGTGCTTCAGGTAGCCGATGAAGTAATTCTCGATGCGCAGGTCGCGCTGGTACACCGGCGCCACCCACGGCAGCTCATCCATCTCGGTGAGCGGCGTACGCGCCGGATTGTGGCGGATGCCGTCGGCCGGCGTCTGCCAGCTCAGGCCCGCGATGCTATCGAACGCCCGGCCCTCGGCTACCTCCTTGCAGGTGTAGTCGAATTCCTCGCGCGCCACGAAATCGATGGCAGTCGAGGCCTTGAGCGAGCCTTCCGGATCGACCGCCACCTTGGCGCCGACCATGCCCACCAGCAAGGCGGGATTCTGCGCCTTGAGCAGCTCGGCCATGCGCGCATCGGTCGGAAACGATGGCGCGCTGGTGTGCATGATCACCAGCTCATACTGGCGGGCGAGCGGCAGTATGTCCTGCACCGTCAAGCCGTCGGCCGGAGCGTCGATCAGCTTGCTGTCGGGCACCAGCGCCGCCGGCTGCGCCAGCCAGGTCGGGTACCAGAACGATTTGATTTCGCGCTTGGCCTGGTAGCGCGCGCCGGCACCACCGTCGAAACCGTCGAAGGACGGGGGGTGCAAGAAAAGCGTCTTCATTCTGCGATCTCTCCGCTGTGATAGGGCAGGCGCCGTTGGCCGATGCGATGCAGTGAGCCGCCGCGGCCGATGCCGAAGCGCTCGCGCCGCCAGCTGATCTCGTGCCCGCCAAAGCTGCAGCACCACTTAGGTGAGCAGCAGTAGATCGTGCAGCGGAATCAACCCCAGCTGCCGCCAGCCGCGCGCGTGCCGGGGGAAATGTAGCATGAGCCGGGCTGCGACCGTTATTGCCAGCACGATCAGGGCCATGGGCTGGAATGCGGCCAGCGCCGCGCCCAGCAGTGCCATCGGCAGGCTGAAGGTAATGAAACAGCAGGCATAGCCGCCCGGCCGCACCGATCTGATGGTGCGCAGCCAGCGCGCGGCGTGTTCCCACAAGGCAGCCAGGCTCGGCTCGTCCACCATGGTGTCCACCACCACTTCAGACATCCTCACCGTAAGTCCCATGGCTCGCACCTGGACGCCCAGCTGGTAGTCGTCGGCCAGCTGATCGCGCAGCGCGGCCAGGCCGCCCGAGCGCTCCAGCACCGCCCGGCGCATCGCGATCGTGGCTCCGGAGACGAACGCCTGGGATCCGAACAGTGCCGCCAGGCGCACGTTCGGCATGAACCAGTCGTTGATGAACATCGCGCCCAGCGCCGACCACAATCCCGGGCGCGCACGCCCGACATAGGCGCACGTGACCAGGCCGACCGCGGGGTCCGCCAGGGGCGCCAGCACCCGCGCCAGATAGTCCGGCGGCACCTGGATGTCGCTGTCGGTGATGATCAGCAGATCGTGGCGGCATTGCGGCAGCATGTTGATCAGGTTGCTGACCTTGGCGTTCGCACCGTGGCGGGTCGCATCGATTACGCAGTCGATATCCAGCGCGTCAAATTGGTGCTTTAGCTGCCGCACAGTCGGTAGCGCACCGTCCTGCGGATTCTGCAGTCCGAGGACAATCTGGAAATTGGGGTAGTCCTGTACGCACACTGAGTGCAGCTGCTGGTACAGGCGATACTCATGGCCGCATAGCGGCTTGAGCACGCTGACAGCGCCAGCGGGCGCCGCTGTGCTCGCGGCCTGGCGTCGTTGCCGCGCGACCGCGCTGACGCTCGCGAGCGCCGCCAGCACCGCATACCCAGCGGCCAGGCTGGCCAGAGCGAGACCGATTCCCGTCAGCAGACCATGCATGGTCACCTCGCCATCCAGTGGCCGACGCACAGCCAGTGTATCATCGGCACCACGGTGGTGCCTGCGGACGGTTGACGGGCATGGCACGTGCGAACAGCATGATGCTCGCGCCAAGTCCGCGAGTTAGGTACCCTAAGCCCCAAAATCTGGAGGTGTCGATTGCCGCATCACGTGTGTAGCGCTGCCGTGCCCGGGGCCGGTGCATGAGCATTCCGCTGATTCAACAATACCGCATCGGTAACTACCTGCTGCGCCAGAAGCTCAGCGGTCGCAAGCGCTATCCGCTGGTGCTGATGCTCGAGCCGTTGTTCCAGTGCAATCTCGCCTGCGCCGGCTGCGGCAAGATCGACTACGAGAAGGATATCCTGCAGCGAAGGATGAGTGTCGCCGACGCGCTGCAGGCGGTGGATGACTGTGGCGCTCCGGTGGTGTCGATTCCGGGCGGCGAGCCGCTGATCCACAAGGAGTTGCCGCAGATCGTCGCCGGCATCGTGGCGCGCAAGAAATTCGTCTACCTGTGCACCAACGCCATCCTGGTGCCCAGGCACATCGACGAATACCAGCCATCGCCCTACCTGACGTTTTCCATCCACCTCGACGGCCTGCAGCGCCAGCACGACGCCTCGGTGTGCCAGGAGGGGGTGTTCGACAAAGCCGTGGCGGCGATCAGGCTGCTGCGCGAACGCAATTTCCGTGTCACGGTCAACTGCACGCTATTTGCCAAGGAGGATCCGGACGAGGTGGCCGAATTCTTCGATTTCGCGATGACTCTGGGAGTGGAGGCGATCACCGTCTCGCCGGGTTATCACTACGAACACGCGCCGCGCCACGATGTCTTCATGGGTCGGGTCGAGAGCAAGACGCTGTTTCGGGAAATCTTCGCGCGTGGGCGCGCCGCGGGACGCAACTGGCTGTTCAATCACTCGGCGCTGTACCTGGATTTTCTCGCCGGCAACCAGAGCTACCAGTGCACGCCGTGGAGTAATCCGACTTACAACGTGTTCGGTTGGCAGCGCCCCTGCTACCTGATGTCGGACGAGGGTTACGCACCGAGCTTCAAGTCGCTGATGGAGGATACGCCGTGGGAGCGCTATGGCGTCGGTCGCGACCCGCGGTGCGATAACTGCATGGCCCATTGCGGCTTCGAGGGCACGGCGGTCAACGACCTGCTGCGCCATCCACTCAAGGCGCTGCGCGTGGCGCTGCGCGGACCGCGCGTCACCGGCCCGATGGCGCCCGAGCTGCCGTTCCTCTATGACGAGCAGCGCGCACAGCCCAACGCAGTGGTGGTGCCGCTCAGCGCCGTGCGGCGCGAGCCGCGGGCACGCCAAGCCTCGGCCGCCAGCATCGACTAGCGGCGCGCGGGAACCCAAGTCCTTGGACGCGGCCAGCGCAGCCGGCGGTACCAGCCCCGCGGATGCTTTTCATCTTCAGCTGCAGGCCTGGCAGGCGCGTATGGAGCGCGCCCTGTCGGCGCGGCTGCCCGAGGCCACGCTGGTACCGGCGCGACTGCATGCGGCGATGCGCTACGCGGTGCTCGGCGGCGGCAAGCGTATCCGTCCGGCGTTGACCTTCGCCACCGCGCTCACACTGGATCTTAGCGAGGATCAGGTCGAGGCCGTGGCCTGTGCGATCGAGCTGGTGCACGCCTATTCGCTGGTGCACGACGACTTGCCAGCCATGGACAATGACGATCTGCGGCGCGGCCGACCCACCTGCCACAAGGCATTCGATGAGGCCACCGCGATACTGGTAGGCGATGCGCTGCAGCCGCTGGCGTTTGAGCTGCTGGCGCGTGACGCCTCCCTGCCGCCATCCAGCAGCGTGCGCTTGCAGCTCATCGGCCTGCTGGCCGATGCCAGCGGCAGCTTCGGCATGGCGGGCGGGCAGGCGATCGATATGGCGGCGCAGGGACAGACACTTGATCTGGCGGGAGTCGAGCAGATGCACGACCGCAAGACCGGGGCGTTGATACGTGCCAGCGTGATGATGGCCGCGGCGTGTGCACCGGCGCTCGAGGCGCGCCAGAAGGCGGCACTGGCGGATTTTGCCGCCGCCATCGGACTGGCGTTCCAGATCCAGGACGATCTGCTGGATGTCATCGGCGAAACTGCGGTGCTCGGCAAGACCGCCGGGGCTGACAAGGCGCTCGCCAAGCCCACCTATCCGGCCGTAGCCGGGATCGCCGCATCGCGCTCTGCCGTCAGTGCTCTGCACCAGCGCGCACTGCAAGCCCTCGCGCCGTTCGGCGAGCGGGCCGAGCCGCTGCGACTGCTGTCGGATTGGCTGCTGGCGCGCCGTAACTGAAGCCTAGGGCGCGCACGCGACCCAGATGCGCTGGCAGCGCTGCGCGACCTCGCGCGGCGTAAAGCGCGTGATGTCGATGGCGAGGTCATCCGGCTTCAGCGGACCGTAGAGTCCCGGATCGGAGGCCTGGAACAGGGCCACGGTCGGCACCGCGGTGCTGCTCGCCAGGTGCATCGGACCGGTGTCGGTCGAGATGAACATGCGGGTGGCGGCGATCGCCGCGGTGAGTTCGCGCGTCGATCGCAGGTGCAGCGACACGAATCGGGTGTCGGTGGGCGCCTCCGCGGCCGATGGCAGGAACTCAACCGGAATTGCCAGCGGTTCCAGTGCCTGGAACGCCTGCCAGAATTGCAGCCACCAGCTGCGATCGACCAGCTTCAGATTGGCCGCATGCGCGAAGAAGCCGAAGGCGTTGCTCGGTGTTGCAACGCGCCCGGCGCCAATGGCCTCGGCGATGATGCGTCTGCCCTGGGCCAGCTCCGCTTCCGGTAGCGGCAACCACAGGCGCGCCGCGCCGTGCTGCGGCGGCGTGCCGAAGATGCGTTGCGCCAGGTACAGTGGCCGCACCGCCTGGTGCATGGCTTCGCCCGTCAGCGGCACCGCGTGGGTCAACGGTGCCCACTGGAAACTGTTGGCGAATCCGAGCCGATAGCGGCTGCGCGACAACGCCAGCATGATGCGCCCGCTGGTGGAAAATTCGGTGGGGTCGATCGCCAGGTCATAGCGCACCGAACGCAGCGTGCGCAGGGCCGCAAGGTAACGCCCGATCTGCTGCAGCTTGCCGTGCGGAAATACGATGATGCGCCGTACTCCGGGCATGGCGTGCAGCAATTCCTCGGCGTGCGCATACCCCAGTGCCAGATCGATCGCCGCGGCGGGCAGCAGTTCGTGCAGGTAGCGGATCAGCGGCGTCAGGAACAGCGTGTTGCCGATGCGGCCGTTGATGCGGCAGATCAGTACCGTGGTTATCTCCTGCGCGTTCAGGCTGGTGGCGTAGTGCGGTCGGCCGATCAGTCGCGCCAGCAGCCACCCCAGATACTCGCGCGAGCGGTGGCGCAGATTCTTGAGCAGGAATCGGACCCGCACGGAGGCAAGGCGCCAGCCGGTCACGGCCGTGGGCGCCATCAGCGGCGCCGGGTGCGGCGGCGGCTTGGTATTATCGGGCTTGCTGTTAATGGGTGTTCGCGAGCCAGGCAGCGTGCAGATCGCAGTACATTATCCTATGGCCGGCTGGTGGCGGCGACCCTGACCGCCGGCACCGGCGCTTTGCTTTCGAGGGATTGGATCGATGATAGCCCAACCACTCCTGCGCATCGGAGCCCGGCGATGAGTCCCTCGCTGCCGGCGACGGTCGAGGTGGAAACCGGCGCAAGCCCCGAGGGCGCGGTCATCTGGCTGCACGGCCTGGGAGCTGACGGTCATGACTTCGAACCGGCCGTTCCCGCGCTGACACCTGCGGGGGTGGGTGCATTGCGCTTCGTACTGCCGCATGCGCCGGTGCGGCCGGTAACGCTGAACGCCGGCGCCCGGATGCGGGCCTGGTACGACATTCGCGGGTTTGAGCGCCGTGGCGCGCAGGACGAGATTGGTGTGCGCGAATCCGACGCCGCCATTCGAGCACTGATCCGGCGTGAAAACGCGCGTGGCATTGCCACCGAGCGCATCGTGCTTGCGGGTTTTTCCCAGGGCGGGGCGATGGCGCTGTTTACCGGCACCCGGCTTGCCGAGCGCCTGGCGGGGATCATCGGCCTGTCGTGCTACCTGCTGCTGGAGGAGAGCTTTGCCGCCGAGCACCACAGCGCCAATCAGGCCACGCCGATATTCCTGGCGCACGGCTCGTACGACACCGTGGTCGATCCGCGCCTGGGTGAGGAGACGCGATCGCTGCTGGTGGCCGCCGGCTATCCGGTGCAGTGGCACAGCTATCCAATGGCGCACGCGGTCTGCGCCGAGGAGATCGCGGCGATCGCTGCGTTTCTGCAGCGCGTGCTGTGAACGCGTCGCCGGCCGAGCGGCCGCTGCGCCGGCACAACAGGCTCGAGCTGGTGTCGATGTTCCATGCGGCGTTGGCGGCGGCCGACGGCGCACGAGGGGCGCACTGCATCCACGAGTTGTGGATGCAGGGTGAGATGCCGACCAACATCGAGGCGGCGCTCGAGCGCCTGTGGCGACATGCCGCGGCCACGATTCCGGAATGGCTGCCGATGCGCTACGTGGCCTGGTTGCCGCTGGCGTATGAGGTGGCGGCCGGTTTCCGGGCCGACGGCGGCCGCAGCAACATCTACCTGGTACTGCTCGACTATGCCGACAGCCGCGATGAGCCCTACGGTGTGTATGTCGGCATGAGCCGCTACGCGCCGGCGGCGCGCTTCGACCAGCACAAGGCGGGCATTCGCGCCGCCGGCAGCGTGCTCAAGCGCGGCATCGAAGTGCTCACCGGTCCGACACTGCACCTGCAGCACATCAGGCGCGCGCAGGCGGCGAGGATCGAGGAGCAGCTGGCGCAGGCGCTGCGCGAGGCAGGGCTATTCGTCCAGGGCGGTCATTGACTCCCAAGCCTTAAGGCTGCTCATCCTCCTGGCGCTCCTTGTCTTCCAGCGCCGAGAGTATCTGGTTGGCATCGGTCGGCACCTGCAGCGTCGCGGCATCGGAGTCGTGGCGATCCGGAACCATCGGCAGATCGTGCCGTAGTTCCTCGATCAGTCGAATCAGCGTCGTGGTTTTCTGCTCGGTCAGGATGTTCACCTGCAATTCCAGCTCGCCGCGGCGCTGCTCGAGCTTGGCCAGCCGGTTCTGGCCGATCAGCAGGATGGTGGTGATCAACAACGCCGACAGGCTGACCACGCCCTGCAATGCGAAGAACGGCGGCGGATCGAACGCCGGCACGCCGATGCGCGGCGCCAGGACGTTGCCCAGCATCCACGCCGCGACGAACAGCAGTATCGAGCTCAGGAACACCGGCCTGCCGATGGCTTCGGCCAGCCGCTCCAGCAGCCGCTGCGCGCGCGTGGTGCGCTGCTCCTCGCGCTTGTAGTAGTCGCCGATGGCTTCGATATTCTGGTTGATCGAAGCGGGCACCGCATCGGCGGCAGGTGGTTTAGACTTCACGGCCCTGATGAGATGAGGTACAGCTAAAGTCACGTGTCGAAGCGTATCACGATGCCCAGATCATTGAAGCTGACGCTATACGGCGTGGCGGCACTGCTGGCGGCGGCGGCGCTGGCGGCGGTGATCATGCTGCTGTCGTGGCGTGCGCACGCCAAGCCGCAGGTCGAGGCTGCCGCCTCGGATGCGCTCGGCATGCAGGTCAGCATCGGCGGCGCGCTGAGTTTGAAATTTTTTCCAAGCATCGCGATGACGCTCGATGACGTGCGCATCCGCAGCCACGACACCGACTTCGCTCAAGTGCGCCAGGCGACGCTCGACATCCAGCTGGTGTCGCTGCTGCGCCGACAGGTGCGGATCCCGAACATCAGGCTGCAGCATGTCAGCATCTTGGTCGAGCGCGACCATGACGGCAGGTTGAACGTTGGCGGATCCTCGCCGGGCTCGACGGTGCTACCGGAGCTCCCATCCACCGACGTAGCACTGACCGACTTGACGTTCGTCTACAGCAATCGCCAGGAAGGCTCGAGCGTGCACGCCGGTCCATGCAACCTGCAGGTCAGCGATCTGCGGCTCGAGGCAATCAAGGGCGCGGACCTGATGCAGGCCCTGGGGCTGTCGGCGAAAGTGGCTTGCGAGCAGGTCAAGACCCGGGACCTGCCGATGACCGATGTCGAATTTTCGGTCCGCTCCGCGGGCGGCGTGCTCACCACCGACAAGCTTACGATGCACGCCTTTGGCGGCAAGGGCAGCGCCGCGGTGCGCGCCGACTACTCCGGCAAGGTGCCCGTCTACCATGTGCATGGCGTGCTGTCGAAGTTTCGTCTGGAGGAGTTTTCTAAGAACTTCTCGCAGAAGAAGTTCGGCGAGGGCCTGATGGATTTCTCCACCGAGCTGACGATGAGCGGCGCCAATGTGGATCAGATGACGCGCACCAGCAGCGGCGAGGCGTCGCTGCGGGGGACCAATCTGACGCTCGATGTCGGCAATCTGGACGACGAGCTGTCGCACTACAAGGCCACGCAGCGCTTCACGCTGGTAGACCTGGGCGCGTTCTTCCTGGCCGGCCCGATCGGGCTGGCGGTAACCAAGGGTTACGATTATTCCAAGGTGCTCAGCGCCGAGGGCGGCACCAGCCAGGTGCAGATTTTTGTGTCGGAGTGGCATGTGGAGCATGGCGTCGCCCAGGCCAAGGATGTGGCCATGGCTACCCGCGCCAATCGGGTAGCCCTCAAGGGCAACCTCGATTTCGTCAACCAGAGTTTCCAGGACGTGACCGTGGCGGTCGTCGGCAAACGCGGTTGCGTCATTGTGCAGCAGAAAGTACACGGATCATTCGCTCATCCCGATGTAGAAAAGCCCAACGTGATGGCGTCGCTGGCCGGCCCGGCGCTGCACCTCATCAAGAAGGCATCGCGCGCACTGGGTTCGCAGTGCGAGGTGTTCTATGCCGGCTCGCTGCCGCCCGCCACCGCAATGAGCACAATGAGCAGCGCTTCACATAATTGATTAACTGCTTGTAGGCGCACGCGCTAAGTGCGCCCGCGTACAGACGCTCCCTGCCGAACAACCAATGATGCGCGCGTGAATGGTTCGCCGTCCGACGGCGACATGCGCCGGTGATGTCACCGGTACGCGCTCAATGGCTTACAGGACAGCACCCATGAATGGACTGACTCGTTACCGTCGCTACGCCGCGCCGCTCGCGGCCGCCGCGTTCTACATTTTGGCAGCAGGCTGCAGCGGCAGCCGCGGTCCGATCCTGGGCATGGGCGCGAACGCGAAGCTGCCGCCCACGGTGACAGCGTCGATGCCTGCCAATAACACGACCGAAATCGTCGGTAACCCTGCCATAACAGCGACTTTCAGCGAAGCCATGGCGCCACTCGGTGCGGCAAACTTTGCCGTCACCTGTGCGGCGCCCTGCACCAGCCCCACAGGGACAGTGACGCTTGATGCCAGCAATACAGTTGCCAGCTTTACGCTGAGCGCCGGCACCACCCTCGCGCCGCTTACGCTCTACACCGCTACGGTCAGCGCGGCCACCAGCCTGGCCAGCGGTCTGGCGTTGCAGGCTCCTTATGTGTGGAGCTTCACCACAGCCGCAGCACCGACCGTGACGGCCGTATCCCCGGCTAATCTGACTACGGGCGTCGCGATCAATATCAAGACCGTGTCCGCTCAATTCAGCGAGCCGATGGCGCCACTCGCCGCTTCCGCGAGCTTTACGCTCACTTGTGCGGCTCCTTGTACCGACCCGATCGGGACCACGGTGACTCTCGACCCGACAAACACCGCCGCGCTGCTGACACTGCCGGTCGCAACCGCGCTCTCGCCGCTGACTCTCTATACCGCCACCATCGGAGGAGTCACCAGCCTTGCCACCGGCCTGGGTCTGGCGGCTCCGTACGTGTGGCGCTTTACGACCGGCGCGACCGCTGATACGACGCGACCAGCGGTAACGCTCACCGATCCTGTGACCACGACCCCTGGCCCGACCACTGGCGTGCCGGCGAACAGCGCCATCAGTGCCGTGTTTACCGAAGATATGAATCCTGCGACCATTTCCGCCTCCAGCTTCACCGTGACCTGTGCGGCGCCATGCGTATCGCCCACGGGCACAGTCAGCTATGCGGTCGGCACCCGAACCGCGCAGTTCACTCCGGATGCGTCGCTGGCGATCGGCCCCACTTACACCGCGACGATCACCACCGCTGCAACGGATCTCGCCAATAACGCCCTCGGGGGCAATCAGGCGGCGCTTCCGGCCGCCAGCAATTACGTCTGGACCTTCACCGCCGCGGCCGTCGTACCAAATGCCAATGTATCGGTGCAGTCCACCAATCCGGTTGCCGGCGCGACCACCGTGTGTCCCAACGCTACGATTAATGCCACCTTCAGCGTGCCGTCCGGGTTGCGCATGGATCCCAGCACGGTAACCAGCGCGACCTTCACCGTGACTGGTCCGGCCCCGAACCTGACGCCGGTGGTTGCCTCATCCGTCGTGCTCGACAACGTCAGCGGCCGCATTGCGACGTTTACTCCGGCGAGCGCACTGACCGCGGGCCTGGTCTACACCGCGCTGGTGAAGGGCGGCGCCAGCGGCGTTAAGGATCTGGCGGTGCCGGGAAACACCATGGCCGCTAACTTCAGCTGGACCTTTACGGTCGCGCCGGCGACCGGGCAATGCCTGCAGGGACCGGCACTCGGTGCTGCGTCGACATTTGGCGACATCGGCGGCAGCGCCGGCATGACCAACCAGGGAACGCTGACGGTGGTCAACGGCGACATCGGCACGACAGCTGTGTCGACTGCGGTCACGGGATTTCACGATGCCACGCCGCAATGCATCTACACCGAAACCGGCTCCAATATTGGCACCGTCAATGGCACGATCTACACCGCGGCTCCGCCCCCGACTGTCGGCTGCCCCACGGAGGGCACGGCGCAGACGTTCCAAGTCGCATCGCAGGCCGAAGCCGCGGCCCTGACGACCTATAACGCTTTGGTCGCGCAGCCCGCAGGCCCGGACCCTGGTGCCGGCAACTTGGCCACGCTCACGCTGCTTCCCGGCGTTTATACCGCCGCGGCGGGCACTTTCATGATCCAGGGCGGCAATCTGACCCTCGATGCCCAGGGCAACGCCAATGCGGTGTGGGTGTTTCAAATGGCGACGACGCTCACCGTGGGCGGCCCGGGAGCCGCATTCCCGCAAAGCGTACTGCTGATCAACGGTGCACAAGCCAAGAATGTCTTCTGGCAGGTGGGCAGCCACGCGACCATCAATGCGGCGGGCGGCGGAACCTTTGCGGGAACTGTCATCTCCCAATCGGGCGCTTCGGTGTCCACGGCCGGCAACACCACCGTGGTCACGGTGAACGGCAGATTACTGTCGCTGGGCGCATCCGTGACAGTGGTGGATACGGTGATCAATGTCCCGGCCCCATAACGATCGCCTCGGCACAGTGCGATCCTGGAGTAGTGCATGATTCTGGTAAAGACTTCGGCAGCCTTATCCGTGCTCGCGCTCGCCGGGCTGGCGATCGCGCCAGCCAGCGCGCAGAACTCAGGCTGGTATGTCGGCGTTAACGGTGGCCTCGCGGCTGCCAAGATCGACGACCAACGCATCAGGACAGATCTGCTGAACGGCGGTCTTGCCACTACCGCGATCAAGAACGACGATCGCGATGTCGGCTTCAAGCTGTACGGAGGCTATCGCCTTGGGCGCTACTTTGCCGTCGAAGGCGGATATTTCAATCTCGGCAGGTTCGGCTTCACGGCCGATACGCTGCCGGCGGGCTCGCTGATCGGTAGTGCCCGCTTCCAGGGCGTGAATTTCGACGCGGTCCCGATGCTTCCCATCACCGACTCGTTTTTCGTGTTTGGCCGCATCGGCGCCAACCATGCCTGGGCCAGCGACCGGTTTTCCGGCACCGGCGCGGTGAACGTTGCGGATCCGAGCGCGAGCCGATCCGCCACCAACTACAAATACGGTTTCGGGCTGGAGTACGACTTTACCGAGCATCTCGGCACCCGGCTGGAAGTGGAACGTTATCGGGTCGACGACGCGGTCGGCAACCGCGGTGAAATCGACATGGTCTCGCTCGGCGTGCTGTATCGTTTTGGCGGCGCGCCGGCGCCCGCCGCCGTGGCAGTGGTGATGGTGTCGCCCGCGTGGGTGGCGCCGCAGACGTCGGTGGAATTACAGCCGGTGGTGCAACCGGTGCTGGCGCCTAGGCCGGACATCGTGTTCGTGTTCGAGCAGCTGCATTTCCGATTCGACAGCTCGGCCATCACGGAAGACTCGCGCGTGATCCTCAAACACAGCATCCTGGTGCTGCAGTCGCATCCTGCCACCACGGTGCGCCTCGCAGGCTACGCCTCGGCTGCCGGTAGCGAGGAGTACAACCGAAAATTGAGCGAGCGCCGGGCCAGAGCGGTCGAGGACTACCTGATCAGGTACGGGTCGATTGCGCCCGACAGACTCACCATCATCGGCTACGGCGAATCCAGACCCGCAGAGTACGAAGCGGTCCCGACCGACATCGATTCGGATGCCGCCCATGCCAATATGCGGGTCCGGTTCGAAGTGATCGTCGACTAGCGCTCGCTCGCAGCAGCTCCCTCGGGACCTGGGCGCACGTCATAGATCACCGGGAACCAGTCGGTGCGCAGGCGCTGCCCTGCACTCATGCCATGCCCTGGAAACGGCGGCGACGTGCGGCCCGGGCGCTCCGCATAGCGCGCATCATCGCCGACCCAGCGCAGCGACAGCACCCGGCGGCGGCTCGATGCCGGGTTGCCGCGAGCCCCGTGAGCGGTGCGAAAATCAAACAGCACTGCATCGCCCGGTTGCATGCTCCATTCGAGCACCTGCAGTTCCGGCTCGTTGTCGGGATCGGGCACCGGACGGAACTGGCCGGCGCTGGCGTAGAAGTCGCTGTCATCGATCCAGCGTACCGGCAGGATCATCGGTTCCCAGCGGTGCGAGCCGGCGATCAGGCGCAACGTCGCCTCCTTGACCGGATCGATCGGTATCCACAGGCTCACCGTCTGGCTGCCATCGACAAAATAATACGGCGCATCCTGGTGCCACGGCGTCGGCTTTTGCGTGCCGGGCTCCTTGACCAGCACATGGTCGTGGAAGAACTGCGCCGATTGCGATTGCATGATGCGCGCCGCCACCGCGGCCGCCGGCGATCGCTCCACCACGTCGCGGAATTCCGCGACGCGCTGCCAGTTGCAATAGTCGTCGAAGAAGCTGCCGCCCTCCCCAACGCGCACGCTTTGCGCAGCGTACGGTCCGGGTTCGGCGAGGTTGCGTTCGATGCCGGCCGCGATCGTATCCACCCAGTCGGCAAACACGCCGCGCAGGCAGACCGCGCCGTCGCGTCGAAAGTCGGCGATGTCGCGCTCGGTGACGAATGGGGACGACTGGTAAGCGGAAATTGGCATGGCGGCTGCGCTTTTAGTCGGCGGCGATCTCCAGCATGACGACCTGTCGTCGCCGGGCAAAGTCCCGCAGTGCCTCGCCCAGCGCTGCCGGCGTCTCGATCAGTCGATGCCGGTAGCCGTAGGCTGCCGCCAGCAGTGCGCAATCGGGCGGCTGTACGTCGACACCGACCGGCACGATGCCGGCCGCGATCATCGAGGAGCGGATCTCGCCGTAGCCGCGGTTGTTCCAGACGATGAGCGCGCTCCAGGCGTCCACATCGCGCAGCACCGCGAGTTCGCCCAGTGAAAACTGCAGGCCGCCGTCCCCGACCAGGCACACGATCGGACGCTCCGGCGCCGCGACTCCGGCGCCGGTGGACGCCGGCAGCGCGTAGCCCAAGGTGCCATAGCCGGTGGCCGAGTTGAACCAGGAGCCTGGCGTCGCCGCCGCGAAGCCGAGATTACCGGCGTAGACGAGCTGCGTGGAATCGCCCACCAGCACCGCGGCGGGCAGCGTGTCGCGGATCAGGTCGAGTATGCCGATGTGGCTCTGCAATAGCGGCGACAATGATGAGAGCGATTGCTCGCGCGCCGCGGCAGCGGCGCCGACTCCGCTTTCGGGCCGCGGCCCGCCAAGATCGAGCTTCAGCAACGCTCGCAGCGTGCGCGCGGCGTCGCCGCACAGACCCACACGCGGTGTTGCATTGCGCGTCAATTGTGCCGCGTCGATGTCGATCCGGATCAGCTGTGCCGGAGCCGGAAACTCGCTCACCGAGTACATGTCATAGTCGGTCGGTCCGATCTCGGTGCCCACCGCCAGCACCAGGTCCGAGGCGCCGATGAGCGCGCGCACTGGCGCCAGTGACGGGCTCATCGGCACCGCGAGCGCATGGCCCGGCGGCAGAATGCCGCGCGCATTGGTGGTCATTACCAGCGGTGAGCCGAGGTGTTCCACCAGCCGACGCAGCTCAGGCGCCGCGCGGATGGCGCCGCCGCCCGCCAGCACCACCGTGCGCCTGGCGGCAGCCAGCAGCGCGCCCGCCGCCGCCAGCGCGCCCGGGTCTGCGTCGGGCGCCGGGCGGGGAGGCTCGGGCATCGCAAGTCCTGCGGCATCGGCCGCCAGCAGGTCGAGCGGGATCTCGATATAGACCGGTCGCGGCCGCGCCGAGGCAAATCTGGTAAATGCCTGGCCCAGGACCGCCGGCAGCTCGCCCGGCTGCGCAATCGCAAAGCTGGCTGCCGTGACCGCAGCGGCCAGCGCGCGCTGATCGGGCAGTTCGTGCAGAAAACCGCGGCCGCTGCCGGCCTCGCCACGCCGGTTCTGGCTTGATATCACCAGCAGCGGGATCGAGTCGCCGTAGGCCTGCCCCAGGGCGGTGGTGATATTGCTGACCCCCGGTCCGCTGATCGTAAAGCATACCCCCGGCCGGCCCGACAGCCGCGCATAGCCATCGGCCATGAAACCAAGCCCCTGTTCGTGCCTGCCGGTCACGTGGCGCAGCGATGATCCTTCAAGTCCCCGGTACAGCTCGAGGTTATGCACTCCGGGAATGCCGAATACGTGGCGCACCCCGGCGGCCTCCAGCGCCTCGATCAGGTATCGGGCCAGTGTTCTCACGGCTGCTCAGTGCTCATCGCGCCACGCGAGTGGTTCCACCTTGGGAATCATCCAACCCCACGCCGCGGCGCCGGCGAAGGTGACGGCGCCCGCCACCAGGAACGCCAGGGCGTAGTGGCCGGTCCGATCGACCATCACGCCGGTCGCGTAGGGAGCGAAGCCGGCCAGATTGCCGAAGAAATTCTGTACTCCCACCCACTGGCCGGCCGCGCGCGGGCCGGCCAGTGTCTGCGCGATGTTGTACACCGGACCGGAGGCGATGCCGATGAAGATGGCCGACAGCAGCAGGCCGCCGAAGGCGAGCGCGGGCAGGGCGGCGCATACGATCAGGCAAACACCGCATCCGAGCTGACCGTAGACCACGAACGCCTTGCGCACCCAGTTGACCGAGGCGCCGCGAACGATCATCCGATCGGAGTACCAGCCGCCGGCGACGGAGCTGACAGCCACCACCGAGTAGAACAGCAGGCCCCCCACCACGCCCATCTGGCTGATCGACAGTCCGCGAACCTTCACCAGGTAGGTCGGCAGCCAGCTGATCAGAAAGTAGAACGAATAATTCGAGGAAAAGTGGCCCAGAAACGCGCCCCATGCGGCGCGCTTGCCGAGCATTTCCCGGTATGACGGCGGGCGGCCGAAGCTCGGGCGCGGCGCATGCGCCACGGTGCGGGTGAAGCGCGACCACGGCCACAGCCAGCTAAGCGACAACAGCCCGAACACCAGGAAAGATGCCTGCCAGCCGAAGCGGCCGGCAAGCAGCGCGCCGGCGAAAGTCCCCAGTGCCGGCCCGATCGCCAGGCCGATCGCCATCCAGCCGTTGGCCGAACCGCGTCGGGTCTCGGGCACCAGCTGCGCAAACAGGCGCGAGCTGGCCGGAAACACCACGCTCTCGCCCAGGCCCAGCAGCAGGCGCATCAGCAGCAGCGAAGTGAATCCCACGGTCAGGGCCGTGGCCGCGGTGGTCAGCGACCACACCGTGACCGCAAATGCCAGCAGCCGGTAGACGTCGGTGCGCTCGCACAGCCAGCCGGCCAGCAGCTGCGCCGGAGCATAGGTGAAATAAAACGCCGACAGCAGCAGGCCGAGCTGCGCGTTGCTGAGTCCGAGCTGGTCTACCAGCAGTGGCCCGACGGTCGCGAGGTTGCCGCGGTCGACGTAATTGACGAACAGCAGCGCCGTCATCAGCACGACCAGCCAGGTGACACGGTCGCGCGTACCGGTCGGTCTCATCGGTGCTGCAACTGCATGGTCGATCCATCGCGGCGCCAGATTGTTCAAGGATGGCGCGGCCATGGACAATCCACAAGTGCGCAGGTGCATTCCGACAGCGCACCCAGCGATGCACTGAGGGCGCCGGGCGGCCAGCACGGATAGTTTGCAGCTGCCGCGGGCCTGGGGCTTAAGCGGATCGTGTGGCGCGTGCGCGGGAGCGTGATGCGACAATCTAAGCTGTAGAGGAATAGCGATGCAAATTCGGGCTGGATACGAATTGATCTATCAATTTCCCATGCCCACGCCAATGATCCTGGCGCTCAACATCCATCACAGCCGGGCCCGCGACCTGATTCAACCCGATCACCTGATCACCGATCCGGCGGTCCCGGTCACCGCCTATCGCGACAAATTCGACAACTGGTGCAGCCGCCTGATCGCACCGCCCGGCCGGATGCGGCTGTCGGCCGACGCCGTGCTGCAGGATCCTGGTGTCCCCGAGCTGACCGTACTGAATGCCTGTCAGCACGACGTGCAGGATCTGCCGGCCGAGACGCTGCTGTTCCTGCTCGGCAGCCGCTACTGCGAAACCGATTGCCTGGCCGATCGCGCCTGGAAGCTGTTCGCCGGCACGCCGCCCGGCTGGCCGCGCGTGCAGGCGATCTGCGATTTCGTTCATGGGCACCTGGAGTTCGGCTACCAGTATGCAAGTCCGACCAAGTCCGCGCTGCAGGCCTTCAACGACCGCACCGGTGTGTGCCGCGACTTTGCGCACCTGGCGATTACCCTGTGTCGCTGCATGAACATTCCGGCGCGCTACTGCACCGGCTACCTGGGCGACATCGGCGTGCCGCCGGTGGACTTGCCGATGGACTTCTCCGGCTGGTTCGAGGTCTATCTGGCCGGTGCCTGGTACGCATTCGATGCGCGTCACAATCATCCACGCATCGGGCGCATCCTCATCGCACGCGGGCGCGATGCGGCGGATGTTGCCATCAGCACCGCATTCGGTTCCGGCACGCTGGAGAGTTTTCGCGTCTGGACCGACCAGGTGGCATAGCCATCGGCCGCTAGTCGGCTGGATCGGAGTCCTGCATCAGCAGCGCCGCCAGGGCGGCATCGAGCGCGTGATGCAGTGCCGTGGCGCCGCCGGGCTCCTCGGGACCCTTGATCATGGAGCGTGCCTGCTCCGGTTGCGTCGCCGCGGCCACGGCGATTTCCGCCACGCGTTTATCGGCCGCCGATATGGCTCCGGAATAATCCTTGAGCGTCACCTGCTGGCAGCTGTCGACGTCGTCGAACAGCAGCGCGGCCGCCCGGCGCGAAGCCCTATGCTGCAGCAGCAGTACCTGTGGTCCAGTGGCAGCGCCGTGCGCGAGCCAGTCGACCTGGTAGTCGTCGCCGACAGCCGCCTTGACAGCGAGCTGGACGCGTTTCTGGGCGACGGTCAGGTTCACGGAATGCGGCGGCGGCATCTTGCTGGCATTGACCGGCGGGATATTAGCAGTACCGTTGCAGTCGCACAGCTGTGGGAATTGACAGTGCGCCTGACGCCGGCGATCGCTGTTGTGCTTTAGCCGATCAGCGCCTTCAGGCGCTGGGTTCGGCTGCCTTCCAGCACCGCGTCCATCCGACGCAGCAACTGCAGCGCGCCGGCGGCCGGCAATGCCTCGCCGAGCAGATAGCCCTGCGCTTCGTGGCATTCATGCTCCTGCAGGAACATCAGTTGCGACAGGTTCTCCACGCCCTCGGCGGTGACGTCGATGCGCAATGACCTGGACATGGCAATGATGGCCGCGGCGATGGCGCGATCATCGCTGCATTCGTTGAGGCTGGTGACGAACGATCGATCTATCTTGAGCCGGTTGACGGCGAAACGTCGCAGACGCGCCAGGCTCGAATAGCCGGTGCCGAAATCGTCGATGGCGAGGGCCACACCCAGCGCCTTGAGCTGGTTGATGGCCTGCTCGGCCCAGGTCTCGTCGTTCATGATCAGTGTCTCGGTGATCTCCAGCTCCAGCTTTGAGGCTTCCAGTCCGGTCTCTTTCAGGATCGCATCGACTTGAGCGGGAAACTCACGCAGCGCAAATTGCTGGCCGGAGACATTGACCGACATGCGGATCAGCGGCAGGCCGTCATCGTGCCAGGCCTTGGCCTGGGCACAGGCGTGTCGCAGCACCCAGTCGCCGATCGGCAGTATCAGTCCGGTTTCCTCCGCCACCGAGATGAATTCCGACGGTGGCACCACTCCCAGCTGGTCGTTGGTCCAGCGCAGCAGCGCTTCCATGCCGGAGATGTGCCCGGTGCGGATATCGAACAGCGGCTGGTAGTTGAGCGAGAATTCGTTGCGCTCGAGCGCGCCGCGCAGTTTGTCCTCGATGGTGAATCGCTGCAGCGCGTTGGCGTTCATTGCCGCGTCGTAAAACGAGTAGGTGCCCGGGCTCTTGCGCTTGGAGAAATACATCGCAAGATCGGCGTTGCGCAGCAGCGTTTCGGCATCGGTGCCGTCATTGGGAAAGGTGGCGATGCCGACGCTGGGTGTGACCACCAGTGAATTCATCGCCAGCTGCATCGGCACCCGAAGCGCGCCGATGATGCGCTCGGCGATGACGCCGGCATCGGCGGGTTTGCGGATGTTGGGCAGCAGCACCAGGAACTCGTCGCCTCCCAGGCGCGCGAGGTCCCCCGGGCGTGCCACCGCACTCGCATCGTTGCTGCGCGAGTCGCTGTAGCGCAGGGAATGGCGCAGCCGCGCCGCCACCACCTGCAACAGCTCATCCCCCACGGCGTGACCGAGCGTATCGTTGACGCGCTTGAAATTGTCGAGATCCAGGTACAGTACCGCCAGGGTGCGTTCATGCTGGCGCGCCGCCTCGATCGCCCCCACCAGTCGGTTGCGCGACTGTTCGCGATTGGGCAGGCCGGTGAGGGCATCAAAATAGGCGAGTTTCGCCACCGTGCGTTCCGCGCGCCATTTGCTGGCGAGCGCAATGGTCATCTGCCGCACTTCGTGCGGATGAAAAGGCTTCTGCAGATATGACAGCTTCTCTTCCGGGGGCACGATGCCGCCGATCTCGCAGGGGTCGACATCCGAATAGGCAGTGCAGATGACGATCTCGGCCGCCGGATCCAGTTCCCTGATCCTCGCAGCCGCCCATATGCCGTCCGGGCCCGGCGGCATGCGCATATCGAGGAATACCACGGCGAATGGCTGTTCCTGGGCGAGCGCGTCCTTGACCGCGGCCAGCGCGGATTCGGCGCCGTCGCAGAACACCGGATCGAAGCTCGCACCACGCGGCGCAGCCTGCGCTGGCGGCGCGGCGGCGCTGGCGCATCGGCCTTTTGAAACAGCCTGGTGCGCAGATCATGGAAAGCGGCCAGATCGCGGCTTACGTCCGTCTCCAGCAGGATCTGCCGATAGGCATCGCGTACCTCGTCCTCGTCATCGACGACCAGAACACGAATCGGTACGCGGCTACGCTCTGACACGGTTTACCTCACGCGGCTTCGACGCACGGCTCGCGCCGGCGGGCGGCCAGCGGCAGCACCAGGTGCAACGATGCACCCAGCCCCGGGCCGTCGCTTGCGGCCCACATCCGGCCGCCCAGGGCGCCAACGGCGTTGGAGCACCAGTGCAGTCCGATACCATAGTTGGTACCCCTGGATTTGGTGGAGAACCCCTTCTCAAATACACGATCCAGGTTGTCCTTGGGAATGCCGACACCGTCGTCCCGGCACTGCAAGTGCAGGTATTCCGCGGACTTGGCGGCGGTAACGGCCGTGCCTGCCAGGGCAGCCTCGCGCACGATGGCGGCACTGACGCGCAGCGTTCCGCGCTCCCGGCCGGCATCGCGCACCGCATCCGAGGCATTGATGATCAGGTTCTGCAGCACCAGTCGCAGCACCGTGCGCGCCACATGCACCACGCCGACCTTTCTGAGCGATTCATCTGCATCGATGGTCAGTCGCTGGCGGCAGGCGTCGGGCACGACCTCCAGTGCCTGGGCAATGAGTTCCGGCAGGCGTACCGACTCCACCACGTGCTCATTGCGGGTGGAGCGCATCTGCTCCGACAGTGCGCTCTGTACGATCGAGGTCTGTCGTGTCAGCACGGCTACGTCCTCTTGCGCGCTCCGGATGGTGCGTGCGAACTCGCTGCAGGCCAGGCGCACGAATTGCTCCAGATCCGCACGCCGCGCCGCGTGCGGGGGCGCGCGCTGCAGTTCTTCCGTGGCCTGCTCGACCTCGGCCGTGGGCGCCTGGCCGAGGCGCTGCCGCAATCCGGACAGGCGCACGCCAATCGGTGTCATGGCATTGCCCAGGTTGTGCAGCACGCCCTTGGCCAGTTCGGCGAATCCCGCGTGAAACGACTGGTCCACCAGTTGCCGGCGCGACTCGGCTACCCGCTGCAGCATGCGATCGAATTCACGTGCCAGTTGGCCAATCTCGTCGCTGCCCTTGAAGTCGAGCCGCGCGCCAAGGTCCTCGCCATCGCCGAGCGCCACCGCGTGCCGCGTCACCTGGGCCAGCGGCCTCAACACCACCCGGTTCAGCACCAGCACCAGCACTATCAGTACTAGCAGCGCTGCGCCGACCAGGTATGCGGACGCGTAGGCGATGGCCGAGTGGCCGCGCTGCGTGATTCGGCGCGGCACATCGACGCGCAACGCCATCAGCGGGCGGCCGTAGATGTCGTTCAGCGAGCGAAACACCTGGGTGACGTCCGCGGTCTCGGTCATCTGGCCGGCAACCAGCGCATCGTCGGCCGGTGCCATGGACAGCTGCGCCTGCGCCTGGGCGCCGATACGCGTGATCTCGGCGGATGACAGCAAGCGTCCGAGCAGTACCATGCCGCGCTGCGGGCCACGTCCGCTGCCGTCGAGCACCGGCGAGGCTGCGATCATCATGATGCCGCGATCGGTCTGCAGGAAGCCCTCCACCGGCCGGCCGCCGCTCAGATTGGCGCGCCAGGGAAAATCGGTGGGCAGCGCTTTGCGGGCGGCGAAATCGATTTCCATGGGCTGGTCTGAATTCAGGTCCAGCGTGCTGGACATGACCACGTTGCCGTCGGCGTCGATCACCAGCATCGCATTGACCTGCAGCTGCTTCAGTCCCACCGCGGTCACATTGGCGCGCACGTAGTCGGGGTTATGATCAGCGACGAAGCGGTAGGTGTCGTCCCAGTTGCCCCAATCGGAGGCCGACAGCGCCAGCCGCTCCAGGGTCAGGTCGAGCGCGTAGTTGATGCGCCGCATGGCGGTACGCGCGTCCTCGTGCTCCAGTTCGGCGAAACTCGGCATCAGGATGCGCTGTTCCACCAGGATCTGAACCACGCCCAGAACCACGAGCATGGACGCGACCAGGGCGATCACCTTAGGCCGTATCGTCATGAATTGAAGGTACATAACCTGCGGCGCGCCAGAGCATTCGCGACTCTCAAATCTCCTACCGCCATGGCGCGAGTGGGGCAGACAGTGACGGCCATCACAGTCGTGCCCGGCGTGGGGTAATCTGCCGCGCGTGACCAGCGTGGTTCAATCATCCGGCGGCACGCTGCAGGTGCAGGTGTGCGTGGTTGGCGGCGGGCCGGCCGGAATGATGCTCGGCTATCTGCTCGGGCGGGCCGGGATAGAAACCTGTGTGCTGGAAAAGCACGCCGACTTCCTGCGCGATTTTCGCGGCGACACGGTGCATCCATCGACCATGCAGGTGATGCACGAGCTCGGATTGCTGGAGCAGTTTCTGAAGCTGCCGCATTCGGAGATCCACAGCTTCTCGGCCGAGATTGGCCACCGCACTTTCAAGATCGCGGATTTCAAGCACGTTCCGACGACCTGCAGGTTCATCGCGCTGATGCCGCAATGGGATTTCCTCGACTTCCTGGCGCAGCAGGGCCGGCGCTTCCCGCCGCTTACGGTGATGATGCAGACCCAGGTGACGGCGCTGACCGAGGAGGGCGGCCGGGTCGTGGGGGTCGAGGCCAGCACACCACACGGGCGGCTGGCGGTGCGTGCGCAACTCGTGGTCGGCTGCGACGGCAGGGCTTCCGTGGTGCGTCAGGCGGCCGGGCTCACGCTGCGCGATCTTGGATCGCCGATCGACGTGCTGTGGTTCCGGCTGTCCAGGCAGGCAGGGGATCCGGACCAGGTGCTGGGGCATCTCAGCCGCGACAAGATGCTGGTGACCATCGATCGCACCAGCTACTGGCAGTGCGCCTACGTCATCGGCAAAGGCGGCATGCAGCAGGTGCGGGCGCGCGGGCTCGAGGCGTTCCGGCGCGATGTCGCCGATGGCGCACGCTTTCTCGCCAACCGCGTCGATGAACTGGGGTCCTTCGACGATGTGAAACTGCTCAGTGTCACGGTAGCGCGGCTGGTCGACTGGTGCCGGCCGGGGCTGCTATGTATCGGTGACGCCGCGCATGCCATGTCACCGATCGGCGGGGTGGGCATCAATCTCGCGATCCAGGACGCGGTGGCGACCGCGAATCTTCTGGCCGCAAAGCTCAAGTCCGGGACGCTCCGCGAGCGCGACCTCAGGCGTGTACAGCGGCGCCGAATGCTGCCGGTACAGCTGATCCAGCGCTTCCAGGTGGCGGTGCAGAATCGTATCCTGCGCCCGGCCGTGTCAGGAACCGTGACTGAACTTACGGTGCCGTGGGTGGTGAGGCTGCTCGATCACAGCGCGTGGCTCAGGCGCTGGCCGGCGCAGGTGCTGGGCCTGGGGCTGCGGCCCGAGCATGTGCATTCTTAAGGACCTGCGCTAGCGATCGATCCACGCGTAGTGCCAGGGTTCGTACGGCGAGAGCAGCGGCCCGGCGAAGCGATTGCCCGCGCGCTCGACCGCCGCGTGCAACTTCTGTGTCCAGCCGGCCGCATCCCATCGCTGCCGCGCCGCTGCCGCGTCGAGTCCGGCGATGACCTTGCCATCGCCTTGCACCTGAAAATCGAAGGCGCGCGCCTGCCCGTGGGCCGACAGGCCCGGCGCCGCCAGCGTGGCCGCGAGCGGCGGCTGCCACTGCATCAGTGCGGCGCGCACCGCGGCCGTATCCGCCGTGCCGCCGGAAGCGCTGAGCTGGCGCTCCAGCGACGCCGCCAGCTCGGCGGCGGCAATGCCGACCGAGCGGTTCTGGTTCCAGTGCGCAACCTGCACCTCCAGGCTTCGCGGCAGGCGATTGACGCCCAGGGTGAAACCGGGATTGGCAGCGGCAAACGCTGCGATCACCGCGTCGATATCGGCCGCTGCGGCTTTCGCTTCCGGAGTCGAGGGATAGGCATCGAGCTGTTGCTGCGACCAGCTCCATCGAGCATCCAGCGTGCTGCCGGCGCGCAGGTAGGCACGCACGGCCAGCAGGCGCCGGTCAGCGCCGGCGATGCGCGACAGCGTGTCGCGCGCGCGCGCGGGCAGATCGGCGCTCGCCTGCTGTACCCAGCGCTGCCGCTGCACCTCGGTCGCCGCCATCGCAGCATGAATACTCAGGACAGCGGCCACCGCCAGGGGTGCGAACTTTCGTAGCGTTGATGCGACGCACACCATGGATGTCGTGCCCCAGCACGGTGCAGGCGAAATAGTAGCCCTTACAAACGCATGCTAGTATGGCTTGCGGTCTAACAATATCAGCGGGGTAGCACTTCATCCGCAGTGCCGTCTAAAGAATCAAAAAGCCTCGCATATAGGGGATACAGAGATGAAACAGTTGGTCGCGTTATCGCTCAGCATCGCAATTCTGGGCGCAATCTGGGCCTATCTGGCGCTGGGACCACTCAGTGGCTACGTGCTGGTGTGGGCTGGCTTCATTGCCTGGGGCTGTTACTTCCACAGCGGTGCCGACGGCAAGGCACTCACCAAGACCATAGTCGGCACCTGCTACGGGGCCTTCATTGGCTGGATCGCACTGCTGCTGGTGGTCAACACATCGATGCCGGCGCTTGGCGTCGTGTGGCCCGCCATTCTGGTTGGTGTCACGGTGTTCTTCCTGGTCATCGTGGCCTCGATCGATGTGTTATCGGTGGTACCGGCAAATGTGTACGGATATGCGGCGATCGTTGCCTACGCGCTGCATCAGCCATCGGCCGATCCGGGCGTCGGCCCGCTCAAGAACCTGACTTCAGGTTCGTTTGCCAACCCGCTGATACTACTTATACTTTCACTGGTACTCGGGGCGCTGTTCGGCATGTTTTCCGGCAAGCTCGCCGGCGCACTGACGAAGAAATAACGCCCGGCCGCGCAGTTCGCGCACAGCGGCGGTGTTCCCGGGGCCGCGATCCGATGGCGGACGCGCCCGGGAGCATCGGTGCTGCCAGCCAGATCCGCGCCCGACCGCTCGAGGATCTTGGCTTCCTCCGGCCGCTGCTTGAGGATGCGCACTGCCATTGGCGCGGGAGACAGGCATGAGCGGACCGGATCGAGAAGCGGCAGCGCCGGCCGGCGCCGATGCGCCCGACAGCGATCCCGAAGAGACCCGCGACTGGATCCAATCGCTCGATGCGGTGATTCGCGCCGACCAGCCGGCGCGGGCGCTGTTTCTGCTGCGCGCGCTCGATGAACACGCCAAGGAGCTGGGCCTGGTCGCGGCCGCCGCCCCGTTCTCCGCCTACCGCAATACCATTCCCCTGGAACGCCAGGGCATCTATCCCGGTGATCTGGCGATCGAAGAGCGTCTGACGGCGATCATGCGCTGGAATGCGCTGGCGATGGTGGTGCGCGCCAACCAGGCCTACGGCGAGCTCGGCGGGCACATCGCCAGCTACGCCTCGGCGGCAGAGATCTTCGAGGTCGGCTTCAATCATTTCTTTCGCGCCGCCGGCGAGGCGCACGGCGGGGATCTGGTGTATTTCCAGCCGCATTCGGCCCCGGGTGTGTATGCGCGCGCGTTCCTGGAGGGCAGGCTGAGCGAGGCGCAGCTGGAGAAATTCCGACAGGAAGTGTCCGGCGACGGCCTGTGCTCCTATCCGCATCCGTGGCTGATGCCCCAGTTCTGGCAGTTTCCGACCGGCTCGATGGGGATCGGTCCGATCAGCGCCATCTACCAGGCGCGCTTCCTGCGCTACCTGGAACACCGCGGCCTTAAGGATACCGCCAGCCGGCATGTCTGGGGCGTGTTCGGCGACGGCGAGATGGATGAGCCGGAATCCGTCGGCGCGCTCAGCCTTGCGGCCCGCGAGCGCCTGGACAATCTGACATTCATCATCAACTGCAACCTGCAGCGGCTCGATGGGCCGGTACGCGGCAACGGCCAGATCATCCAGGAGCTGGAATCGCTGTTCGCCGGGGCCGGATGGAATGTCATCAAGGTGCTGTGGGGATCGGAGTGGGATGCGCTGTTCGCGCGCGACACGCAGCACGCGCTGCTGCGCCGGCTGGCGGCGACCGTGGACGGGGAATACCAGAATCTGGGAGCCAAGGACGGCGCCTACAACGTCGAGCACTTCTTCAAGAAGGATCTGGATATCCAGGCGCTGGTCGCGCATATGACCGACGGTGAGATCGATGCCTTGAAGCGCGGTGGCCACGACCCGCGCAAGCTGTACGCCGCGCTGGCGGCCGCCAGGAGTCATGGCGGCCAGCCGACCGTGATCCTGGCCAAGACCAAGAAGGGCTACGGCATGGGCGGCGTCGGGGAATCGCGCATGACCGCGCACTCAGCCAAAAAGCTGAACCTGGAAGCGCTCAAGGCGTTCCGCGATCGCTTCCAGCTGCCGCTGTCGGACGACGATGTCGCGGCGCTGCGCTTCTACAAGCCGCCTGAGCACGGCCGCGAACTCGCATACCTCGAGCAGCGCCGCGCCGCACTCGGCGGTCCGCTGCCGGTGCGACGGCGCGACTGCCCGCCGCTGGCGGTGCCGGCGCTGGCCAGCTATGCGCAGTTCGCGCTCGGCGCGGATGGCAAGGAGATGTCCACCACCATGGCGGCGGTGCGCATGCTCGGCAACCTGTTGCGCGACCGTACCCTCGGCGCGCGCATCGTCCCGATCGTGGCTGACGAGGCGCGCACCTTCGGCATGGACAACCTGTTTCGACAGGTTGGCATCTATTCGCCGGTCGGCCAGCTGTATGAGCCGGAAGATGCCGGATCCATGCTGTTCTACAAGGAAGCGCGCGACGGGCAGTTGCTGGAGGAGGGCATCACCGAGGCCGGGGCGCTGTCGTCCTGGGTCGCCGCGGGCACCGCTTACAGCGTGCACGGCATCGCGATGCTGCCGTTCTACGTCTACTACTCGATGTTCGGATTTCAGCGCGTGGGCGATCTGATCTGGGCCGCGGCCGATCAGCGCACGCGCGGTTTCCTGTGCGGCGCGACCGCCGGCAGAACCACGCTCGGCGGGGAAGGGCTGCAGCACCAGGATGGCAGCAGCCACGTGGTGGCGGCCACGGTGCCCAACTGCCGCGCCTACGATCCCGCGTTCGCCTACGAGCTGGCGCTGATCGTGGACCATGGCATGCGCCGCATGCTCGAGCAGCAGGTGGACGAGTTCTATTACATCACCATGATGAACGAGAACTACGCGCAGCCGTCACTGCCCGCCGGCGTCGAGGACCACATCATCCTGGGCATGTATCGCTATGCGACGCACGCGCCGGCGCAGCGGCCCTCACAGCTGCGACTGCTGGGCTCCGGTGCGATCCTGCGCGAAGTCATCTTCGCCGCCGAGCTGCTGGCGCAGGACTTTCACATCGGCAGCGAGGTGTACAGCGTGACCAGTTTCAGCGAGCTTGCGCGCCAGGCGGCGGACGTCGAGCGCTGGAACCGGCTGCATCCACTGGAGACGCCCCGCACCAGTCACGTCGAACAGCAGCTGCCGGGATTACACCCGGTGATCGCGGCGACCGATTACGTACGCGCCTATCCGCAGCTCATCGCCCCGTATGTGCGCGGGCGCTTTGTCGCCCTGGGCACCGATGGCTTCGGCCGCAGCGACAATCGCCCGGCGCTGCGCCGCTTCTTCGAGGTCGACCGCCACTCGATCGTGCTGGCCGCACTCGCGTGCCTGTCGCAGAGCGGTGAGCTGCCGGCGCTGAGCATATCGCAGGCGATCGAGCGTTATGGTATCGACGCCGAGGCTGCCGCGCCGTGGCAGCGCTAGGCATGGCCCGACCCGGCCACGTACTTGCGATCGACCAGGGCACCACTTCGACCCGCTGCATCGTGTTCGACCAGCAGGCGCGCCAGCTCGCCAGCGCGCAGCGCGAGTTTGCCCAGCACTATCCGGCCTCCGGCTGGGTGGAGCACAACGCCGAGGATATCTGGCGCGATGTACTGGCGACCGGGCGCGCCGCGATCGAACAATCCGCGGGCGGCATCGATGGCATCGCCGCGCTGGGAATCACCAATCAGCGCGAAACCACGGTGGTGTGGGATCGCGACAGCGGCACACCGATCCATAACGCGATCGTCTGGCAGGACCGGCGTACGGCCGATGAGTGCGCGCGCCTGCAGCGCGATGGCGCCGAGGTGCTGGTGCGTGCGCGCACCGGACTGCTGCTCGATCCGTATTTCTCCGCCACCAAGATCGCCTGGATACTCGACCACGTGACCGGTGCGCGTGCGCGCGCGGATCGCGGCGCACTGGCGTTCGGCACCATCGACAGTTTTCTGTTGTGGCGCCTGACGGGTGGCACGGTGCACGCCACCGATGCCACCAATGCCTCGCGCACGCTGCTGTTCGACATCCACCGCCAGCAGTGGGACGACGAGCTGTTGCGGCTGTTTCGCGTTCCGAGCTCGCTGCTGCCGCAGGTGCGTGACAGCAGCGCGATCTACGGCACTACCGCGCCGGAATTGTTCGACCAGCCCATACCGATTGGCGGCATGGCCGGCGACCAGCAGGCGGCGCTGTTCGGCCAGGCCTGCTTCGAGCCCGGCAGCGCCAAGTCGACCTACGGCACCGGCTGCTTCATGCTGCTCAATACCGGCGAGCGGGCGGTGGCCTCGGGCAACCGGCTGCTGACGACGCTGGCCTGCCGCCTTAATGGGCGTAGCACCTATGCGCTCGAAGGCTCGATTTTCGTCGCGGGCGCCGCGATCAAATGGCTGCGCGACGGCTTGAAGCACATCACCGATGCCGTGCAGTCCGAGCAGGTGGCCGCGAGCCTGCCCGACAACCACGGCGTCTACATGGTGCCGGCTTTCGTCGGACTCGGCGCACCGCACTGGCGACCGGACGCGCGCGGCCTGATCTGCGGACTGACACTCGATGTCACTGGCGCGCAACTGGTGCGCGCCGCACTGGAAGCCGTGGCCTACCAGACACTGGATCTCTGCGATGCGATGGCGCGCGACGGCGCCGCCGAGCTGCGGGCAATCCGGGTGGACGGCGGCATGGCCGCCAACAACTGGTTCTGCCAGTTTCTGGCCGACATGCTCGGCGCCGTGGTCGAGCGGCCGCGCGAGCTTGAAACCACGGCGCTGGGCGCGGCTTTCCTGGCCGGCCTTGCCACCGGCGTGTGGCCGGACCTTCACGCAGTGGCTGCGACCTGGGCCCAAAGTGCGCAGTTCGCGCCGCGCATGGCGCCGCGCGAGCGCGCGGCACTGATCGACGGCTGGCGCATGGCCGTGCGTCGAACGCTGTTGCAGTGAGCGCGCCG
Source organism: uncultured Gammaproteobacteria bacterium (assembly GCA_963805965.1). Classification (GTDB taxonomy): domain Bacteria; phylum Pseudomonadota; class Gammaproteobacteria; order Steroidobacterales; family Steroidobacteraceae; genus FEN-1191. Next base: position 99,219 of record CAWDVQ010000008.1, read on the forward strand.
CACGTCGAACGCGCAGGCACCGGGCGCTTCACTTGCTGTTTTCGGCCAGCTTCAGCCAGGTCTCGACCACGGTATCCGGATTGAGCGACATCGACTCGATGCCCTGATCGACCAGCCATTGCGCCAGGTCCGGGTGGTCTGAAGGGCCCTGTCCGCAGATGCCGGCGTACTTGCCGGCCTTGCGGCAGGCCTGGATTGCCATCGACATCATCGCCTTGACCGCCGGGTCGCGCTCATCGAACAGGTGCGCGATCACGCCCGAGTCACGATCCAGTCCCAGCGTCAGCTGCGTCATGTCGTTGGAACCGATCGACATGCCGTCGAAGTACTCCAGGTACCGGTCGGCCAGCAGCGCGTTGGTGGGCAGTTCGCACATCATGATCAGCTGCAGTCCGCCGGGGCTGCGTTTCAATCCGTTGTCGGCCAGCAGCTGCGATACCGCTTGCGCCTCGCCCAGCGTGCGCACGAACGGCACCATGATCTGCACGTTGATGAGCCCCATGTCCTCGCGCACGCGCCGCAGCGCCCGGCACTCGAGTTCGAAGCAGGCGCGGAAACCGGGATCGATGAAACGCGAGGCGCCGCGAAATCCCAGCATCGGATTCTCTTCATGCGGTTCGTACTGGCCGCCGCCGATCAGGTTGGCGTATTCGTTGGTTTTGAAATCCGACAGCCGCACGATCACCGGTTCGGGTGCAAACGCGCAGGCGATGGTGGCGATGCCTTCGGCCAGGCGATCGACGAAAAAATCCACCGGATTGGTCCCCGGACCGATGTGCTGGCGGATGGTTGCCTGCAGCGCCGGCTGCAGGGTTGCGAATTCGAGCAGCGCCCGCGGGTGGATGCCGATGGTGCGATTGATGATGAATTCCAGCCGCGCCAGGCCAACGCCGCGATTGGGGATGGCGGCGAAGTCGAAGGCGCGATCGGGATTGGCAACGTTCATCATGATCTTGACCGGCACCGGCGGCATGGCGTCGAGCTTGATGACCTGGCGCTCGAATTTCAGCCGCCCGCGGTAGACGTGGCCGGTGTCGCCCTCGGCGCACGATACCGTCACCATCTCGCCCTCGGGAATTTTCTGCGTGGCATCGCCGCAGCCCACCACCGCCGGAATGCCCAGCTCGCGCGCGATGATGGCCGCGTGACAGGTGCGGCCGCCACGGTTGGTCACGATGGCCGCCGCGCGCTTCATGACCGGCTCCCAGTCCGGATCGGTCATATCCGCCACCAGCACGTCGCCGGCCTGCACGCGCGCCATATCCGCCGGCGAGCGCACCACGCGCGCAGCGCCGGCGCCGATGCGCGAGCCGATGGCGCGGCCGGTAACGATCACCGGTGAGCGATCCTGCAGGCTATAGCGCTGCAGGTCCCGGCCGCCGCGGCTCTGCACGGTCTCCGGACGCGCCTGCAGGATATAGATCTTGCCGCTGTCGCCGTCGCGGCCCCATTCGATGTCCATCGGCCGGCCGTAGTGCTCCTCGATGATGAGCGCCTGGCGCGCCAGCGTGATCACGTCGGCATCGCTGATGCAGTAGCGCTCGCGCTCGGCGGGCGCCACCGCAACGGTCTGCACCCGCTGCGCGGCATCGGCGCCCTCGGCGTAGATCATCTTGACGGTCTTGCTGCCGCGGCCGCGCCGTACGATCGGCAGGTGACCGGAACGCAGCGCGGGCTTGTAGACGTAGAACTCGTCCGGATTGACTGCGCCCTGTACCACGGTCTCACCCAGACCATAGGAGGCGGTGATGAACACCACGTCGCGAAATCCTGATTCGGTATCGAGCGTGAACATGACGCCGCTGGAACCCAGGTCGCTACGCACCATCAGCTGCACGCCGGCCGACAATGCCACCTGTGAATGAGCGAACCCCTGGTGCACGCGGTAGGCAATCGCGCGGTCGTTGAACAGCGAGGCAAACACCAGGTGCGTGGCGCGCAGCAGATCCTGCTTGCCACGGACATTGAGGAAGGTCTCCTGCTGGCCCGCGAACGAGGCATCCGGAAGATCCTCCGCGGTCGCGGAGGAGCGCACCGCAACCGCGATCGCATCGCCCCCGAGCTGCTGCCAGGCGCCGACCAGCTGCTGCTCGAGTGGCGCGGGAAACGGTGTCGACAGCACCCAGTGCCGGATCTTGTCGCCGGTGCGTGCCAGTTGCGCGACGTCCTCGACATTCAGACGCGCCAGCTCGGCGTCGATGCGCTGCGCCAGGCCATCCTGCGCCAGAAACTCGCGGTATGCCGCCGCGGTGGTGGCAAAACCGGCCGGCACGCTCACGCCCAGGCGGCTTAAGTGGCTGATCATTTCCCCGAGCGAGGCGTTCTTGCCGCCGACGCGCTCCACGTCGCGCATCCCGAGTTCGGTAAACGGCACAGCGTATTCAGTCACACCCGCGTCCCCCTGAAGATAGTTGTTGTTGCCGGCGCCAAGAGGTTAGTGGAACACTAGCAATCGGGCGCCGCAACAGCGGCCTTGAAGGTGCGTGCGTGGCGGCAAGCGAGGCAGTAGTGCGGACCGTGTTCTTCATCTCCGATCATTCGGGGGTGACCGCGGAGACCATGGGACACAGCCTGCTCAGCCAGTTCGAGGGAATTTCCTTCCGGGCGGTTACGCTACCATTCATCAGTTCGATGGAACGGGCGGCCGAGGCTTTACAGCGCATCAACGCCACCGCACTGGCGGAAGGAGCGCCGCCGATCATCTTCAGCACCCTGGTGCGCGACGCGGAGCGCGAGCTGGTCAAGGGCGCCAACGGGCTGTTCCTGGATTTTTTCGATGCCTTTCTGGCGCCGCTGGAGATGGAGCTGGGGCAGAAGAGCTCGCACGCCCTGGGCCGGGCACACGGCATGATCGACATGGCTGGCTACATGACGCGCATCGATGCCACCAATTTCGCGCTTGCCAACGACGACGGCGGCCAGAATCGCGAATACGAGCGCGCCGACGTGGTACTGCTGGGCGTGTCGCGATCGGGAAAGACGCCTACCTGCCTGTACCTGGCACTGCAGTACGGGATCTACGCCGCCAATTACCCGCTGATGGAGGAAGATCTGGAGGGCGGCGAACTACCCGCCGCGGTGCGGCCATACCCGCGCAAGCTGTTCGGCCTGACGATCGAACCCTCGCGGCTGCAGCAGATACGCGAGGTGCGCCGCCCTGAAAGCCGCTACGCCTCGGCACAGCAGGTACAATACGAGCTGCGCGCCGCGGAACGCATGTACGCCCGCTTTGGTGTGCCGCACCTCGATACCACGCATTGCTCGGTCGAGGAAATCTCGAGCCGCATCCTGCAGCTGACCGGGATACCGCGCCGGCTGCGACCATGACTGGAGATCAACACCGATGAAAATGCGCGCGGTTCAGGTGGCAGCAGCCGGTGGCGCCTTTGAGCTGGTGCAGCGCGAGGTACCTCAGCCCGGCCGCGGCCAGGTGCGCATCAAGGTCGAGGCCTGCGGCATCTGCCATAGCGATTCATTCACCAAGATGGGCGCATTTCCCGGCATCCAGTTCCCGCGCGTACCGGGACACGAAGTGGTTGGCGTGATCGATGCAGTCGGTGCCGGCGTGCCTGAGTGGCAGCCGAGCCAGCGCGTCGGCGTGGGCTGGCACGGCAGTCACTGCGGCTACTGCGCTTCATGCCGCCGCGGCGATTTTGTCACCTGTGTGCGCGGTCAGATTCCCGGGATCAGCTACGACGGCGGCTACGCCGACTACATGATCGCACCGTTTGAGGCCCTGGCACTGGTTCCGGCAGAGCTCAAGGCGTCCGATGCGGCGCCGCTGCTTTGCGCCGGCGTCACGACCTTCAATGCGCTGCGCCACAGCGGGGCGGGCCCGGGCGATCTGGTCGGCGTACTCGGTATCGGCGGCCTGGGACATCTGGGCGTGCAGTTCGCCGCCAGGATGGGCTTGCGCACGGTCGCGATCGCGCGCGGCAAGGACAAGGAGCCGTTGGCGAGAAAACTGGGTGCGAGGCACTACATCGACAGTGGCGCCCAGGACGTGGCCGGCGAACTGACTAAGCTTGGCGGAGCCGCGGTCATCATTTCGACCGTCACCAACGGCAAAGCGATGAGCGCCGTGCTCGGCGGGCTGGCGGTCAACGGCAGGCTGATCCTGCTCGGGGTAGCGCAGGAACCGATCGAAGTGCCCTCGCTGCTGATGGTTGGAGGCCGCAGGTCGATCGCCGGCTGGCCGTCGGGCAGCTCCAGGGACTCCGAGGACACCATGTCCTTCAGCGCGCAGAGCGGCATATTGCCGATGGTCGAAACCATGCCGCTGGAACGTGCCGGCGAAGCCTACGAGCGCATGATGAGCGGCGCGGCCCGATTTCGCATGGTGCTGACCACGGGAGGCTGAGGCTGGTTCGCCGGCCGGCTGGAATCAGGTCCCTCTGAAACGCAACGGTACCGTTGCATTGACTCGCGGGCCGGTGTAGCGTCACGCATCGATCGATTGCCGTGCCACCAGCCCGGAGGGCATCCGCCATGAAGATCCGACACTGCGCCATCGCCGCACTTGGCGTCCTGGCTTTATCGCTGGTTGCACCGGCACCGGCCAGGGCGGCACAGCCGTGGCAGTTCGGCCTGGGTGCGGTGTTTGCCCACAGCTTTCTCGCAATTGCGGCCCTGCCGCTGGCGATCGCCAGTGTGGTCGCCGCGCAGTCCGAGGATGAACGCGGCTATGTTCCGCCGCAGAGCTACGCCCCGCCAGCCGCCTACCCGTCGCCCGCGTATTACGCAGCCCCGCCCGCGTATTACGCAGCCCCGCCCGCGTACTACGCATCCGCGCCCCCGGTCTACTATGGTCCGCGCGCGACCTACTACGCGCCGGCGCCGCGCTACTACGCGCCGGCGCCGCGCTACTACGCGCCATCGGTGAACTATTACGGCCGGCAGGGCGGCTATTCCTACTATGGTCGGCCGTCCGGCTACTACGGCGTTCACCCGGGATACTATGCGTCGTCCGGCTACCAGGCCGCCCGGCGCTCCGGCTATTACCACTACTCGCGCTAAACACCCGCGTCATAGGGCCGCGAACGCCAAGCCGCGCGGCGGGCGTCCCTCGCGCGACGCCGCGCTCGCATTGAACGAGCGCATCCTGGACGTCGCGACCGAGCTGTTCCTGGCGCAGGGCTACGGCCTGACCACCATCGAGGCGCTGGCGCAGCGCGCCGGCATCTCCAAACGAACGTTTTATCACCGCTTTGCCGACAAGGCGGTGCTGTTCGGTGCCGTGGTTCACCGCATCGTCGAGCGCATACGTCCAGCGCCGGACGTGCCGCTGCTGGAAGGGGCGACGGCGCACGAGGTACTGAAGCGGCTGGCCCGCCTGATCATGCAGGCGGCACTGTCGCCACCGGCCATCGCCCTGCATCGTCTGATCGTCGGCGAATCGGCCCGCTTCCCGGAGCTGGCGCGCGCCATGAACGCCGAGGGTGCCAGCCGCGAGGCCATCGAGCTGATCAGTGGACTGCTGGCGCGTGAGATCGACAATGCTGATTTTACCGCTCCGGCGCGCGAGTTCGCCGCGCTGCAGTTCCTGCAACTGGTGGTCGTGGTGCCGCAGCGGCGCGCGCTCGGGTTCGACCGACCGATGAGCGGGGCCGAACTGGAAGGATGGGCCGATTCCTCGGTGCGACTGTTCCTGAACGGTTGCCGCGGTTGGCGGCGCTCGCCGTGATGCCCGCGCGCCGGTACGATGCGCCCCACGGACAATAATTAGAAGGTGGCAGGGTCATGACCAGTCAACGCATCAAGCTGATCGCGCAAGCTGCGATGGCCGCGTTCATCGCGGCCATGGTGATCGGTCGGCCGATCCCGGCCCAGGGCGCAGCGGCCGGAAAAATCGAGTTGCCGCCCTACAAAGGAACCTTGAGGGATGACTACTATCCGGACGATGCGCGCCAGCATTACCTGCAGGGCCGGGCGCTGGTGGAATTCAGCTTGAACGGCGAGGGCGTGCCGGGCGATGTCGTGGTCGTAGCCTCCGAGCCGCCGCATGAGTTCGAGAAATCGGCGCGCCTGCTGGTCAGGAATCTGCGCTTTGACGTTCCATCGGGCTGGCCGGCAAGCGCGGCTGGCGCCCGGCGATTTCGCCTCGGTGTGCGCTTCCAGGTGGTGCAGTGCCTGAATTTTTCCCACTGTGAAACCGAGTCGCGCAATCCGCCGCCGGACTATGGCGACGCCGATCGTACTTATCTGGTCAATGCGCAGCGCCGCGTGCTGACCTTACAGACCGGAACGCCGGGGCAATCCGAGCCTCACTACCAACCGCAGGGCGGCCAGCCTGCATCGCCGGCGCCTATGGCGGCGCCAGGGTATGCGCCGCCCCGGCCACAGAACGGGCCGCCCGCCTCGGCCGAACCGATCTATCCCCCGGGCTGAAGCGTCTCGGCGTTCAGCGCGCGGAGCATCGCGGGCATCGGGCGCGGCTGCGCCCGATCTATGACCGTCAGCGGCCGCAGGTCAGTGGCTGCTGGCTCCGCCGGTTGCAAACACGTCCTTGCCCAGCTGGCCCTTGTGGGTCGTGCTGGTATCCATCATGTCGAACACCTTGCCCTGATAAGCGATGTACTCATCGTGCGAAACGGTGCCATCGCCATCGGTGTCGATCTTGTGCATCATGGCCTTGGTGCGTAGTCCGCGCGCAAAGCCGCCGGTTGAGAACCCGGTCAGGTCGCCGCCGCTCGGGCTGATGAATTCCTTGGCGTTGACGTTCCCCGACTTGTCCTTGTCGAGCATCGCGAAAACCTTCTCGTGGAACGCCAGCCATTCGTCCTTCGACACCATGCCGTCGCCGTCGGTATCGATCTTGTGCATCAGCGCCATCGAATGCAGGCCGCTGGCGTAGCCCGCGGTCGCGAATGACGCCATGTCATCGGCCTTCGAGGCCGCAGAGAAGCCGAGCGCGAACACGCAGGCAGCCCACAGAGCTGTGCGCCGGGTTGGAGGTGACGTAATCATTGGTCGAGTACCCCTTGAGCTAATTGAAATGAGATCCGGGCGCCATGTTATTCGCTTTCACCCGGGGAAGGTTACATCGGCCTGCCAGGATCGCAGGTTCGCAGTGCGCCGGCGACCCCCGGAACCTGCTTAGCGTCAATCGGACCGTCGCACCGCGTGTCAAATCTGTCCCACCTGCGCCCTTGCCGGCAGCCAGCCATCCGCGCGACGGATTGCGTCCGTCCAGCGGCACCCGTCATGCAAATGTCGTTTGAAACTCAAAGCCGGCACGGCCAATATAGCCGCGCATGAGCCGCGACCGGGGTGTTAGCGTGATGCGCGCGGCCTGACAACGATAACAAGCAGCTTCCAGGGGAGAGCGCGATGTTTCACCAGATCCTGACGCCTGTTGCCGGAAACCTGCTGCTGTCGATGGTGGTGGCGGCGTTGCCCATAGCCACCGTGCTGGTGGCGTTAGGGGTGATGCGGCGTCCCGCCTGGCAGGCCTCGCTGGCCGGCCTGATCGTCGGTCTGGTGATTGCGATGCTGTTCTGGCAGTTCCCGGTGGGACTGGCATTCGACAGCGTGATCGCCGGCAGTGTATTCGCACTCTGGCCGGTCATGTGGCTGGTGTTCAATGCGCTGTTGCTCTACAACATAGCGGTCATCTCCGGACGCTTCGATGCCTTTCGCGACTGGGTGCTCGAGCACCTGCCCAATGACCGGCGAGTGGTGCTGGTGGTGGTCGCCTTCTGCTTTGGTTGCCTGCTGGAGGGGATCTCCGGCTTTGGCACTCCGGTCGCCATTACCACGGCGCTGCTGATGCTGGTCGGCCTGCCGGCGCTGGAAGCCCTGACCTTCACGCTGATCTTCAACACCGCGCCGGTCGCGTTCGGCGCGCTTGGCGTGCCGATCACGGTGCTGGCGCAGGTGACCGATCTGCCCGCGATAAAGCTCGGCGCGATGGTGGGCCGTCAACTGCCGTTCATCGCGCTGCTGTTGCCGTTCTATGTCATGGGAATCTACGGCGGGGTGCGTTCGATACGGGCGCTGTGGCCGCTGTTGCTGGTGGCCGGCGGCAGCTTTGCCACCGCGCAATTCGTGACCTCCAACTTCATCGACTACTCGCTGACCGACGTGCTGTCGGCACTGGCGTCGTTGATCGTGACGTTGCTGTTTCTGCGGGTATGGAAGCCGCACGTTGACGAGGAATTTGCCATCCGTACGCCGGTGGCCGCGACCACGGCCAGCGCGACCATGTCACCCTGGCATGGCTGGGTCCCGTGGCTGATCGTGTCGGCGGTGGTCATCGTCTGGACGCGCATGAAGATCGCAGCCATCGGCCAGCAGACCATTCATTGGCCTGGCTTGCACAACGCGGTATTCATCACGCTCTACAACAAGGTCTACGCGGCGAACTGGGTGTTCCAGCCGCTCGGCACCGGAACGGCGATCCTGGTCGCTAGCATCATCACCGCAGCGCTGGTAGGCGTCGGGCCCGGCCGGTTCGTCCAGGCGATCGGCATGACCTGGAGGCAGAGTCGCATCGCCATCCTGACGGTCGCGCTGATCGTGGGACTGGCCTACCTGATGAACTACTCGGGGATGAACTACACCCTCGGCCTGGGCGTTGCGTCGGCCGGGATCTTCTTCCCGATGGTGTCGGCGTTTCTGGGCTGGATGGCTGTGTTCCTGTCGGGCAGCGATACCTCGGGCAACGCGCTGTTTGGCAACTTGCAGGTGGTCGCGGCGAACCAGCTTGGCCTGAACCCGGTGCTGATCGCGGCGACCAACTCATCCGGCGGCGTCATGGGCAAGATGATCTCGCCGCAGAATATCGCCACCGGAATATCGGTCACCAACCTGAAGGGCCAGGAGGGCCTGGTGGTCGCGCGCACCTTCAAGCACAGCATCATCCTGACGTTGCTGCTGGGGGTGTTGGTAGTGCTGCAGCAGTACGTATTCCGCTGGATGATTCCCTGATCGACTGACGATCATGTCCCGCCCGAGCGTGAGCGACAAACGGCGCGAGTTTCATCGGCTGCACCTGAGCGGCTGCTTCGTGATACCCAATCCATGGGACGTGGGCAGCGCACGCTACCTGCAATCGCTGGGATTCCAGGCGCTGGCCACAACCAGCGCGGGATATGCCTGGTCGCAGGGCTACGCGGATGGTTCAGTGCCACGCGAACTGATGCTCGAGCACCTGCGACAGATCGTCGATGCGACCGATGTGCCCGTGAATGCGGACTTTGGGTCCGGCTTCGCCCGTACGCCCGGGGAGCTCGAGGAAAGCGTGCGCCTGGCGGTCGACAGCGGCGTGGCAGGGTTGTCGATCGAGGATTCAACCGCCGATCCGGCACAGCCCCTGTATGACCTGTCCACGGCGGTGGAGCGCATGCGCGCTGCGCGCCTCGCGATCGATCGCAGCGGCGGGGATACGCTGCTGGTGGGCAGGGCGGAATGCTTCCTGGTCGGTCGCACCGACCTGGAACAGACCATCGCGCGCCTCAAAGCCTATGGCCAAGCCGGAGCGGATTGCCTGTATGCGCCCGGCGTCAGGGACCGGGCGGATATCGAGGCCGTGGTACGCGCCATCGCCCCCAAACCGTTCAATCTGCTGCTCGGCTATCCGAGCGAGCTGAGCGTGGCGGATGCTGCTGCGCTTGGCGTGCGGCGCATCAGCGTTGGCGGCGCACTCGCACGCAGCGCATGGGGAGGTTTCATGCGTGCCGCCCGACTGGTTGCCGAGCAGGGCAGTTTTACCGGTTTTGCGGACGCCGCGTCGGGCCGGGAGCTGGATGCATTTTTCTCGGCGCCGCCGACGCCCGCTCATTAGCGCGTCTTCCGCTGGCCGGACAATTATTTCAGGTGTGACAAGCGTTGATTAATCACGAAGGAAAAACCATGAGTGTCTCGAGAATCCGTTCCGTAAAACTGGCCAGCGGCGCGGCGATTGCGCTGGGCTTGGCCGCGATGTCGCCCGCCGGTGCCTGGGATTGCTCCGCGTTACCCAGTCACTATGCGCTCAAGGAGGCACTCATCAGTGCGCAAATGCTGAGCAACGGCGGCTTCGGCCTGCAGATGTGGGGCGCGATCGTGGATCGCGACGGTACCGTGTGTGAGATTGCATTCACCGGCTCTGATCGCGGCCAGCAATGGCCCGGAAGTCGTATGATTGCCGCGCAGAAGGCCTACACCGCAAATGCATTCAGCCTGCCGGGTCTCGCGTTGTCTACTGCCAATCTCTATTACGCAACGCAGCCAGGCGGCAGCCTGTACGGCCTGCAGCACAGCAATCCGGTGGATCCCGCACTGGCCTACCTGGGTCCGGCTGCCAACTTCGGCACTGCCGCGGACCCGATGGACGGCTATCGGGTCGGCGGAGTGAACGTGTTCGGCGGCGGACTGGCGCTCTATAACAAGAACCACGTGCTGATCGGCGCCATCGGGGTCAGCGGCGACAGTTCCTGCGCCGATCACAATATCGCCTGGCGAACCCGCAACAATCTCGGGCTCGACCATGTGCCGGCTGGAGTCAGCGGCGACCCGCTGCGCCCGGATAACATCGTGTTCGACCTGGTGCCCCAGCCGGGCCAGCAGTCGGGGACCAGCGTCAGCGGCTGGGGACACGCGCTGTGCAACGTCACGTCGATGGAAAAATCGATCGCGGGCTCGTTGCCCCCGACCAGCAAGTGAGCTAAAGAGTGCCGGAGCCCGCGCAGCAGCGCGGGCTCCGCTGCTTGCCGCATCAGTCGCCGCGCGATGCTGCCATTAACCGCGGCACATCCAGCGACGCTTCGACCGCATCGGCCAAGCGCTCGAGCATGCGCTCGCGCAGCGCCGGATGATTCACGTCCAGCGGCCGCGACAGTCCGGCCCATCGCATCAGCGCCGCGCAGGCCGAGGGGCGCTCGAACAGGCCGTGCAGATAGCAGCCCATGATCTGGCCGTCGGCGGACAGCGCGCCGTCGCGCCGTCCAGTCCCCAGGATGACCGCCGGCTGATCCAGCGCCGGACCCTCGCTCTGGCCGGCATGGATCTCATAGCCGCTGACACTCGCCTCGGCAACGCACAGGGCGCCTTCGACATTCAGCAATTGCTTGCGGCGTTGCAGTTCCGTGCGCATATCAAACCAGCCAAACCCCGTGCTCTCTCCCGCCGGCCCTTCGACGCCAAGTGGATCGGCGATGGTTCGACCCAGCATCTGAAATCCGCCGCACACACCCAGCAGTTTTCCGCCGTAGCGCAGGTGGCGCTGCAGGTGCTGCTCCCAGCCGTGCGCGCGCAGCCAGTCCAGGTCGGCGCGTACGTTCTTCGAGCCTGGGAGAATCACCAGATCGGCAGCCGGCGGACACTGTGTCCCATCGACAAAACGCAGCTCGACCTGCGGATGCGAACGTAGTGGATCGAAATCGGTGTGGTTGCTGATGCGCGGCAGTACCGGCACTACCACCCGCAGCACGCCATGCGCTGCCGCGGCCGCCGGCTCGCGGCTGATGCCGTCCTCGGAGTCCAGCCGCAGACCGGGCAAATACGGTAGCACGCCAAACACGGCTTTGCCGGTGTGGCGCGTAAGCCAGTCGAGGCCAGGTTGCAGCAGACCCGGGTCGCCGCGAAAGCGATTGATCACGAAGCCGGTCACGCGCGCCTGCTCGCTGGGGCTGAGCAGCGCCAGCGTGCCCACCAGATGCGCGAACACGCCGCCGCGATCGATATCCGCGATCAGCACCACCGGGCAGTCAACCGCTTCGGCAAAGCCCATGTTGGCGATATCGCCTTCGCGCAGGTTGATTTCCGCCGGCGAGCCGGCGCCTTCTACGATCACCGTGTCGTACGCTGCCTGCAGTCGACGGTAGGAGGCGAGCACCGCGTCGCGCGCCAGGCGCTTGTAATCGTGATAGTCGCGGGCGCCCATTTGAGCGATGGCATGGCCATGCACGATGACTTGAGCGTGCGTATCGCTTTCGGGCTTGAGCAACACCGGATTCATGTCGATCGTCGCGGCGATGCCAGCCGCCTGCGCCTGCAGTGCCTGGGCGCGGCCGATCTCACCGCCATCGACAGTCACCGCGCTGTTGAGCGACATGTTCTGCGGTTTGAAGGGTGCAACGCGCACGCCCTGTCGCCGCAGTACGCGGCACAGTCCGGCCACCAACGTGCTCTTGCCGGCGTCGGAGCTTGCGCCCTGGATCATCAGCGTCGCCATGCGTCAGGCGGCGCCCTGGCGCGCGCAATCGCCGATGATGCGCTGTAGTTGCCTTAGCCCGTCGGTCAGCGCCGCCGGGCCGGGCTGCAGAATGTCGCAGGATTTGATCTCCGACAGCCGCCCGTTGCGAACCGCGGGCATCGCTTCCCAACCGGGGCGTTCATGCACCCGGGCCGGATTGAATTTCTTGCCGCACCAGGAGGCGATCATGACGTCCGGCGCGCGGCGCACCACTTCCATCGGATCGGCGATGATCCGCGCGGTGGCGAGCGACTGCGCGGACAACTCGGGAAAGCAATCCTCGCCGCCGGCAATGCCCACCAGTTCGGCCACCCAGCGGATGCCGCAGATCAACGGCTGGTCCCATTCCTCGAAGTACACCCGTGGCCGGCGCGGCAGCCGCCCCGCGGCCTCGCGCGCCTGATTCATGCCGTCCTGCAGCGTCGCTACCAGCGCCTGGGCGCGCGACTGCGCATCGACCATGGCGCCGAGCATGCGTATGAAATCGAGGATTTCCTCGACGCTGCGCTGGTTGAAGACGTGTACCTCGATGCCGGCGCGGATCAGTTGCGCGGCGATGTCGGCCTGCAGATCGGAGAAGCCCAGTACCAGGTCGGGCTTGAGCTCCTGGATGCGCTCGATGCGGGCGCTGGTGAAGGCGGCGACGCGCGGCTTCTCGCGTCGCGCGCGCGGCGGCCGCACGGTAAAGCCCGAGATACCGACGATCCGGTCCTGCTCGCCCAGCAGGTACAGCGTCTCGGTGGTCTCCTCGGTCAGGCAAACGATGCGGCGCGGGCCGCAACGCACGCTGGAGCCGTCGGCTTGCTTCACGAACTTCGCGGCTCTTTTGAATAGACGGATCATGAATACTATACTCGCCGCCCCAACCCCGCGGTCCAGGACCACGATGCCCGCGCAACTCATTCGACTGCCCGCGATGCTTGCGCTGGCTGCGGTAATGCTGATTGGCGCTGCGGCCATGCCGTCCGATGCCGCCAACGCGCCGCCGCCGATAAAGATTGGCATCATCGGCGCCGGCAAGATCGGTGGCACACTGGCCACGCTTTGGATCAAGTGCGGCCAGGAGGTGCTGATCTCATCGCGGCACCCGGAGGAGCTCAAGGCGCTGGCGCAATCCCTCGGGCCCAGGGCGCATGTCGGTACGCCGCGCGAGGCCGCGGTGTTCGGCGATGTGGTGGTGGTATCGATCCCCTATGGGGCGCTGCCGCAGGTGGGACAGGACCTCAAGAGCGAGCTGGCCGGGAAAATCGTGCTCGACACCGGCAATCCCTACCCGGAACGCGATGGCGACATGGCGCTCGAGGCACGCCGCAAGGGTACCGGGGTCGCCTCGGCCGAATTCCTTCCCGGTGTGCGGCTGGTGCGCGCCTTCAACGCGATCAACTACAAGAGCCTGCAGAGTGAAGCGCACCGCGCCGGCGAGCCGGTCGCCATACCACTGGCCGGCGATGATGCGCGGGCCCTCGCGGTGGCCTCGGAACTGGTGAAAGATGCGGGTTTTGACCCGGTAGTGGTCGGCCCGCTCTCAAGCGCCAAGCTATTCGATGTCGGCTCGCCGGTGTACGTGCAGGTGCTGACGGCCAAAGAGCTGCGGGCGCGGCTCGGCCTGTAGCGGCCCTTCAGTCGGCGAACGCCTCGGCACGAATGTGCCGGTACCAGCGCTGTGCGGCGCGCGCCTGCTGCGCGCCGGAGCTCGCGCTCGCGCTGGCATCGCTGGACGCGGCCGGCGGCTCGAGCGCGGCAATCCTGTCTTGCTGGATCGCGAACCGGGCCGGTATCGAAAGCGCGCTGTGCGGTGCGAGCATGCTGTAGCAGACGCTTTCGAACGCCGGCTCCGGAACCTCGCGGCCGGCCAGCAGCGCCACAATCGCGCCGGCGCATTGCCTGGCCTGGCTCACGGCGGCGGAGCCGGATTTTGGCATGGCGTCGGCGATGCAGGCGTCACCGATGACGTGTACACCCGGGATCAACTGCGACTCGAAGCTGTGCGGTGCAACCGGGCACCACCCATGATCGGACGCGAGCCCCGCGTCGGCCGCGATCTGGCCCGGCGCCTGGGGCGGGATCACGTTCGCGACCGCGACCCGATGCGCAGCGTTGGCGGTATACAGGGTCATGTTGGCGGTGTCGACGCGCACCACCGCGCCGTCCTGGGTGGACGCGATCCACTCGATCATCCCGGGATACAGCGACTGCCAGGCGCCGGTGAACAGATCCTGGCGCGGAAAATGATTGTTGGAATCCAGTATCAGCAGCTTGGAGCGCGGTTTGTGGCGCGCCAGAAAGTATGCAATCAGGCTGGCGCGCTCGTAGGGCGCCGGCGGGCAGCGCATCAGGCCGGAAGGCACGCTGATCGCGACCACCCCGCCATCGTCCATGGCGCGCAACTGCGCCGCCAGGCGCTGCGTCTGGTCGCCCGCCTGCCAGGCGTGCGGCATGCTCTGCGCCGCAGCGGCATCGTAGCCTTCGGGTTTATGCCACAGAAACCGGATACCGGGTGCCACCACCAGACGATCGAAGGGCAGGGCGCGGCCAGTCTGGAGCCGCACTTGGTGCGCGCCGACGTCGATGGCGGCGACGCGATCGCCTAACAGCCTGATGCCGGCGCGCCGCACACCGGCGCGCGACACGGTGATCGATGCCAGGTTTCGCAGCCCCACCAGCACTTCATTGCTCATCGGGCAGGTGGCATAGGAGTCAACCGGATCGACCAGGCTGACATCGATCGACGCATCGAGCCGCCGCAGCTGCAGCGCGCAGGCGCAGCCGGCAAATCCGGCGCCGACGATCACCACCCGGCCCTTTGCCGGTGAGCGCGCACCTGCGCCCGGCGCAAAGCCGGTCATGCCGCTGGCTGCCGTGAGCGCGGCCAGCCGCAGGAAACGGCGGCGGCCGGTCACTCCCATTCCAGCTGCTCGTATACGCGCGCCACGTTGTGTGGGTGGGTGCTGTCCCACAGCAGCCAATGCGGCTTTTCCGCCGCGGCCACCTGCGCGATGGCCTGCTGCATGGAGCCGCCCTGCGCCAGTTGCTCGCGCACGCCGTCGATCAGCGCCTGCAGGTAGCGGCGCTCGACAGTCAGCGCTCCGGCCAGGTCGGTGGTGACCGGGCCATGTCCGGGCACGGTGCGCTGCACATGCCATTGCGCCAGCTGATCAATTACCGCCAGCCAGCCGCCCGCGTTGCCGTCGAGCGCCGGCAGGCGATCGCGAAACAGCAGGTCACCCGCCCACAGCGTGGCGCTCTTTTCATCGAGCACCGTCAGGTCGCAATCGGTATGGGCGGTCGGCCACGCCTTCAGTTGCAGTTGCCGCCCACCCAGATCGAGCGTAAGCGCGTCCTGCACTGCCCGATCGGGCGCGATGATCTGTCCCGCGTCCGCCGGCGGATCGAGATCGTTTGCATAGTGCTGCAGGAAGAAATCGCGGCTGCGCGCGATGGCCGCTGCCAGTGCCCAATGACCGACGAAACTGGGGCGATCCTGCCGGAACGCTGCGTTGCCGAGCACATGGTCGACGTGCACATGGGTATTGACGACATAGCAGATTGGCAGCGCGGTTCGAAGCCTGATCGCGCCGCGCAGCGCGCGGCCGATGCGCATTGAGCCGCCGGTGTCGATCACGGCGACACATCGGCTACCGACGATAAAGCCGATGTTGGCGATGTCGTCGTGACCCGCAGCATCCAGTGCCAGCTGCTGGCCAAGATGCACGAATACACCCGGCGCCAGTTGCACCATCGCCAGCGGCTCGCCGCTGCTCGCCGCCGGCATGGCGAAGGCCAGCGGCCACAGCAGCGCGGCCAGGCAAGCGCACCATGGACTCGCTCGAATACGCCTCAACGGCTGGTCGCGGCGCTCTCGGCCACACTGCCGCGCCAGCTGGCATTGAAGTGCGCGTCGCGGGAATCGACCACGTCGAGCGTCAGCGGCGCCGGCAGCGGCTGGTCCGACGCCAGGCGCAGGGTCGGATTCTCACTGAGCGAAATGCCGGTGTCGGCCTCGAGCAGCGTGCGGCCGTCGGTGCTGAAGCGGATGTGGGAGACGTAGTGCGAGGGAATCGCCTCGCCGCTGCGTGGATCGATCTGGAAGCCGGAATTGTTGGGGTGGCGAATGCTGATCAGCATCGACCTGGCATCGGGCGACGGGCGGAAGCGGATTTCACCCAGCGTGCCAGCGGTGGTGGCACTCGGGGGGGCGGAGCAACCGCCGCTGGCATTGACCCAGGTGCTGCGCATCTCGAGTGTGCCGTCGGTGGTCTCGGCGATGGCGCGCACCGAAGTGAATCGGTCCACGCGCACGCGCAGGCCGATCTCAGCCACGCGGGCGCCGGCCGCGAGCTCGAAGGTTGCCGCTACGGGCGATGGGTTGTTGTCGATGATGACCCTGACCTGCCTGATGTGGCCGACCGCCGCGTCGCCGAAATGCAATGTCAGCGGCGTCGCTGCCGGGTCGGGCGTATTGGCCGGAGCTTCCAGGCTCATGTATTTCTCATCGAGCAGGCCGATGCTGCGGCCGGGGTAGAACTGCTGCTGCAGATATTCCCAGGCGCCGCTGGCAGGGGTCTGGCCGTCGCTGACGGCGAGCGAGGAGCCGCAACAGGCCAGCAGCGCGACCGCAAGCACGCACGGCCGCAGCCGCGCTGCGTGCCGATCGATGAGATGAGAATGCATGGCGCCTGGCTTCCTGACGGTCAGTTGAATGAATTCAATCCTGCAGTGAGCGATTTTACTCTCTAAATGCAGCTGCCAGGCGATCGTGCGCCGAGCGCAATATCGAAATTAAAGATCCTTCTTTATCAATCAGTTAACAACTTTTCATCGATCCATTCTATCCAGTGCCTTACCGGCACTGCCGCGCCCGCCGCCAGATGCGCGATGCAGCCGATATTGGCCGACAGGATCATCTGCGGCTGCCCTTGCTGCAGGTGAGCCAGCTTGCGCGCTCGCAGTTGCAGCGCCAGCTGCGACTGCAGCAACGAATAGGTTCCAGCCGAACCACAGCACAGCTGCGGCTCGGCGACACTCAGCAGCTGGGCGCCCAGCGCGCGCAGCAACTGTTCGAGGCCGTCTCCGAGCTTCAGGCCGTGCTGCAGCGTGCAGGGTTTCTGCAGCGCGATGCGTGTGACGGCGCCAGGGCCGATGCGCCGCTGCAAAGCCTCGAGCTCCGGTTGAAGGAACTCGGCCAGATCGCGCACCGCGTCGGTGATGCGGCGCGCCCTGGCGGCGTACTTGGGATCCGCGCGCAGCAGTTGCGCATATTCCCTGACCATCACGGTGCAGCCGGAAGCATTGATGACGACGGCTTCGATCGCGCCGGATTCCAGCTGCGGCCACCAGGCGTCGATATTGCGCCGCGCATTCTCCAGCGCACCATGCTGGTCGTGCAGATGATGGCGGATGGCGCCACAGCAGCCCGAGCGTGCATCGACCACGGCCTGCACGCCGATGGCGTCGAGCACGCGCGCGGTCGCGGCATCGATCGACGGCGCCATCGCCGGCTGGGTGCAGCCGTTGAGTAGCAGCACCTTGCGCGCATGCGCACGGCGCGGCCACGCGCCAGGCGCGCGCGCGGGCTTGAGCTTGGCACGCAGTGCCGCAGGCATCGCAATGCGCAGCGCGCGCCCCAGCTGCAGTGCGCTGCCGAACAGCCAGCGCCGCGTCAGGCCTTCGCGCAGCAGCCAGTGGAAGATGCGTTCATTCACCGGGCGCCGCACCTGGGATTCCACCACCGCGCGGCCGATATCCAGCAGATGGCCGTAGTCGACGCCGGACGGGCAGGTGGTCTCGCAGGCGCGGCAGGTGAGGCAGCGATCCAGGTGCAGCTGCGTGCTGCGGGTCGCGGCGGTGCCCTCGAGCACCTGTTTGATCTGGTAGATGCGCCCGCGCGGACCATCCAGTTCGTCACCCAGCAGCTGGTAGGTGGGGCAGGTCGCATTGCAGAACCCGCAGTGCACGCAGGCGCGCAGGATCGCGTTGGCGGTATCGCCTTGCGGCGTAGCCTTGATCCAATCGGCGAGCCTGGTTTCCACGATGATGCCCTACAGATCCGCAATCAGCCGGCCGCGGTTGAATATGCGGTGCGGATCGAAATGCGCCTTGAGCCGGCGGTGGATCGCGAGCAAAGCGGGGGAGAGCGGATGAAAGCGTTGCCCCGCCGCGCCGCCGCGCCACTGCATCGCGCTGCCGCCGGCGGCGCTAGCAAGAGCACGCAGTTCGGCCGCCGGCACATCGCTCGCGCACCAGCGCAGCGCGCCGCCCCATTCGATCAGTTGCGTGCCGGCCGCGGTCAGCGGCGCCGCGCTGGACGGCAGCGACAGTCGCCACAGCGTGCCGGTCTCGCTGAAGAAGGCGTGCGTCTGGTCGCGCAGGCTGCGCCACCACTGGTCGGCGAGCGCGGTATCGAGCAGTTCCCCGCCCAGGCGGGTGCGCGCAGCGCGCAGCGCTGCGGGCGCGCCGGATAGTCGCAGCCACGCCTGCCCGTTGCACCAGGCGCTGGCCGAGATCGGCAGCGGCTGACCGGCCCAGCGGTTGAAGCTCTCCAGGGCGCCCTGCGCCGGCATCTCGAAGCGCAGCGTCTGCTCGGCGCGCGGCAGCGGCAGCACCTTGAGCGACACCTCGGTGATGGCGCCCAGGATGCCGAGCGAGCCGCACAGCAGGCGGGCGACATCGAAGCCGGCGACGTTCTTGATGACTTTGCCGCCAAAATGCAGCACCTGCCCGCCGGCGCTCAGCAGCACTGCACCCAGTACGAAATCGCGCGCCGCGCCGGCCTGGGAGCGCCGCGGGCCCGACAATCCGCAGGCGATGATGCCGCCGATGGTGGGATCGGCGCCGAACGCCGGCGGCTCGAACGCCAGGAACTGCTGGTGGCGTGCCAGCAGGCTCTCCACTTCGGACAGTGATGTGCCGCAGCGCGCGGTAATCACCAGCTCCGAGGGCTCGTAATCCACCACGCCGCGATAGCTACGCATATCCAGCAGCGCGCCTTCACATCGCTCGCCATAGAAATCCTTGGTGCCCGCGCCGCGCAGCCGCAGCGGCGTCTTTGCGGCGTTGGCCTCGATCACGCGGCCGCGCAGCTCCTGCAGTGCGCTGTCGATGCGGTCCATCTAGAAGCGCGGCAGCTCAGGATGCGCCAGCCGGCCCTGGCGCACGTGCATGCGGCCGTATTCGGCGCAGCGCGCCAGGGTCGGGATGGCCTTGCCCGGATTGAGCAGTCCCGGCGGATCGAACGCGCGCTTGATGGCGAAGAACGCCGCGCGCTCGGCCGGCGAGAACTGCACGCACATCGAGTTGAGCTTTTCCACGCCCACGCCGTGCTCGCCGGTGATGGTGCCACCCAGCTGCACGCACAGCTCCAGGATGTCGGCGCCGAAGCGATCGGCGCGCTCCCATGCGCCTTCGCAGTTGGCGTCGAACAGGATCAGCGGATGCAGGTTGCCGTCGCCGGCGTGAAACACGTTCATGCACTTGAGCTGGTACTTGCGCTCCATCCGCTCGATCGCCTTGAGCATCTGGCCGAGGCTCTTGCGCGGAATGGTGCCATCCATGCAGTAGTAGTCGGGCGAAATGCGCCCGGCGGCCGGGAACGCGTTCTTGCGCCCGGACCAGAAGCGCAGCCGCTCGGCTTCGGAGCGCGACACCGTGATGGCGGTGGCGCCGGCGGCCTGCAGCACGCGCTCGATGGCGGCGACCTCATCGGCGACTTCGTCCGGGGTGCCGTCGGACTCGGCCAGCAGTATCGCCTCGGCGGACAGATCGTAGCCGGCATTGACGAACGGCTCGACCGCCGCGGCGGCTTTGCGGTCCATCATCTCCAGGCCCGATGGAATGATCCCGGCGGCGATGATCGCGGCCACCGCCTCGCCCGCCTTGCCAACATCGTCGAACGAGGCCATGACTACCTGTGCCAGTTCCGGTTTCGGCAACAGCTTGAGGATCACCTCGGTGACGACCAGCAGCATGCCCTCCGAGCCGATGCACAGCGCCAGCAGATCCAGTCCCGGAGCATCGAGCGCGCCGCCGCCCAGTTCGATCGGCTCGCCGTCGATGGTGCAGCCGCGCAGTCCGAGCACGTTATGCAGCGTCAGGCCGTACTTGAGGCAGTGCACGCCGCCGGAATTCTCCGCGACATTGCCGCCGATGCTGCAGGCGATCTGCGATGAGGGGTCGGGGGCGTAGAACAGGCCATGGGCGGCGGCGGCTTCCGATACGGCCAGATTGCGCACGCCGGGCTGCACGCGCGCGATGCGCGCCGAGGCGTTGATCTCGAGAATGCGGTCAAAGCGTGCCAGCGACAGTACTACGCCGCAGGCGTGCGGCATGGCGCCGCCCGACAGCCCGGTGCCTGCGCCGCGCGCGACCACCGGCACCCCGAGCCGGCGGCATTCCATCAGCACGGCACGCAACTCGGCTTCCGTGCGCGGCAAAACGACCAGCAGGGGCTGCTGCCGGAATACCGACAGCCCGTCGCATTCGTAGGGACGCAGCTCGTTGTCGCCGCTGAGCACGCAATCGGCCGGCAACAGCGCGCGCAGTGCCTCGGCGACCGCCATCCGGCGGCCGGCCGCCGGCGCCTCGGCAGAGTCGCTCCAGCGCGGCTCGTCGGCATCGAATTCAGCTTGCGCCATGATTGAGCGGCATCATGACCGGCGCGCCCGCGCCGATCAATCGTGACGCTCAGTGCTCGCCGGCATCGGTCGCGGCGCTCGCATCCGCGTGCCAGCGGTCGCGAAACCCGGTCAGTTCCAGGGCACTCATGTCCGAGACCATGACCGCGGTAAACGGCCCGGCCTGCGTCGTGGTCAGGTGATAGCCGTCGATCGCGCCGTCGCGCGGTGCCGCCATCGCGCCAGCGTCGCGCGGCCAGACGTAGACATTGATCTGGTGGTGGCCGTGCTGGTAGACCAGCGCGGCCACCCGAGTGGATCCCAGGTAATCAACCCGGGCCCCGAGCAGCGTGTCGCCCTGCGCGGAGAGTTCCGGCACCGGGGGCGAGAACGGCAGCTGGCTGGACAGCCACGGCTTGACCGTATGATGGTCCGAGGACACAACGTCGATCGGATGCGGGCCCAGCATCGCTCGCACCGAGGCGCTCACCAGTTCAGAGCGCAGATCCGGCGAGCGCGGCCAGGACTGGCCCAGCAGAAAGCCGCCGATCGCCACGATGAGACCGGCGGCCATGGCACCGAACCATTGCGGCTGAATCTTAAGCCGCCGACCCTCCGAGCGCAGCTGGGCGCCGATGCGCGCGCCCAGCTCAGCCGGCAGCGGATAGCGCAGCGCGGCCGCATGCAGTTGCCCGACCAGCGAGCGGCGCTCGGCCAGCCACGCGGTGCATTGCTGGCAGCCGCGCAGATGAGCTTCGACCGCAAGTCCGCTGCTGAGCTCCAGTTCATCGTCGATATAGGCGTCCAGCAGCGATCGGACTTCGTCGTGCGTCATGACGAGGCTCCCGGTTCGCCGCGCACGATCAGTGCGAGCTGATCGCGCGCCCGCGACAGGCGCGACATCACGGTGCCGATCGGGCAGCCGGTGATGCTGGCGATCTGCCGATACGACATATCCTCGAATTCCCGCAGGACGAGTATTTCGCGCTGATCGACCGGCAATCGGGCGATCGCCACGCGCAGACGCGCACTTTCGTCCTCGGCCACGATCGTGGTGATCGGATCTTCCGGGCCCGGGTTGGCAACACTCCAGCGGCCCTCGGCCACGGCTGTGGTGTCGGCATCGAGCTCATCGAGAGGAACCCGGCCGGCCAGCCGGTTCTTGCCGATCCAGGTGTGCGCCGAATTGCGCACGATCTGCAGCAGCCAGGCACGCGGGTCACCGCCATGATAGCTGTCGAAATATTGCAGTGCGCGCATCACGGCCTCCTGGACCACGTCCGCCGCATCGGCCTCATTGCGGCAAATCCAGCGCGCGAGATTGTACGCGGCGGACAGATGTGGCAGGGCTACGGCCTCGAAGCGTCGTGTCCGTGCCCCATCGCCTACCGGCATTGTCTGGCTCCTGACCATCAAGACCGCTGCCCAGCCCGTTTTATTCCAAGGTTACGGGATTTTTGCAGACACGCGGGAATAAACCGCAGCGGCCGCAAGTCTCCTCATGCAGTCAGAACTCACTGCTAGGAGATTTCGATGTCCAACGACGATTCGATCGTGACTTCGCGTCGGCGCGCGCTGCGCTGCCTGGCCTTCGGCGGGGCGGGAACGCTGTTTACGCTCGCCGGAGGGGTGCTGACGCCGATGGACCTGGTGCTGGCCGGCACCGATCGCAAGCTGGTCGCCGCGGCCGGGGTGCCGCTGTTCGTGCAGATCAGCGACACCCACATTGGGTTCAATAAGGAGGCCAATCCGGATGTCGCCGGCACCTTAAGGCAGACCATCGAGCTGGTGAATGCGATGCCCGCGAGCCCGGCACTGATCCTGCATACCGGCGATATCACCCATCTGTCGCGGCCAGAGGAGTTCGACACTGCCGCGCAGCTGCTGTCGCAGCTTCGAGTGACCGAACTGCACACCACGCCCGGCGAGCATGACGTCGCCGACGCCAGCGTGAGCGAGTACTTCAATCGCTATGGCAAGGCCTCCGACCGGCGCGGCTACTACAGCTTCGATCACCAGGGCGTGCACTTCATCAGCCTGATCAACGTGCTCAATTTCAAGGCCAACGGCCTGGGCGCGCTCGGGGCGCCGCAGCTGGAATGGCTGGAAGCGGACCTCAAGGCTCGCTCCGCCAGCACGCCCATCGTGGTGTTCGCGCATATGCCGCTGTGGACTATCTATGAGCCCTGGGGCTGGGGCACCGCCGATGCCGACCAGGCCATGGGCTACTTGCGACGCTTTGGATCGGTGACGGTACTCAACGGCCATATCCATCAGATCGTGCAGAAGGTCGAAGGTCACATTACCTTTCACACCGCTCGCTCGTCGGCCTACCCGCAGCCCCTGGCGGGCGATGGCCCTGGCCCCGGGCCGCTCAAGGTCGCAAGCGATCAATTGCCGAAAATGCTAGGCGTCAGCAGTGTCACGCTGCAGCGGCATCCGAAGACGCTGTTCGTGACTGACTCAACTCTGGCTTGAAGGAACCCCCATGCCGACAATCCATGCTTGCATTGATCGGATGGCCGACATCCAGCGCAACGCGCTCGCGCTTCAGGTGCGGCGCCGGCCGCTGGCGGCGGTGCTATTCGCACTCACCCTGCTGGCGCTTGCGATCGGCGGCGCCAGCAGGGCGGCGGACCCCCCGGCTGCGCCGGACGCCGCCGGCAGCACCATCGCGATCCGCAACTTCATGTTCGAACCGATGTCGCTGGTGGTGGCCGCAGGCACGAAGGTGACCTGGAAGAACTTCGACGGCGAGCCGCATACCATTCACAGCATCGACGATGCGTTTCGTTCCGGCGCGCTTGACCAGAATGACACCTTCAGCTTCAAGTTCGACAAGCCGGGTACGTACCGCTATGCCTGCTCGATTCATCCGCAGATGATCGCGACTATCGTGGTGAAGTAACGTCGGTTCGGTCACGGCGCCGGCTTGCGCCATACGCTCGCCAGCCATGGCTGCTGCTCGAATGGCAGGCCAGTGGGGCGGTAGTAGTGCTCCAGCTCGACAAAGCCCGCGGCCGTCAGGTAGGCGCGCCACGCGGCTAGGTCGTGGTAGGCGCCGTAGCGGCCGCCGTTCCAGCCTTCCTGGTTGTCGCCGCGCGGGTTGGAGCTGAACAGTACGCCGTCGTTCTTGAGCGTGGCGTGCAGCTGGCCCAGTACCCGCGGCAGCTCGCGCCCCGGTACGTGAAACAGCGACGCGTTGGCGTAAACGCCATCGAAGTAGCCGGCCGGCAGATCGAGCTGGAGAAAATCTTGCTGCCAGACTTCGCAACCGCTATCGGCGCGCGCCATGGCCACGAATTGCCCGGCGCCCTCAAGGCCGATAGCCTGGTGCCCGAGTGCGGCGAAGGCGCGCAGATCGCGCCCCGGGCCGCAGCCGAAATCCAGGATCCGGTACGGCGGGCAGGCTTGGATTTGTCGCAGCAGCGCGCCGATGTTCTGACTGACGTCGTGATTCTGCGTGCCGGCGCGAAACTCCTCGGCACGCTGGTTGTAGTGCTGCAGCGTGAGCTCGACGATGTGCCCCGGATCGTCCGGCGCGGTAGTCATGCGCCCGCGCCCAGGCGCTGCTGCGCATTGGGCAAAGTCGTGCAGCTGCGGCTCGAGGACGCCGATCCGCCCTGGAGCCGCTGTGAACCCTCCAGTGCGTGGCGGGCATCAGCGCCGGCGCTGATCGCGGACGCCTCCGTTGCCGCGTGCGGCGGCGCCGTGCATTCTATTGATGTTCGAACATGAAGGCCGCGACTGGACGGGTAAGGCATGGACATTGGATCGGGTCAGCTCGCGCGTCGAGCCCTGTTCGGGTTCATTCTCACCTTCATCGCTGCGCGCATCGTGGTGTTCCTGATCATGTCGCAGCGCATGCCGAACCTGTATTTCTTCATGCGCGGCACGCACGTGCACCATCTGAATTATGGCATTTTTCTCCTCGCAGGCGTTGGCGCCTACACGCTGTTCCGGAGGCCGGAGGGCGTGGCGGCCCAGATTGCCGCCCTGGTCTACGGGGTCGCGATGGCCCTGACCTTCGATGAGTTCGGCATGTGGCTGCACCTGGGCGGCAGCTACTGGCAGCGCGCCAGTGTCGACGCCATCATCGTGGTCGCCGCGGTGCTGGCTTTGATTGCGTTTGCGCGCTCGATCGACCGTTTCGAGTCGCGCCACCTGCTGGCCTCACTCGCGCTGCTGGTCGCCCTGGTGGCATTTGGCGCGGTGCTCTACGATACTTCGGTGCACATCGGGCGCCTGGAAGGGCCGCGGCTGCGGGAGCTGGAGTTGTCCTCCTCTCCGTAAGCCGTCAGGCAGCGAGCGCCTGATCGGGCACGTGTTTAGGTACCAGTGGGGGCGAACTTGGGTGTCGTAGGATTTGGCCAGCCCGACGATGGCATCATCCAGATGGCGTATGTCGTCGAGGATATCCAGGCGGCGATGCGCGAGTGGGTCAGCCAGCTTAAGGTCGGCCCGTGGTTCCTGCTCGATCACTTCAGCGGCGAGGAGGCGTTGTACCGCGGCCAGCCATCCACCGCCGACTGTGCGCTCGCAATGGCGTTCGCCGGCCATATGAACATCGAGCTGATCCAGCCCAACAACAATGCGCCGTCGGTTTACCGCGAAATCATCCAGCGGCGTGGCTACGGGTTTCATCACTGGGGGCGCGCCACCTGGCACTTCGAGCGTGATGTGGAGCAGTATCGTGCGGCGGGCCACGAGACTGCATTCATATGTCGCGTTCCCAGCGGCGGGCGCGTGGCCTACATGGACACGACACGCCAGCTGCCAGGCTTCGTCGAGCTGATCGAGCTCGGCGGAGCATTCGAACCCGTGTTCAGCCGTTTCTACCGCGCCAGCATCGACTGGGACGGGGTGGATCCGGTGCGCTCTTTCATCTGAACGCCGCGGCATTGATTGTCGGACCCGTAGACGCGCGTGCCCTCGATACGACTTGCCGGGTCAACGCGTGATTCTGGCAGCTCTCGCCGCCGTGGCCGTGCTCATCTGGTTATATCTGCTGCTGGCACGCGGCGGCTTCTGGCGCGTATCAGCGCAGCTGGCGCCGCGGCCCGATGACCGACGCCTGGCGCGCGCCATCGTGGCCGTCATTCCGGCGCGAAACGAGGCCGGCGTCGTCGGCGACGCCGTCAGATCGCTATTGCGGCAGGATTTCGGCGGCTCGATGCATGTCATCGTGGTGGACGACGCCAGCACCGATGGTACCGGGGCGGCGGCGGTGCAGGCTGCCGCCGGCATTGGCGCCATGGCGCAACTGAGCGTGATCCACGGCGCGCCGCTGCCAGCGCAATGGAGCGGCAAGGTGTGGGCCATGTCGCAGGGCGCTGCCGCGGCGGCGGCGCTGGCGCCCGATTATCTGCTGTTCACCGACGCGGACATTGAGCACGCCGCGGATAACGTCGCTGCGCTCCTCAGCACTGCGGAGGCGCAATGTCGCGACCTGGTGTCATTCATGGTGAAGCTGCGGCAGGATACATTTGCCGAGCAAACGCTGATACCCGCCTTCGTGTTTTTTTTCCTGATGCTGTATCCGCCGGCGTGGATAGCGCGCGCCGATCGCAGGATTGCCGGGGCCGCCGGCGGCTGCATCCTGATCCGGCCTGCAGCCCTGCAGCGCATTGGTGGATTGGGAGCGATTCGCTCGCAGATCATCGATGATTGCGCGCTGGCGCGCGCCGTCAAGGACGCGGGCGGATCGATCTGGCTGGGGCTGACGCGCAGCGCCCGCAGCATCCGGTCTTACGGCTCATTCAGCGAGATCGGGCGGATGATTTCCCGCACGGCGTTCAATCAGCTGCGCCATTCCTACGTGCTGCTGGCCGCAACGATCGCCGCACTGGTGCTCACCTACCTGTTGCCGCCGTTGCTGCTGCTCTCGGGACAACCGGTCGCGATGGCGCTCGGTGCCATGGCCTGGTTCCTCATGAGCCTGGCGTATGCGCCGCTGCTGCGCTTCTATGGCCGATCGCCGCTGTGGAGTGTCTGCCTGCCGCTGGTCGCAATGTTCTATGCCGCAGCGACCATCCACTCCGCAGTGCAATACAGCCTCGGGCGTGGCGGCAGATGGAAGGGGCGCATTCAGGACCTGAATACCAGGCCCTGAGCGCCGCCGGAGCGGCCGCCGGCAATTCGCGTGCCTCCCTCCGGTAGAATCCTGCCGGCATGATCTACCAGCTCTACTACTGGCCGACAATCCAGGGACGCGGCGAATTCGTGCGGCTGGCGCTCGAGCAAGCCGGCGCCCGATATATCGACGTCGGCCGATTGCCGCAGCGGCAGGGTGGCGGCGAGCCGGCCATCGGGCGCGTACTGGACGGCGAGGTGCTGGCGCGACCGCCGTTCGCGGTGCCCTGTCTGAAGGCCGGCCGGCGCCTCATTGGCCAGACCGCGAACATCCTGCTGTTCCTCGGCGGCCGCCTGGATCTGGCGCCGCGCGATGCCGGCGGTAAGCTGTGGACGCACCAGCTGCAACTGACGATCGCCGATTTTCTGGTGGAGATTCACGATACACATCATCCCCTGGGTGGCGACCTCTACTACGAGCAGCAGAAGGTCGCGGCGCGGCGCCGCAGCCGGCAGTTTGTCGCGCAACGATTACCCGGGTTCCTCGATTACTTCGAGGGCGTGCTGAAGGACAACACCGCACGCGGTCCGTGGATGGTCGGCTCGCGTATGAGCTATGTGGATCTGTCGATGGCGCAGGTGATCGCGGGCCTGCGTTACGCTTTTCCCCATGCCACCTCGCGGGCGCTGCGCACCCGGCCGCGTCTGCGCGCGCTGCACGCCGCGGCTTTCGATCGCCCGCGAATCAGGCGCTATCTTGCGTCCCCGCGCCGCATCGCCTTCAACAACGACGGCATATTCCGCCACTATCCGGAACTCGACAGCCGCGCCTAGTGCCGGCCTTAGCTCCCCGTCTGCTGGTACAGCAGCGCTGCGATCAAGCCGGCGAGCCCGAGGCCGACCAGCACCAGTGCGGGGCGCAGGCAGGCTCGAACCCCGCCGAATAGCAGTGCATAGCATGCATTCACGATGTTGTTGGATGCGACCGCAATCAGGATCGCGGTCGCCAGGGCGCGCAGCGGCATGGCGCCGACTCCGCCCTGCGCCAGGCTGAGCACGAACGGGTTGATGTCGGTGAGCCCGGTGATGCCTGCGAGCGCATAGACGCCGCGCTGGCCGAAGCTGCTGCTGACCCAGGCCGAGGCCAGGGCGATGACCACGAATAGCAGCGCGAAAGTCAGCGCGGTGCCGAGCTGCAGCGGATTTTCAGCCGGCACCTCGGCACTCGCCGTGAGTACTGCAGGCGTTCGTCGAGCCCATTGCACATACGCCAGCCCGGCACCGAGCGCAAACAGGCCCGCCAGCGCCGGCAACAGCACCCGCGCCAGCCCGGGATTGAACAGCGCCACCACCACATCGATGCGCAGGTACATGACCGCTGTGGCCATGATGATGCCCACCGCGATATCCGCGCTCGGGGCTGCGGCTATCCTCTGGCGTCGCGCCAGTGCCACAGTGGTGGCGGTGGATGAATAGAACCCACCGAGAATCCCCGGCAGCAGCGCACCGGTTTTCATCGGCAGGTAGCGCTGCAGCAGGTAGCTCGCATAGGACAGGGTCGAGATCGCCACCAGTGCGAGCCACACCTGGAACGGTGTGATCGGCGTCCAGGAGATGATCGGGTGATTGGGCACCAGCGGCAGCACGATGCCGACCAGGATCAGGAATTTGCCGAGCGTGAACACCTCGACCGGTGCGACCTGCCGTACCAGGTGATGCAGCCATTCGCGCCCCTCCAGCAGCAGCACCGCAGTCACCGCCGCGGCGACCACGAGCCACGCCGGCTGCGTCAGCGCCAAGGGGCCAAACGTATAGGCCAGAAGGTTGGCGGTCGGGATCACCAGGCTCGGTCCGTCGATGTCGGCATCGCTGCCGCGCTGGATGTGCCCGTACAGCCAGACGGCCACGGCGGCCAGTCCGGCCACGAACGGCAGCAGCGATTTGGTGTCGAGCAGGAACAGCATCGCTCCGAGCGCGGCCAGCAGCGGGAAGGTGCGGATGCCGCCCGGGCTGGTGTGCTGTTCGCGCTTGTAGACGCCTTCGAAGGCCAGGCCCATGAACACCGCCATCGCGATCGCCAGCCCCAGGCGCCCGGCTTCGTCGATCGGTGCAAGATTGCTTAGCATGCTGGTTATTCTCCCCGCTGCCGCATTATCGCGGACTGGCCGCGCAGCGCTAGCGCAGCGACAGCGGCCGATCGTAGCCGGTCAGTTCCAGGTAGCCGCTGCCCGCGCGATGCGCGGCCTCCAGCGCGCTGACCGCGCCTTCCCAATAGATGGCGCCGCTGGAGAGGCGTGCATCATTCTCCTGATCGTCCAACAATGGCTCGATCGAAAACTGGCGCGCGCCCAGGCGCACCCGCCAGCTCACCGGATAGCTGATGCCGGTGCGCGGCGAACGCCAGCGCCGCACCGGGGTGAAGGCAACATCGTCGGGACCGAAGCTATGCACATTGCCGCCGGCGTCGCGCAGCGTGCCGCCGGCCCAGTAGGACTGTCCCTGGTGGCCGCGAATCCGGAAGGCCATGAGGGCGCCACCGTCGTCGAGATTCAGTCCGATCCAGTCCCAACCGTCCGCCGCGCTATCTAGGGATTGGCTCGACCACTCGTGATCGAGCCATGCTTCGCCGCTGACGCTATCGCGTCGTGTCGCGCGCTCGATGCTGCCGCTGACCTTGAGGTGCGGCTGGCTGTAGTAATAGCTGGCCGATTGCGGTGACGGCCCCTTCTGGCTGTAGCCTGCGACCCCGTTGAGAAGTACCGGCTGCGTGACCTCGAGGCGGAGATTCAGGGTGAAATCCTCAGCTGCGACCTGCACCTGGTAGAGCGAGTCGCGACGCTGGAGCCGCCAGTCATCGATCCAGACACTGGTGTCGCCGATGCGCGCCTCCGCCAGCCCCATGCCGGCGCGCCGGATACGCTGGTCCTGCCACAGGCGGCCGTGCGCCGGATCGCTGATCGCGCAATGGGCGATCAGCAGCTGACTGGGCGCAAATGCACTGGGGTTCTGCTCCGCCACCGGCTGGCGCGTGCGGAAGAACGTAATCTGGAAGCCCAGTCGTTGCTGCTCACCGGTCGTCAGCCAGCCGGTCACATACCACCATTCGACCCCGAATTGCGGATGGCTGCCATAGTCGCTGGGAAATTCAAGCGCATGTCCCGGCACCACGGTATCCGCCGATGCCTGCGGTGGCTGGGCGATTGCGGATACCGCGCACAGCGTGAGCGCGGCACACACCAGCACGCAGCACGCCGGTTGAATGACGTGCACCGGGCGGCGCGCCGCTGCGCGCGGGGAACTGCCGAGGGGCGTCTTGCTGATCACCAGTCCTCGCGTACGGCGCGTATCGCGTCCTGACTCATGGCCGCGCGGCCGCTCCACAGCGCGGTGAGCGCGGAGGCGGCAATCAGCGCCGCGCTGAGCGCGCCCAGCCGCAGCCACGGGATCGCCAGGTCGATGCTCCAGTTGAACGACTGCCGATCGATGACGTAGACCAGGATCAGGCTCAGCGCGGCGCCCAGCAGCAGTCCATAGATGGCCGACAGCGTGCTCATGATCACGCCTTCAATTGCCAGTATGGCCAGCACTTGCCGCCGCAGCATGCCGATATGGCGCAGCATGCCGAACTGCGCGCGCCTGGCCAGCGCGCTGGAGCTGGCGGCGACGCCCACGCCGAGCAGGCCGATTCCAACCGCTATGGCTTCGAGCGCGTAGGTGATCGCGAACGCGCGGTCAAACAGCATTAGCGAACGCGCTCGCAGCTGGCTGCTGCCGATCAGCTCAACTGCAGTACCCATGTTCAACGCGCCGCGAATGGCTGCCTCCAGTGCCGCGGCGCTGGCCGGGGGGCGCCGCCAGATCGAACCCTCGTTGGCGCTGTCGTCGCCGGTGGCCGCGATGTAGCCGGCCCGGGCGATGACCACGGCGCCGGCGGGGCGGCCGTAGTCGCGCCACACACCGGCAACAAACAGCGGCAGCAGCCGGCCATCGAGCGGCAGCGGCAGCCGCTCGCCGACGCGAATGGCGTACAGGTCCTGCATCGATTCGGAAATCCAGGCGGCCTCGGTCCCTGCCGGGAGCGCCTGGCGCGTGTCACGCACCAACGGCAGCGTGTCCGCGGCGCGCAGCGGATTCATATCGCGCGCAATCAGCGCTACCGGCTCGCGATCGGCGCGCAACCAGATCCGGCGTACGCGCCGAAATTCGGCCCGTGCCACCGCCGGCAGGGCAGCGATCCTGTGTTGCTGCTCGCCGGTCAGGGCGCCGGTGTCGCTATCGAAACTGACCCGCAGCGACAGATCGGCAGGCAGCAGCTTCACCAGCCACAGGTCGAAAGAATTGCGGAACGAATGCACCATGATCGCCATGGCCACCATCAGGCTGAAGCTCACGATGATAGCTGCTAGGCTGATGGTGGAAACGCCGGCGCTGCCCTGCAGCTGCGCCACCGCAATGTCGAACATCGCGCGGCCGCTGCGCTTCGCGCTGCCGGTGACCCGACGCATCAGCGTCGGTATCAGTAGGACTGCGCCCGCGAGCAACGCCGCTATCGCCACATAGCCTGGCAGCGGCAGGCGGTTTACCGGCGGCAGCCAGGCGAGCAGGGCGCCAAGCGCGATCAGCGCCAGGCCCGGCAGCGCGCCCGGCAGCCGGATCACCGCCAGCTCGCAGTCGCCGGATTTCATCGCCAGCGCGGGCGCGCGCTGTGCCGCCTCGTGCGCCGGTACCCAGGCGCCGAGGCCGGTGACCGCAGTGCCGATCAGCACGAACGCGGTCATCGGCAGCGCCGGCAGTGCCAACACTACCGCCGGCGCGGCCAAGGCCCGGTTGCCGAGATCGCTGCCCAGGAAGCGCAGCACCAGCGCGGCAATCGCCGCACCCAGCAGTACCCCGAGCAACGAGCCGGCCAGGCCGATCGCGGCGCCCTCGCCGAGTAGCGCGCATTCCAACGAAAGGCGCGTGACGCCCAGCGCACGCAGCAGCCCCAGTGCCGTGCGGCGCCGCAGCACTGCCAGCGACTGCGTCGCGAACACCAGGAACGCTCCGGTCAGCAGCGCTACCAGCGCCAGCATATTGAGGTTCACGCGGTAGGCGCGGGTGGCAGTGGCCGCGCGTCCACGGTCGATCGCGGGCGTGACCGCCACGACGCCGGCCGGCAGCGCGCTCGCCAGTCGATCGCGCAGCGCCGCCAGGTCGATCCCCGGCTGTGCCCGCAGGTCGATCCGGTTGAGCCTGCCGATGCGCTGCAGGCTCCATTGCGCCGTGG
The DNA here is from genome assembly GCA_963805965.1 of uncultured Gammaproteobacteria bacterium. Classification (GTDB taxonomy): domain Bacteria; phylum Pseudomonadota; class Gammaproteobacteria; order Steroidobacterales; family Steroidobacteraceae; genus FEN-1191. Next base: position 131,341 of record CAWDVQ010000008.1, read on the forward strand.
CAATGTCCATGATGCCGAGCGCTTGCGGATAGACGCTGTCCGGCAGAATGTCGATGATGCGCAGCGACTTCGGCGTGGCGCCAACGACGATTGGTAGCTCATCGCCGCGCTGCAGCTGCAGCTCGTCGGCGGCGGCGCGGCTCAACACGATGGTATCGGGGGCAAACAGCCGCGTGACATCGGTGCCGATCGCAGCCATCAGTTCCGGCTGCAGCGCGGCGGCGCGAAACGGATCGAGCGCCAGCAGCTTGAGCGGCGCTGCGCGGCCGGGCCGCGTGAGCTCGAGTTCCAGCATCGGACTGGCCGCTGCCACCGCCGGCTGGTGCGCCAGCGCTGGCAGCAACGTCTCGTCAAATCCTTCCGGCGGCCCGCGCACGACGATGTCAGCGGCGCCGAGCAGACGCCGTGTGGCCTGATCGAATTCATCCAGTGCCGCGGTGTTGACCAGGTACACCGCGACCCCGAGCGCCACGCCCAGCGCGATTGCTGTAACAGTTGCCAGCAGTTGCATCGGATGCTCGCGCCATTGTGCGCGGGCGAAAGTGCGCCATGCGATCCATGCGCCGCGCGCGCCCGCGTTACCGTTCATGGCGACGGTGCGGCCGCCGCAACCGGCGCCGGCCGCAGCTGTCCGGCCGCAAGCTCGAGGATGCGATCGGCGCTGCGCGCCGCTGCCAGCGAGTGCGTGATCAGGATCGCGCTGGCGGAGTTGCCGTGCAGCTGCTCGCGCAGCAGGCGCAGCAGCTGCTGCGCCGTGCGCCCGTCGAGATTGCCGGTCGGCTCGTCCGCCAGCACCAGGCGCGGTCGATGTACCAGCGCGCGCGCGATCGCGATGCGCTGCAGCTCACCCCCGGACAGCTCGCGCGCATAGCGCGGCGCCAGCGCGGCGATGCCACAGGCGTCGAGCATCTGCAGTACGCGGTGCTGGCGATGGGGATCGGCAACGCCGAGCAGGTCGAGCGGCAGCGCCACGTTCTGCAGCACGGTGAGGTATGGCAGTACATGGAACGCCTGAAATACGAAGCCGATATTGGCGCGGCGCCAGCGCGTGAGTTGATCGTCATCCAGCGTCGCAAGATCGGTGTCTTCGAACAGCACCCGGCCGCTGTCAGGTCGATCGAGGCCGGCGATGACGTTCAACAGGGTGGACTTGCCGGAGCCAGACTCACCCATGATGGCGAGGTACTCGCCGGGCTCCAGTTGCAGGCGCAGGCGATCGAGCACCGGCGCGCTGTCGGCGCGATAGCGCCGGGTTATTTCCTCGAGCTGCAGCGCGGCCGGCATCGCTAGCTGTGTTTCGGCCACCAGGGCACGAAGGCACTGGTGCGCCGCTGGTATTCGGCGTAGGCCGCGCCCTTGGCCTGCAGCGATAGCTGCTCGGTCAGCGGAATGCCGGTCACGCGTACGAGGAAGTAGAGCATCAGTGCCGGACAGTAGAGTGTCAGCCAACCCCAGGGCGATGCCAGCGCCATTGCAAAGTAGGCCACCCATACCAGCCACTCAAAGAAATAATTCGGATGACGCGAGTAGCGCCATAAGCCGCGCTGGCACACCGCGCCGCGGTTGGCGGCATCGGCCTTGAAGCGCTGCAGCTGGCGATCGGCCAACGCCTCGCCGGCGATGGCGGCGAGCCACAGCAGGCAAGCCGCCCACTCCAGCGGTTGCAGGCGCGCGTCGCGGTTCAGGCATATCAGCAGCCACGGCGCGGACAGCAACGCCAGCAATGCGGCCTGCAGTTGGAAAAACCAGAACATCCTGCGGTTGACCTGCGTACCCCAGTCGCTGCGCAGACGCGCATAGCGGGGATCCTCGTGCGGATGATGCGAGCGCACGCGCACGTAAAGATAGAGGGCAAGCCGCAGGCTCCAGATGCTGACCATGAGCGCGATCAACGCGCGCCGCGCCGCCGTGCCGCTGCCGGCGGCCGCATACCAGATGACCACCGGCGCAAACCCACCCGCCCAGGCGATGTCCACGATGCCGGCATTGCCGATGCGCACCGCCAGGTGCCAGATCAGCACCATCAGCAGCACCGCGAACAGCAGCGCCACCAGCCACAGCTGCAGGAACTCAGCCCACATTGGCGGCCCGCCGCAGCCGCGCCAAACGGCGCAGCGGCGTCAGCAGTGCGACGTAAACCACGGCGGCGATGATCGGTGCGATCAGCAGCCACGCCAGAACCGCGCGCAGGCCCGTCATGCCGAACAGACGCAGGAACTGCAGCGGCGAGGCGCGAAACTGTTGCACCAGCCCGGGAATCGAAAACTGCACCGGCGCACTGTGCGTGAGGCGCTCGCCAATACGCACGAACAGGTAGATCCCAGGCAACTGCAGCGGCGCTGCGAACCAGTTGACCAGCTGGATCATCGGCTGGTTGAGCTTCAACCACAGCGCCGCCAGCACGCACAGCGCGCTGGTGGTGCCGAAGATCGGAAACAGCCCGAAGATCAGGCCGATCGCCAGAGTCAATGCAATCTTGTCCGCTGAGACGCCCTGGCGCAGCTGTGCCACGACGACGTCGAGCGTGCGCCGCCGCCAGGCCCGCTCGATGGCCGAATGCTGTTCGGGCGCGGGCGGAGCCGTCACGCCTCGCGCCGCAGCAGCAAGCGCTCGATCGGGGCGTCAGCCGGAAGGCGCCACAGCGACAGCAGCATGTAGGCCGACATGGCGATGTTGCCGAGCACGAGGATTGCGATCAGCCACAGTGCGCGGGCCAGCCAGCTGGATTCGCGATAGGCCAGCCACAGGTAGAAAGTCAGGAACCCGAAATAGCAGTCGAACAGTGTTGCGATGAACCAGGGATGCAGCAGCAGCGAGCGCGGCGTCTGCCACAGCGGCAGCATGGTGCTCGCCCAGCCGGTGACGCACAGCATGGTGAGCAGCACACCGGTGAAGGCGAGTCGCAGCAACCAGATCATGGCGGCATTCTAAACCGGGCTAACGTTAGGCCGGGTTGCGCACCGCAGTGCTGGTAATTAAATCGTTCATTATCATTGTCTTATACAGCATATATGGTGTTACTTCGAGACGCCAGTCGGTATCACACCGAATTGTCACCCGGCAGCGACTGACTTCATACCGTTGGCCCGTTAGATTTTCCCCGGTCGCAAATCGACGGACGGTTTCATGCGCTCACCGCAGCGGACCATTGCCATCATCGGCGGCGGCTTTTGCGGCACGGTGCTGGCGGTAAATCTGTTGCGGCGGCCGCCGGCGCAGCCGTGTCGCATCGTGCTGATCGAGCGGCGCGAGCAGCTCGGGCGCGGGGTGGCGTACCAGGTTGCGGCGCATCGGCCGCTGCTCAACGTGCCGGCCGGGCGCATGTCGGCCGACGCACACGATCCGCTGCAGTTTGTCCGCTTCGCACAGCGACGCGACCCCAGTGTGCACGCGCAGCAGTTCCTGCCGCGCGAGCTGTATGGCGACTACCTGCAGCAGCTGCTGCGCGCGGCTGCGCAGGCGGCACCGGCCGGGGTGAAGTTCCAGTGCATCCGTGATCAAGCCGATGCCCTGCATTGCATCGATGCCAACGGCCCGTACCTGGTCGGCTTGTCAGAGCGCGGCCGGCTACTGGCCGACGACGTGGTGCTGGCCTGCGGCGACCCGCCGCCGGCGGATGCGCCCTGGGGCCCGGGCGTCGCGCAGCATCCTGGTTATGTATCCGATCCGCATCGGCAGCCGGCGCCGGCTGTCGATTGCAAGCGCGTGCTGCTGATCGGCACCGCACTCACCATGGCCGACGCTGCGGTCGCGGCGGCAGCGGCAAATCCGTGCGCTGAACTGCACGCGCTGTCGCGCCACGGGTTGCTGCCGGCGGTCCAGTGCGCCACGGCAGGCCGTACTACCGACGCCGTGGCCGATTTTCGCAGCTGCATCGGCGATGGGCCGATCGGCGCCCGGCGCCTGGTGCGCGCCTTGCGTGCGTTGACCGGCGATCTGCAGCGGCGCGGCGCGGATTGGCTTGACGGTGTGAACGCAGCGCGCGCGGCCGCGCCCGATCTGTGGCGCCGAATGCCGGACGCCGAACGCCGGCGCTTTCTGCGCCATCTGCGTGTCTACTGGGATGTGCACCGTCATCGCATGCCGCCCGCGACCGGCGCACAGCTGACACGGTTGCGACAGACCGGTCGGCTGCAGATACACGCGGGACAGGTGCGGGCGGTCGAACAGGCCGGCGGCTCGCTGCGCGTGCGCTGGCGACCGCGCGGGGCGAGCAGCCTGCGCGAACTCACGGTCGATCGGGTGATCGATTGCAGCGGCAGCGCGGGACGGCTGGCACGAACGCGCGATCCACTGCTGCGCGACCTGATGGCTGGCGGCCTTGCGGTGCCCGATTCATTCGGCCTTGGCTGGCTCACCGCGACGCACGGCGCTCTCATCGATTGCGACGGCCGCGCGGCACGGCACCTGTACTACCTGGGGCCAATGCTGCGCGCCGCTCACTGGGAGGCCACCGCGGTGGGCGAACTGCGCGTGCACGCGCAGCAACTGGCCGCGGCGCTGGTGCGGGTCACCGCCTGATCTACAAACCGCTCCACGAATCGCACCATCCCGCGGCTTTCACCAGCTTGCCCGGGAACAGGCTGCAGGTACCTTGCGCTGCGCCACCAGCGGCACCGTAGAGCGAGCAATTCGAACAGTCAGCGCCAGATGCAGCCGCCTTGGCGTGGCTCGCATCCGCGACGTAGTGCACCGCCTTGGCGGCTGGATCCTGTTCGCTGATCAGCGGCAGCTGCGCCTGCGCGGCTGGCGACGTCTCACCCAGTAGCAGCGCCGGCAGTGACAGACCGAGCGCGGCGCGGCGCAGCATTGCGCGCCGGCCCGGGTTGCTGGGCTCATTCATGCGATAGCTCCGGTGGCCGACGAGTCGAACTGCAATACGATCTTACCGATGTGGCGGCTGCTTTCCATCAGGCGATGGGCCTCGGCGGCCTCCTGGAACGGGAACGTCGCGAACAGATGCGTGCGCACCCGCCCGCTGGCAAACGCCGGCCAGATCTCTCGTGCCAGGGCATCGCGGATCGCGGCTTTGTCCTGCACGCTACGCGGCCGCATGGTCGAACCCATGATACGCAGGCGCTTGCGCATGACCGGCATGAAATCCAGTTCGCAGCGGCTACCCAGCAGGAATGCGATGAACACCAGGCGGCCGTCGTCGCGCAACAGCGCCACGTTCTTCGGGATATAGCTGCCGCCGACCATGTCCAGTACCACGTCCACGCCGGCGCCGGCGGTGAACTCCTGTGTGCGGAGCATAAAATCCTCGGTGTGATAATTGATGGCCTCGGCAGCCCCGAACTCGCGGCAGAAGCGCAGTTTTTCATCGTTACCTACGGTCACTATCGCCTGCGCGCCGACATGCAGCGCCAGCTGTATGGCCGCCAATCCGATGCCGCTGGAACCACCGTGAATCAAAACCCGTTCACCGCAGCGCAGGGCCGCAAGATCGATCAGATTCGCCCATACCGTAAACCAGTTCTCGGGCAAACCCGCGGCCTCCGCAACACTCAGGCCGGACGGAATCGGCAGCGCCTGGTGAGCCGGCGTGACGCACAGTTGCGCGTAGCCGCCGCCGGGCACCAGCGCACACACCATATCGCCCGGCCGCCACTGGCTGACATCGGCGCCGACTGCCGCGACGCGACCGGCAACCTCCAGCCCCAGGATGGGCGAGGCCCCCTGCGGTGGCGCGTAGCGGCCCATGCGCTGCATGACATCGGGTCGGTTCACGCCGGCGTAATGAACTTCAATGAGAATTTCCCCACTAACGGGTGTGGGACTGGGTCCTTCGGCCACGTGCATGCTCTCGGCGGTGCCGTCGGGTCCGTAGGCGATGTATTTCATCGCCCGATCATTCCATGCGCGCGATCAATTTGACAATGTGCCGTATGACTTGAGCGTAGCGCGGCCCGGGTATGCAGATCTGCGAACGGTATCGTATCGGACAGCGCCGCCTCCGGTTGACGATGGCAACCAGGTAACTCTCCACAGGAACAGTCCATGAGCAAGCAACGCAGCGGCCCTGAACAGACGACGGGATTGATCAACCGATTGTCGGGCAAGGGTGGCGCGGTGCTCAGTGCTGCAGCCGCGGACGATCTGCTCGCCGTCAGCGGCCTGACGCGCAAGGAGATCGAGCAATTGGTGGCGCAGGCTTATCTACGCCAGGGCTACCAGGTCGATGAACTGGGCGCCACGGCCGGGGACCCGGACGCCGGCGTGCTGCTGAGCAAGGCGACCCAACGCGTGCTATTGCAGTGCAAATACTGGAAGACGCGCAAGCTGGCGGAAATGCCAGTACGCGAATTGTATGGAATGATGGCGGCGCATAACGCGAATGCCGGCATCCTGATCACCTCGGGCAGCTTCACGCTCGAAGCCAGCCGCTTCGCCGGTTACGGGCGTATCCAGCTGATTGATGGACCGCGGCTGCTGGCAATGTTGCAGCAGGGCGCGGCCGTGGACGCGCGTGCGGACCACGCCGCGCAGCCTGCTGCCCGCCAGCCGGCGCGCGCCAGCTCGAGCGCGCGCTAGACCGTCGACTACGCCATCGTCTCTTACCTGGCCGGCACCTTATCGGCGGCAGCGACCTGGTCGATGGCCGCGAACCAGCGGCGCTGCTCGGATGGCGTCAGAAACGAGGCCTCGATCGAGTTGCGCGCCAGCAGCGCCATATCAGCCTTCGACATGTCGAGCGCCTGCTGGACCGCGAGGTAGTTCTCCAGCAGGTAGCCGCCGAAGTAGGCCGGGTCATCGGAATTGACGGTAACGCACACGCCGAGCTGCAGCAGGCGCTTGAGATTGTGCGCTTCCATGCGATCGAACACGCGCAGCCGGATGTTCGACAGCGGACACACGGTCAGGGGCACGCGCTCGCGCACCAGGCGCCGGACCAGGTCCGGGTCCTCCTCGCAGCGCACTCCATGATCGATGCGGCGTACCTGCAGGACATCCAGCGCCTCGCTGATGTACGCCGCCGGACCTTCCTCGCCGGCGTGCGCCACCGCCAGCAGGCCCGCGCGCCGTGCCCGGTCAAATACGGCGGCGAATTTTGACGGCGGGTGTCCGGCTTCCGAGGAATCCAGGCCGACCCCGGCAATCGCGTCCCGGAACGGCAGCGCCTGTTCCAGCGTGTGCATCGCCTCCTCGGCGCTCAGATGACGCAGGAAGCACAGGATCAGGCGGTGAGTAATGCCCAGTGCGCGCTCCGCCTCAAGTAGCGCGCGCCGGATGCCGCCGATCACGCTGGCGAAGGCCACCCCGCGCTGCGTATGGGTCTGCGGATCGAAGAAGATTTCCACGTGCACCACGCCCTGGCAGTGTGCCTTGGCGAGGTAGGCGGCAGTGAGCGCGTGGAAGTCGGCCTCGTCGCGCAGCAGCCCGGCACCGGCATAGTAGATATCGAGGAACGATTGCAGGTTGGAGAATTGATACGCCTGGCGCATGGCATCGATGCTGGCATAGGGCAGCACCGCGCCATGTTTCGCCGCTAATTGAAACGCCATCTCCGGCTCGAGCGTGCCTTCTATGTGCAAGTGCAGCTCCGCCTTGGGCAGGGTTGCAATGAACTGTTGCATCGACGTGGCCACGGACGCGGCGGCGCCTGTCAATGCAGCTTGAGCCGCGGCCGCAGGATGCGTGCCACATGGCCGACAGCAATGAGCGCGGCGCCGCGCAGCCAGCCGTGGATGGCCAGCAGGTGCATGCGGTAGAGCGACATATAGACGAACCGCGCCAGTCGCCCCTCGATCGCCATGCGGCCACCGACCAGGTTTCCCATCAGGCTGCCCACGGTCGAATAGCGACTGAGCGACACCAGCGAGCCACGATCGGCGTAGACGTAGGCTCGCAGCGGTTTGCCGCGCAGCAGACGATCGATGTTGTGAAACACGGCGGTCGCCATCTGGTGCGCCGCCTGGGCGCGCGGTGGTACCGCTCGCTCCGATCCAGGCAGCAGGCAGTAGCAGCAATCGCCGATGGCAAAGATCCGCTCATCGCGCGTGGTCTGAAGGGTCGGACGCACCACCAGCTGGCAGGAGGCGGTGCTTTCCAGGCCGCCGATGTTGCACAGGATATCGGCCGCGCGTACGCCGGCGGCCCAGACCTTCAGGTCGGCCGCGATGGTTTCGCCGGACTGCGTCAAGATCCATTCCGGCGTGACGCTGGTGACGCGGGTAGCGGTCATGACACGTACCCCGAGCGCCTCAAGCTCCTCACGCGCCGCGTCGGCCAACTGCTCCGGCAGGGCAGGCAGAATTCGTGGGCCGGCCTCGATCAAGGTGACCTTGAGCCGGCTTTCATCGAACACTTCCAGTCCGTAGTACCGCAACGCCGAAGCTGCGTTGTAGAGTTCGGCGGCAAGTTCCACACCCGTGGCGCCGGCGCCGACGATGGCAATACGGACGAACTGTTCGGAGGCCGGGTTTTCGCTCAAGGCGCGCGACACCCGCAGGCAGTGATTCAGCAGCTTGTTGCGAAAACGATCCGCCTGCGCGCGGTCGTCCAGGAACAGGCAGTTCTGTGCCACCCCCGGAGTTGTGAAGTCATTGGTGACCGAACCGATGGCGATCACCAGGTAGTCGTAGCCGGTGCGATGTCGGCCGATGAGTTCACGCCCGTCCTCATCGATCAGCGGCGCGATGACGATCTCACGTGCCGATCGATCGATGCTTTCCATCGCGCCGTAAAAGAAACGATAGCCCCAACGATGGCAGTGACTGCGATAGCCGACCTCGTCCAGGTTGGCGTCCAGCGAGCCGGCCGCCACTTCGTGCAGCAGTGGCTTCCAGATGTGGGTCAGGTTCCTTTCCACCAGCAGGATGTCGTGGCGCTCGCGGCCGTACTTCGCGCCGAGTCGCGTGACCAGTTCCAGCCCGCCGGCACCGCCCCCCACCACTACGATCTTGGTCTTTTCCACCGGGCTGTCGTTCGATCGCTTGGGTTGAGAATGGCATTGCGCGCCTGAGCCGCATGTTAGCGCGAAATGATCGCGGCGCGGATCTTCCGCCACCGGTGGCGCGGTCTATACTTGCTTCATCGCCCGCCGGCGCGCGGACGCCATAGGCAACGGAATCTACCCGGATGAACTGGTGGAGCTGGATGATCGGGGGCGCGATATTGCTCGGCGCGGAACTCGGCTTCGTGAACGCGCAGTTCTACCTGGTGTTCATCGGCGCCGCAGCCCTGGTGGTGGGCCTGGCCAGCGCCGCATTCCCGGGCCTGGCGCCGGACGCACAGTGGGCCCTGTTCGCGATCCTTGCCGTGCTGTCCATGGTGATGTTTCGCAGCCGGCTGTACCGGCGGCTGCGCGGCCAGGGCCCCGCGGTGAAATGGGGGCCGGCCGGCGGCGTGCTCACGCTGCCCGAGGCGCTCGATCCGGGGCAGCACTGCCAGGTCGAGCACGGCGGCACGTTCTGGTCGGTGCGCAACGACAGCGCGCAGCCACTGGTGGCCGGCGAGCTGGTGCGCGTCGCCAGCGTGCAAGGGTTGACGCTGCTGGTGCGGCCCGACCTCAAGTGACCTTGTCCGAGGATCCTTCGCATGTACACCTCATATGTTTTCGTCATCCTCGCCATCGTCGCCGTGATCGTGGTCGGCAAGACCGCGACCGTGGTGCCGCAGCAGAGCGCGTACGTTATCGAGGCGCTCGGCAAATACAGCCGCACGCTGCATGCCGGCTTTCATATCCTGATTCCCTTTGTCGAGCGGGTCGCCTATCGGCACAGCCTCAAGGAGCAGGCGCTCGATGTCGCCGAGCAGATATGCATCACACGCGACAACGTGCAGGTTGGTGTCGACGCGGTGCTGTACATGCAGGTGCTCGATCCGCACCTCGCCTCCTACGGCATCACCAATTACAACTTTGCCATCGCGCAGCTGGCACAGACCACGCTGCGCAGCGAGATCGGCAAGATCGAGCTCGATCGCACATTTGAGGCGCGCGGCATCATCAACGCCAATGTCGTGGCTGAACTCGACAAGGCCTCGGTTGCCTGGGGCGTAAAGGTGATGCGCTACGAGATCAAGAACATCGCTCCGCCCAAGGATGTGCTGTCGGCGATGGAAAAGCAGATGCGAGCCGAGCGTGAAAAGCGCGCCGTGGTGCTGGCCTCCGAGGGCGAGCGGGACGCCAAGATCAACGCGGCAGAGGGCGACAAGCAACGCGTGATCAAGGCTTCCGAGGCCAACAAGCAGCAGCAGATCAACGAAGCGGAGGGCCAGGCGGCCGCCATCCTCGCAGTGGCGACTGCGACCGCCGCCGGGCTGCGCAGTGTCGGTGCTGCGCTGAGCGAGCGCGGGGGCGCCGAAGCGATGCAGCTGCGTATCGGCGAGGAGTACGTGCGCCAGTTCGGCAAGCTCGCCAAGGAGAGCACTACGCTGGTGGTGCCGGGGAACCTGAGCGACCTGGCCTCGGTGGTGACCATGGCGACCAGCATCCTGCGCAAGCCGCCCCCCAACCCGTAGGGTCCGTGGCCGTCGCGGCCGGCCGTTCAGTTCTTGAGCCGATAGCCGGTCTTGAATATCCAGGTCACCAGCAGCAGGCACAGCGCCAGCAGGCCGAGCGTCATCCCCAGGCTGATGACAACGCTCACGTCGGAAACGCCGTAGAAGCTCCAGCGGAAGCCGTTGATCAGGTAGACCACCGGATTGAACAACGTGATCGCGCGCCACGCCGCCGGCAGCATGCTGATCGAATAGAAGGCGCCGCCGAGAAACGTCAGCGGAGTAATGACCAGCATCGGGATGAACTGCAGGTGCTCGAAGCCGTTGGCCCACACGCCGATGATGAAGCCGAACAGGCTGAAGCTGAGCGCGGTCAGCAGCAGGAATGAGATCATCCAGGCCGGGTGCACGATACGGATCGGCACGAATATGGACGCGGTGGCCAGGATGATCAGGCCCAGGATGATCGACTTGGTGGCTGCCGCGCCGACGTAGCCGAGCACGATTTCCACGGCCGACACCGGCGCCGACAGCAGCTCGTAGATGGTGCCGGTGAACTTCGGAAAGTAGATGCCGAACGAGGCGTTGGAGATGCTCTCGGTGAACAGCGACAGCATGATCAGCCCCGGCACGATGAAGGCGCCATACGACACGCCATTGACCTGCGAGATGCGCGAGCCGATGGCCGAACCGAATACGACGAAATACAGCGAGGTGGTGATCACCGGAGTCACTACGCTTTGCAGCAGCGTGCGCCTGAAACGCGCCATCTCGAAACGATAGATCGCCCCGACGCCGCGCCGGTTGAATGTCAGGTGTGTCATGCCCGCGAACCGCCGCGGTCGCTCACCAGGCTGACGAAGATATCCTCCAGCGAGCTCTGATGGGTGTTCAGATCCTTGTATCCTATCCCTAAGTCGCCCATGCGCCGCAGCAGTGCAGAAATGCCGGTACGCTCGGCGTTGATGTCGAAGCTGTATTGCAACTCGTTGCCATCAGCCGCGAGTTGCAAGCGCCAGTCCCCCAGCCCGGGAGGGATCTCGGTCATGCGTTCCTGCAACTGCAGCGTGAGCTGCTTCTTACCGAGCTTTTTCATCAGCGTGACCTTGTCCTCGACCAGGATCAGCTCGCCCTTGCTGATCACGCCTATGCGATCCGCCATCTCCTCGGCCTCTTCGATGTAGTGCGTGGTCAGCACGACGGTGACGCCGCTGTCGCGCAGGCCGCGTACCAGGGCCCACATGTCGCGCCGCAGCTCAACGTCGACGCCCGCCGTCGGTTCATCCAGGAACAGGATCTCGGGCTGATGCGATAACGCCTTGGCGATCATGACGCGCCGCTTCATGCCGCCCGACAGCGTCATGATCCGATCGTTGCGTTTATCCCATAGCGACAGGTCGCGCAGCAGCTTTTCCAGAAATGCCGCATCCGGTGCGCGGCCGAACAGCCCGCGGCTGAACTTTACCGTGGCCCACAGGGTTTCGAAAGTGTCGGTGCTCAGTTCCTGCGGCACCAGTCCGATCCTGGTGCGGGCCGCGCGATAGTCGCGCACGATATCGAAGCCATCGACTGCCACGACGCCGGCGCTCGCGGTGACGATGCCGCAGACGATGCTGATCAGCGTGGTCTTGCCCGCGCCATTGGGACCCAGCAGCGCGAATATCTCGCTCTTGCGGATCTCAAGATTGATGTCCTTCAGCGCCTGCAGGCCGGAAGGGTAGGTCTTGGTCAGGTGGGAAATCGATAGTGCGCTCGTCATGGCTGCGACTTTAGCGCAACCCGGGCCGGCTCAAAGCGAGTATTGCAGGTGCGCGCGAATGGTCAGCGGCACCCCGGGATGCACCACATAGCCCGGCTGCGGCGCGGCTTCGCCCGCCAGCCTCGACACGTAGTAGTACTCGATATCGTTCCATTTGACGTTGAAGATATTGAACGCGTCCAGCGCCGCAAGCCATCGCTCGTGCCGGAAACCGAGCTGTGCGTCCACGGTGGTGTAGGCGGGGGACCTTGCGCTGTTATCTTCCACCAGCGGTGATTCGCCGAAATGTCGCGCGCGCAGCGCGCCGAACCAGCCGGACTCACGCTGCGCGGTCAAACCCGCATCGATGACATTGGTGGGGCTGTTGGGGACGTAACGCCCGATGATGCCGATCGGTTGCTTGCAGGGATTGCTGGGCGCCGCCTGCGCGCACCCCAGGTCATCCGGTGGCGTATCGTGATCGAATCGAGCCCGGGTAAAGGCGGCATTGACCTGTGCCGACAGCCAGCGATTGATGTGATAGGTGTTGCCCCATTCCACGCCGATACGCGTGGTGGCGCCGCTCGGGGTGGTAACACCCGCATCGCCATCGAACACCAGCTCCGATTTCAGCTTCAGCACGAACACATCCAGCGAGCTGTCCCAGCGGGGTACCGGCTTGCTGCTCAATCCGAGCTCGGCGCTGGTGGCACGCGTCAGTGGCGTGACTGGCGGCGCCTCGGGGTTCTCCCCGCCGCGGGTTATGCCGCGTGCGTCATTGCTGTGATACCCGTCGGCGATATTGATGAAGTAGGTGGTGCGTGCCCAGGGGCCGAGAATGATGCCGAGCTTGGGGCTGAAGATCGAAGCCCGCCTGGTAGCGGTGGCGCACCCGAGCGGGTCGCTGTTGAGATTGCAGCTGCCGTCGGCGCCAAGCATCCGGTCCTTGACGTCGAAATCAAACGCATCCTCGCGCAATCCGACCACCGTGCGTACGTCGGATCGCCACTGCAAGCTGTTTTCCGCATACACGGCCGCATTCGATTCCATCACCGACGCGTTCTGCGTGGTGCCGATGACGCGGCGCTGGTAGGTCGGAAAGATGCCGACGTCGAAGATGTCATCGACGCGCGTCTGCAGCCCGATCACATTGGACGTGCTGATGCCGGCCAGAGTGCCGAACCAGGTCCTGGAGCCCTTCAGGCCGTAGACCACGCGGTCGTCGTGCTGCAGCATCTGGTCGCCAAAGACCGGATCCTTCAGGTAATAGGTGAAGGTCGACCACAGATCGAGCTTGTAGCGGATCACGTAGGCCGACACCTGGTCCTGCTCGCTATCGGTACGTTTGACCCGGTTGAAGGACAGGCTGGAGCGATCGGAGCTGCCGCCATCGGTCGGTCCCAGGCTGCCGAAGCGGCCGATGACGCCCTGGTCGATGGCGCGCAGTGGCACCTGGTCGGTCGAATTCCAGCTGCCCGAATAGACCATGCCGGTCAGCGTCCAGTAGTCGGCATCAGTGCCCCAGTGATAGCGCAGCACGCCATTGTGCCGGTTGTAGTCGTCCGGAAGCTCGAACGGGCCGTCATTGTGATACACCTCGCCCGCCCCCAGCAGCGTGCCGCCCCCCAGGGGCGTCGATCCGAGGATCAATGCGCGCCGATATCCATCCTCCCCATAGCCCAGGCTGGCCGCCAGCGGCAGTTGATTCACCAGAGCGACCCTGACCGTGCCGGCGGTCGCGAAGTCTCCCTCGTCGGCGTAGTAGGGGCCCTTTTTATAGTGCAGGTCGGCCGCCAGTTCAGGGATCAGAAAATTCAGGTCGGTGTAACCCTGCCCGTGGGCGTGACTGGGCATGTTGACCGGCATGTCGTCGACCTCAGTGGCAAGATCGGTGCCGTGATCGAGGTTGAATGCACGAAGAAAGTACTGGTTGGCTTTGCCTTCGCCAGAGTGCTGGGTGACGATCAGCCCCGGTACGTTCTCCAGCACCGCTGCCGGGCGCAGTAGCGGCTGCTGCATCAGCTGTTGCTGGCTGACGTCGCCTGCCGAAGCCGCGTCCATGCTGCTGACGCCGGTGGCAACGATGGTTATGGTCTCGAGTGCGACGTCGGCGGCGGCAACCTCCTGCGCCCGGACGGCGGGCACCGAGGCCAGGGCGAGCGCGCAGAACACAGGGGCTCGTACCAGGCCGGGGTTCATGTCTACAAGGCTTCCGCTTTAGCTGTAATACGCTTCGCGGCCCTGGATCGGATGCGCGTGGTTGCAGGAATCGGTCAGCGAGTGCCGGCTCCGGGCTCGCCGCCGCGCTGGAGCCGCTCGATCTCCTGGCGCAGCGATCGGACCTCGCTTTCCAGTGCCGCCAGCCGATCGGCGTACGCGCCGGCATGCGGATCGGCGATGGGCGCCGCCGCTGCCGCCGCTGCCGCCGCTGCCGTCACTGCCATCGCGCCGGAGAGCGGGCTCGGGGCGGGCTCGGGTGCGCCGGCCGCGGCGATCGGTCCACCGAACAGGTGCGCGTAGCGCGTTTCGCGCCGACCGGGCTCGCGCGCCAGGCGCACCACCAACGCCCCTGACTCGCGCTGCGCCAGCGCCTCCAGCGCCGTTTCGGCAGCTGCAGCATCGGCGAATTCCGCCATGCGCGCGGCGCGGCTACGCAGCTCGCCCGGGGTTTGCGGGCCGCGCAGCAGCAGCTCGCAGACGATGGCGCGCTCCTGCGGGGTGAACTGGAATACGCTGAACTCTGTATTGCAGAAGCGCTGCTGGTATTTTGGCACCCTGCTGCCGAATCCCGACTTCTCCAGCACTAAATGCTTGCGCGACAGGGCGTCGACCAGCGCCTGGACTTCAAGCTCAGGCAGCTGCAGCACCGGATCGCGATTGCTCTTCTGGTTGCAGGCGTTGGTGAGCGCATTGAGTGACATTGGATACTGCTCCGGCGTGGTGATCTGCTTCTCTATCAGGCAGCCCAGCACGCGCGCCTCCAACGCCGACAGCTCGATATTCATCCGTACATTATAAGCTTCGCTGCGCGCCGCTGGCGGGCGCGCCGGCCGCGTCAGTGGTGCCATGCGGGATGCGGACAGAGTATCATTGAGGCGCTCCCGCTCCAGCCGCCGCAACCGTAACGTCAGGGTGTACCGATATTGGAACTGCTCAGCGAACATCGATGCTTTGATGGCATCCAGGGGTTCTACCGCCACGACTCGCAGGTGATCGGCCTGCCGATGCGATTTTCCGTGTTTCGGCCGCCGCAGGCGCAGCAGGGCCCGGTCCCGGTGCTGTTTTACCTTGCCGGCTTGACCTGTACCGAAGAGACTTTCGCCATCAAGGCCGGCGCCCAGCGCAAGGCCGCCGAACTGGGGCTGATGCTGGTGACCTGCGATACCAGCCCGCGCAACACCGGTATTGCCGGCGAAGCGGACGACTGGGAGTTCGGCGCCGGCGCGGGATTTTATGTCAATGCGACGCAGCCGCCGTGGTCGCGCAACTTTCGCATGTACGATTACGTGCTCGACGAATTGCGCGCCACGGTACTGAACAACTTTGCCGCGCGAGCCGATCGGGTCGGAATTTTCGGTCACTCGATGGGTGGCCACGGCGCACTGGTGCTGGCGCTGCGCAACCCGCAGGTCTACCGGTCGGTGTCGGCATTAGCCCCGATCTGTTCACCGACCCGCTGCGCCTGGGGCCAAAAGGCACTGCCGCGCTACCTGGGAGAGGACCGCTCGACCTGGCAGCAGTACGATACGGTGGAACTGGTGAAGGCCGCTGCCAGGCAGGTGTATCCGGAGATCCTGGTCGATCAGGGCCTCGCGGACAAGTTCCTGCACCAATCGCAATTGCTGCCGGAGCTGCTGGAATCGGCTTGTGCAACCGCGGGCCAGCCACTGCGCCTGCGCCGCCACGAGGGTTATGATCACGGCTATTACTTCATCGCCACATTCGTGGCCGATCACCTGCTGTTTCACGCCAAAGCGCTGCAAGCCACCTCATGAGTGCACGTAAGCGAGTGACGATCCCCATCCGGGTCGAGCCGGGCTCCGACCTGCCGGCTGCGGAACGCGCCGCGGTGCTCGAAGCTGTGAACGGCAATCGCGCGCTCGAAGGCTCATTGCTGCCGATCCTGCACGCCATCCAGGACCGTCTCGGATGGATTCCGCCACGCACGCTGCCGCTGATCGCCTACGAGTTGAACCTGTCGCGCGCGGAAGTGCACGGCGTGGTGAGTTTCTATCATTACTTCCGCCAGCATCAGCCCGGCCAGCACGTGATTTTCCTGTGCCGCGCCGAGGCCTGTCAGGCGGTCGGCGCCGTGGCCCTGGAAGCCCACGCCAAGCGCGCGCTCGGAGTCGAATTTCATGGCACCAGTGGCGATGGCCGCTATACGCTCGAGCCGGTGTATTGCCTGGGCAACTGCGCCAGCGGGCCGTCGCTGATGATCGATCGGGAACTGCACGGCCGCGTGACACCGCAGCGCTTCGACGAACTCATCGGCGCCCCCGAGGCTGCAACCAGCTCGGTCGCTGCCACCTCGGCCGGTGCCGGCTCGACTGACGGTGCCAGCTCATGAGCGTAACGGTTTACATTCCGCGTGAGGCCACGTCGCTGTCGCTGGGCGCGCAGGCGGTGGCGCACGCGCTGGGTGATGAGGCGGCGCGCCGCAAGCAACCGGTGCAGCTGGTGCGCACCGGCTCGCGCGGCCTGTTCTGGCTCGAACCGCTGGTCGAGGTGCAGACGCGCGCCGGCCGCATCGCCTACGGTCCGGTGCAGGCTGCCGATATTCCCGGCCTGTTTGCGGCGGACTTTCTCAATGGCGGCAAGCATGCCCTGAACCTGGGACCGGTGGAGTCGATCCCGTATCTCAAGAATCAGGAACGCCTGACCTGCGGTCGGCTGGGCGTCATCGACCCGGTGAACCTGGATGACTATCGCGCCCACGGGGGCTATGAGGGACTGAAGAACGCGCTGCCGATGGAGCCGGCCGCGATCGTCAAGGCGGTCACTGATTCGGGTCTGCGCGGCCGCGGTGGTGCGGCATTTCCCACCGGCATCAAGTGGAAGACGGTGCACGATGCGCAGGGGCCGCAGAAGTACATCGTCTGTAACGCCGATGAGGGCGATTCGGGCACATTCTCCGACCGCCTGCTGATGGAAGGCGATCCGTTCTGCCTGATCGAGGGCATGACGATTGCCGGCCTTGCAGTCGGCGCCACGCGCGGCTACATCTATCTGCGCTGCGAATATCCGCATGCCCACGACACCATGACACAGGCGATTGCCAACGCTTACGCGGGCGGCTATTTGGGCGCCGACGTCATGGGGTCGGGACGCGCCTTTGACCTGCAACTGCGGCTCGGCGCCGGCGCCTACATCTGCGGTGAGGAGACCTCGCTGCTGGAGTCGCTGGAAGGCCGTCGTGGCCAGATTCGCTTCAAGCCACCGCTGCCAGCGCTCAAGGGCCTGTTCGAGTGCCCGACCGTGGTCAACAACGTGATCAGTTTCGCGAGCGTGCCGATCATCCTGCAGCGTGGCGCCCAGTTCTATCGCGACTACGGCATGGGCCGTTCGCGCGGCAGCCTGCCGATTCAGCTGGCGGGCAATATTGCGCGCGGCGGCCTGGTCGAGCGCGCGTTCGGTGTCAGTCTGCGCGAGCTGCTGTACGACTACGGCGGCGGTACACGCAGCGGACGGCCAATCCGGGCGGTGCAGGTAGGAGGACCGCTCGGGGCTTATTGGCCGGAATCGAAGTTCGATACGCCGCTGGACTACGAGGCGTTTGCCGCCGGCGGCGGTATGCTCGGGCATGGCGGCATCGTGGTGTTCGACGATACGGTGGATATGGCGGCGCAGGCGCGCTATGCGATGGAATTCTGTGCCATCGAGTCCTGTGGTAAATGCACCCCGTGTCGCATCGGATCAACGCGAGGCGTCGAAGTCATTGATCGGTTGGTGGCAGGGGATCGTGCTGCGATGCAGCAAACATTGCTGCGGGATTTATGTGACACAATGCTCAATGGATCGCTTTGCGCGCTCGGCGGTCTAACGCCGTATCCGGTACTCTCGGCGCTGGACTATTTTCCGGAAGATTTTTCCAAGGCCGCTACGCGTGAAGCAGCGGCGCCTTAGCTAGATTTAGAGAGTCAACGACTATGCAATCAATTGCGGAACACGATCTGGGCACACCGAAACGGCAGTCGGTCAAGCAGGTCACCCTGACGGTCGACGGCCGCGAGGTCACGGTGCCGGCGGGCACCTCGGTACTGCGCGCCGCCGCGGAGGCCGGGGTGGCGATCCCGAAACTGTGCGCGACCGATACGCTGGAAGCCTTCGGCTCCTGCCGCATGTGCCTGGTGCAGGTCGAGGGCATGAAGGGCTTTCCGGCCTCCTGCACCACACCGGTAGTCGAGGGCATGAAGGTCGCGACCCAGAACGAGAAGATCGCCAATATCCGCCGCGGCGTGATGGAACTGTACATCTCCGATCACCCGCTCGACTGCCTGACCTGTCCGGCCAATGGCCACTGCGAACTGCAGGACATGGCGGGCGCGGTCGGTTTGCGCGAAGTCAGGTACGGTTATAGCGGCGCCAATCACCTGGATGCGCCTAAAGACGAGTCCAATCCGTATTTCACCTTCGACGCCAGCAAGTGCATCGTCTGTTCGCGCTGCGTACGCGCCTGCGACGAGCAGCAGGGCACGCTGGCGCTGACCATCCAGGGCCGCGGCTTTGATTCCACGGTGTCCGCCAGCCAGGCAGAGTCGTTCCTCGATTCCGAATGCGTCTCCTGCGGCGCCTGCGTGACCGCCTGCCCGACGGCGACACTGTCGGAGAAATCGCTGATCAAGGCCGGGCAGGCTGAGCACAGCGTGATCACCACCTGCGCCTACTGCGGTGTGGGCTGCTCGTTCCGCGCCGAAATGCAGGGCGAGGAAGTGGTGCGCATGGTGCCCAACAAGGACGGCCATGCCAATCATGGTCACAGCTGCGTCAAGGGACGCTTTGCGATCGGTTACGCGACGCACCCGGATCGGATCACCAAACCGATGATCCGCGCCACCATCTCCGATCCCTGGAAGGAAGTGAGTTGGGAGGAGGCGATCGCTTATTCCGCTTCCGAGTTGCGACGCATCCAGAAGAAATACGGCCGCGACAGCATCGGCGGCATCACCTCCAGCCGCTGCACCAACGAGGAGACTTTCCTGGTGCAGAAGCTGGTGCGCGCCGGCTTCGGCAACAACAACGTCGACACCTGCGCACGCGTGTGCCATTCGCCCACCGGCTACGGCCTGAAGCAGACCATAGGCGAATCCGCTGGCACGCAGGATTTCGATTCAGTCATGGATAGCGACGTCATCATGGTGATCGGCGCCAATCCGACCGACGGACACCCGGTATTCGCCTCGCAGATGAAGCGCCGGCTGCGACAGGGCGCGAAGCTGATCGTCGCTGATCCGCGCCGCATCGACCTGGTGCGTACGCCGCACATCACGGCCGAGTATCACCTGCAGCTGCGGCCCGGCACCAACGTCGCGTTGCTGAACAGCCTGGCGCATGTGATCGTCACCGAGGGGCTGGTCAAAGAGGATTTCGTGCGCGAGCGCTGCGAACCCGAGGCGTTCGAGAAATGGCGCGCGTTCGTGGCCGAGGAGCGCAACTCCCCTGAAGCGATGGAGTCCACCACCGGTGTTCCAGCCGCAAGCGTGCGCGCGGCTGCGCGCCTGTACGCGGCCGCCGGCAATGGCGCAATTTATTACGGGCTCGGAGTGACCGAGCACAGCCAGGGTTCCACCGCGGTCATGGGGATCGCAAACCTGGCGATGGCGACCGCCAACATCGGCCGCTCCGGGGTGGGCGTGAATCCATTGCGCGGGCAGAACAACGTGCAGGGTTCGTGCGACATGGGGTCCTTCCCGCACGAGTATCCGGGCTATCGCCATGTGAGCGACAACGCCGTGCGCACCCAGTTCGAACAGGCCTGGCACGTACCGCTGCTGTCCGAGCCGGGACTTCGCATCCCCAATATGTTCGAAGCGGCGCTGGACGGCGAATTCAAGGCGCTGTACATCCAGGGCGAGGACATCGTGCAGTCCGATCCGAACACGCAGCACGTGACCGCGGCGCTGACGGCGATGGAATGCATCATCGTCCAGGACCTGTTTCTCAACGAAACCGCCAAGTTTGCCCACGTGTTCCTGCCGGGTTCGTCATTCCTGGAAAAGGATGGCACCTTCACCAATGCCGAGCGACGCATATCGCCGGTGCGCAAGGTGATGCGCTCGAAGTCCGGCTATGCCGACTGGGAGATCACGCAGCTGCTGTCCAATGCGATGGGGCTGCCGATGAATTACCAGCACGCGTCGGAGATCATGGACGAGATCGCGCGCCTGACGCCGACCTTCAGCGGCGTGAGCTTCGAGAAGCTCGAGCGGCTGGGCAGCATTCAGTGGCCCTGCAACGAAGAGCACCCCGAGGGCACGCCGACCATGCATGTCGGCACCTTCGTGCGCGGCAAGGGCCGCTTCCTGGTGACCGAGTACGTGCCCACGCGCGAGAAGGTCAACGTCAAATATCCACTGATCCT
This sequence comes from uncultured Gammaproteobacteria bacterium, assembly GCA_963805965.1. Classification (GTDB taxonomy): domain Bacteria; phylum Pseudomonadota; class Gammaproteobacteria; order Steroidobacterales; family Steroidobacteraceae; genus FEN-1191. The sequence goes on from CAWDVQ010000008.1 coordinate 152,103, forward strand.
GACTACCGGGCGCATTCTGTCGCAGTACAACGTCGGTGCGCAGACGCGGCGCACCGAGAATTCCACCTGGCACGATGAGGACCGGGTCGAGATCCACCCGCACGATGCCGAGGAGCGCGGCATCAAGGCCGACGACTGGGTCGGCATACAAAGCCGCGCCGGTGAAACCGTGCTGCGGGCGCGCATCACCGCGCGCGTGCAGCCGGGTGTGATCTACACCACGTTTCACTTCCCGGAATCCGGCGCCAACGTGATCACCACCGACAATTCGGATTGGGCCACCAACTGCCCGGAGTACAAGGTGACCGCGGTGCAGGTGACGCGGGTGACGCAGCCCTCGGCGTGGCAGCGTCGCTACCAGGAATTCGACCGCGAGCAACAGACGCTGCTCGATGCGGCAACGCATCCCAAGCAGGCGGCCAAGGCGGTTTCACCTACCGGATGAGTATCGAGCACCTGGTGGAAATGGCCAATGATATTGGCCATTTTTTCGCCTCCGAGCCAAAGCACGCCGACGCCGTCGACGGCATCGCGAACCACATCCAGAAATTCTGGGACCCGCGCATGCTGCGCCATATCGTCACGCATCTGAAAAATGGCGGCGATGGGCTGGAGGAGCTGCCGCGCGAGGCCATCGCCAGGTTGAAAATACCCGAGGGTACAGCCGAGCAACACGCCGGCTAGAGCCTCAGCCGCGCGCGGCGATTTCGTCGATGTGATCGAGCAGGTCGGCGGGGTCCTCATAGACGCGAAACGCGCCGGCACGCGACAGTTCATCCTCACCATATCCGCCGGATAGCAACCCCACGCCCAGTGCGCGCGCGCGTTGCGCGGCGATCATGTCCCAGATGCTGTCACCCAGCACCAGCGACTCGCGGATATCGACTCCAAGGCGTTGTGCCGCGGTCACAAACAGGTCGGGATCGGGTTTGGCATATTTGACCTGATCGCGTGTCACCACGGGTACGCGGGCCGGATCGACACCCAGGGCAGCCAGGTGCTGTCCGGCGGTCTCCATGCGCCCGCTGGTGGCGATGGCCCACGGCATGCCCTGCGCGGTAAGGTAATCGAGCAGCTGGCGCGCCCCCGGCAGTGGCTGCACGCTGGCCGATAGCGCCTGGTATGCCTGTGCGTGGCGCAGCCGCAGTCGGTCCAGACGCTCCGGCGTGTTATCGAAGCCGGTCTCACGCAGCAGTATGTTGGCGAACAGTCCGCCACTCATGCCGATCTTGCGGTGTATGCGCCACACCGACAGCGGGATGCCCTCGGCATCAAGCGAGGCCTTCCAGGCCAGTACGTGCTGGTAGACGCTATCGATCAGCGTGCCATCCAGATCGAACAGGAAAGGAGTTTTGTTGCGCGCCACCGGCATTCAGCCGCGAATCAGGCGCATCACACAGCCGATCAGGTCGATCGCCAGCAGCGCCAGGATCGGCAGTGCCGATACACCGAAGCCGAGGCTGCGCCTGGAGGGTTCGGCCACGTAGGCGCGCAGATAGATGAAGCGCCCGACGAGATACACCACGCCGAGCAGCGCGACCCAGCGCGCCGCAAGGTATGCGGTGGCGATCCACAGCGCCGGCAGGAACAGGATCAGCAATTCCATAGTGTTCATCTGTACCCGCACATAGCGTTCGAACACCTCATTGCCGGTGACCGCCGGCGCCTTTACGCCGAGGCGCTCGCGCGCCCTGCCGACCAGGATGCCGAAATACAGGAATTGCAGCAGTGCCAGCACCGTGACCAGTTCAACCAAAGCCATGATGCACCTGTCGGCAACACCGGGCGGATTGCCCGTGCCCCTATGGTACGCTGCGGGCGTACAGTTCAGAATTTAAAAGTGGAGTTGCACCGATGCAGCCGGAACAGGTGCGCACCGCCGCGCAGGCGCGCGCAATCGTGGACGAGCGCGCACTCAAGCATGTCAAGGTCGGGGTGTTCGACAATGACGGCATCCTGCGCGGCAAGTATATCGATCGCGACAAATTTCTCGCCGGGCTCGACAAGGGCTTGGGCTTTTGCGATGTCGTGCTCGGCTGGGACTCGAACGACCAGCAATACGACAACATCAGCTTTACTGGCTGGCACACCGCCTTCCCCGATGCTCCAGTGCGCCTGCTGCCGGAAACCTGTCGTGCGCTGCCGCTGGAAGGCAACATGCTGCTGTTTTTGGGGGAATTCGCAGGTAACGCGGAACAGGTGTGCCCGCGAGCGGTACTGCGGCGGGTACTGCAGCGGGCGGCGGGCATGGGCTTTAGCGCCGCGGCGGCGGCGGAATTCGAGTTTTTCGTATTCAACGAGACGCCGGCCAGTGTGCGGGAAAAAGGCTATCGGGGGCTGACCAATCTCACTCCAGGCTACTTTGGCTATTCGATGCTGCGTACCGCGGTGCAGGCCGAGCTCTACCAGGCGTTGCTGCAACTCGCCGAAGATATGCGCATGCCGATCGAAGGGCTGCACGCTGAAACGGGCCCCGGCGTGGTCGAAGCGGCCTTGCATTACACCGAGGCGCTGGAGGCGGCGGACCGGGCGGCGCTGTTCAAGACTTTCGTAAAGGTGCTGGCGCAGCGGCGCGGGCTGATGGCCACCTTCATGGCAAAGTGGTCGCAGCAGCTGCCGGGGCAGAGCGGGCATCTGCACTTGTCGCTCGCGCGCGCCGACGGCTCGGCAGTGTTCTACGATGAGCGCAAGCCGCAAACGATCTCCGACGAGCTGCGCTGGTTCGTCGGCGGGCAGCAGGCGCTGATGCCCGAAGTTCTGGCGATGGTGGCGTCCACGGTGAACAGCTACTCGCGCCTGGTGCCGGGTTACTGGGCGCCCACCGCTGCGACCTGGGGCGTGGAGAATCGCACCTGCGCACTGCGGGTGATTCAGGGCGGGGCGATAAGCCAACGGGTGGAATATCGCATGGCCGCCGCCGACATCAATCCCTACCTGGCGATTGCAGCCGCTATCGGCTCGGGCCTGTGGGGCATAGAGCACAAGATCGAGCCCGATGAGCCGATCACCGGCAACGCCTATGAGCGCAAACTGCCGGCCAAGCGCCAGTTGCCGCGCACGCTGGGTGAGGCCGCGACCCGCCTGGCGCACTCGCGCGCCGCGCAGCAGCTGTTCGGCGAGCCATTTGTGGCGCATTTCGCCGCCAGCCGTGAATGGGAGGAACGCGAGTTCCGGCGCGCGGTCACGGACTGGGAACTGGCGCGATACTTCGAGATCATCTGATGAAGACCATCAGTCCGGTCGACGGCCGGGTGTACGTGGAACGCGCCGCCGCCACACCCGAGGAAATCGATGCCACGCTGCAGCGCTCGCGCGCGGCGCAGCGGCAGTGGCGCCACGTGCCGATGTCCGAGCGCGTCGCGTTGATGCAGCGCTTCTGCGTCGCGTTCGAGGCGCGCGCCGCGGATATCGGCACCGAGCTGAGCTGGCAGATGGGGCGGCCGATCCGCTACGCGCCCAACGAGGTGCGCGGCACGCTCGAGCGCGCCCGCTATATGATGGGCGCCGCCGGCGCCGCACTGGCCGACGTCGAGCCCGGGCCCAGGACCGGTTTTCGGCGCTTCATACGCCGCGAACCCCTGGGTGTGGTATTCACCGTGGCGGCGTGGAACTATCCGTACCTGATCGCGGTAAACAGCGTGCTGCCCGCACTATTGGCCGGCAATGCCGTGATCCTCAAGCACTCGGCGCAGACGCCGCTGTGCGCGGAGCGCTTCGCCGAGTGCTTTGCCGCCGCCGGCCTGCCGCCGGGAGTGTTTCAGGTGCTGCACCTGGAGCACGCCGATACCGAGCGCGTGATACGCGATACGCGCGTGGATTTCGTGGCCTTCACCGGCTCGGTCGCCGGCGGCCGTGCGGTGCAGCGCGTGGCCGCCGAACGCTTCATCGGCGTGGGACTGGAACTCGGAGGGTGCGATCCGGTGTACGTGCGCCACGATGCCGATGTGCCGCACGCGATCGAGAACATCGTCGATGGTGCCTATTTCAATTCCGGCCAGTCCTGCTGCGGCCTGCAGCGCATCTACGTGCACGAAAGCGTGTACCAGCGCTTCACCGCCGGCAGCATCGATCTGATCCGAGCGTACCGGCTCGGCGATCCGCTGGATCCGGCCACCACGCTCGGTCCGGTGGTGCGCACTGCGGCCGCCGACACCATACGGGCGCAGCTGCGAGCCGCCATCGCCGCGGGCGCGCGGCCGGCCATCGAGGAAGGCGAATTTGCGCGCAGCAAACCGGGTACGCCGTACCTGGCCCCACAACTGCTGCTGGATGCGCCACCTGACTCGGTGGTGATGCGCGAGGAAATCTTCGGCCCGGTCGCCGGGGTGATGAAAGTGCATTCCGACGATGAGGCGCTGCAGCGCATGAACGACAGCCCATTCGGCCTGACGGCGGCGATCTGGACGCGCGATGAAGCCGCGGCACTGGCGCTCGGCAAGCAGGTCGATACCGGCACCTGGTTCATGAATCGCTGCGACTACCTGGATCCGGCGCTGGCCTGGGTCGGGGTCAAGGACTCGGGCCGCGGCTGCACGCTGTCGGTGATCGGCTATGAGCATCTGACCCGGCCGAAATCATTTCATCTGCGGGTGACCACGTGAGCGTGCTACTGAAGGCGAACTGGAATTATCCGACCACCATCTGGGCCGGCCCCGGCCGTATCGCCGAACTTGCGGCGGCGTGCAGCCTGCTGGGGATCAAGCGGCCGCTGCTGGTGACCGACGAGGGCCTGCGCGCGGCTCCCATGGTGCAGCAGGCGCTGGGGCTGGTGCCGGGCACCGGACTGTTCGCGGATGTGCGCGGCAATCCGGTAGCGGCCAACATCGATGCCGGCCTGGCCGCCTATCGCGCCGGCGGTCACGATGGCGTCATCGCCTTCGGCGGCGGTTCGGCACTCGATGCCGGCAAAGTGATCGCCTTCATGTCGGGGCAGACGCGTCCGCTGTGGGATTTCGAGGACGTCGGCGACTGGTGGACGCGCGCCGACCGGCGCGGCATCGCGCCCGTGGTCGCCGTACCTACCACGGCAGGCACCGGCTCGGAAGTCGGTCGCGCCGGCGTGGTCATCAATGAGACCACGCACCAGAAAAAGATTATCTTTCATCCGCAGATGATGCCAGGCGTAGTCATCAGCGATCCGGAACTCACCGTCGGTCTGTCGCCCGCGATCACGGCCGCCACCGGCATCGACGCGTTCGTGCACTGCTTCGAGGCCTACTGTGCGCCCGGGTTTCATCCGCTGGCCGACGGCATTGCGCTCGAAGGCATGCGCCTGATCCGGACCTATCTGCCGCGCGCCTGGGATAACGGGCGCGATATCGAGGCGCGATCGCGCATGCTGACGGCGGCCAGCATGGGAGCGACCGCATTCCAGAAGGGGCTCGGCGGCGTGCACGCCATCGCGCATCCGGTCGGCGCGTACTTCAACACCCATCATGGCCTGACCAACGCTATCGTGCTGCCGTACGTGATCGCGCACAACCGGCCGGCGATCGAAGAGCGCCTGCAGGTAATCGCTCGCACGCTCGAACTGTCCGGCGAGCCGTACCGAGCCGTATTCGACTGGGTGCTTGCGTTTCGCCAGCGCCTGCGCATCCCGCATTCGCTGGCCGACATCGGCGTTCCGCTGACCAATCCCGACGTCATCGGGCACGAGGCATCACTCGATCCGTCAGCGGCCGGCAATCCGCTACCCACGGATGCTGCCACGTACGCCCGGCTGTTTCGCTCGGCGGTCAAGGGCGATCTGACCCTGGCTGGCTGAGGCGCTGTGGGCGCAGCGATTACAGTCGGCAGGACCTGCGGCATCGACCCGAACCGGCGCACGATCCGAAGCTACAGCGCGTCAGAGCGCGAAACGGCTGGGCGCCGCGTCGCGCAAGCATCACAGCCTGATCATTCTTGGTAGTGCGCGACACTCTGTTTGATGACACGCGACACGCTGGGCCGCGGCGCATGCGAGCGCTGACATTTGTCGCCAACTTGTAACTTTCGACTTGTAACATTTGGCGCAAACCGGTGTTGCAAAAATGTCGCGTGACGAAGTAGGATCCTAATGAGTCTGTTGTGGCTTTGGTCTCGTTCATTTTTGTCAGGGCTCTAATACGGCGCGAATCCCGATACGGCACGATTTCAGAATAGATCGGCTGTACTTGGCAGGATGAACCGTCGCGAGCCGAGTGGTGGTTCCGTCTGTTGTTTTCTCACGTCACTGGAAAGATCTCAGGGAGAGATTCTTGAAAACTAATCAGAAATTGACTGCCGCAATCCTGGCAGCGCTTGGTGCGCAAGCCGGCGGTGCCTATGCTGCCAGCGACACCGACTCATCGGCATCGACCGGCATGGAGTCGACCAGCCTGGAAGAGGTCATCGTCACCGCCCAGCGGCGCAATGAATCGATTCAGGACGTTCCAATCACGATTCAGGCGATCACGGGCGATACGCTGAAACAACTGAACGTGACCACATTCGATGACCTGATCAAGTACACGCCGAACGTGACTTTCAGCGGCAACGGCCCGGGCACAGGCAATATCTTCATGCGAGGCCTGAGCTCCGGCGGCTCCGGCAACCAGTCACAGTCGACCACCGCCCCGTTCCCGAACGTCGCGCTGTACCTCGATGACCAGTCGATGCAGTTCCCGGCCCGCAACAACGACGTCTACATGGTGGATATGGAGCGGGTCGAAGTACTCGAGGGTCCGCAGGGCACGCTGTTCGGCGGCGGCGCGCAGGCCGGTGCCATTCGCTACATCACCAATAAGCCCAAGCTGGATGTCACGGAAGGCGATGCCAATGCCGCGTACGGCACCACTGCGGGCGGCGACCAGAACTCGTACGTCAATGCGACGATCAACCTGCCGTTGATCTCGGACCATCTGGCGGTGCGCGCGACTGTGTTCGAGGATCATCGCGGCGGCTATATCGATAACTTAGCCGGAACAATCCAGATCCCGGCGGCCACCACGCCAATTCCACGTGCGGCCGGTCCCACCACCAACAACAGCGGTCTCACTGGAACGAACACCAACCCGGTGACCTACACCGGCACTCGGATCTCCGCGCTGCTCAAGTTCAACGAGGACTGGAATTTACTGTTGCAGCAGAACTGGCAGAACATCGAAGCCGACGGCTATTTTGCCGAGGAGCCCCTGGCGCCAGATGGCGCCGCACTGCAGCCTTATCAGATCGAAGCGTTCGCACCGCAGTATGACAAGGACAGGTACGCCAGTACCGCCTGGACGCTCAATGGCCGGTTTGAAAACGCCCTGGGCAGCTATGGCGACTTGAAGGCGGTCTACACCGGCAGCTATATGGTGCGTCATATCGAGCAGCAGGGGGACTATTCGAACTATGAGCGCTCGCACCATGGCTCCTACTACGCCTGTTCGGGCATGGGTGCCGGCTATGCTTATTTCCGGTCCGCCAAGGCGACCACGTGCTACCCGTCGGTCGGCTCGTGGCTGGATACGGTGCGCAACACGCACCTGAGCCACGAATTTCGGGTCAGCACCTCGGAAGACAATCGGATCCGCGGCCTGCTCGGTGCCTACTGGGAAAAGTTCATCATCCAGGACGTGATGAACTTCAATTACCTGGAGATCCCGCAGTGCGATGCGGCGAATCTGGCAGCCTCGGCTGCCGGCGGCCCGGACTGCGTCGCCGCGGTCGGCCCCATTCCCGGCTTCTACTCCAGCGATCCGGGCCTGCGTTTGAACTCCAACACGGCGTTTGGCGAAGACGTCGAGCGTGGCTACCGGCAATTGGCGTTCTTCGCTTCGGTGGACTTCGACATTATTCCGAAAGTACTGACGCTGACCGGTGGGACGCGGCACTACCGCTACGACGAGTTCGAACATGGGTCGGAGTACTACAGCGCAACCTCGAGCATCCTGAACGTGCCCAACGGCACCGGGACCTACGGACCCAAGCCCTATGCCGGCTTCGGCATCAACCTCAACAAGAGCGAAAGCGGCTTCAAGAGCCGCGCCAACCTGACCTGGCACATCACGCCGGACATCATGGCGTACTACACCTGGTCACAGGGGTTCCGTCCCGGCGGCTTCAATCGTACGGGTACCAATATCGATGGCAGCGTCATCACCCTCAAGTCCGTCGCGCCGATCACGCCCGGCGGACCAAAGCAGTTCTATAAGCCGGTCGGCTATGACTCCGACAACCTGACCAACAACGAGATCGGCTTCAAGAGCGAGTTCCTGAATCATCGATTGCAAGCCAATGTGTCGCTCTATCAGATGGACTGGAAAGACGTACAGCTGCCGTTGTTCGACCCTGTGCATCTGGGCAACACCACCTTCGACATCAACGGCCCGACCTACCGCGTCAGGGGCATTGAACTGCAACTCGTCGCCCGCGTGACCGAAGGCCTGACGGTGCAGGGATCGAGTTCCTGGAACAGCTCGAGCCAGACCAATGCGCCGTGCCTGACGAGTAACGTGCCGGCGTCCAAAGGCAATCCGACTCCGGTCGGCCAGTGCATCACCGAAGTCAACGGGTTGCCGTACACCAATCCGTACGGTGTACTGGGCACGGCACCGGCGTTCTCCCCACCGTTGCTGTTCAATGTGCGTGCGCGGTACGACTTTCACTACGGCGACTACAAGCCGTTTGCCAGTGTCGGCATGAACCACGTCGGCGCTATGCGCAACGAGCCGGCCAGTTTCCCAGATGGCAACGCACCGAATGAAGCGGTCCCGACCACCACGTTGCTCAAGTACACGATGCCGGCCTACGAGACCTACGATGCGGCCATCGGTGTGGCCAAGGACAACTGGACGCTACAGCTTTCTGGCGAAAACATCGGCAACTCCGATGCCAGCACCAACACCACGTCGGGTCAGTTCATCAAGCAGGAATTTCCGCTGCGGCCGCGGGTGATCATGGCGTCAATCGGCCTGAAGTTCTGATCCTGCAGACGTTCATGGCAAAGGCAACCGGCGTGGACCGGTTGCAGTAACATCAAGGGCGGATCCCAAGGGGTCCGCCCTTTTTCTTTATGGATGCTCATGGATTCCACGGACGCCGAGACCGCCGCGCCGGCAGTGGCTGCCGAAATCCCCCGGATTCGGGGGCTGCTGCGCCAGCGCAAGTTTACCGAGGCGCTGGCCGCCAGTGAGGCGCTGCTCGCGGACACTCCCGAGCAGCGCGATGGACTGCTGTTTGCCGCCATCGCCCAACGAAATCTCGGCCGGATCGACCAGGCGCTGGCTACGCTTGCCAGGCTGCAGCGGCATCATCCGCGCTTCAGCCGCGTGCACGAGGAGCGCGGGCACTGCTTCGTGATCATGAAGCAGGCACCGCAGGCGATCGAGGCGTTTCAAGCCGCGGTCAATTTCAATTACGCGCTGCCGGCCAGCTGGAGCATGCTCGAAGGGCTATATCGCATGACCGGGCAGGCGGAGGCCTGCGGCCTGGCGGCGAGCCACCTGGCCACCCTCAAGGCGCTGCCGCGTCAGGTCGTGAGCGCGACGGCGCTGTTCATGGACGGCGATCTGGAGGCCGCCGAGCCGATGGTGCGTGCCTATCTGCTGCAGCATGGTGATCACGTTGAAGCCATGCGCCTGCTTGCACGTATCGGGATGGCACGCAAGGTATTCGAGGATGCGGAACTGCTGCTCTCGGCGGTGCTCGAGCTGTCTCCCGACTACCATGGAGCACGCGCGGAATACGCCGAGACCCTGATCGAACTGCAGCGCTATCCGGAGGCGCGCCGGGAACTCGAGCGGCTGCTGGGCGAGCATCCCGAAAACCGGCCCTACTATCAGGGACTGCTCGCCACCACCGCGGTTGGCCTGGGCGAACACGAGCGGGCGGTCGCACTGTACCGGGAGGTGCTGCAGGCGACGCCCACGGACGCCGACGTGCACCTGTCGATCGCGCATGCGCTCAAGACGCTCGGACAGAGCGATGCGGCCATCGCCTCTTATCGCACAGCGGCCGACTCCCGGCCGGGCTTCGGCGATGCGTACTGGAGCCTCGCCAACCTCAAGACCTACCGCTTCACGGATCAGGAGCTGGCGCGGCTGCGTGCATTGCAGGCCGAGCCGACGATCGGAGAAATCGATCGCTATCATCTGCATTTTGCGCTCGGAAAGGCCCTCGAGGACCAGGGTGAGTTTGCCGAAGCGTACCGCTATTACCAGCTCGGTAATGCGCTGAAGCGCAAGGAAAGCCGCTATCGCCCGGAGATCATCGAGAACAATACTCGCCAGCAGATCGAAGTGTGCAGCCCCGAATTCTTCGCCAGCCGCCGCGGTTGCGGCGTGTTGGACCCTGACCCGATATTCATCGTCGGCTTGCCGCGCTCGGGTTCGACGCTGATAGAGCAGATCCTGGCTTCACACTCGCAAGTCGAGGGCACGCAGGAACTGCCCAACGTGCAGCAGATCGTCGCCAAGCTTCGCGGCCGCGATCCGGATCTGAACAATCCGCGCTATCCGCGCATCCTGCTGGATATGGAACCCAAGGAGTTTGGGCAGCTCGGCCTGCAGTATCTCGACGCCACCCGTATCTACCGCCGCGGCAAGCCCTTTTTCATCGACAAGATGCCGAACAATTTTCGGCACCTGGGATTGATTCATCTGATGCTGCCGAATGCCAGGATCATCGATGCGCGGCGCGAACCGCTCGCCTGCTGCTTCAGCAACCTGAAGCAGCTGTTTGCCAAGGGCCAGGAGTTCACCTACAGCATCGAGGATATTGCGCGTTACTACCGAACCTACCTGGAATTGATGCGGCATTGGGATCAGGTGCTTCCCGGATGGGTGCTTCGCGTCCATCACGAGGATGTGGTCGATGATCTTGAGGGTAGCGTGCGACGGCTGCTTGATTTCTGCGGGCTGGAGTTCGAGCCCGGATGCATCGAGTTTCACAAGACGGTGCGCAGCGTGCGCACCGCCAGCTCGGAACAGGTCCGGCAGCCGATCTTTCGCGACGGGCTCGATCAGTGGCGGCATTTCGAGCCCTGGCTCGAGCCACTCAAGCAGGCGCTCGGGGACGCGCTGACCCGCTACCGTGATGAATAACACGGCTGCGCTGCACCCGATCGACATCGTGGCGCTGGTCGCGCTGGTCAATCAGGACCGTTTTGGCGACGCGGAGCAAAAGGCCCGCGCGTTGCTGGCGATGTACCCGAACGACGGGATGCTGTGGAAGATCCTGAGCGTCGCGCAGGTGCGGCAAGGCAAGGACGCGCTGCTGGCCCTGCGCCGCACGGCGGAGCTGATGCAGCACGATGCCGAGGCGCACTGCAATCTGGGCGCGGCCTTGCACGATCGGGGCCAGTGGAGCGAGGCGCTGGCAAGCCTGGGCCGCGCGCTTGCCATCCAGCCGGATAACGTGGATGCCCTGATCGATGCCGGCAACGCGTTGCGAGCCCTGAACAGGGCGCAGGAAGCGGTTGCGCTGTACCAGCGCGCGCTGAAGCGCGATCCCCGGTCGGTCGAGGGACACAATAACCTGGGAAACGCGTTTCTGGAGCTCGGACAGTATGCGCAGGCCGCCGGCTGCTACCGGCTTGCGCTCGGGCTGAAGCCGGATGATCCACAGATACTGTGCAACCTGGCCGGTGTCGCGCGGCAGCTCGGGCTGTTCGACGAGGCCGTTGCGAGCTACGGCCACGCCTTGTCACTCGAACCCGGCTCCGTGGACGCTCTGAACAACCTGGGCAATGTGCTGCGCGATCTGGGTCGGCCGCGCGAGGCCGTGGCGCTGTTCCGCCGCGCTATCGAACTCGAGCCCGGGCGTGCCGCAAGCCACTGCAACCTCGGCACCGTGCTGTTTGAGTTCCGGCGGGTCGATGACGCGCTGGCCAGTTTCCGCCAGGCGCTGGCGCTGCAGCCGGATTACGCCGCGGCTCACGTGAGCCTGGGTTCGGCGCTGCGCCAGCAGCGTCGTCCCGAGGACGCGCAAGCGAGCGCCCGGGCAGCGCTGGCCGTCGATCGTGACTGCGTTGAAGCACTGTCGTTGCTCGGTGAGCTGCTGGCCGATCGCGGCCAGTTCTCGGAGGCGGAGCGGCTGTTCCAGCGGGCCATCGCGCTCGATCCGGCTTTCGCATTCGGGTACGCCAGCATCGCCACACATCGCAAGATGACGAGCGACGATGGCGCGTGGCTCAGGGGTGCCGAAGCCTTGCTTGCAAAACGGCTGCCACTGGGACAGGAAATCAGCCTGCGCTATGCGCTCGGCAAGTACTTCGACGACGTCGCGCAATACGATCAGGCATTTGGGCAGTATCGGCAGGCCAACGAGCTGAGCAAGCGCCATGGATCGATCTACGATCGTGTGAAGCTGACGCAGCTGGTCGATCAGCTGATCCGGAGCTTCGATACCGTGGTTATCCGGCGCGCTGGGCCCCAGGCGTCCAGCTCGGAGCTGCCGGTATTCATCGTCGGCATGCCGCGCTCGGGCACGTCCCTGGCCGAACAGATCCTCGCTTCGCACCCGGCGGTATACGGCGCCGGCGAGGTGACCTTCTGGCAGGGCGCCTACACCGCGTACCGAGCTGCGGAACTGGAAGGCAAAGCAGGCGCGGACCTGATGGCGGACATGGCGCGCGACTATCTGGAGCGGATGAGCTCGTTGTCGGCGGGGGCGCAGCGGGTGGTGGACAAGATGCCCGCCAACTTCCTGTATGCAGGCCTGATCCATTGCGCGTTGCCGCAGGCGCGCATCATTCACATGCAGCGCCACCCGATCGACACCTGTCTGTCGATCTACTTCCAGAATTTTTTCAATATCGGCCCCTATGCCAACGATTTGGGCAACCTGGCGCACTTCTACCGCGAGTACCTGCGTATCGCCAGCCACTGGCGAGCCGTGCTGCCGGCGTCGGCGCTGCTCGAAGTTCCCTATGAGGCGCTGATCGAGGACCAGGAGGGTTGGACACGCCGCATGCTGGAGTTCATTGGCCTGCCCTGGGATCCGAGGTGCCTCGATTTTCATCAGACCGATCGTGTGGTGATTACTGCCAGCAAGTGGCAGGTGCGGCAGAAGATCAACAGCGCATCGGTTGCGCGCTGGCGCCACTACCAGCAGTTCATCGGACCTCTGCGCAGCCTGGTGGATTCCTAGTCGGTCGCCTCGCCCACGAGCGCGGCCTCGGCAACGGCGATTTGCGCCTGGCGTTTCGCGCTCGCGGCTCCGACCGGCGGTCCCATGAAACGCCGGCGCTCAAAAGCGAACCAGATCAGCGCGGTCAAAACCAGAAACCCGATCGTGACATTAAGTGCCAGCTGATTGGGCGGTTGCACCCCGATTACGAAGATCACGATCATTGCCAGCACCGACAGCACTGCAAACAGCGAATAGCCCAGTCGACCCATGCTCCACGGTCCCACGCGCGGCCACTTCGGGCCGCCATAGGCGATCAGCCCGAGTGCGATCGGCGCCATGCAGGAGAAAAATATGAATATCACGGTACAGGACACGACCACGGAGTACACCGGCGTGCCGCTGTTTTCCAGCCATTTGGCCGCCCACACGAACAGCAGCGACAGTGTCGCGCCGACCCAGATCGCGGCCACCGGCGTGCGGTGGCGCGGGGACAGCTTCGCGAGCAGCCTCGAGGCGGGCAGGGCGCCATCGTGCGCGAAGGCGAACATCATGCGCGATGTCGAGGTCACGGTGGCCAGTCCGCAAAGTACCTGCGCCAGTCCGTCGCTGCGACCGGTGCAGTAGAATTGCGCTCGGACTGGAGCGTACGCCTTCGTTTTTTCATGGATGCTAATGGACTCTACGGTAGCGAAATCGTCTGCACCGACCGTCGAAACCGAGGCGGCCAGGATTCGAGGGCTGCTCGGGCATCAGAAGTTCGCCGAGGCTCTGGCGGCGGGCGAAGCGCTGCTCGGCGAGGCCCCTGACCATCGGAATGTGCTGCTATGTGTGGCCATTGCCCAGCGATACCTGGGGCGCGTGCCGGACGCCCTGCGGACGCTCGAAATCCTGGAGCATCATCACCCGCGCTTCAGCCGCCTGCACGAGGAGCGCGGCCACTGTTTTGTCGTCATGCGGCAGGCACCGCAGGCCATCCAGTCATTCCTGCGCGCGGTGAACCTCAATCATGCGCTGCCGGCCAGCTGGCGCATGCTCGATGGTCTGTATCGCATGACCGGGCAGGCTAAAGAGGCCGATATGGCAGCCAGTCATGTGATGACACTGGCCAATTTACCGCGCGATGTCGTGGCCGCTACCGCGCTATTTGCCGATGACGACCTGGACGCGGCCGAGTCGCTTATCCGGGCTTATCTTGTTCAACACGGCAATGAAGTCGAGGCCATGCGCTTGCTGGCCCGCATTGGCATTGCGCGCAAGGTGTTCGATGATGCGGAGCTGCTGTTGGCGGCAGTGCTTGATCTGGCACCCGACTATCGGCTCGCGCGCCAGGAACACGCGGGCGTCCTTATCGAACTGCACCGGTACCAGGAGGCGCGCCGACAGCTCGAGCAGCTGCTCACGGCGGAGCCTCACAATCGCCTCTACAGGACCCTCTATGCCACGGCTGCCGTCGGCCTTGGCGAGCACGAACGGGCTATCGGCATCTACCGCGAGCTGCTGCTCGGGACCGCCGCGGACGCCGATCTGCACCTGTCGATCGCCCACGCACAGAAGACGCTCGGCCGGCGGCAGGAGGCGATCGAGTCCTATCGTCGGGCAGCGGCCTTGCGGCCGCGCTTCGGCGATGCCTATTGGAGCCTCGCCAACCTCAAAACCTACCGCTTCACCGAGGCGGAGCTGGCCGGGCTACGGGCCGCGGAATCGGCGCCTTCAACTACAGCTGTCGACCGCTGTCATATTTGCTTCGCGCTGGGCAAGGCGCTGGAGGATCTGGGGCAATTTGCGGAATCGTTCCACTACTACCAGATGGGTAATGCGCTCAAGCGTTCCGAGAGCAAGTATCGCGCCGATATCATCGAGCGCAATACGCAGCAGCAGATCGAGGTCTGCACAGCGCAGTTTTTTGCCGACCGCCGCGGCTATGGTGTGCCCGACCCGGATCCAATTTTCATCGTCGGGCTGCCACGCTCGGGTTCGACTCTGCTCGAACAGATTCTCGCTTCGCACTCACAGGTCGAGGGCACGCAGGAACTCGCCAACGTGCAGCAGATCGTCGCAAATCTTCGCGGCCGTGATTCCGATCCGATGCATCCGCGCTACCCGCAGATTCTGGCATCGATGGCCGCCGGCGAGTTTCTGAAGCTGGGCGAGCAGTATATTGCCGACACCCGGATCTACCGCACCGGCAAGCCATTCTTCATCGACAAGATGCCGAATAACTTCCGCCACCTGGGGCTGATTCACCTGATGCTGCCCAACGCCCGGATCATCGATGCCCGGCGCGAACCGATGGCATGCTGCTTCAGCAATCTGAAGCAGCTGTTTGCCAACGGTCAGGAGTTCAGCTACGGCATCGACGACATCGCGCGCTACTACCGGACCTATCTGGAGCTCATGCGGCACTGGGATCGCGTGCTGCCCGGTCGCGTGCTTCGAATACACCATGAGGACGTGGTCGAAGACCTTGAGGGCAGCGTGCGCCGAATGCTCGAGTACTGCGGACTTGAGTTTGAGCCGCAGTGCATCGAGTTCCATAAGACGGAACGTAGCGTACGCACCGCCAGTTCAGAACAGGTTCGCCAGCCGCTGTTCCGCGCGGGGCTGGATCAGTGGAAGAATTTTGAGCCATGGCTCGAGCCACTCAGGAACGCGCTGGGCGACGCTTCGAGCCGCTACCGCGTTGACTAGACTGACATCGCGCCGGTTCGCCGGCGCCGCGCCAGCGGCGCGCGCAGCGCGGGCACCGTCTGCCCCAGGCGGCTACGGCCCGGTCGCGCCCTCGTCGTCGACCCGGGCGCTGGATCGTCGCTGCGGCCGGCGCACCACCGGATAGGCGAAGCTCGCCAGATGCGAATGCACGCGTCGCAGGTCGCGCACGATACGCAGCAGCAGGCCGCTTTCCTCGGCCGCCAACCCGACTGTATCGGTGCCGGCGGCCCGACCGGCGGCAGCCGCCTCGCGCAGTATTCGTACGCTCAGCGCGGTAGCCTCGCGCTCGAGCTGCAGGAGCCGGCGCTTGCGTTCCAGTAGCAGCAGCGCGTCGGACCGGTTGCCGCGCAGGAACACCGACAATGCCAGCCGGTGACTCTCGACCAGCTCCGCGTTCATCGCGCTGACCGCCGCGATTTCCTCGGGCGCCAGCAGCTGCCCGCGCCGCAGCTGCTTGACGGTAAAATCCGTAAGGCTATTGGCGATAATGTCGCCGATGTGCTCGAAGTTGATGACTGCGGCGAGAATCTCCTGGACCTTGGCGCCCTCGCGCCGGTCGTCCAGTGTCTGCTCGCCACCGATCGCAGCCAGGTAACTGCGGATCGCAGCACCCAGCCGGCGTGCCGCCCGATCGTTCTCCATCACGCGCTCGGCGAGCGACAGATCGCCGGTGCGCAGCAGCTCGAGCGCGCCGTCGAGCATGGCCGCCGCCAGATCGGACATGCGCAAGGTCTCACGCGCGGTGTTTGCGAGCGCGACCGAAGCGGAGTCGAGCGCGGCGCGCTCCAGATACAGCGGCCGGCCCGGATCGAGCGGTCGCGGAGGGTCGGGTAGCCAGCGCAGCAGCAGCGCCGCGACGCGATCCACGTTGCCGAGGAACACTGCCGCGAGCGCCAGATTGAACAGCAGGTGAAAATTGACCGCCAGGCGCTCGCTGCCCGGGAGCAGCCGCTGCATCAGTACGGTCAGCGGCGCAAGCCATGGCAGCAGCAGCAGCACGCCGGTGAGTCGCACCAGAAGGTTGCCGAGCGGCACGCGGCGTGCCGCCACCGTCGAGGCGTGCAGCATCGGCGGCAGGGCACCGCCGACGTTGGCCCCCAGCACCAGCGCCAGTGTCTCGGGCGCGTTGACCACATGGTTGGCCGCCAGTGAACCGATCAACAGCACCATCACCACACTTGAATGACAGCCCCAGGTGATTATCGCCGCCAGCAGCACCGCGAGCAGCGGGTCAGCGGCCAGCGATTCGAGGAATGAGTGCAGCAGCGGTGTGTTTTCCACCGGACTAAGTGTTGCCTGCAATCCGGCCAGCGCCATGAGCATCAGGCCCAAGCCGATGGTGGCGCGCCCGAGGTTGCGCACCCGACCGCCGCTCGACCAGCGAAATGCCAGCACCCCACACAGCACCAGCGGGGGCGCCACCACTGCGACGTTGAACGACAGCATCTGCGCCACCAGCGCGGTACCGACATTGGCACCGAGCATGACCGCCAGTGCCGGCGCCAGCGCCATGACCCCGGCGGCTGTGAACGAGGTGGCCATCAGGCCGACCGCGGTGCTGCTCTGGAGCAGCGTCGTTATGCCGACGCCGGTGAAGAACGCGCGCCAGCTGCCGGACAGATTGCGCTCCAGCGCGCGGCGCAGCGCGGCGCCAAATGCGCGCTGCACGCCGCTGCTGACCATGTGGGTGCCCCACAGCAGCAGGCCCACGTAACCCGAGAGGCTGATCAGCACCAGGGTGCCCGACACTTACCACTCTCCCGCTTTGGCGGCGTAGCGTGAAAATCGGGCATGATAGGGGCCGCGCCGCGTTCCACGGGTGAATCTATGAGCCGGACCGAAGCCGAAGACCGCCACCGTACCATCGTCGAGATCGTCCAGCAGCGCGGCTATGTCAGCAACGAGGAGCTCGCCAGGACCTTCGGCGTGACCGCGCAGACGGTACGGCGCGATCTGACCAAACTGGGCGGCGAGGGCGCCATCTGCCGCCACCATGGCGGCGCCAGTCTCGCTTCCAGTACGCAGAACATCGATTACATCGAGCGCCAGGAACTCAGTACCCCGGAAAAGCGTGCCATTGCAGAGCTGGCGGCGCGCCATATACCGAATCACTCCTCGCTGTTCATCAATATCGGCACCACCACCGAGGCGCTGGCGCGTGCACTGCTGGGGCACGAGGATCTGCGCATCATCACCAACAACCTGAATGTCGCGCAAATCATGACACGCAACCGCTCGTTCACCGTGATGGTCACCGGTGGCACTGTGCGCAACCGCGACGGCGGCATTATCGGGCAGTCCGCCTGCGACATGATCGGTGAATTCCGCGTCGATTACGGCATCATCGGCATCAGCGGCATCGACGAGCAGGGCACGCTGCTTGATTTCGATTACGACGAGGTACGGGCGGCGCGCGCGATCATCATGAATTCTCGAACTACATACCTGCTCGCCGATCACACCAAATTCACCCGTCACCCGATGGTGCGCATGGGCTCGCTCAACGAGGTGTCGGCGCTGTTCACCGATGTTCCGCCGCCTCCGCCCCTGCGTGACCGATTGATCGCCGGCGGCGTGGTGGTGCATGTGACGGAGCCGACAGGCCCCTGAGGCGGCCAGGGCGGGAAGGGTCAGATTTTCGCTTGCCAACATTTGGTGCGCAATATAGTCTAAAAACGAAATTCAAACCGCATGGCACGGGCGCCCGTTTGCAGTGAGGGCTTCTTTGGATTCTGGCAGGGCGTTCGACCTTCTCATCGTCGGCGGCGGCATTAACGGCGCCGGCATCGCCCGGGATGCGGCCGGCAGAGGCCTCTCCGTGTTGTTGATCGAGCAGGCCGGACTGGCCCATTTCACCTCCTCGGCCAGCACCAAACTGATCCATGGTGGCCTTCGGTACCTGGAATATCTGCAGCTGCGCCTGGTGCGCGAGGCTCTGCGGGAGCGCGAACGGCTGCTGTCCATCGCCCCGCACCTGGTCACGCGCGCCCAATTCGTGCTGCCGTATCAGCGCCAGCTGCGGCCCGCCTGGCTGCTGCGGCTGGCTCTGCTGGGCTACGACGCCCTGGCACCGGCCAGTAGCCTTGCGCCCTCGCGAGGTGTTCGCTTTGCAACATCCGGGCTCGGTGAACCGCTGCAGGCCAACCTGGTCAGGGGGTTCACGTATGCCGACTGCACCGTGGACGACAGCCGCCTGGTCATACTCAACGTCAGAGACGCGTACGAACGGGGAGCCGATATCCGGGTCGGCCACCAGCTGCTAGGGGCAGAGCGTGACGGCGAGTATTGGTGCGTCGACATAGTCGACGCCGCCAGCGGCGAGAGCTACGAGGTGCGTGCGCGGGTGCTGGTCAACGCCGCCGGTCCCTGGATCGGCGAGGTACTCAATCGGCGTTTGGGTGGCCGCAGCCGGCGCGTGGTCCGGCTGGTCAAGGGCAGCCATATCGTGGTGCCCCGCGTGTACCCCGGCGAGCACGCCTACGTGCTGCAGAACCCCGATCGCCGTATCGTGTTCGTGATTCCCTACCAGGAGCAGTTCACGCTGATCGGCACCACCGATGTGGAGTGGCCGCACGAGCCCGGCGCGGTGCGCATTTCGATTGCGGAGACCGAATACCTGTGCCGCACCGTCAATGGCTATTTCAAACATCCCATCGGGCCGGCTGACGTGGTGTGGAGCTACGCTGGGATTCGCACATTGTGCGGCGATGCCGGCTCCAAGGCCGCCGAGTTGACGCGTGATTACTTACTGGAACTGGATGCACCCGCGGGCGAGGCGCCGGTGCTGACTGTTGTCGGCGGTAAGATTACGACCTATCGGCCGCTGGCGGAGCAGGCGCTGAACAGACTTGCACCCTACCTGCCGGGGTTGTCCGCACCCTGGACGGCTGAGAAGCCGCTGCCCGGGGGAGACTTTCCGGATGGCGGCCTGCCGGCTTACCTCGCGCACGCGCAGCGCCGCTGGCCGTTCCTGCCGCCGTCGCAATTGCGACGCCTGGTGCACGCCTACGGAACGCGACTGGGGCGGCTGCTGGATGGCGTCGGCGCACGCGAGGCGATGGGCGAGGACTTTGGCGGCGGCCTGACCCGCATCGAGGTCGACTACCTGATGCGCCAGGAATGGGCCTGCGGCACCGAGGATCTGTACTGGCGCCACACTAAAACCGGTCTGCATGCCTCCACCGCTGACCAGCAGCGGCTGAGCGACTATCTGCGCGGCGTGGTACCGACGCCCGCCGGACTGACATGAGCCAGCCGCGCGTCCTGGTCATCGATGGCAATCGTGCCGCCACCCGCGAAGCGCAGGTCGCGGCCGGTGGCCTGCCAACCGGCGAGGGCTACGCGCAGGTACTGCGGCATCTGGCAGCGGTGAGCTGCGATATCGTGCGGCCCGCGGACACCGAGGTGCACCTGGCCACCGGTGCCGGGCTGGCGGACTACGATGGCGCGGTCATGACCGGCTCTGCACTCAATATTTATGACGGCGGCGCGCATATCGAGCGCCAGATCGATCTTGCACGCGCGCTATTCGCCGGCGGGATACCGTTTTTCGGCAGCTGCTGGGGCATGCAGGTCGCAGTCACCGCCGCCGGCGGCCGCGTGCGCCGCAACCCGCTGGGGCGCGAGTTCGGCTTTGCGCGGCGCATTGAGCTGAATGCGATGGGATTGCGGCACCCGATGTTCGCCGGCAAGCCGCACGTTTTCGAAGCCGTCACGGTGCACAGCGATGATGTCGAGCTACTACCTTCCGACGCGCTGGTGCTGGCGAGCAACGACATGGGAATACAGGCAGTGGAGCTGCGTTCGGGTGCCGGGACGATCTGGGCGGTGCAATACCACCCTGAGTACAGCTACGCGGAGATTGCAGCGACCACCCTGCGTTACGCGGATGCGCTGCTGCAACAGGGACTGTTCGGCAGCCGCTCGG
The DNA here is from genome assembly GCA_963805965.1 of uncultured Gammaproteobacteria bacterium. Classification (GTDB taxonomy): domain Bacteria; phylum Pseudomonadota; class Gammaproteobacteria; order Steroidobacterales; family Steroidobacteraceae; genus FEN-1191. The sequence goes on from CAWDVQ010000008.1 coordinate 172,813, forward strand.
AGCTGGAGCAGTTCGTGACCGAGTTGCGGCAGCTGATGCAGGATCCTGGGAACGCGAGGCTCGCATGGAAGCACGGCCTGGGAGCGGCGATGCAGGATGAGCGGCTGAAGCTGGCTGAGCTGCGTAACTGGCTGGAGCTGCAAGTCATGCCGCACTACCGGCGGCGGCACTGAATTAGTGGAGGACCTCATGCTTGCTGCACCCAGAGGCTGGCGCCTGGCGTGTGTTGGATGCTGGCTGGCGATGCTGGCCTGCGAACCGGCGCGCGCGGCGCCCAGGATTGGCCACGTATTCATCGTCGTGCTCGAGAACGAGGGCTATCACCACACCTTCGGCCCCGCGTCGCCGGCCACATACCTGAATCATCTGCGCGGCCAGGGCGCGCTGGCCAGCAACTACTTCGCCATCAGCCACTTCAGTCTCGGCAATTACATTGCCCTGATAAGCGGTCAGGCGCCCAATCCGGCCACTGAATATGATTGCCCGCAATTCACCGAATTTGTATCCACCGGCTTCACCACCGATGGCCAGGCCATCGGCAGCGGCTGTGTCTATCCGGCGAGCGTGCCGACGATAGCCGAGCAGCTCGAGGCCGCTGCCCTGAGCTGGAAGGCGTACATGGAGGACATGGGAAACACTCCAGGGCGCGAGAGCGCCGCCTGCGGGCACCCTCAGATCGGCACCGCAGACGGCACCCAGGTCGCCGCGGTGGGCGATCAATACGCCGCGCGGCACGACCCCTTCGTTTATTTTCACAGTGTCATCGACGCACCGTCCTGTGCGCAGCACGTGGTGAATCTTCGCTCGCTCGGCCCGGACCTGAAAGCCATCGCTACGACGCCGAATTATGTTTTCATTACGCCCAATCTATGCCACGACGGTCATGACGGCGGGCACGGAAATAAATGTGTCGACGGTGAGCCCGGTGGCCTTGTGTCGGCGGATCGGTTTCTGAGGGCCCTGGTACCGCAGATCATGTCTTCGCCGGCGTTCAGGCGTGATGGCCTGCTGATCATTACCTTTGATGAATCAGACGTCGAGGATGAATACGAAGCCTCGAGCAATGCGATCCGCGTCACCGGCGGCGACGCTGCGGCATGCTGCGATGAACAGCCGGGGCCGAACCTGCCCGCCTACCGGGCCGGCGCCGCCATCGCGCGCACCGCCATCAACGGCCCGGGGCTGATCGGCCCGGGCGGCGGTCGCATCGGCGCGGTCATGCTGTCGCCCTTCATCAAACCGGGAACGTTATCGCAGGTACCGTACAATCACTACGCTCTGCTCAGGAGTGTTGAAGACATGCTCGGACTTGCGCACCTGGGCTACGCCGGCCAGGCCGGACTTGCGCCCTTTGGCGCCGATATCTTCACCCAGCCGAATGCTCGCAGTCGGTAACCGCTGGCAGCCAATGACGTACACGCGGTGCATGTACGCCGCTACTTCGGCACCGTGCCGTCCACGCCCTCGACGTACCAGGTGATCGACATCAGATCGTCGATCGGCACGGCGGAACCCGCGGGCACCTTGAGCGTGCCGCTGTTGTCCTTGATCGGACCGCCGAACGGCAGCAGCGTGCCGGCGATGATCGCCTGCTTCTTTGATTCGAATTGCCTTGCCACATCGGCCGGCACCGCGGCATTGAGCGGCGTGAGCACCACCACTCCATCCTTGATTCCGAGGCGCTCCTGCCGGTCGCCGCTCCAGGAGCCATCCAGCACTTTGTTGATTTCCTGGATGTAATAGACGCCCCAGTTCTCGGTGTTGGCGGTGAGCTGGGCATGCGCGCCATATTTGGCCATGTCCGAATCCCAGCCGAAGGCGTAGATGCCTTTCTCCTCGGCGACCTGCACCGCAGCCGGGGAATCGGTGTTCTGGCACAGCACATCGGCGCCCTGGGCGATCAGCGCCTCGGCCCCCTGACGCTCCTTGCCCGGGTCGTACCAGGTATCGACCCACACCACCTTGGTGTGGATCTTCGGATTGACGCTGCGGGCACCGAGAGTGAAAGCATCGATATTGCGGATCACCTCGGGAATCGGGAACGAGCCGATGTAGCCGAGCGTATTGGTCTTGCTCATGCGCCCGGCCAGTACCCCGAGCAGATAGGCGCCTTCGTAGAAGCGCGCCTGGTAGCTCACCACGTTGGCCGCGCTCTTGAAGCCGGTGGCGTGCTCGAAGTGAACCTTGGGAAACAATTTGGCGACCTTGAGTGTGGGCTCCATGTAGCCGAACGAGGTGGTGAAGATGACGGCGTAGTCCTTGGCCGCCAATTGGCGGATCACGCGCTCGGCATCGGCGGTCTCAGGCACGCTCTCGACATAGGTGGTCTGGATGCGGTCGCCGAACTGCTTCTCGAGGGCGAGGCGCCCAAGATTGTGCTGAAAGGACCAGCCGCCATCGGAAATCGGGCCAACGTAGACGAACGCCACCTTCAGTGGTGCGGATGCGGCCGCGCATAGCGTTGTCAGCCCGACCAGAGCGGTCGCTGCCAGCGTAGAGCGGAAACGGTGCTGCATGAATTAAGTGCCTCCGGGGCGAAATTGCGTGGCTAACCGTGACGAGCATGCAATCTGCATTCCATAATGATGCATCACCCGCATCGAGGTCACGCACCATGATCGTCAGTATTCTACAGCGCACCCGGGACCGCAGCTGGCTGCCCCGCGCTGCGTTCGCCATCCTGCTGACCATTGGCGCGGCACCGCCGACCATCAGCATCGCGGCTTCCGCAGCGCCTGCGACCACGCCGGCCGTGCCGATCGCAGTCAAGGTGCTGGTCATCAATATGTTCCACCTCGAGGCGGCCCAATGGCCAACCGCCCTGCACACCGATCGTGAGATTCGTGTACCCGGGTTGTCCAGCGACTATCCGCTGGTTCGCTGCAACGCCGCCGCGGTGTGCCAGATGACGACCGGCATGGGCCATGCAAACGCCGCGGCATCGATGATAGCAGTGCTCTACAGCGGCCTGTTCGATCTGCGCCGGACTTATTTTCTGATCGCCGGTAACGCCGGCATCGATCCGGCGCGCGGCACCATCGGATCGGTCGCATGGGCGCGCTATGTCGTTGACGTCGGTATCGCGCACGAGATCGATGCGCGTGACATCCCGCGCGACTGGCGCGATGGGTATTTCGGCATTGGAACCGATGCACCGGGCAAAAAGCCGCCGTTGGAGTATCGCACTGAGGTGTTTCGGCTGGACGAGGCATTGCTGCAGAAGGCACTGAGCCTGTCGCACCAGGTGACGCTCGAGGACAGCGACGACGTGCGCGCCTACCGGGCGCACTATCCGCGGCCGCCGGCCAACCAGCCGCCCCAGGTGACACAGTGCGATACGGTCACCAGCGACACCTGGTGGACCGGGGAGCGCCTGGGCGAGCATGCGCGACGCTGGACCGCCCTGCTCACCGATGGCGAGGGCATCTACTGCACCTCGCAGCAGGAGGATAACGCCACGCTCGCCGCGCTGACACGCGGCGCGCAGTCCGGTCTGCTCGATATAAAGCGGGTCGCAGTGCTGCGCAGCGGCGCGGATTTTGACCGCGGGTACGCACACCAGAGCGCGATCGATGCGCTGCGGGCGCAATTTGCATTGGCCGGCGCGGCGCGAATATCGACTGACAACCTGGTGCGCGCCGGGCTGCCGCTGGTGAACGATATCGCGCAGCACTGGGATCAGTGGCGCGATGGGGTACCGGCGAACAACGCGCCTTGAAGCACGTATCCTGAAGCGCGGCTTGCACCAACTTCGCCGCGCCGGGCCGGCGTTGCGGCGAAACGGTGCGCGCTCGGGGCCAATTGCGCCCACCGCTGCCGTTGCTATGTCGGCGCTTGCCCTGCGCAGGTTATAGTCGCTCGCAAGATGCCGACCAACAGGCTCAGCTCCCCCACGCCCCCGCGCCTGGCCCTGCACGGCATCAGTAAACGCTACGCGGGCGTCATCGCCAACGATGGCATCGATCTGACGGTCGCTGCGGGCGAGATTCACGCACTGCTCGGGGAGAACGGCGCCGGCAAGAGCACGCTGATGAAAATCGTCTACGGCGTGACGCATCCGGACGCGGGCAGCATCGAGTGGGAGGGAACCGCAGTTGCGATCCGCAGCCCCGCGCAGGCGCGGCGGCTCGGCATCGGCATGGTGTTTCAGCATTTCGCGGTGTTCGAAACGCTGACCGTGGCCGAAAATATCGCACTGGCACTCGACGGTCGGTTGCCGGCCGCCGCGCTCGCGGCCCGCATCGAGGAGGTGTCGACGCGCTATGGCCTGCCGCTTGACCCGCAGCGCCTGACCCACGGCATGTCGGTGGGTGAGCGCCAGCGGGTCGAGATCGTACGTTGCCTGCTGCAGTCCCCGCGGCTGCTGATCATGGACGAACCGACCTCGGTGCTGACGCCGCAGGCGGTGCGCACGCTGTTCGAGACGCTGCGCCGTCTGGCCGGGGAGGGCGTCAGCATTCTCTACATCAGCCACAAGCTCGATGAGATCCGGGAACTGTGCGACGTCGCGACCATACTGCGCAACGGCCGCGTCACCGGGACCGCGATCCCGCGCGAGCACAGCAACGCCAGCCTGGCGCGCATGATGGTCGGCACCGAGCTGGCGCAATGCATACTGGAACCGCGCCCGCCGGGCCCGGTCCGCCTCGAGCTGACCAATCTGTCGCAGGCCACCGAGGATCCGTTTGGCACCAGCTTGCGGCAGATCAATCTGCGGGTGCACGGCGGCCAGATCGTCGGCATTGCCGGGGTGTCCGGCAACGGCCAGAAGGAGTTGCTGCAGGCGATCTCGGGCGAGCGGCTGTGCCAGCCGCGCGGCGCGGTACGCCTGTGCAACCAGGACGCAGCGCGACTCAATCCGGCGCAACGCCGCACCCTGGGGCTGCGCTTTGTCCCTGAGGAACGACTCGGGCGCGGTGCGGTGCCCGCGATGTCGCTGTCCGACAACTGCGTGCTGACCGGCGCCACGGCAGGGCTGGTGCGCCACGGCCTGGTGCGCAGCACGGCAGCGCGCGCCTTCGCGCGCGCCACCATCGATGAGTTCGCGGTGAAATGCGACGGCGAGCTGGCACCGGCCGACAGCCTGTCGGGCGGCAACCTGCAGAAATTCATTGTCGGGCGCGAGATACGACTGCTGCCGAGCGTGATGCTGGTGGCGCAGCCGACCTGGGGCGTGGACGTCGGCGCCTCGCTGCTGATCCGCCAGGCCCTGATCGACCTGCGCGATGCCGGTGTCGCGGTGCTGGTGATCTCCGAAGACCTCGACGAGCTGTTCGCGATTAGCGATCGGCTCGCGGTACTGGCGCGCGGGCGGCTGTCGGAGGCCGTGCCGGCCGCCGGATTGGCGCTGGAAACCGTAGGGCTGTGGATGACCGGTGAATTCCAGGCCGCGGGGACCGCGGCGGGGATGGCTCATGGCGCTGTTTGACCACAATCCATGGCCATTGCGGCTGGAGCGGCGGCAGAAGCCCTCGGCCGCGATGCGCATCTGGTCCTCGCCGCTGGCCGCGCTGGCGATGCTCATCACCGGTGTACTGGTGTTTGGCGCGCTCGGCAAGGATCCGCTGGCCGCATTTCGCGTGTTCTTCATCGAGCCGGTCAGCTCACTGTACGGAGTTGGCGAGCTTTTGCTCAAGGCAACGCCGCTGATGCTGTGCGCGTTGGGACTGGCGCTGTGCTATCGCACCAACGTGTGGAATATCGGCGCCGAGGGACAGCTCACGCTGGGCGCCATCACCGGGGGCGGTGTCGGCCTGTTTTACGGCGCCGCGCTGGGTCATTGGGTGCAACCGGCAATGCTGGTGGCGGGCGTGCTGGGCGGCATGGCCTGGGCCGCGATTCCTGCGTTGCTGCGCTCGCGCTTTCGGACCAGCGAGATCTTCGTCAGCCTGATGCTGGTCTACATCGCGCAACTGTTGCTGTCGTACCTGGTGCACGGGCCATGGCGCGATCCGGCCGGACAGAATTTCCCGCAGTCGCGGCCGCTGCCCGACAGTGCGCTGCTGGCGCCGTTGCTGGATGGCACGCGAGTGAACGTCGGCTTCGTCATCGCGCTGCTGCTGGCGGGACTGTCCTGGTGGTTCACAGCGGCTACCGCGGCCGGGTTTCGCATGCGCGTTGGGGGCCTGTCGCCGGCGGCCGCTGCCTACGCCGGGTTCAGCGAGCGACGCAATATCTGGCTGGCACTGATGATCAGCGGTGGCAGCGCCGGGCTGGCAGGCATCTGCGAAGTTGCCGGCCCGATCGGCATGCTGCAGCCCGTGGTATCGCCCGGTTACGGCTTTGCGGCCATCATCGTGGCGTTCGTCGGGCGGCTGCATCCGCTGGGCGTGGTGCTGGCGTCGCTGTTGATGTCGGCGCTGTATCTGGGCGGCGAGTCGGCACAGATGGAGCTGCAGCTGCCGGCTTCGGTGAGTGGCCTGTTCCAGGGTGCACTGCTGTTCTATCTGCTCACGGCGGAGCTGTTCATCGGGTTTCGGCTGCGACGGGTGCGCGCATGAGCCTTGCCACCTGGGTGACGATCGTGGCCAGCGCCGTGGGCGCTGCGACACCGCTCATGTTCGCGGCGCTGGGTGAACTGGTGACCGAGCGCGCCGGAGTATTGAACCTTGGAGTGGAGGGCATGATGCTGGTGGGGGCGATGAGCGGTTTTGCGGTCGGCGTGTCCAGCGGCAGCTTGTGGCTTGCGTACCTCGCGGCCGCGGCGGCCGGGGTCCTGATCGCGCTGCTGTTCGGTGTATTGACGCTGAGCCTGCAGACCAATCAGGTCGCCACCGGACTGGCGCTGACGCTGTTTGGCGTGGGCCTGAGTGCATTCGCCGGACGCAGCTTCGTCGGCTTGCCGATCCGGCCGTTGCCCGCGCTGCACTTCCCGCTGCTAAGCGAGCTGCCATTGATCGGCCCGCTGCTGTTTCACTACGATCCGCTGGTGTACCTGTCGCTGCTGTTGTGCGCGCTCATTGCCTGGGTGCTCAGGCGTACCCGCGCCGGGCTGCGACTGCGGGCGGTCGGCGAGTCGCCGGCAATGGCGCACGCGCTGGGCGAGCCGGTCACCCGGATCCGCTACCTTGCGGTGCTGTTCGGCGGTGCGATGAGCGGCATCGCCGGGGCTTATCTGTCTACATCGCTGACCCCCATGTGGACCGAGGGCATGAGTGCCGGACGCGGCTGGATTGCACTGGCGCTGGTGGTGTTCGGCACCTGGAAACCCTGGCGGGTGCTCGCCGGCGCATACCTGTTCGGCACCGTGACCGTGCTGCAGCTGTATGCCCAGGGCCTGGGGGTGCATGTGCCGAGCGAGTTCCTGTCGATGCTGCCGTACGCGGCAACCATCGTCGTGCTGGTGGTGATCTGTCGTGACCCGAAGACGATCCTGCTGAATCAGCCGGCTTCGCTCGGGCGCAGCTTTCACCCCGGCTAATGAGGCCACTGCGGCCATGAACGTGCAGTATCGCATTGCCCACCGCGGCTCGATCCTGCACTTCCTGGGCGATCCCGGCCCGCGGGACGAGCCGGCGTCCTACCAGTACTGGGAGCACGGCGCACTGATCCTCGCCGACGGACATGTGGAAGCGGTCGGCCCGGCCGCCGCGCTGCTGCCGTCCGCCGCCGGCCACATGCCGGTCATCGATCATGGGAATCGCCTGATCATGCCCGGCTTCATCGATACCCACATCCATTATCCGCAGGCCGACGTAATCGCCTCTGGCGGGCGCAACCTGCTCGACTGGCTCGAGCGCTACACGTTTCCAGCGGAGAAGCGCTTTGCCGACGCCGAGCACGCCTTTGAGGTGGCTGAATTCTTTCTCGATGAACTGCTGCGCAATGGCACCACCACGGCGCAGGTGCTAGGCACGGTGCACAAGCAGTCGGTGGACATGTTTTTTCGGGCCGCCGCCGAGCGCGGGCTGCGCATGATTGCCGGCAAGACGCTGATGGACCGCAATTGCCCGGAGGACTTGCGCGACAGTGCGGCCTCCGGGGAGCGCGAGATGCGCGAGCTGATAGAGACCTGGCACGGACACGATCGGATGCACTATGCAATCACGCCGCGCTTTGCCGCTACCTCATCGCCGGCGCAACTGCAGAGCGCCGGGCAGCTGGCACGCGAATATCCGGGCGTTTTCATTCACAGCCATCTGGCGGAAACACGTGACGAAGTCGCCTGGGTGCAGCAGCTGTTCCCCGATAGTCGCAGTTACCTCGAGGTCTACGACCGCTTCGGGCTGCTGCGCGAGCGCGCCACCTACGCGCACTGCATCTACCTCGATGCCGGCGATCGGCAGCGCCTGGCGGCCAGCGGCGCCGGTGCCGCGTTCGCGCCGACCTCCAACCTGTACCTCGGCAGCGGACTGTTCGATATCGCCGCCAGTGACGCCGCCGGCATGCGTTTCGCGCTGGCTACCGACGTCGGTGGCGGCAGCAGCTTCAGCATGCTGCGCACCATGGCGGAAGCCTACAAGGTCGCTCAACTGCTCGGCCAGCAACTCTCGCCGCTGCGGGCGTTCTATCTGGCAACGCTGGCGGGCGCCCGCATGCTTGGGCTCGCGGACCGTATCGGGCGCTTCGCGCCGGGCACCGAAGCGGATTTCATCGTGCTCGATCCCCAGGCGACGCCGCTGCTGGCGCGACGCACAGCGCAGTCGGGTAGCTTGAGCGAGCTGCTGCTGGTGCTGATGACACTGGCAGACGATCGTGCAATCGCGGCAACCTATGTGCTTGGTGAACTGCAGGAGCTCGCATGATGACACCTCTGTCGGCCCTGGCCCGCGTACTGGTGCTGGTTGCGGTGGCGCTGCTGGCCGGAGCCCCCTGCTGGGCGCAGGACGGCGGCGCGCGGCGCAAGGTCGTCATCGACCAGGATGCCTTTGGTCCGGCGTCGTCGAATCTGCAGGCGATATTGATGTTGCTGCAGGCCGCCGACGTCGATGTGCTTGGCATAACCATACCGAGCGGCGATGGCTGGCGCGACGAGGAGGTGAGCCACACGCTGCGACTGCTGGAGATCGCCGGTCGCACCGAGGTAGCGGTCCACCCCGGGGCGGTATATCCGCTGGTCAACACCCAGCAGCGCACGCGGGTGTGGGAACAGCTGTACGGCAAACTGTTCTATAAGGGCGCCTGGACCGAGAGCTGGCCCACGGAAGGCACCGTACGTCGCTCGCCCTATCATGCCGATCCGTTCCTGGTGCCCCCGTCCCCGGCCGGTGAACCGAAGATCAAGGCTTCACCGGAGAGCGCGGCCGCCTTTCTGGTGCGAAAGGTTCACGAGTTTCCGGGCCAGGTCACCATCATCGCTGCAGGTCCGCTGACCGACCTTGCGATTGCATCGCGCCTTGACCCGCAGTTCGCCTCGCTCGCGCGCGAACTGGTGTTCATGGGCGGCAGCTACAATCCGGTCGCGGCCGACAACGCCTTCGCCGAGGAATATGCGAACGCGCCGCGGCGCGAGTTCAACATGCGCTTCGACCCCGAGGCCGCCTCGATCGTGCTGCACGAGCCCTGGAAGAAGATCACGCAGGTACCCATCGATCCGACCACCCGGACCTTCTTCAAACCGGAGTACTTCCAGCAGCTGGGCCTGGGCCGCGCGCCGTTCGACGCCTACCTGGCCAAATTCGGCCAGCCCTATCCGATGTGGGACGAACTCGCGGTGGCGGTTTGGCTCGACCCGTCGCTCGTGACGCGCAGCGCTACGCTGCTGGTGGATATCGATACCAGTTTCACCGCCGGCTATGGCGATACGCTGAGCTGGAGCGTTGGTAGCGGTCCCGGTCTGGGCGAGCGGCCGGCGCAGGTGGTACAGGATGTGGATGTGCCGCGGTTCGAGCACCTGGTGCTCGATCTGCTGAGCCGGCCGACACCTGCGCACTAAAGCCGTTGATCCGGCCGCGGTGATGCCGTTGGTCCGTGCGCCCGCATCGGTGGCGCAAAAGTTGCAGATCATGTTTATGCAGTTGCCACACAACAACGCCGCGTCGTATCGGTCCTCTCAATTTTCCAGCACTCGCGCGCGCCTCCCGGATCAAACACTCCCTCGCCCGCGGGTGGGACACTGCTCCGGCCTGGTGCGGGAGGCAGCGTTGTCGCGTGTGTTTGCACCGTTTTGCACCCTTGACAGTCCGAGGGTGGCTGCTACGATCGATTGCATACAACAAAAATTGATGAGGTGACGCTTGAGACCAGGGATTCGCGTTTCAGTAGTCACGGTGCTCTCGATTTTCATCGTCGCTCGAGCTGCGCAGGCACAGCAGGCCACCGACTCGGGGGCCAACGTGGTCGCCTCATCCAACGCGCTCGGGGACCTGGATGAAATCGTCGTCAACGGCATCAGGCGAGGCGACCTGATCCTTCCCACGACCGTATCGTCTACCTCGGCTTACGGACTGGACCTGGGTGTGATGGACACGCCGCGCAACAACACGCTGTTGTCGAAGGCGCAGCTCGATGCGCTCAATGTTCAGAATCCGGGCGGGTTCTCCTTCCTGACCTCGAGCAGCTACTCGGACGCATCGTTCGGTGAGCCGAACATTCCGCGTATCCGCGGCCAGTACGCCGACATGTTCTTCAATGGCATGCGCGACAGCTTCACCCTCAACGGCTACGGCGCCCCGATCAGTTTCAACAGTGTGGATTCCATCGATATCGTCAAGGGTCCGGCCAGCGTGCAGGGCGGCCCGGGGGCCGGGGTGGGAGGCGCGATCGACGTCACTACCAAGATGCCTTCGTTCGTCAAACCGATTGCCGATTTCAACCTGGAGTTCGACACGCAGGAAAAGCGGCGCGCATCGGTCGATCTGGGCATGGCGTTCAATTCGAACATCGCCGGACGCCTGGCCTTCACCGAGGACGACAGCGGCAGCTACTACAACAACATGTTCTTCCACCAGCAGTCGGTGTTTGCCGCCGTGATCGACCAGGTCACGCCGCAGTACACCGTGCTGGTCACCGGCGGCCTGGAGAACACAACGTATCGGGAAAACGACGGCATCAATCGGGTCAACCAGCAACTGATCGACAACAACACCTATCTGACCGGCGGTGTGGTGGGCGGGCCTGCGGGGATCTCCGGCTTCGGAGCGACGATCGACCTGACCGGATCGGTGCCGCTGAACGACAAGATCATCATCGATGAGCCACCCGGGACCGGTGCGCACTCGCTGCACATCAAGGGGCAGATCATCCAGACCTTCAAGGGCTCGGATGATTTCTCGGTGGTCAATAATACGTTCTACGACTACATGAATCGATACAACCAGACCCAGGACTACTACGCCGACACAGCCAAGGGCAGCTTTACCATCGAGAACAAGACCGACTTCAAGGTGAAGTTCGCGACCGGAGCGGTGAATCACGACGTCGATGCGGGCTTCACCTACCGTTACGCGCACGTACTGGATATCCAGAATTTCGTAAACGAGCCGGTGAGCATCTTCGATCTGTCCCAGAGTTCCAGCACCTGGGTGTTCCCGGCCGCGCTGCAGGGCCCGTCCGGAACGTTTCTCTACAATGCGGCCTTCAACCATCTGCAATGGGGTGCGCCGGGGCGCACCGGGTTCGGCTTTGAGAACGGCACCGCCGATTCCAACCTGAAAGATGCCGCGATTTTCCTGGAACACCGCATGCAGTTATCGCCGCAGTGGAGCGTGCTGTACGGTTTGCGCGGCGATGCGGTGCAGCTGGACTACTCCGACCCGCTCGGAGGCCCGGCACCATTAAACGGCTACGCCCAGAGCGCATCCACCGCCTGGTACGGCCTGTACAACGGCAACATCAGTGTGGTGTATAGCCCGACATCGCACGTGTCCCTGTACCTGACCTACAACAAGGCGCAATACGTGGATCCAACGGCCAACGACGGCGCGATCGCCACCTGGGGCGTGGCTCCGACCGAGTATTTACGGCAGAACACCCTGTTGGAAGAAGGCGGCGTGAAATTCGACCTGTTCGACAAACGCCTGTTCATTTCCACGGCGGGTTTCTACCAGGAGAAGACCATCAGTACCGGAGTGGGTGGCCTCACCAGTACCCCGGCGCACATCAAGGGCGCCGAGATCGAGGCCAATTACCAGCCCAATCCGCATTTCTTTGCCACCGCCAGCTACTCCTATTTGCACACCACGCTCGACTATCCGTCGGACTTCTACAACTTTCCGGCACAACCGGGGTTGAACTACGACGGCGCCGGCGTGTCGGTGACAAATCCGTTCCTGCCCAACCAGACGTTCCAGGATCCCGGCGTGCCGCAGCAGCTGTTCAATGTGCTGGCCAATTACAAGCACGAATCCGGCTGGGGTGGTCAGGCGAACATTCAGGTCACCGGACCCCTGGATGTCACCCAGTCGGGCTTTCTCAATCTGCCGGCCATCGAGGCGGGGTTCCCCGGTATGCCTGCATCGCAGGTTGCTGCCTATTCGGCCGTCGGCGGCTACTACAAGGCGCCGGTCATCCATTGGCAGTACACGCTGAATGCGGCGGTGTTCTACAGCTACCAGAAATACACGGTGAAGTTCTCGATCTACAACGTGACCGACCGGCACAATCTCACCAACGACATTCCGTTCTACGGCAACGATTTTCTGACGCGGCAACCGCCGACCGACTTCGACTTGAGCCTGAGCGCAAAATTCTAGGCGCCTGCCGTCGCGCCTGGGCCTCGGGAGGCTACATTCAGGGTTGACACTTTTGTGTACAACCCTGAATTAGTTCGCATACACTCAAATCGGACCGGCGTCATCAAACCCCCAGGACGCCGCTCGCTCGCCTTTGATTCGTAATCCGGTCGTCCGGATCTTTGGGATTGTTGCAATGGGCCAGCTGACGACGCACGTACTCGATACCAGCGCCGGTGTGCCGGCCGCGGGTATCAGGATCGAACTGCACCAAATGACGGCAACCGGAGCGACATTGCTGGCCGGCGCGACCACCGGCCAGGATGGGCGTTGCCCGGCGCCATTGCTCACTGGCAGCAGTTTTCGCAGCGGTCGCTACGCCTTGACCTTCCATGTTGCGGAGTATTTCCAGGCGCGCGGATTGACGCTGCCGGTACCGGCGTTTCTCGAGGATGTGGTGGTCCGCATCGGCATTGCGCAGCCGTCCGAGCACTACCACGTGCCGCTGCTGATCTCGCCCTGGAGCTATTCGGTGTACCGGGGAGGCTAGAGCGGCGTGACCGCAGGCGTGCCCCACAGTGCATCGAACAATATTCGCTTCCTGCTCGATGGCGAGCAGGTCAGCGCCGCCGGACTGCCAGCGACGATGACGGTGCTCGAGTACCTGCGCGAGATCGCCCATCGTACCGGTACCAAGGAAGGCTGCGCGGAAGGGGATTGCGGTGCCTGCACCGTGGTGCTGGGCGAGCTGGCGACGGATGGTAGGCGGGTCGGCTACCGCGCAGTCAATTCCTGCATTCGGCTGCTGCCGACCATCGACGGCCAGGACCTCATCACCGTGGAGAGCCTGCAGGGGCGGGACGGCACGCTGCATCCGGTGCAGCAGGCCATGGTGGACAATCATGGCTCGCAGTGCGGTTTCTGCACGCCAGGCTTCGTGATGTCGCTGTTCGCGCTCTACCTGGACAACCAATCGCCCTCGCGCGAGCAGGTGCTGGACGCGCTGTCTGGAAATCTGTGTCGCTGTACCGGCTATCGCCCCATCATCGATGCCGCCATGCGCATGGGGACTTATGCGACGCCTGCGCACTGGAGCCGCGAGAGCGCGTACTCAGCCGCACGCCTGGCGGCTTTGGCGAGCCTGCGGCGCCCGCTGTCGCTGGAGTTTCCCGGTTTCCGGGCGCCGCGCAGCCTCGATGAGCTGGCCGCGGCGTTCGAAGCCGACCCGAGCGCGGTGCTGCTGGCCGGTGGCACCGATATCGGATTATGGGTCACGCAGCAGTTGCGCGATCTGCCGTCGATCATCTATATCGGCGAAGTCGCCGAGCTCAAACGCATCCGCCGCGATGCGGACGGCATCGCCATCGGGGCTGCGGTCGCGCTGACCGAGGGCTGGGGCGCGATCGTCGCCGCTTACCCGCAACTGGCCGAGCTGGCGCAGCGCTTCGGTTCTCCGCCGGTGCGAAATTCGGGTACGCTGTGCGGCAATATCGCCAACGGCTCGCCGATCGGCGATGCCATGCCGGTGCTGATCGCGCTGGGCGCCGAGATCGAACTGCGCCGCGGCAGCCACACCCGCCGCCTGCCGCTCGACCAGTTCTATCTCGGCTACCAGCGCAAGGATCTTGCGAGCGGTGAATTCATTACTGCGGTGATCGTGCCGGCGCCGCGGGCCGGCCGGCGCGTGGCGAGCTACAAGGTCTCGAAGCGCTTCGACCAGGATATCTCCGCCGTGTGTGCCGCATTCGTCGTGGATCAGCAGGGCGATCGCATCACTGCGGCGCGGATTGCATTCGGCGGACTGGCGGCGACCCCGGCCCGGGCGATGGCGACCGAAGCCGCCTTGACCGGACGGGCGTGGAACCAGGACAACATCGAGCTTGCGGCGGCGGCGCTGGCCGAGGACTTCCGGCCGCTGACCGATCTGCGCGCCAGCAGCGCCTACCGGCTGCAGGCCGCTGGCAATCTGCTGCGTCGGTTCTATCTCGAGGCGGCCGGCGCGGTTAACGCCGTGCGTACGGCCGAAGTCGCGACCAATGCGCGCTAGCGTCACGGTGGACCCGCTCGAGATCGCTCCGCGCCACGAAAGTGCGCACCTGCACGTCAGCGGCCGGGCGCTGTACGCCGACGACATCAGGCTGCCCGCCAATGCGCTGCATGCCGCGTTCGGCATCAGCACCATCGCGCACGGGCGCCTGCAGACGCTGGATCTGGCTCCCGTTCGGGCGATGCCGGGAGTACTTGGCGTGGCCGTGGCGGGCGATATCCCAGGTGAAAACAACTACGGCTCGGTGCTGCATGATGATCCGATCTTCGCCGACGGATTGGTGCAGTACGCCGGACAGCCGCTATTTGCCGTCGCTGCCAGCTCGCACGCCGCGGCGCGCAGGGCCGCGCGCAAGGCACGCGTGGACTACCAGCCGCTGCCGGCAATCCTTGATATTCGTGCGGCGCTCGCGGCCAACAGCTACGTGCTGCCGACCGAGCGGCTGGTGCGCGGTAACCCGGAGGAGATCCTGGCGCGTACCGCGCGGCGGCTGCGCGGCACGGTGATCATCGGCGGGCAGGATCATTTCTACCTGGAGGGGCAGATCGCCATTGCGATACCGCAGGAAGATGGCGCCATGCTGGTCCACAGTTCGACCCAGCATCCGAGTGAAGTGCAGCAGCTGGTCGCCCATGCTCTGGCCAGGCACGCGCACGACGTGACGGTGCAGTGCCGGCGCATGGGCGGCGGATTCGGCGGCAAGGAGACCCAGCCGGCCCTCATCGCCGCGGCGGCGGCGGTGCTGGCGCACAAGATGGGGCGCGCGGTGAAGCTGCGGGTCGATCGCGATACCGACATGCTGATGACCGGGAAACGGCACGATTTTCTGGCCGACTATGATGTCGGCTTCGATGCCACGGGGCGCATCCTGGCGCTGCGCATAATGCTGGCTTCGCGCTGCGGCTATTCGGCCGACCTGTCCGGTCCGGTCAACGACCGTGCGCTCATGCACCTGGACAATGCGTATTTTCTGGAACACGTCGAGATCGTCTCGCATCGCTGCAAGACCCATACGGTATCGAACACCGCCTTTCGCGGCTTCGGCGGTCCACAGGGCATGCTGGTCATAGAACAGATCATCGACGACATCGCACGCACGCTCGGCACGGATGCACTGGCGGTGCGACGGTGCAATTTCTATGGTGTCGGCAGCCGCAACGTCACCCACTATGGCCAGACGGTGGAAGACAATGTGATCCACAAGATCGTGGAACGGCTGGCCGCCGATGCTCGCTATGGCGAGCGTCGGCAGCAGATCGGCGCGTGGAATGCGACCAGCCCGATCATCAAGCGCGGGCTGGCGCTGACGCCGGTCAAGTTTGGAATATCGTTCACCTCCACCGTGTTCAACCAGGCGGGCGCGCTGCTGCACATCTACAGCGATGGCACGGTGCTGCTCAATCACGGCGGCACGGAGATGGGGCAGGGGCTGTTCACCAAGATCGCGCAGGTGGTAGCAGCCGAGTTCGGCCTGCCGCTGTCGGCGATCCGGGTGTCGGCCACCGATACCGCCAAGGTGCCGAATACATCGGCAAGCGCAGCATCCTCCAGTTCCGACTTGAACGGCAAGGCGGCGCAGGCGGCCGCGCAGACCATCCGGCAGCGGCTGGTGCAGCACGCCTGTGACAGTTACGGCGTCGACGCGCAGCAGGTACGATTTCAGGACGGCCGTGTGCTCATCGGCGAGCGTAGCGTCAGCTTCGGCGAGCTCGCGCTGCAGGCCTACCGGGCACGCATTTCACTGTCATCCACCGGCTATTACCGCACCCCGAAGATCCAGTGGGACAAGGCGGCCATGCGCGGGCGGCCTTTTTTCTACTTCGCCTATGGGGCGGCGGTCAGTGAGGTGGCCGTGGATTGCCTGAGTGGCGAGACCCAGCTGCTGCGCGTGGACATCCTGCACGATGCCGGCACGCCGCTGAACGCTGCGATCGATCTGGGTCAGACCGAAGGCGGCTTCCTGCAGGGAGTCGGCTGGCTCACTTCCGAGGAACTGTGGTGGAACGACGCCGGTGAGCTGCGCACCCACGCGCCTTCGACCTACAAGATTCCCACGGCGCGCGACTGGCCGGCGGAGGCCACGGTGCGCCTGCTCGACGGCGAGCCGAATCGTGAGGACACGATCTATCGCTCCAAGGCCGTGGGAGAGCCGCCGCTGATGCTGGCGATATCGGTGCTGCATGCGATCCGCGATGCGGTGGCAAGCTGCGGCGCCGCGGGAGCACTCCCCGAGCTGCCCGCGCCAGCTACCCCTGAGGCGGTGCTGCGCGCGATCGACGGCGTGCGCCGAGGGACTGGCGCATGAGCCGGCCGGCGGCGCGGCGCACGCCTGAGGCAGCCGTGCCTTGCGCGGAGCTATCACAGTGGCTCAAGCCGCTGCGCGATTGGCCGCGGGCGCTGCTGCAGGCGCTGCAGCATGAGCCGGCGATGATCCGCATCCTCATCACCAAGGTGCTCGGCTCCGCGCCGCGTGAGGCCGGCGCCTGCATGCTCGTCGGACGTGATGAATTCCGCGGCACCATCGGCGGCGGCCAGCTTGAATGGCAGGTGCTGCGCGCAGCGCGAACGCTGCTGACTGCTGGTGCGCCGGCGGCACGCATGCAACGCCTGGTGCTCGGTGCGGAGCTGGCTCAGTGCTGCGGCGGCGTGGTCGAGCTGTGGATGGAGCGCTATACGCGCGCCGATGCCGCGTTGCTGCGCTCGGCGAGCGACAGCGCGCGCCACGGTGCCGCGGTACTGATCAGCAGCATCACGCCGCACGGCGTGCAGCGCCGGATCGTGAGCGTCTGTGGCTCGGATCCGGAGAGCGATTTGATGTTGCGACGCCCACGTGCGCAGGCGGCACCGCGCACCACCAGTGCCGTGGCCGGTCAGGCGACGCTGCGCGAACGCCTGGACGAGGACCTGCCGGCGCTGTGGCTATACGGGGCCGGACACGTCGGACAGGCGCTGGCGCGCATCGTGGTCGAACTGCCGCTGCGCCTGACCTGGATTGACACGCGGGCCGAGCTGTTTCCGCTGCCGATTCCCGAAGGCGTGCGGATGGTGCATGCCCCGGAGCTGGTGCCGACGGTAGCGGCGGCGCCGGCCGCAACCCGCTTTCTGGTGCTCACGCACAGCCACCGGCTCGACTACGCGCTGTGCAAGGCGATTCTGGAACGCGGCGACTTTGCCTCACTCGGCGTGATTGGTTCCAAGAGCAAGGGCGCACGTTTTCGTTCGCGGCTGGCGCGCGATGGGGTGGCGGCCGCGAGCATCGCACGACTGGTGTGCCCGATCGGTGCCAGAGGAATCGCCAGCAAATGGCCGGCAGCGATTGCGGTCGCCGTGGCGTTTGAACTGCTGCAGGCGATCGGCGCTGCCAGCGCCGCAGATCATCCAGAGTGCCCGGCGCCGCCGGCCGATGCGGCTTGCGAGGCGCGAAGCTGCGCGAGCTGCCGCGCAGCCGACCGCGCCTGATGCTCGCGAGCTACCTGCTCGACTGGCTCGGCCTGGGGTTGCGCTGGCTGCACCTCGTGGCCGGCATCGCCTGGATTGGCGCATCGTTCTACTTCGTATGGCTCGACAATCACCTGCAGCCGCCGCGCGATGGCGCCGCCGCCGCTGCCGGTGTCGCCGGGGAACTGTGGGCGGTGCACGGCGGCGGCTTCTACCGCTCGCAGAAGTACCGGCTGGCACCGGCGCTGCTGCCGCCGACACTGCACTGGTTCTACTGGGAGGCCTACACCACCTGGCTGTCGGGTTTCGCGCTGCTGTGCCTGCTGTATTTCCTGCGCGCGGAAGGCTATTTGATCGACCCGGCGGTAGCGGCGCTATCCAAGCCGATGGCGATCGGCATCGCGGTGAGCTGCATCGTCGCCAGCTGGCTGATCTACGACACCCTGTGCCGCTCGCCGCTCGGGCGCCACGCCCGGGCCCTGGCCGTCGTGGTGGGACTGGCACTGGCGGCTGAGGCCTGGGGACTTTGCCAGCTGTTCAGCGGGCGCGGCGCGTACATGGTGTTCGGATCGGCGATCGGCAGCATCATGGTGGCCAACGTGCTGTTCGTGATCATCCCAGGTCAGCGCGAACTGGTGCGCGCGAAGCAGCAGGGCCGGGCTCCGGATCCCTCTCCGGGGCTTCGCGCCAGGCAGCGTTCAGTCCACAACACCTATTTCACGCTGCCGGTGCTGTTCGTCATGATCAGCAATCACTATGCGGTGACCTTCGGGGCGCGATACAACTGGCTGGTACTGATCGCGATCAGCTTCGCCGGCGCTTGCATCCGCGCATGGTTCGTGGCCCGTCACCGGGCGGCCGAGCGTAGCTTGCTGCCGCTGCTTCCGGCGCTGCTGGCCGCCGGGTCACTGGCGGCAGTGGTGGTGGCGCTGGCACCTGTGGCGGGACTGGGCGCCGCCGGCCTGCAGCCGATGGCGACGAGCGGCGAGGCAGCACAGGTGCAGCGCATCGTCCAGCTGCGCTGCGTGCCGTGCCACTCGAGCACGCCGGCACAGGCAGGTTTCAGCGCGGCGCCCAATGGCCTGCTGCTGGAGACGCTCGACCAGTTGTCAGCGCACCTGCCGCAAGTGCAGCAGCAGCTCGCCGCGCGCACCATGCCGCTCGGCAACCTCACCGCCATGACGGACCAGGAGCGCTCGGCGATGCTGACGTGGATCGGACATGGTGCACGCCATTGAGCCGAATTGTTAAGGTATCGACCCATGTTCCCTGAAGTTCACGATTACCCGCGCGATCTGGTCGGCTATGGGCGTCACCCGCCGCACGCGCGCTGGCCCGACGAGGCTCGCATCGCGCTGCAATTCGTACTCAACTACGAGGAGGGCGCCGAGTCCTGCGTGCTCGACGGCGACCCGGCGTCGGAAGTGTTCCTGTCGGAAATCGTCAACGCGCCGGCGTTTCCCATGCGTCACATGAGCATGGAGTCGCTGTATGAGTACGGCGCGCGCGCCGGACTGTGGCGGGTGCTGCGCGCGTTCGAGCGTTACCGGCTGCCGTTGACGATCTTCGCCGTCGCCACCGCCGTGCGTCGCAATCCGGAGGCCGCGGCCGCCTTCAAGGAGCTGGGACACGAGATCGCCTGCCACGGCTTGCGCTGGATCAGCTACCAGCAGGTAGATGAGGCCACCGAACGTGCCCACATCCACGAGGCTATCGCCATTCTGCGCGACACCTTCGGCAGCGCGCCGCTGGGCTGGTATACCGGCCGCGACAGCCCGAACACCCGCCGCCTGGTGGTGGAGCACGGCGGGCTGCTGTACGACGCGGACTCATACGCCGATGATCTGCCGTACTGGACCGAGGTCGGGATCGGTAGCGGCGCCGAGCGGCGCCGTGTAGCGCACCTGGTGGTGCCGTACGCCCTGGACAGCAACGACATGCGCTTTGCGACCGCGCAGGGATTCAACAGCGGCAGCCAGCTGTTCGATTACCTGAAGGCGGCGTTCGATACGCTCTATCGGGAAGGTGATCCGGATGGCCTCGACGCACCAAAGATGCTGTCGGTTGGGCTGCATTGCCGCCTGATCGGCCGACCGGGACGAATCGCTGCGCTGGAGCGCTTCATCGACTACGTACTGGAACACCAGCGTGTCTGGATCTGCCGGCGTGTCGACATCGCGCGCCATTGGGTCGCCAGGCACCCGTTCCGGCCCAGCGCGTGATCGCACTGGAGCAGTTGAACGCGCTGGCGCCGGGGGAGTTCGCAGCAGCGCTGGGTGGGGTATTCGAGCATTCGCCATGGGTGGCGCAGTGCGCCGCGGCGACGCGCCCATTCACATCACGGCTGCAGCTGCTCGATTCGATGCGAGCCGCGGTCGGCGCTGCCGCGCCGGCGCAGCAGCTGGCGCTGATCCGCGCGCACCCGCAGCTCGGCGTGCGAGCGCGCGCCACGAGCCCACTGACAGTGGCGTCAGCCGGCGAACAACGCCGCGCCGGACTCGCGTCATGCACCGCCGCGCAGGCTGCCCGCCTCGAACAGCTCAACGTGCAATACCTCAAGCGGTTTGGATTTCCGTTCATACTCGCGGTTCGGGGGCACGACCCGGGATCGATCATCGCCAATTTCGAGCGCCGGCTTGAAAGCGAGCTCGAGGCGGAGCGACGCGCGGCTTTGAGCCAGATCGGCGCCATTGCCGCCTACCGCCTCGCCGACTTGATCGCATCGCCACCGGGGTCGGAGATCATGGCCATGCTCGAGCGCCTGGCGGCGACGGACACGGCCGGCGTCGGGGTGGCGATGGTGCGCGAATGGATGCAGGCCGCGGGACTTGAAGTGTGGCCTGCCCCGGGTACCGATCCCGCAGCGACTTACCTCGTCGGGCGTGCCGGCGGCGAATCCGGCGCGAAAACGTTGCTGACCGGCGTCTGCCACGATCCGCGGCTCAACGCGCTGCGTTACCAGGGGCGCGCGGGTTTCGTCGTTGCGATCGAAGTGGCACAGCAGCTGCGCCATCAGGGCGCTCGCCCGCCGTTCGATCTGGCGGTGCTGGCTGTGCCGGACGATGTGCGCCCGCTCGAGGCCGGGAGCCTGTTGGATGACGCTGCGCCGCACATCTGGACTGACATTAATGCCGCTGGCGCGGATGCAGTGGATGCGCAGCGACTCGAGATCATCCGGGCGCTGCGCACGGCAGGCTTGTTGGAGCCGTCGGCCGTGACGCTGGTGCGCCAGGGGGTGGCCGGCGGCGCCCACGGCGCGGCCGGCGCATTCGACGCCGCGGCGGCCGGGCAAGCCGCATGCGCGCTGAAACAGTCGCTGCGCTGCGTATCAACTGCCGCATGAGCGAGCTTGTTGTACATTGCCGCACGGTAACCTTAAGCGAGTGGCTGACTGTTCATGGCTGACCATCCAGGGCGCGAGCAATTGCTCCAGCGTTACGTCAATGTCGCCGACGCGCGCCTGGGTGCAGTGGCGCTGTACGCCACCGACGATTTCTTCGCCGCGAAGGAGCGCATGCTGCAACCGGGTGAACCGGAATGGCGCGCCGGCGTGTACGACGATCATGGCAAGTGGATGGACGGATGGGAATCTCGCCGGCGGCGCGACGGGGGCCACGATTATTGCGTGCTGAAACTGGCGGCGCCAAGCACGCTGGCAGCGCTGGATATCGACACGCGCTATTTCACCGGCAACTTCCCCCCGTTTGCCTCGGTGCAGGCGTGCCGGGTCGACGCTGAGCCTACCGCTGCCACGGCGTGGACAGAGCTGTTGGCGCGCGCGGCGCTGCAGGGCGATCAGCACAATTTTTTCGAGCTGCAATCGAGCGGCATCTGGACGCACCTGAAGCTCAACATTTATCCGGACGGCGGCATAGCGCGCTTTCGCGCCTACGGCAGTGTGTACCGGGATTGGGCGCAGCTGAGCGGCAGCGCGGCGATCGATCTGGCCGCCGCCTTGAACGGCGGTGTGGCGCTGGCATGCAGCGACGAGCACTACGGGTCGATGGGTAATCTGCTGCTGCCCGGACGCGGCACCAGCATGGCCGACGGCTGGGAGACGCGCCGCCGACGGGGACCAGGCTATGATTGGGTGATCCTGCGCCTGGGCCACAGCGGTCGCATTGAGCGGGTGGAGATCGACACGGCACACTATAAAGGCAACTTTCCGCATCAGGTGTCGATTCACGGTGCGCTGTTGGGCGCGGACCAGGAGACCGATCTGCGCAGCCAGTGCCTGGCGTGGCCGTTGCTGCTGGACCTGCAGTACCTGCGGGCCGACAGTGAGCACGGCTTCAGCTCCGAGTTGCAGCAGCTGGGGCCGATCTCACATGCGCGCGTGAATATCCATCCCGATGGCGGCTTGAGCCGGGTGCGGTTATTCGGCCGGCCCGATCGCGGCTGAAGAGTAAGGCGCGTGGCGGACGTCATCCTAAAACCTGCGGCACTGAGCGCCGAGGCGTTCGCGCCGTTCGGCGATGTCATCGAAATCGGCAGTCGCCGCTCGCGCTGGATCAATGAGGGTACCTGCGAGCGCTTCGACGATGTGGCGCAGGCGGATGTGCTGGCGGCCGGCGGGTGTCCGATGATCAGCATCTTCAGGGCGGCCGCGCGACAATTGCCGTTTCAGGTGAAGGTCCTGGAACGCCATCCGTTGTCGAGTCAGGCCTTCGTTCCGCTGGATGGCCTGCCGTTCCTGATAGTAGTCGCCGAGGCTGGCGATGCAGCACTCGGCGGCCGCATCCGCGCCTTTCGCAGCTCAGGGCACCAGGGTGTGAACTTGCGGCGCAATACCTGGCATCACGCGCTGCTCGCGCTCGAGCGGACGTCGCATTTTCTCGTGATCGATCGCGGTGGCCCCGGCGAGAATTGCGATGAGGCGCCGGTGGAAGACGTCGTGGTTGTCGCCAGCGCATAAGCTGCACGCGGCACGGTGCATGGACCCTGACCCGTACAATCTGCGCCGTTTTGTTCTGGCCCAGGATCCGGTGATTGAAGACGTCCTGAACCAGCTGCGCGCCGGCCACAAGGCGAGCCACTGGATGTGGTTTGTGTTCCCGCAAATCCGGTGTCTGGGCGCAAGCGCGATGACGCAGCGCTACGCGCTCGCCTCCCGGCCGGAGGCGCGGGCTTATCACGAGCATCCCGTGCTCGGCGTGCGATTGAGGGATTGTACGCGGCTGGTGCTGGAGATAGAGGGCCGCACGGTGGGGCAGATATTCGGCTACCCGGATGATATGAAATTTCGCTCCAGCATGACGCTGTTTGCGCTGGTGGCTCCGGAACAGCCGATCTACCACGCAGCGCTGCAGAAATACTTTGGCGGGCAGCCGGACGCGCGCACGCTCGACTCAGGGCAGGGCTCGACAGCCTCGCGGTAGCTGGACGCAGGTCGTCTCCAGTTGCACCACGGCCTCGGTCACCGCGTTCAGGGCGGGCGGCAGCCTGACGCGAACTTCGATCAGGGAATTTGCTTCCGACTCAAGATTCAGGATGGCCAGCCCCCTGACCGGCAGATCGGACACCTCGAGCATGCCAGCGGTTCCAAGGCCCGCGCGATTGGGCGGAGTGGCGTACTGCACCAGCCGATCGCTCAGGTAGGTCAGGCGATCGTCGGGATAGGCCTCGGCGTCGAATGAGGAGTCGGAGATCAGGTGCTCCTGGCGCACACGCGCGATGAACTCGCTGCCAATCAGCGGAAACAGCTGCGCGGCCATGATGGCGACATGAAAGCGCCCCGGGCCCGCTGCATCCGAAGCCTCGATCATGACGGCGGGTCCGGTGATCCTTGGAAGCGGAAAGTAGGGCGGCTCGATGCGCTTCGGCGTCACCACGAGAGCACTGCCGTTCAACCCGTCCCATGCCCGGCACGACCAGCCCTTGGGCGCATAGACGCCCGGACTGTGTTCGGCGCGGTAGTAGGCGATCTGCCCGGCAGTCGCCGGCGCCACCGGCGCGGACATGGTGTCTGCCGCCACGGGCCTTGCCCCTGCTGTCTGATCGTTGGCGGGGCACTCCACCATGGTGACCCGCGGCGGCGTGTCGGCCATGCTGACCACGGCGAAGCTACAGCAGGCCAACGGCAGCACCACCCGGATCGCGAACGGCACGGGGATTCTCATCGCCGGATCGTCGCCCATCGTCACGAAACCCGCAACGCCGGGCAGCCGCAAGCAGTTGCGTCCAACGGACTATGGATCGGTGGTGTCCGCGAGCAGGCGCCTGGAATTCTCCGGGGTGCGAAACACCAGCGGCCGCTCGACGTTCGGGGCTACAGGACGCGGGCCATTGACGATCTGCAGCACGCGACCGTGCAGCGCTGATTTATCGCACACCGGATCGGTGGCGCCGACATCCCCGGTGAGCAGAAACGCCTGGCAGCGACAGCCACCCAGGTCCTTGGTCTTCTCCGGGCAGCTGCGGCACGGCTCGGGCATCCACTGATCGCCGCGAAAGCGATTGAATGCCGGCGAGTCGCGCCATATCTGCTGCAGACTGGCATCGCGCGCCGACGGCAGCTCGATTCCCGGCAGCATGCGCGCCGCGTGGCAGGGCATCACCAGGCCATCGGGTGCGATGACCATGAAGGTCGTGCCCCAGCCATTCATGCAGCGCTTCGGGCGCGTCTCGTATAGATCGGAGATGACGTACAGGATGCGCAGCTGCTTGCCGATGCGCTGGCGATAGCCGGCGACCACGGCCTCCGAACGCTCCAGCTGTTCGCGCGTGGGCAGCAGCTGGGCGCGATTGAGGTCGGCCCAACCGTAGAACTGGGTATTGGCGAGCTCCAGGTACTCGGCGCCGATCTCCAGCGCCAGGTCGATGATGCGATCGACGTGGTCGATGTTGAGGCGATGAATCACGCAATTCATCACCATCGGGAAGCCGTGCCCCTTGATCAAGGTTGCCACACGCCGCTTCAGGTCGAACGTGCGGGTACTGGACAGAAAATCGTTCAGCTCGCGCGTCGAGTCCTGGAACGACAGCTGCACATGATCCAGGCCCGCATCCTTCAGGGCCCGCATGCGGGCCTCATTCAGACCCACACCCGAAGTGATCAGGTTGGTGTAGAACCCGAGTCGATGCGCCTCGGCGACCAGCAGTTCCAGGTCCGGGCGGCTGAGCGGCTCCCCGCCGGTGAGGCCCAGTTGCACCGCGCCCAGCGCGCGCGCTTGCGCAAACACACGGAACCATTCCTCGGTAGACAGCTCGCTTTCCACCTTGGCGAAGTCCACCGGATTGGAGCAGAACGCGCAGTGCAGCGGGCAGCGGTAGGTGAGTTCCGCGACCATCCACAATGGCATCGGCGCGGGTTTGACTACTGCGTTCACGGGGTCACTCCATCGCGCCATTGCACCCAGCCGTCGCTGGTGGCGGCGCGCAGAAAGGCTTCGACGTCGGCGTCGATGGCGTCCGACTCAAACGCAATGCGCAAGTCGGCGATGATCTGTCCGGCTGATCGCTTGCCGTCGCAGCGTCGCAGGATCTCGCCGGCGGCGACATTGAGCTGCACCATGCCTTCCGGAAACAGCAGCACGTAGGCATTTTGCGCCGCTTCCCATTGAAAACGATACAGCGGTGCGATGCGCGGGTAGGAGCTGCGCGACAGTGGGCCCGGGTCATTCATCGTTGAGGCCATAGCGTAATTGGATGGCGTCCAGCATCGACCACAGCAGGTCGAGCTTGAACTGCAGGATATCCAGTGCGCGCAGCTGCGCCTGGCGCGTCAGGAAATACCCCAGCGTGACCATGAGGCCGTGTTCCACATCGCGCGTGGCCAGCGGCAGGCGCGATCGGAAATACTGCAGGCCGCTGGAGTCGATCCACGGATAGTGCGTCGGCCATCCGGCCAGCCGCTGGCGATGGATCTGCGGAGCAAACAGCTCGGTGAGCGAGGCGCACACCGCTTCCTCCCAGGGCTGCTGGCGCGCGAAATTCACGTAGGCGTCGACCGCGAAGCGCACCCCAGGCACGACGTGCTGCAGCGACCAGAGCTCCTCGCGCGAAAGTCCGACCGCCTCGCCCAGTCGCAGCCACGCCTCGATGCCACCCGCATCCTGATCGGTACCGTCGTGATCGAGGATACGTTGCACCCACAGCCGGCGCTGCTCGCGGTCGGGGCAGTTGGCCAGGATCGCTGCATCCTTGCGCGGAATGTTGATCTGGTAATAAAACCGATTGGCCACCCAGCCACGCACCTGCTCGCGACTGGCACGCCCGGCGTTGAGCATGACGTTGAATGGATGATGGATATGGTAGGCCTGTCCCTTGGCACGCAGCTGCTGCTCGAACTGCGCGTGGTCCCATGGCCCGTCCGGCAACGCCACGCCGGCGCCGATCGCGGCATCCGGGCGGCTCACAGTTCGATCTCCATGCCGTCGTGCGCGACCTCGATGCCGGCGGCCGCGAGTTGTGCGCACTCGGCTCCAGCCTCATCGAGAATCGGATTGGTGTTGTTGATGTGGATCAGGATGCGGCGGGTGCGCGGCGGCAGTCGTGCGAGTTGCTCGGCCATGCCGCCGGCGCCGCTTTGCGGCAGGTGCCCCAGATCGCTGGCACGCTTGTGCGACACGCCGATGCGGATCATTTCATCGTCACTCCAGAAGGTGCCATCCACCAGCACGCAATCGCTGGCGGCAAGGACCCGCGCAACCGCCGGCGGGATACCGGCGAGGCCGGGGCTATAAAACAGCTGTCGTCCGTTGCCCGTGTCCCGAAAGATCAGCCCGATGTTATCCCCGAGGCGCGGATTCTCGCGATACGCGGAGTAAGGCCCGGGTTTGCCGGCCACCGGCAGCGCGGTGACTGCTATACCGGGTAGCGCCGGAATCTGAAACTCCGTGCCGTCCACCGGGATGCGATGCCAGTGCACGCCGCAGAAATGCTCCAGCACTTTCAGGATCGGCAGCCCAGTGCTCAGGTCCTCGCGCACCGTGTCGGTAGTCCACAGCTCCAGCGGCGCGCGGTGTTCGCGCAGCAACAGCAGCCCGCTACAGTGATCGATCTGGCCGTCCACCAGCATGATCGCGCCGATCCCGGAATCGCGCAGCCCCTGGTGCGGCTGCAGTGGCGGGTTGGCGGCGATCTGCTGATGAATATCGGGCGAGGCGTTGCACACCACCCATTGCCGCCCATCGACCGAGACTGCGATCGAGGATTGGCTGCGCTTGCGCGCCCTGAGGGTGCCGGCACGCAGCCCGCTGCAGTTGCCGCAGTTGCAGTTCCACTGCGGAAAGCCCCCACCGGCCGCCGAACCCAGGACTCGTATCAGCAAGGACAGCAGCCGGTCGGCTGTGTGGAGACCGCCCCGGAGTTACCCGGGGCGGAACCCGATCAACGATTCGCGATGTACGAGTTGATTTCCATTCCGAAACGCAACACGACAGCGGCAGGTGTAACCCATTTCATGTGCAAGTTCCTTGTAGTTGATCAGCTGTCAAACACCAGCCAGCGACAGACTTTTCGGCCCACCTCGGCTGGCGCGCCCGCCACAGCCGGACGACAGCTCCAGTCTGGCCCGCGGCCAGGATGCGGCCCACCATGGAACCTTGAATCCGGCCTCATGATTTTCATGAATCCGGGCCCGGCGGGAGGCTAAGGGCGCCGCCCCACGTTAGTGCGGTAGCATGCCGGCGATGAATTACATAAGCCGGCGCCGGCACGGCTGCCTGGGAGCAACGGCGTGAGTCTGAGGCTGCAGATCAACCTGATCATCGCGGTGCTGATGAGCCTGTTCATCGGCACCGTGGTGTACCAGCTGGTGCAGGATACGCGCAGCAGCGTACGCGAGGAGATCGAGGGCTCCAACCAGGTGGCGGCGCAGTTATTTACGCGCGTTTCCTGGGTCTACGACGTATCCGGCCTGCGCGGCATGCGAAGCTTCCTCGACCAGCTTGGTCGCGTGCGGGCCAACGACGTGTTCCTGTACGACCCGGCGGGCACGCTGGTGTATTCATCGCCGCCCCCCAGCTACAAGAGCGGGCGCGACGCGCCGCGCTGGTTCGCCCGCCTGGTATCACCGATGCCGCAGCGCGAGGAGATACGCATCGGCGATGGGCGACTGGTGGTGCAGGCTAATTCCTCGCGTGCCGTGCTCGACGGCTGGGACACCCTGAGCCGGCTGCTGTGGATCGGGGCCATTGCGCTGGCGGTCATCAATGCGGCGGTGTTCTGGCTCACCGGTCGGGTGCTCAAGCCGCTGCAGACCGTCATCAAGGGCCTGCAGCGCATGGAGCAGGGGGACTATGAGGCGCGGCTGCCGGATCTCACCGGCAGCGAGGGCCGGCTCATGAGCCAGGCTTTCAACCGCACCGCCCAGGCGGTTGCCGACAGCGCCGCAGCGCAGAAGCTTGCCAGCGAGGCGCGGCAGCGCCTGCAGGAGAATCGCGAGCTGACGCAGATGATCCAGGCGCACATCGAGGAGGAGCGACGCAGCATCGCCCGGGAGCTGCACGATGAGCTCGGGCAATCCATCACCGCGATCAAGAGCATCGGCCGGTCGATCTTGCAGCGCGCCGACCGGCACGACCAGCGCGTGAGCGAAGCCGCACAGCTCATCGTGGATACCGCCGGACGCATGTACGATGCCGTGCACGAGATGATTCCGCGCTTGCGGCCATTCGCGCTGGACAGCTTCGGCTTGAGCGATGCCCTGACCGACCTGGCCGGCGAGTGGCGCACGCGCCATCCCGAGGTGGAACTGCGGCTGCATATCGATGAGCCATTGCCGGAACTGGACGATGCGCTCATCACCAGCGCCTACCGCATCGTGCAGGAGGCGCTGATCAACGCGCTGCGTCATGCGCATGCCAGCCACATCGATGTGGCACTGGGCGTGGAGCCCGAGTCGCTGGTGGTGCGCGTGGCCGACGACGGCGTCGGCCTGCCGCCGGACTGGGATCAACCGGGCCACTACGGCGTGCGCGGCATGCGCGAGCGCGCCGCGGCGCTCGGAGGCAGGTTCGAGTTTGATCGCAGCGGAGAGGCCGGTACCCGCGTAATCGTGCGACTGCCGCTCAAGGGGCGGCCGTGAAGCCCACCACCGTCATGCTGGTGGACGACCATGCCGTGGTGCGCATGGGATTTCGCCTGCTGCTGCAGGCGGCGGTCGACATGCAGGTGGTGGCCGAGGCCGACAGCGGCGAGGAGGCATGCAGCAAATACAGCGAAGCCAGGCCGGACGTGGTGGTGATGGATCTGGCGATGGCCGGCATCGGTGGCATCGAGGCGGTCAAGCGCATCATCGCGCGCGACGCCAGCGCGCGCATCCTGGCACTGTCCGCCCATGCCGACGCCAGCCATCCCAAGCGGGTGCTCAAGGCCGGCGCCCTGGGCTACCTTTCCAAGCGCAGCGCGCCCGAGACCCTGATTGAAGCGATTCGCACCGTGGCGGCGCGGCGCATGTACATCGATGCCTCGATCGCACAACTGATGGCAGTGCAGGACGTCACCGGCGACCGCAATCCGACCGAGCAGCTGTCACCGCGAGAGTTTGAGGTATTCGTGCTGCTGGCGCGCGGCGCGTCGGTCAATCAGATCGCCGAGACGCTGCACCTGAGTCCCAGCACCATCGGCACCCATCTGTACAACATCAAACAGAAGCTGGCGGCCTCGAATCAGGCCGAACTGACTTTGATCGCCGTGCGTCACGGCCTGATCGAGACCTGAAAGACGCGCGCAGCGCGTGTCAGCGCCCGGGCAGGAAGCCCTGGTGGTGCGCGAAATGCTTGGCCAGGAACGCTTCCCCGCGCTCCAGGATGAAGTAGCGGAAGGCCTCGGCCGCCGGCGAGAGCGTCTTGGCCAGGTTGTTGACCACGTGCCAGCGGCGCATCACCGGCAGCCCCTCGCATTCCGGGGTGGCGATCAGCTTGTAATCGAGTTCCAGTCCGATGGTGTGCAGCGACAGCAGCGCTACACCCATGCCGGCCATCACCGCCTGCTTGATCGACTCGTTGCTCGACATCTGCATCACTACCCGCGGGCTCATCTGGTGCGCCTCCATGAATTCGTCCAGCGCCGCGCGCGTGCCCGAGCCTGGCTCGCGCACGATGAAACCTTCGCCCAGCAATGCGTTCGCCGGCACTTTTTCCGTATGAGCGAACGGGTGCTCGATCGATGTCACCAGCACGTGCGGGTGCATCGCGAACGGCTCGGCGCGCGTTGGCCATTCCTTCGGCGGCCGGCCCATGATGGCAAGCTCGACGCTACCCTGCTGCATCAGCGCGACCACCTGTTCGCGGTTGTTGCTGACCTGCAGGCGGACCTCGATGCCTGGATGTTCGTCGCGGAACTGCGCCAGCATGCGAGGCACGAAGTACTTCGCGGTACTGACCATGCCGACGTCGAGCACGCCGGTCTGCAGTCCACGGAAGCGCGCCACCATGTCTTCGGCATCGCGCATCGCGGCCAGCACGCGCCGCGTGTGCGCCAGCACATATTCTCCCACCATCGTCAGCGACACCTTGCGGCTGGAGCGATCGAACAGCGGCAGGCCGACCTCGATTTCCAGGTCCTTGATCTGCATGGAGACTGCGGGCGCGGTGAGGCCCATCTCCTCGGCCGCGCGTACGAAACTCAGATGCCGCGCGACGGAGGCGAACAAACGCAACTGGCGCAGGGTGGCGTTCTTCATTCAGCTATTCTTAATGTCGGGATAACAATAAATGACTGTACCTGAATAATCAATCGCCCTACAGTGATTCGCACGCACAGGAAACCGGAATCACATGATGGCACAAGCTATTGAAAAGACGGGTCAAACGGCGATCAAAGACGCCAGGAAACGTTACACCGCCGGGGTATTGAAGTACCGCCAGATGGGCTACTGGGACGCCGACTACGTCCCCAAAGACACGGACACCATCTGCCTGTTCCGAATCACCCCGCAGGACGGTGTCGACCCGATTGAAGCCGCTGCGGCCGTGGCCGGGGAATCGAGCACCGCCACGTGGACAGTGGTGTGGACTGACCGGCTGACCGCCTGCGACAGCTACCGCGCCAAGGCCTATCAGGTCGAGCCGGTGCCCGGCATTCCTGGTCAGTTCTTCGCCTGGGTAGCCTACGACATCATCCTGTTCGAAGAGGGCTCGATCGCGAACATGACCGCGAGCCTGATCGGCAACGTGTTCAGCTTCAAGCCGCTCAAGGCGGTGCGCCTGGAGGACATCCGCATCCCGGTGGCGTACGTGAAGACGTTCAAGGGGCCACCCACCGGCCTGATCGTCGAGCGCGAGCGGCTCGACAAGTTCGGCCGCCCGCTGCTGGGGGCGACTACCAAGCCGAAGCTCGGATTGTCCGGACGCAACTACGGCCGCGTGGTGTACGAGGGGCTCAAGGGCGGCCTCGATTTCATGAAGGATGACGAGAACATCAACTCGCAGCCGTTCATGCACTGGCGCGACCGCTTCCTGTACGTGATGGACGCGGTCAACAAGGCCAGCGCTGCCACCGGCGAGGTCAAGGGCTCGTACCTGAACGTCACTGCCGCCACGGTGGAAGACATGTACGAGCGCGCCGAATTCGCCAAGGAGCTGGGTTCGGTCATCGTCATGGTCGACCTGGTGGTCGGGTGGAGCACCATCCAGAGCATGTCCAACTGGGCGCGCCGGAACGACATGATCCTGCATATGCACCGCGCCGGGCATGGCACCTACACGCGCCAGAAGAACCACGGCGTCAGCTTCCGAGTCATCGCCAAGTGGCTGCGCCTGGCCGGCGTCGATCATCTGCACGCCGGCACGGCGGTGGGAAAGCTCGAGGGCGACCCGATGACGGTGCAGGGCTATTACAACGTGTGCCGTGACGGCTACACCCGACGCGATCTGCCGCGCGGGCTGTATTTCGACCAGGACTGGGCCGACCTGCGCAAGGTCATGCCGGTCGCATCGGGCGGCATTCACGCCGGGCAGATGCATCAGCTGCTCGATCTGTTCGGCGACGACGTGATCCTGCAGTTCGGCGGCGGCACCATAGGTCATCCGGCCGGCATCCAGGCCGGGGCCGTCGCCAATCGCGTGGCGCTCGAATCGATGGTCAAGGCGCGCAATGAGGGCCGTGACATCAGGAACGAAGGTCCGGAGATCCTGCGCCGCGCGGCGAAGTTCTGCAGTCCGCTGCAGCAGGCGCTCGATACCTGGGGTGCGATCAGTTTCAACTACACCGCAACCGATACATCCGACTACGCGGTCACGGAGAGCGCCACATGATCACCAACCCGGCAGGCCGCATCACCCAGGGGCAATTCAGTTTTCTGCCCGATCTCACCGATGCGGAAATCTCGCTGCAGATCGAGTACGGGCTGATGAAGGGCTATGCCTGGAGCGTCGAGTACACCGACGATCCGCACCCGCGCAATACCTACTGGGAGATGTTCGGCATGCCGATGTTCGACCTGAAGGACGCAGCCGGCGTGATGCTGGAGCTGCAGAGTTGCCGCAGCACCTTTCCCGGACACTACATCCGGCTGATGGCGTTTGATTCAACGCGCGGGGTGGAGAGCATCGTGATGAGCTTCATGGTCAACCGGCCACTGCACGAACCGGGCTTCGCACTGGTGCGCCAGGAATCGCGCGGCCGCACCATCCGCTACACCGTTCACAGCTACGCCACCGACGCGCCCGAGGGCGAGCGCAACGGCGCATAGCCCATGTATCGCATCGCCGCGTCGATATTGTCCGCCGACTTCGCCCGCCTGGGCGACGAGGTCGCACAAGTGCTGGCCGCCGGTGCCGACTGGATCCATTTCGACGTCATGGACAATCACTACGTGCCGAACCTGACCATCGGGCCGATGGTGGCGCAGGCGCTGAAACCGCATTGCATCGACCGCGGCGGCAGCAAGGCGGCGCTCGATGTGCATCTGATGGTGCAGCCGGTGGACGCACTGGCCGGCGCATTCGCCGCAGCCGGGGCCGACCTCATCAGCTTTCATCCGGAAAGCTCAAACCACGTCGATCGCACACTGCAGATCATCAAAGCCGCGGGTTGTCAGGCCGGGCTGGCCTTCAATCCCGCAACGCCGCTCGAGCTGCTCGAATACGTGCTCGACAAGATCGACCTGGTGCTCATCATGAGCGTCAATCCTGGATTTGGCGGCCAGAGTTTCATCGACTCGGCGTTGCGCAAGACCGAGCGTGCTCGCAGGTTGATCGACGCCAGCGGCCGCGACATACGGCTGCAGGTCGATGGCGGCATCAAGGTGGAAAATATTCGCCGCGTGGCCGACGCCGGTGCCGACACCTTCGTCGCCGGCAGTGCGATCTTCGGCAGCAAGGACTATCGAGCGGTGATCGATGCGATGCGCGCTAACCTTCGACGCATGGCGTCGGCGAGTCGGGTGGCATAGAAGATGGCGTCACCCACGTACAGCATTCCCGGAGCCGCGCAGTCCGCTGCCCAGGTCGCGCCGGAGGCATCGCCGAACACCACCGCGCCCGCTGCCGCGGGGGTGCGCACCGTGAACCAGGTGCTGGCCCGGAGCCAGGCCGGGGCGGTCATGGAGGAACTCGAGCGCGACCTGATCGGACTGGCGCCGATCAAGGCGCGTATTCGCGACATCGCGGCGCTGCTGGTGATCGACAAGCTGCGCATGGACCAGGGGCTTGCCTCGCGAGCGCCGAGCCTGCACATGTCGTTCACCGGCAACCCGGGCACCGGCAAGACCACGGTCGCGCTGCGCATGGCGGAGATCCTGCATCGCCTCGGTTACGTGCGCAAAGGCCACCTGGTGGCGGTGACGCGCGATGACCTGGTCGGGCAATACATCGGCCATACCGCCCCCAAGACCCGCGAAGTGGTGAAGAAGGCGATGGGTGGCGTGCTGTTCATCGACGAGGCCTATTACCTCTACCGTCCCGAAAACGAGCGCGATTATGGCCAGGAGGCCATCGAGATCCTGCTGCAGGTGATGGAAAACCAGCGCGATGACCTGGTGGTGATCCTGGCCGGCTACAGGGACCGGATGGATGCTTTTTTTCGATCCAATCCCGGCATGAGCTCGCGCATCGCGCATCACCTGGATTTCCCAGACTACCCGCAGGGCGATCTGCTGCACATCGCCGAGCGCATGCTCGAGCAGCAGAACTACCGCTTCGGCAGCGGCGCGCGCGAGGCGTTCGAGCAGTACATCGGCTACCGGATCGGCCAGGAGCACTTCGCCAACGCGCGCAGTGTGCGCAACGCCCTCGACCGCGCGCGGCTACGCCAGGCGAGCCGCCTGTTTGCCGACCGCGACCGCGAGTACACGCCCGAGGACCTGAGCACCATCGCCGAGTCCGATATCCGGGCCAGTCGCGTGTTTCAGATTGCCGCCGCCCGCAAGCCCGATTAGCGATTGTTAACAGGAGTCCCGACCATGCATCTCGGACGCACCACGCTGTCGAAGTTTCTGATCCAGCAGTCCGATCGCGTCGAAGGCGCAAGCGATCTTGCGGCCCTGTTGATCGACGTCGCCGCTGCGGTCAAGGCGATCTCGGCCATGACCGCAAAAGGTGCGCTGGGCGGCGTCCTCGGCAAGGTCGGCAACAGCACCAGCCACGGCGACACACAGGTGATCAAGCTCGATCTGCTGGCCAGCGACGAGATGCTGCGCAGCTGCGAATGGGGCGGCCTGGTTGCCGGCATGGCTTCCAAGGAACTCGATGAGCCGTACGCGATCCCGGATGAATTCACGCGCGGGCGGCACCTGTTGCTGTTTGACCCGCTCGACGGCTCGGCGAACACCGACGTCAACAGCTCGGTGGGTACGGTGTTCTCAGTGCTGCGGCATTATTCCGCGGAGCCGCCGACTCTCGCCGATTACCTGCAGCCCGGCAGCAAGCAGGTGGCCGCGGGTTACGCGATCTACGGCCCGGCCACGATGCTGGTGATCACCGTGGGCAAGGGCACGCACGGCTTCACGCTCGATCGCGAGATCGGCAATTTCATCCTGACGCACCCGGACCTGCAGGTACCGCAGGACAGCAGCGAGATCGCGATCAACACCAGTAACGCGCGTTTCTGGGAACCGCCGGTGAACCGCTACATCAGTGAATGCCAGGCCGGCAAGACCGGCGATCGAGCGCGCGACTTCAACCTGCGATGGATCGCCTCCATGGTAGCCGAGGTGCACCACATCCTGATGCGCGGGGGCGTGTTCATGTATCCCAGGGACACCAAGGACGCAAGTCGGCCGGGACGGCTGCGCCAGATGTACGAGGCCAACCCGATCAGCCTGCTGGTCGAGCAGGCCGGCGGCCGCGCCACTACCGGCCGGCGGCGGCTACTGGACGTGCAGCCCGACACGCTGCATCAGCGCAGTCCGGTGATCCTCGGCTCACGCAATGAGGTCGAGCGCATCGAGCGTTACCATGCCGAATTCGACTGCGGCGCCGACCGCCCCTATACCTCGCCGCTGTTCAACGAGCGCTCGCTGTTCCGTCCCGAAGCGCGCGCCTGATCCGGATACACATCATGTCAACCCGACACCCTGTCATCGCCGTTACCGGTTCCTCCGGCGCCGGTACAACCACGGTGATGAAGGCGTTCGCGCACATATTCCGGCGCGAGGGCATCAAGGCCGAGGTCATCGAAGGCGACTCCTTCCACCGCTATAACCGGGTCGAGATGCGCGAGCGCGTGGCCGCAGCCGACAGCGGCAAGGGTCCGGCGATCAGTCACTTTGGGCCGGAGGCGAACCTGCTGGCTGAACTGGCCGACACGCTGGGGGAATACGGTGCTACCGGCGGCGGCAAGCGCCGACGCTACGTTCACGATGCCATCGAGGCCAAGGAGCTCGGTAGCGAGCCGGGCACGTTCACACCCTGGGAGGCGATGCAGCCGGCCAGCGACCTGCTGTTCTACGAAGGCCTGCACGGCGGCTACGTCGGGGGCGAGGTCAATGTCGCGCAGCACGTGGACCTGCTGGTCGGAGTGGTGCCGATCGTCAACCTGGAGTGGATCCAGAAACTGCACCGCGACCGTAACCAGCGCGGCTACTCGCAGGATGCGGTGGTTGAGACCATTCTGCGCCGCATGCCCGACTATGTGAATCACATCTGCCCGCAATTCAGCCGCACGCACGTGAATTTCCAGCGCGTGCCGACCGTCGACACCAGCAACCCGTTCGTCGCCAGGGATATCCCTTCAGCCGATGAGTCGATGGTGATCATCCGCTTTGCCAACCCGAAGGGCATCGACTTCCCCTACCTGCTGTCGATGCTGCACAACTCGTGGATGAGCCGACCCAATAACATCGTCGTCCCGGGAGGCCAGATGGGGCTGGCGATGCAATTCATCTTCACGCCGATGATCCTGCGGCTGATCGACATGAAACGACGCGCACATTGAGGAGCCGGGACACAGCGATGAATGCACAGATCGATTCGACGCCAGCGGATGCAACCAGTGCCGGACGCAGCGAGCTCACGAACGCACTGCGCTTCCTCGCCATCGATGCGGTGGAAGCCGCCAACAGCGGCCACCCGGGTATGCCGATGGGCATGGCCGAGATTGCCGAAGTGCTCTGGCGCCGGCATCTGAAGCACAATCCTGCCGATCCGATCTGGCCCGACCGCGACCGCTTCGTGCTGTCCAATGGCCACGGTTCGATGCTGCTGTACGCGCTGCTGTACCTGACCGGCTATGCGCTGCCGATCGAGGAACTCAAGCGTTTTCGGCAGCTGCACAGCAAGACCCCTGGCCACCCCGAGGTCGGCGTTACCCCGGGAGTGGAAACCACCACCGGTCCGCTCGGACAGGGGCTCGCCAATGCGGTCGGAATGGCGCTCAGCGAGCAGCTGCTGGCGGCGGAATTCAATCGACCCGGGCACACCATCGTCGACCATCGCACCTGGGTGTTCATCGGCGATGGTTGCCTGATGGAAGGCATCAGTCACGAAGCCTGTTCGCTGGCCGGAACGCTCGGCCTGTCGAAGCTGGTCGCCGTCTACGATGACAATGGCATCAGCATCGATGGCCGTGTGGAACATTGGTTTGCCGATGACACGCCGCGGCGCTTTGAAGCCTATGGGTGGCGGGTCATTCGCGACGTCGACGGCCACGACAGCGCGGCGATCGAGCTGGCGCTGCAGCGGGCCAGCGAGGATTGCGGACGGCCAACGCTGGTGTGCTGCAAGACCGTGATCGGCAAGGGCAGTCCGAACAAGGCGGGCAGCCACGATGTGCATGGCGCGGCACTGGGCGCCGCCGAGGTCGCCGCCACCCGCGCAGCGCTCGGCTGGGCCGGTGCTCCGTTTCAGATCACGGCCGGGATTCGCGCCGCATGGGACGCGCGCGCCGCTGGCGCCGCGCGCCAGGCCGACTGGCAGCGGCGCCTGCAGGCATACGCCGACTCGCATCCGCAACTTGCGGCGGAATTCACTCGCCGCGTGGTGCTGCGGGCATTGCCGCGCCACTGGCGCGAGGCCACCGATGCGGCGCTTGCCGGCGCAATGGAGCAACGCGCCAGCATCGCTTCGCGCAAGGCGTCGCAAAATGCGATCCAGGCGCTGCTGCCGCTGTTGCCGGAACTGCTCGGTGGTTCGGCCGATCTGACCGGGTCAAATCTCACCGCCGGCAAGTCCAGCGTGCCGCTACGGCGCGGCCAATGGGGTAATCACATCAATTACGGCGTGCGTGAATTCGGCATGAGCGCCATCATGAACGGCATCGCGCTGCACGGCGGCTACATTCCGTACGGTGGAACGTTCCTGACCTTTTCGGATTACAGCCGTAACGCCGTGCGCATGGCGGCATTGATGGGTGAGCGCGTGCTGTTCGTGTTCACACATGACAGCATCGGTCTGGGGGAGGATGGACCGACGCACCAGCCGATCGAGCACCTGGCGAGCCTGCGGCTGATTCCCAATAACACGCTGTGGCGGCCCTGCGATGCGGTCGAGACCATGATCGCCTGGCTGTGCGCCATCGAGCGCCGCGACGGTCCCACGTGCCTGGTCCTCTCGAGACAGAGCCTGCCGCATTTCCATCGCGACGCGCGGCAGCTGCGCGATGTGCGCAGGGGCGGCTATGTGCTCGCCGAGGCGCAAGGCACGCTGGCAGTGTCTTTGCTGGCCACTGGCTCGGAGGTGGCGCTGGCGATGAAGGCGCGCGAGGCGCTGGCTGCTCAGGGGATCGGCGCGCGCGTGGTGTCGATGCCGAGCTGCAGCGATTTCGACGCCCAGGATGCATCGTACCGGGCGGCGGTGCTGCCGCGCGGGGTGCCGGTACTGGCAATCGAAGCCGGGGTGAGCAGATTCTGGCGCGCCTATACCGGCTTCGACGGTGACGTGATTGGTATCGACCGCTTCGGCGAATCAGCCCCTGCCGCGCAGGTGGCCGAAGCTCTCGGCCTGACGGTGAACGCCGTTATCGAACGTGCGCACGCGCTGACACAGGGCGGGGCGCGGTCATAGTCACGATGGTCGCGGGACCTCCGGGGCCATGGCGCGGTGCGACGCCGCAGGCCGTGCTGTTCGACCTGGATGGCACGCTGCTCGATACCGTCGCCGCCATCAGCACCGGACTGAATCGCGCACTGGCCGAGCAACGCCTGGGCCCGGTACCGCAGGGGCAGGTACGCGAGATGATCGGCGGCGGCGGGCCGATCCTGGTCGCGCGCGCGCTGGCGTGGCTGGGCGTCGCGAAGCCTGAGGCCGATCGGGCGGCGCTGCTGCAGCGCTATTTTCTACACTACGAGTGCATCGAGACCGGTGCCGAACACAGCGCGCGCATCTATCCCGGCGCAACCGATGCGCTCGAGCAGCTGCGGCGGCTGGGACTTAAGCTGGCGGTCGTCACCAACAAGCCGCACAAGCTCGCCCTGGGCTTGCTGCAGCGGCTCGGCCTGATGCAGTGGATCGAGCTGGTGCTCGGCGGCGACAGCTGCGAGCGGCGCAAACCCGATCCGCTGCCGCTGCTGGCCGCCTGTGCCGCGATGGGCATCGAGCCGGATCGCGCGCTGATGGTCGGCGACTCGGTCAACGACGTACTGGCTGCGCGCGCCGCGGGCATGCCGGTGGTGTGTGTGCCGTATGGCTACAACGAGGGCAACGATCCGCGCCAGCTGCCGTGCGATGCATTCATCGAGACGCTGGCCGAATTGCCGCCGCTGCTGAGCCGTGCAACCCTGTGAGCGATGCTGAAGGCAATCCTGTGGGACGTCGATGGCACGCTGGCCGAGACCGAACGCGACGGCCATCTGGTCGCGTTCAACCGTGCATTCGAGGCCCTGGCAGTTCCGTGGCGATGGAGCGAGTCGCGCTACGGTGAGCTGCTGCGCGTGGCCGGTGGCCGCGAACGCTTGCTGCATGACCTGGAGAGCCAGCCGCTGGCACCCCCGGACGCCGTTCAGCGTGCCGCGCTGGTCGAGCGCGTCCACCGATTGAAGAACCAGCACTACGCCGCGATCGTCGCGAGCGGCGCGCTACCGCTGCGCACCGGGGTCGGCCAGCTGTTCGCGGACTGCGCTGCGGCGGGCGTGTTGATGGGAATCGCGACCACCACCAGTGCGGTCAACGTCGCCGCGCTGCTCGGTGCCCACCTGGGCGAGGGCTGGCGCTCGCATTTTGCGGCCGTGGTGTGTGCGGAACAGGCGCCGCTGAAAAAGCCCGATCCGCAGGTCTACCTGCGCGCGCTGCAGGCCCTGGGGCTGACTGCCGATGAGGTGCTGGCGATCGAGGATTCTCCGGCTGGCATTGCCGCGGCGCGCGCCGCCGGCATCGCGGTCGTGGTGGCGCGCAGTTTTTATTTTGCCGATATCGATGCTGGCGCTGCCTTGTCGGCCGGGCCGTCGCTGGGCAGTGCGCGTGGCTGGCAGCCGCTGGCGGGTGCGGCGAGTGACGACCGCATTACGCTGAGCGACCTGATGTGCTGGCATCGCGCGCGGCCGGCGCTGCCCTGAATCGAGAGCGTCAGCGCTCGCCGGCCACCGGCGCGTCGGGACGCTTCGGCGGCGGCGCCACCGGTGCGCCGCGCGGATCCACACACTCGGCGAAGCCGCTGACCGGACTTACCACTGCCTCCTTGCATAGCGCCGTTGCGGGCGGCGGTGCACTGGGGGCGTCGGGGGTCTGCGGCACGGCGAGCGCTGGCGAGCCAGCAAAGGCAATCGCACCGCCCAGCAACGCGGCGCTTATATAGAGAGATCGCAGGATGGTATGCATGCGTGGAAGATAATTCCGGCACCGCCGGTTGCGCAAGCGATTGTGCCAGCAATGGCACAGGCATGGGCTTCGCGCCCGATAAGCCCGGCCTCTATACTGCCAAGTGACGGGAGAATTTCCCGAAAGTGCGCGGCTGCGGGCATTACGGCGACACATGCGAGTAGCGGGGGTCAAGCTTTCAGTTTCGGCGCTGGCAATGGCCGCGCTGGCCCTGGCTGCGTGCATGAGCGCACCTGCGCCTGCGCCGCTCAGTCCATCCGATAGCGCCGCGGCGTTCGGCGCCCGCCGCCTGGAGCAGCTCGGCCCGGATCTGCCGCCGACATCCGCGGCCTGGGATCGCGCGCAATGGCTCAAGGCGGCGCTGCAGCTCAATCCGCAACTGGCAGAAGCTCGCGCGCGCGTCGCCATCAGCGTGGCCGCGGAGCGCACCGCAGCTCAACACCCCAACCCGACGATGAATTTATTTACCGAATACGTCGGTGCGGCGGCCCACAGCGCGGCGTGGCTGTACGGAGTGTCGATGGATTTTCTGCTGCGCCGGCCTGGCGATCGCGCACGTGCCATCGACTATGCCGCCATAGAGACCGCGCTGGCGAAGTCCGATCTGGCCGACTCGATCTGGACGGTGCGGGCGGCATTGCGGCAGTCGCTGCTTGACGCGGTATCGTCGCGCGATGAGTCGGCGCTGCTCGAGGCACTGGTCGCACAGCGCCAGACGCTGCTCGCCTCCGATCGGGCACGCGCCGATGCCGGCGATATCGCGCGCGCTCAGATGCTGGCGGACGAACTGGAATTGTCGCGCGCGCAGCAGCGACTGCGCCAGGCACAGGCGCGCGGCAGTGACGCGCGATCGCGCCTTGCGGCCGCGGTTGGAGTGCCGGCGGCGGCGTTGGCCGGCGTTCCGGTGCAATGGGACGGCTGGGCTGAAGTCGAGGCGCTCAATGCGGCCACCGCTCGCGACTGGCGCAGTGAGGCGCTGATTGGGCGGCCGCGGATCGTGCGTGCGCTGGGCGAGTACGACCTGGCCGAGATCGTGCTGCAGAACGAAGTCGCCAAGCGCTGGCCGGAGGTGCATCTGACACCGGGCTATGCGTGGGGAGCTAACGGCGCGCGCGAGGATCCGCTCAATGACTTCACGCAGGAGAGCGCCCTGGGCGTTAATTTCGAGCTGCCGGTTTTCAACCAGCATCAGGGCCCGATCGGCGAAGCGCTCGCGCGCCGCGAGGCCGCCGCTCAGCACCTGCTTGCGGCGCAGGCCGACGTGTTCGCGCAGATCGATCGCGCCGAGCTGGCATGGCCGCGCGCGCTGGCGGCTTGGGAGGACGCCGCAGCCGTGGTGGCAATTGCCGACCGGCAGCGCGACATCGAGCAGCGCTCGTTCAGCGCCGGCGCGGGCGATCGCCCGGCGTTGGTAGCAACGCAAGTGGCGGCAACCGAAGCACGACTGTTGCAGCTGGCTGCCGCCTATGAGGCGCAGTCGAGCTTCGGCGAGCTGGAGGATGCCTATCGCCGGCCGCTGCAGGGCGCCGAGGGTGAGCTGCTACTCACCGGCGGCCCGCAATGATGAACCGATCGGCACGATTGCTGTGGCTGATGCTTTGTATTGCGGGCACAGGGTTCGCTGACGACCAGGATGAGCGGCCGCAGGCCACGTTGCAGCCGGACAGCTCCGGCGCTTATGCGCTCACGCCATCGCAGCAACAGGCGGTGGGCATTCGTATTGATCATCCGATGCTGATGGCGAGCCCACAGCAGATCGAAGCCTACGGGCTGGTGCTCGATCCGGTGGCGCTGGTAGGCGACGCGGGTCGTATGGATAGCACACAGGCGGCCGCCGCCGCGGCCGCGGCCGACGTCGCGCGACTGGATGGCCTGTACCGCAACAATGCCGATGCATCGCTCAAGGCGCTGCAGGCATCACGCTCGCAGGCGGCCGAGGCCGCCGCCCAGGCGCAAAGCGCGGCGAGCATCTTCAGGCTGCAGTGGGGACCGGTGGCTGCACTGGATGGGGCGCGTCGCGGCGAGCTGATCGACGCACTGGTTGCCGGCCGACGCCTGCTGCTGCGCGCCGATGTGCCCGGCCACCAGCTGCAGGGCGCCATCGCTGCGCGAGCACTGGTGATCGTCGACGGCGTTAGTGTCGGGGCGCAGGTGCTCGGGCCATTGCCGCGCACCGATTCGCAATCGCAGGGCGCCGGCTGGCTGCTGCAGATTGATCACGGTCCGCAGGGTCTGGGGCCCGGCGCGCGGGCGCGAGTGGAACTGCAGGCCGCAAGCGTGAGCGGCGTGCTGGTGCCGGCTGCGGCGCTGCTGTATGGCGACAAAGGTGCATATGTCTACCGCCAGACCGGTGGCGGCGGTGGCAAGGCGCAGTACACGGCGGCGCCGGTCAAGTTACTTGGTCGGGTGGGTGATGGCTGGCTGGTCGATGGACTGGGGCGCAGCGACAGCATCGTAGTGCAGGGGGCGGGGGTGCTGTGGTCGCTGGAAGGCATCAGTACTTTCTCGGCCGCCGAAGAGGAACACGACTAGCGACATGCTTGCCACCATCGTTCGCGGGTCGCTCAAGTATCCCAGGATCGTCACCGCGCTTTCCCTGTTGATCGCCATGCTGGGAGGCTACGCACTTCTCAACGCCCGACTCGATGTATTTCCCGACTTCGCGCCGCCGCATGTGCTGGTGCAGGCCGAGGCGCCGGGGCTGGACGCAACTCAGGTGGAGTCGCTGGTGACGCGCCCGCTCGAGGGCCTGCTCGCCGGCGCCGAGAACGTTGAGGCGGTGCGCTCCACGTCCAGCCAGGGTCTGTCGGCGATTCAGGTGGTGTTCGGGCGCGAGGGCGATCCATATCGCCAGCGCCAGGTCATCACCGAGCGGCTGGCCGATTCCAGCTCGCTGCTGCCCAATGGGGTTGGACCGCCACTGCTGTCGCCATTGAGCTCATCGATGGAATACCTGCTGCACTTCGGTTTCACCAGCGAGCGCTTATCCCCGATCGAATTGCGCGACCTGATTCGCTGGAC
This sequence comes from uncultured Gammaproteobacteria bacterium, assembly GCA_963805965.1. Classification (GTDB taxonomy): domain Bacteria; phylum Pseudomonadota; class Gammaproteobacteria; order Steroidobacterales; family Steroidobacteraceae; genus FEN-1191. The sequence goes on from CAWDVQ010000008.1 coordinate 216,066, forward strand.
CATCAAGCCGCAGATCCTGGCGGTGCCGGGCGTGGCACAGGCGCAGATCTTCGGTGGTGACTCGCGCGAGCGCCAGCTGCTGGTCGACCCGCTCAAGCTGCGGGCGGCGGGCGTCACGCTGGACGATGTCGATGACGCGGTGCGCCGCGGCACGCAGCTGATCGGTGGCGGCTATCTGGAGACCGCCTCGCAGCGCATCGTATTGCAGGCACAGGCGCCGGGAGCGTCGCTCGAGTCGCTGGCGCAGGCAGTGGTGGCGACACCAAATGGTGCGCCGCTGCGCATCGCCGACATCGCCACGGTGCGCGACGATGCGGCACCGCGCTTCGGCGATGCCATCATCGGCGGTCATCCGGGAATCCTGGTCGAGACGTCGACGCAGTACGGTGCCAACACGCTCGATGTCACGCACGATCTGGAGCAGCGGCTCGAGACCCTGGCGCCGGAACTGGCGCTGCGCGGCGTGCAGTATCATCCAGCGCTGCTCAGGCCGGCGAGTTTCATCGAAAGCGCGATCTCGAAACTGCGCAATTCGCTGCTGATCGGCGCGGTGCTGGTCGTGGTGCTGCTGCTGGTGACGTTTCGCGACTGGCGCGGCGCGTTCGTGTCCTTCAGCTCCATCCCGGTGTCGCTGCTGGCGACCATCTGGATTCTCACCAGCTGCGGCCTGTCGCTCAACACCATGAGCCTCGGCGGCCTGGTGGTGGCATTGGGTGTGGTGGTCGACGACGCCGTCATCGACGTGGAGAACATCACCCGCCGGCGGCGCAGCGCACCGGCGAGCGCGCCGCTGCGGGCGCTGCTGCTCGACGCATCGCTCGAGGTCAGGCGGCCGGTGTTTTATGCCACCGCGGCGGTGGCGGTGGCATTCCTGCCGATCCTGATGCTCTCGGGGCTGCAGGGCGCATTCTTTCGACCGCTGGCGACCGCGTTTCTGGTCGCGGTCGGCTTGTCGCTGTTGGTGGCGATGAGCGCCACGCCGGCACTGTGCGCGCTGCTGATGAACAACTACACCCCGCGCGCGGAGGCCGGCTGGCTGCGGCAATGCAAGCGGCTGCAGCATTGGGCAATCACGCGCCTGCAGCCGCGTCCGGGCGTGGTGCTGGCCGCGGTGCTGCTGCTCGGGGCGGCCGGCGTGCTGCTGCTGCCGCTGCTCGGCTCGCGCCTGCTGCCCGACTTTCGCGAAGACTACCTGATTGCGCACGCGGCGCTGCGTCCCGGCATCTCGCTCACCGAAACCTCGCGCGTCGGACGGCGCATCGCCGAGCGACTGGCGGCAATTCCCGGTATCAGGAGCGTGGCGGAACAGATCGGGCGCGCGGAAAACGGCCAGGATCCGGATGCGCCAAATAAAAGCGAGTTCGAGATTCAGCTCGATCGCAGCCAGGGGCTCAGCCCGGAACAGATCGAGGCCCGGGTGCGCGCGGTATTCGATGACTTTCCGAACCAGCTGGTGGAAATCTATTCGGTGCTGGCGGAACGCATCGGCGAGACGCTCTCGGGCGAGGGTGCGCCGTTCTTCATCAGCGTGTTCGGTCCGGATCTGGATGCCGACGACCAGGTGGCTGGTGAAATCGCCGACGTGTTGCGGCAGTGGCCGCAGAGCGGCACCGTGCGGCTGGAGGTGCCGCCGCGCCAGCCGGAACTGCGCATCGAGCTGCGTCCCGAACAGCTGGCGCTGTACGGCCTTACCGCCGCCGACGTATTGAAGACCATCAACGCTGCGTTCCATGGCAGCGTGGTTGCCGACCTCAACCAATCCGATCGCAGCGTGCCGATCGTGGTACGTGTCGCCGGCGTCGACGGCACGCCGCAGGCGTTGCGCGACCTGATATTGCGCGGCCGCGAGGGCGCCCTGGTGCCGCTGTCGTCGGTCGCAGCACTGGACATGGTGTCGGCGCGCAGCCTCGTCAACCATGAAGATGGACTGCGTCGCCAGGTAGTGGTGGCCAATCCGAAGACCACCGATCAGTCCGGCTATGCCCGCGCGGCGCGTCAGGCGGTGGCCGCCAAGGTCAGGCTGCCGCCGGACGTGTACCTGCGTTACGGCGGAACCGCGCCCGCCCAGGCCGCCGCGGCGCATGAGCTGCTGCTGCATTCGGGCGCAGCCCTGGTGCTGATCGTGCTGTTGCTGGCGGTGGCGTTCGGCCGCGGCCGGCATGTGCTGCTGGTGCTGGTGGCGCTGCCAAGCACGCTGCTTGGCGGTGTGGCGGCGGTCGCCGTAACCGGCGATTCGCTGTCATTGGGCGCGATGGTAGGGTTTGTCGCGTTATTTGGCATGGCGGCCCGCAATACCATTCTTCTGGTGTCGCACTACGATCACCTGGTTACGATCGAGCAGCAGCCCTGGGGTGTGATCACCGCACTGCGTGGCGCGCAGGAGCGTCTCACGCCAGTACTGCTGACCGCATTGCTCACCGGCCTGGCGTTGCTGCCGGTGGCGATTCAGTCGCGCCAGCCCGGCCACGAGATCGAAGGCCCGATGGCGGTGGTGATCTTAGGCGGGCTGGTGTCGTCCACTCTGGTGAGCCTGATCCTGGTGCCGCCGCTGGCCGCGCGCTGGCTGCGCTACCAGTGACTGCGCTGGGACGGTTTCGTAACACTCGCGCCTCATAGTGTAGCCTTTATGGCACCACTAGCGTTTTGCGCGTACAATTCCGGCCGTTAAGCCTTTGTTCGACAACAGCAGCGAAGTTGCGTTAGCACAACACTATTTGGCACGTTGCTTGCTGAGGGGGTTACGGGGTTCCTGCACCCGAGCAGGTTGCCAGGTTGCAGCACCGCTGCCAGCCGGCGTAGCTAGAAGACAACAAATTTGGAGTCATTCAATGAAGAATATTTTTGCATCACATTGTTACCGAGGGGCATTGCTTGCCGGCGCCCTCGTGCCTTTGCTAGTAGCGCCCGCGATGGCGGTGGACTTTACGACTGCGGACGGCAAATACACTTTGTCGGTTGCGGGTAACGTCAACGGCGATTACGTCTATACGAGCTGTCAGAGTGCCGGCAGCGCAGTTGCCATCGCAGGTGGCATCGCCTGTGTCGGCGGCGGCAACGGCAACAGCGTTTCCAGTGTCGACAACGGCCTGCTGCCCGCGGCCATCACTTTCGGCATCTCGACCACGCAGGACGGCATCGACATCGGGGCGCACTTTGGCTTCTATCCCGGTATCGTCACGCACACCGGCGGCAACCCGAATGGCGGCGGCACCAACGACGCGCTGGGAACGGCCGCACTGGACGTCCGGCAGGTTTACCTGACGTTCGGCAACAAGGACATGGGCACCTTCCTGGTGGGCCGGCAGATCGGCCTGTTCGGCGAGGACGCGATCCTCAACGACATGACACTGATCGGCGTGGGCGGTCCTGGCGGCGCGGCCACGACGGCACCTGGCAATACGACGCTGGGTGGCATCGGCCTGGGCTACATCTACACCGACTGGCTGGCGCAGCTCGACTATACGACGCCGGACTTTGCGGGCTTCACCCTCACCGGCGGCGTCTTCGAACCCATCGATTCGCTGTCCGACCCGGGCACCCCTGAGACTCACAAGGCGCCGGGCTTTCATGGCAAGGCCGCATACACGCTGCCGATTTCCGATGGCGTGAAATTCTATGCATCGGCGACCTTCATCACGCAGGAGCAGGATTACGACTTCGGCGGTGGCCTCGATCCGACCACGCACGTCGGCTACACCGGTACCGGCTACGACCTCTTTGCCAAGATCGATGTGCAGGACTTCGAGGCCTTCGGTTACTACTATCATGGCAGCGGCTTGGGTACGACCGCCCTGTTCCTGCTGTCAACGGACGGTCTGGGTCACAAGCGCGACTCTGACGGCTACATGGCGCAGCTGACCTATAAGTTCGGCCCGGCAAAACTTGGCGTGAACTACGGCGACAGCAGGCTCGACCAGGCCAGCGGAGAGGTCAATCCGGGGCTGGTACGCAGCAATCGCAAGGCCACTGGCGGCATCTATTACTCGGTGACGAAGAATCTGACGCTGCTGGCCGAGTACAGCAACGTGCGCAGCGAAGCGCAGGCTGGCGGCAGCGATACCGCCAACACCGTCAACATCGGTGCGTTCGTCGGGTTCTGAAGTTCCGACGCGCGAGCTTTAGTCGAATCGGAACGCTCGCCCTTGCCTGACGGCGTGAGGCCGTCGGCAAGGGTGCAGCAGACCTCAAGATGACCACGGCACGGACGCAAAGCGTCCGTGCCGTTTTCTTTTCAGCCGCGTGAGCGCGGCCGCACTCCTCGATAATTTATAGAACGCGTATTGTCCGGCTACGAACGCTGCGCCAGCGCGACACGTGTGGCGCAGGCATCAGGGGGGGCGCGCTTGCCGTACCTGCGGTTGTTGCGCTCCTGTCGCCCCACCACAACTTCGCGGGCGGCGCAAGCCGGTTTCAATGTGCCATTTATGGCGCAAGCGTGTAGCGAAGGCGACGCTGGCGACACTCATGTCGCGTGGCGAATTAATTCCCTGCAAAACCTGATCTATACCTATTGCGGATAAGAGTATGATAGTCGCCGTGCTCGAGATCGAGCGAGGCAGGTTGGCACGATGCCTGCTTGGGGATGAACGGTCGGAGGCCATGCACGTGGTCACGTCTGTGCTTGCAAGTGTGGACGGGCGGGGTGGTGGCAGTGCTCACCGTTACAACGATAGAACGATACAACGAGATTTGAGGAGAACTGCGTATGCTATTCGAACGTGAGGGAAGGCTATGGACGATTTGTGCCATTCTGGCACTCGGAGGGTCCTGTGCCGCGGCAATCGGAGATGAGGTCACCGACCGCGCTAAAAATCCCGATCTTTGGGCGGCGCCGGGCGGCGATCAGGCCCTCACGCGGCACAGCCGGCTGAAGGACATCAACACCACCAACGCCAGCAAACTCCAAATGGTGTGGTCGCAGTCGAGCGGCACGCTGCGCGGACATGAAGGACAGCCTCTGGTTGTCGATGTTGGCGACACGCCGATGATGTACATGGAAAGCGGGTGGCCGAACATCATTCAGGCGCTCGATCTGACCGATCCGGATCATCCGAAAGAGATCTGGAACTACAAAAAGACCACCAATCGCGATGACTCCGCGGTACCGCGTGCCTGCTGCGACACGGTCAACCGTGGCATGTCCTATGCCGACGGCAAGCTCGTGTTCGGCACCCTGGACGGCTTCGTGATCGCGCTGGATGCCAAGACCGGCAAGGAAGTCTGGGTCGTCAAGCATGCATATCCGGACAAGGGTGAGACCATCACCCCGGTGCCGCTGATTGCAGACGGCAAGGTCGTCATCGGCTTCGGCGGCGATGAGTTTGCCGCACGCGGTCGCCTGACCGCCTACGACCTGCAGACCGGCAAGAAGATCTGGGAGTGCCAGAGCACCGGCAGCGACAAGGACGTGTGCCTGACCAAGGACACCAACAAGGCCCATCCGGAATATGGCACTGCTGGCAAGGATATCGGCATTTCGAGCTATCCTGGCGACGAGTGGATGCGTGGCGGCGGCGCCCAGTGGGGCTTCTACAGCTACGATCCGGAACTGAAGATCGTGTACACCTCGACCGGCAACCCCGGCCTGTGGAGCCCGTCCTATCGCTGCAAGTTCAAGACGCACGAAGAGTGCAACAAGGGCGATCAGGACAATAAATGGTCGATGACCATTTTCGCGCGCAAGATCGACACCGGTGAGGCCGTCTGGGCCTACCAGATGACACCGTTCGACCAGTGGGACTACGACGGCATCAACGAGAACATGCTGGAAGACCTGACGGTCGACGGCAAAGCTCGCAAAGTGCTGATCCACTTTGATCGTAACGGCTTTGCCTATGTGCTCGATCGTACCGACGGCACGCTGCTGCGCGCCAACAAGTACGTCACCACGAACTGGGCGGAAAAGATTGACATGAAGACCGGCCGGCCGATCAAGGTGAAGGAGCATTCACCGTTCGCGCCTGGTGGCAACACGCAGGCCTGTCCGTCAGCGATGGGTGGCAAGGATCAGCAGCCCTGTGCGATTGATCCGAGCGAGCCCGGCATGGCGTACTGCCCGACCAACAACTGGTGCATGGAAGATGAGCCGCAAGAGCGCTCACACACCCAGCAGGGCACGGTGTACGTGTTTGCCAACGTCTATATGTACCCGGAGAAGCCGGGCGTCACTGGCAAGTTCATCAAGTTCAACGTCCTGACCGGCCAGAAGGTCTGGGAAATCCCGGATGCCTATCCGAACTGGGGCGGTGCACTCGTGACGGACGGCGGGCTGGCTTTCTATGGCAGCCTCAACGGCGACTTCAGAGCTGTGGACCGCGCCAGCGGCAAAGTGCTGTGGCAGCGTCGGCTGGGTTCGGGAATCATTGGAAACCCGATCACCTACAAGATTGCCGGCAAGCAGTACGTTTCTGTGTGGAGCGGCATCGGCGGCTGGATCGGCCTGCCGGTGACTGCGGGCCTGGACCTGAGTGACAAGTTCGGCGCCATCGGTGCCACCGCCATGACCAAGGCGGCCAACCTCGACAAGATCCCGATGGGAGGGACGCTGTACACCTTCCGTGTGGAATAACGGCTAGGATACAGTTGAGGTGATTCGGGACGCGCCCGGTGATTTCACCGGGCGCGTTCTTTTGAGGGGCATGGTTTTTAGGTTATCTTTGAACGGCAATGCGCCGCACTCTGGCGTAGCGGGGCAATTGACTTATGTGGATTCGGACTGGATCGGCACTGGCCGCAACGTTGATCATCGGTGCACTGGCAATCGCCGCACCTGTTGCCTCTCAGGCCGCCTTAAGAGTATGCGCTGATCCGGGCAACATGCCGTTCTCCAACGAGGCCGGCGAGGGCCTGGAGAACAAGATAGCGCAGGTACTGGCGCGGGCTCTCGACACCAAGGTGCAGTACTACTTCCGGCCCACGATCGAGCGCGGCCTGACCCGAACCACGCTGGATGCAGACGAGTGCGACCTGATGCTCGACATGCCGGTCGACTCGGAGCGCGTGCTGACCAGTACGCCGGTATATCGCACGACCTTCGTGCTGGCGTATCGCAACGATCGCGGCATCAAATTCAAGAATCTTGATGACCCGCGACTGAAGAATCTCAAGATAGGCGTCTACCAGACCTCGGCGATCCGCGAAGCGCTGGCCGAGCACAACGTCATCACCAACGTGTTCATTCACTACCTCAGCCACGATGCCGATCTGGTGGCAGAGGACCAGCCGGGCTATCAGGTGCAGCAGGTGATCGACGGCAAGCTCGATATCGCCGCGGCCTGGGGGCCTTTTGCCGGGTATTACAAGGCGATCAAACATGCACCGTTGACTATCCAGCCGGTCAACCTGATGGAAGATGCGGTGCCGATGGAATTCGACATGGCGCTGGCGGTGCGCACCACCGACCGCGATCTGCTGGTGAAGATCGAGCAGGCGATGCACGATCAGCGCGACGCGATTCACGCGATCCTGACCGACTTTGGCGTGCCGCTGGTGCACTGTGACACCTGCCTGGTCAGCGGCGATCTGCCCTCGCACGGACCCTACAAGCCGGCGCCGTTGAACCCCGAACCCTCCGGTCACGAGAAGCAGACCGTGACCATCGCGATGCTCAACGACTGGCTCGCTCACGGCGCCAATGTCAACGTCGAGCTCAACAACGCGGTCATCGCCGACGACCTGGTTCGGGTGGCGTATCTGCTGGACAAGAAGCACGCGTCGATCGACGCGCAGGATCTGCAGGGCGAGACACCGTTGCACCATGCACTGGCGCGGCGCTCCGAGCCGGTGGTCAAGTACCTGCTCGAGCACGGTGCCAGCGTCAGCGCGATCGATCGCGACGGCTGGTCACCGATGATGACCGCCGCCTGGACCGACGATGCCGCGGCGGTCAAATTGCTCGCCGAGCACAAGGCCGACCCCAATTTCGTCGGGCCGGGCAACCTGACGCCGCTGGCCATCGCTCTGCAATATGGCAAGGAAGCGGCGGCGGTAGCCCTGGTGGAAAACGGCGCGGACTACACGCACCCGATGGGGGATGCCGGCTACACGCCGTTGATGCTGGCCGTGGCGGGACAGTCCGAGGCCGCGGCGAAGGTCATGATTCAAAAGGGCGCCGACGTCAATGCCAGCAATTCCGGCGGTGTCACCGCCCTGATGATTGCGGCCGCGGACGGCCGCACCAGCCTGGTAGCGCTGCTGGTGCATTCGGGCGCCAACGTGGCGGCACAAAGCGAGCGCGGCGATACGGCGCTGTCGATCGCCCGGGCCAAGGGCCACGAGGCGGTGATCAAGCTACTGGATGAGCCGCAGCAGGGGTCACCATCCCCGGTAGCGGTGCCGGGGCATCCGGGGGCCTGATTTTTGCTTGTCGTGGATCGGTTCCCGTCTTCGATCAATAATAGAGCCACAGGGGTGAGTAGTGTTCAAAAGCACGGTATTCGGTTGTCTGTCATTGCTGGCAGTTTCGGCCGCCTTCGCGGATCAGGCCGCAGCTCCGGCGTCGCCCGCGGCGGCTCCGGCGGCAGCTCCCGCCGGCTCGGTGCCCCCGGTGCAGCGCGTCAACAGCACCCCTAAGGGGGAGCTCAAGAACCCCTACAAGGACGATGACGCCGCTGCGGTCGAGGCCGGTCGCAAAGCCTACTTTCGTGCCGGCTGCAATGGCTGCCATGGCGGCAATGGCGGTGGCGGCATGTGCCCCCCGCTGACCAACGACACCTGGGTGTACGGCGGCGACGACGATACGCTGTTCAGGCTGGTATCGCTCGGATCGGACGAGCTGCAAACCAAGGGCTACACACGCAAGGGCCATGAAAACGTGGTGGGTCCGATGCCACCAATGGGCGCCATTGTGCCAACGGATGACGACTTGTGGCACATACTGGCGTTCGTGCGCTCCAATTATCATGGTGCACCGGAGTGCAAGTTCGGCTGCCCGCCGGACCCTGTGGAGCCCAAGAACCCATAATTGATTCCGGGGGGAAGTTCACCATGATGCGAGCCAGACCGTCCGCCCAGGGTCACCCCGACCCGGTAGGCAATGCGGTGCGAAGGCATGGGGGGACGGCGGGACTGCCGGTCGACGAAATCGTGCGCGCGTCCTGGAATCGCTGCATCAACACCTATTCCCTCGACCCGCAGGAAACCCGCCGACCCACGATGGTGGAGCGCGCCGACCTGCAGGCCCGGCGCGAGCGGCTGGGTGTGGTGCTGGCAATCGCACGCATCGAGATGGAGGGCCTCGGAAAGCTGATGGAGCATTCCGAGTACAGCATCATGCTGACCGATCGCGATGGCGTGATCCTCAGCTACGTCGGGGATCCGGGATTCTCGGCGATCGCCCGCCGCTGCGGGTTTCGCGAAGGCGTCATGTGGAGCGAGCGCGAGATGGGCACCAACGGCATGGGAACGTGCCTGATGACCCAGCGTTCGGTGGTCATACATCGCACCGATCATTTCCTGGCGCAAAACACCCAGCTCACCTGCTCCGCGGCGCCGATATTCGATATGCGTGGCCAGCTGCTCGCGGCGCTCGATATCTCCGGCGCCTCGTCGCACACCCAGACTCATACGCTGGCCCTGGTGGACCTGGCGGCCCAGAACGTGGAAAACCGCGCCTTTCTGGGCGCCTGCAGGGAGTTCCACGTGCTGCGCTTCCACCGCTGCGCGGAGTTCGTCAGCACGCCCGGGGAAGGGGTGGTGGCGTTCGATGACCAGGGAACCATCAAAGGCGCCAATCGTGGTGCGCTCAAGCTGCTCGGACTGCGCGACCATGAGTCACTGTGCGGGCAACGCGTCGATCGCGTGCTCGACACCAGTCTCGGTGCCCTGATGCAGTTGTCCGACCGCCAGGGCTTCAGGCCCGAGGCGCTGCCGGCCACACTCGGCTCGCGGCGCTGGTTTGCGACCGTGCACGGACCGGCGGAACCGGTGCGACGCGCCGGCGCATCAGTGGCCGCGGCGGCCGCGGCTGCCCCAGCGAGCGAGACGCGTGGCTCGCTCGATTGCCTGCATTCCACGGATCCGGCGATGATGCATAACGTCGACATCCTGCGCCGCGTGGTGGATCGCGACATTTCAGTGCTGCTGCTCGGGGAAACCGGCACCGGCAAGGGCTACTGCGCAAGAGCGATTCATAACGCCAGCCGCCGCGCCGATAAACCGTTCGTCGCGGTCAACTGCGCCGCCATCCCTGAGAATCTGATCGAGAGCGAACTGTTCGGCCATAAGCCCGGTGCCTTCACCGGTGCCGCGCGCGAAGGCAGCATGGGCAGAATCCTCCAGGCCAACGGCGGCACGCTGTTTCTCGACGAGATCGGTGACATGCCGCTGGCGCTGCAGGCGCGGCTGCTCAATGTGATCGAAGATCGCGAAGTGATGCCACTGGGCGGCAACAAGGTGGTCAGCGTCGACGTGCGCATCCTGAGCGCCACGCAGCGCGATCCGGTGGATCTGATCGCCAAGGGCCTGTTTCGCGAGGATCTGTACTACCGCCTCAACGGCATCACGGTACGCATGCCGCCACTGCGACAGCGCACCGATCGCGGCGAGCTGATTCGAAAGCTGCTGCAGAGCGAGACCGGTAGCGGTCCGGCGGTCGACATCGAAGCGGCGCTGCTGGAGCGCCTGGTGCGTCATTCCTGGCCGGGAAATGTGCGCCAGGTGCGCAACGTGGTGCGCACCATGCTGGCGCTGCGCGCCTCGGACCGGCTGACCCTGGCCGACTTCAGCGACGATTGGCTGGCGGGCGGCAGCGCGGCACCGGCGCCCGGCGGCGAGATGCGGCACGCCGAAGTCGATGCGGACGGTGAGGGCGTGCTCAGCTGCGCGGAACGCGATGCGTTGCGACGCACACTCGAAGGATGTCGATGGAATGTCAGCGCCGCCGCGGCGCGTTTGCATATCAGTCGCCGTACGATGTATCGCAAGATGCATCGGCACGGACTCGTGCGCCACGGTTTCAACGGCGCGCCGGGCAGTCGCGAGCTTGTTTGAGAATAATGGTCGTCGTGTTTAATTCGTAAAGCGAGGCAAAACAATCATGGCTACAGTGTCAATTCACCCTTCCGTTGATCAGGGAGTCAAGCACGGCAATCCGAGTTTCGCCGGCGGTACGCTGACCTGCAAATGCGCTCAGCAGCAAGTGACGGTCAAGATCACGGGCAACGTCGCGTTCAATCACGCCTGCGGTTGCACCAAGTGTTGGAAGCCCCAGGGCGCGACATTTTCGGTCGTTGGCGTGGTGCCGCGTGACAAGCTCAGCGTCACGGCCAATGCGCAGAAGCTCAAGGTCGTGGACCCGAGCGCGGCGATCCAGCGTCATGCCTGCACTGGCTGCGGCGTGCACATGTATGGCCGGATCGAGAACAAGAATCACCCGCTGTATGGATTCGATTTCATCCACGTGGAGCTGTCGAAGGAAGTAGGCTGGGAAGAACCCAAGTTCGCCGCCTTCGTGTCTTCCGTCATCGAGTCCGGGACCAAACCCGACCAGATGCCGGCGATCCGTGCGCGGCTGAAGGAACTGGGCCTCGAGCCGTACGATTGCCTGACCCCACAGCTGATGGATCTGATTGCGACCCATACGGCCAAGGCGAAAGGCGTCCTCGCAGCCTAGCGTTGGCTGCGACCCGCCGGACTCCTCGCATCGCGGGGGGTCCGGCGACTTGTGCGCGCGAGCCTTAAGGCAGGCGTGCGATCGATCGTGACCGCTGCCAACGCGGTCATCTGTTGGCTTGAAATTTGCAAAACCGACTCTATCTCCTCAGCATCTTTAAGGGAACGATGAGCCATGAAAACACGCGCAGCCATTGCCTACGCCGCCGGTAAGCCGCTCGAAATTGTCACCCTGGACCTCGAGGGACCGAAAGCCGGTGAGGTTCTGGTGGAGAACAAGGCGACCGGGATCTGCCACACGGACGAGTTCACACGCTCGGGCGGCGACCCGGAAGGGCTGTTCCCGTGCATCCTCGGCCACGAAGGCGCCGGCATCGTGGTCGACGTGGGGCCGGGAGTCACGACGCTCAAGAAAGGCGATCATGTCATTCCGCTCTACACGCCCGAGTGCCGCCAGTGCAAGAGCTGCCTGTCACGCAAGACCAACCTGTGCACTGCGATCCGCGCCACCCAGGGCAAGGGTGTGATGCCCGACGGTACCAGCCGCTTTTCGATTGGCGGCGAGAAGGTGTACCACTACATGGGCTGTTCGACGTTTTCGAACTTCACCGTGCTGCCGGAGATCGCACTGGCAAAGATCCGCGAGGACGCGCCGTTCGACAAGGTGTGCTACATCGGCTGCGGCGTAACTACCGGCGTCGGCGCGGTCATCAACACCGCCAAGGTTGAGCCAGGTGCCAACGTGGTGGTGTTCGGGCTCGGCGGCATCGGCCTCAACGTGGTCCAGGGCGCGAGACTCGCCGGCGCCAACAAGATCATCGGCGTCGATCTGAATCCCAAGCGCAAGGCGCTGGCGGAACAATTCGGCCTGACCCACTTCGTAAACCCGAAGGAAGTCGAGGGCGACCTGGTGGCGCACCTGGTGGCGCTCACCGATGGCGGTGCGGACTATAGCTTCGAGTGCATCGGCAACGTGAAGCTGATGCGCCAGGCGCTGGAATGCTGTCATCGCGGCTGGGGCGTGTCGGTCGTCATCGGTGTCGCTGGGGCCGGCCAGGAGATCGCGACTCGGCCGTTCCAGCTGGTGACCGGACGGGTGTGGAAAGGCACTGCCTTCGGCGGGGCGCGCGGCCGTACCGACGTGCCGAAGATCGTCGACTGGTACATGGACGGCAAGATTTCGATTGATCCGTTGATCACCCACAAGATGCCGCTCGACAAGATCAACGACGCCTTCGACCTGATGCATTCCGGCGAGTCGATTCGTAGTGTCGTGGTCTACTGACCGCCGGTAGGTTTTACAGCGCCAACGATCCCCTGGACTGGTCCGGGGATCGAACTTTCGCTGCCGCCGTCTGGTCGAAAGGTGGCTATCGCGTCGGCGCGTCGATCGCGTAAGGTAGCGTTCGTTGCCACCGTCACTGGAAAGCCACTGGAATATTGATGCGCACTGAACGATCAGCCGCCTCGGCGGCGCTGCTGGGCGTCATTTGCTTCGCTGTGCCGGTCTATGCCGCCGCCGCTGGCGCCGGTGAACGCCTGTACGTGTCCGATGAGAGCGGCGGCAACGTCGTGGTGGTGGATCCGGCGGCCGCCAAAGTCATCGCCAGCGTAGCGGTCGGGCGGCGTCCGCGCGGTATTGTCGTGTCGGCAGATGGCTCGCGTTTGTACGTGGCGCTGTCAGGCTCTCCCAACGGCGGCCCGAATGTGGACGAGTCGAAACTGCCGCCGCCCGATCGGCGCTTCGACGGCATCGGCGTGGTTGACCTGCAATCGCGCAAACTGGTCAACACCTACCCGAGCAATGCCGACCCGGAGACCTTTGCGCTCTCGCACGATGGCAAGACGCTGTATGCGTCCAACGAGGACACCGGCATGCTGTCCGCCATCGATCTGGTCGCTGGCACCATCCGTGCCGCGGCCACGGTAGGCTCGGAGCCGGAGGGCGTCGCGGTGAGCCAGGACGATCGCATCGCCTACACCGCCTGCGAGACCTCGAATCGGGTCGATGCCGTCGACACCAGGACCATGAAGGTCCTGGCCTCGATACCGACCCTGCCGCGTCCGCGTGCCGTGCTGCTGTCGACCCGCAGTCACACCGGCTATGTCACCGACGAATTCGGCGCCTCGATCACGGTGTTCAATACCGACGACTACAAGGTCATCAAGACCATCTCGCTCGGCGATCCGAAGCTGGTGCGTCCCATGGGCCTGGTCGCCTCCGCCGATGGTCGACTCCTGTATGTGACCACCGGGCGTGCCGGGACCCTGCTGGAGATCGATCCGGACTCTGGACAGATTCTCAGGACGATGACTGATATCGGCAAGCGTCCCTGGGGCGTGGCGCTGAGCGGTGACGGCCGCAAGGCATACACGGCGAACGGGCCAGGCGGTGATATCTCGGTAGTGGATCTTGCATCGGGACGCGTGGAAACCCGTATTACGGTGGGCGGCAGCCCGTGGGGCATCGTATCCGCGGCTGCGGCCGGGCAATGAACTACCCAAGCCCGGATGTGGTGACCCGCCGGAGCGTGCTGGGCTATGGGGCAGCGTGCTGCGGCGCCGCTGCGGCGTTGCTGCTGGTGAGAGCATCCGGGGCAGCCGCGGCGCCGATCGACACTGCGACGCCGGCCGGTCCTGCCTCGGAGGTGCTGATCGAGAGCTTCTCGCCGGCCGGGCCCAGTCTTGGAACCGCGCGCGTGCCCAAGGTGATCAGGAGCGACGCCCAATGGCGCCAGCAATTGTCCGCGCTCTCCTATGACGTGACTCGGCGCGAGGGTACCGAGACGCCATTTACCGGAGCAACCTGGAATCTGCACGCCAGCGGCCTGTATCACTGCATCTGCTGCGACACGGTGCTGTTCGACTCGCGCACTAAATTCGAATCCGGGACCGGCTGGCCGAGCTTCTGGCAGCCGATCTCCAAATACAACATCGTGGAAGCTGTGGACAACAGCCTCGGCATGACGCGCAGCGCAGTGTCCTGTCGGCGTTGTGACGCGCATCTGGGCCATGTGTTCAACGATGGCCCGAAGCCTACCGGGTTGCGCTACTGCATGAATTCGGCTGCAATGCAGTTCGTGGCCAGATCCTGAAAGCCGAGCCATGGCGCTGCCGCGGCAATTGCGATTCGCGACCTGCGTGCGCGTGCTGTTTGCCGTGGTTCCTGTTGCCGCCTTTGCGGCCGGCGGCGCGCCGTCGTTCCCGGCGCCCGTGCTCGACGACACCAAGCTGCCCGGCAAACCGCAGACCGCAGTACTGGCCGGGGGCTGCTTCTGGGGCATGCAAGCAGTGTTCGAGCACGTCAATGGCGTGCAGCGTGTGCTCGCCGGCTATTCGGGCGGCAGCGCGGCCACGGCGCACTACGCGATGGTCGGCGGCGGCACCACCGGCCACGCTGAATCGGTCCAGATCATCTTCGATCCGCGCGAGCTGTCCTATGGCGACATCCTGCGCGTGTACTTCTCGGTGGCGCACGATCCGACCGAGCTCGATCGCCAGGGCCCGGACGAGGGCGTGCGCTATCGATCGGAGATTTTTTACGCCGACGCGCGCCAGCAGGCAATCGCGCAGGCCTACATCGTGCAATTGCAGCAGGCGGCCATTTTCCCGCAGCCGATCGTCACGCAGCTTGCCCCGCTGAAGGGTTTCTACCGGGCCGAGGACTACCACCAGGACTTCCTGGTCCGCAACACCGACTATGGTTATATCGTGCAGAACGACCTGCCGAAGATCGCGAACTTGCAGCGGCTGTTTCCGCATCTGTACCGCGATCGGCCAGTGCTGGTTGGCAAGCAATAAATAACACGATATAAGTATCGTAACGTGCAGAAATTGTTATCTATATTTCCCGTGTAACCCGCGCCTAGAACATCACCCCGCGCGGCGTACTGAGCCGCGGGGCTTGCGGTGCGCGCCGGCACGTGTGCGCTGCGCTGGGATCTTGGCACCCTTACTGCCCTTGCTGCCTTTCGCGGCCAGGCTCTTCTTCAGCAGTGCCATGAAGTCAACGACATTGCTCGCCTCCTTGGGTGTCGGCGCCGTCTCCTCCTGCTCGTGCTTTCCGCCAGCGCCGGTCCTGGCGATACGCCGCTGGATGAACTTGTGCAGCTTGTCGCGAAAGTCGTCGCGGTAATCCGCCGGCTTCCATGCCGCAGTCATCGAGTCGATCAGCTGCTCGGCCATCTTCAGTTCCAGTGGCGAGATGCGGTAGGTCGATAATTTTCCGGCCGGCAGCTCGAACTGGTCCGGTTCGATCAGTTCCTGCGGGAATCGCATCAGGTTCAGCAGCAGTGCGTCGCCCTGTGGCATCAGCGCCGACAGGTACTGGCGGGTGCGGATCACCACCTTGCCGATGCCAATGCGGCCGGTCTTGCGCAGCGTTTCGCGCAGCAGCACGTAACCCTTCTCGGCCTTCTTGCCGGGCACCAGAAAATACGGTTTCTCGAAATACATCGGGCTGATGGCGTCACGCTCGACGAAGGCTTCGATGGTGACCGTTTCGGTCACCTCGGGGGCCGCCGCGCGCAGTTCCTGCTCGGGAATCACCACATAGTTGCCTTTCTCGTATTCGAATGCCTTGACGATGTCCTTCCACGCCACCTCTTCGCCGGTGTCGGAGTTGATGCGCTCGTAGCGGATGGGTTTCTTGTCGCGGCTGTCGAGCAGGCGGAAATGCAGATCGACCGAACGCTCGCCGGAGAAAATCTGCACCGGTACATTGAGTAGCCCGAACGAAATGCTGCCGTTCCAGACAGGTCTAGCCATGATGCCCCTCACGTGCTGGTGGAAAGCCTGATTGCCGCCCGCAGTGACTGCGCTGCACGCGCGTAGTCCGGCCACGGTTTGTTGCGCGCCAACAGCGCCGGTGCGGTGCGCAGCGTAAAGCGCGCCGGGTCCAGGCCCGAACGCAGCTGCGGCCACAGCAACGGCATCGACACCGTGGCGCCCTGGCGCGCGCGCGGGGACAACGGTGCCACCGCGGTCGCGGTGCGATCGTTGCGCAGGTAATCGAGAAAAATGCGGCCGCTGCGCTGTTTCTTGGCCATGGTGGTCAAGAATCGCTCCGGGCTGTCGGCGGCCATCCGCACGCACAGCGCCTGCGCGAAGTGTTTGGCACTGGGCCAGTCCAGCGGCTTGCGCTCGCTCGCCAGCGGCGTCACCACGTGCAGCCCTTTGCCGCCGGTGGTCTTGCAGAATGCCTGCAAACCCAGCGCCTCCAGGCGCTCGCGCAGCTCGAGCGCGGCTTTGATTACCGCACTGAAGGCCAGCTCGGGCGACGGATCGAGGTCGAACACCAGCCGGCCGGGGACTTCCGGTTTGTTCGGGGCGCAGTTCCAGGGGTGCAGTTCCAGTGCCGCAATCTGCGCGGCCGCCACCAGGCCCTCCACGCGCTCGATCACCAGGTACGGCTTGCGATCGCCGCTCACCGTCACCAGCTCCAGCAGGCTCGACAGTCCGGGCATCGCATGGCGCTGAAAGAATTGCCCGCGCCCGATGCCATCCGGCGCTCGCACCAGCGAGCACGGACGTCCCGCCACATGCGGCATCATCCAGTCACCCACCGCGGCGTAGTACTGCGCCAGATCGAGCTTGCTCACCGGGCGACCGTCACCGGCATCGGGCCACAGGCTCTTGTCGGGTGTCGAAATGCTCACACCCAGGACAGTGGCGCCGCCGGCGGCGGCAGCCCGCGAAGCGGGCGCGGCCGGCGCCGTGCCGCGAGCAGGTCTGGCACTGCGGCGGCGTGGAGTGGCGGCGCTCTTCGCCGCCAGCAATGGCTTGACGTCGCCCCGGACAAGCTTCGAGGGTTTCTCCGCCTGCACTTCGCCTGCCGGTTTATCTTCTCGCAGACCCTTGAATGCCGCCTGGCGCACCATTCCCGACCCGGTCCAGCCGGCGAACTCGATCTCTGCCACCAGCGCCGGTTTCACCCAGCGCACATCCGGTTGCGATGGCGGCGCCTCGGCGCCGCTGAACGGGCTGCGAGCGCTGCTCACTGTCTTCAGCCGCTGCAGCAGCGCACCTGCGGTTTGCTGCCCGAAACCGGTGCCCACGCGGCCCACATACACCAGCCGATCGCCGCGATGCACGCCAACCAGCAGCGAGCGCGGCGCCCCATCGCGAAAGGTGTAGCCACCGATGACCACTTCATGTCCGGCGCGGCATTTGCTCTTGGTCCACGCGCCGACGCGGCCGGAGACGTAGGGCGCATCGCGCCGTTTGGAGACGATGCCCTCGAGCGACATGCGGCAGGCGGAGGCCAGCACCGCATCAGCCTTGGCCGCAAAGTAATCCACATAGCGGATCACGCCGCCGCGCTTGTCCGGCAGCAGCCGGCGCAGTCGCTGCTTGCGCTGCGACAGCGGCAATGAGCGCAGATCTTCTGCGCCCAGGAACAGCAGGTCGAATACGAAATACGTAAGCTTTGCGGTCTGGTGTTCGGACAGTGCCGCCTGCAGCGCTGCAAAATCGGGCACGCGCTGCGCATCCAGTGCGACGATTTCACCGTCGACGATGCAATCCGGAAGATGCGTCGCCGCCTGCGCGATCTCGGGAAAGCGCTCGCTCCAGTCCAGGCCCTTGCGGGTACGCAGCACCGCGCGCCCGCCCTCGACCCGCAGCTGAATTCGATAGCCGTCGAACTTGACCTCATGCACCCAGTCCGCGAAAGTCGGCGGCCGCGCCACCAGCGTTGCCAGCTGCGGCTCGATGAAACGCGGCATCGCTGTGGTGGAGCGGCGGGTGGTGCGGCTCACGCGGCGTGCCGGTGGCGCGGCCTTTACCGCGGCTATAGCTGCGGCGCGCGTGGCCGGCTTTGACGGCCAGACGGCGTCGGGGGTAGCGCCGCGGCTGCCGGCCCGCATGAACGGCTTGGGTGCTTTGCCGCGACCGGCGGCAATTTGCGCCATGGTGCGTCCGGATGCCACCGAGCGATCCTCCAGCAGCAGCGCCTGCGCATGCGCCGGGTCGGCGGCCTGGTCGCGATGCTTGATGAGCAGCCAGTTGGTGCGCCCACCGCCCTCGCGATCGCGGCGCATCCGCACCAGCACCCAGCCACCGTGCAGCCGCTCGCCCTGCAATTCGAATTTGAGTTCACCCGCCTTCAGCGCCGCCTCAGGCGCGATTCCCGGCGCTGGCTGCCAGTAGCCGCGGTCCCATAGCTGCACCGTGCCGCCGCCGTACTGCCCGTGCGCGATCGTCCCCTCGAAGTCACCGTAGTCGAGCGGGTGATCCTCGACCTCCACCGCCAGGCGCTTGTCGGCCGGATCGAGCGACGGGCCGCGCGCCACTGCCCATGATTTAAATACCCCGTCCAGCTCCAGGCGCAGGTCGTAGTGCAGCCGGCGTGCGTCGTGTTTCTGGATCACGAATCGCCGCCGCTTCGATTTCGCCACCGGCTCCGTGCCGCGCGGCTCGGCCGTCTGGCGGAAGTCGCGTTTGGAGCGATAGCGGGCTAATTTATTCCCTGGCACTGCCGATCCTTTTCCCTGCAAATGAACGCCGCAGTTTCGGCGCGGCAGCCGCTGCGCGTCTGTAGGCGCCAATCCCGTCATGCTATTTTCGGAGAGTGAGCTGGGACCCGCAGCAGTACCTGAAATTCTCGCAGCCGCGGCTGCGCCCGGCAATGGACCTGCTGGCACGCGTCGCCTGCGCCGAGCCGGCGCTGGTCTATGACCTGGGTTGCGGGGCCGGCAACGTGACTGCGGTGCTGGCGGAACGCTGGCCGGATGCCAGGATCATCGGCGTGGATGCATCCGCCGCCATGCTGGCCCAAGCGGCCAGGAGCTTGCCCCAGGTGCGCTGGGTACACCAGGCCCTGGGGGACTGGCAGGCCGAGCGTCCGGCAGACGTCATCTATTCAAATGCCGCCTTGCACTGGTTGCCCGATCACCGCCAGCTGTTTCCGGCCCTGGTGGCGATGCTGGCGCCGCACGGCGTGCTGGCGGTACAAATGCCGCGCAACTTCGCCGCACCGTCGCACACCCTGATCGAAGCTGCCGCGCGCGCCGGCCCGTGGCGCAGCAAGCTTGAGTCGCTGCTGGTACCAGCGCCGGTGGCGGAGCCGCAGTTCTATTACGCGCTGCTGGCGCCCCTGGCCGCGAGCCTCGACATCTGGGAGAGCGAGTACCTGCAGGCGCTCTCGGGCGAGGACCCGGTCAAGGAGTGGACCCGGGGCACCTGGCTGATGCCGTTTCTGGAGCGCCTGGATGCCAGCGAGCGCACCCGGTTTGAGGCCGATTACGCGATGCGGCTGCGCGCCGCTTATCCGCGCCGCGCTGACGGCATCACGCTGTTTGCGTTCCGGCGCTTGTTCATCGTGCTCAAGAAATGACCCGCCATGATCAGAACTTGTAGGCCAGGCGCAAGCCGCCCCAGTGCTTGCCTTGCACCGTGATCGGCGCATCGGCCTCCTTGGCCACGACGAACTTGCCCGACCCCATGTCGCGCCGGTAGGTCTGCAACAGAAACGGTCGCTGATTGCGGCCTGCGGCCAGGCCGGCGCGGTCGTTGAAGATGCGCCGATAGCGGCTGTTGGCCGTGTCCCAGGCAACGTCCCCGCGCCGCGGGTGGCTGTATTTCTTGTTATGCGCGGCAACGTAGCCGTTGCGATCGACTGCGATGCAGAAGATGACGCGATCACTCAGCTCGAGCAGCCGCTCCTGCACCTGCGGAAACAGCCGGTCTGCCAGCTCCACGAAACGCGTCAGGTGCTGGGGCGGGTTGGTATCGGGGATCGGCCGGTAGTCCTCGTCAAACAGGTCGGGGAGCGGGATCCGGCCCGAACCGACCGCGTCTTCCAGCAGCCGGCCGATATCGGCTGCGGCTTGCTGCGCGGCACGGATGAACGGCGTGTCCGAGGTTTCAACGCCGCTGTCCGCAACCGCCTCGATCATCTCCTCCGACAGCGTCAGGAAGGATTCGCTGCGGTGCATCGCCGTTTCGAGCGCACGCGCGGTGGCGTGCATCTCCGACTCGATGGCCGCCATCTGCCGATCCAGGCCGTCGCTGATGTCGCGGCTGGCGGTCGCCGCCACGCCGATGGCACTGACGCTGGATTCGACCTCGGTCAGCGTCTGATGGAATCTGCTCGGCTTCTCCTTGGCGGAACGCGCCTGGATTTCCTGCGCCAGCAGGTCCACCCGCTTGTCGAGTTCGCCCACGGTGCTCATGATGCTCTTGGACGTGGCTTCGACCTGGGCGGCCAGTTCCTTGACCGCGTCCGCCACCACACTGAAGCCGCGACCTGCCTCGCCCGCATGAGCGGCTTCCACGGATGCGTTGAGCGCCACCAGGCGGGTCTGCAGCGCGATCTTCGCGATCCGGCCGGCGCCTTCCGCCACCTGGCGCAGCGTCTGGACGACTTCCTTGACTTCGCGACCGACTGCTTCCACCGCCTCGCGGGCCTGGGCTACAGCCGACAGGCTGGTGCGCGAATGCTGTCCTATGCTGTCCTGGGCCTGCGTGATGTCGCGCAGCTGCCCCGCCAGCGTCGCGACGGCCTGCGCCTGGCGTACCGATAGTTTCTGCGTATCGTCGATGACGCCACGCACCTCGGCAGCTTCGCGGCCGATGGTGGACGCCTTGCCACCCATGGTGCGTACGAAGCGATCGGTTTCGCTGTCGCCGCGCTGCTCCTCCGGTTCCTCTTGACGCAAAATTCGGGCCGCCTTGCGGAAAGGTCATTCGCCGCGTGAAACGCGACGGCTAAAGCTCATGGTCCGCAACGGATCGCCGGCGCGGCCAGAGTGCAGCGGCCTGCACTCTAGCCGATTGCGCGCCGGCATGCCCGCGTCAGAACTTCACCCGAAATCCAACCATGGCGGTGACCTGGTTTTCGCTGCCGGTGGTGGCATTGGCACCCGGCGTACCGGGAAAGCCGCTGGCGAGACCGTCGGTGACCTCCGAGTAGTTCAAGCCGCCGTAGACGTCATAGTGCTTGTTGATGACGTAGTCGACCACGCCCGACGCCTCATAGAAGTCGCCCGCGCACAGCAAGCCGGCCGCAGCGCAGCCCAGACCCTGCTGGCCGTCGGTCCCAAGACCGATGGTCCAGCTGTTCTGGGTGATGTGATAGAACGCGCCAACGAAGTTCCAGCCCGAACTCAGCGCATAGCGCGCACCCACCCACTCCATGCTGTACTCGGCGGAATTGTTGATGTTGATGCCCACCGAGATCGGATAGTTGTTCTCGGCCGCCCCGGTGGTGTAGTCCGAATGGGCTTTTTGAATGTGCGAGTAGCCCGCGTACAGCGTGAGCTTATCCTTCACCTTCGTATCGCCGAACTCAAACACGTATTTGCCCATGATGTTGTACGACGTGTCATCGGAGATGAAGGCGGCCAGTCCGGGCGTGGGCGTCGGGTTGGCGGCATTGTCGAACGAGCTTCTGAGGTTGACGGCGCCGTTCATATTCTCGTAGACGGCGTCCAGGGACAGGGCGCCGAATGTCGTGCCGAGGTCCGCGGCGAAGCCACTATGGAGCAGACCGGTGTCCTGGCCGCCATTGGAATACATCAATGCGACGCGCACCGGACCGTTGGCGTACGCGTATTTGATCGAGTTATCCCAGCGCGCGGCCTCGGTGCTGCCCGCGCCGCCGTTGAAGCCCGAATAACCCAGGAACGAAAATGCGTAAGACAGCGCCTGCGGATCGTAGCCAACCAGCGCGGCGAGCTGCAGCGAGTTCTGACGGCCGATCGTCAGTGTGCCGAGAGTCTTGCTGCTGACGCCTCCAAGCAGGACGCTGTTGAAGGCCTGGCCGCAGCGGCTGCTGTCGGCGTTCGCGGTCTGCTGGCCCTGCGGCTTGCCGCTGTTGGTGACCAGGGCCGCGCAGGCGTCGGTCAGCTGTCCGGACAGCGGATTGAAGCCGGTCTCGGCGTTCGCCACCAGGGTGAAGTCGCCGCTGATCGGCTCGGATACCCTGATTCCGACCTTGGATTGCTCGAGCCCGCTTTCCGCCAGCGACGACACCGAGCCGGCAAAATTTCGCGTGGTGGTAAAGGCCTGGTACTCCAGGCCGCCGACATATTGAGCGCTCGACGGGACGCCGTGGCTTTGATAGGCGTAACCGACGTCAACCGTTCCATACACGGTCACGCCGCCAAGCGACAAGCTATCGGGTATCGGGTCCTTCATGTCCGCAGCCAGTGCGGATGCGCAAGCCAGAACCAGACCAATTGCCGATGCCGCACGATAAGGGAATGTTTTCATTTTACCGACCTCCGCATGAATAGTTACCCGACAGCGCCGCAGCTCAACGGATTACCGGCAGCGCCATCAGCCCCCGCAATGACATGTGTTTCTGCGCTGGTGCATGTACCGGGAAGCGCGCACCACGGATGATGGCGTCCCGGTCCAGGGCGTCGCTGGTCGACATTGGATTGCACCACCCCTGTTGTTATCTGGGGACAATGCTCGGCCGGTGCGCCCGGTGCCGGTATTACACCTTGGTCGCAACTGGCTCATATGCGGCATAGCTGTCGACTAAAGTCGTAGCCGCGGTTGTAGTGAAAAAGCGATGACGGGGGAATTTGTCTTGCTTACCCGGTCGGCTTAGAGTGTTTGTAACAAGGGGGGACTATGTTTTCGGGCTGGCTGCTATCGCTGATGGCGATGGGGTACCTGGGCAGTCTTTTTGCGATCGCGTTCTACGGAGATCGCCACCGACTCTATACCAATCAGCGCCAACTCCGGCCTTATATCTATGCGCTGGCGCTCGGAGTGTATTGCACCTCCTGGACCTTCTTTGGGGCGGTCGGCAGTGCGGTGCGCGACGGCTGGGCCTATCTGCCGATCTACCTGGGTCCGGCGCTGGTGTTCCTGTTCGCGCTGCCCTTCATGGAGCGGCTGGTGGAGATCGGGCGCGCGCACAAGGTCAGCTCGATCGCTGATTTTATCGCCTCCCGGTTTGGCAAGAGCAGGGCGCTGGCGGTGCTGGTGAGTCTGATCGCGCTGGCGGCGGCCATTCCCTACATTGCCCTGCAGTACAAGGCGGTCGCCGCGAGCATCGACGTACTGACTCCCGGCGCGGCAGGCCATGCACCGTGGTATCGGGACACGGCGCTCGCCGTGGCGCTGACCATGGCGCTGTTCGCGGTGCTGTTCGGCGCCCGGCGCGTGGACGCGACACGACACCGCGAGGGCCTGATGCTCGCGATTGCGTTCGAGTCGCTGTTCAAACTGCTCGCGTTCGTTGCCGTGGGTGTGTTCGCCTGTCTGCAACTGCGCGGTCACGCCTGGCTGTTGCCCGCGCGACTGGCGATCGGCTCCACGCTGTTCAACGGCAATGAGCTCATGAGTACCGTACTGGCGGCGGCGGCGATCTTCTGCCTGCCGCGTCAGTTCCAGGTCGGTGTGGTGGAGTGCGCGCGCACCTCGGACCTGAAGCTGGCGCGCTGGCTGCTGCCCGGCTACCTCGGGCTGTTCTCCGTGGTGGTGATACCGGTGGTAGCGCTGGGTACGCGCAACGGTTTGTCGCTGCACACGGCGTCGGATTCGCTGATCCTGACGCTGCCGATGAGCTACGGCGCGTCCTGGCTCACGGTGCTGGTGTTCCTCGGCGGTTTATCGGCGGCGACCGCCATGGTGGTGGTCGCGAGCACCGCGCTGGCAACCATGATCTCGAACGACATCGCCGCACCGCTGCTGTGGCGGCAGCGACTGGAGGATGGATCGAGCCTGGGCAGGCGCGTGCTGTGGTTGCGGCGGGCCGCCATCTTCATGTTCGCGCTGCTTGCCTTTGCCTATTATCGTTCCACTTCGGGCTCGATCAGCCTGGCGGCGATCGGCATGCTGTCGTTCGCTGCCGTGGCGCAGTTCGCCCCGGGAATATTCGCCGCGCTTTACTGGAGCGGCGCCAGCGGCGCCGGTGTGTTCTGGGGCATGCTGAGCGGATTCGCCAGCTGGGCCTACCTGCTGTTCCTGCCGAACCTGGCGGCCGGCGGGCTGTTGCCGCATGCAGTGGCCGGCTACTCGAGTGTCGGGGCGGTGGGGCCGCGCGCGCTGCTGGCGCTGGCGTTGAACGTGCTGGTGATGCTGGTCGTGTCGGCGCGGCAAGGCGTGACCTTGCAGGAGCGATTGGCGGCGCGCGCCTTCGTCGCGCCCAAACGCCCGGCGAGCGGCTTGTCGGCGCTCACCTCCAAGGTGGGCGATCTGGAAACCGTGGCGGCTCGCATCATCGGCGCTGCGGCCGCGCGCCAGGCACTGCAGGAATATGCCGCACTGGGCAGCCACGAGCTGCCCAAGCCGGGCGCGCCGGCCGATCGCGCGCTGCTGCAGCATTTCGAACGCGTGCTGGCCGGCTCCATTGGTGCGTCCTCGGCACGCGTGGTGCTGACGCACGCCCTCAAGCGCAAGGGCCTGGAAGTCGATGAGGTGGCCGAGCTGCTCGATGAGACTTCGCAGGAGCTGCGCTTCAGCCGCCAGCTGCTGCAGGCGACGATGGAGAACATCACGCAGGGGATCAGCGTGGTGGATGCGCAGATGCGCATCGTGGCGTGGAACCGCCGCTATCTGGACCTGCTCGGCTACCCGGACGGCATGGTCTACGTCGGCCGCCCGGTGGCCGACCTGATCCGCTGGAACGCCGAACAGGGCGAGATGGGACCGGGCGATCCGGCACAGCAGGTGCAGAAGCGACTGGCTCACATGCGCGCCGGAACCGCCTATACGTTTCAGCGCGCGCGCCGCAATGGACAGGTGTACAGCATTCACGGCCAGCCGATGACCGGCGGCGGATTTGTCACCACCTACACCGACATCACGGAATTCAAGCGCCACGAGCAGGATCTGCTCGACGCCAAGCAGGGCCTGGAAGAGCGCGTTGCCAGGCGCACGCAGGAGTTGAGTGCCTCGCTCGAGGCACAGCGCATGGCGAAGCAGGAGGCCGAAGCTGCCAACGTCAGCAAGACGCGTTTTTTCGCCGCCGCCAGCCACGACCTGCTGCAGCCGCTCAATGCCGCGCGGCTATTCGTCTCGGCGCTCGAATCGCGGGCCCGCGCGCACCCGGAGTTGCAGGAATTGACGGTGCGCATCGATGCCTCGATGCGCGCGGCCGAAGAGTTGCTCGATGATCTGCTGGACGTTGCGCGCCTTGACAGCGGCGTGCTCAAGCCGGATATCTCGAGCTTTCCGATCTTCGAGCTGCTGGAAGAGCTGCGGCGGCAATACGCGCCGCTAGCGCAGGCGCGACAGCTGCGGCTCAGCATCGTCGCCTGCCACGAGCTGGTGCGCAGCGATCGCGTGCTGCTGCGCCGGATCATCCAGAACTACCTGTCGAATGCATTGCGCTACACCAAGTGCGGTGGCGTGGTGGTCGGCTGCCGCCGGCGCGCCGGCGAGCTCGAAGTCGTGGTGTACGACACCGGGCCGGGCATCGACGAGCAGCAGCGTCAATGCATGTACGCCGAGTTCAGCCGTTGCGAGCAGGCCTCGCCCTGGGGGGAGAAAGGGCTCGGGCTGGGCCTGTCGATCTGCGATCGCCTGGCACGGCTGATGGATCATGCGCTGACATTCGCCAGCTGCCCCGGGCGCGGTTCGGCTTTCGGTGTACGCGTGGCGCGTGACGTCAAGGCGCGCGGGCTGAAACGCATCGGACCGCAGCGCCCGGCAGCGGACCCGATCGGGCTGCGCGGTCTGCGTGTGCTGTGTGTGGACAACGACTGTTCGATCCTCGACGGCATGGAAGCGCTGCTCGGGCAATGGGGCGTGCACGTGCTCAAGGCGCGAAGCAGCGCCGAGGCAGAGCAGCTCTACGCTGAGACTGACATCGACGCGATACTGGCGGATTATCACCTCGGCGACGGTGTCGACGGCATCGACTTGCTGCGGCGTATGCGCGACGGGCGCGCCCCTGCCACCAGCGCGGCGCTGATCAGCGCCGACCACGGCGCCGAGCTCGCGCTGCTGGCCCGCACCGCCGGCTATCCGTTGCTGCACAAACCGCTGCGGCCGGCGGCGTTGCGCGCGCTGCTGAGTGCTTTTCGGCGCCAGCCGCAGCGGGTGTCGGCGGCCTGAAGACGCCGCAGGCTGCGGTCCCGGGTCGACTAAGGTCGTAGCCGTCAAGTGCGCCCGCGATGCTAGAACGCTGCTTGCACTCCTGGGCGCAGGCGCGATTCAAGGAGCTTGGGGCAGGGGGCAGAATGAGACAGGCGACACATCTGTGCCAGCCGCAGGCGACTAGCCCGGCGGCCTCGAGTCGGCAGATCAGCTACAAAGTCCTCATCGTCGACGACCACCCGCTGTATCGCGCCGCGCTGCGCGGCGCGGTCGCGGCGGCCTGCACCGATAGCGAGTTCTACGAGGCCGACAGCATCGCGGGGCTGTTCGATATTCTTGAGCAGCATCCGCGCGCGGATCTGCTGCTGCTGGATCTGAATCTGCCCGGCGCCTACGGATTCAGTGCACTGGCGCACCTGCGCGGCTCCCACCCGGAGTTGCCGATCATCGTGGTGTCGGCGACCGATGATGCGCGCACCGTGTCCCAGGCGCTGGCGTTCGGTGCCCAGGGCTTCGTCTCCAAGGCGGCCGATGCCGCTACCATCGGCGACAACGTGCAGGCGGTGCTGCGGGGTGAAATCGTGGTCCCCGCCGGCACCGGACCGGAAGCTGAAGCCGCAGCCGATGCCGGCGCGCTGGATGTCGCCCAGCGACTGGCCCAGCTCACTCCGCAGCAGTTTAGAGTATTCGGTCTCTTGTGCTCTGGCCGGCTCAACAAGCAGATCGCCTACGATCTGCAGATCATGGAGGCCACGGTAAAGGCGCACATGACGGCTATCCTGCGCAAACTCGGCGCCTCCAATCGCACCCAGGCGGCATTGCTCGCGGCACGCCTGGCCCGCGACCCGAGCGAGATCAGGCCCGCACCTGAGGGTAGCGACTGATGAACGACGCAGCGGCGCGATGGCGTGGCCGCCATGGGGATCAAATAAGAATCATTCTCAACTTCTCGGCGACCTGGCCAGGCAGCGCGGCCGGCGAGCGGCGCCATTCCCGCTACGGTATAGTCGCGCGCTTCCTGGCTATACCAACGTTTCGTCGAAAGGGGATATCTATGAAAAGGGCTTTTGCCGTCGCGGCATTGGCAGCCGTGGTTGTTCCGTGCCTGGCCTACGCTGCTCCCAAGCAGCTCAAGGTGGTCGAGACCGTCACCATCAATGCGCCGGCCGACAAGGTCTGGGCGGCGTGCGGGGATTTTGGCGCTCTCGATAAATGGCATCCGGGCATTGCGAAAGATGAGATCGTCAAAGGCACTGACAACAAGCCCGGCGCCGTGCGCGCGCTGTCGATCAAGGACGGTCCGGTCATCAAGGAAAAATTGCTGGCCTATAGCGACGCGGCGCATTCGTACACCTACAAGTTTGTCGATACGCCGTTTCCGATCAAGGACTATGTGTCCACATTGCACGTGAAGGCAAACAAGGACGGCACCACGTTGGTACGCTGGTCCAGCACCTTCAAGCGCAAGAATCCGGCTGACAATCCCCCCGACGCAGAAAGCGATGCGGCCGGCGTGAAACTGATCACCGGGGTTTACCAGGGCGGTCTGGCGAACCTGAAGAAGCAGGTCGAAGGCGGCTGATCGGGCGCCGGTTAGGGGATCAGTATCAAGCGCCGGAAGGGAGCACATTCCTTCCGGCGCTGTCGGTGGCAGCGCTCACACCGGCTAGCTCGGCCGCTCGCTCACCAGTTGTGATACCACCGAAGGATCGGCCAGCGTCGAGATATCTCCCAGCTGCTCGGTCTCATTGGCCGCGATCTTGCGCAAGATACGGCGCATGATTTTGCCGCTGCGGGTCTTCGGCAGGCCCGCGGCCCACTGGATCACGTCGGGCGTGGCGAACGCGCCGATCTGCTCGCGCACGATACGCACCAGCGCACGCCGCAGCTCATCCGAAGGATCGTTGCCGGCGCTCACGGTGACGTAGGCGTAGATGCCCTGGCCTTTGATCTCGTGTGGATAGCCGACCACCGCGGCTTCGGCCACCAGCGGGTGCGATGCCAGCGCACTTTCCACCTCCGCAGTGCCGATCCGATGTCCCGAGACGTTGATCACATCATCCACGCGTCCGGTGATCCAGTAATAGCCGTCCGCATCGCGTCGCGCGCCGTCGCCGGTGAAGTAGTTGCCGGGATAGGTGCGAAAATAGGTGTCGATGAAGCGCTGCGGATCGCGATAGACGCTGCGCATCTGCCCCGGCCAGCTGTCGCGCAGCACCAGGTTGCCGGCGCATTCGCCCTCGAGCACTTTCCCTGCCGCATCGACGATCGCCGGCACGATGCCAAAGAACGGACGCGTGGCCGAGCCGGGTTTGAGCTCGGTCGCACCTGGTAGGGGCGTGATCAGGATGCCGCCGGTCTCGGTCTGCCACCAGGTGTCCACGATCGGACAGCGGCCATCGCCCACCACCTGGTGGTACCACTCCCAGGCCTCCGGATTGATCGGCTCGCCGACGCTGCCGAGCAGACGCAGCGATTTGCGATGATGCTGCCTTACCCATTGATCGCCTTCAGCCACCAATGAACGAATTGCAGTTGGGGAGGTGTACAGGATCGTCACCCCATGGGTATCGCACACCTGCCAGAAGCGTCCCGGGTCGGGATACTTCGGGGTGCCCTCGAACATCAGCGTCGTGGCGCCGATCGACAGCGGACCGTACAGCAGGTAGCTGTGTCCGGTGACCCAGCCGACGTCGGCCGTGCACCAGTAGATGTCCTCGTCGCGGTAGTCGAATACGGTCTCAAAAGTGTAGGAAACGTATACCAGGTAGCCGCCGGTGGTGTGCAGCACGCCTTTGGGCCTGCCGGTCGAGCCGGAGGTATAGAGGATGAATAGCGGATCCTCGGCGCCCATTTCCTCGACCGGACATTCGGCCGCGGCGCCGGCCATCCGCTCTTCATAGGACACGTCGCGCCCTTTGACGATGGACACGTCCGCGCCGGTGCGGCGCACCACGACCACGTTGGTCACCGGGCTATCGGCGCGCAGCGCGATTGCGGCATCGACATTTCTCTTCAGCGCTATGACCTTGCCGCCGCGCAGGGCCTCATCCGCGGTGATGACGATGCGCGAGCCGCAGTCTTCGATGCGACTGGCGATCGACTCGGGTGAGAATCCGGCGAATATCACCGAGTGAACGGCGCCGATGCGGGTACAGGCCAGCATCGCGACTGCGGCCTCGGGAATCATCGGCAGATAGATCGTGACGCGGTCCCCCTTGCGCACTCCCAGTTCACGCAGCACGTTGGCGAAGCGGCAGACATCCGCATAAAGCTCGCGGTAGGTGATGGTTCGCGACTCGCCGGGCCGATCGCCTTCCCAGATGATCGCCACCCGATCGCCACGCTCGGCCAGATGCCGGTCCAGGCAGTTGTGGGCGACGTTAAGGGTGCCGTCCTGGTACCAGCGGATGTGAAAATCCTCCAGCCGGAAGGATACATCCTTGACGCGGGTGTAGGGGCGGATCCAGTCGAGCCGTCGGCCGACTTCGCCCCAGAAGGCTTGCGGGTCGCGCACGCTGCGCGCGTAGTCGGCCGCGTAACGCCTGGCATCGATCCGGGCCCGGGCCGCAAACTCGGCCGGCACCTGATATACGCGTGTCGCATGATCCATTGCAGTTCCCCCGATCCATCGCATTGTTCGACCGTGCAGCCGAACGACCCCGGCAGGCACCTTGGACATCGGCCCGTCGCGGCCATGATACGTCAGGCCACTTGCTGTCCGCGCCCCCGGCACCCGGCACCCGGCACCCGGCACCCGGCCTCGGGCAAGCGTCGCGCTTTACTTAAGACGGCGCCTGCAGCACCGCTCGCCTCACCAGTTCGCGATTTTTCTGGCAGCGACGTCGCCCGACCAGTGAGAAGCCGACGCCAGGATCACAGATGCACGCGATCAATACCTGCCGCTCGCGAAACAACACCACTACCAGCTCACCCTGATCGAGCATCGAGTCGGCAGTGCGAAATTCCAGCCGCGCCCCCGGCAGCTCTCCCATCAGTTGCCAGCCCGCGGTAAGGGCCACGCGGCGTACCAGTTGAATGTTCGCCTTGCTGTCGAACCCGGTGGCCACCGGCAGATACCGCAGCTCATGCAGCTGCATGCCGAGCACGCCCATGCCGAGTGCGCCCGAGAGCAACAGCCCGAAGGCTGCCGCGGCGCTGACCGCCAGCGCCTCGCGCAGGTTGTGCAGGAACGCTGCCGTGACAATGAGCGCAATGCAGACCACCGCCAGGTAAAGGCAGAACGCGACCGGCGCGAAGTACCTCGCCCAGTCGCTGCCGTGCAGCTTGAGTCTTTCGACATACATCCTTGAACCTGCCGGCAGCTTAGCCGCCGACCGGGTCGCCAGTCGCCTGTCATACAACCGTCATCGGGGCGCCATAATCTGCGCCGGGCGCCAGCGGAACAATATCAACGACTAACGACCCACGATCTACGTTCTACGACTGACTGCAGAGGTTACCCGTGTTGACCAGCTTGGGCATCGACGTGCCGACCGCCGTGCTTTTATGTCTCGCATTGGCGCTGGCACTGAGTTTCGAATTCGTCAACGGCTTTCACGACACCGCCAATGCGGTGGCCACGGTCATTTACACCAACTCCCTGAAGCCGCCGGTGGCGGTGGTGTGGTCGGGTTGCTGGAACCTGATCGGGGTACTGACTTCCTCGGGCGCGGTGGCGTTCGGCATCGTGGCGCTGCTGCCGGTAGAACTGGTCATCAATGTCGGCTCCGGCGCCGGCTTCGCCATGGTGTTTGCATTGCTGGTCTCGGCGATCATCTGGAACCTCGGCACCTGGTACCTCGGGCTGCCGGCCTCCAGCTCGCACACGTTGATCGGCTCGATCGTCGGTGTCGGACTGATGAATTCGCTGCTGAGCCCGGATGCTGCCTTCGGAGACGGGGTCAACTGGGCTAAGGTCGCCGACACGGTCAAGGCGCTGATATTCTCGCCCATCATCGGTTTCGTGGGCGCCGGCTTGCTGCTGCTGTTGGCCAAGGCGCTGCTGCGCCGGCCCGAGCTCTACCAGGCTCCCACCGGCAAGGCGCCGCCGCCGTGGTGGATCCGCGGTCTGCTGGTGCTGACCTGCACCGGCGTCAGCTTTGCGCACGGATCGAACGACGGTCAGAAGGGCATGGGCCTGATCGTGCTGATCCTGGTGGGCATCGTGCCTGCGGCCTTTGCGCTGAACATGAGCGCCAGCGCGGACTCGCTGCAACGGCTGGAGACCTCGGCGGTGGCGTTCTCGCAGTCGCTCGGTTCTGCGCCGGCAGTGGCCGCCAGCGCCGCCGAGACCGACACCGCTCACAAGCAATTGACCATGTATCTGCGCACCGGGCACGTGACGGACACCGTGCTGCCGTCGCTCGCCCTGGCGAACCAGCGCGTGGCGGCCGGCCTCAACGGCATCAAGGACCTGTCGACCGTGCCCGCGCTGCAACGCCGCGCACTGCGACTCGACATCTACATGGTGTCTGAAACCCTGGCGCGCATGATCAAGGCCAAACAGCTACCCGCGACGCTCGATGCGAAGGCGTCGGCCGATTACCAGAAGGCGCTCAAAGGCCTGACCAACTACATTCCGCTGTGGGTCAAGGTGGCGGTGGCGCTGGCACTGGGTTTCGGAACCATGATCGGCTGGAAGCGCATCGTAGTCACGGTAGGTGAGAAAATCGGCAAGGCGCATCTGACCTATGCACAGGGCGCCTGCGCCGAACTGGTCGCGTTCGGGACCATCGAGGCAGCCGACATTCTGGGACTACCGGTCAGCACCACCCACGTCCTGTCCTCGGGAATCGCCGGCACGATGGTCGCCAACGGCTCCGGGATTCAGAAAGAGACGGTGCGCAATATCATCCTGGCCTGGGTGCTCACCCTGCCGGTGTGCGTGTTGCTGGGGGCGGCGCTGTTTGCCGCCGGCCTGTTCTTCGTGCTGCGCGTAGCCGGCGTGCCCTAGGGTATCCGCATACTGATGACCGAGTTGTCCCTGGGCGGGTAAAAGCGCTTCACCGCCAGTAGGGTGAACGCTACAAAAGCCAGCAGCACCACCCCCTGGGAGATGGCGAACGGGGGCTCGGTTCCGGTCGGCGCCAGCGGTTGCAGCAACGGCAGCTTCTGGAACGCCTGCACCACGCCCACGAACACGTTGAAATAGAGCGCCAGCATGGCGGAGACGACGTAGATCCAGCGCCAGGATCCAGCTAGGTGATACGAGTAGCGGGCGATAATCGCCAGCACCAGCAGCAGCAGCGACAGCAGGCCGATCACGTGCGGCGGTCCGAATTTCGCGGAGTGAAACAGGAACCCGGTCACGCTCGTGGTCACTGTCGTGGCCAGGAACAGCGCGGTCCAGCCGTCGAGTTTTCTACCGGCCCACATGCCGGCCATCACCACCAGGCCTGCTGCGATACCGATCAGGCTTAACACCACGTGGAACAGCGTGAACGAGGCGATCGACATCCCAAGTATCATGCAAGCTTCCTCCGGTCGGTTATGCTCCCCTTAGCACCCCGCGCCCTCGGGGCCAGCGGCATCGTATCATCGGGTGACGCGCGCGAGAAAATCGCCACCGTGGTGCTGCGGCCTGGTCGCGGGTGGTCTACGCCGTGCAGCCCGCGTGCGCCGCGGATGCCTGCAACCTGGTGTAAGTCATGTGGCGCATCGAGCCCAAGTCCGCCCTGGTGGTGTCAGTCAAGCGCAATCCCGGCCAATCGCATCGACCGCGCGCCAGCATGCAGGGCGTTGAACCCAGTGCGGCTATGGACGACAGGGTGGTGTGGCAGGGCGCGCTCGGCGCCGCGGCAAGCGGCCTGCAAGGGCCGCCCGGCGTGCGCTCCGACAACGCCCAGCTGCTATTCGAGCTGTCGGCAGACGCGCGCCGCAAGTTCCGGCGTCGCGCCGGCCTGCAGGTCCGGAGGGCAGGAATCCGACGAGGCGCGGCTCGCGGGTTGAAGTCCTTACCGATCGGCGTCAGGTCAGTGCTTAGACCTATTCCAAAAAAGACGTTGCCTAAACTTTCCAAAGACAAATGACGTTTACAGACAGTAACTTAGCGCCTAAACATACTGGCGACTCGATCTACTCACCTGATGTGATGCCCCGTGCTATTTCCGCTTGCGGTGGCCCGCTACGCTGCGTCGGGGCGCGTCGTGCTCGGCTAGGAAAGGACCAGCTCGTTGCGAATTGCTTCTGCTCGCCTCGGTTACCCGGATGCGGGCTCGATCGATATGGTTCTGCGCCGCAAGCCGCGCCGCAGCGCTATCTTTCCGGTGGATCGCGTCCAGGATATCGAGGTGCTCGTTCGCCATGTCGCTAGCGTATTCGGCGCGCGTGGCATTGCTGCGAGCGATTGAAAAAGCATTGAGCAGAAACCGGTTCAGGTAATCCAGCACCATGATGTAGTATGGGTTGTGCGAGGCTTCGGCGATGGCACGGTGAAAGGCCATGTCTGCTTTAATGTTCTCGTCAGGAGTCTGGGTGGTCTCGCAGGCTCGCTTTGCCCTTTTCTTTATGTTGGCGAGCTCCGTGCGTGTCCGCCGCGCTGATGCCAGGGCGGCAGCCTCGGCTTCGATGCCCTTGCGTAACTCGTAGATCAACAGTACCGATTCGAGCCTGCCGCCGATACCGGGATCGAAGTGCAGCGAGTGCATTTTCCACTCGCAGACAAACGCCCCGCTGCCCTGACGGGTTCTAACCAACCCCTCGTTCTTCAATCGAGCGATAGCTTCGCGCACCACAGGGCGGCTGACACCGAACTGGCTGGCCATGATCTGTTCCGACGGCAGCCTGGCACCGACCGAAAATTCACCGGCTCGAATGCGGTCGCCAAGCAATCGTGCCACCTCGTCGGCGCGGTTGAGGGCCCGCAGCGGCGATTCGGTGACTCTGATTACTGACGCGACCATGTGCCTCAGTCTCTTTATTCCACGGCGATCAACGTTAGCATCATAATCGGGTCTCGGGAATGATCGGCAGCAGCAAGTATGCGTCCTGCTCACCTCCGGCGTGCAATGTCACGTGGCCTCCGAACACCTCCATCGGCCTGTCGCCGGCATCGTTGTGCGTCATGCCGCCGGTGCCGCGGGTGGCGTAGCAGAAGGTTTTGCCGAAATCGCTGAGTGCGCCTTCGTACCGGTAATCCTTACCACGGATCGTCAGGGCGGCTCGCCAGCCTTTCGGTACCACGATACAGCTGGGGACAATCTCGACGTCGCATTGGTACGTCTGCCCCGGCGTGAGCGGTTCGGCACGGTCATGAGGATGATACGGGCGGTACGGCGTGCTGCGTTTCGGGTCTAGCCGGCGGTGCGAGGCGCGCAACCAGCCATTGGCGATGGGTGTATTAGGATCAGTTGAGCCCATGAATGTGACTTCGTTGCCATCAGGGTCGAACACGCGCACGATCAGGAACAGATCGGCATCCTCGGTGGAGGACGAGACGAACAGTTTCGCGGCCATCGGCCCGGTTATCTCGGTGGCGTGCTCGAACGGGGCGGTCCAGAACGTCACGCCGTCGCCGGATGCGTCATATTCGACCGTACACGCCCGTGCCACAGCAGTCGCCGTCAGCGATTTATTGACCGGGTCCAGGAACAATTTCGTCCACTGGGTGCGCGCGATCGGCCATTCATGTTCCGCTCTGAGCACGAACCGCTCGCCGGGATGGCGCACATTCAGCATGACGGGCGGGGTGGTGCTCCAGCCGTTGTCGATTCCATGCAGGTAGTAATCGAAAAACCGCTGTTGCAGGGCCAATCCGTAGCCGGCGGAAAACAGGCTCCAGTGCGAGTCACCGTGCACCTCGAGCCACTTTTGCGGTGAGGATGCTTCAAGATAGCCGTTAAAGTTGCCCCGCGGGTGGATGCCCTGACCGCCCCAATTGGCACAGGAAAGCAGTGGAACGGTGACTTTGGACAGATCGGGGGTACGTGCCGCATACCAGGCGTCACATAACGGTCGTTTGGCGGCTTCCTGCCATGTGTCGAGGATATTATCGGCGAGTTCATCAACAGGTAAGGTGACGGGACCGGCGACCGACACTCCCGTGTTGGGGTTCTTGCGAGCCCGCTCTCCCACGCCGTACTGAACGGTAGTCGCCTGTATGGCAGCCCAACGTTTGGGGAATTCCGACAGGATGCCGCCGTGGCGCAGGTAGTCCCGGTAGAAATCGTTATAGCCTTCCCATGGGATAATCGCCGCCAGATGTTTGGGGTGCCGTTCGGCGATCCGCCATTGCATCACTGAGTAATAGGAGATGCCAAGCATGCCCACCTTGCCGTTGCTCCAAGGCTGGGTTCCTGCCCATTCGACCCATTCCACCGCGTCGTCCGTCTCGAGCGGCTGCATCGGATCGAATACGCCCTGCGACCACCCGGCCCCGCGCGAATCGACGCGCACCAACGCGTAGCGGCGCGGTACCCAGCGTTCCGGATCCGCCACCTCCCAGTTCTGGTACTTGTTGGTCGACCCCTGCAGAATTTCGGGATGGTCCGCGACCATCTTGTTCCACTGCGCGGCGTAGCCCTCCTGGTATGCTAGACCCTTGGCGTAGCAACCGTAACTCAGGATGACCGGGTATTGGCCATCCGCAACAGGACGATACACATCGGCGCGCAGCAGCGCACCGTCCTGCATTCGTAGCCCCACATTCCAATCGATGCGCATACCGTCGCCATCCTGCGTATAGGTGTGCTCGTCATAGACGGTTTCCGTAGCCTGTGTTCTCGCTTGCATAGTTCCTTCAGGTATGTCGGGCGCCCACGATGACGCGGTGCGCGAGCGATTGGATTCTCCGGCGCGGCGCGGTCATTAGCTGACGCGGGGCGAGGCGTAGCGGTCAGAGACCTGGGAGATATACCACTCCCTATAGTCCCCGAATCGAACCGGCTCGAACTGCGCCGGACGGTCGATTGCCATGCACGATTCCATCGGCACCACCAAAGTGCTGAAGTTGGGCTGTACGAATATCGGGATTGAATACCGGTGTTGCGGCCCAGGATTGGGCAGGACACGATGCGGCGTCGCCAGAAAGCGGCCGTTGGAGAATCGCGCGAGCATATCGCCGCCATTGACCAGGATGTGACCGGGCTTCATCGGTACGCCGATCCATTGGCCATCCAGAGTTTGCACCTCGAGGCCACCAACCTTCGATTGCGGCAGAAGCGTGAAGAAGCCTAGGTCGGTGTGCGCACCGAGCCCGAGCTGGCCTTCGCTCGGCTGCATCGGCGGATAATGCCCAGCGCGGCAGTTGACACTCGGATCGTCAAATTTATCGTCGAAGTAGTCGCCCGATGCGCCCAGCGCCCGCGCGTAGATCGGAAGCAACTTGTAGGCAAGCCGCATCGATGCAGTCATATATTCGCTCATAATTGGCTTAAACCATTGCAATTCACTCGGCCATTTATTCGGTCCCATCATCTTGCGGCCGGCTATCCGGTGCGGGTTGTCTGGCGGAAAGTCGCGCATGAAATTGATTGTTTCGGTCAAATCGGGCTTGGGGTTCGTTCCGACGTAGCTGTTCCTGAGCTGCGATCCGGAAATTGGCAGGTAACCGGTAAAGCCTTCATCCGCGGTCAGCGCCAGTTTGTCGTTCAGTGGCAGCGCGAAGAAATCCTCCACCGCGGCGAAAGTACGTTCAATAATTCGATCAGAAATCCCGTGGTTGTTCAGGAAGTAGAAACCGATGTTCTGCTGTGCCTGCTGTAGTGCTGTCGTCAGGGTCTGCTCGGCGTCAGGTTCGCCTTCGAGATAGGCGGCGAGATCCAGCACCGGAATTACATTGCCGGGTTGCCGGGCCCAACTGCTGCGCGCGCGCAGATAGACTTCATTACGGTCTTCCATAGGTGTCACCGGAGCGCCTGGTACGACCGTTGCGCAATAGTCTCATTTGTCTGTTATCTTACAACTATCTAGGATTGTCAATCTAACGCGAGGCTCGTGCGCACACTGGAGAATCACGATGGCTGGCAGGTTGAGTGGAAAAGTCGCCGTACTAACCGGGACCGGGCGCGGCATCGCCCGCGCGGTGGCCTTGCGCTTTGCTGACGAAGGGGCGAGCGTGCTCGGCTGCGACCTGGATGCGGAAGCAGGGCGACAGACCGTCGACCTGGTGCGAAGCAGGGGCGGGACAATGGAATCGCTGCACCCGCTTGACCTGATGGATGAGCAGGGTGCGGAGGCACTCATCGAATTCGCTGTCAAGCGCTTCGGCGGAATCGACATTCTATTCAATAGCGCCAGAGGTCATCGGCCAGGTACCATCGAGGGCACTTCCCTGACTGACTGGCGCTGGACGCTCGATCACACGCTCGGCATCCAATTCCTCGTCTCCAAATATGCGATTCCGCATCTAAAGGCGCGTGGCCGCGGTTCGATTATCTTTGTCGCCTCGATTTCCGGCCTGGCATTTGGAACTGGCTTTCCGGGCAACGTCAATTGCCTGTTGCCTTATTCAGTCGCCAAGGCCGGAGTGATTCGGCTTGCGATTGGCCTCGCGCACGAACTGGCAGCGCACGCAATCCGAGTCAATGCAATATCACCGGGAAACATACTCGCGAGCGAACATTCGCCATTTCACGGCGATAAGGGCCGAGCACTGCGGAGCGCTGCTGAGAAATCCTGCCTCATGGAGCGGCTCGGTAGCCCGGAGGAGATCGCGGATGCGGCGCTGTTTCTCGCGTCAGAGGAAGCTTCATTCATCACCGGCCATAACCTGATGGTAGATGGCGGCTTCGCTGCCTCCGGTGGCCTTGGTCGTGGGTCGGCGGGGGTTGAATCGGCGTTGTCGGCCGCCGTCGCTCAGAATATCGATGCCAGCGGCCAAACCGGCCGCAGCCGATAGATTCACCGTCGCTCGGCGGGGGTCCGTGGAGCAAACACAACGGTCAGCATGGTAAACATGCCGAGCACAATCATCAGCCACGCGACCGGCAAATAGCTGCCGCCGTACCAGGACGACAAGGCTGTAGCGACGAAGGGCATCGGCCCGGAGAGCAGCGCCTGCAGCGGCTCGCGCGACAAGGCGATGCCGCTGTATCGAAGCCGAGCAGGGAACAGCTCGTGGAAGAACTTTGGCTGCACTGAATTGACAGCGCGCTGGCCGAACATGTAGGCCAGCGTCAATGCCAGGTAGATCATTGCCGGCTGGCGCGTCTGGAACATCCAGAACATGGGGAATGGGACCAGCACCGCGCAGATGGCGCCGAACAGCATGATCGGTCGCCATCCGACGCGGTCGCCCAGGGCCCCAAACCCGATGGCCGCCAGTGCCGATAGTCCGCACGCGAACATTGTTGCATTGAGCGCAACCGCGCGGCTCATGCCCAGCGTGGCCGTCACATAGGACATCGACCAGACGACAAATAGATACCCTGCAGTCACCGAGGCGCTCGATCCCATTCCCACCAGGATCTGCGGCAGATGTGCGCGCAGCAGTTCCTGCACCGGAGCGTTGGCAACCGTAGTTCCGCTTGCTTTCAGACGCAGGAACTCCGGCGTCTCGTCAATGTTCGATCGCAGGTACTGCCCAATCGCAAGACCGAACAGCGCCAGCAGGAATGGAATGCGCCAGCCCCAGGCCAGGAACTGTTCCGGCGTTACTGCGGCATGAACCACAGCAAATACGGCAGAGGCACACAGAATCGCTAGATCCGCAGTAGCTGCCGGAAAGGCACCGAATAGCCCGCTGCGGGTTGGCGCATATTCCGTCACGAGCGCAAGTGCGCCGCTGTACTGCGCGCCGGTACCAAAGCCCTGGAGGACGCGGCACAGCACTAGTAGAACTGGTGCCCAGGCGCCCACGGATTTGTAAGTAGGAAGGAAACCTATCGCCGCACTGGAAAGTCCCATCAGCCACAGGGTACCGACGAGCACCGGTTTGCGTCCGATGCGGTCGCCGAGATTGGACAGCAACAGGGCGCCGATAGGCCGCACCGCAAAGCCCACGGCGAATGTGGAATACGAGGCGAGCAGCCCGTAGACGCCATGTAAAGTCGGAAAGAACAGCTTATCCCACAGTAGCGCCGCGGCGGTGCCATAGATGAAGTAGTCGTACCACTCGAGCAGGCTGCCGCCGGTCGCAGCGCCGACCACGCGCCAGATATTTGCGCGCGCACCTGTGCTGGCGGCGGCGGCGGCATCGCTGCGGGCAGCTAGGTCAGTCATCAGCACCTCCCCAGTATTCGGCCATCTGTTGCAAGCGGCGATGTCGGGTTCCGCTCGTTGCGCTCGCTGCAATGAACTGTGGCGGCTGCACATTGCTGCATGTGCGCGCGCATTAACAGTGTGACATGTGCGCGCTACCGCAACCGCATTGTGTCGCCGGCTCGCAACGAGCGGCGCAGGCGCGTTGACAAATACCCAAAGTTGTAAGATAACAGACATATGGCAGCTATGCGTAACGCCCATGCCTGCGACGGAGCGGGCGCCGGCCTACGGACATGCGCTGCCATCAACGCCGGGAACCATCCAGAGGAAACTCATGACGAAAGCACCAGATTCCACCGAACAGGCACCGCCGGCGCAAACGCCGGGGGTAAAGCGCGCGGGTCCCGGCGAATATCATTTCGATATCGCGAACGTCAATTCGGTCATGGGTGGCCCGGAGTATTCCACGGCATTTGGTGGCTGCGTCGAAGGGGAACGCATGATGGCTGCGCTGATGCGAATGCCGGCAGGAACGGGGGCCGAATCCCATTCCCACCCCAACGAGCAATGGATCTACATCCTCGAAGGTGCAATGGAATCGGTCGTCAACGGGCAACGCGAGATCATGCAGCCCGGCCATGTGATTTACATACCAGCAGGAACGATTCATTACGGTCGCGCGTTGCCGGAGGCCGATGTCGTGTTCTTCACGGTGAAAGACACCTCACATGGGCTGCACGGCACAAAGACCGCAACCGACAAATCCTGAGCAGTTCCAACCAGCGTCGTACGAATTCAAATGAGCGCATTGCTTACCATTGCTGAGCAGGACCGGAACTAGTGACAGCTGAGGATCCATCCCGCAAGCGACTCGAGCAGCTTGTCTCCCTGGTCGGGCGGCACGCTGTGATCACCGGCGGTGCGCGTGGTATCGGCTATGCGATCGCACGTCGACTTGCGGAGGCTGGCGCCGAAGTGCTGATCGGCGATCGGGATCTCAAGGGAGCGGCCGCTGCGTCCGAAGCGATCAGCAAGGAATTTCGCGTCAGGGTATTTCCCTGCGCACTGGAAGTGGGCGAAGCGCTCTCCGTGGCCCGGCTGGCGGAGGTCGCGGTCGAAAAACTCGGTGCCATCGACATCTGGGTGAACAACGCCGGCGTCTATCCTGCGAAGAATCTGATTGAGACCACCGACGAGGAGTGGGACTTCGTCAGCGATACGAATCTGAAAGGAACCTTTTACGGATGCCGTGAAGCAGGCAAGCGCATGGTCGGCGCCGGATCGGGCGTCATTATCAACATCACTTCGGTGTCGGGATATCGCGGTCG
This sequence comes from uncultured Gammaproteobacteria bacterium, assembly GCA_963805965.1. GTDB lineage: Bacteria > Pseudomonadota > Gammaproteobacteria > Steroidobacterales > Steroidobacteraceae > FEN-1191. Next base: position 257,147 of record CAWDVQ010000008.1, read on the forward strand.
ACCCTCCATGGCTCACTACATTGCATCCAAGCACGGCGTAGTCGGGTTGACCAAGGCGCTAGCCTTGGAACTGGGACCTAAAGGTATCAGGGTAGTGGCAGTCTCACCGGCGCTTACTGAAACGCCGGGGTACCGGGAGGCAGGACGAAATAGCGACGGCGGCGCGTCCGGCAAACGAAAAGTGAATCCACGAACGAATCCGCGCCATGGTTCCACTGCGCCGCATGGGGCAACCCGACGACGTTGCGCGCGTCGTCCTGTTCTGCGCCAGCGACCTTGCGGCCTTTGTAACGGCAACCACGGTATTCGCTGACGGCGGCGTCAGCGCTTTCTGAGCCCGAGAATATAGCCGTGCCGCCACATACCCGGGATTCATTGCCAGCGCGAGCTGAAAACCAGATGCTCAGCCGGCCACAGCAGGCTGAAACCGTCGAGCAACTGTTTCGCGAGAACAATCGAGCGCTGATCGGCTTTCTTGTCGCTCGCCTGCGCTCGGTACAGGATGCCAAAGAGGTCGCCCAGGAGACCTATGTTCGTCTGCTGCAGATGGGCAGTCCGGGGACCAGCAACCTGGTGCGGGCGTACTTGTTCCGCGTGGCCGGCAATCTCGCGATCGATCGTTTGCGGCGACGCGCGACCAGGGACCGGGCGACGGAGGATTTGCCCTCTGAGCTGTCCGGTGGTCTGGGACTACCAGAGCGCCAATTACTAGCCGACGAAGAACTGCTGCTGCTGTCGCGTTGTCTGGAGGAACTGCCCGAAAAGGTACGCAGTGCGTTTCTCATGTGCAGACTCGAGGGACTGACGCAGAACGAGATCGCAGACCGGTTACGTGTCACCGATCGGATGGTGCGCAAATACATCACTCAAGCCCTGCTGCACTGCCGGTTGCGGCTCGACGGAGCGACGGAGGCGGAAGCGGGCAAGCGTTCGCGCGAAGGACGCGCCTAGGTGGATGCCGCGGCCGCTCGAGTTGTCACATTCGGTGCTTTTCCTGTGGAGAGATGACTTATGGCGAACTTTGGAAAGGTCGGCCTCGATTGGCAGCAGCGGGTAAATTGGGAGCGCATGCGCAGCTACCGGCTGGAACGCGCTCGCGCGCGGATGAAAGCCCATGGTCTTGGCGCGATGCTGTTGATGTACGACAGGAATATCGCTACGTCACCGCGACCCTCACGCCCGGTTGGTGCAAGCTGAAGCCCAGCTGGGCTACGCGCTGTTGTGTGGAGACGATGCACCCGTGCTGTTCGAGCAGGGCGACGTCGGGTTCCAAGTCGAGCGCCACAGTCCATGGATTCCGAAAGGAAATGTCCGGCACGCTTTCCCGTGGATCAAGGGCGCAGCAGGGCCGGCTTCGATCTCGCAGGTGACGAAGTTTACCAAGGGCATATTGCAAGAGATGAAGAGAGAGCGAGTTCTACGGCATGAAGCTCGGCGTGGATTTCGTCGATATCAACATGGTTCAGGTCTTCAAAGACGTTGGCATCCAGTGGGTCGATGGCATGACGCCGATGATGGAGGCGCGGGCCATCAAGAATGTGGACGAGCAGGAATGCATGCGCATGGTCGGTGCCATCGGCGATGCCGCGCACTGGGAGTGCATGAACTTTCTGAAACCTGGCCTGACCGAAAATCAGGTGACCGCACACATCATGCAATTTCTCTACAACATACCGGGGATGGAAGATGTCGAGGATGTAATAGTGTCGTCGGGTCCTAATACCTGGCCAAACTGGCGAAACTTCTCAGATCGAATCATCAAACCTGGTGACATCGTCTTCATGGACCTCGCGGCACTCACCTGGAACGGCTACAAGTCCTGTTACTACCGTACCTACTGCGTGGGCAGAAAGTAACCCAGGAGCAGAAGGACGTGTACGCGACGGCACTCAAGTGGCTCTATGACTCGATCGAAACCGTAAAGGCAGGTGTCACCACGCGCGACATCGCGTCCAAATGGCCGTCCGCGATGGAGACATGGGGCTATGAGGATGAGGACCAGGCTGCCGCGAATCTGTGGGGTCACGGCCTGGGTCTGGCGCAGTACGACACTCCCGTTATTTCGCGCATATGGTCGCTGGATTTTCAGGTTGAGATTCAACCCGGAATGGTATTCGCGCTCGAAACCCAGCACGGCAAGAGATTCGAATGGGGTGTGCGTATCGAGGAGATGTTGATCGTCCATGAAGGACGGTATTGAGCTGATCTGTTGGTTTCCGGTCGAGCAGATCACGGTCGATGATCCGGCTACAGACTACGCAGGTTCCTTGACTAGTTATCAATGGCGACCGGTAGACTCATCTTCAGGGCAGCCGTCGTGGAGCCGCTCATCGTTCCGATGACTGCCACAGCAGCGTTCGATGCGGATCGGGTTGGGCCGAAGTGCGCCAACCTGGCGGCTATCGGCCGGGCGGGGTTGCCAATACCTGATGGTTTTTGCGTCACCGCGCAGGCGTATCGGCATCGGCTCGGGCTTCCTTGAGTGTGGATCTGTCGCGACGCCGCGCGGCGAGCGACGCCGAGCTGATGGAAGCTCGCCGGCAAGCGATCGAGGTCAGGCTGGCGCTATTGTCACGGCCGATAATCGCGGAGATTCTCGAGCCGCTGCTCGAGGCGTGGTGCGCACGAGCCGCTCGCGCCCGTGGAGCCCCCACCGTGGTGCGCTCATCCTCATTGGTCGAAGATCGCTACGGTTGGAGCGTCGCGGGCCAGTTCGAAAGCTATCTGGGCCTGGACAACGAGGCCGATTTCCTCACCGCGGTGCGCGCCTGCTGGGCGGCGCTCTGGTCGCCGCGGATACTGCGCAACATGTTCAACCACGACGCCAGCCCGGCGGACACCGCCATCGGGGTGTTCGTGCAACCGCTGATCGCGGCGCGCGCACCGGCGGCGAGTTGAGCCGGACGGCGGCGGGGGAGATGCTGTTCAGCGCGACCTGGGGGCTCGGGTCCGCGATCGCCCAGGGCGAGGTGGTGCCGGACCGCTACTCGCTCGAGCGCGATGGCCGGCTGCTCAGCAAGCAGGCGGGTCGAAAGGACCATAGCGTCGCATGCCAGCATCACCACGGCGGGGGAACAAAGCGTCCTGAGCGGCAGCGTCGTCTCGAAGATGTGTTTGAGTGATGCGCAGGCTCGTGAATTGGCAGGGTATCTGCGAAGGCGGAGCAGAACGTGGGAAGCCAGTTGAAATCGAGTGGGCGCTCGATGGCTCCGGATACAAGTTGCTGCAGTCGCGGCCGCTAAATGTGCAGCCAACGCATGTGCCGGATGAATCTGGCTGCGGCACCCGCGACTCCATGGCCAGCCCTCGGGGTCGGCTGGAGCACCGGGCGCGCGTCCGTGGTCGCGTGCGAATGTGAGTTGTCACGTGTCGGTCCAGGCGACGTTCTTGTGACCAAGGTCGCCGGGCCGGCGCTGGGGCGCGTTCTGGCCCGGGTCGCCGGTGTAGTAGCGGAACTCGGTGGCAGTACATCCCACCTTGCTTCATTGGCGCGTGAGCGTGGGATTCCCATGGTCCTCGGCGTGCATAACGCCACGCAGCGCATACCGGACGGCAAGCAGGTCGCGGTTGATGGCGTTGCCGGCATTGTGCGGTGGATTCCCTGATGCGACCGCTCATTGATGATTAACCTGCGGTAGCTTGGCAGCAAGCGAGAAGCCCGATGACAGCACCGGCCAAGGTCGTGGTGACCGACTACATCTGGGATTCCCTCGATGTCGAACGAGGCATTCTCGAAGGTCTCGCCGAGCTGGTGGCGCTGCAGACCAACAAGCCCGCGCAGTTCCTGCCGCAGGCGGCTGACTGTGATGCGCTTCTAAATACCTATGCCGGCCCGATCACCGCCGAGGTCATTGCTCGGATGCCGAAATGCCTGATCATTGCGCGTTACGGGATGGAGGATGATATTTGCATCGATCTGGATGCGGCGACCGCTGCAGGCATCGTAGTCACGAACGATGCCACCTATTGTGTCGACGAAGTTGCCGAGGCAGCCATGGCAATGATCCTGGCCTGTGCGCGCAAGGTAGTTTATTCCGACCGGTTGGTACGGGAAGGAAAATGGGAGATGAGCTCTGGTAAACCTATCTGCCGGGGAGCGTGACGCCATCGGTTTGGTTGGATTTGGCAATATTGCGCGACGCGTTGCGGTACGTGCGGTGGCGTTCGGGATGCGGGTACTGTATTTCGATCCCTTTGTCCGCCAGGGTCAGTTCGACGTTCCGGGAACCCAGGTAGACGTTGACGAGCTCCTGGGACAGTCGGACTTCGTCTCGTTGCACGCGCCGCTGACGTCACAAACGCGGCGGATGATCAACGATGGCGCGCTTTCAAGGATGAAAGCGACGGCCTTCCTGATCAACTGTTCGCGCGGGCCGATCGTCGACACCGAGGCGCTTATCAGGGCGCTGGATGCGGGCGTCATCGCCGGTTGTGCGTTGGACACTACCGATCCCGAGCCGTTGCCCTTTCCGCACCCTCTGCGCCGCAGAGCCAACGTGATCATCAACCCGCATGCGGCCTGGTACAGCGAACAGTCGATGTCGGGACTTCAGTCGGGGGCGCCCGGCGAAGTTCGGCGCGTACTGCGCGGGGAGTGGCCAGGCGCAATGCGGTAAATCCGGCCGTAAAAGGGCGGACTAGAGCCCCGCTGTGACGGCGTTCGGCGGATCCATGCGCTTGTCAATCGAAGGCCTGGACGCGCGGCAACGGGAGGTGCGGGCAGCCACATTCTGAAAAACCTTCTGCCTTTCCTGATGTCTTGCCGCAGCTGTTCGGCTCGTAAGGCGGCCCTCTGCGTGCCGCTTGAACCGGCCGGCAAGTTCCGGTTTTCGTTGCCCGAGCGTTGTAGACAGCAGGGTATAAGTGGGCTGCTGTCAGGAGGTCACCAGTTAGGACGACCGGTCTGTAGCGATGTCCAAAGTTTCAGCAGCTTTGACCGGCAGAATCATGAGCAAGAACGACTTGAACGATTCGACACTGTCGCGTCTGAGCCAGGCGGCGGACTGGCTGCAACGATTACATCAGTCCGCGGGTGACGACGTGCTGCTGGAGTGCGAACGCTGGCTCGACCGCGCAGTTGAAAACGCGGAAGCGTTTGAGCGCATCGAAGTTGTCTGGCAAGCCATGGGCCAGCTGGCGATCATCGCGCGCGCGCGACCTGCGGTCGTTGACACCGCTGCATTGTTCGGCGCAACGACAGAGATGAATGGGCTGCGCGCCCGTGGTAAATCCCAGGCGAAGAAACCGGTCGTCCAGTCTCCAGTTCGCCGCTGCTCCCCTGCAACAATGGCTGCAGTAAAGCCGCAGTTACCGTTCACAATACGCATTTCGCGACCACCTGCTCGGGCCTGAAAGCGTGCGCCACGCGTGTCGCGTGTTTCAAGCGCCAGCGACGCCGTGCTGCCGAGCGCCTGGGCGGCAGATAAGAACATCAACAAACGTGCGCGAGCGTCAGTAATAAGTTCCGGATTCACGCTGATGCACGTTGTATTGAGCAACGACCGCCTTGTTGCGTGACGAGGACGGTACGCATAGCACGGTAAAAGTACTCAGGGGGCGTATATGTATGCAGCGCGCGGTTTGTACTCTCAAGGCAGTGTTGCCAGGGCCGGCCAGGTCGGACTAGTACTGATCATCATGAGCACGATTTCCCCGGGAGTCTCGCTGGCGAGCGATCAAGGCAACACCGCGGGCAGTGGCGCATCGTCGAGCGCCGCTCCCGACATGCTGCAGGAAATCGTGGTCACCTCGACCAAGCGGGCCGAGGACTTGGAGAAAGCGCCCGCGGCGATTACCGTAGCGACCGGGGCTGAACTGACCAGCCTGGGTATCACCGATATGGGTGGCATGTCGGATCTGATTCCCTCGGCGCGGCTCGAGCCGTTTGAATCGAGCATCCATCTCTACATCCGCGGCATCGGCTCCGAGCAGGATCGAAATTTTGTCGATCAGCTCGTCGCGACGGTTATCGACGGCGTCTATATGCCGCGCAACACGTCGAATATCCCTGCTTATGATGTGAGTCAGATTGAGGTGCTGCCGGGTCCGCAGGGAACGCTGTACGGCGCCGGCGCATCGGGTGGCGTGGTCAATGTCGCCTACAACCGGCCGACGCAGACTACCGAGGGCAGTGTATTGCTGGAAGCGGGCAACTTCGGTGCGGTGCGAAGCACGATGATCGGCAACATGCCGCTCAGCGATACCGTTGCGGTTCGTGCATCGCTCGACTACGAAAAGCACAATCCTTATGAAACCGGCGGCGCACAGGGGGAAAACTACGCGTCCGCGCGCATAGGCTTGCTGGCCAATCCGAGCGATATTTTCACGGCCTACGTGTGGGGCAGCTACAGTCGGAATACCGGTGAACCCACCTCGCTGGTCGTCACCACCGGCCCCGGGCCCACATTCAACAACCCGTCGAATCCCTGGGATACGAATTTCTGTTCTAGCTCCCCCTGCAGCTTCATCCCGCGACAGGATGTGGGGCGGGTTTGGGGCGACGATACCGTCACCATCATTGCCGGCCAGTTCGACCTGAAAGTCGGCAATGGCGCGCTGACCCTGATACCGACCTACGTCCACGGATCAACAGCAGAAACGGACTATGTCGGACCGCTGTCCGATATAATCTCTACCGGGACCAATCAGTACACCGGTGAGCTGCGCTTCACGCAGGATCTGGGCGACCGGCTGAAGCTGCTGGCGGGAGCATATTGGCTGCATCTCAACAACTTCCTGAACTACGCGGTCGGTGCACCGTCAAATCCCATAGTCTTCAACTACGAGAAGGACTATGCGGCGTTCGCACAGCTGACGTTCTCACTGACGAATAATCTGCGGCTGATCGGCGGTACCCGTATCTCCTCACAGCAGAAAGAAGACGACTTCATCATTCCGGCCCTGGAGCCGCTGTCCCACACCTGGCACCCCTTCGACTGGAAGGCGGGCGTCGAGTACGATCTGTCCAAGGATTCAATGCTGTACGGAGCGGTCCAGACCGGTTTCACCAACGGCACCGCAGACTACAGGTTGCCGACGCCGCAAGACCAACCCACTCTGATCAACGCGACTAAACTGTTGTCGTATACGGCGGGTATCAAGAATCGACTGCTGAACGGCCGCCTGGAAGTGAACGATGAGTTGTTCTACTACGACTATACGGACTACCTGATCCAGACGGTCATAATTCAACCGGACGGCGAGAACGTGAATGCGTTCTTCACCGCTCCAAAGGCCGTGAGCTATGGCAATCAACTTGACGTGCGTGCGCTGGTCACCGACAACTTCCAGATCCGAGCCAGCTACGCATTTGATCGCGCCTACACGAAGACCTTTACCACGGCGGCTGGGGAGACCTATGTCGACCAGAAACTGTTCGAGGCACCGGAATCGACAGTGAGCCTCGGAGCGTCGTATCGGGTGGACCTGAGCGCGGGCGGCAACGTGACGGGCGTGGTCAGTTCGTATCTGAGCGGCGGCTATCTGTCCGATGATTTCCCGGCGCAGTATGGCGCCCAGCAGTACGGATATACTAGGACTAACGTGTCACTCACTTACAACGCACCCCACGATCGTTGGAGCCTTGGGGCGTTTTGCAATAACCTGGAGAACGGCGCCCAGATGATGCCCGGCGCGACCATTGAACAGGGACAGACGATCGGCGTGTTCGCCTTGTCGCCGCCGCGCACCTATGGCATTCGTTTCACGGCGCGGCTGATGGGCGCTCAATCGGAATGAGCGTCTGTCGCACCAGGGCAGGGGTGATTGCGTCATGCTGCCTGCTAGCGCTGGCGCTGAATTCTGTCCCAACCTTGGTCTACGGCGCGTCATCGGTCCTGCTGGTGCTCGATCAGCAGGACCGATCGCTGGTTATCGTAGATCCGAACAACCTCAAGGTAATTGGACGAGTCAAGGCAGGCGAGGACCCTCACGAGGTGGTGGCGTCGGCCGACGGCAAGTTCGCATACATCTCAAACTACGGTTCCCTGGCAATTCCCCAACACACGCTGTCGGTCGTAGACCTATCCACGAATAAGCCTCTACCGTCCATCGATCTTGGCGCAATCACGTCACCGCACGGGTTGTGCATGGTGGACGGGCGAGTCTACTTCACCGCAGAGGAGAACGAACTCGTCGGCCGCTATGATCCGGCAACAGCGCGGATTGACATGCTCGTAGGCCTGGGTCAGGACCGCACCCATATGCTGATCGTCGACCAGGACGGCGGCAGGATGTTCACCAGCAATATTACGTCCAACACCATCAGCGTGCTGCAGAAGACCAACAAGACCGACGCCAATCAATGGATGGAATCGATTCTGTTCAACAACGGGGACATCTCCGGTTGGAGCGGGGCATTCCGGTCGGCAGGATCCGGAGGGCTTCGATATCTCGCCGGACGGTAAGGAACTCTGGGCAGCGAACACGCATGACGGCACCATGAGCATCATCGATGTCGCGACCCTGAAGGTTTCCCAGGTCGTCGACGTTCACATGAAGTCTGCCAACCGCCTGAAATTCACGCCCGACGGGCGTCGAGTGTTATCTCGGATCTGGGCAACGGAGACCTGGTGGTGGTGGACGTAGCATCACGGCGGGAGTACAAGAACATAGATTTCGGACATGGCGCGGGTGGGATCCTGATGGCACCCGATGGCTCGCGCGCATACGTTGCGGTGAGCAGGGATGACTACGTCGCGGTGATCGATCTCAAGTCGATGACCGTGTCGGGCCGCATCGTGACCGGCCAATGGCCCGATGGAATGAGTTGGGCCGTCCGCAAATAGCCGGCCGACGCTTCGGTGAGTGCCCGCCTTGTGGTGCCCATCACCTCCGAACCAGTGACCCGCAGGCGTCATTGGGAAGAGACACCGCTAAATGCCGACCAGCCCCATTGAAGTCGCGGCACAGTTCATAGGCCGCAGCCGACTGATAGTGCCATTTCCGCCAGGCGGATCTACGGCGCACACTGCCGTCGTTCTAGCCGCCGCGCTTAAGGCCGAGTGCGGCACCGGCGTCGCGCTCGAATATCACATCGGCGACTTTGGGTTGAACGCCCTTCGCGCGCTCGTGGATCCGAGTGACGACCATGTGCTGCTGATTGGAAACATCATTACAGCGTCGATGACACCGGTGCTTCGCCGCGAGAAGATGGGATTCGAGTTGAATGACCAGCTCGCGCCGGTAACCAAGCTGGCGGAGTTTCCCAGTGTCCTGATGACGAGCCTGTCCGTGCCGATCGATAACCTCGACGGGCTGTTGCGATTTTGCGGCCGGCGAGATCACCGGTTGCGTTACGGATCGGATTTCCTGGGTACCTTCGTGGACGTCGATGCCATAGAGATCGGTCGGCGCGCTGGCCTGGTCGCCGCCCTGTACGAGGCTGGGAGTGCCAACGGTGTGCTGGCGGCTCTCATTAACGGTAGCACCGACATGGCGTTGCTGAACGTCGCGACCGCAGCGGCGAACAAGGGGAAATATAAGCCGCTGGCGGTCAGCGGGCCACGCCGCCTGAGTGGATTTCCCGGTGTGCCAACGCTCGCCGAAGTGGGATTCGACGGCGTCGGCTTGATGCAGTGGCAGGGTTTGTTTGCGCCACGCCGACTGCCTGCAGGATTGATCAACGGCCTTCACCAGGCGGCTGTCCGGGCCATGCAAAGTGAGGCGGCGAAATTGGCAATGGAGTCTATTGATGCTACCGCGGCCACCAGTGGCTCGCCGGCCGAGTTTGCAGCGGAGCTTGGCGATGAAAATGCGCGCTGGGAATCGATGAAGGCAAAGATTCTTGCCGTGCCGAGGGCCTGATCTCCAAGACTGCCGGCGGCCCGTACCGTATTCACCGTGCATCGCGCTGCGCCGAGCGGTCAGCTGAAGAAATGGATCGCCCTAGCCACACTAACCCTTAGACTCGGGTCTAAGAGCAGGAGCGCAGTGCCCTGCCGAAGCGAGAGAGTGGCGCACTGCTAGGGCGACCGCCGCCCATGTTTCCAAGGGATCACGTATCCATATGCACAGGATTTGGTCGATTGCCGCCGGGATGGCCGCGCTGGCGGCTCCCACGGCTATACACAGCGCTGCAGCGTCGGCTGCGGCTCCATCCGACGGTACCGCGGCACCCGCCTTCAGCCTTGCACCCATCGTGATCACGGCGACGCGGGTACCGGCGGCCAGTGCGGATCTGCCGATGTCGATCGACCTGATCGGGCGGCAGCAGATCAGGGAAGGGCAGTTGCTGGTGAATCTGTCCGAGCCGCTGATCGGCGTGCCAGGCGTCAACGCACAGAATCGCCAGAACTATGCCCAGGATCTGCAGATCTCGGTACGCGGCTTTGGCGCGCGCTCGAGTTTCGGCGTGCGCGGAGTGCGGCTATACGCCGACGGCATTCCCGGCACGATGCCGGACGGGCAGGGTCAGTTCTCCAATTTCGATCTCGGCTCCGCCGATCGGATCGAGGTGTTGCGCGGGCCGTTCTCGGCGCTCTACGGCAACTCATCGGGCGGCGTGATCTCAATCTTCACCCAGGACGCGCCGCCGGGCAGCGCGTGGATGCCACCGCCGAGTACGGCAGCTTTGACGCTCAGCGTTATGCGCTCGAGGTGATGCGCGGGGTTCCGGGCGGGCTCAACCTGGTGGCTGACGCCTATCACTTTGCCACCGACGGCTACCGCGATCACAGCGCGGCCGAACGCACGGTATTCAACGCCAAGGCCGGTTGGCGACTGGATGATTCCAGCAGCCTGACGCTGATTGCCAATGCAATCGACCTGCCGCATGCACAGGATCCGCTGGGGCTCACCGCCGCGCAGCTCGCCAGCGATCGCGAGCAGGCCGGCACCAATGCCATCGCCTACAACACGCGCAAATCGGTGCAGCAGGAGCAGGTTGGCGCCCACTACGAGCGCACCTTGAGCGCCAACGATCAGCTCAGCGCCATGCTTTATGGCGGCGGCCGCGACACTACGCAGTTTCAGGCGATTCCGAAATCCACGGAAGGGGCGCCCACCAATCCGGGCGGTGTGATCGCGCTGGTGCATGGCTATTATGGCGTGGACGTACACCTGACCGATCAGCGCCGCGTGGGCGGCACGCCGTTGCAGGTCACCGCCGGCGTGAGCTACGACGATCTCACCGAGGGGCGCCGCGGCTATCTGAATTTCATCGGCAACGAGCTCGGGATCCAAGGCGCGCTGCGCAAGGATCAGACCAATACGGTGTATGACCTGGACGAATACCTGCAGCTGCAGTGGGATCCGGGCCAGCGCTGGCGGCTGGAGGCCGGGGTGCGAAACAGCGTGGTGGATGTCGCCTCCGATGACCACCTGATCGAAGCCGGCGCGCCCAGCGAAAGCGGAGTGCGCTATGACAGTGTCAATCCGGTCGCCGGGCTGACCTACCGTGCCGGCCCGCATCTGGATCTGTACGGCTCGTACGGCAAGGGTTTCGAGACTCCGACCCTGGACGAGCTGGCGTATCGCTCAACCAGCGGCAGCCTGCCGGGCCTGAACTTTGGGCTCAAGGCCGCACGCAGCGACCACTACGAACTTGGGCTCAAGGCCGGCACGAGCAGCATGCGCGCCACGCTGGCAGGATTTTATATCCATACCGACGATGAGCTGGCGGTGCAGTCGAATGCAGCCGGCCGCTCGGTCTACCAGAACATCCCGGCGACGCAGCGTCGGGGCGTGGAGGCGGAATTCCAAAGCGACTGGGGCCACGGCTTCAGCAGTCAGCTGGCCTACACCTACATCCAGGCGTTGACGCTGCAGTCCTATAGCACCTGCATCGTCGTGCCGTGCGTGCCGGTGCAGGTCGGTGCCGGCCATCGGATCCCGGCGGTGCCGGCCGATTCGCTCTACGCCGGGCTGACCTGGCGGCGTGCGCCGCACGACTTCTGGGTGACGCTGGAGGCGATCGGCCGCGCCCAGCTGTACGCCAATGACCTCGACAGCCAGGCCGCCGCGGGCTACTGGCTGGCCAATCTGCAGGCCGGCATCGAGCAGCAGCGATCGCTGTGGCATTTCACTGAATCGCTGCGCCTGGACAACATCGGCAACCGCAGTTACGTTGGTTCGGTCGTCGTCAATGAAACCAGCACGCGCTACTTTGAGCCCGAGCCCGGCCGCACGGTGTACCTGATGGTCAGCGTGTCGCATCGTTGATCCAACCGTTTGCCAGGAACAGCATGCCACCCGCAATCCTCGCCGCGCGCGCCTGCCACTCCCGGCCGCACCCATGAGGTTGCTGCGCTACGGGCCCGCCGGGCAGGAGCGCCCGGGCATGCTCGGGCCCGATGGGTTGCTGCGCGATCTGTCGGGCAGGCTGCCGGACCTGACCCCCGAGCAGCTCAGTCCGCAGGCGCTGCGAAGGCTGTCGGGACTGGACAGCGGCACGCTGCCGGTGGTGGACGGCCAGCCGCGCCTGGGCGTTCCGGTCGCCGGAATCCGCAAGTTCATCGCGGTCGGACTGAACTACGCCGATCATGCCGCCGAGGCCGGCCTGCCGGTTCCGACCGAGCCGGTGCTGTTCACCAAGGCCATCAGTTGCCTCAATGGGCCCAACGACGATGTGCTGTTGCCCAGGGGATCGCGCAAGTCGGACTGGGAGGTCGAACTGGGTGTCGTGATCGGAACGCTCGCGCGCTATGTGGACCAGTCACGAGGCGCTCGAGCATGTGGCTGGCTATTGCGTGGTCAACGACGTCAGCGAGCGCGAATACCAGATCGAGCGCGGCGGTACCTGGGACAAAGGCAAGGGCTGCGATACCTTCGGGCCGGTCGGCCCATGGCTGGTGACCGCGGATGAAGTGGCTGATCCGCAGGATCTGCAGCTATGGCTCGAGGTGAACGGGCGGCGTCGCCAGAGCGGCAATACGCGCACCATGATCTTTGGCGTCGCCGCGCTGGTGGCGTACATCAGCCGCTTCATGACGCTCGAACCCGGCGATCTCATTACCACCGGCACGCCGCCCGGGGTCGGCATGGGAATCAAGCCGGTCGCCGGTGTACCTGCAGGCCGGTGACGTGATGCGCCTTGGCGTGGAACGACTCGGCGAGCAGACCCAGCGAGTCGTCGCCGCCTCTGGCAACTAGCGCCACCCTGACGCCCACGATCCCCGGCGCCCGCCGCGACAGGCGAGGCGGGGCGGCGAACGACATGACTGCATTGTGGCAATTCTTCGAGCTGTCTTCGCCGCTCTATGGCCTGGTGGCTGCCGGCTACCTGGTGGCATGCCTGCCGTGGTGGCGGCACGGGCTGGAGCCACCGAATCTCGGGTCTGGTGTTCGCGCTGGCGCTGCCGGCCATGCTGTTCCAGATGATGAGCCACCAGAGCTCGCTTCCGGCCGCGCACGGCCGCATCCTGCTGGCCTATTTTGGCAGCTGCCTGATCGTGTTTGTGATCGGCCGCGCGATCGCGGCGTGGCTGTTCAGGCTCGATGGCACTTCCCAGTCGGTGTTCGGGCTCGGCGGAGTATTCTCCAACATCGTCATGACCGGGCTGCCGATCGCAAAGCTCGCACTCGGAACGGCTGCGATCCCGGCGGTGGCGCTGCTGTTGGTATTCAATGCGCTGATCCTGTGGACTCTGGTCAGCGTCTCGGTCGAATGGTCGCGTCATGGCGCTTTCACTGCGGCGGGTTTTGCCAACACCGCCTGGAGCGTATTGAGAAATCCGATCATCCTTGCGATCCTGAGTGGTTCCGCGGTCGGCAGATTGGGGCTGCGGCTGCCGGCGATAGCTGACAGCACACTGCTGGCGATTGGCAACGTTGCCGCACCCGCCGCGCTACTGGCCATGGGAATGGCATTGGCCGCGTTCCCGATCAAGCAGCAATGGCCCTCGAGCCTCGCCATCTGCGCCCTGAAACTGCTGCTGCAGCCGCTGGTGGTGTGGGCGCTTGCTATCGCACTGGCACTGCCGGCCATAGAGTTGCGCGCCGTCGTGTTAGTGGCCTCGATGGCGATCGGCGTCAATGTTTACCTGATGTCGGTGCAGTTTCAGGCGATTCAGGGCACGATCGCCAGCAGCATCGTGCTGTCGAATGTGTTTGCGGCCTTGACCACACCGCTGCTGCTCGCAGCGGTGCACGCGGCGAGCTGAACGGCGACAACTTTACGGCGATAAATAATGTCTATACTGCAATGCGTTACAGAATATTTATAATGTTATTTCTATCTTCGGATTCGCCGCCGCCGCCGCGCGTGGCGACACGCTGATGGCCGAGAACCCCGAGCGCTGCCAACCCCAGTCCACAGTCAGCCCGGCGGCAGCACCGCCGCGCGCGCCAAGCCGCCGAGGCGGCCAGGCTGGCGGAGCATTGCTGGGACTGTCCGCACTGGGGATCGTGTTTGGCGATATCGGCACCAGTCCTCTTTACACGCTCAAGACGGTACTCAATCTCACCGGCGCTACTCCGCCGCCGTCGGCGGTGCTGGGAGTACTGTCGCTGATCCTGTGGACGTTGGTCGTCATCACCACGATCAAATACGTGACCATTGCGATGAGCATCGACAACGACGGCGAGGGCGGCATTCTGGCCCTGATGTCGCTGCTGGCGCTGAAAAAGCACCGCCGCCCGGCGATTGTCGCCGTGGGATTGTTTGGCGCCGCTCTGATCTACGGTGATGGGGCGATTACCCCGGCCATTTCCGTGCTGTCGGCAGTGGAAGGGCTCAACATCGCGCTGCCGGTACTGCATCCCTATATCCTGCCGGCGGTCACGGCGATCCTGATCGCGCTGTTTGTGCTGCAGCCCACCGGCACCTCGAGCATCGGACGCGCCTTCGGCCCGGTGATGACGCTGTGGTTCCTCACCATAGCAGCCCTGGGCGTGTGGGGTATCGCCCAGCACCCGGCGGTGCTGGTCGCTGTCAATCCGCTGTACGGCCTGCGATACCTGTTTTCGCATGGCTACGCGAGCTTCCTGGTGCTCGGCGCAGTGTTCCTGTGCGTCACGGGGGCTGAGGCCCTGTACGCGGACATGGGGCATTTCGGAGCCCGGCCGATCCGTCTGGCCTGGTCTGCGATCGTGTTCCCGAGCCTGCTGCTCAACTACGCCGGGCAGGCAGCCATCGTTCTCGCCGGGGCCCCCACCAGCGACAACATCTTCTTCCGGCTGTGCCCGCCGCCGTTGCTGCTGCCGCTGGTGGTGTTGGCGACGCTGGCGACCATCATCGCCAGCCAGTCGATCATCACCGGTGCGTTCTCGATGACGCGCCAGGCGATCCAACTCGGTTGGTTGCCGCGCCTGCGGATCAAGCAGACCTCGGAAGTCGGCTACGGCCAGATCTACGTCGGCGCCATCAACTGGCTGCTCATGCTGGTCACCGTGGGACTGGCGCTGTCGTTCGGCAAGTCCGATAACCTGGCTGCTGCCTACGGCATCGCGGTGTCGCTCACGATGCTGATGACCTCGGCGCTGCTTTTCATGGCGATGCGCGAGATCTGGGGCTGGAGCCTTTGGGCCAGCGCAGCGCTCGCCGGCGTGCTGTTCTGTGTCGATGGCGCTTTTTTTGCCGCCAACCTGGTCAAGGTGGCGGACGGCGGCTACGTGCCGCTGCTCCTCGCCGCCATCATCTACGCGCTGATGTGGACCTGGCATCGCGGCAGCGTCGCTGTGACGCGAGCGGCCAGCCAGACGCTGATCCCGGTCGACGAATTCATGGCCGACGTCAAGGCGAGGCACGTGCCGCGCGTCCCCGGGACCGCGGTGTTCATCTCGCGCACCTCACGCGATACGCCGCCGGTAATGCGCTGGCATGTACAGAAGAATCGCGCCCTGCACCAGAAGCTGTTCGTCCTGAAGGTGATCACCGAATCGGTGCCGTGGATCGACGAACAGCAGCGCCTGGCGGTGACTGAACTGGCGCCCGATTTCTGGCGTGCCACCGCGCGCTATGGTTTCATGGAACGGCCGGATATCCCGCAGCTGATGAGCCAGACTCCGGCCTTCGGCTGCGCCCTGCAGCTCGATGACGTCACCTACTACGTCGGCCATGAAACCATCGTGCGGGCCGAGGGTGGTCACGGGTTATCGACGATCGAGGAGAAGCTGTACGCGGCCATGGCGCGCAACGCCACCCACATCAGCGATTTCCTGCGCCTGCCGAGCGACGGGGTGGTCGAGATCGGCCGTCAGATCGCCATCTGATCGGAAACCCTACAGACCCAACTCGCTCAACCCCGGGTGATCATCCGGCCGGCGGCCCAGCGGCCATAAGTACTTGCGTTCGGATGGTGCGATCGGCAGATCGTTGATGCTGGCGTAGCGCCGGGCCATGTAGCCGGCGGCGTTGAACTCCCAGTTCTCGTTCCCATAGCTGCGAAACCACTGGCCCGAGTCGTCATGCCACTCGTACGCGAAGCGCACCGCGATGCGATTCGCCGCGCAGGCCCACAGCTCCTTGATCAGGCGATAGTCCAGCTCCCTGGCCCACTTGCGCTGCAGGAACTGTCGCACCTGTTCACGGCCGACGGGAAATTCGGCGCGATTGCGCCATCGGGTGTCCTCGGTATAGACCAATACTACGCGATCGGGGTCGCGTGTATTCCACGCATCCTCAGCCATGCGCACCTTGTGCGCGGCGCTTTCCGGCGTGTATGGGGGCAGTGGCGGCTTACTGTCCATATCGATCCCTGGTGGGTGAGCGGTTGCGGTTAAGTTTACGCAATAATGCAGGCCGACCGATAATGGAGATCGCGCATGACTCAGCAGCGGAAAAAGCAGTTGCCTCTGATCGTCGGCCGTCCGGCACTGGTGATGATCGACTTCCAGCGCGATATGTATCTGCCCGCCGATGTCGGCGGCATCCCGCGCATGCCCGGGGTCGAGCAGCGCGTGCCGCGTGCCCGGGCGCTGGTGGACACGGCGCGCAGGCACGGCGTGCCGGTGATCTTCATCCAGGAGGTGCATCGTCCCGATCACATAGACTTCGGCCGCGAGCTGGATGGCGCGGAGGGGGTGCATTGCATCGAGGGCCAGCGCCTGACCGAGATCGCCGCCGAGGATGTCGACTATCGCCCAGGCGACTATTTCGTCCCCAAGCGTCGCTACTCGGCGTTCTTCGGCACCGACCTGGAGATACTGCTCAAAGGCCTCAAAGCCGAGACGCTGATCCTTACCGGCGGACTCACCGATGTCTGCGTTCACTACACCTTCGTCGACGCCCACCAGCATGATTACCATTGCCGCGTTGTGGAGGACTGCGTCGGCGGTTCCGGCCAGGAGGCGCATGAGGCTGCGCTGCGCGCGATGGAGTACCTGCAGAGCGATGCGCGCTGCAGCAGTGTCAGGGTGCTCGAGGCGTTCGCAGCATTGAAGCCGGCGCGCGTGGCCTGAAGCGTGCGCATCGTCGCCGCGGCTCGCACGTTGACCATGCTGGCCTTGGCCGCGAGCGCAACGACGGCCCCGGCCGCGCAGGATGTGGCTGTGAAGGTGGCGCAAGGCTGGCTGGTCGGCCAGCGCAGCGGCGATCGCGGCGCGTTGTTTCGCGGCCTGCCCTACGCGCTACCGCCATTGGGGTCGCTGCGCTGGAAGGCACCGCGCCCAGCGCTGCCCTGGCATCAGCGTCGGATGGCGATGGCGGCGGGCCCGCCTTGCCTGCAGTCTGACTTCGGCTGGAACGCGGACGATGCGGTGCGCGCCAGCGAGGATTGCCTGTACCTGGATATCCGCACCCCCGATCTTCACCCGCGTCAGCCATTGCCGGTGATGGTGTGGATTCACGGCGGCAGCAATCGCGCCGGCTCCGCTCGCGGCACCACCGATTTCAACATTACGCAGCGCGGCGTCCTGCTGGTGTCCATTCAATACCGGTTGGGAGTGTTCGGGTTTCTATCGCATCCGGCGCTGACGCGTGAATCGCGCGGGAGGGCGGCCGGGAACTTCGGCTTGATGGACCAGATCGCGGCGCTGCGTTGGGTACGGCGCAACATCGCGGCATTCGGTGGCGACCCACGCAATGTGACCATCTTTGGCCACTCGGCCGGCGCACAGGACGTCGGCCTGCTGCTGCTCTCGCCGCTGGCGCGCGGCCTGTTCTCCAAGGCCATCGAGCAGAGTGGCTCGCCCGGTTTCGGCTTGCCCGCGCGCAGCCTGGCGGACAGCGAGGACCTTGGGCTGCAGTTAGCGCACAGCTTCGGCGCTGGGGGTGACGCGGCGGGACTGGCAGTCCTGCGCGGCCGTGAGGCGCGGCAGATTCTGGCGGCCGCGGAGGCGCTGCGATCGCCCAGCGTGCGCGATGCAAGCTATCTATGGCTGCAGGTCAGCGTCGACGGACGGGTGCTGCCGTTGCCACCACGCGCATTGCTGGCGCGCGGCCGCACCAACCCGGCGGCGCTCATCATCGGCACCAACACCCGCGAGCTCACCGTGCCAGGCGGCGATGAGCAGCTCGATGCGTTCCTGGCCGACGCATTCGGCGACCACGAAGCGGCGGCGCGCAGCACCTACGGCTACAGGCCAGGCGACCCGGTGCCGGCGAGCGATGCCAGCTACGGGCGATTCTCGGAGCGCCTGTCCGGCGACATTATCTTCAGGTGTCCAGCAGTACGCACGGCCCAGTTGCACGTTGCGGCCGGCGATCCGGTATGGCAGTACCAATTCGGTCGCATCGACAGCGCCCGCCCATTGGGCCACGGCGGCGAACTGGCATTCGTGTTCGACGATCTGCCGCTGGCTGCGGCGCAGGATGGTCCGGCGCCAAGCCTTCAGGCCTACTGGGTCAGGTTCGCCCAGCACGGCGATCCGAACGCGCCTGCGCTGCCGCCATGGCCGCGCTACGATGCGAAGATGCGCCGCTACATGGACTTCTCCGCCACCGGTCCGCAGGTCAAAAGCGATCTCGGCGGACCGATCTGCGGGCTGTTGGATCGTGTTTAGCAGGAGTTCGAGGCATGCATCATCGCTTGGGTCGCAGATCGGTGTTGACGCTGCTGTGCACGGGCGCGGCCGTGCCGGCATTGTTGCCGGCTGGCGCAGCCGAATCGCCGGAAGAGGAGCGGCTGCACTCTGACTGGCCGTACCTTTCCCGCTATCGCGACCAGAACCGCGAGCTCAAGGCCAGCGGCGCGCGCACCGAGGTGGTGTTCCTCGGCGATTCCATCACCGAAGGCTGGCTGCAGAAGGCGCCGGCGTTCTTCAGTGCTGGCCGCATCTGCCGCGGCATCGGCGGCCAGACCACGCCGCAGCTGCTGCTTCGCTTTCGCCAGGATGTCATCGACCTGCAGCCGCGCGCGGTGCACATCATGGCGGGCACCAATGACATCGCCGGCAATACCGGGCCCTCGACGCTGCAGATGATCCAGGACAATTTCTTGGGAATGGCCGAGATCGCGATGGCCAACAGGGTGCACCTGATATTGGCCTCGATCCCGCCGGCGAGTGACTTTCCCTGGCGTCCGGGCGTGGAGACAATCGCGCCCATTGGCGCAATGAATGCCTGGATCAGGCAGCAGGCGATGCGCCTGCGCGCGACCTACGCCGATTATTTTGCAGCGCTGTCGGACGGCCAGGGCGCGATGCGTGACGGCATGTCCTCCGATCATGTGCATCCAACCGAGGCCGGGTATGCGGCCATGCGTCCGGTGGCCGAGGCGGCGCTGCGAAGCGCGCTGACCGCCGTGCATTGACGGCGGCGAGCCGCCAGTTGCACCGCTGTTATATATTCGCTAAAGTTGAATAAATGAGCAACCGAGAGCATCTGGGCTCGCTGGAATTACTGGTGTTGCTGGCGGTGCTGCGCAGCGGCCGCAACGCCTCGGGAATTCCGATCGCCCGCGAGGTGGAGCAGGGCAGCGGTCGGCCGGTGGCGCTCGGAAGCGTCTATACGGCGCTGGCACGGCTTGAAAAGAAGGGCCTGGTGGCATCGGAATTGGTGAGCCGACAGCAGCGCGGGGCGGCCGTGCCAAGGCGTTCTTTCGCTTGAGTCGCGCGTGGGCTGCGCGAAGTGCGCCTGGCGCACGACACGCTGACCCGACTGTGGCAGGGCATCCCGGAACTGGCGGGCCGGGGATGACACGCTGCGCTCCGCCGAGGCTTGCCAGCTGGCTGTTGCAGCGCTGCGCTGCAGGCCATTGCTGCGAATCCCTCGCCGGCGACTTGATCGAGGAATATCACGCCGGACGCTCGCGGGCCTGGTATTGGCGCCAGGTGCTGCTGGCGATCGCGGCCGGCGCCGGACAGAGGATGTGCGTCGAGTCCCGCTGCAGCGCTGACATGGTGCCTGCGGCCACGGCCGCGACGATCGGCCGCCACAACCTGATAGCACGTCGGTGGCGCGAGTATCGCAGCCTGCTGCTGTTTGTGCTGCTGATGTGCAGTTTCCGCTCCGCCTGGGCCGACTGGGTGTACGTGCCCACCGGATCGATGAACCCGACCATCCTGGAGGGCGACCGGCTGCTGATCGACAAGCACGTCTATGGTATGCGCGTGCCGTTCTCGCTGATTCACCTCACCCATGGGGACGACCCGAATCGGGGTGACATCGTCGTATTCGATTCCCCGCGCGACGGCACGTCGTTGGTGAAGCGGGTGATTGCGCTGCCGGGCGATAGCGTGGCCTTGGATGGCGAGCGGCTGATCGTCAACGGAGTGGCAGCCAGCTACGCTGCCGGTGATGCGTCCGGGTTGCAGCGGATGCTGCGCGCGACACGCCAGCACGATCCTGCAGTAGTGCGCGAATCCGGCGTGCTGCCAGGCCACGACATCCTGCTGCTGCCGGATCGACGCCACCAGTCGGTGCTCGGTCCAGTCACGGTGCCGCCGGACATGTACTTCGTGCTCGGCGACAATCGCGACAACAGCGCCGATTCGCGCTACATCGGTTTCGTGCCTCGGCGCAACATCGTCGGGCGCGCCACGCGGGTGGTGCTATCGCTTGATCCGGATCGATACTACGCGCCGCGCTCCGCGCGCTTGTTGCGTTCCCTCTACTGATAGGCTCCAGCGGCTGACGACGCCAAGCGCGTCCATTGAGAAGCGGCGCCGCTATGATCATTTCGCTGCTGCGCGCGCTGTCAGAATAATCCTAGCCCTGCCGCGCATGCCCTCCGACAGCCGGCGGCCTTGGCGACTGATGGTCAGCGTGGCGCTTTGCGGCGATAACTGGCTGCATCGTCCGGTGTGTGAGAAAACCCATGCAGTGGAAACAAAGCGGTCGGTCGGTCGGCGGTTTCTTTGACGGCCTGAATGACGGAGTGTTTGGCGCTGCTGACTGGCCCGGCCGTATCAGGTACATGCAGGCCGACTACGGGGAGAGTGAGTATCGGGGCTCGGGTCGCCTGCTGGGCCGCCGCGCGCTCATTACCGGCGGCAGCGCAGGTCCCGGGCGTGCGGCCGCAATCGCGTTTGCCCGCGAAGGCGCTGATGTCGCGCTCAACTACCTGCCCGCGGAGCAGGCCCTCGCCGACCAGGTGCTCGGGCTGATTGGTGACACCGGCCGCAAGGCGGTGGCGCTGCCCGGAGATTTGCACGATGAAGGGTTCTGCAACCGGCTGGTCGCCGACGCTGCGCGCGAGCTTGGCGGCCTGGATATCCTGGTCAGCAATGCAAGCCGGCAACAGGCGATCGCCGACATCGCCGACATGAGCACCGAGCAGTTCGACGCCAGCTTCAAGACCAACATCTATGCGATGTTCTGGCTTACCAAGGCGGCGCTGCTGTACATGGGTCCCGGCTCATCGATCATCAATACCAGCTCCCCCAAGGTGTTCGATTCTTCCGACATCCTGCTCGACTACTCGGCGACCAAAGGCGCGATCATGGTATTCACCAAGAGCCTGGCGAAACAGCTTGCGCGCCGGGGGATTCGCGTTAATGCCGTGGCGCCGGGACCGATCTGGACCCCGTTTCAATCCAGCGGCGGCCGGCAGGAATCGGGCGCGGCGCGCGAATCGGATGCCGAGCCGGTCCTGGAACGCTCGGATGAGCCGGTGGAACTCGCATCGACCTATGTGCTGCTGGCTTCCAACGAATCCAGCTACGCCACCGGCCAGATCTACGGCGTGGTCGGTGCCGCCGGTGTGCGCTAGCCGGCAGTGATCCGGCGCTCGAGCCCGCGGGCGCTGTAACCTTTAACCCAGCTGATGCGAACTAACTATGCCAGCCCCGAAAAGGGGCTGCCCGGCATTGTGGGATGGGTTTGCAGAACGCGGGAGAATCGCCAATGGGCGCTCGTGACGATGGCTTGGACTGTGGTGGGCGAGGGCGCGTCGACGTGACGCGCCGCCGATTGATGTGCTGCGCGGCGGCGTCGCTGGGCGCGATCGGGACCATGGCGCTCGTCACAGGGCGCAAATCAGCTGCATCGGCCGATGCAGGCCTGGTGACGATCGAGGGATTTTCGCCCACCGGCCAAAGCCAGGGTGTCAGCCAGCTGCCCAGGATCGTCCGCACCGAGGCGCAGTGGCGCGAGCAACTCTCCGCACAATCATTCGACGTCACCCGACACGCGGGGACCGAAGCGCCATTCACTGGCGCAACGTGGAACCAGCACGCCGCCGGACTGTACTACTGCATCTGCTGCGAGACGCCATTGTTCGATTCGCGCACCAAATTTGAATCCGGCACCGGCTGGCCGAGTTTCTGGCAGCCGATATCGAAGTACAATGTGCTCGAGAGCCCGGACAACAGCCTGTTCATGCACCGCACCGCGGTGTCCTGCCGGCGCTGCGATGCCCACCTCGGGCATGTGTTCGACGACGGTCCGAAGCCCACCGGCTTGCGCTACTGCATGAATTCTGCGGCGTTGCATTTTGTCGCGCATGCCTGATCCGACCGCTGTATCGACCAGTTGGAGATGCACATGTTCATTTCAAGAAATTCCCGACTCGCTCCGAGCCTCGCGCGCCTCGCGCGCCTCGCGTTAGCGGCCGCGTTCGCGCTTGGCCTGGCGCCATGGGCGCCGGCCGCTGACCAGCCGGGTACCGTCACTGCCGGGACCGCTGGTATCCCGTCCGGGTCAGGCACGCTGCAGACCGCAGTCCTGTCTGGCGGCTGCTTTTGGGGCACCCAGGGTGTGTTCGAACACGTCAAGGGCGTGCACAAGGTGCTGGCCGGCTACTCCGGCGGCGATCGATCGACGGCTGACTACGACAGGGTGAGCACCGGCACCACCGGGCATGCCGAGTCGATCCAGATCACCTTCGATCCGGCGGTGGTGTCGTATGCCGACCTGCTGCGGGTGTTCTTTTCCGTGGCGCACGACCCGACCGAACTCAATCGGCAAGGTCCGGACACGGGCACGCAGTATCGCTCAGAGATCTTCTATGCCGACGAGTCGCAGCAGAAGGCCGCGCTGGCCTATATCGCCCAGTTGCAGCAGGCTCACGTGTTTGGCCACCCGATCGTGACGCGCGTGGATCCGCTCAGGGGCTTCTATCCGGCGGAAGGCTATCATCAGGATTTCCTGGTGAGGAATCCGCGCTATCCCTATATCGTCTACAACGATCTGCCGAAGATCGCCAACCTGAAGCGCGAGCTGCCCGAATTCTACGTCGATCAACCGGTGCTGACAGCCGCGGCACACTAGTGCCGCAGCTGGCATCGGTGTTCCAAGTCAGCGCCATCCCATAAGACACCGGCGGCAGCTTATACTCATTTCAGGCTAGTGCTGCCGGCGTCGCTGCCGGCACTGCAGCCTGAAAATCGTGTCGTTTGCGCTGCCGCTCAAGGCCCTGACTGGTGCTGAGCTCTTGGGGGAACACTGTTGGATATCCACGAATACCAGGCGAAAGATCTGCTGTCCGGGTATGGCGTACCGATTCAGCGCGGATCGGTGGCCTACAGCGCCGACCAGGCATCGTTCGTCGCATCGGAGCTTGGAGGCTGGCACTGGGCCGTCAAGGCGCAGATCCATTCCGGCGCCCGCGGCAAGGCCGGCGGCATCAAGCTGTGCAGGACCTATCACGAGGTGCACGACGCGGCGAAAGGCATGCTGGGTCGCAAGCTGGTGACCGCCCAGACGGGACCCGAGGGCAAGATCGTGCAGCGGGTGTACGTCGAGGTGGCGGAGAAATTCGAGCGTGAGATCTATTTCGGGGTGGTTCTCGACCGCAAGGCGGAACGGGTGCGGATCATCGCCTCGGCCCAGGGTGGAATGGAGATCGAGGAGATCGCGAAATCATCCCCGCAAGCCATTCTGCAGGTGATCGTCGAACCGGCGGTGGGCCTGCAGCCGTTCCAGGCGCGCGAGATCGCGTTCGGACTGGGCCTCAACATCAAGCAGGTCAGTCGGGCGGTGACCGCCATTCTGGGTGCGTACCGCGCGTTTCGCGATCTGGACGCCAGCATGGTGGAGATCAATCCGCTCGTGGTCACCGCCGATGATCGCATCATTGCACTCGATGCCAAGATGTCGTTCGACGACAACGCGCTGTTTCGCCATCCGACCGTGGCCGAGATGCGCGACCTGTCGCAGGAGGATCCGCGCGAAGCGGAAGCCTCCCAGGACAATCTGAACTACGTCGGCTTGGAGGGCGACATCGGTTGCATCATCAACGGCGCCGGGCTGGCGATGGCCACGATGGACACCATCAAGTATGCCGGGGGCGAACCGGCTAATTTCCTCGATGTGGGGGGCGGCGCCTCGCCCGAGCGGGTAGCGAAGGCGTTCAAGCTGGTGCTGTCCGACGGCAACGTCAAGGCCATCCTGGTGAACATCTTCGCCGGCATCAATCGCTGCGACTGGGTGGCGCAGGGTGTGGTGCAGGCGGTGCGCGACATCGGCATCAAGGTGCCGCTGGTGGTGCGGCTGGCCGGAACCAATGAAATCGAAGGTCGCAGGATCATCACCGACAGCGGCTTGCCGATTATCAGTGCCGAGACACTGGCGGACGCGGCGCGCAAATCGGTGGCCGCCGCCCGCGGGGCGGGCCGCCCGGGAACGAGCGCATGAGCATCCTGATCGACGAGAAGACAGCGGTGATCGTGCAGGGCTTCACCGGCAGCAAGGCAACCTTCCATGCCACGGAAATGATTGCCTACGGAACCAACCTCGTCGGGGGCGTGACACCGGGCAAGGGCGGCCAGCGGCACCTGGATCGTCCGGTGTTCAACACCGTCAAGGACGCGGTGGAAGCCACGGGTGCCACCACCAGCCTCGCCTTTGTCCCGCCGGCATTCGCCGCGGATTGCCTCATGGAGGCGGCCGATGCCGGCTTGAAACTCGTATGTACCATCACCGATGGCATTCCGGCGCAGGACATGATGCGGGTGAAACGCTACCTGATGCGCTATCCGAAGGAGCGGCGCACCATGGTGGTCGGCCCGAACTGCGCCGGCATCATCAGCGCCGGCAAGGCGATGCTGGGAATCATGCCGGGCCATATCTACCGGCGCGGCAATGTCGGCATTGTTTCGCGTTCCGGGACGCTGGGGTATGAGGCCGCGGCGCAGATGAACGCCTTAGGGATAGGCCAGACCACCAGCGTTGGCATCGGCGGTGATCCCATCAATGGCAGTTCGTTCCTCGACCACCTGATGCTGTTCGAGCAGGATCCGGAGACCGAAGCGGTCGTCATGATCGGCGAAATCGGAGGCCCGCAGGAGGCGGAAGCCTCCAGGTGGGTGAAGGAGAACATGAGCAAGCCGGTGGTCGGCTATGTGGCCGGGCTCACCGCACCCAAGGGGCGGCGCATGGGTCACGCCGGCGCAATCATCTCCACCTCCGGCGACAGCGCGGCGGAAAAAGCCGAGACCATGAAATCGTACGGCCTGACCGTTGCCCCCAGCGCCTCGGAGCTGGGAACTACGGTTGCCGAGGTGCTGCGAATGAGACGCACACGCCGCAGCGTGTCCTGACCGCGGGGCTCACATGAGTTTCACCACGATCGAGCAGGCCACCCCGAGATTGCATCGCTCCGAATTGGCGGTGCCCGGGACCAATCCGGCATTGTTCAGCAAAGCCGCGCAATCCAAGGCCGACATCATTTTCCTGGATTGCGAGGACGCCGTGGCGCCAGACGACAAGGAGCGGGCGCGCAGCAACATCATCCAGGGACTCAATGAGGTCGACTGGGGCAGCAAGACCATGATGGTGCGCATCAACGGTCTGGACACCCACTATATGTATCGCGACGTGGTGGACATCGTGGAAGCCTGTCCGCGCCTGGACATGATCCTGATCCCCAAGGTCGGCGTAGCACAGGACGTGTACGCTGTAGACATGCTGGTCACCCAGATCGAATCGGCCAAGCAGCGTGACAAGCGCATTGGATTTGAGGTGCTGATAGAAACCGCGCTCGGGATGGCCAACGTGGAGACCATCGCGCAATCGTCGCGGCGCCTGGAGGCGATGAGTTTCGGTGTCGCGGACTACGCCGCCTCCACCCGCGCCCGCACCACCGTTATCGGCGGGGTCAACAGGGACTGCGGCGTGCTGACCGACAAGGACGCCGACGGCAATCGAGCGTATTACTGGACCGATCCCTGGCACGCGGCGCAGACGCGCATGCTGGTGGCCTGCCGCGCCTACGGCCTGCGGCCCATCGATGGCCCATTCGGCGATTTCAATGATCCGGAGGGCTACATTGCCGCGGCCAATCGTGCCGCGGTGCTAGGCTATGAAGGCAAGTGGGCGATTCATCCGTCGCAGATTGAATTGGCCAATCGGGTCTTCACTCCATCGGCAGCCGAGGTGACCAAGGCCGGTCGGATCATGGACGCGATGGCGCAGGCCGCGAAAGAGGGCCGCGGGGCGGTGTCGCTCGACGGACGGCTGATCGATATCGCCAGCATCCGCATGGCACAGGCGCTGATCGCCAAGGCCAACTCGATCAACGCGGCAAAAGGCGCATAACAACGGTCGAATCGTTCATGCCCGACTCATCCGCTTCACCCACCGACCCCAGTCCAGGCGATCCACGCGTTTTGTTTGCTGCGGAGCGCACGCTGCTGGCCTGGCAGCGCACCAGTCTTGCGTTGATGGGTTTCGGTTTCGTGATCGAGCGTTTCAGTCTTTTCCTGGCGGCACTGCGGCGCGAGCCGGAAGCCCCGGGGAATCATCTGTTCTCGTTGCTGACCGGCGTGGCCCTGATCCTGCTCGGCGCCGCGGTCGCGCTGGTTTCGAGCGTCAGCTATAGGCGCTTCGTCAAGACCCTGCCGGACCGGGATGTCGCATCAGGGTACCTGATCGGTACGGGCGCGCTCATCAACATGCTGGTCGCTGCCGCTGGCATCGCACTGGCGGTGTACCTGCTGGTCGGGGCTCTCAACGGGTAGTAGAACACCTGCGCCAGGTGTGGAGATCAGAACGATGCGTGTCATTGATTCGAAAGTGGTGAACATCGATCAATTGAAGCTCGAGCACTTCGCGAACGGCGACAAGTTTGAATGCAACGCGGTGCGTATCGGGCCGTTGCTGGGCGCCAAGAGCCTCGGCTATTCCTACGATGTCGTTCCACCCGGAAAGCGCTCCTGCCCGTTCCACAGTCATCGCGGAGAGGAGGAGATGTTCTTCATCGTGAAGGGCAGGGGAACGCTGCGCTATGGCGATGAGACGCGTCCGATCCGCGCCGGTGATGTCATCTGTTGCCCGACCGGAGGCCCGGAGACCGCGCACCAGATCGTCAATGATTCGGACGCCGAGCTGGCCTATCTGTCAATCAGTACCATGATGCCGGCAGAAGTCTGCGAATACCCGGACTCGCGGAAAATAGGAGCCTTCGGCGGGGGCCTGCGCCACATGACGCGCACCGAGCATGATCTGGACTACTGGACGGACGAGACCTGAGCGCGCCGAGCGGGCCAGCTTCAGCCCGCCCTGACGCCATCGGGTACCGCGGATTCGGGCACCGCCAGTACCGGACGCACGCCGTCGGCATAGCCGATATCGAACAGCATTCCTTCCGACACCACCCCACGCATGGAGCGTGGCTGCAGGTTGACGAAGAACAGCGCTTGCCGGCCCTCGATCTCGCGCGGATCGTCACGTTCAAGCCTCAGCGCCGCGACAATCGTCCGCGTGTGATCCCCGAAACTGACCCGCAGGGCCACCAGCTTGTCCGATCCCTCCACCATGGATACCTGCCGGATGGTGCCGACGCGCACGTCGATCTTTTCGACAATGGCCAGGTCAATCTGCGGCTTGAGTGGTGCGGGCGTCATTGTATTGTCCTTTGGGAAAACAGATTTGCCATGAGATCAGGGCGATTGCTACCTTATCAGCGCCCAGTAACAAATCTAACAGTGCGGGTATGACTCGGGCGCATCTGAGCTTGGCGGTGATGTCGGTGCTGTCGCTTAGCTGCTGCGGCGGCGGCGGTGGTGGTAACTTGGGATCGAGTACCAGCTACAGCTTCGTCACCCCGGTAGTCAATGCAACCAGAGCCTACAGCGAAACCATCACCGACAATGCCAACAACATAATCGATGTCGGCTTCAGCGATACGGTGACGGCAGTCAATCCCGACGGAACCTACGTGGTGCTGTCGGAAGACCCGAGCCATCAAACGGTGATCGTGGACGGTACGGATTATTCCATCGTTACGGAAACCCAACAGTTCAACAGTTCGGGTCAGGAAACCAGCTATACCTACGTGGCCGCGGATGGGCAGTCAGGTGACCTGCACTTATGAGCCGCACGGGGACGGTCCTGACTTTCCGCTGTCCATCGGCGCGACCTGGACGCTTGAATTCACCTATGCCTGCGGTTCGCAAAGCCAGGTGACCTACACCCAGCACGGCACGGTAGTTGATCTCGAGTCCGTTACCGTGCCGGCAGGCACTTACTCCACACTGAAGCTGCAAAGTACCGTGACGTGGACCGACCTGCAGGGCATCACCCGCACGCAAACGATAAGCAACTGGCGCGACGTCAGTACGATGATATCGGTGAAGCAGGAAATCTCGATCGCCTACAGTGCTGCGGTGCCGGCGGCCGGATATCCCGTCAGCAGGCAGATCCTGCTGCAGAGCGCTTCCTAGGGCCATCGCCGTCACCCCGGCGCCGGCTCAGTTAGTCGGCGGTGTGGTCGCGGGCGGCTCAGTGCCGGAAGGCTGCGGCCCGCGGCGCGTGTGGGCTTCCTTTATCGCCGCCTTACAACCGGTGGATACCTCCGCCGCATGGCTCTTCAGACACGCCATGATCCGCCCACCGCCGTGTGGCACGCCGGGGCAGAGTGTCTGCACGTCCTGCCTGCAGGCGGCCAGGTGACCAGCGCCCTCAGGCGCTGGGGTGGCGTCATCGGCGAGGGCCGCCATGGCGGCGAATCCAATCACGGGCACAGCGCACAATAGTTTGGTGAGTTTCATCGAACTTCTCCCGGTTGCCGAGGTGCAATCACAGGGTGGACTTGCCGTCGGACTCGAAGTTCATCGCCGGCGGTGGTTCCATGCGGCGCGCGCGAACTTCAATGCTCCGATTTCCTGAGCAGTGTGCACGCGCATCACGAGTAACCGCGGGTCGGCGTGGCCGGCGATTCAATGATTGATCTCGTGCACCATGCTTTGCGTGATCAAGCCAGGCTGGAGTGTTGAGCTTTGCCGGATGTGATAGAGGGCCTTGAGATAGGCTTGATCCCAGTCGCTCAGGCTCGAAATTCCGGTTTCGGCGGGCGCGTTGAACAAGCGCAGGATCGTGGGCATGGTTCCAAAGTCGGCGTCGAAATTGAACTCCGCCAGCGCCGCCATCGCGAGGTAATCCGCCAGTTGTCCGAACTTGAAACCCTTGATGCGGCTTGAGTCCACCAGCTCGATGACCGCAGAAATACCCCAGACTTCGGTAAATTCCAGGCGCGAGGCGTCGAACGCCCTGGTGCTCGGAAGTTTCAATGATTCGGCTCCGCTGGTCAGAGGCGTATCGGGCGTCTCGACCGCACCGTTCGCCGGCGCGCTTTCATGGTTGTACCAGACGCGTACGGCGCGCGGCGTATTCAGGAACCGGTCGATCTGCATCGCTCCAGCATCCCCGAACAGGTTCTGATAGTGGACGTGCGCGGCCCAGGCCTTGAGCAGCGCGACCGGATCCGCGGCCACGACGATCACCAGGTTGACATTACATCCACTCGGCGCCGGAGTGGCGCCTACCGCTGCCGCGATGTCCGACAGACGCGCCAATACGAATTCGCCATTGGCCCGTGGCAAACCGGCCACCATGGGGCAGATCGCCTTATTCCAGCGCGCAATCGACTCGGAGTTCACCTGCACTGGAGCATGCGAGACGAACTCGTGCGCGCGCTTCGCCGTGTCCTGCCGCTGCGCTTCGACCGTGATCTGTGACAGGGCCTCGCCAGCCGTCGAGGCAGGTGTGTTGGCCGGCGAATCAGCTTGGGAAGCTCGCCCAAGCAACGACAGCGCGGCTAACAATGCGACACCACCGGCCGACCGTGGCCCCGCGCGCCGCCAGCGGGACAATGCTTTTGGAACTGTAGCAGTTGTTGTCGGCTGTACGGTCATGAAACCTGCGCCTCCGGCTGACCGGCCAACAACATCGCACAGTGGCGCCGACCAGATCAAGTGCGAAGCGCAGCGAATCCTCCGGCCCTGGTTGGAGTCTTAAGGACGTACAACGACCACCGGCTCCGGTGCCACAACGACGGCGCGCGGGTGGTAGTAATAACCGCGAGCAGGAGCCACGACGCAACCCGTCAGGACCA
The DNA here is from genome assembly GCA_963805965.1 of uncultured Gammaproteobacteria bacterium. Lineage (GTDB taxonomy): Bacteria > Pseudomonadota > Gammaproteobacteria > Steroidobacterales > Steroidobacteraceae > FEN-1191. The sequence continues at coordinate 287,737 of CAWDVQ010000008.1, forward strand.
GGATGCCAAGTGGAGCCAATAACATAATTAGCCGCTTCATTTCCCATCTCCTCAAGATGACTGTCCCTGCTGTACAAAACGCACAGCGGGCCGATAGGGTGACAGCAAACGGTGAGACAGTAACTAAAGTGTCGCGCCGAATCGGGTGCAACAGCGACTAGCGGCATTGATATAAGCGAACGCGCTGGAATTACCAAGCTCACCACCCAGAATGTGCAACAGGCCACAAAGTAGTGTCAGCCTGCGTGGTGTTGCCGCTATCCTAGCCATGTGAGCCGATGTCCCGTCGGCTTGATGAAATTGGCCGCCGGCTGCCAGCGACCAACAGCTTGGCAGTATAGGACGCGAGTGTCCTGACCACGCAGAGAGGGTATGCATGCGAAGATTTAACGGGCCGGCCGGCGTCATCCACCGGATATCCGTGAGCAGCTCCGCTCTGCGCGGGAATCTGCTGGGCGATCCATCGACCAGGATCGTAGACGTCTATGTCCCAGCGGCGGCTGCCGGCAATCTGCCGCTGCTCGTGGACCTGGTCGGATTTACCGGCAGCGGTCTGTCGCACACCAATTGGGTAGGCTTCAGGGAAAATGTGCCTGAAAGACTCGATCGGCTCATAGGCGAGGGCAAGATGGCGCCCGTCGTCGTGGCATTTCCGGATTGCTTCACGCGCCTGGGCGGCAACCAGTACATCAACTCAGCGGCCATGGGCGCCTGGGAGGACTTCCTGATCGGAGAAATGCTGCCGGCCGTCGAGAAGCAATTTGCATGTGGCGGTAAAGGTCGGCGCGGCGTTTTCGGCAAGAGCTCCGGCGGTTACGGCGCCATTGTCCACGCCCTCAGGCATCCGGATGTGTGGGCGGGCGCGGCCTGCCATTCCGGCGACATGGCATTTGAATTGTGCTATCTGCCCGATATGCCCGCCGTGTTGCAGGAGCTCGCCAAGGCGGGCGGCTCGGTCGAGCGCTGGTGGACGCAGCTCGAAGCGGCGCCCAAGCAGCCCGAAAAGGCGATCGAAGTGATCAACATACTCGCGATGGCCGCCAGCTATGATCCCGATCCGTCTCAATTTCTCGGTATCCGACTGCCTGTCACACTCGATACTTGTGAAATTATCCCGGAGCGCTGGGCCAACTGGCTGCGATACGATCCGCTGAACATCCTTGAGGAAACAGCGGACAGCCTGCGCCGCTTCAAGGCTCTGTATATCGACTGCGGCACCGCCGATCAATTCCGGCTTCTGTACGGCGCGCGCCGCTTCGCGCGTCGCCTGGGCCAACTGGGAATTCAACATCGATACGAGGAGTTTCCTGACAACCATTCAACCGTCGATTACCGACTGGATGAGAGCCTGCCGTTTCTGGCGCGGGCGCTCAGCTAGTCCAGCTGCAAGAGATTTACCGGGAGCCGGCTTCCGCATACACCGCAATCGCCTTGATAGACGATTGCGGCCGGCGCTAGGCCGCCGATTTAAGCAGCCGTTGTATTTCCCGGCGGGAAGGAGCGGAGGGCTGCGCGCCCAGGCGCGTCACCGAGATGGCAGCTGCCGCATTGGCAAATCGCACCGCATCGATCAGTGGTTGCTGTTCAGCCAGCGCGACCGCCAGAGCGCCGTTGAAGACATCGCCCGCGCCCGTGGTATCCACAGCGTCTACCTTGAAGCCGGGCACGAGTTGCGGGGGCCCATCGCCCGCGACCAGCGCACCGCGGGCCCCAAGAGTGAGAATGACAGTCTGCACGCCCCGGCCGCGAAGAGCGGATGCGGCATGTGCGGCGGCAGAGTCGTTATCGACGCGGATGCCGGTGAGCAGCTCGGCTTCGGTTTCATTTGGTGTAAGGATCGATACGTAGCGCAGCAGCTCGTCCGGCAACGCACGCGCGGGCGCCGGATTGAGAATCACGCGCGCACCGGATTTGGCGGCGAGCAGGGTGGCGGTCTGCACGGTTTCCAGCGGAATCTCCAGTTGCACCACCATCACGCTGGCACCGGAAAATATCTTACGGGCTTTCTTCAGATCGGCGGGTGACAGCCGACCATTGGCGCCCGGGGCTACACCGATGCTGTTTTCGCCGTGCTTGTCCACGAAGATCAGCGCGACGCCGGTTGAAACCTTGCGATCAAGGTAGATGTGGTCGACGTTGATGCGCTCCTTGGCGAAGGCCGCCACGGCTTGTTTGCCGAATTCGTCCTGACCCAGGCGGGCGACGAACGCCACGTGGCCGCCGGCGCGGGCGGCGCTGACCGCCTGATTGGCGCCCTTGCCTCCGCCGGTGACGTGGAATTCGCCGCCGAGCAGGGTCTCTCCCGGTCGCGGGATGCGGTCCAGTTTGATGATCATGTCGGTGCCGGAACTGCCGACGATGACGATGCGCGGTGGTTTCATCGCTTTGACGCGATCAGAATCGCGAGCCCCGCCAGATAGAATAGAAACATGGCGCCGAGTAGTTTGTTGGTGCCTCGCGGCGCCCCGTGAAATTCCTTCCAGACGAATACGCCCCACATCGCACCGATCATGGTTGCGCCCTGGCCCAGCCCATAGGAGAGCGCTGCCCCGGCCACCGTGCTGGCGATGATATTGAACGACATGCCGACATTCCAGATGACTCCGCCAAGAATGCCGACCAGATGCAGCCTGAGGTTGCCCTTCGTAAAATAATCCGCGAACGGCACCGGCGCGCCGGTGAAGGGCCTGATCATCATGATGCTGTTCCACAGGAAATTTGACAGCAGTACGCCCGCACTGAACAGAACAATGGCGGTGTAGGGACTGAGCTTGCCCGCCTCAAGGACTTGCGTCGCCGGATCGATCCGGCCCATCGACTGAGCCACGAAGCTGTAGAACCAGCCCATCAGCAAACCGGCGGCCACCGAGATGACGATCCCCTTGACCGGAGGGTGCTCGCGGCCGGAGGCCAGCCGCTTATAGGCCAGAGCGTCGAGAATGATCGCGATCAGTATGGCCGCGACACCCAGGGCCAGCATGGGGGCGTTGCCCTGTCGGGTTGCCAGGTACGTCGTGACGACGCCGATGCACATCGCCAGCCCGACGCCCACTGGAAACGCCACAGCCAGTCCCGCGATATCTATCGCCACCACCAGCAGGATATTCGACAGATTGAAAATGACGCCGCCGAGAAAGGGCCAGAACAGCCATTGGCCGCTGGCCTGGTGAAGGTCCGCCAGAAAACCGCGTCCTCCCTCCCCATGACTTCCCAAGGTGAAGGCCAGTACCAGTGCCAGCAAAAACACGCCGATCGCATAATCCCAGTAGAACAGCTGGAAGCGCCACTCCCGGCTGGCCAGTTTCTGTGTGTTGGCCCAGGAGCCCCAGCACAACATCGTGACAACGCACATCACGACGGCAGTCGGGTACGACTCAATGACTGTCACGTTTTTCTACCGCGCAATTGTTGTAATTCTAAGAACCGGCAATCTACAGGGAACCGCGCCCAAGATCGATTTTATGTGCGCCTCGAATGGCTAATGTAAACTACAATAATGATATATGTATCAAGTCGATACGCTGCATTCATAGAATCAACTAAAAACATTTATCAAAGCCGTGCCGGCCGAACCGTCCGGCTTGCCGTTGCATGCGAGCAGATGCTTTAAGCGACATGGCGTGTAGGATTGCTCCGCTCGTGCCGCCCGGGGCGCGGTGATAGCATCGCGGCCCGATCAGTGGAGGACATCACCATGCGTCAGCACTTTCTACAGGCGTTTGTTCTTGCGGTGTTCGCGCTCGCATTGGCCGCAGTGGTCCCATCAACGGTGGCCGCGCAAGACCGCCCGGACGATCATCACGATCAGATGGCTCCTGACCATGGCGACAATCACGCAGTCGCGCGGCCCGAAGAGCATCACGAAGCCGCCAAGCCAGATCCGGTCGCACAGTATCGTCACGATCACCCGCACGCATCGGCCCGCTGCCATGACGGCTTTTTCACCACCACGAGCGATCGCAATCGTGCCTGCACCAAGCACGGCGGGATCGATGTCTGGCTGGTGCTCTAGGATAGCCGCCCGCCTCGGCGAGCCGCGCAGACACAGCGAATCCTCTGAAATTGCCACCAGAAGCACATCAGAAGCAGGAGTGAACCATGAATGCATTTTTTAGCACCCAGCGTAAGCGCGCGATCATCGTTGCCGCAGCGCTTGCCGTCGTTGCGGGCTCGGCCTGGGCCACCGACGTGAAAGTGAAGTTGATCGGAGCGGAAGAGACGCCTCCGGTGACGACGTCGGCGACCGGGACCGGCACCATCGTCATAGCAGCGGACAAATCCGTCACCGGCACCATTAAGACCACGGGAATCGACGGCACGGTAGCGCACATTCACGTGGGTGCGCCGGGCGTAGCCGGGCCACCCATCATCACGCTGGCCAAGGGTTCCAACGGCACGTGGATGGTGCCCGCGGGCTCGAAGCTCACGGACGATCAATACGCGAGTTTCAAGGCCGGCAATCTGTATGTGAATGTGCACAGCGCGGCGCACCCGCCGGGCGAAATTCGCGCTCAGCTCAAACCCTGATCGCCTTTCTGCCGCCGGGTTGCGCACCGATCGCCGCGGGTAGCGGCGGTCGCAAATTGCCGCGCGGCGAAGCGATGTATACGACCCTGCTGATGTCCACCGGACTGACCTTCGGCAGCATCTGCGCACTGTTCGGGCTCAGCCATGACATCATCCACCAGAGGCAGTATTCATTGCTGATCGTGACCGTGATTCTTAGCGCGGTGGTGCCTACACTGATAGCGAACGCGTTCTACTTGCCGCGGCATCTGCTACCCAGAGGCCGGATCCCCGAGGGTCCCGAAGTGCCTCCTTCGCTCGGCCCGATGCCCGACAATGCGAGGGCAGAACGATCAGAAGGCCGAGTCCGACGGGCAGTGGCATACGGTTGGTAACGGGGGCTTGCACATGACGACAACCAAACGCGATTGGAAAGCGCACAGCCTCGAGGGCGTGTTTCTGCGATTCATCGTGCACGAGAACCGCAAGGTCGGCGGCCTGATCATGCACGACTGGTTGCTGTTGAAAGCCAAGGCGCTCGGCATTCACGGCGGCTGCGCCTTTCGCGGCATTGCCGGCTTCGGCCGCCATGGCATCCTGCACGAGCAGACCTTCTGGGAGCTGTCCGGAGAACTGCCGGTCGAGATTGGCTTCGTCTGCAGTGAGGAGGAGGCGTACCGCCTGCTCGATGTGGTGGAGGAGGCGAAGCTGTCGGTGTTCTACGTGCTCTCACCGACCCGCTACGGGATCGCCGGCACGGACCGGGCCGAATGGTCGGGGGGCATCCCGCGAGTTGGGTAACCCGGGGCTGCCAGCGTCCGGTGCCGTCAGGCTTGCTGCGGCGAGCGCTCCTGGCCCGTGACTTTCCAGGTCAACAGCAGCAGCTCAGCTGATGCGCCCTGCGGCGGACCGACTGAAAGAGTCGTGGCATGCCGATCCAGCAGCGCCGTATCGTGGAGCGCGAGCTCTAGCTCGGCGCGCATCCGGCCGCCCGGCGTTAGGGTGTCTGCCGACACCAGCACGGGGGCATCTCGCAGGCAGAAGACCGCTTTGAGCGCTCCGGCGTCAAGCGGCACGTTGTGCGGTTGGACGCCCTCGACCCTGATGACCGAGACGATCGTGCCCGGGTCGCGAACCATGAGGCTTATATCCGTGCAGGGTCCATTGATCAGGGTGCAGTGCGCGCGAGCGTCTCCGGGAAACAGCCCTGTGGCTCCCAGGCGGTCCAGGACCAGGGGGTCCTGACCGGGGATGGCGAGTTGAAAACCGCCGCCTTCGATCAACGTGACTGAACGGCGATATCCGGCGTAGTTGGAAAATGGTCCGTTGCCGGCGACCGTCGCGAGACTCAGGCGCCACCGGAACTCGTCGCCCGATCCCGGTTCGCGCGCAATTTCCCGGCTGACGCCCATGCCGTTGCGCCACGGCATGGAACGATATTGCTCGCAGCGCAGGTGCAGCATCGATGCCCAGCCATAGTTGAAATTTGGAGCGATCGAGGACGAAACCCGGTCCGTCCCAGGTCCGGAAAAATCACCCGGCAATCAGCGTCCGCCTACAGGCCGATGCGAATTAGTTTACCGCGAGACGCAATACCATTCGAGCCCAGTCTCAAGTCAAGCGCAGGGCCAACAGATGTCCATCCCGTCAGCCGGTCCGCTGGTGCGCAGCCTTGCGGTACTCCAGGCGCTGTTTTGTCTCTACGCATGTTCGGCCACCTCGCCGGAAGCGAACGCCGAGCGGCAGGGCGACCCGCAACTGGCTTCCCGCGTCAGGGATGCTCTGGCGGACGATCAGCGGCTCATTTCCGCGCGCATCGATGTGACTGCCGAGCACGGCGGCGTCGTTCACTTATCCGGAATGGTGGCCTCGATTGATGATTTGATCCAGGCCAAACGCGATGCCGGCGCCATCGCCGAGGTGCGGGCGATCGTCGAGGACCTGCAGGTCGAACAAGGCAACGCCGGCTTAACGCGTACCGAGCTGTAGCTGCTCCGCGGCACGCAGGCCGCTGCGCACGGCGGCGTGCACCGTACCCCAGTGCCCGCTGGTATCGGTATGCTCGCCGGCAAAATACAACGTGGCTTCGACCGGCTCCGTCAGCTTCGCCGACGCATCGATGGCTCCCGCGGGGACGTAGCTGTAGGCGCCGTACGCATAGGGGTCGGCCTGCCAGTCATGACAATGCCAGCTCAGGAGCTCCTGTTGCAGCGTAGCAGTTGAGACGCCAAACGCGCATCCCAGCGTCGTCAGGCAGCGCTGCAATAGTGCCTGTACCTTCGCTGCCGTTCCCGCCGCGCTTTCGATCAGTGCCACCTTGGGACCCCCCACCCAGGCGGTGATCATGGCGGCGGTATCCGGCATCGGCGTCCACCAGGTTCCGGGCAGGGCACCGTGGGTAAACAGGAAGCTCAGGCGGTCCAATCCGGGGCGCACTTCCATCGATAGCTTGGGCAGACCCGGCCCCGCCCAGAACCGTGACCGAAACAGCAGCGTCATGCGCATCACCGCGCCCATCGCCAGCCGTCGGGCCTGAGCCAGGATGGCGCCTGGCGCCGGCGCGAATTCGATCGCGTCCGCCTGCAGCACGCCCAGCGGTACACAGACCAGGGCTCGTTTCGCTGCCAGGGTGAACTCGTCGCCGCGCTGATGTACGCCGCCGACGCTGACCGCTCCGCGTTGCCAGCTGATCCGCTGCGCGGCGCTGCCGAGCAGAATCCTGCCGCCGGCGCCTTCAAACTGCTGCGCCAGAAATGTGGGTAGGCCGTCGTAACCATGCGTCAGCTTGAACAGCCGGTCGCTATCGATGGCGTCCTCCGCCCGTTGCTGCAACGCCAGCGCCTTGACGCTGATGACTGTACTGTCGGCCGCGTTGAATCCTTCGACGTATTCCACGGCGCGCGTGCGTGCCGCCGCATCGATCGCGATGCCCGCCAGGTACGCAGCAAAACTCAGATCGCAATCAGGGGCCAGGGTCGCTTCCCATGCCAGCATGTGCTCCAGCACTGAGATGCCGCCGTTGCCGTGCCGGTGAAGCTGCAGCGCGCCGCCACTCGAGCACAGCTCGACACCGTCAATTTCATAGGTGGCGAGCTTGGCCTCGCGAAGCAGGCTCCAGGTTTCCGGTGGCAGCCCATGCACGAATTCCGCGCCCAGCTCCACCGCTATGCCGGGCCTGCCGGCACCGTCGCTCGCATGCGTGGTAGAGATGCGCCCGCCCACGCGCTGACGCGCTTCGATGATGCCGACCCGCTGCCCGCAGTTCGCCAGGATGCGCCCGGCGGTAAGCCCCGCGACTCCGGCGCCGACAATGAGGATGTCGAAATCCAATCCACTCTCCTCGCGATATGCAGCGATCCTGCCTCAAGGTGATGTGCTGCGCCATCGCCAGGACGGCGGTAGTACCGCACCCACGTTGATGTCTCCATGCGACCGACAGAAATCCAGGTTACGCCAGCCGAAAATCCACACCGCGTGCGACAGCTCCAACTCAGCGCAGAGGTATTTCTTCATGATCCGTAAACTGCCGTCCGGCGCATATCGGCTCTACTCCGCCAAAAAGAACCAGAAGACGGGCCGGCGGCGCAACCTGGGTACCTTTCCCTCGCGCGAAGCGGCGCTCAAACACGAACGCGCGGTACAGTACTTCAAGCGCCATTGACCGCGCCGAACGGCGCGCTTCAGCGCCCGGCCGTGCCTGCCCTTGCAAGGCAGCCTCGATTCACGTAATGACGCTGTCTTGCGTGCATCTCCAATACCGATCCTGGCATTGCTGTGCGCCAGCGCCACCGCGGGTGCCGATCTGCATGGCCTGGCGTCAGCCGCCCGCTCGATCGTGGGGGCGAGCCAGGGTGTCTACGTCGAAGCCGCGGATGGCAGCATCCTGGTTGCGCAGGCGGCCGACCAACCGGTACATCCGGCATCCGTCTCCAAGGTCCCGACCACGCTGGCGCTGCTGCGTAAGTTCGGGGCCGATCACCGCTTCGTGACCACTTTTGAGGCCAGCGGCCGAGTGCATGATGGCACGCTCGACGGCGACATCGTGGTGGCCAGCGATGGCGATCCGTACTTCGTCGATGAGAATGCGCTGCTGGTCGTTGAGCGACTGAACGCGTTGGGTGTGCAGCGCGTCGCCGGCACGCTTCGTGGGCGCGGCGCATTGACCTTCGACTGGCAGAGCGATCCGGACGCCGAGCGATTGCGCCGCTCGATGTCCGGTATGGCTCCGATCGCAGCCTGGGCCGCCGTGCGTAAGCTGCATGACCCGGATGCGACTGCGCCGGACAGCATTGCCGCGACGCTGCCAGTCATCGGTTTTGCGAACGGCGTCGGTGATGCAACAGCGTTCACCCCATCGTCGGGCACCGCGCCGCCGGTGGCACGCATACTGATCGTGCATCATTCGCAGCCGCTGCTGTCGCTGGCAAAGGCCTTGAACGACTATTCCAACAATATCTTCAAGCCCCTGGCCGATGCCGCCGGTGGCGCCTTGGCGGTCGAGAGCCTGGCGCGCAGCGTGGTGCCGCCTGCGATGCGCTCGGAGATCACCCTGGGTGATGGCGCCGGCACCGATCCTGCCAATCGCCTGAGCCCGCGCGCGGCAGTCACGCTGCTGCGCGCTCTGGAGCAGGAACTTGCGCTCACCGGACACCGCCTGTACGACATCCTGCCGGTGGCCGGAGTGGATCCCGGTACGCTGCACGACCGCTTGAATGCGCCCGATGAAATTGGCCGCGTAGTGGGCAAGACGGGTACCTTTGCAGACTATGGTGCCAGCGCCCTGATCGGCGCCATCCCAACCAGCGATCACGGCGTGGTGTATTTCGCCATATTGAATCACGGCATCGCCGTGCCCGAAGCCAGGCGCCGCCAGGATCGCTTCGTGCGTACCCTGCTACGGCGCTTGCACAGCCGCGGCTGGGATTACCAGCCTGATACGCGTAGCGCGGTGGCGCGGGTCGAGGTGCTGAGCGCGCCCTAGAAGCTCTCCGACCACGGTCGCAGATCAAGTTCCTGGCTCCAGGCACTGCGCTGCTGCCGGTGCAGCGCCAGGTAGGCCTCGGCAATCCGGTCCGGATGCAGCATGCCGTCCTCGCCGAAGCGCTCATCCGCGTTGGCGATGAACCCTCGGGCACGATCGCCATCGATCACGCCATCGATGATCACATGCGCCACATGAATGCCCTTGGGACCGAATTCTCGCGCCAGGCTCTGCGTCACCATGCGCAGCGCCGCCTTGGCGGCCGCGAACGAGGCGAAATTGGCGCGACCGCGCAGGCTGGCCGTCGCCCCGGTGAAGATGAGCGTACCGGCTTGCCGTTCCAGCATTGCGGGCAGCACCGCCTGCGCCAGCAGAAAGCCGCCCAGGGTGTGAGCGCGCCAGTGCTCTTCGAACACCTTCGGGTCGATCTGCAGGAACGGGGAAGGGCGATTGCCCCCCGCATTGTGGACCGCGACGCTCAGCGGTCCCAGGGCCTCGGCACGCGCCACGAAGCGCGCCATGTCCTCGGCGCGCGTCACATCGCCGATCTCCACCTGCGGTGCCGCACCGAGGGCAACGATGCTTTGCGCTGCCAGATGCAGCTTGACGGGGTCGCGTCCGGCGATCAGCACCTGGTAGCCCGCGCCGGCAAACGCGCGCGCGGCGGCAGCGCCAAGGCCCCGGGGGGATCCAACACCCACGATCAATGCGCTGCCGTGCGGCGAATCAGTCATCATCAGCCTCCCATCCGTGTGGCGCTTGCGTGGCCGGATAATGCCCCTGATCGGCGCTTCACGATAGAATTTCCGCGCACCGCTGCTGCCGGTGATAGGGCAATCAACATGGATTCAATCTCGCGCTCGCTGATCGCGGCGCAGAACAAAGCCGAGGCGCTGTTCGACGAAGTCGTTGGCGGTGGCATGATCCGGGCCGGAATGCTCGAAAGCGAGCTCACGGAAGAGATTCATGCACTGGCGCAGTCGCGCTTTGGCGTACGCCGCCACTGGCACAAGCGCATCGCGCGCGCCGGACCGAACACCGTGCTGACCTATCATGATGCCGCGGCCGATCGCAGGATTGCCGAAGACGACATCGTCTATCTGGACTTCGGACCGGTGTTCGATGAATGGGAGGCGGATTTTGGCCGCACCTATGTGCTTGGGACTGATCCGGGCAAGCGCCGTCTGGTGGGCGATATCGAAGCCGCGTTTCGCCGCGGCAAGGAGCTGTTCCGTCGGACGCCCGATCTGACCGCCGGGCAGCTGTATGACTTCGTGGCCGCTCTGGCGGCGCCGGCCGGTTGGGAATTCGGCGCTCTCACGGCCGGGCACCTGATCGGCCACTTCCCGCACGAAGTCTCGCACACCGATACGCGCCGCTTTTCAATCCGGCAGGGCAACGAGCTGCGGCTGCGCGAGCCGGACGATCATGGCCGCATGCGTCACTGGATACTGGAGATTCACTTCGTCGACCGCGTTAAGATGATTGGCGGCTTCTTCGAAGAGCTGCTGACACTGGAAGCGCGCAGCGACATTTGACTTCACTGCACACAACCCTCTGCAAGCAAGCCTGGAGATTTCGATGTACCGATGCCGGCGGCCGATTCTGCGACTGGCGATTGCAGCCACGCCGATCATGATCGCACTGAGCGCCTGCGGCGGCCACCCGCCAGCGCCAGCGAGCGCGACCGCGCCGGCACCAGCGGTCGCCGCCCCGCTGGATGCGGCGCGTCTGGCGGCGGCGGCGAACGAGCCGGACCAGTGGTTCACACCCGGTCGGGACGCGAGCGGCGCCTACTACTCACCGCTGGCTGACATCAACGCCGACAATGTGTCGCGGCTCGGTTTCGCCTGGGAGTACCACCTCGGGTCTCATCGCGGCCTGGAGGCAACCCCGATCGTGATCGACGGGGTCATGTACGCAGTCGGCAATTTCGGCCATGTGTACGTGCTCGATGCCGCCACCGGCCGCGAGCTGTGGACCTACGATCCGCAGGTCGATGGCCAGTGGGGCCGCTACGCCTGCTGCGACGCCGTCAACCGTGGCCTGGCCGTGTGGAAGGGCCGGGTCTACGTCGGCGCACTCGATGGCTACCTGCATGCGCTCGATGCGGCGACCGGCAAGCGGCTGTGGAAAGTCGATACGCTGCCTGCCCGCGGTCCGAAGACGCCCTATACGCTGTCGGCGGCACCGGTGATTGCCGGCGATCTGATTATCGTGGGCAGCGCCGGGGCGGATTTCGACGGTGCTCGCGGCTATGTCGCCGCCTACGACCTGGACACCGGCGCATTCCGCTGGCGTTTCTACACCGTTCCGCGCGATCCGAAGCAGGGTCCGCAGGATCAGCCGCATCTGGTGGATGCAATAAAGACCTGGGACCCGCGCCATCAATGGGAAGCCGCCGGTGGCGGAACGGTATGGGATGGCATCAGCTACGACCCGGAACTGAAACTGCTGTACGTCGGGACCGCGAATGGCGCCCCCTACAACATCAAGTACGACGGCCGCAAGGGTGGCGACGATCTGTACACCGCGGCCATCGTGGCGATCCATGCCGACAGCGGTCAGCTAGCCTGGTATTACCAGACCACTCCCGGCGATCGCTGGGACTTCGACAGCACGCAGAAGATGATTCTGGTCGACCTCGACTTAGGGGCTGGGCCGCGCAAGGTGCTGATGCAGGCCTCGAAGAACGGCTATTACTACGTGCTCGATCGCGCCACCGGCCAGCTGCTGTCCGCCAGCAATTTCACTTACGTGAATTGGGCCAGCGGCATCGATCCGAAGAGCGGACGACCGATCGTCACCCCGCAGGCGGACTACCAGAAGGGTGCGAAGCTGCTGTTTCCGGCCAACTCCGGCGCACACAGCTGGCAGCCGATGTCCTATGACCCGCAGACCCGGCTGACCTACATTCCGACTCTGGAATGGCCGATGGTGTATTTCGATTCCACCCGGCTGCGTGCCGGAGTGATCGAAGGCTTCTTCACGGTGCCGGCCTTTCCCCCGGAGGATTACGATCCCAAGGCGCTCGCCAGCCTGTACGGACCGTTGCCGTCGCTGGCGCGGCTGGATCAGGGTTTCCCGCCCGCCAGGAGCCGTGGCTCGCTGCGAGCCTGGGATCCGATCCATCAGCGGCTCGCATGGCAGGTTCCGAGCATCAGCAACTGGGACGGCGGCGTGATGTCTACCGGCGGTGGACTTGTGTTCCAGGGCGATGGCGCCGGGTACCTGAACGTCTATGGCGCTGACAGCGGCAAACAGCTGGCCCACCTGCTGCTTGGCACCGGGGTGATGGCCGCGCCGATGACGTATCGGATTGCCGGCACCCAGTACGTGGCCGTCATGGCCGGCTACGGCGGTAATATGGTGGGGTACCCGCTGCGCGCCAATTACGCCGCCTATAGCCGTGACAACGAGGGCCGCATCATCGCGCTCAAGCTCGATGGCGGCGCGGTGCCGCAGCCGCCGCCGCTGGCGCCGATTGTGATTCCCGCGCCGCCGGCGCGCGAAGGCACGCCGGCGCAGATCGCGGCCGGCGAAGTGCTCTACAACCGTTTCTGCGCGCGCTGCCATGAATTGGGTCGCGGAGTGCTGCCTGACCTGCGCACCTTGAGTGCCGGCATCCACCTGGCGTTCTACGACATCGTGCTCAACGGCGCACTGGCGCCCGTGGGCATGGGACGCTGGGACGACGTGTTGTCGCGCGCCGATGCCGAATCGATTCACGCCTACATTATCGATCAGGCATGGAGCGCCTACCGGGAGCAGGGCGCAATGACCAGGTCTGCGCCGTCACCCTGAATATGACGGCTCCACCAACCCAAATACAAAGATAAAGAGATAGGCGTCGGAGGGCACGTGCCCGAGATCACTACTGGATCCCTCTTTAGCACGCACATTGAGGCCTAAGATAGAGCAGGTGAGATTCCTCAGCGCTCGGCTGCAGAGGGCCGGTCGCGATTGCAAATATTGCATGGTGCGCGCTGTCGGCAGCTCGATGTCCCGAAGGCGCACGGCTTGGCGGCGGGAGGAGTTAGCTGAGCGAACAATACTGAGACTGCAAATGACCAGGATGCTCCCGACCGCCCATTTCACGCGCCAGCAGTCAGACATACCCGCTGGCGACAAACTCAGTGTCAGTCCGGCAGCTCGCTAGCGTGCACCCGCCTTCTGCTGGACAATCCCGTTGTCGATCACAGTCCCAAGAACCCATCGGCTGAGCGACCACCAATCCGATCGTAAGGACGTCTGGTCGACTTCCGAGCACGTCCAGCTCAAGCCCGATTTCACGGCGGCGGTTTATTCTGCCGTTCAGGCCGCGTCCCTCGATGGCATGCTGCTAGTTGATTCGCACGAGAACATCGTCTCCTTCAACCAGCGATTCGCCGAGATCTGGGCTATCCCGCCGGCATTGCTCGCCAGCAGATCCGATGGGCCGGTATTGGAGCTGGTCGCCGGCAGGGTAATGGACCGCGCTGGCTTCGTCGCACGAGTCAGCCAACTCTACGCACAAATCGACGAGACCAGCCGGGACGAAATCCTGCTCAAGGACGGCCGAACGCTGGATCGCTACTCCGCTCCCGTCAGGCTTGAAGACGGTACTTATCTCGGTCGCGTCTGGTTCTTTCGCGACATCACCGAACACAAGCAAGCAGTCGACAAGGTGCGCGAGGACGCCACCCAGTTTCAGGCTCTGATCGAGCAGCAGCTGGCCGGTATTTTCATCATCCGTGGCGATGGCATCCTCGCCTACATCAACCCGCGCTTTTCCGCGCTATTCGGTTACACCCCGGCCGAAGTGATCGGCCGGCCGTTTCTCGATCTGGTGGCCGATGGTGACAAGGACGCCTTGCGCAAATCGTTCGCTGAACATCTGGAAGAAGGTCCGCCGGCGACTCAAACCGTCACCGCTATCAAACGCAAGGATGGCGGTCTCATGGACGTTCTGGCGCACGCGTCAATCGCCTCGTACCAGGGCAAGCCCGCCCTGGCCGGCATTCTGATCGACATCACCGAGCGCCAGCGCGCCACGGAACTGCTGAAGGCCAGCGAGGAGCGATTTCGTGCGGTCAGTGACACCGCGCAGGACGCGATCATCATTATTGATTCCAGCGCCCGGGTCACGTACTGGAATCGCGCGGCCGAAGGCATCTTCGGATATGCCGCCAGTGAGGTGGTCGATAGCAGCGCCTATCAGTATCTCGTTCCGCCGCGCTATCGGCAGCACGCGATGGCAGCTATGCGGGAATTCGCCGTAAATGGGAGTGGCAGTGTCGTCGGCAATACCCGGGAACTGGTAGCGATGCGCAAGGATGGCAGCGAATTCCCGATCGAGCTTTCGGTGGCGGCAATACTCCTGGCAGGGCGGTGGCACGCCGTTGCCACGATACGCGATATCACCGAACGCAAACGTATCGCCGAACAGATCAGGCACGCGGCGCGTCACGACGGTTTGACCGGCCTCGCCAATCGAACCGTGTTCGTGGAGGCCCTGCAGCAGGCGATTGCCCGCGCCCAGCGAAGCCAGGACAACTTTGCCGTTCTGTACCTCGACCTGGATCACTTTAAGGACGTTAACGACACCTTGGGGCATCCGGCTGGCGACCTGGTGCTGCAGGCTGTGGCTGCACGGCTGCGCGGCAGCGTGCGCGATATCGATACGGTGGCGCGCTTTGGGGGCGATGAGTTCGCATTGATTCAGGCCGGCATATCGAGTCCACTCGACGCCGCTGCCCTTGCGGATAAACTGCTCGAGGCTATTAATTTGCCGGCAAAAATTCAGGGTAACGAAATCCGCTCGGGTGCCAGCGTCGGCATCGCGGTATATGGGCTGGATTCGGTGGACGCCGAGGCCCTGCTGTCGCATGCCGATGTCGCCCTGTATCGGGCAAAATTGGAGGGTCGAGGAACGTATCGGTTTTTCACCGACGCCATGGACCTTGAAGTGCGCGCCAGAGTCACCCTCGGCGCCGAGCTTAGACACGCCGTTGCCGCCGGCCAGATGTTTCTTTCGTATCAACCGCAGATCGATGTCGATACTGGCAAGTTCGTAGGAGTGGAAGCGTTGGTTCGCTGGCGCCACCCGAACAGAGGTGTACTGCTGCCCGACATATTCATCCCCGTTGCCGAGCAAAGCGGACTGATCGTATCGCTCGGTCGTTGGATACTGCATGAAGCCTGCCGGCAGATGCAGCAATGGATCGAGGAGGGAATTGCACCCCCACTAATCTCGGTGAACGTGTCGGGACTGCAGTTCAAAACACCGCGCGAACTGGAGAAATACATTGCCGAGATCCTGACCGAAACGACGCTACCGGCCCAGCGCCTCGAACTCGAAATCACAGAGACGGCGCTCATGGACGTTTCCCGCGAGCACAATGATGCACTGCTGCAACTGCGCAAGGCGGGGCACCGTATTGCGATTGACGATTTCGGGACCGGTTATTCGTCGCTGGGATACCTGAGTCGCTTTCCAGTGGATCGTATAAAAATCGCGCAAACGTTCATTGCCGATCTGACCAGCAGCTCCAGCAACGCAACCATTGTCCGAGCGGCAATCGCACTTGCGCACGAACTCAAACTCGATGTAGTGGTGGAGGGAGTGGAAACCGCCGAACAGCTCGGTCAACTCAGGTCCTGGGGTTGTCGAAAGGTCCAGGGCCACTATTTCTCCAAGGCCTTGCTGCCAGGAGAGTTGGCTCCGTTGCTGCGTAGTGGGCGTATTTGCCGCCCCCGGCCGGTGTCATTTCAAGCCGCGGTCGAATGACGGCGGCGCGCTGCTCATCCTGCGCGCTCACATCGGTGTATGGGGTTTATTCGCAGCCTCGTCCAGGGCCAACGGTGCCTCGCCACTCATGAGGTGCTCGGTCAGACGGATATGCAGTGCCAGATCGGTGTGCGAGTCGGCATAGCGCAGTGCGTCTGCCTGACTGAGACGGCCTGCCTTATACAGGGCAAACAGCGACTGATCGAACGTGTGCATGCCCACCTCATTGCCCTTGCTCATGGCGTCCTTGATTTCATCAACGCGACCTTTTTGAATCAGGTCGGCAACGTACGGCGTGAGCAACAGCACTTCCGTCGCGAGCGCGAGCTTGCCGTCGGTGGACGGCAGCAGTCGCAGCGACACGACAGCCTTGAGATTCAATGACAGATCCATGAACAGCTGCTTCTGAGCTTGCTCGGGGAAGAAGTTTATGAGTCGTTCGATCGACTGATTGGCATTGTTGGCGTGCATGGTCGATACGCAGAGATGACCGGTCTCGGCATAGGCAATGGCGTGCTGGGCGGTTTCGTGATCTCGAATCTCGCCGATCATGATGACGTCCGGAGCTTCGCGCATCGCGTTGCGCAGAGCGTCGCCAAACGTCCGGGTATCGATGCTCACCTCGCGTTGATCGACCATCGACATCTTGTGCGGAAACAAAAATTCGATCGGATCCTCGATGGTGAGGATGTGGCCGTCTGCATGCTCGGATCGGTAACGGATCATCGCTGCCAGCGAGGTGCTCTTGCCAGAGCCCGCGGCGCCTACGAACAGCACCAGCCCGCGCTTGAGCATCGCCAGTCGGACGCAGATCGCTGGCAGACCCAGACGCTCGAAGGTCGGGATGTCCGACTTGATCAGCCTCACCACCAGGGCCACCTCGCCCCGCTGGAAGTAGACGTTGACGCGGTAGCGCCCGACGCCCTCAATCGACAATGACAGATTGGACTCCATGGTGTCTTCGAAGGCGGCCGTTTGCCGGTCCGTCATGATGGACTGAGCCATTTGTTTAGCCTCGCCCGATTTGAGCGGAGGCGCGTTGACCGAGTGCGTGACGCCCTCGATCTTCATATGCGGCGGAGTGCCACAGGTAAGAAAAAGATCCGAGGCTCCTTTGTCCACCATCATCTTGAGCAGCGCGTGAACATCAGTCATGTCGAAACCCTCTGCGAAACCACGGCATGGAAGTAATCCAATACACGTGCTCCGGTGGATAACGCCTAGAGTGAAAAATTTACAGTGAATCCCGGTGTCGGCGGATGAAGGTGAAATTGACCCGGATGATGAACGGCGTGACTTGCATCATTAGCGCTCATGGGCAAGGACTGTATCATGACGTGAGCATAAACGGCGTCGGTGCACGGAGGTGCGCTTGGAAGTGCAAACGACGCCGATCGCGGCAGAGTCAGCCAAGAGCGGCGTGCTCTGGCCGCTGCCGCCGTTCTATCGTTTAGAGGAGCCGCTTCCCGAAAGCCACGCCTGGGCATGTGTCGTTGAGCTCCTCAACGGCTATACCATCGTCGGGGATCTTCAGAGCTTCGAGCCGCGGCAGGGCACCATCATTCTCGCGTTGCCGGGTGACGACGGGCAGCATCGACTCGATTTGGAGAACGTGCGTACCATTCGGCTGACGGCACCGCTGGTGCTGGTGCGCGATTCCGCTCTGCTCAGTGATCTGGTACCCGATGCGGGCAAGGTCGGCGACGAGCGAATTTGCGTTGTGCGTTTCCGCGACGGCAAGACGCTCACCGGTACTTCGCGTGGTTTCGTCAAGGAAGACATCGGCCTGTTTCTGTATCTGATGGAGGGCGATCCGCCGCGGGCGGTACGCTGTTTCGTGCCCGCGCAACAATTGGGAGACGTGCAGATCGGGCCGCTGCTTGGACAGACCCTGGTACGCAAGGGAGAGCTTGACGGCAAGGTGCTTGCGACCGCCGTTACCAAGCAGATAAAGCTTCGCCATGAGAAGTTGGGCGAGCATCTTCTCAACCGCGGCATCGTATCGCCTGATGAGCTCAAGCGCGTTTTAAAATCGCAGATATACCGTCCCTCGGTGAAGCTCGGTGAGTTGCTGATAGAGGCGGAACTCATCTCAGCTGAACAACTGGCCGCGGCTCTGAAAATGCAGGCGGCAAACCGCCGGCGACATCTCGGCGACATCCTGGTGGAAATGGGTGTTGTCACGTTGATGCAGATACACATGGCGCTGGCTGACAAGCTGGGCATTCCATTCGTGAACGTGCGTGAGTTTCGCGTCGATCCGATGGCTCTGGTGCTGCTGAGCTCCGGTGGCGCGGCGCGGTATCGGGCGTTGCCGCTGGTGCAAATGGGGGACTCACTGGTGGTTGCCGTCGAGGATCCCCTGGCGATGGATTTCGTGCAGGAATTGCGTGTCCTCACCGGGAGAATCATTGTTCCGGTGATCGCCAATCCTGTCGACCTGCGGCTGCGAATCGCCAAGGAATATGCCAGCCTGGAGCTTGCCGCAGTGAGCGACGAGGCCGAGGCCGGGTCGATGCAGAGTCTGTCAGGTCCGGAAGCGGGCGGCAGGGACGTCGCGCAAGCCCACATCGAGGATCTGGCGAGCGCCCTGGTGCGCGAGACATCGGCGCCCCTTGAGACCAGGGATAACGAATCCGATCCACGTGTGACGGACAACGCGCTGGTCAGGCTGGTCAACAAGATCATCATCGATGCCTGCGCTCAGGGTGCCTCGGACATTCATATCGAATGCAACTACGGCAAGGCGAATACCCGCATCCGCTTTCGCAAGGACGGCGAGCTCGAGGACTATCTGGAACTGCAACCGGCCTACAGCAACGCGCTGGTATCGCGCATCAAGATCATGGCCAACCTCGACATCTCGGAGCACCGTCATGCGCAGGACGGCAAGATCGCTTTCGGCAAGGTCGGGCCGGTACCGGTAGATCTGCGCGTCGCGGTGGTGCCGACGTCGAGCAACCGGGAGGATGTCGTGCTGCGCATCCTGGGTGGCGTCGAACCTCTACCGCTCGAGGAGCTCGGGTTGTGCGGGCGCGACATGGGCGAGCTGAGGAAAATGATCGCGCGCAGCTACGGGCTGATTCTTGTGTGTGGACCGACCGGCTCCGGCAAAACCACTACGCTGCATTCCGTGCTGCACTACATCAACCGCCCCGACATCAAAATCTGGACTGCCGAGGATCCGGTCGAAATCACCCAGGCAGGGCTGCGGCAGGTGCAGATCAATTCGCGCATTGACTGGACCTTTGCCGCGGCCATGCGCGCCTTTCTGCGCGCCGACCCGGACGTTATCATGATCGGAGAGATGCGCGATGCCGAGACCAGCAAAATCGCCATTGAGGCATCACTGACCGGACATCTGGTGTTCTCTACGCTCCACACCAACAGCGCGGCCGAAAGCGCGGTGCGGCTGCTTGATCTTGGCATGGATCCATTCAACTTCGCGGATGCGCTGATTGGCATCCTGTCGCAGCGCCTGGCCCGCAAACTGTGCCCGACGTGCAAACGTTCTCACGTGTGCAGCGAAGCGGAGGTTGCCGAGTTACTGGGGGAATATTGTGCCGAAACGGACCTGGACAAGGCAGCCGTGCTGCGGCAATGGCGAAAGGACTTTGCGAACGACGGGCCGTTGGTCCTATTCGAGGCGATCGGTTGCAGCGCCTGTCGCGGAGGCTACAAGGGACGAGTGGGCGTCTATGAACTTCTCAGTGGCACCGCAGAGGTAAAACAACTGGTGCGTTCGCGTGGCACGGTGCCGCAGATTGTTGCTGCCGGGCGCGCCGGCGGGATGCGCTTGTTGCGCCAGGACGCCATCGAGCAAACCCTGCGTGGCATCCTCGATCGCTCATCGGCGCGTTCCGTGTCGAACTGACGACAGTTACGTTGCGGGCTAGAGCTTGACTGTCGCGCAGCCGCCTGCTGCCCAGTCCTGAACCCGTTTCGATACCTCTGGAGTGGGCGCTGTACGAGTCCGGTGCTCAGTTGCGCCACTTCTACTACCATGCCCTCGCCATGCTGCCCGAACGCAAGGTCTCTACAGCTGGGGCCGTCATCGACCGCCTGCATCGCTGCGGGCGACCCGGCGAGTACCGTCATCGCGAAATAACGCGGCCGATCGAGGTGTTAAGCGCCGCGTGATACTCTGCCCGCTGGTGATTGAGAATTCGCGCTCGTAGGGGACACGATGCGACTTCATCCCACGGGTAAGTTCGATAATCACGCTGCCGCGTACCGGCATATCGAAGCGCGGCCGCTAGCCTCGGCGATGGGGGCGGAGATCCGCGGCGTTGACGTGACAACGCTCACGGAAGAGCAGTTCCAGGAGCTGCGTCAGGCGCTGTTCCGGCACAAGATGATCTATCTGCGTCAGCAGAAGTTGACACATCGCGAACAGGAGGCCTTCAGCCTGCGCTTTGGCCCGTTCGCTGAAGACGCCTATACCCAGGGCGTACCGGGGCACCGCAACGTGCATCCGCTCATCAAGCAGGCCGACGATCGCTCGCGCATGGTATTTGGCGAGGGCTGGCACACCGACTCGCCGTTTCTCGCGCAGCCGCCGTCAATCACCATTTTGTACGCCATAGAGATACCACCGTTCGGCGGTGACACCACCTGGGCAAACTCGGCACTGGCGTACGCCATGTTGAGCGACACCTACCGCCACATGATCGATGGGCTCAAGGTGCGGTTCTCGATGCGCGACGTGCTCCAGTCGGTGCACGACGCCGTTGAGGTAGGGGACAGCCCGATCGGGCGGCTCGCCGCCACGCGCGACGCAGAGCGGCTGTCGGACGACCTGCTGCGCAAGGTCAGGGGCAATGCTCATCCCATGGTACGCACGCATCCGGTAACCGGCGAAAAGGCGTTGTACATTGATCCCTCCTACGGCGTAGGCATCGAGGGCATGCTGCCGGAGGAAGCGGCGCCGATGCTGCATTTCCTGACCGAGCACCTGACCCAGCCCGCATTCACCTGCCGCCTGCGCTGGGAGCCCAACACGCTGACGATGTGGGACAACCGCCTTTGCGTCCACCAGGCCTACAACGACTATCAGGGCTACCGGCGCGAACTGTATCGCACCACCGTGAGTGGCGAGACTCCGGCGTAGACAATGCTGTCGCAGCACGATGTGCTCGCCGAGCTCGCGCAACTGGTGGGCGCCGATATCGTCGTGGTGCCCGATGCCCACAACATCGTTCGCCACACGAGCGACTTTGGCGTTCGGGGCGATCCGGCGGTCGGCATCCTGGCCCTCACCTACCCCCGCGACACGCAGCAGGTGGCTGCGATCTTGCGCTATTGCAACCAGCGCCACATCGCGGTGCAGCCGCAGGGCGGCATGACGGGCCTGGTCGGTGGCGCGGTGCCGGTGCAACGCTGCGTCGTGGTGTGCATGGAGCGCATGCGCGCGATCCGGGAGATCGACAACGCCTCGGCCACCATGACCGTGGAGGCCGGTGTCGTGATGGAGGTTGTGCAGCGGGCCGCTGAAGGCGCCGGCCTGTTCTTCCCGTTGGATCTTGGGGGGCGCGGCTCATGCCAGATCGGCGGCAACCTGTCGACCAACGCCGGCGGCAATCGCGTGCTGCGCTTTGGCATGGCGCGCGAACTGGTGCTGGGCCTGGAAGCGGTGCTTGCCGATGGCACGGTCATCAGCGCACTGTCCAAGGTCATCAAGAACAACACCGGCTACGACCTGCGACAGCTGTTCATCGGATCCGAGGGCACACTCGGAATCATCACCGCCGTAGTGCTGCGCCTGTTCGTCAAGGCGCACCACATCAGCACCGGCATCTGCGCACTGGACCACTATCAGGGGGTGCTTGATCTGCTGCAGCGGGCGCGCGCCGGGTTTGGGCCACAACTGACCGCGTTTGAAGTGATGTGGCCGCAGTTCTATGAGATCGGCACCATTGGATTGGGTAGAAAGGCGCCGCTGGAGCCGGGTTACGGCGCCTACGTGCTGATCGAAACCATGGGCTTTGATCGTGCGGCGGACCAGCGTCGCTATGAGGAGATCATCGGCGCGGCGCTGGAGGCGGGCATCGTCCGGGACGCGATCATCGCGCAGTCGCAGCGCGAGGCGAGCGAACTGTGGTCAGTGCGTGACTCGCCGGGCGAGTGGCAACGCAGCGCGCATTGGCCGCAGTTGAGCTTTGATGTGAGCGTGCCGACCGGCGAAATCGGAGACCTGGTCGCGGACATCACCGCGACGCTCGAGACTCGATGGCCGGCCTTGAAGGCGCTGTACTTCGGTCACGTGGCGGACGGCAATCTGCATGTGTCGGTTGGCATGAGCGGGCACTCGGTGCCGGAGCTTGATATCGAGCGGGCGGTCTATGAACTGGTGTCCGGGCGTCGAGGCTCGATCTCGGCCGAGCACGGTATCGGCTCGCTGAAGCGGGAATTCCTGCACCTGTCGCGCAGTGCGGAGGAAATCGCGCTGATGCACACCATCAAAAACGCACTCGATCCCAACGGCATCCTGAATCCCGGCAAGATTTTCTAGACCCATCCAGCCGCGAAGCAATGCCAAACCCATGACGTTCGGAGTTTCCATGCCGCAACCGCGCGTGACTGAGCTCGTGAGCCTGATGGTCGCTCTCCTGTCGCTGGGTAGTTCGCTGCATGCCAGCGCACAAGACTCCCTCAAGGTCATCGACAACCCTGGCGGCGGGCAAGTGGTCTATGGTGCGGCGGAGCAGGACACAGCGCCCACGGCGATGGCCGCGGTGCTGCGCTACCTACACACCCATTTCGGCGATGCTCCTGTGGTCGGCAAAGTGTTCCAGTCGCGCGATGGTCAGAATTTCGGCGCCTTTTTTACCGTCACGGCGAGAGCCCAGGGCAACAAAAGAATTGCCGGTCTCGCCATCGTCTCGCTCGCACCCGGCAGCAAGCCGGCCGCGGCAGTGCTGTACGACGAATCCAGCCGCTTCGCAAAGACCGAGCCGATGTTGCTGCACGCGCTGACCGAGGCATGGAGGAGTGCGTCTGCGCCGGCGGCGCAAACTGCAGGCGCGGCTGCCGGAGCTGTTCCTCCGCTCACTCCCACCCGATTCCCCGATGGCAGCGGCGCGGTCAACCTGCCGGCCGGCTGGCGCATCACGTTTGCATCGCATGGCGCCGCGAAGATCGCAGGTCCGCGCGGGGAAGCCGTGCTGCTGAGCAATTCCGTCGGGCCGATCTATGACGCCAACAATCCCCAGGTGCAAGCAAGGATGCGCTACGCCAACCCCAACAGCCGCCCGATACTGTGTCCCAACAGCGATGCCCTGAACACCTACCTCTGCATCCTGCACCAGGGCGGGGCGCAGCCCGCGTTTCAGCTGCGAAACTCGCGGCCGCTGCCGCCTCAGGGTCGGGCTGTGCAATCGGTCCTGGTTGACGCTGATCTGGATCTGCACGACGGCAGGGGAGTGCTGTCCTGCGAGCTCGGTCTGAGCGTCACTGCACTTACTGCGCTCGGCGATCGCACCTTGGGGCTAAACGGAACCTGTGCGCCCCAGTCGTCCGCCGCGCAGGAACAGCCGACGCTCAAGGCGATCTACGACAGCTACAGCATCAACGGCCAGGTGGTCGCAAATGAGTACGCCGGAGATGAACGCCGCAGCCGCGCGGCTGGCAACAACGCGCGCATCCAGGCCAACACCGCGCACGCCGCCGAGGACGCGCAAAGCGCCTCCTACCAGGCGCATATGGACAACATCGATCGTTTCAGCAAGAGCTTCCAGAACTATCAGCTGGACCAGACCGAACTACAGGACAACGATCAGAACGCGCGCGGAGCGGTACCCAATTCGCTGGCCGATGCTCTGATCAAGGCCAACCCCGATCGCTTCCAGGCGGTGCCGACCCAGAATTTTCTGAAGGGCACCGACTTTTAACGCCAAGTCGGCGCGACGCCCGTGCACGGTCGTACGCACGCCGCTGAAACCGGGAGAGGTTCATGATGAAACCAGTTGCCGCGCCGTTGGCGTTGCTGGCCTTCGCCGTGATGAGCATTGCCATCTGTTGGCAACGGCCGGGCGCCATCACCCAGGACGAGCTGGTGCGAAGAACGCGGGAGATCTACGACGCAGTGGCGCTGGGCGATCCTGGGCCAATCGACAAGTACTTTGCCATTGACAGCATGATCTTTGACGAATGTCCGCGCCGAAGCGCGGGGCGGAAGCCAGCCGTGTAAACCCGGGCCACGCCAGAACGTTAAATAGCGTTCACAATCGTTTCTACATCGGATCAGGACCGGTACCGATGACCGATGGCCCAACAGGTTCAGACTGGGTATATTCGCTTGAACGCACGATGAGTTGCTCGGCGTGAGGCGACCTTATGAAAACGCTATTTAATTTAAGCGGCCCCGGAATCGTCGTGGCCGTGCTGCTGGCGGCGCTCGCAGCGTTTCCCGCGGGAGCGCGTAACGCCGGGTTCGCGGCTGGTGGCGGACACGTCGGGGCATTTCGCGGCGGCGGGCCCGGCGCGTATGGGTGGCGCGGGGGCTTCGGCTACCGTGGCGGCTGGCGCGGCTATGGCTTCTATCCCGGTTGGGGCTGGGGCTGGGGCGGGCTCGGGTACGGGCTTTTCTTTGGCGCGCTGCCGTTCTACTACTCGACGCTGTGGTGGGAAGGCGTGCCTTACTATTACGCCGCGGGCGACTATTACCGCTGGAACAGCGACGTTGGCGAGTATGAGACCGTGCCCGCGCCGCCAGGCCTGCAAAGCCAGGTGGACGCACCACAGCCAAGCACCGAACTGTTCGTCTACCCCAAGAACGGACAGAGTGCCGAGCAGCAGGCGCGCGATAAGTTCGAGTGCTATTCGTGGGCCAAAGCCCAGACCGGCTTCGATCCGACGCAGCCCGGCGGCACAGCAGCCGGTGGGCGTGCACCGCCTGCCGCCGAATGGGCGGCGAAGCGCCAGGACTATGCGCGCGCCCAGACGGCATGTCTGGAAGGCCGTGGTTACTCTGTCAGGTGAGCTGCAGGGTCGGCTGCTGGACCGTTCCTCGATACCAAATAAATCGCTGGCCGCCTGTCTATAATGCGCTCCAGATGCAAGATTTCACGGAACTAGCGAACAGCCGTCGGGTCAACGGTTACGCACCTGCGCCGTTATCGCGCAAGTGTCACGCGGGCCATGCCTGCGCCAGACGGAGCGTAACGACATAGTCCCTCCCAGGGCAGCGGCCCCGACCCCACAAGACGCCGCAAGCATTGATGTCGGGCGTCAGGCATGTAACGCTCACTGACCACTGGAGCGAGAGGATGCGCGGAGCTTCGGGCCGCCACCCCCTGCGCCAGTGATTTACCTCCAAACCAATTTGTCGCCATACCGACTTGACGGGCTTTGCAATGCGCCATCTGCTTTCACTGCCCGTCATCGGACTGGCCGTCGTACTGACGGGATGCCACGGGAATAGCACGTCGACTGCATACGTGCCCATTCCGCCGCCGCTGACCTATTCGATCGGTGGCAGCATCGCCGGTCTGTCAGGAACCGTCATCCTGCAGAACAACGGCGGCGACAATCTCACCGTCTCCAGGAACGGCTCGTTTGCTTTTGACGTGACGTTGCAACCGAACACGCCATATGACGTAAGCGTCGCCACGCAACCGGCCGACCAGGTCTGCTCGGTCACTAACGGCAGCGGTACCGCCAGTGCCTCAGTGACCAACGTGGTGGTCGCGTGCAGTTTGAGCTCGACTGCCACGGATGTATGGACCTGGGTTGCTGGTGCAAATTACGTGAATGCGCCTGGCGTCTATGGCACCCAGGGCGCTGCGGCTCCGACCAACACGCCTGGTGCGCGCCGCCAACCGATCGCATGGACCGATGCCGCCGGCAATTTCTGGCTGTTCGGCGGCAACAGCGTTGGCAACGTCGGCATGCTCAATGATCTGTGGGAATACGGAGTGTCCGCGAAACAGTGGGTGTGGCAAGGCGGGTCTGGGGTCGTGGGAGCCGCAGCATCGTACGGTGCGCAAGGCGTGGCGGCTGCAGGCAATAACCCGGGTGCGCGCGAGGGCAGCGCAAAATGGACCGACGCCGCCGGCAATCTGTGGCTGTTCGGCGGCGACAGTCTCGCTACCCAGAACTGGGAGGCATTCAACGACCTGTGGAGTTACAGCCCGACCACCGGACTGTGGACCTGGGTTGGCGGCTCGAACACAGCGGCCAACGCCGGTAGCTACGGCACACTGGGCGTTGCGGCGGCCAGCAATCTGCCGCCGGCGCGTACCAGCCCGATCAGCTGGATAGACAGCGCTGGAGTGTTCTGGCTGTTTGGCGGGGCACAACTCAATTCCACTGGCAGCTACCTCGCTGTATTCAACGACCTGTGGAGCTACAACCCGACCACCGGGCTGTGGACCTGGGTCGGCGGCTCCAGTACACCCAATGTCGCGGGCGTGTATGGCACTCAGCGAGTCGCGGCCACCAGCAACGCGCCGGGTGCCCGGCTGGGTGGCAGCGTCTGGTTGGATGCGGGCGGGAACGTCTGGATGTTCGGCGGTTTGGGTCTGGGTCAGAGCGGCCTGGCACAGGAATTCAACGATCTGTGGGAGTACAGCCCCGCCATCGGCGAGTGGACATGGATTGCCGGCTCCAATGCGCCCAATGCCGCGGGCATCTACGGTACCCAACGTGCGGGCGCCCCCGGCAACAGTCCGGGCGCGCGCGTGTCGGCGGTCTCGTGGAAAGACCAGGCCGGAAATTTCTGGCTGTTCGGAGGTTACGGGTACGCGCAGGACGGCAATATCGGAAACCTCAACGATCTGTGGGAGTACAACCTCGGCGCCGGTGTGTGGACCTGGATCGGCGGCTCCTCATCGACAGCCGCCCCTGGCACCTACGGGACGCAGGGCATCCCCTCCAACGACAATACTCCCGGAGCGCGCGCGCAGGCGGTTGGCTGGGCCGACAGCAGCGGCAATTTCTGGCTTTTCGGCGGCTTCGGTTTCGATTCATCCGGCGTGCAAGACGATCTGAACGACCTGTGGAGCTTCACCCAGAGCCCCTGAAGATCCCGTCGCGACGGGTCCGGTTAATAGAGAGACAAAGGCATGAAAGGCAATTCGAGCACGCCCCGACTCACGCTGGGCGCTGCGGTACGGGGCATATGCCTGACGACCGCCGTACTGGCGCTCGTCGCCTGCGGCGGCGGCGGCAGCAAATCCACCACCAGTTCGAGCTACACCGTTGGCGGCACCATCGCCGGTCTGAATTCAGGCAGCGTCGTGCTGATCTACAACGGCAGCACTGAGCTGACCGTCTCGAGCGGCGCGACCACGTGGGTTTTTCCGAGCGCCTTTAGCGCGGGCAGCAGCTACGCGGTGGCCGTACTGGCGCAACCCATCGGAGAGCTATGCGAGGTAACCAGTGGCGGTAGCGGGTCGGCGCTCACCGCCAATGTGACCGATGCGACGGTGATATGCACCGATTACGGCCAGTGGACCTGGGAAGCGGGCTTGAATACGGTCAATGGCGTCGGCGTGTCTGGCACCCAGGGTGCTGCCGCGGCCAGCAACCAGCCCGGATCGCGCTATGACTCAAGCTCGTGGACTGACTCGTCCGGCAACCTGTGGTTGTTCGGCGGCTATGGCTACGGCTCGATGGGCAGTGCCGGATACCTGAACGACTTGTGGCGCTACAGCCCGAGCACCGGACAATGGGTCTGGATCAGTGGCACGAATGGCGACAATGGCAGCGGAGTCTACGGCACGCTCGGCTCCGCATCGGCCGCCAACGCGCCCGGAGCGCGCTATTCGGCCAGCTCATGGACCGACTCGTCCGGCAACTTGTGGCTGTTCGGTGGCTATGGCTACGACTCAACCGGCGCTGTCGCAGACCTGAACGACCTGTGGCAATACAGCCCGAGCACCGGGCTGTGGACCTGGGTCAGTGGCGGAATCGGCGGCAACGCCGGCGGAGTCTATGGCACGCTCGGGACCGGCGCGGCCGGCAATGTGCCGGGAGCGCGCTACTCGGCCACCTCGTGGATCGACGCGTCGGGCAGCCTGTGGCTGTTTGGTGGGGTTGGCTTTGACTCCACCGGCGCATCGGGAAACCTGAACGATCTGTGGCGCTACAGCCCAAGCAGTGGACAGTGGACCTGGGTCACTGGTGGCAACACGGCCAATGCAGGCGGAGTCTACGGAACCCAGGGCACCGCCGCGGCTGGCAATATGCCGGGCGCGCGCCAGGCGGCCAGTTCCTGGGCCGACTCCGCCGGCAACCTGTGGCTGTTCGCCGGCTATGGCTACGGCTCGACCGCCGGCACCGGCTACCTGAATGATCTGTGGCAGTACAGTCCGAGCACCGGGCTGTGGATCTGGGTCAGTGGCGGCAACACGGCCAATGCAGGCGGAGTCTACGGAACCCAGGGCACCGCGGCGGCTGTCAATATGCCGGGCGCGCGCCAGGCGGCCAGTTCCTGGGCCGACTCCGCCGGCAACCTGTGGCTGTTCGGCGGGGCAGGGTACGACGCCACTGGCGCCGTGGGAGTGCTCAACGATCTGTGGCGATACAGTCCGAGCAGCGGACAGTGGACCTGGGTCAGTGGCGGCAGCTCGGACAATGGCATCGGTGCCTATGGCACGCAGGGCGCGGTCTCGATCAGTACCGTGCCGGGCGCGCGCCAGGCGGCGAGTTCCTGGATCGATGCCTCCGGCCATCTGTGGCTGTTTGGCGGCGCGGGTTTCGGCTCGAGCGGCAACGGCTATCTCAACGATCTGTGGCAATTTGTACCGCCGTAGTGGCAACAGCAGACCGGCGGCGCATCCCGCCGCGACTTCGATCAGGAGAAAAGCAATGTTTCCGCGAGTAAACCACCCGCTGATCAGCCTGGTCGCGGCACTGCGGAGCATTGGTCTGGTGGCTCTCGTGTTGACACTCGCGGATTGTGGCGGCGGCGGCAGCAGCACTACGGCCGTCAGCACCAACTACACCGTGGGCGGCAGCATCAGCGGCTTGACTGTCAGCAGCCTCGTGCTGGCCAACGGCAACGCCACCGTGACCGTCGTGGCGGGCGCGAGCTCCTGGGTTTTTCCGGTTTCCTTTGTGGCCGGCAGCAGCTATGCGGTGACGGTGAAGACGCAACCGACTGGAGAGCAGTGCGAAGTCACCAGCGGTGGCAGCGGCATGGAAACCGGCAGCGTGGGAAATGTGACGGTGGCGTGCGGGTTTGGTTCGTGGACCTGGAAAGGAGGCGTAGATACGCTCAATGCCGCCGGGGTCTACGGCACGCTGGGAACCGCCGCGGCCGTCAATGTGCCGGGGGCGCGCTACTGGACCAACTCCTGGACCGATGCGTCCGGAGACTTCTGGTTGTTCGGGGGCGTCGGCTACGACGCCACCGGGGCTACCGGCTACTTGAACGATCTGTGGCAATACAGCCCGAGCACCGGGCTGTGGACCTGGGTCAGTGGCGGCAACCTCGCCAATGCCAGTGGCGTGTACGGCGCCCAGGGCACTGCCGCGGCGACTAACTTGCCGGGAGCGCGCCAGGCGGCCAGTTCCTGGACCGATTCCGGCGGCAACCTGTGGCTGTTCGGCGGCGTCGGCTACGACTCGTCCGGCGCTGTGGGAAATCTGAACGATCTGTGGCGCTACAGTCCGAGCAGCGGGCAATGGACCTGGGTCAGTGGCGCAAATGTGCGCAACGCCAGTGGGCTCTACGGCACGCTCGGCACCGCCGCGGCCGGCAATGTGCCGGGAGCGCGTTATGCGGCCAACTCCTGGATCGACGCGTCCGGCAACCTGTGGTTGTTCGGCGGGGTTGGTTATGACGCGGCCGGCGGCGTTGGCAACCTGAACGACCTGTGGCAATACAGCCCGAGCACCGGGCTGTGGACCTGGGTCAACGGCGGAAATGGCACCAATGCCAGCGGGGTGTACGGCACCCAGGGCACCGCGGCAGCCGCCAATGTACCGGGAGCGCGCTATTCGGCCAGTTCCTGGATCGACGCCTCCGGCAAGCTGTGGCTGTTCGGCGGCTATGGTTACGACTCAACCGGCTTAAGCGGCGGCGTCGGCAAGCTCAACGATCTGTGGCAATTCACTCCGAGCAGCGGGCAGTGGACCTGGATCGCTGGCGAAGACCTGGCCAATGCCGTAGGGGCCTACGGGGTGCTCGGCACCGCTGTCGCCGGGATCGTGCCGGGAGCGCGTCAAGCGGCGAATTCGTGGATCGACTCGACCGGCAACCTGTGGCTGTTCGGTGGGGTCGGCTATGACACAACCGGCGCATTGGGAAACCTGAACGATCTGTGGCGCTACAGTCCGAGCGGCGCGGAGTGGACCTGGGTCAGTGGCGGGAACGGGGACAATACCAGCGGCATCTACGGCACGCTCGGGACCAAGTCAGTCAGCAATGCGCCGGGCGGGCGCAATTCGGTCAGCTCCTGGATCGACTCGTCCGGCAATCTGTGGCTGTTCGGCGGCTATGGCTACGACGCAACCGGTCAGTTGGGTTACCTCGATGACCTGTGGCAATACGATCCGAGCACCGGCGGTTGACCATGGAGGCACAGGCCACTTGAATTGAGAAATCCGGGCCGCCGCCCGGCGCTCAGGCCGCACCGCGAAGGTAACTGGTGACGAAGATTCGCAAAGTACGGATTCACCGCTTCGGCGGCCCGGAAGTGCTTCAGATCGACAGCCTGGAGCAGTCGCTACCGGACGCCTTGCAGGTACTGGTGAGCGTGAAGGCCGCGAGCGTCAACCCGGTGGATTTCAAAATACGCAACGGCCAGTATCCGGCAGTCAAGGAGGATCGACTACCCTATACGCTCGGGCGCGACGTGTCCGGCGTCATCGAGAAATGCGGTGCTCAATCCACGCAGTTCAAGATGGGCGATCAGGTGTTAGGCATAGTGGGAATCGGCGGTGGCGGATATGCCGAGAAAGCCGTGCTCGATCAGCAGGCGATCACCCGCAAGCCTGCCGCAATCGACCACCTGCGTTCGGCAGCGATCCCGCTGGCTGGGTTGACAGCCTGGCAGGGACTATTTCGCCACGGCCAGCTCAAAAGCGGCCAGTCGGTATTGATACACGGCGGCTCCGGCGGCGTTGGGCATTTTGCCATCCAGTTCGCCAAGGCGAAGGGCGCACGCGTCTTCACCACGGTCTCCACAGCCAACGTGGCGTTCGCTCGTGATCTCGGAGCGGATGTGGTCATCGACTACAAGATTCAGCGCTTCGAGGACCAGGCTCAGGATCTCGATATGGTGCTTGATTTGATCGGCGGGGAAACCCGCGATCGCTCCTGGAAGCTGCTGAAGCGCGGCGCAGTCCTGGTGTCAACGCTCACGGAGCCATCGCAGGAGACAGCCCTTCAATATGGCGTGCGCGCGTTACGCTACACGGTGGAAGCCAATGGCGATGATCTGGCTGAAATCATCAACCTCGTGGTGGCCGGTAAGGTAAAACCGCACGTGGGCAAGACATTTCGACTCGAGGAAGCCGCTGCGGCGATGGCCGTGGTCGAACACGGCGGCTCGGTCGGCAAGATCGTCCTGTCGCTGGAGTCAATTCGCGCGCCGGTGCAAGCTCCGATAAGCTACAGCACACTAGACGCCGTGGCTTCGGTAGGACAGGGCGGCATCGAATAGTGCGCGAATCGTGACTATTGTGCAGCAAGCGAGCACCACTTCGACCGATGGCAGGGCGTGGCCTATTGCCGCCCTGCTGCGGCGACGATTTCGCCTTCACGCTCAGACCGAAATCTACGATGATTCGAAGACGCCACCAGACAGGCTCGCCATCTACACCCTCTCGGATCCGCGGGACATTCGCGACGCACGCTATGTGGGCCAGACGAGGGCTCCCCGGCGGCGTTTTCTGCAGCACCTCAATCATGCGCAGCTTTGGTTACCCGATGAGCTTCCCTGGTGGGTAAAGCAGCCGAAGCTGCGCCCGCTTTACACGTGGGTCCGGGAGCTGTATCGCGATCAGTACCGACTCCCCGTCATGGTGATCAGCGCCTGGGCGGCAACGCCACGTGAGGCGCGCGCCGCCGAGCGCGCAAGGATTTTCACCTGCCTCGCGGATCAGTTGCCGCTGCTCAATGTGGAAACTGAACTTCTGCGCGAACGCATTCCGCTGTTCTAGCGGAATTCGCGCACCAACGCGGTAACGAACTGGTATGAAACTACTCGACCCGAATCGTGTCCAGCGACGAGTATGTGCCGCAACTGCAGTCGAGCGCGCGGGGGGGTGAGGCACGCCGGTGTTGCTACTGCGATGCCGGCTCCGACAGGTCCATTGGTTGTGGCATGATTACGTCGAACGCAATCACGTAGCCGAAAACGACAGCAAATAAGTCGATCGTCAACGCTGCGATATAGGCGGCGGCGCTGTACTGGAATCCTTCCAGGACGTAACCAAGCACCGCCAGTGTCACTGCGGCGAGGCGTTGACTCACGCCCCGAGGCCACCACTGACGACCCCAAGATAAATCGCAACAAGACTCAACGAGTCCGTCAATCCGTGCGCCAGGATCAAAGGGACGAGATTGCGACCGTTGCAGAGATAGACGGCCCCGTAGACAAGACCGACGCATCCTGCGGTCAGCACGCCGCGTAATCCCAGGTAAGCGTGGGCAACACCGAACAGCGCTGCTTGGATC
This sequence comes from uncultured Gammaproteobacteria bacterium, assembly GCA_963805965.1. Lineage (GTDB taxonomy): Bacteria > Pseudomonadota > Gammaproteobacteria > Steroidobacterales > Steroidobacteraceae > FEN-1191. The sequence goes on from CAWDVQ010000008.1 coordinate 320,620, forward strand.
ACGACTGCTGCAGCAACGCGGTACCACCCTTTCCCGGGCTCGGCAAGGAGTTGTGACATCAAATACCCTCGAAAAAGAAGCTCTTCCCCGATGGCCGCCGAGCTCCAAGCGAGCACCAGCCAGCCCGTCAAGGCGGCCGCGTTGCCGCGCAGACCCAAGAATCGGCTCAAGTCCATGGCGGGCCAGTGGCTGGCGTTGCTCAGCGGCGTAACTACGAAGGCCACCAGCAGTGCAGTGGCTGCATATACGCCGATCGTCCATAGGATGGCCTGGCGCCAGCTCTTCGGGGCCCGGACTCCGACGGCCTGCCAGCTGGAACCGCGTGCCGCGAGCCTCCAACTGGCCGCCGCAATACCGCCGACCACAGCCACCGTGCCGGCCACCGGGAAATGCACCAACCACGCCCCGAGATAGGCGAGCACGAAACAACCGATGACTATCGCGAGATCCATTGCGAACTCTCCGGAAACCTTGCCTGGGACCGGCTATCAGTGTATGCGTTCGCAATTAGTAGAGGGCCCTCTACATTGGATACGACGTCCTAACCACATCGGGGACCCGACCCCGGGGCGAACATCCAGAAACCATGCCGAATCCAAAAAAACGCACTCGACGACTCCCGCAGCCCCAGCAAGTTCGAAGCCGTAACACGCGCGAGCGGATCATCAGGGCCGCGGAGGAATTGCTGGCGCAGCACGACTTCCGGGGAATGCTTGTGAGGCAGATCGCGGCCAGGGCGCACGCGTCCGTGGGGACCTTTTACAAGCACTTTCCCAGCAAGCGCGACTTACTCCCGGTGTTGCTCGATCGCGAGCAGTCCGCCGTGGACATCGACGAAATGGAGTCGACTTTCATGAAACTCGCCAGCCTGCCATTGGCTGGGCGCGTAGCATGGCTGGTCGGGTTCGTGGCTTCCACGACCACGCGACGGCGAAATGTGCTGCGAGCTTGCGTCGCGGCGCGCTACGCGACCGAACTTACGCTGTCACCGATTCAGGTGGCTCGATCGCGCGATCAGTTGCATCGCATTCACGCGTGGCTATTGGAGTGCAAGGATGAGATCGCACATGTTGATCAGAAGATGGCCGTGCGTGTCGGTGTGTACCTGGCGCTGCAGTCGCTTCAAACGGCTCTGCTGTTCGAGCAGCTGCCGGCAGATCTGCCGCCAAGACGACTGATCGTTGAGGCGCAGCGTATGTTGTTCAATTATCTCACGGATGGCCGACATGGCGCGGCGAACCCCGTGCGGTGACGCTGTGCTGCGCTTTTCCAGCTTTGAATCGACCCGAAGCGGGACCAATCTCAATAGTTAAAACAATCCATTAGAGATATTTTCGAACCTAACGTGTCACGACGACACGAACGGTTGATCACAGCCGCTCCCCCACACCTGCCAGAATGTACTACACACTCGCAACTGGTGGGGCGTTGCGCCCGTCCTTCAAGGGAGCGATTACTGGATCTCAGTTATGCGATCCGGTAACGCGATTGCTATCGACGCAGCCTTATCGCGCTGCGCTCTCCGCCGGTGAGTCGATGCGGGCTCTGGCTCCCGACGCTGAGAAAAGCGGCGCTCCTCAAGGACTGAACCCATGCGTGGCTTCTGCCGCTGGTACACCGACGGGGACATTCCCAGCAGCTTACGGAAGGCGCGCGCGAAGTGCGACGGATCATCGAAGCCAACCGCCAATCCAGCGCTGGTCGCGCCGTGCGAGCCTTGGCGCAGAAGTCGGCAGGCGCGAGCGATGCGAAAGCGCATCAAGTAGTCACTGAAGGTCATGCCGTAATGGGCCTTGAAGGCGCGGCTGAATTTGGAGCTGCTCATGCCACAGCCCGCGGCCACGGCCGACTGGCGAAGTGTCTCGGTGTAGCGACTTTCGACGTGCGCCAGCGCCGCCTTCACCGCCAGAGCCTGAGGGGGCTCGGCGCTCGACTCAAGATCGTCGGGCAGCAGTGATCGGACAGTCCACACTGGACGCGGCGGAGGCGGGCTATCCGCCACCAACCGCGCGAGCGCATCGAAATTTGCCCGTAACTCGCTGGTGGCCACTGGCCTTACCAGGTAGTTCCACACCCGAGCTCGAAATGCCCACACCGCCAACGATTCGGAGTGCGGCGTGGTCAGCATCAGCAGCGGGACCGATGGATGGGCAATCTTGAAATTCCGCATGGTTCGAAGGACCAGCGGATTCACTTCTTCCAAATCCCAACAGGCGACGCGACAAGGGACGAGTTGCGCGAACTGCGAGGCTACCCGAAAGCTCGGTGCCTCAACGACGTTGAAATAATCACCGGCCATTGCCCGCGGCACGTTGCTTTCGCAACCCTTCGCAGCGCCCACCCAGAGTATTCTTGGCCTAGCCAAAGGCCCTCCCATCTTTTTTGCATCGTACCACGACGGGGAGCGCAATTGGCGTCTGCGGACATTGCCAGGTGGATTGGAATTATGGCAATTCGTTCCGTGGCGCGACGCGCCAACCCGTGATCGATTATGTCAGCACGCAGCGTGCTTGCAACGAGTGGCCGCAACAAACGGCCAATCGGTCGCAATTGCATTCCAGCGCCACCCGCTCAGCTGTGTGTAGATTGAGCCATCGCACAGGGGTTCTTTGCCACCCGGTGCGACGTTGCTGGGAGGCAAACCTAATGAACGGCAAAAAACTTCATGAAGTAGGTAAATTGATATGCGTAACTATCTGCTCGCATTCCTGCGAGATGAAGACGGTCTGACCATGGTCGAGTACGCGGTGGCCGGATCACTCATCACATTGGCGGCCGTCGGCGCCTTTACGACCCTCGGAACCAACGTTTCCAACACGATCACCAAGATCGCTGGCTACGTTGCTAACGGTGGTGGCGGTGGTGGCGGGTATTAACAGTTCCCGCAGACGGCGTTTCTAAGGCGATATGCAGGCACTCACGTTACCGCTCATGGCGACTATGCTCGCAGCAAGCGCCTGGGCGGTGCGTGAGGACCTGTTGACCCACCGGATTCCGAATCGCCTGGTCGGCTCGCTGCTCTGTGCCGGTTTGACCTTACAGTTTGCCTTTGGCGGCTGGACCGGACTGAGCCAGGCGGCGCTCGGCGTACTCACTGGCCTGGCTGTACTGCTGCCGTTCCACCTGACGCGGGGAATGGGCGCGGGCGACGTCAAGCTGCTGGCCGCGCTTGGCTCGCTGCTTGGCCCTGAGTGGACCCTCATCGCGGGCGTCTATACCTTGATCGGTGGGGGGCTGCTGGCGATCGGCTACGTGATAGTCGGCAGCTTGCGTGCGGCCATTGCGCCGGTCGGCGCGCCCTGGCCGCTGCGCATTCATCATGCGCGCGAGCGAGCGCAGCAGTTGCGCCGGGAAAGATTTCCGTACGCACTCGCGATCGCGATCGGCGCGTTGGCGTCGGTCGCACAGCGTGGCGATCTGCAGACAGCGATCGCGCACCTGTCGGGAGCGCGCTCATGAAGGCGACGGCGTTGACCAAGGCCACTACTGCCGCCGCAGAGCTGACACCCGAGCAGTTGCTGGCATCTAGATTCGCCGCGCTGGCGCCGCGCCCGAGTACGGTGGCCGGAACGGGTCTGGGCTCTGATTTGCTGGGCGACCTGGCCTCCAAGCTGCTGCTGCGAACTGGAGTCATGAGCTTGAGTGCGCTGGCGGATGGCTTAGCCATCCCCGGCTCCGTGCTGATGGAGGTGCTGGGGCTGCTGCGCAGGGAAGCGCGGATCGAGGTTCGGCCAGGCGGCGGAAGTACCGACACCGAACTCTCCTACACGCTGACGGAGCGCGGCCGCGAGGCCGCCCTGCACGCATTACATCGCGACGGCTACATCGGCCCCGCTCCCGTGCGCCTTGAGGACTATTCGCGGCTGGTGACCGCGCAGGCCGAGCGCGAAAAACGGGTCAATCGCCATGCCATGCAGCAGGCGTTGAGCGGTGTCATCGTGACCGACGAGCTGCGTGATCGCCTGGGAGCGGCCCTGAACTCGGGGCGAGCGATGTTCCTGTACGGAACCGCCGGTACTGGAAAGACTTTCATCGCCAGCCGGCTGCGGCGCGCCATACCCGGCGCGATTCTGATGCCTCACGCACTGCTGGTGAACGGCGCGATCCTCCGGCTGTTCGATCCCGCACTGCATGACATCATCAAGCCTGGCGATACGGTTTCGCCGTTGATGCTGAACGCCGGCTTTGACCGCCGCTACGTGTACTGCCAGCGTCCGGTCATCCATGTGGGCGGCGAGCTAGAGAGCACGATGCTCGATGTGGAGCTGCGAACGGCCACGCACGAATTGCTGGCGCCGCTGCAGATGAAGGCCAACAATGGGATGCTGATCATCGATGACCTGGGTCGCCAGCGTTCGACGACCGAGCAGATTCTCAATCGCTGGATCGTACCGATGGAGGAGCGCATCGATCATTTCTCGATCGGTGGCGGCGCCTACTTCACGATCCCGTTCGACGTGGTACTGGTCTTCTCGACCAATCTGCAGCCCGAGAGCCTGGCCGACGACGCGCTGCGGCGACGGCTGGGCTACAAGATCGCTTTCGGACCGATTTCCCCCGAAGCCTATCGGGAGATCTGGCAGATGACCTGCTCGACGCTGCAGCTTCCGTACGAGCGCGCGCTGGTCGATTTCGTGATCGCCGAGCTGCACCCGCAGCGCGGAGTCGATCTGCTTCCCGTCCACCCGCGCGATCTGCTGCGCATGGTCGCGGATCGCATGCACTACGAAGAGCGCCAGATCCCGATAGATCGCGAACTGCTGACCTGGGCCTGGGACTGCAATTTCTTTCAATCGAGGTGACACATGGCACGCCGCCGCGGTCCACTGCTCTTGATGATCTCGCTGGTGCTGGCAGTACTGGCAGCGCTTATCGCCAACAACTGGCTGAGTGTGCGCGCCTCGGCGAAAGGCACCCCGGTGCGCGAACAGGATGTCACCGCCGCGGTCGATTTGCCGCTCGGCACCAAGATCGAGCAGCGCCATCTGTCAATGATCGACGTGCTACCGGGGAAATCACCCAAAGGGGCGTTCCATAGCTTTACAGACGTCGTCGGCAAGGTGACTTCCAGCGGCGTGATCGCGGGCGAGATCCTGCTGGCCCCGCGCCTCACGGATGCCGGTGAGGGCAGCGCCCTGGCTTCCGTCGTGGACAAGGAGATGCGGGCGGTCACGGTGCGGGTCGATGATGTGGTTGGGGTCGCGGGGTTTCTGCTACCCGGCAATCGCGTCGACGTCATTGCAACCAAATATGATTCTATGACCAGTACCGCCCACGCCGTGACCATCCTGAGCAATATCAAGGTACTTGCGGTCGACCAGTCCGCATCGAATGACAACAACCAACCGGTGGTCGTACACGCAGTCACGCTGGAAGTGAGCCCGGCAGATGCCGAAACTCTTCTCAAGGGCAAAACGGCCGGCGGCATTCAGCTGACGCTGCGCAATCCACTGGATCAGTCCGACGCGCGCACGCTGCTGCCTGAGCCGGAGCCGCAGAAGCCTTCCCTGATCAAAGTCAAGGCAGTTGCCCCAGCGCCCCGGGCAGCTCCGCTGCAGATAACGATGATCCGCGGCACCGAGGTGAGGCATACGAGCCAGAACGCTGACCAACAGCAAGACCCGGGCAAGTAGAGCGGCGCTCGACAGACTTAATATCAACAAGGCAGGGAGAACAATAAGTGCGGCATCGTAAGATCGGTGCGATCGTGGCTCTCGCTCTCAGCGTCGTCTGTGGGCCGCCGGCCACGCGTGGAGCGACCCTGGCTCCAATCTCACAGCAGCATCCCATCGCTCCGCCACCGCTGGTCGGCGGTGGCTACGTCACCGAGCTTACGGTGCCGCTGTATAAGTCGCAGATCGTCACGGTCACAGGGCCTGCGAATCGCATTTCGGTCGGCAGCCCCGACATTGCCGACATCGTCGTGATCTCCCCGACTGAATTGTATGTTCTCGGCAAGGACATCGGCACCACCAACGTGCTGCTCTGGGACAACGCCAATCATCTGATCGGCAGCATCAACGTCCAAGTGCAGCATGATCTGGAGGACCTGAAACGCAAGCTGGCGGAAATCCTGCCGGGTGAGCCGATCGAGGTACGTTCGACGCAGCGTTCCATCGTGCTGTCCGGGCGCGTCAGTGACGCCGAGAAAATGAATGCGGCATTGCGCATTGCCGAGAAGTACCTGATGCAGGTACAGACCGCGGTGAAGTCCGAGGAGTTCAAGGAGGAGGCATCTGGCCGCGTCAATAAGGGTGACATGAGGCAGTCGGTCGGCGAAGTCATCAACCTGATGCAGGTCGGCGGGGTCCAGCAGGTCATGCTCGAGGTCAAGGTATCGGAAATGCAGCGCACCGAGGTGCGCAGTCTCGACGCACAATTCAATGCTTTCAAGAACGGCGGGCAGTGGAACCTTGGCGGCGTCAATGGGGGCTTGACCACGCCGGTATATCTGAACCCGCAAGGTCAAATGGTGCCCGTATTCACGAGCACCAATTCTCTGGGCGGCCTGGCTCGCTGGGGTCCACCGGTCAGCGACTTTCTGCCAAATCCAATGTCGATTGCAAACCAGGGCCTGTTTGCCAGCTTTCTCGACAATAACTTCCTGTTCAATCTGGCGCTGGATGCGGCGCTGGATCAGGGGCTTGCCAAGATACTGGCCGAACCGACCCTGACCACGTTGACCGGACAGGAGGCGAAGTTCCTCTCCGGGGGACAGTTTCCAATCCCCGTCCAGGGAACCCTTGGACAGGTAACGATTGACTACAAGGATTACGGTGTGTCGCTGGATTTCATACCGGTGGTGCTGGCCGGCGGCCGCATCAATCTCAAGCTCACGATCAGTGTCAGCCAGCTGGTATCGACGAGTGCGCTCGGCATATCGGCCACCAACACAAACTCGGTGCTGGTGATTCCATCGCTCACGGTTCGCAGCGCCAGCGGCACCGTGGAGCTCGCGGACGGCCAGACCATAGGGCTGGCGGGCCTGCTGAATGACAGTATGACCAGCGCGATCAACGCCTTTCCGGGTCTGGGCCAGCTACCGGTGCTCGGTGCGCTGTTCCGCAGCCAGAACTACCAGAAGGGCGATACGGAGCTGGTCATCCTGGTCACACCGCACCTGGCGAAGCCGCTGCCCAGGAACAAGATCAAGCTGCCGACCGACAGCTATGTCGATCCAAGCGATCTGGACTTTTATCTTTGGGGCCACATCGAGGGCAGTGCGAAGTCTGCCCCGGCGGCACAAAACTAGAACCAATGGAGAGCGACCGAATGCGCATTACCTACTTGCCGATGATGCTGGCGTTGACACCGCTGACTGGCTGTGCCACGCACGCCGTCGACCAGAACTACGGCAGCGCGTACGAACAGCTGCTGCGGGAGCAGACCTACGACGTCAGCACACGCAATACCGGCCAGAAGGAGCGGTCGATCGAGGGCACCGATCCAGATATGGCCAATGCGGCGCTGGAAGCGATGCGCAAAGACACGGCGGATCGCACCGCTGTGAAGGCTGCACCGGTCATCCAAATTACCCAGCAAGGCGGCGGCGGTGGGGGTCAATGATATGATGCGCGGCCGCAGCAGCCAGCGAGGCGTCACTCTGGTAGTGATTGCGATCGCGATGTTGGCGCTGGTGGCGATGGCTGGACTGGCGCTCGATATCAGTCGGCTCGTGGGCGACAAGGCTCGACTGCAGTCGTCAGTGGACGCGGCTGCGCTAGCTGCGGCTAAAGCCCTGGACACCACCGGCTCCACGGTAACGGCCACGGCCGCGGCCACCGGTGCGTTCAACAACAATATTGGGCAGCAACCTGAACTTGCGGCCAATGTCGGCAACATTAACATCGAATATTCCAATACCGCGCAACCGTTCGTCGCGGGTAGCAACCCGCCGCTTTACGCGCGTATCCGCGCCAACGGTTTCAACATCGTGGCCACTTTCTCCGCGGTCCTGGGTTTCAGGAGATTCGACCTGGCTGCAAGCGCTGTTGCCGGTCCCAGTCCTACGCTTTCGAACGCCTGCAACCAGACGCCGATGATGGTGTGCGGCACGGCCCCAAGCGGCGCCTCTCCGGTATATGGGTACTCCGTCGGGCAGATCACGGCACTGCAGCTCTCGCCCGGCACTTCCGCCGCCACGCTGTTGCCGGGCTACTTCCTGCAGCAGGCTTCGGGAGTCAACAGCCAGGATCAGGATTTCGCTGGCGGCTACGCCGCGTGCAATACGGTCGGCAACAATGAGCCGGCCCAGACCGGCACGACGCCCACAGCGGTGGCGCAAGGGCTCGATACACGCTTCAACGAGTATTTGACCGGCGACGTCAACAGCACCAATTATCCGCCGGACGCCATCACTACCCAGCCCGCGGGCGCCAACCGCCTCAGCTGCACCGACCCGACGTGCGCCAACCTGGTGGCTGGTGGCAACCCGATCACCAACTCCAGCCAGTACCCGGCCTACAGCTACGAGGGCATGTACCTCCCGAATCTGCAGGCGCAGAATTACACCAACCCACCGGCGCCGAACGGCAATGGCGTCATCGACCGCCGCGTGCTCGCGGTGCCCGTGGGCGACTGCACGGCGGCCGGTGGTGCCGGCGGTAACATCCCGGTTCTGGGTCTTGCCTGCATGTTCCTGCTGCAGGACGTGGATGCAACCGTCGGCGATGCAGCCTTCGGTCAGGTGTTTGCCGAGGTGATCCAGAACTGCGAGGTCAACGGCACGCCAGGTCCGGCGCCAAACAACGCCCCCGGGCCCTACAGCATCCAGCTCTATCATATCTTGGGCAGCACGCAGTCATGAGCAAGTGGCGAACAGTGAGCTCGTCGAGCGCTGCGCGGCAGCGCGGCATCGCAATGGTGGAGTTCGTCTTTGGTGCGCCGATCCTGCTGCTGCTGTTTTACGGCATTGTCGAGTTGGGTACGATGCTGACCCAGGCCAGCGCGCTGGCCGATTCGGCCCGGAATGCCGCGCGCTACCTCGCCAGCAACGCCCTGCTCGGCAGCACCGGAGTGGTTAACCTGTCGGGAGCCACGATCAGCACGGCGCAGAACCTCGCCGTCTATGGCAATGCCTCCGGGGCAGGCGCGCCCTTGCTCCCGAATCTGACGCCCGCGGAGGTCACGGTCGCCAGCGATGCCAGCAACAACGTCTCTGTCAGCATCGCTTATCCCTACGAATCTCTGTTCGGTGGCGCCATTCCGCTGTTCTTCACCGCCGGCTCGATCAACACCGGCGGCCTGATATTGAGCGCCTACACGTCGATGACCTCCCTATGAGCGCCCGGACACTGCGACAGCATCAACGCGGCCTGACGATGGTCGAATTCTCCATTGTCGCCTTGTTGCTGTACATATTGCTATTTGCCGTGATCGAGTTTGGCCGCCTGATGTATACCTTCGCCGTCCTCGGCGAAGGCACGCGCCGTGCTGCACGGCTCGCGGCGGTTTGCCCGATCGGCTCGGGGAACATCACCCGCACTGTCGACTTCGCGGACCTGCCGAATTTCACCCCCGCCAATGTGCAGGTGCAGTATCTTGACGTCACCGGAACACCCACCGGAATCTACACCTTCATCAATTACGTCCAGGTGCAGATCGTGGGTTATGCAATCCCGTTGGCGATACCATTCATCGATCCGACCGTGACCTCGCCAGCATTTACGGTCTCTCTGCCGCGCGAGAGCCTCGGTGTCTCGAGTACCGCGGTCACTGGCTGCTGAAGAGGCCTCGAATGATCAAAGTCCTTATCGCATCCCGAAGCGCCTTAGCCCTCCAGGACCTGCAGGAATGCCTAAAGGAGCAGAGTGAGTTCGAGGTGCATCCGCGCCTGATCAACAACGGCCATACCGACCCTTTGCATGGCATCGCTTTCCAGCCCGACGTCGTGGTCCTGCGATTCGATGCCGAGCACCTCGCGGAGCTGTCCGATTGGAGCGCCGCCACCACGGCTTCGCGCCCGCCGCTGGTCGTGGTTGGGCCGAGCGGCGAAACCGAGGCAATGAGACTTGCGATCCGTGCCGGAGCCAAGGACTTTCTGCCCGAGCCTGTGGCGGCGGGTGACCTGATCGCCACACTGCGGCGCGTGAGCGACGAGTCCCGGAAGCTCGCGCACCCGACAGGAACCAATGGGCAGGTATACGCCATCGTGGGTGCTGCCGGTGGCGCGGGTACCTCGTTCGTCGCCACCAACATGGCGAGGATCATGGCCGGCGACGCCGACCGCTCTGGCTCGACGGCGCCGATCCTGGTCGACCTGGATCTCAATTTTGCACCGCTCTCGCACTATCTCGACCTGCACACGGACCGCGGCCTGCTGCAGGCGCTTGAAGTGGTGGACAGCATGGATGAACTCGCGCTGGCCGGCTTTGGCGCCAGGCATCGAAGCGGTTTGCGGCTGCTGTCTACCACCGGCGGCCCGGCTGTGCTGTCCAAGGATGTTTCGGCGGACAAGTTGGCGCGACTCATCGAGGTGCTCACGCACCATCACCAGCGGGTGATCGTCGACCTGCCCCATGTGCTGGACAGCCTGACCGCGACGATCTTCAGCGTGGCCACCCACGTGGTGCTGGTGCTGCAGCAGTCGCTGCTGCACGTACGCAACGCGGCTCGGCTGCTGCAGATCCTCAAGCACGAGCTCGGAGTCTCCCCCGACCGCATCCGTGTGCTGGTCAATCGTTACGAGAAGGAGGCCCTGGTGGAACTGGCCGATATTCGGCGTAGTCTCAATTGCAGCACTCCGCTGACCATCCCCAGCCAGTATCGCAGCGCGCTCGAAAGCGCTGACTCGGGCGTACCGCTCTACGACGGCGACCGCAACTCCCCCGTCGTGCGCGGCCTGCGACAGGCTGTGTTCGCCCTGACCGGCGAGGACAGCGCCCCGCGCAGCAGCCTGCTACACCGCGTCTTCAAGATATCTACAGGACCTGAATCGTGAACCCTACTACGCTCAAACATCGCCTGGGTATCGCTGAGGCCGTCGCCGGCAACAGCGACAAGGTTCGCTCCCTGGCACCACTCGAACTTGAGTGGAAGCAGCGCATCCACGACAAACTGCTGCAGGTGCTGGACTTGTCGATGCTCAGCTCGGTCGAGGAGTCGCAAGCCCGCGCGCAGATTCGAGAGATCAGCATGCGGCTGATAGTCGACGCTGCCGCACCGCTGAGCCTCGGGCAGCGCCAATTCATCGTGCGCCGGATCGAAGATGAGGTCCTGGGGCATGGGCCGCTCGAGCAACTACTGGCCGACAAGACGATCTCCGATATCCTGGTCAATGGGGCCCACCAGGTCTACGTGGAGCGCCGCGGCAAGCTTGAGCTCACCGAAGTACACTTCCATGACGATCAGCACCTGCTGAACATCATCGACCGGATCGTATCGGCCGTCGGCCGTCGGGTCGATGAGTCCTCACCCATGGTGGATGCAAGGCTCGCCGACGGTTCGCGCGTCAATGCCATCATCCCGCCGCTGGCCCTCGACGGCCCGGTACTGTCGATCCGGCGCTTCGCCGTAGAATTGCTGTCCGTGGACGACCTGCTGGCCATCGGCACTCTGACCCCGGCAGTCGCCGATGTGCTGCGCGCACTAGTCACCGCGCGCATGAACATATTGATCTCCGGCGGCACCGGCGCCGGAAAGACGACGCTGCTGAACCTGCTGTCGAGCTTCATTCCGCGCGATGAGCGTATCGTTACCATCGAGGATTCGGCGGAATTGCAACTGCAGCAACCGCACACGGTACGACTCGAGACGCGCCCTCCGAACATCGAGGGACGCGGCGAGGTCAGCCAGCGAGATCTGATGCGCAACAGCCTGCGCATGCGCCCGGACCGTATCGTGATCGGCGAGGTTCGCGGCGGCGAGGCGCTCGACATGCTGCAGGCCATGAATACCGGCCACGATGGCTCTCTGACTACCGTACATGCCAACTCCCCGCGGGACGCGTTCAGCCGCATCGAGACCATGGTCTCGATGACGGGGCTGCCGTTTCCGATCAAGGCACTGCGCGCACAGATAGCATCCGCCATCAATGTGGTCATTCAGATTGCGCGCGACGAGGACGGCAAACGACGCGTTGTCAGCCTGCAGGAAGTCAACGGCATGGAGGGAGACATCATTACCATGTCGGAGATCTTCACCTTTCGCCGCACCGGACTCGACGAGCAGGGTGCTGTGCGCGGCGCGTTGGTGCCAACCGGCGTAGTCCCCGGATTTCACAAGCGCATGACCCTGCGTGGCATACAGCTGTCGCACTCGGTCTACCAGACAGAGTCAGCGGTAGAGAAGCGGTAGAGAAGCGGTAGAGAATAGATATGTCCACCGGAGTCATCCTGTTCATCGCCTTGGTTGCCGGAGCGGTATTTCTGCTGGCACAAGGGTTGATCGTCCCTGCATTCGGCGACCAGAGCCGCAACCGCAAGCTGCTCAAGCGTCGGCTGGCCGATATCTCAGTCGAACTAGGCGACCAGAACCCCTCGTCGCTGATGCGTCACAAGTTCCTGCGCCAGTTATCGCCGCTGCAGCGCAAATTGGAAAGTCTTCCAATGATGGAAGGGCTGGCTCGGGCGATCGAGCAGGCGGGCGGCAACCTGCTGGCACACCAGCTGATCATAGTCTCACTGCTGCTGGCCGTTGTCGGCGCCCTGGTCGGCGGCGTGCTGTTGAGGAACTTACTGGCGGTATTTCTCGGCGCAGGTCTGTGCGGGTCGCTGCCGTTCCTCAAATTACGCTTCGACCGCGATCGACGCAGCGCGAAGCTCGAGGAGCAGCTGCCGGATGCGATCGATGCCATCCGGCGGGCGCTGCGAGCAGGGCACCCTTTCAACTCCTCCTTGAAGTTGGTCGCCGAAGACATGGAGCAGCCGATTGCGAAGGAATTCGAGTTGACTTTCGCCGACATCAACTATGGTAATGACGTTCGCCGTGCTCTGCTGGCGCTACTCGATCGCGTGCCAAGCGTCACGATGATGAGCTTCGTTACCGCCGTGCTGCTACAGCGCGAGACTGGCGGCAATCTCGCCGAGATCCTCGATCAGATTGTTAAGGTGGTCCGCGGCCGATTCCGATTCTTTCGCAAGGTACGCACGCTGTCAGCCGAAGGCCGGATGTCGGTGTGGGTGCTGGCACTGGTGCCGCTGGTACTGTTCGCGGCCATCTCTATCACGCAACCGACATACATGCCCATGTTGGTTCAGGATCCGCTTGGCCGCAAGCTGATCGCGTTCGCCTGCGTGCAGGCATTTATTGGCGGGCTGTGGATCAGGAATATGCTGCGCATCGACGTATAGGAGCTGACTATGCTGGCCCATTTCTGGACGGCGGTGGCGGCGGTGATGAATTCCCGTCTGCTGCTAGTCGCGCTGATTGCGATCGCTGTCTTCATGTTTGCCCGCGGCCTGCTGATCATTCTCAGCTGGGTGGCGGACCCTGCGCGTCGGCGCCTTGGCGCCATTGGCAACGTCACCGCTGAGACCACCCGATCGTGGGCGAGGACGATCTCCGCCGCGGTACAGCCGATGGCGCACTACATCATGCCCACGAGCGATAAAGAGCTCGGCACCATGCAGGAGCGGTTCATCAAGGCGGGCTATCAGTCTCGTGATGCCATGGCCATCTTCTACGGACTAAAGACCCTGCTGGCGGTCCTGTTTTTTGCCGCCTTCATGTTTGCGTCGAGACTGTTGCCGCATATGGATTCGACTCGGGTCATGTTTTTCGCCGCCGCAGCGGCATTCGTCGGGCTGACGCTGCCAAATTTCGTGCTAAATCGGAAGGTCGAACGGCGGCAGCGTTCCCTGCGCCATGCGTTTCCCGATGCGCTGGACCTGCTCGTGGTCTGCGTGGAGTCCGGCCTGGGGCTCGCCGCCGCCCTTCAGCGCGTCGCGCAGGAGATACAGATCAGCTACCCGGAACTGGCGACGGAATTGGACCGGGTGAATGCCGAGATGCAGGCCGGCATGGAACGAGAACAGGCACTGCGCAATCTTGCGACCCGCACTGGGCTGGCGGACATCCGCAGCCTGGTCGGGCTACTGGTCCAGACGATGCGCTTCGGCACCAGCATTGCAGATGCGCTGCGCGTCTATTCGGAAGAATTTCGCGACAAGCGTGTGCAACGTGCTGAAGAACAGGCTGCCAAACTGGGAACTAAGATGATCTTCCCGATGGTGCTGTGTTTCTTTCCGAGCTTTTTCGTGGTGGCAGTCGGACCGGCGGTGGTTCGGGTCATCAAGGTGTTCGGCACCGGACACTAGCTCAAAACTATATGTGCTGCATGCAAATGAAAACTCTGACTTCGATCACTCATCCCGTCGGGGCCCGCCGCCGATTGTCGTTCCCGTGGCTGGCAAGCGCTGCCCTCGGCCTGCTCGCAGGCTGCGCTGTCATGCCCTCTAAGTCGCCCTCAGCGGCCGCCGAGCAGGCAACGACCAATGCGCAATCTGCGGTCACCGATCCGGCCGCTACCGACCCAATCCCGACTGCCCCCGATGTCAAAAAGAAGAAGGCGCTAGGTTCGAAGTTGGCCAAGAGCTTTGAGGAGGCGGTGGCGCGGGGCGACGCCACCTGGCTCAATGGCGATGCCGAAACTGCGATCTACCTCTATGTGCAGGCGCTGTCGTTCCGGCCACGCGACTTCGATACGCTTTGCAAGCTAGGCTCAATCGAGCAGAGCCGGGACAATCCGGAGCTGGCCGTACGGGCGTTCGAGCTGGCTGCGGAAGTCAAACCAGCCGACTCCAGGGTCACCGCGCGGCTGGGGCTGATTTTTCTTGAACAGGGCGATGACGACCGCGCCAGCACCTGGCTCAATCGTAGCGCCGATGCTGGCAGCACCGACTGGCGGGTCTACGATGGTCTCGGGGTCATCGACAGCAAACATAGCGACAGTGCCGGCGCACTAAAGCATTTGCAGCAGGCCGTCACCCTCGCCCCCACGCTCCCGACACCGTGGTTGCATCGGGGACAGGCCCTCTTTGCAGCCGGAGATTTCGACGCCGCTGAATCAGCGCTGCACGCTGCCATAAAGTATGGCGACCCGCCGGAAGCTTCGAAGTTGCTCGGACAGATCCAGGCGAAGCGCCGGGCGTATTCGGAGGCCCTGGAAAGCCTGCTCCGAGCGCTGGACCCCCCGCAGGCCTATGACATCGTGGCCAAATTGGCGATGGCAAACGGGGACAACGCGGTGGCGCTGCGGTATTTCGATCAAGCAGCCCAGCTGTCGCCGGTCTATTTTGCCGATGCGCATCACGATGCCGCCATCGCACGCGAGCGACTGACCACCTCTCCATGAGCCCGGCTTCCATCGCGGCCACTCCCCATCATCAAGGCGAAGTCCAATGACCACATCGGACAGAAGTGTCGGTTCCTTTTTTGTCGTATACCGCAAGGCATGGGAGTACCTCGGCAATGCAACGCTCGGCGCAAGTGCGTTGCTGTTCAGCTACGTGATGATCGTCGACTTTGTCGCCAAGCACCGGACCAGCAGCTTGTACGTGGCACTTTTCGAAGCTGCTGTCGTCTTCTTTGCCGTGACCCGACCGATGCCAAAGGAGAGCAATCGGTCACTGTATGACTGGATTATCGCGCTGCTCGGTTCCTATGAGATCCTGCTGCTGAGGCCGGCACCGGTGGTGCACGACCACTTCCTGCTGTTGGCGGTGCAACTGATTGGCATGGCCGTTTCGCTGGTAGGATTGCTCAGCCTGAACAAGAGCTTCGGGCTGGTTGCAGCCAATCGTGGCGTCAAGACGGCAGGTCTGTATGGCCTGATACGGCATCCCATTTACGCCGGTTATTTCCTGTCGTTCGGCGCCTTCGTGATACAAAACCCGACTCCGGTGAATGTCGGGATCTATGTCCTGTTCGTCATCGTGGAATTACTGCGCATCGCAGCGGAAGAGCGCGTCCTGCTGCGCGATCCGGTATATGCCGGCTACGCCAGCAAGACCCCTTGGCGCGTGCTGCCCTGGATCTACTAGCTACTAGGCTTGATGCAAGCCCACTAGTTCGGATGGGCGCCGACGGCCGCCCTATTGATCACCCTGATGCGGCTATTGCCAGTATCGGCGACGTAGAGCTTACCCCCCTTGTCGATCGCCATGCCATAGGGCCCTCGGAAGCTGGCGAGCACGGCTGGGCCGCCGTCGCCGCTGTCCCCGTAGTCGCCGTTGCCCGCAATGGTAGTGATGATATGCTGCGAATTGATCTGCCGAATGCGCCCGTCGCCATCGGTTTCGATATAGATATTCCCGGCAGAATCCAAGGCAACTCTGACGGGGCCGTGCAGGCTCGCGCTTGTCGCCAGTTGTCCGTCACCGCTGTAGCTCTGTGCGCCGGTACCAGCCACCGTGCTGATGAATTGATCGGTGCCTACTTTACGCACGGCACCATTGTAGTAGTCCGCGATGTATAGATTGCCGGCATCATCCAGCGTCACATCCGTAGGGTAACGCAAACTTGCCAATATCGCCGGCCCTCCGTCCCCACGGTAAGCGGCCGCGCCATCGCCGGCAATCGTGGTAATGACGCCCTTGGTATTCACTTTGCGGATGACACAATTGCCCGTATCGGCAATATACAGGTTGCCTGCCGCGTCGACGGCGATCCCAAGTGCGCCCGCGATCTGCGCCTTGGTCGCTGGGCCGCCGTCGCCGCTGTAGCCTGCCTTGCCGTTTCCAGCGATCGTATTGATCACCCGATTGGTATTCACCTTCCGGATGACGAAATTGTTCTCGTCATTGATGTAGAGGTTGCCTGCGGCGTCCACCGCGATCCCCCCCGGGTGGTTAAGACTTGCCGAGGCCGCCGGACCGCGATCACCGCTGTACTTTGCCCGCCCGTTGCCCGCAATCGTACTGGCCTTGCCGCTCGCATCCACTTCCCGAATGACGTTATTGAGCGTGTCAGCAATGTAGACATTGCCCCAACGATCAACCGTCACCGCAAAAGGACTGTTAAGCGAAACCCCGGCCGTTGGAAAGCCGGTGATGGCGCCCCTGTAGACCGGGTGGTGATCCGCCGCAAACGCCGCGGAGTTGGCCAGAAGAATCGCAAGACTGCTGGCTGTACATAACCAAGATGTCCGCAAGGCTTCCCTCGGAAGCGTAGGTTTGTTCATTCCGATGTTACTTATTTCTGCTTTATGCAGCTCCGCGGCGCTCGACGGCACATTTGATATTACTGGCCATGGAACGAAATGCTCAAGCACTTCGCTCGCGCCACAAGAACACTGTGGCTGAGCCTGACCAGCCCTCTAGTCCCCGGAAAGGCGCGCGGCAACGAATGGCCAGCTACCCGCAAAGGACTTCCAGCACAGTCACATGCCGGTACTTAGACTCGGTGCTGAACTCGCGGAGGTTTGCGGATGTCCTGGCGCGCATCGATTGTTGCACTGATCCTGCTGGCTGCTGCGCCCGCGGCGCATGCAGCCGAAGTGACCACCTACGGCACGGGGCTGATGTCCTGCGAAGCCTACCTGAATGCGCGGGAGACAGATGCCGCGGACGACGTTAACTTCATAGATTGGCTCGTGGGCTACCTGTCCGGCGTCAACGCCACCTCGACCCGGCGGAATAATGTTCTCGGCGCCGCCGATGTCAGGGAGGCGATGGAACGCCTGGAAAACCTCTGTCAGGCGCGCCCTCATGTACAGTTCGCCGCGGCCGCAGGTGTGCTGATAACGGCTGGAAGCGCGACACCGGGGGCGCACTCGGTGAACGTCACCCAATATGGCTTCGGTTTCAAGTCCTGCGAGACATACATCGAGGCACGGGACCCGCAAAGCATTGATCGCACTGAATTCATCGACTGGTTGGGGGGCTATCTGTCCGGAGTCAATGCGATCTCGCTCAAGACCAATGACATCCTGGGCGGTTCTGACCTGGCACAAGCGGTTTACTGGCTCGACAGTTACTGCGATGCCAACCCAAGTCAGCCCGTTGCGATGGCGGCTGCGACGCTCGTGACCGAACAGCTTCGCAATGTCATAGCAGCCTCCACGCGTTGACGTCGGCGGCTGTGCTGCTCGACTCATCACCGCGCAATTTATGTCAAAGGAGGAGCGTGACAGGACGCCCCAATCCAGATTGACGTTTTTTCGAGAAGGGCGCCGCGACCCGCCACGTCTCGGTGCCAAGACAACCGTACCCTCACTGTATCGCGCTTATCCGGCACTGCACATCGACCGTGCCCCCGCCAGGCCGTGGAAGCGTTATGGACAAATGTGTTGCAAAGCCATGCGTAACAGTTTGAATGGCGTAAAATTGTTGGGTCCTTCGATAATGTCCGTTTTGTCAATCCAAGGTGATACGGGGAAATACTAATGCCACAGCCATTCGATCAAGTGGTCTTCGGCGGCGCCGAATTTGCGGATAATCCCGAGCCGCGCTGCGCCTGCCTACTGCTTCTCGACACCTCCGGCTCGATGCGCGGCTTCGCCATGGAGGAACTCAACGCCGGACTGGAGGCGTTTGCGGAGGAACTGAAGGCTGACGTGCTGGCGTCCAAGCGCGTTGAAGTGGCAATCGTTACATTCGGTCCGGTGCAGGTGCAAAGTGACTTCACATCCGCGGCACAGTTTTCAGCCGCCGAGCTCCAGGCAGGTGGTGACACCCCAATGGGGGAAGCCATTGTGCTGGGCCTGGAGCTGCTGCGTGCTCGCAAGAATGTCTACAAGGCGCATGGCATCTCATATTACCGTCCCTGGATTTTTCTGATCACTGATGGCAGTCCTACCGACGCCTGGACTAGCGCCGCGCGAGCGGTGCATGACGGCGAGCGAAAGAAGGAATTCATGCTCTACGCCGTCGGTGTCGAAGGCGCCGACATGGATACTCTCAAGGGGATCTCAGTCAGGCAGCCGCTGCGACTGAAGGGGCTGGCGTTCAGACATCTGTTCGCATGGTTGTCCAGCTCGCTGAGCTCCGTATCGAAGTCCAATCCCGGTGAGCCGGTGCAGCTGCCAAACCCTGTGGCGCCGTCCGGTTGGGCCGTGGCTGAATGACGCTGAATGTCTGGACATGGGCAGTAGCGTGCCGCCGCGGAGTTTCGCACGAGCAGGCTGATGTGCGACTCCAGGACGCCTTCAAATGCTTCACTGCATCGACGCCCAGCCGGCCGATCGTGATCATGGTCTCGGATGGCGCCGGAAGTGGCAGCTTCGGTGGTGAGGGCGCCTCGGTGATCTGCCGCGCGCTTACGCTCTCCACCAGGAGCCACTTTGCAAGTAGCGACGCGCTGCCAACGGACGAACTCCTGGAGCACTGGCTAAGGGGTGCGCGTGAGCTCGTGCGTACCGCCGCCTTGCGGCGCACTCTGGAGACCCGCGAATTTGCCGCCACGCTCATTTTGCTGATCTCGAGCGGCGCTGAGTCGGTGGTGCTGCATGTTGGCGATGGCTGTGCAGTGCTGAGAGATGAAGAGACCGGCAGCTGGATTGCGCCATCCTGGCCGTATCACGGGGAGTACGCGTCAACGACGACATTTGTGACCGATGAACCGGATCCCACGATCAGTATCGTCAGGTATCCGCGTCCCATCACTGCGATCGCCGTTTTCTCGGACGGCCTCGAGCGACTGGCGCTCGACCTGCGGGCACGACAGCCGTTCGCACCTTTCTTCGACAGCATCATGGCGCCGGTGTTCGACAGCGACGCAGTAGGCAAGGACGGCGGGTTATCGGGCAAGCTGAACGAGTTTCTCGGCAGCGACGGCGTCAATAGCCGCTCGGATGACGACAAGACCCTGATACTGGCGGTCAGGCGATGAGCACACCCGCCGTACTGATCGACCAGCGTCGACTCCTGCTTGGACGTCGCCTGGGCAAGGGCGGTGAGGGCGAGGTCTTCAGTCTCGAGCACGACGAGGCGCACGCGGTCAAGATCTACACCGTTTCGGACCTGGCCGAGCGCGAGCTGAAGGTCGAGGCGATGATCCGCAGCGGGATGGCGCAACAGGCACCCCAGGTGGCGTTTCCGCTGGCCATGGTGCGCAACGAGGCCGGGCAATTCGCCGGTTTCCTGATGGAGAATTTGCTGGAGCACAAGCCGCTCCATGAGCTCTATTCTCCAGGCTCCAGAAAGATTCATTTTCCGCAGGCGGATTACCGATTCCTGGTTCGCACGGCCCAGAACATTGCGAAAGCCATTGCCTCCGTGCATGCAATCGGCTGCGTCATCGGCGACATCAATCAATCCAGTATCCTGGTTTCAAACGCGGCCACTGTCGCCCTGATTGATTCGGACAGCTTCCAGGTCACCGATGGGTCACAGACATTCCTGTGTCGGGTAGGTGTCCCTGAATACACACCGCCGGAACTGCAAGGTGTTTCCCTGGCGAAGGTTCATCGATCCGCCAACCACGATGCGTTTGGCCTTGCGATCGTCATCTTTCAATTGCTCTTCATGGGTCGGCATCCATTCGTCGGCCGGGTTCGCCGCGGCGAGATCCCCACGTTGTACGATTCGATCCGGGAGTTTCGATTCGTCTACTCCGAACAAAGCGATGTCGGGATGTCCCCACCCCCGGGCACGCCACCCCTGGCGGCTTTTCCCAGCAGCATCGGCGCGGCCTTTGAAGCGGCATTTGGCCGAGCGACGTCTGACGCGCGCCCAAGCGCACAGGAGTGGATCGACTTCCTCGGGCACTTGGAGGATAGCCTGACTCAGTGCGAGGCGCAGAAACTGCACTGGCACCCACGCGAGGCCTCGGAGTGCCCATGGTGCGCCATGGAAGGCGCATTGGGTGCGACGCTCTTCATACCCCTGATCCCGGCCTCCAAAAGAACCATACACGCATTCGATCCCGGTGCCGGTGGCTTCAATCTTGCTGCGGTCTGGCAGCAAATTTTGGCCTTCCCTCAATCGACGATCCGCTGGTTGCCGGCGCTGCCACCCACTGCGATACAACCGAGCAAAGGGATCCGCTTTGCCAAGTTCCGGGGACGCTCTTACATCGACAGGCTCAAGCGCAGCTATCTCGAGGTGGAGCAGTTATGGCTGGCTGCCCTGAGCGCCTGGCGTGCCCGCACCGGTGTCGCCGGCATTGAAGAGTTGCTGCACGAGCTGCGTGCCGCAAAGAGCGTGTACGAGAACCTGGCGGCGGATGAGAGGGGCCAACTACAGGCGTACGACCGGCAACGACGGGCGCGTCAGTTGCACTCGTACCTGGACAAGTATGAGATTCGTCGTGCCAACATTCGCGGCATCGGAAGGGCGGAGGAAGTTTCGCTGGCCTCATTTGGCATTGAAACCGCCGCTGACGTCATCGATACAAAGCTGATGCACGTCCCGGCTTTTACTCATGGCAATACCAGCGGCTTGCTCAGCTGGCGCAAGCGACTCGAAAGTCAGTTTGTGTATGACGCCAAGGAAAACGACCTTGACCGGGTCGAAATAGCCAGGATTCGGACCAATATTGAGAGCCAGGCAAGTGCGCTGCGCCGAGTCCTGCTGGCGGGCCGCACCAATCTCGACAACGCCGCCAACAGGGCATCTGCCCTCCTGGCAAAGACGGATACCGAGCTGACAAGGCTGCACGACGTTCGTCTGCAACTTCGCGCAGACCTGCAGTCTTTGGGCGTCGATCTTAGGACGCTTACAGCTCTTGCGGCGAATTCCAGTCAGATCGTCACGACCGCGGTACGGGCACTTCGATCTTCCAACTCTGCAATTGCTGCGTCCTCTGCCGGCAATCAGCGCCCATCCTCCGGCCCGACCCGCGTCTCGTGCCCGCTTTGCGGCGGGCAGATGGTGAGCCGGATAGCCAGCAACGGCGGATTGCTTGGTCGCCCACTCTGGACCTGCTCCCGGTCACCGTCGTGCAGCGGTGTTCGAAGCTAATGGGCGGTACCCAGCCTACTTCTGTCGCCGCCTTCAGTCGAGATACCGCCGCACGAATGGGCCAAAACGGTCCAACGAGCGCATGCGCGCGCCGTTAATAAAGACGTCTCATCAACAAGTGATATGCTGCGTGGACGAAGATTGCACCCCTATAATAAATACGCCTGGATCGCAGCCCATTTGCCGACTCAACGAGACAGTGTCTTCGATGAGAATCTCGACATGATTATCGAGACTCTGTCGCTAACGGTACAGGATGCAAGTGACGAGTGCTGCCGAAGTCAAGACACCCTAGTTCCGTGAATACGCCGAGACGATCGCTTGGCGCACTCATTATTGCGCACCGCCGAACGTGGGAATATTTCTGTAATGCAGTGTTCGTGCTCTTTTGCGTTGTGTTTATGTTCGTGATGCTGGCCGATTTTCTGGCGAAACACCGCATCAGCAGCCTGTTACTCTGCATTTTCGAAGCTGGGATCGCATGGTTTGTCGCCGTTCGCCCCCCGCCGAGGGAAACCAATATCTCGCTGTACGATTGGAGCATCGGACTTGCGGGTGCGCTAAGTCCACTGTTTTTGCGGCCGGCCGGTGAGCCCCACGATCAACTTCTTCTTCTCGGTACTCAGCTCGTTGGGCAGTTTATCTATATAGGCGCGCTCTTGAGCCTCAACAGGAGCTTCGGATTGGTTGCCGCCAATCGCGGCATAAAAACCGGTGGGCTGTACCGCATCGTACGCCATCCGGTTTACGCAGGCCTCATCCTGAGTAACGGCGCCTACGTTTTGCAGAATATCTCGGCAATGAACGCGGCGATCTATCTGACATTTGTGATCCTGTCACTAATGCGGATCGTAGAGGAAGAACGCCTTCTAAGCCGCGACCCTTCCTATGTCGATTATATGCGCGGCACACCTTGGCGCGTGTTGCCACTGATCTATTAGCAAAGCTGCATTTGCGCGGAGAGTTAGTTTTTCTGGCGCCTCTGTCCATGCTGCGCTGATGGACGGTTGAAGTTTTCGGGCGCCGACAGCCGTCGAAACTGACCGAGCTATTTCAGGATCTGAAAGAGATTGCTGAATTGATCGGTCCATGCGACTAGTCCAGGACGACCCATAATGCGCGTGCTGTACGCGGCGATCTTCGGCTGCTGAAGAAACGCGGTGCTGCGCGTAACGAGCACCCACTCCGATGGTGACATCCATCTCGATACATTGGTGCGATCGGAGACCAGGACAGCCTGAAAGCCTGTGTCGCGGACGATCTGCTCGACTACGGGAGAAAGATCAAGATATTGGTTGGAAATATGAAAGGCAATGATGCCGTCGGGCGTTATAACGCGCGCGTAACTGGCAAACGCCTCGCGGGTAAGCAGGTGCACCGGGATTGCATCTCCGGAGAAGGCGTCCACCGACAAAATATCGAAGCGCTGCCCCGATTTGTCAAACGCCCCTTGTGCAAGCTCGCGTTCCAGGGAGAGTCGCGCGTCACCGAGTACCAGCTCGATTCGAGCCTTGGTGTCTTTCAGATACGTAAATTGATGTTGGGCAATGTCGACCACCGCCGGGTTGAGTTCATAAATCCGAAACGAATCGCCTGGTCTGCCATACGCCGTCAAGGTTCCGGCACCCAGGCCGATGGAGCCGATGCGCAGCGACCCCGCGGATTCCTGTTCGAGCAGAATGGTCCGACCAACACCGGACGACGCCCCGTAGTAGGTCGTCGGTATCCTATCTAGTGGCGGATCCACTATCTGAGTGCCATGATTGACGACGCCGTGCGCAAGCATCCGAATGTGCAACGCGCCGTCGGGGGCATCCTGCACTCGAAGAGCACCGTAGAAGTTGCGGACCGATGATCGTGTACCGGTGGACATACTATGGTAGTAGGTCCAATCGAGGATTAGGGTGCATACCAGCGCCGTGAGGGCGATAGCTCTAGCGGACAGCAACAGTACAGGCATGAGCAGCAGGGAAGCACCAGCCCAACGCGCCGGCCCTTTTACAATCGCTACCCACTCGAGCGGGTAGGGATGCAGACGGGAGGGCAATAAGCTCACTAGAAGCAGAATCATCCCGGGGGCAAGGGTCGCAATAATGAATTTGCCCGTCCAGGCCGCGGTTGGGAATAAGCGCATTTCCTCCGAGCTGCTTCGTACCCCCAATCCAGCCAAGGCGATCAATGCGAGCGGCAATTCCCAGTAGTTGCTGAAGATCTGGGGTGCAACGAGCCCGACCAACAAGCCGCCCAGGGCACCGCCGGTGGCAAGGCTGAGGTAGAAATGGGTCAGATAATCCGGCTTGGGTTTGCTGCGCGCGAGTTCTCCGTGGCACACCACGCAGCCCAGCAACAGGCCGACTGCGTACACGGGCAACGCCAAATAGATCGACAGACTATAGTTGGATAGAGCCCACGCCATGACAGCGGCGGCCAACATCGTCGGTGGTATCCAGAATCTGCGTACGTACCAACCTCGTCCGGAGCGCCCCTCGAAGCAGATGATGAAACTCAGGAGGTAAAGGCTCAGCGGAACAATCCACAGAAATGGGATCGCTGCAACGTTTTCGGTAACATGATGGGTCACCGATAGAAGAAGGATGGAACCCAAAGCGGCACACCCGATCCAGTATGCATAGGCGCCTGGCGCCGGAGCACGCTCAAGTCCTGCTCCGCTTATCGTCTGCAGATGATTGACGTCCGGAAACCACCGCCGCCTGAGGACATAACTGAGTAGGCAGACTACGAACAGCGCGTACGCGCAGCTCCAGACCCACGCCTGCATTTGCACCGTCGCGAACGGCTCGATAGCGAAGGGGTAGCTGAGCAAGCCGACCAGCGAGCCGAAGTTCGACAGCGCGAACAAACGATAAATCGAGTGCACTTCAGCAGTACTGGTCGTACCCCTAAGCCACGTCTGAAGCAGCGGGGCCGTCGATGCGAGCAAAAAATATGGCAAGCCAACGGTCGCGGCTAGGAGCCCCAGAATCTGCAGGACTGGCTCGTCGTTGTGCATCGGCTTCCAGAATGGCCCTGCAATGATCGGCAACGTCAGGCCGCTCACCAGCAGCAGAACCATATGAAGCACAAACTGGCGCGAACCAGCGCGCCATCGCGTCAGCCAATGCGCGTAGCTATATCCGAGCAGTAGCACCACCTGAAAGAACACTAGACTGATCGTCCACACACCCGCCGATCCACCGAACCACGGCAGGATCTGCTTGGCTATGATGGGTTGCACCAGGAACAGCAAGAACGACGAAAGCAGGATTGTTAGCGCGGGTGCGAGCATCAAATCTCTCGTTCTTCGGAAACCGGCACTCGTTGGATCAGCAGGTGCCTTGGCCCCCGATTTTGAGGTCGGTTTAGAATGGAATAAAGTGGCTAAATCCGGGGTTTTCAATCAGCCAGCCGGTACCCGGACAATGCCCACCCGGATTGTTTGCCAGGTACTGCTTGGTGATAGTTCGCCCGGGGGGCGAAATTCCACTGAGCGCCGAGCACCTGGACGTCGCGGTGGGCTACCGGATTTTGCAAATCGAACCGCTGATCAAGATTGTTTTCTCTATCCGCTGGTCGGCGTTGCATTCAAGGTGCCCGCTACCGAGGGAGGCAGAGTGAGACTTTGGCGAGCAAGGCCGCGACATACTACGCGTGCGGCACGCAAAATTCTTCTTTCGCTTAAGCCCGCCTTTTGGCCTGACATAATCTTAGTCATGTCCCATCTCGAAATCACTGATTGCGAAGTACCTGCTGCGCAAGTCAGGTTCTTGTGGAGTGCCTGATATGCTCGATCGGTTTTTTGGGATTTAGATCCCGCTGCCCAGAGGGGAGGGGGCGTTGGACGCTTATACTAGGGCCCTCAACAGTCAGAACAAGCCGGCCTCCGTTGGCTTATCCTCCCGAGTCGATGTCACTATCCAACGAGCGAAAGTCCTGCATGGCCCAAGCGTTTAGGGTGTTCATCCGGTGCATGCTGCTCATCCTGGCTTTCACTGCGCGCCCCGCTATCCCGGGACAGCCCGCGCTCAGCTTCTCCTCCTGCGAGTTGGAGCGCCCGCAGCAGCTCACTACCGTGTCGGCGGAATGCGGCACGCTGCCTGTGCCCGAAAATCCTGCCGAACCAGCGGGCCGTCAGATCGGGCTCCACATTGTGCGGATCGACGCCGTCAGCCGCCGCAGCGAGCCCGACCCGCTCTTCATCTTCGCAGGCGATCCCGGAGCTTCGGCGGCGCAGTTCTACGCTACGTTCGCAACGGCTTTCGGTGCCATACATCGGGACCGGGACATCGTGCTCGTCGATCAACGCGGTACCGGCGACTCCAACCGCCTCGACTGCACAGAGAATGAAGATGCGCTATCGGCCGATACCGTGGGCGTGGTTGCCGCCCGTACGCGGGCCTGCCTGGGCGCGCTTGCGCTCAGGGCGAACGTCGCGTACTACACGACCAGCCTTGCGGTGCAAGACCTCGAGCGCGTCCGAGCTGCTCTTGGCTATCAGCGCATGAATCTCTACGGCAACGCCTATGGCACGCGCGTTGTGCAGCAGTACTTGCGGCGCTTCCCGCAGCGCGTCCGCAGCGTGATCCTGGATGGCGTCCTGCCGGTCGGAGTGGCGGTCGGACCCGGCGCCGCTTTCGATGCCGAGCGCACGCTGCTGCGTGTCATGGCACGCTGCACCGCTGATCGCTACTGCCGCCAGGCTTTCGGTGACCCGGCGGGGGACTACCACTCGGTGCGCGCGACGCTTCGCAACCGTGCCATACCGGTCAGCGTCCTCGATCCCACGACCGGTGAGGCGCAGCATTTCGACTTTAGCTCCGCCGCACTCTCCGCGATGCTCCGACTGACGCTCTATACCGCAACCTACGTCGCGTTGCTGCCGCTGCAGCTTCATGCGGCTGCCGCCCGTCAGGATTACGCGCCGCTCGCCGCTCAGCTGCTGCTCCTCGAGCACACCTTCGGCACCAGCGTTGCCGTTGGCACGCGCAATAGTGTCATGTGCGCGGAAGACGTGCCGTTCGTCGCAACCTCCGATCTCCACGACGCTGCGCTGACGGCCACCTTCCTCGGAACCTCGCTCGGGGTCCGCGACGTCGTGTGCGAGCTATGGCCGCGCGGACCGGTCGACGCGGACCTGCACGCGCCGCTCACCTCTGAAGTGCCGGCGCTGCTCCTCTCGGGGAGCAATGATCCGATATCGCCGCCCGAGTACACGCGCGAGGCAGCGAAATCGTTCCCGCACAACGCGACGGTCGAGCTTGCAGACTTCGGTCACGGCGAGCTCAGTGCGGCATGCATAGACCGGGTGATGGCGGCGTTCATCAACCGTGCCTCTGCGAGCGGCCTCGATGTGAGCTGTACGCGTAACGCACACGTCAATCCGTTGTTCACGTCCGTCAACGGACCACCGCCATGATCGAGGCCCGGCAGCTGTGCAAGCGCTTCGGTCCGGTCGAGGCGGTGCGCCGGGTCGATCTGCACGCGCCCGACGGCTCCATCACCGGGCTCCTGGGGCCTAACGGCGCCGGCAAATCGACCACGCTGCGCATGCTCTACACGGTGCTCAGGCCAGACTCCGGAGATGCACTCGTGGACGGACACAGTGCCGTGCGCACGCCGCTGGAGGCCGCCCGGCGCCTGGGAGTGGTGCCGCATGGCGCGGGCATCTACCCAAATCTGACCGCGCGCGAGAACATTCTCTATTACGGTGCCCTGCACGGACTCAAGTCTGCGGCAGCCCGTTCGCGCGCGGCGGTGCTGATTGAGCTGCTCGAGATGGCAGACTTCGCCGACCGCCTGGCTAAAGGGTTCTCGCAGGGCCAGCGCGTCAAGACTGCGCTGGCCCGCGCTCTGGTGCATGAGCCGAGGAACCTTCTGCTCGATGAGCCGACCAACGGGCTCGATGTGATGGCGGTGCGCACGCTCCGCCGGCTGTTGGGTCAGCTGCGCGATGCCGGGCACTGCGTGATCTTCTCAAGCCACGTGATGCAGGAGGTGAGCGCACTGTGCGATGAGGTGGTGGTGATCGCCGGCGGCACCGTGCTCGCGAGCGGCACGCCCGAGGCCATCCGCGCGCGCACCGGCGCGGCCGGGCTCGAAGAAGCGTTCGTGCGGCTCATCGGGGCGGCGGAGGGCGGCTGATATGCACCCGGTCATCACGGTGTTCGCCAAGGAGTTCCGCGAGAACCTCCGCGACCGACGCACGCTCTTCTCCGCGCTGGTGCTCGGGCCGCTGCTCGGGCCCCTTGTGTTCGCCGGCGCCCTTTCGCTACGCCTCGAGCGAGAGGTCGAGCAGGTCGAGCGACCGCTCGCGCTCGCGGTTGTGCACGCCGACCGCGCCCCGAACCTGCTCGGCTTCCTGCGGCAATATGGGTTGAAGGTCATACCGGTGGACTATGACGATCAGGCCGCGCGCGCTGCCGTGCAGGCGCACCGTTACACAGAGATCCTCGCCGTGCCGCCGGACTTTCCGGCCCGACTCGCCGCGGGCGCCCCGGCGCCCCTCGTGCTGTACACGGATTCCTCGGACGTGTCCGCCGCTGGGGACGGCGCCCGGCTGAATGGGGTGCTCAACCGCTACGATACTGTCATCGCGCGGCTGCGCCTCGCTTCGCGCGGAATCGATCCGCTGGTGCTGGCACCGCTTGCCGTACAGAGCGTCGACGTTGCAACACCGGCGAGCCGCTCAGTGTTGGCACTCGGTACGCTGAGTTACCTTGTGGTGCTGGCGACGCTGCTCGGCGGAATGTACCTCGCCATCGACGCTACGGCCGGCGAGCGCGAGCGCGGCTCGCTTGAGTCGCTGCTCACCTTACCCGTGCCGCGCGGGCAGCTGATCTTCGGCAAGATCCTTGCCACGTGCGCCTACATGACGCTGTCGCTCTTGCTCACCGTGCTTGCCTTCGCCGTCACGCTGCACATCAACAGACTCGAGCGGCTCGGCATGAGCGTCGACTTCGGAGCGTGGGTGGCTTTGCGCGTCGTGCTGTACAGCCTGCCGCTGGTGCCGCTCGGCGCAGCGTTCATGACTATCGTCGCTGCCTATACCCGTAGTTACCGCGAGGCGCAGACCTGGATCGGAGTTATTCTGCTGGTGCCGACGCTGCCGCTCGTCTTCGCGGGACTTCTGGGCCTGCGTCCGACGCTCGGTCTCATGGCGGTCCCCTCAGTCAGTCAGCACTTCCTGATCACAAGTCTGCTGCGCGATGAGCCGCTCCCTGCCGGCTATCTCGCGCTCTCGGTCGCGGTGACGCTCTCGCTCAGTGCGCTCCTGATCGCCCTCGCTGGGCGGCTCTACCGGCGCGAGGCGCTGCTCGGCTGAGCGGGGCGGGGATTTGGCTCTAGCGTCTGGCGTTGGCGAGCTACCGGTCGTGGCGGATGAAGTGAAAGCCCGAGGGGAGCACATGGTTGGGACCGGTGAACCACGTGAGCCCGGTGTAGTTCAAAAATTCTGCAGGCTCATCTTAGGACGGTGTCCAGGAAATCGCGGGATGGGCAGTCGACCTGATCGATCAGATCTATGCCGAACGCCTCGCTGGAAAGCCGCCGAACAAGACTTAGTCGCCCGCCTAAAAAGAAAGTCGGCGGACATAGCTGGAGCCGCTCATAGCGCACCGCAAACTGCCACAGCGGTAGTAGACGTCAGTTACATGGATAAAGCCTAAGTTACGTTAGAATTTACCATAATATACATTATGCGAAGTAGGATGGCGATGTTACCCCATGAACTTTACTGGGGCCCTGACCGTCTTTTATGCAGAACACAGCGGTCGGCCTAATCCGTTCCCGCAGCTGTTTGCTTACCTCATCGGATCTCGCACCCGTATTCCGCTGCGGCCGTGAGCAGCCACTGAGCAAAGCTGCCAGCGTAGCTGCGCGGAACAAAGAGTCTATAAACCGGGTCAGGAAGAATCTGCCACAGTTGGACATTGATGTGGGCGACCGCCGTCAGTGCAACGTCGCCAACGGTAAAGTTGTCTTGGTGCAGGTCGATCGGGGCGCCCTTGGCGAGAACTTCGCGAACTCGTGTACCTGCGAGCTCGAACTGCCAGCGGCTGTCCGATTGGTCGCAAAATGCCGCCGTCGGCGCCAGACTGGCTTCAAGACTGATTAGCGCATGGTCGGAGAGCGTCTCGGTCTCGAGGAGCCAACAGCCGGGGCCGGACCAGATGAGCGAGATATCACCTCCGTGGACCCATCTGGGGCTTATTGGCAACTGGACTGCGAACAGCTGTCGCAGGATCGTAGCTAACTCGTCTGTGCGGTGTTGGCGCGCGACCAGACTGATCAGTCTTCTCGGCGAGAGCTCGCGTGCGACCAGCCCTGGCAGGCCAGTCTGCCGGCCGTGCCGCGCGCGGATCAGTACTCGGCCCGAATCGTCAGACACGCAGCCGCTCTCCGGCTGGGTCTACAAAAACGGGCTCGCTGACTTCGACGACGACCTCGTTCCCGCGCAATAGATCGCAAGCGAGCAGCCGCTCGCCGAGTCGCCCCCTGCCGTTCACCAGGAAACCGAGTCCGATCCATTGCCCGAGTGTGGGCGAAAATGCGACGGACGAGATAAAGCCTTGATCATTTGCGGCCACTGCGGCCGCTCGTTCGGGTACGAGGTGCGCGCCGGCGACGAGGCGGGCTGCACGATCTACCGCTCTAACGCCGATCAGACACGGGCGGGTCGAATCCGTGAGTGCCCGCCGACGCGCCATTGTGGCGCCGACAAAATCCTTGCGCCCGGACACCATCCGCCCGAGACCGAGGTCGCCGGTTGTAGTCTGGCCATTGAGTTCGTTACCGGCGACATGCCCCTTCTCAATGCGCATGACACCTAGCGACTCTGTGCCATACGCGGCCACACCGAGAGGCCTGCCGGCTGCCATCACATTGCGCGCCACGCGCTCGCCAACACGGGCCGGCACGGCCAGCTCGTAAGAGAGTTCACCTGAGAAGGAAATTCGAAACAGACGCGCACAGGTGCCGTCGAGCAACGTGACTTCCTGAGCCGCAAGGTACGGGCATTGATCGTTCGAGAGGTCGTATCCGGGACTGACGATATTGCGTAGCAGCTCACGTGCTTTAGGTCCGGCGATGGCGAACTGAGCCCACTGTTCCGTCACCGATGCCAACTGGACATCGAACTGCGGCCAAAGAACCTGGTGGCAGAATTGCATATGCTGGAACACGAGCGCGGCATTGGCCGTCGTCGTCGTGATCAGGTAATGGTGTTCGCCGAGGCGCGCTACGGTTCCGTCGTCCATGACGATGCCATCGTCGCGCAGCATTACACCATAGCGCGCGCGGCCGACGGCAAGAGTGCGCCAGGTATTGACGTACAACCGCTCCAGGAACTCGACCGCATCCTGTCCTTGCAGATCGACTTTCCCGAGTGTCGAAACATCGCACACACCCACAGCCGTTCGAACGGTCAACACCTCGCGAGTGACGGTTTGCAGCCAATCGGTTTCACCGCTGCGCGGAAAATAGCTGGCGCGCAACCACAGGCCGGCTTCAACGAACACGGCACCGAGCTCAATTGCCCAGTGATGCGCCGGCGGCAGACGTGTCGGGCGAAACTCCCTGCCCCGATGGTGCCCGGCAAGGGCGCCAATCGCGATGGGCACGTATGGCGGTCGGAACGTGGTCCCGCCGATGGCCGAAGGCGAGCGACCCGTTATCTCGCCAAGAATCGCGACCCCGTTCAGATTCGAAGTCTTGCCCTGATCGCTCGCCATTCCAAGTGTGGTGTAGCGCTTCAAATGCTCGACGACGCTCAAGCCCTCGCGCCCGGCAAGCTCGACGTCGCTCGTGGTGACGTCATTCTGAAAGTCGACAAAGCACCAACCCTTCGGGGCACGCATTTGCCGCAGCGGCCGCTGGGTATCAGGCTCTCCCTCCACCTCGGGAAGGCGGGCAGTTACCGCACGCCTGCCGACGGCCTCGGACGCTGCCGCGCCCGCAGACGTACCGGATAGGATTGCATAGTGGGTGTTGAACGCACCACTTGCGGCACCCGCTACGGCCATGCCATCGGGCAATGCCCCGGCAATGAAACTCGCGACCGAATTGCCCCAGCCCGGCTTCGACCCCAGGTGCGCCGTCAGCTGCACCGTCGGCAGCCAGCCGCCGGACATTGCGACCAGGTCGCAGGCAATTCGACGGCTCACGCCGCCGGATGTTCGAACCTCCACTGCGCGCACCTCAAGGTGACCGATGACGCGACGGACAACACCCGTCACGATCTCGGTGGACCGCGTTGCCATCGCCCGTACGTTCGCTTCGAGAATCTCGCGTGGATCGACGATGGCCACGACGGTGGCGCCGGCCGCTGCAAGATCCCTGGCCGTCGTCCAACCGTCATCGCAGCACGTAAATACCAGGAGTCGTCGCCCGGCGAGCGCCGCATAGCGGTTCGCGTACATGCGGACGGCACCTGCAAGCATGACGCCGGGCCTGTCGTTGTTGCCAAATACGAGCGGCTGCTCGATCGCGCCGGTGGCGACCACACATCGGCGGGCTAGCAGCCGCCACAGTCGCTGCCGCGGCTCGAACTCGGGTGGTACCAGGAGGTGATCGTTGACGCGCTCGAGGGCACCGAATACGCCATGGTCGTAGCAACCGAAGACCGTGGTGCGCAGCATGAGACGTACGTTGGGCATTGAAGCAAGTTCGTCGGCGATGCCGGCGGCCCAGGAATGGGCTGGGGCGCCGCCGATCGCCCGGCGCTCCGCGAGGCAACGTCCACCAAAGCGAAAGTCCTCGTCTGCCAGTACGACACGGGCGCCTGAGCGTGCAGCGGTGAGCGCAGCCATCAGGCCCGATGGGCCCGCGCCGATCACTAGTACGTCGCAGAATGCGTGAGACTTCTCGTAGCTGTCTGGGTCGGCTGCAATGCCAGCGCGGCCCAACCCGGCTGCGCGCCGAATGAGCGGTTCATAGACCCGTTCCCAGAACGCGGCTGGCCACATGAATGTTTTATAGTAGAAGCCAGCCGGCAGGAGCGGCGCGAGTAGCTGGTTTAGCGCACCAAGATCAAAGCGCAATGACGGCCATCGATTCTGGCTTCTCGCCGTAAGTCCGTCGAAAAGCTCGACGGTGGTCGCCCGCGTGTTCGGCTCCCGGCGCGCGCCACCGCGCAGTTCGACCAGCGCATTGGGTTCTTCGGATCCCGCCGAGAGAATACCGCGCGGCCGGTGATACTTGAACGATCGCCCTGTCAGCCGAACGCCGTTGGCGATCAGCGCCGACGCGAGGGTATCACCCGCGTAGCCATCAAATGAGCGGTGGTCGAATTGGAAGCTCAGCGGCTGGCTGCGGTCGATGAGGCCGCCCTGCTCGAGCCTGGCACACTGTGTTGCTGGCATTTCAGGCCCCCGGCCGCGTGCCAGGCGCGATGTCCAGCGCCGGAGTTACACAGTGGATCGCGTGGCTCTGGGTATTTCGCTCGACAATCAGCCAGGCCTGGCAGCCAGCCACGTGCCACCAGTATTCCCGGTGGCGGCCCGCGGGGTTGTTCCGCAGATAGAGATAGTCATGGAAGGCGCGCTCCGTATCGCTGCCCGTCGGCGCCGGACGGACGATGGTCGCATCCCCATAGTAGACGAATTCCTCATGGCCGCGTGGACCGCAGTAGGGACAGTGAATTCTCATAATGTCGGTGCCAGACTCCCACGTCTCAGTGGCGATTCGGGTGCGGCCCCTGCGCCTTCTCATCGACGACCTGCCCGCTCGAAAACCGGTCAAGACGATATGCGGCGGCGGTCGGGTGCGAATCGCCGTTGGCGAGCAGATGGGCGAAGCACCGCCCCGACGCAGGGGTGGCCTTGAATCCGCCGTAGCACCAGCCAGCATTAAGGTAGAGCCCCTCGATCGGTGTGCGATCGATGATCGGGGATCCGTCCATCGACATGTCTACCGCTCCTCCCCATGAGCGCAGGAGTCGCACCCGCCCGAGCAGCGGCATTAGCGCCATCGCTGCTTCGCACACGTCTTCGACGGCTGGCAGATTCCCACGCTGCGCATAGGAGTTGTAGCCGTCGACGTCCCCGCCAAAAACAAGGCCGCCTTTGTCCGACTGGCTGACATAGAAATGGCCCGCGCCGAACGTGATGACACCGGGGATCAGGGGTTTGAGGCCCTCGGACACGAAGGCTTGCAGCACGTGCGTTTCGATCGGCAGGCGCAGCCCCGCCAAAGCCGCGACGCGCGAAGAGTTACCCGCACAAGCGAGCCCGATCTGGCGCGCGCGAATCGGGCCACGCGTGGTTTCGAGGCCGACCGCGGCACCACGTTCGATCCGAATACCAGTGACTTCGCAATCCTGAACGATATCTACGCCAAGGCGGTCAGCCGCGCGCGCGAAGCCCCAGGCGACGGCATCGTGTCGAACCGTGCCACCGCGACGCTGCAGCAGGCCGCCGCGTATTGGGAAGCGAGCGTTGTCGAAATCCAGAAACGGGGCCATCCGATGTAGCTCGGCAACGTCGATCAGTTCGGCGTCAACTCCATGCAAACGCATCGCATTGCCTCTTCGCACGAAGCTGTCGCGCTGGGCATCCGAATGGAACACGTTCAGAACTCCGCGCTGACTGACCATTACGTTGAAGTTGATTTCTTGCTCGAGCCGCTCCCAGAGCTTCATCGACCACTCGTAGAACGGAATATTGCCGGGAAGCAGATAATTCGATCGAATGATGGTCGTATTGCGCCCGACGTTGCCACTGCCGATCCATGCCTTCTCTACCACGGCAATGTCGGTCAGTCCGTGAACCTTTGCGAGGTAGTACGCCGTGGCGAGACCGTGCCCCCCTCCCCCGACGATGACCACGTTATAGGAATCTCGCGGTGAGGCGTCCCGCCACAGCCGAGGCCACCGTCGATGCTGCGAGAGCGCGCCCGACAGCAGAGATAACACCGAGTAACGCATGCCAGCTAGCGCCCGGCGCGCCCCGCTGGGCCGGAAAGCGGCGCGCAACTCAAGAACCGCGCGCGGCCACTATCCATGCATGCGCCGTCCCTCAGGATCGAACAACGGTCGAGCCTGAAGTCGGGCAGCGCAGCGCTTGCCCAGTATCTCGATGTTCCAGGGGCTGTCCCGGTCGGCGACTTCCTTCGCCACGTAGCCCATTGCGACCGACACCCCGCTGCCATGTGCGAAGCCGCCCGAAGTCACCCAGCCTTGCACTTCGCTGGCATCCCATATCGGTTCATCGCCGATGACGTCAGCGTTCTCGACGTCAACCACGAAACAGCGCAGTCGCAGCCGCCCTCCCGTCGACCGCTCGCGGCGAGCGGCCTCCTGTCCGATGAAAGCCGACGGCTTATCGAGCGCCACAAAGCGCTCAAGTCCCGCTTCGAGCGGGCCATAGATCGGCCGGTACTCGCGCCCCCATGAGCCGTATGCCTTCTCCAGTCGCAGCGAATTCAGGGCTCGCGAGCCGAATGGCCGAACGCCGAGCTCCGCTCCTGCAGACATCAGGGCATCGAACAGGTGCAGCTGGTAGGCCGGGTCGCACCAGAGTTCATAACCCAGATCCCCCGAATAACTCACACGCCCGACGAGCGCCGAAGCGAGGCCGATCGGCAGCCGCCTGACTTCCATGAAGCGAAACGCGCTTGCCGAAACGTCCGCCGGGGTCACACGCGCCAGCAGGTCGCGCGCACGTGGTCCCGCAATCGCAAGCCCAGTGAGCGACATTGCATGTGGCATGATCACGACCGAGCCGTCGTCAGGCAGGAGCGCCTGAAACCATCGCAGGTGATATTCCTCGGCGACACCAGAGCCGACGAGGAAGTAGCCCTCCGCTCCGAGGTTGGCCAGCGTGAAGTCTCCTATCAGCCGACCGTCCTCCTTGAGCATCGGCGCGAGCGTCATGCGGCCCGGCGGCGGCAGCCGGCATGCGAGCAACCGGTCGAGCCAGGACGACGCTCCGGGACCGGTAACCGAGTATTTGGCAAAGCCCGTGGTCTCGATGATCCCAACGCGCTCGCGCACCGCACGCGCTTCTTCAGCAACCGTGGGAAAGTCCGTCGATCGATGCCAGCTGAAGGCATCCCGGGCGCCGGCAGGCGCGTACCAGAGCGGTACTTCGAGCCCGGCACTGGCGCCGAACTGCGCCCCAAGCCCCTTCAAGCGCTCGTAAAGCGGCGATGTCCGCAGTGGCCGTCCTGCCGGGAGCTCTTCGTTCGGGAAACGAATCGAGAACCGGCGGGCATAGTTCTCCCTTACCTTTGCATTGGTGTAAGCCTTGCTGGCCCAGTCGCCGAATCGTGCGACATCCATGGCCCAGACGTCGAAGCCTGGATCGCCGTGCAGGATCCAGTTCGCAAGCGCGAGTCCCACGCCACCGCCCTGACTGAAGCCGGCCATCACGCCGCATGCGCACCAATATCCGGGAAGCCCGCGGACCGGGCCGACGAGAGGATTGCCGTCGGGAGCGAAAGTGAAGGGCCCATTGACGATCTTGCGGATTCCTGCCGTTTGAAACGCCGGAAAATGACGGAACGCCACCTCCAGCGACGGCACGATACGATCGAAGTCAGGTTCGAGCAGTTCGTGGCCGAATGACCACGGCGTTTCGTGCTCGGCCCACGGCTTACAGGCTTTCTCGTAGGTTCCTATCAACATACCGCCGCGTTCCTGGCGCAAATACAGCTCGCCATCGAAGTCCACGGCGTGCAGCACCTCCTTGCCGGTAGCCTTATTGATTGCCGCCACTTCCGGCATATCGTCGGTGATGACGTACATGTGCTCCATCGCGAGTATCGGGTGCTCGCGGCCGACCATCCGACCGACTTCCCGAGCCCAGAGCCCCCCTGCGTTCACTACATGCTCGGCGCGAATCTCCCCCTTGTTCGTGACAACGCTCCAGCTACGGTCGCGGCACTGAACCAGCTCCTCGACCTTGGTAGACCGCTCTATTCGCGCGCCGAGCTTGCGCGCCGCTTTGGCATAGGCGTGGGTCGTACCCGACGGGTCAAGGTGCCCGTCGACGACCGTTTCCAGCGCGCCCACAAAACAGGACGGATCAATGAGCGGCAATAAATCGTGCGCCCGTTCCGGCGTAATGATCCGTGCTTCGATGCCAAGGTATCGACCTTTCGCAACAAGGCTCTTCAACCAGTCAAATCGCGCGTCGGTTGCAGCCAGCATTACCCCGCCGGTGAGATGCAGGCCCGTCGGTTGTTCCGATAGCTGTTCGATCTCCTTGTAGAGATCGATCGTATATTTCTGAAGCTTCGCGACATTCGGATCGCCATTGATGGTATGCATGCCACCGGCGGCGTGCCAAGTCGACCCGCACGTCAGCTCGTCGCGCTCCAGAAGCAGCGCGTCGGCGCAGCCGAATTTCGCGAGGTGGTACAACACCGAGCAGCCCACGACGCCACCGCCGATGACCACTACTTGAGCGTGCGATTGCATGTTCTTCAGTTTTCCACCGGTCCTTGTCGACCATGCTGGCGGCTCGCTCGAGGCTCCAAGTTACGGGTCATTATTGCCGATCTCGGCGCGCCGTCGTTCCACGTACGCATCAAGTTCCTCCAGAATTGCGGGATCCATCAATGGGTCCACGCATTCGGCCAGCGCGCGCTTCCAGATCTCTGTCGCCCGCTGCGTCGCGTCTCTGGCCCCGGCGAGCTCCCAATTCTCGTAGTTCTGCCAATTTGAAACGAGCGGCTGGTAAAACGCGTGCTCGTAACGCTCCATCGTGTGAGGCTCGCCGAAGAAGTGGCCGCCGGTGGCGACGCGGCTGATGGCGTCGAAGCCGAGCTCGGCCTCGTTGACAACGATCGGCTTTAGGAACTCTGTCATCAGCTGCAGCATCTCGACGTCGAGCACCAGCTTCTCGAACGACGCCGTCAGGCCGCCCTCCTGCCAGCCAGCGGCGTGGTAGATCAGGTTGCCGTGGCCGAGGATTGCGCCCCACAACGACATTTCCGTCTCGTAAGCCCCCTGCGCATCCGCGACGTTTGAAGCACTCGCGTTGGAAGTGCGGTACGGCAGTCGATAGCGGCGGGCGAGCTGTCCGCTCGCCACGTTGGCCTTAGCGTTCTCCGGCGTTCCAAAAGCCGGCGCACCGGAGCGCATGTCCACATTTGAGGTGAACGCCCCGTACATCACCGGCGTACCCGGTCGGACGCGCTGCGCCAGCACGACACCGAACAGCGCCTCGGCATTCTGCTGCGCCAGCGCCGCGGCCATCGACACCGGAGCCATTGCGCCCATCAGCGTGAACGGCGTGATGACCACGGGCTGACCGTGCGCCGCCATCGCCATCAGCCCCTCGGCCATCGCCTCGTCGAATCGGCGCGGGCTGTTGACCGAAATGATCGTGATGACACCGGGACTGCGCGCGAGCTCGGCAAGGGAAATGCCTCTTGCGATTGCCATCATGCGGATTCCGTCGAGCGCGCGCCCAGCGCCGATGGCCGTGCAGTGATACACAAGGTCAGAGTGAACAAGGTTGGCCCGATAGCAATCCAGGTGGCGAGAATTCGCCGGCAGCTCCCCGGGTGCGCACACCTGGTTACCGATCAGGTGAATAATATTGAAGTAGTTCGCCAGCCGTATGAAGTCGCAGTAGTCGGCATAGTTGCCGGCACGACGGCCGCGGTCGAAGTCGTGCACATTCGGCGGCCCGGCGACAAGGCCAAAGTTGAGGTGATTTCCCCCCAGAGTGATGCGCTTCGCGCCGTTGCGCGGCGTCAAATTGAACGATGATGGTGCCGTCGCCAGCGCGGCAGCCACGAGACCCCGGTCGAGCCGCACCGTACCGGTCGCTTCATCGACGTCCGCACCGGCGGCTCGGAGCACGTCGCGCGCGCGAGGCGACATCAGCTCAATCCCGAGTTCCTCGAGGATTCGGAGCGATGTCAGGTGGATCGCCTCGATTTGATCGGCGGCCAGCACCTCCATAGGAGCATAGGGGTTCGTTAGCGACTGCCAAGGCAATTGCGGCAGTCGGCCGCCAGCCCGGCGAACACGACCTCCCTCCCTGCGTCTTTTCAGATCCATAGTGATAGCTCGACTCGCGCGGAGCGCTACAGCGCCGCGGCGCGGCGCGGCGCGGCCGGGAATGCACTAATGGTCTCGCGCCGGCACGCTCTGCTGTTGCGCATACCCGACCTCGCGCTGCTTCGGCACGACAAGCGCATGTCGCACATCGGGTGTGGTTCGACCGCGGCGTGCAATCGAGGCAGGACATGCCGCCCGGTCGATGTGCGCTTGACTCTCGGTCACTGTCCCAGAGGCAGGCGGGGTTTATCGAAGCACTGCGGCTTTCGGAGGACTCGAGCGGTTGCTATTCGGCTGACGCCGCCGCTCCTCGCTCGGCGTGTGCCGGAAATGGCGTTTGTACGCATTCGCGAAGTGCGACGTCGATGCAAAGCCGCACCCAAGCGCAACATCCTGGACGGTCTGCGACGACTGTCGCAGCAGCACCCGCCCGCGTTCCAGCCGCAGCTGCAGATAGAACACACGGGGTGACTGCCCTATGTCCCGTTGAAACAGGCGCTCGATCTGTCGTGATGTAAGGCCGATGCGCTCCGCGATTGCCTGCACATGGAGCGGGTTCTCAATCGTGCCCTCCATCAGCCGGATCACCTCGATGAGTTTGGCGTCGTGCAAGCCGTAGCGGGCACGAATTTCCATGCGCTGATGGTCGCCGTGTTCCCGGATCCGGGGGTGAAGAAACTGATCGGCAACGGCGAGCGCAAGGGTCGCGCCGCACTGCTCGCGCACGAAGTGCAGCATCATGTCGAGAGCCGCTGTGCCGCCCGAGCATGTGAATACATCCCGATCCACCACGTAGAGATCCTGGGAACGCTGCAACTGCGGGTACTGTGACGCGAACAGGTCGTTGTACTCCCAGTGGACGGTGCAGCTTCGATTTGCCAACAGGCCTGCCTCCGCCAGGATGAACGAGCCACCGCTGATAGCGCCAACCCGGCAGCCATGCCGCGCGAGGTAACGCAATCGGTGGTGCAGGCGCCGATTGCCGGCGCACTGCAGTGGCTCCAGCCCGACACAGACGACAACCATGTCGGGTTTCTCGAGTGTCTCCACAGCAGCGTGGACGTCGATCGTAATCCCGTTGCTCGCCAGCACCGGCTTGCCATCCAGCGAGACGAGCTTCCACTCGTATAGTGTCCGGCCGCTCAGGCGATTCGCGGAGCGCAGCGGCTCGATCGCAGCGGAGAACGCCATCAGCGAAAACTGCGGAACGATCAAGAACGCGAGGCGCACGGGGCTGTCAGACGCCCGTGTCTCGTTCCGCGGGACTGTTGCGGGTGTCGTCCGCAAACTGTCGCGGTCCATCTGCCTGATAACCTCGACCATCGGATATCTCAAAGTCATTTAAGAATAATGCAGCGGACCACATCCCGCCCGGCGCTGCGGGCCTTGGCTTGGTGAACCCGCCGAATTCCTCGGCCGCAGTGCAAGTCACAGTGCCTGTCGCTCGGTACAAAAAGAGGCATAATCATGCTATCAGACTGTGCTGGCAATGCGAGCGTGCGACACATGCTGCTCCTGAATCATGGCTGCGGCACCGTGCCGGACCCGATTTACGCCCAAGGCTGGAGTTTTGAATGAAGCGACATCGCGAGCCGGATTCATCACGCAATAGATACCCGCGAGCGACCCTAAGCGACGTGGCGAGGCAGGCCGGGGTGTCGGTCATGACCGTGTCGAATTTCGTTCACGCAAAGCCGGTCAGGTTGAAGACCAGAAAGCTCGTCGAGGCGGCGATTGCCCGCCTGAATTATCGCCCAAACGTGAGCGCCAGGAGTCTGCGACTGTCCGAGGAATATTCCGTGGGCATTGTTATTGCCGATAGCGACCCCGCGTATCTCAATGATCCCTTTATTTCGCGCTTGGTTAGCGGCTTGAGTAACTATCTCAGTAGCCTCGACTATACCCTCGACGTCCAGGGCGTCACACCGGACCGATTCGAGAGTGCAGCGATTCTCAATAAGGTGGGTAACGAGGCGCTTTGCGCAATCTTATGCGGTCCGAAGGCCCGAAGAAGGGAGCATTTCGCCTATCTCAATCGCCTCGGACAGCCCGTCGTGGTCTTTCGGGAGGTTTTCCAATCGCCATCCCCCAATGTGGCCGTGGTCGGTCAGGATGATTTGTCCGGCGGCAAGCAGTTGGCGCGGCATCTACTCAAGCGGCATATGCGATCTGTGGTATTCGTGCGCCCGGCGTTGGATTGGAGCGCGGTCGAACAGCGCGAAAAGGGCCTGCGCAGCATCCTTGCGGCCGCAGCCCCCGCAATCGACATAAAAACGCTGATTGCGCCTTCCGAGCTGTTCGACGACGTGCATCAGGTCGTCAAGAATCACTTGGCAAAGAGAACGCCGGACGCGATCGTTGCCGCTACAGATTCGATGGCAGTCGCGGCACTGAAGGCCTGCGAACATCGCGGGCTTCGGGTACCGAAGGATGTAGTTATTGCGGGGTTCAATGGATTTGACGTCTGGCGCTATACATCCCCCACGTTAACGACCGTCGTCTCACCCGCCTACGAAATGGGTCGTCACGCGGGTGAATTGCTCATTCAAAGAATGAAAACCGGCGCGTTTTCCAGGCGCAGTGTCGTCATGCCAGTTCATCTGCAGGTCGGCGAATCGACCGGTTGGCAATAGAGCAGCCACACCAAGTCGCAGCAGTTTGACGGGCGCTTGATGCGCCAGGGCCGGCGGGGCGTGGAGCAAGCCGCTAAGGAAGCTGCCACCCCTTCAGCGCCTGCGATTGACAAGCATAACATGTTACGTTACAAGTTGTTACGTTACAAGTAGCTAAGGCAGGTAATAGCCCTGCGAGCAATATAGGCCCCGACAAGACGAGGCAGCCTGAGTGTCGCCATTTTGAGCCGCGAAGGTGCCTTCGGCCGGCCATCCGGGAACGGGATTGACGTGCCCCTAACTGACTACGATGACGTGCCGTTTGGCGCGTTTCACTTGCACATCGGCATTGCAAGCACAGGCGGGGTTTTCGCCGATGGCTTTGGGCTTGGAATCATCGGAATCTCTCTCAGCCTCGCGACAACTCAGTTAGGTCTGAGCGCCGTTTGGCTTGGACTTCTC
Organism: uncultured Gammaproteobacteria bacterium; assembly: GCA_963805965.1. Classification (GTDB taxonomy): domain Bacteria; phylum Pseudomonadota; class Gammaproteobacteria; order Steroidobacterales; family Steroidobacteraceae; genus FEN-1191. Next base: position 362,538 of record CAWDVQ010000008.1, read on the forward strand.
GGGGGCGCGTCTCTGACGGGGTTATTCGCGGGCGCATTGCTGACGGGGCCCGTGGCGGACCACTTTGGGCGCCGGACAATTTTTGCCTACAATATGGTGATCGCCGCTGCGCTGTCCGCTATGCAGTTCGTGGTCGGCACGGCCATGGAGTTGCTGCTGCTGCGGCTTGCCATCGGGTTCCTCCTCGGGACCGACTACGTGGTCAGCAAGACGCTGTTGAGCGAATTCGTACCGCGCCGATGGCGGGGACAAATTCTCGGCTTACTGGCGGTAGCCTGGGCCGGCGGCTACGCCTGTGCCTATGCGGTTGGGTTTTTCCTGGTCGGCCTGGGGCCGGAGTCGTGGCGCTGGATGCTGCTTGCAAGCGCGGCGCCGTGCTTGCTCATAGCCCCATTGCGCATCACGATGCCCGAGTCACCACTGTGGCTGGCCAATCACGGCTACTGCCAGCGCGCCGCCACAGTCGTGCACGGCAAATTTGGCCGCGGCATCCGCCCGCCGGCGCGAGCGCCGGTGGCGATGGCGCCGGCAGGCCGATGGGCGCAATTATTCTCCGTTCGATGGCGCACCCGTACGTTAGTGGCCTGTACTTTTTTTGCCTGTCAGGTGATGCCCTATTTCGCAGTCGGCACCTTCGTGACGCAAGTCATGTCCGCGTTGCACCTCAAGGGCGGTTTCCTCGGCGGTCTGATCTACAATTTCGCTCTGTTTGCAGGCGCCATCGCCGGCCTCCTGATCGTCGATCGCATCTCACGTCGGAGCTTCCTCATCGGGAGCTTTGTCGCCGCAGCCATCTCGATGCTCATCTTGAGCGCGACGCCGAATCTGGCGCCGGTAGCGATGATCTTGCTCTTCGCCGCCTTTGCAGGTGTCATATCGGCGGCCTCGAACCTGGTGTACGTGTATCTGCCCGAGCTTTTCCCAACCGATCTGCGGGCCTCCGGGATCGGGCTCGCCATAGCGGCGAGCCGCATAGGATCCGCCGCCAGCACCTTCGTGCTGCCGGTGCTGGTCGCAGCGTATGGAGTGCGTACGGCGCTCGGCGCATGCGTGGCGGTGTTGGCCGTTGGAGCGGGCGTCTGCTATCGCTGGGCGCCGGAAACAAGGCGATTGAGCCTGGAGGCCCTGGATCGCGCGGCGGCGTCGGCACCGTAGCGACCCTAAGGGTTCAATATAGGTCTCGGGTAGCCGGCAAGTAGCACTGTCGAGGCTACTGACCAGCGGTGATTGGGCATTACCGGTGCGCCGGCAGGTTCTTACGACGCCTGGGACGCCGCGGGCGGCGCCCTCTTCCCTGATCGACATCGATCCTGACGACTTTGCTACGGCAACATCCTACCGCCAACACCAATACCCCGCCGACGAGCTCCTAGAGTGCCATTTGAAAGTCCGCGCGCTATCGTGTAACGTTACATTTTAGAACGATAACACCTTGGGCAAGTAATGACAGACCAAGCTGACGGGGGCCTGGAATCTCATCTGGCGCACAACAGCGCCTTTATTCCGGGCGGCGTCAGCTCAAGCAATCGGATAATTGACCCGCCGATGATCTTCGTGAAGGGCGAAGGTGCCCACATCTGGGCCATAGACGGCAAGCGCTATACCGACTATCACGCCGCCTTCGCACCCTATTTTCTCGGTCACAATTTCGCACCGGTCAATGAGGCTGTCATTGAGGTGATGCGCAACGGCGAGAGCCTGTTCGGCGCTGGGACCACGCTGCTCGAAGGTCGCCTGGCGGAGTTGGTCTGCAGAAATGTCGCGGCGGTCGAAAAGGTGTGTCTGCTTAACACCGGCAGCGAGGCAACGGCGGCGGCCATCCGCCTTAGTCGGGCGATCACCGGCAGACAACACGTGATAGTGATTCAGGGTGGCTACAACGGTAATCAGGACGAGCTCGCCTGCAACGTGTTCAACGCCCTTTCGGATATCGGACCTCGGGTGTCTCCGGGCGAGTATCCCCTTCGTCCGTTGGGCGGCGGCACGACGATCGAAAGCACGCGCCTTGTTCACCCAATTAATTTCAACGATCTGGAATCGGTTCGGTACGTCTGTCGCCGCTACCCGGTCGCCGCGATGATTACCGAGCCGATACTCCAGAATATTGGGGTTGTGCGGCCGCGCGATGGTTATCTGGCGGGGCTGCGGCACCTGGCCGATGAGCTGGGGTTCCTGCTGGTGTTCGACGAGATCAAGACTGGATTTCGCCATGCTGTGGGCGGATACAGCGAGATCTCCCATGTAAAGCCCGATCTCGTCACCTACGGCAAGGCGGTCGCGAACGGGTTTCCGCTGGCGCTTGTCGGGGGAAAACGCGAATACATGGACTACATCATCCACCCCGATCCGGCGATGCGCCCGTTGGTGGGCGGCACATACAACGGGCATCCGGTCGCGGTCGCAGCCGCCATTCGAACCATCGACTACCTGCTCGCCAATCGGGAGCAGTTGTACCCGCGTGTCGAGGCGCTCGGCCAGCAGATGGAAGACGGGTTACGGGAGATTTTTTCCGCGCACGGAGTGACGGCGTCGATCGCGCGGCAGGGGTCAGCGTTTTGTTACTACTTGATGCCGACGAACCCTGTCGATTTTCATGACATCATGGAACACCACGATTTCGAACGAGACGTGGCACTACGACGTGCGCTCGTCGGCTTGGGTGAATTCTTCATACCGATAGCCACCAAGCAATGCTCGATTTCCGCGGCGCATACGGCCGATGACATCAGCCAGACACTGGCGCACTTCGATCGCGCACTGTCTACCGTGTGCTCAGGCCGGGGCGCTCCTAAGTCGCGTAGGGCGGGGTCCATCTAGATGCAGCAGTCGCCAGACAGAAATTCCTCGGTCCGCGCGACACGGACGGCACCATCAAGGCGTTCGAGGTACTCGGACCATGGTCTCTAATGGTGAATCCAGACACGAGTGGGAGCCGAATTCGCCCGTTGTGCGAAGTCGGTATCGGCACTACGGAATTGATGGGACGGCTAAATACAAGAGAGGGAGAGCAAAATGAGGTCGAACAAGATAGCCTACGCAGTCGCCACCATCCTGAACGCGGCCGCCGCTGCGGCTTATGCCGAGGATGCGTTGGTTTCATCCAACGAGCTCAGCGAAGTAGTCGTCACCGCGCAGCGTAAGGAGCAGAGCCTCCAGGACGTGCCGATCAGCGTTGAAGTGGTGACAGCCGAGGCGCTAAATCAGCTGAACGCGAGAAATTTCGACGACATCGTGAAATACCTGCCCAGCGTATCGCAGGCCAGCAATGGCCCGGGGCAAACCAACATCTACATTCGCGGGCTCAGTATCGGCTCTGGTGGCACTGAGGGCAGCGGCGCCATCGGCAATTTCCCGAACGTCGCCGTCTATCTCGATGAACAGTCCGAGCAACTCCCCGGACGCAACCTCGACGTCTATGCTGTCGACCTGGAGCGCGTGGAGGTGCTCGAGGGCCCCCAGGGCACTCTCTTCGGTGGCGGCGCGGAGGCGGGTGTGGTCCGCTACATCACCAACAAACCTAAGCTCAACGTCACCGAGGGTAGCGCCGACGCGGGTTATGGGTTGACGTCCCACGGCGATCCCAACAGCAGCGTCGATTTCGTGCTCAATCTTCCACTCATTGATGACAGGCTCGCGGTGCGCGGTGTCGTCTACGAGGACCGTCGCGGCGGTTACATCAACAACGTCGGCAGCGAATTCACGCGCTCGGGTACAGATCTCGGGTTGGCGCTTCGCAATGGCGGTACGGTCAGCAACACCGGCCAGGTAATCACTCCTGGTCAAGTGCCGGCCGACAGTGAGGTAATCAACAACTATCAGATTGCCACAAATGCGATCAACCCGCTCACCTACTCGGGCTTTCGTCTTGCGGCCCTCTACCACATCAATGATCAGTGGGACGCGCTGCTGACGCAGTCCTACCAGAATATGGATGCCGAGGGCGTGTTCTATCAGAACCCCGTGGGCTCCGAGGGCAACGCGCTGCCGCCCTTGTCGGTCACTCTATTCAACCCGTCGTTCGACAAGGATCGATTCGAAAATACGGCATTGACTATCACTGGGAAAATCGGAGACCTGAAGGCAATTTACAGCGGCGCCTATCTCGTGCGTAACGTCGAACAGGTTCAGGATTATACGAACTACGCGCGCGGAGTTTGGGGCACCTACTATCAATGCACCGGCTACAGCACGGGCTTCGATCCCCCGACAAAATGCTACACGCCAAGTGCAACCTGGCACGACAAGGACCGAACCACGCACCAGAGCCACGAGTTTCGCTTGAGCACCCCGGATGACAAGCGACTGCGCGGGCTCGCCGGCGTGTACTGGGAAGATTTCGAGATCTACGATCAGATGGACTATCAGTACCGGTCGGTGCCGACCTGCACGCCGACGTTCGACACCGAATGCTTCCTCAATGTCCAGCCGTGGCCAGGCGTGCCGGCAAATAACCCAAACGTTCGCAACCCGGATGATGCATTCTTCGACGACGTACAGCGGGGTTACAGGCAGACCGCCGTATTTGGCTCCGTGGACTTTGATCTAATCCCGAAGACGCTGACCGTGACGGCCGGCACGCGCTGGTATGAGTACAACGAGCACGACTTTGGCGGTGACGTCGGGAGCTTTTACTGCAAGTATTACGACGGCGCTGTGCCCAAGAGCTTCGGACCATGTTCCATCACCAACTTCAATGGCTATGGGCCGGGCGGCCCGTTCGGAACCAACCTCGACAATCAGGTCCCGAACAGCACCACCGCCACCGGATTCACCAGCCGGGCCAACCTCACGTGGAAGATCACACCCGACGCCATGGTGTACTACACATGGTCTCAGGGCTACCGGCCGGGTGGCTTCAATCGCGGAACTTCCGGTCACCTACCGGACGCCAACGGAATCAATCAATACATCACGCCGGTCGTCTGGCAACCGGATAAGCTGACCAACAACGAATTCGGCTGGAAGACGGAATGGTTCGAGCATCGGCTGCTATTCAATGGCTCCATCTACCAGGAAATCTGGAGTAACGTGCAGCAAGGAATCGACGATCCGCAGGGTGGCCTCGGAAATCTCGCCTTCTTTACCAATGGGGCGAGCTATCGTGTGCGGGGATTCGAGCCTTCCATCGTGGCGGTCGTAGCACATGGGTTGACGGTACAGGCTGCGGCAACCTGGAACAGCAGTAGCCAGACCAATTCGCCCTTTCTCATCAATGACAACCCCAAGAGCCCGGGATTCGGCAAGGCGATCACGTCTATTCCGAATCCGTTCGGGCCGCTGGGCAGTCCTCTTGCCAATTCACCGGCATTGCAGGGCAACGTGCGCGTTCGCTATGAATGGACATTCGACAACTACAACGCATTCGTGCAGATCTCAGGCCAGCATACCGATCACAGCTTCACGGCAACCGGCTACGTCGAGGCCTACACGCTACCGGCCTATTCCACCATGGATGCCTCGATTGGGATTGCAAAGGATAGATGGTACCTGCAGGCATATGGTCAGAATCTGACGGATAGCAATGCGTACGTGAACGAAAATAACTCACAATTTATCCTGCTTCAAACCCCTTTGCGCCCCCGAGTGCTTGGGATCAGGGCCGGGTACAAGTTTTCGGAATAGTGGTTAACCTGTAGCAGTGGAAAAGAGGCGGGTCGCAATACCCGCCTCTACTGTGCGCCGCTGGAACAGCCCATAATGGAAACGCAGTCGTCAATGCGAGCCAATAGAGCTCAGGTCAAGGGGTCTCGTACGAACACCCGAAGCCCGCAGTCGCCACAGTCCGCTTCGATCACGGAAGCACCGGCCTCACGGTTCGCAATGGAAGTGCAGCGGATACGCGAACTGCTGGTGGGAGCAGAATTCGGACGAGCCCTCGCAGCCGCAGAAGCGCTGCTTGCAGATGCGCCAGGGAATCGCGATGCCCTCTATATAGTTGCCGCCTGCCATCGTCACCTAAAGCACATCCCGAAGGCACTCGCCACTCTGGCTCGCCTGGAGGAGCTGCACCCGAAGTTCAGTCGCCTGTTCCAGGAGCGCGGTCAGTGCTATGTGGCATTGCGTTCAGCCGGGCAGGCGATTGAAGCGTTCGAACATGCAGTGCACTTGAGCGCAGCGCTTCCCGCAAGTTGGAAGGCGCTGCAGGGACTTTACCAACTGGCAGGGCGCGTTGGAGACGCCGACATTGCGGCATCCCATGTCGCCAAACTGGCAACCTTGCCTGCGGAAATCGTCACAGCCTCCGCCATGTTTGCGGACGGCAACATCATCGATGCGGAGCGCATCGTGCGTCGGTTCCTATTGACTCATGGGAACCACATTGAGGGCATGCGGCTGCTTGCCAAGATCGGTATGGACCTCGATATCCTGGATGACGCCGAGGTATTGCTAGAGAGTGTACTTGCGCTCGCGCCCGACTACCATGCGGCCCGCCACGACTACGTGGTAGTGCTGCTCAAGCGGCACAAGCACGTCCGGGCACGCGAGGAGCTAGATCGGCTGCTAGCGCTCGAGCCTGATAACCGTGTCTATCGCACCACGGCTGCGGCCGTGTGCATGGGATTTGGCGAGCATGAGCGCGCCCTGCCCCTCTACAGGAATCTCTCGGCCGAGAAGCCGAAGGACCCTGACCTGCACCTCTCGGTCGCACATGCCCTGAAGACCCTTGGCAGGACACCGGAGGCCATTGAATCCTATCGGGCGGCTGCCGCGGTCAGGCCAAATCACGGCGAGGCCTATTGGAGTCTGGCAAACCTGAAGACGTATCGCTTCACCGACGAGGAACTGACGCGCATGCGTCGCGAGGAGGCCACACCGGGGATTGGGCTCGTCGATCGCTATCACCTGTGTTTCGCCCTGGGCAAGGCGCTCGAGGATCGTTGCGAGTACGGCGAGTCGTACGGCTACTACGAGCGCGGTAACGAGCTGAAGAAGGCCGAGTGTCGTTATAGGCCAGAGATTATCCAGACCAACGTGCGCCTGCAGATTTCCACATGCACGCTGGAATTCTTTGGCGCACTACAAGGGGCGGGCTGTGACAGTGCAGCGCCTATTTTTATCGTCGGCCTGCCCAGGTCGGGTTCTACGCTGCTCGAGCAGATCCTGGCTTCACACTCAAAGGTGGAGGGTACCACGGAGCTGGCAAATGTTCCTCGCCTTGTCCAGACGCTGCTAGGGCGTGAACACAACGACGCCAAGCCTCGATACCCGGGCGTACTGGCGGAGCTCGCAAGGGAGGATTTCGAGCGATTCGGTAACGAATACCTTGTCGACACCCGTATCTACCGCACCGGCAACAAACCACGGTTTATCGACAAGAACCCGAACAACTTCCGAAATATTGGTCTTATCCACCTCATGTTGCCAAACGCCAGGATCATCGATGCCAGGCGAAGTGCGATGGCGTGCTGTTTTAGTAACTTCAAGCAGCTATTTGCCTCAGGGCAGCAATTCACCTACAGCATCGACCATATCGCGCGCTATTACCGTTCCTACATCGAGCTCATGCAACACTGGAATACGGTTCTTCCCGGAAAGATCCTGCGGGTACGGCATGAAGACGTGGTAAATGATCTGGAGGGCAGCGTGCGTCGGATCCTCGATTTTTGCGGTCTCGAGTTCGAGTCGGCTTGTATGCAATTTTACAGGACGAAACGCAGCGTGGACACGGCGAGCTCGGAGCAAGTGCGTCGCCCAATCTATCGCGAGGCTCTGGATCAGTGGCGAGCCTTTGAGCCGTGGCTGGGACCTTTGCGCGCAGCCCTTGGTTCCTTGGCGGAAGCCTGAACACCGTAATCACGCCCGGAATTCGAGCCAGCAGGGCTTTGCTCATGCTGTCAGCGATTCGCGCTACCGGATTCATTCTGGCGGCTACTCTGTTGCTGCCGGTAATGGCCTCGGCTCAAGGCACCTACGTAAACGCGCAAGTGCCGTGGCACTCAGTGGTGCTCGACGGACAAGGAAAATTGTTAGCTTGGTACCAGCCGGCAAAGAATCTCGGCTATGACCAAGTGCTCCGACTGGGCTGGGACTTCATCGAACACAAAGTGCCGGCAGACGACCGTCATGGCACGGGTCTCAAGATCTATCTGCTCGATGCTGTCTACGATGGTAAGACGCTGCAAGGTACGTACTGGCAGCACAACCCGGCTATGGTATTTGCCTCCTTCGTCGATTCCGTCGTCGGGTGGTACCCCTATTCGGGGGACGAAGAGGCGGTTCAGGCGGTACGCGGCATGTTGGACTACCAGTTGGCGCACGGCACCACCCCTTCGGACTGGGACTGGCCCGGTGTGCCGTTTGCTACCAGCTGCGGTGATCAACCTGACTATGGCCGGTGCATCCAGGACATGCCGAATGAGTTTTACGGTGGGATTGAGACCGACAAAGTCGGTGAACTGGGCACCGGCTACGCGCTTTTCTACAAGATGACCGGTGAGCGCAAGTACCTGGATGCAGCGGTCCGATGCGCGCAGGCGCTCGCCCGGCACGTGCGCGCCGGCGACGCCGAGCACACCCCGTGGCCTTTTCGCGTGTATGCGCGCACCGGCGTAACGCTCGCGCTCGAGGAATACGGCGGCGACGTTGCCGGGTCACTACGCCTGTTTGATGAGCTGATTCGAATGGATGCTGGCGATGTGGCGTCCTTTCGCCAGGCTCGCGACACGGCATTGAAATGGCTGCTCGACTATCCGCTCAACCATGAAAGCCGAGCCTGGAACAAGTGGTCCGGCTACTTCGAGGACATACCGCGCCACACCGACGACGTGAATCAGCTCACGCCGATGATGGCGGCTTATTACATTCTCGCGCGCGAAGACCCGGCAGAAGTGGACCCGCAGTGGATGGGCCACGTCGGACGCTTGCTCGACTGGGTCAGGATCAAATTGGGCCGCGGTCCGTTCTTCGGCGCCCAAGCCATCGACGAACAGACCACCCCAGATGCGAGTTTCGGTTGTTGCTCGCGGGCGGGTCAGGGGGACCATACGGCACGCTGGGCCGCAATAAACGCCCTGTTCTTCGAAAAGACGCGCGATGGGCAAGCGCGGGAAGACGCCTTTCGATCCTTGAACTACGGCACCTACTTTGCCGGAGAGGACGGCCGGATTGCCTGCTGCGGCGTCGACTATCTCGATTCATACTGGTTCAGCGACGGCTATTCGGATTACATGCGCCACTTCCAATGGGCCATGGGCGCGGTGCCCGAATTTGCGCCCGTGGGTATCGACCATCTGCTGCGCTCCAGTTCCGTGGTGCAAAAGGTTCGATACGGCAAGCACCGGGTGGAATATCGGACGTTCGATGCCGCCGCCATTGAAGTGCTGCGCCTGAATTTCAAGCCCTCGCGCGTGACAGCGGGAGGTGCCGCCCTGCACGAGCGGACCGACACTCGCGAGCCAGGTTACACCCTCCGGGCATTATCCGTAGGCGACTGGATCGTCCGCGTTCGACACGCGAGTTCGGGCGACATCAGCATTGGAGATTAGCCACATGAATGCCACCGGGACAAACGTCTACAGCGGATCGTTGTGCCTGGCGGGTAGGTTTCTGCCTGTAATTCTCGAGACCATTGAACCGCTGCTTGCCCGCAGCCGTACGCTACCCCTCGAATGGACGCAGGCGATTGCCAGGGGATGCATCGGCGACTTTGTGTACTGGGCGGGGTGCGCAAGCTAATAGCTGTAGACGATGCATAAAGAAGCAAGTAACGGCGGACCGGCGGAAAGACTGCGCCGCCGGCAGCAGGGTGCCGGGGAGGCGTTCGCCGTCTCGGCGTCCAAGTCGATCGCGGGCACGTTGCGATCCGGCGCCGAGATCATTGAATGCATACTCACGAACAGCCGCGGCACGCAAGCCAGTATCCTCACCCTTGGCGCAACGCTGCGCAGCTTGTTCGTCGCGGATGCCCGCGGAGCCTTCAGCGACGTCGTACTGGGCTACGATAGCATCGAGGAATATCAGCGCGGCAACGAGTATTTCGGCGCGACCGTCGGACGTTACGCCAATCGAATCGCCAACGGGCAATTCAGTCTTGACGGCAAGAACTATCAGCTCGCACTTAACGCCGCACCTAATTCCGAACACGGCGGCGTCGAGGGCTTCGATCGCAGAGTCTGGAATATCGAAGGCACGAGTATCGCGGCGGGGGCGGCTCTGAGCCTATCGCTTGTGAGCCAGGACGGCGATCAAGGCTACCCTGGCAAGCTCACCATACACCTTACCTACACGTTGACGAACGACAATGAGCTTCGGATCGACTACGCGGCGACTACATCGGCTGCGACAGTTCTTAATCTGACCAATCACTCCTACTGGAACCTTGCCGGCGCCGGCATCACCGACGCGCTGCACGCGCCTCTGTATGTCGCGGCCGATGCGTATACGCCCGTAGACGCTCACCAGATACCGACGGGCGAAGTGCGTCCGGTCGCGGGCACTCCTTTCGACTTTCGCACGCAGCGGGTGATTGCCTCGCGCATCCGCGATGGATCGGATCCCCAGCTCCAGATCGGTCGCGGCTATGACCACAATTTTGTCCTGCGCGGCGAAACCGGCAGCTTGCGTCTTGCTGCTCGCCTCGCAGATCCATCCTCCGGCCGAGTGCTTGAGCTGTTGACGACCGAGCCGGGCCTGCAGGTCTACACCGGCAACTGCCTTTCCGGCGGCGTAATCGGCAAGGGTGATCGCCTGTATCGGCAGGGCGATGCGATCGCGCTGGAGACGCAACATTTTCCAGACTCCCCCAACCACCCGCATTTTCCGAGCACGGTGCTCGAAGCAGGCCGGCTCTGGACCTCCACCACGGTCTATCGCTTTCTGACTGCGCCGCCGGAGCACGGCCAATGCGAGTAGGCACGTCGGGCTCGGCGCCCTTTGGCGCGGACCCCAATCGCCTCAGGACGAATCGAATGTCGCTCTCTGACACTGCAGTGTCGGGTCCGCGGTTAGCCCTGGCGCTGAGCGGCGCGATGATTCAGGTTTGGAAACGCGGCTTGGAAAGAATAAAGCGCAACACCAACGCGTCTTGTCCGATTCTGGTGCCGGCGTCCTCATTACAGGGTTGGCAAAACCAGCGTGCCACCGGAGCGTGAATGCCAGATGAAGATTACAGCTATCAAATCCCTCGTTTGCAATGCCAGGATGCGCAACTGGGTGTTCGTCAAGATCGAAACCGATCAGCCCGGCCTCATCGGTTGGGGCGAAGCCACGCTCGAATGGCACACGAGATCCATCGTCGGCGCCCTGGAAGATTTGGCTACCCTGCTGATTGGAGAGGATCCTCGGCGTATCGAACACCTTTGGCAGATGATGTTTCGCCAACATTTCTGGCACAGCTCCGGCATCGTACGGGCGACGGCCATGTCGGGCATTGATATTGCACTATGGGACATTGCCGGAAAGGCGTTGGGGATCCCATGCCACAGGCTATGGGGCGGCCCGGTACGGGACTACATCCGGCTCTACAGCCACCTGGGTGGCGGACGAATGGAGGACTTCTACGAAACGCCGGTGACCGATGCTGACCGGTTCGCGGATCTTGCGCGTGCAGCTGTCGCCAATGGATTCTCGGCGTTCAAGTCGATGGCGGTCCCCCCGACGGGTGCACTCGAGGGTACGGCGCCAATCCTGGCTGCCGAGCGGGCCGTGGCGCGTATGCGCGAAGCCGTGGGTCCCCAAATCGATATCATGGTCGACTGTCATGCGCGGCCCTCGCCAGCGATGGGCATGCTGTTCGCGAAAGCCCTGGAGCCATACCGGCTGTTTTTCCTCGAGGAACCGTGTTGGCCGGAAAACCTCGAGTCGTTGAGCCACATCAACGCCTCGGTATCGACCCCGATCGCGACCGGAGAGCGGCTGACCAACCTCAGCCAGTTCAGGGATCTGTTCGCGGCGCGCGGCTGCGAGATCGTTCAACTCGACATCACGCATTGCGGTGGCTTGTCCGCTGCCAGGAAGATCGCGGCACTCGCAGAGGCGCATCGGATCGGCCTGGCACCTCACAACCCGCAGGGACCGGTGAGTACGGCGGCATCATTCGAATTGGGTTTTTCCCAATCGGACTACGTGATCTGCGAGACCGTCAGTGACGACGTGCCGTGGCGTGCCGAGGTAGTACAGGACTATCACCCACTGAACAAACAGGGTCGGACCGTGACTCCTAGCGATAGGCCGGGGCTGGGGGTGGAGATCAATGAGCCGGCAATCGCGAAGTATCCCTTCAGGCAGGAGTTGCTGCAGCGGGTTTTCTACGCGGACGGATCCGTAGGTGACTGGTAGTGGGGCGGAAGCTCAGGGCATGGCTTCTCGCGACCAATCTGCCCCGATGATTCAAGGAGTATCCGATATGTGGTTTCGAACGGTGCGCACTTTGGCTCTCTCCATGGTCCTGCCGGTGTTAATCCCCGTGCTAGCGCGAGCCGGAGTTGCGGATCTACTGCCAGTACAGGCATTCGAGAACGCCCGCGTCCTCGAGGCGCCGGTCGCGAATGCGGCCTTCGCTCCGGGGGAAGGCGCATTGCCCGCGCCAGCGTTCAGCGGCGTCATCAAGCTGCGTGCGACGCGGATGCAGACATTGCCGGTACTACAGCAGCCTGTGATCCAGGGACGTGACGTCCGAATATTCCCAAACGTGGAGCTGGAATTCTTCACAATTGGCGACGTGCTGGTACCGGTCCAGCGTGGCGAAATGGTACGTGAGAACGCTGCTGCAGCGCCGGCGAGCTACTGGCGCATCATCCCGCAGCTCGGGAAAGTATGGCGCGAAAAAGCTGATGGCGATTGGGCGCGCGCTGCATTCCCGGTCATGCTCGTCAATGACACCGAGAACCACGCGCACCAGGGGTTGGCAACGTTTCTGTACCGGCCAGGGCAGGTGAGCGGGCTCATGATTCAGTTCATTCAGCAGACCGGTCCCTACCTGATCAAGCAGTACTTCGTCGCCTGGGGCTATGTGCCGGCTGAATTCGCACCCGGGGATGCCGCCAAGCTCGAAGCACGCCGCGCGCAGGCGCAAGCCGAACTTGCCGACCGGCTGCCAGCGAAACCGTGGAGCGAGCTCGTCAAGACCGTGCCGCCGGGAACGCTCGATGGCTTCGGTGGACCGCTGTACCCGAAGTGGCAGGTTGCCGTGGCGCTGGTCCAAGACGGTACGCTCTATTACCAGGAAGCCGCCACGCCCTACGGGCCGTATCCATATCCGCTCGAGATGCGCTTCGGCGTACGCTCGGTGACCAAGAGCGTGTTCGCGCCGCTGGCGCTGCTGCGCCTGGCGCAGGTGTACGGTCCGTGGGTGCTCACACTCAAGATTGGCGACTACGTGGGGGGGCTCGATGCGAAGTGGCATCGCGTCCGCTTCATCGATGCCGCGAACATGGCAACTGGTTTTGGCGGCACTGGGAGCACCAAGACCCATCCAAATGATATCTTCGACGGTTACCTTGGTGGCGACTACGACGCTTGGTATACGGCCCCCTCTTTCGCCGAAAAGATCAGACAGATCGGCGCGAATCTCCACCCTTACCCGTGGGACCCGGGGACCGTCATGCGCTATCGCGATCAGGATTACTTCCTGCTGGGCGCCGCGCTCGAGGGCTTCCTGAAGTCGGTACGAGGCCCCCAGGCAGACCTGTGGGAGATGGTCAAGACCGAGGTATTAACCCCGATCGGCATCCACCAGGCGCCGAGCGTCAGGACCCGCGAATCCGGCGGTCGGGACGGTCTGCTCTGGTGCAATGCCGGCTACTACCCGACACTCGACGATCTGGCAAAGATTGCGCTGCTCTATCAGGCGCGCGGGGCACACGGCGGCGAGCAGATTCTGAATCGGGAAATGACGACGGATCTGCTCGCCGCGCGCGGCGCGATAGTCAAGAATGCGGATGCCTCGCTCGGCCCGGTGTCGTCGCCGATCGCTGGGGCTCCCGAAGATGGGCTCTACATGATGGGCTTTCATTTCCTGCGCTACGTGAACCCGATTGGCGCCGTGGAATATCTGCCCAGCATGCATGGTTCCGGCGACAACGAGGTGATTCTGTATCCGAACCGCATGGTCTCCATCGTGATGGCCAAGGCCGCAGTCGAGGTGCTTGGGCCGGAAAAGACCAGGTCCGACGACGGACCGGTGACCATTCGAGCGGTCGAACGGCTCGCGCCGTTCTGAGCGTGCGTCGCCGCGCGCCGCAATCAGGGGTCCACGAGGCAATCGACTAATGACCGACCGTACGGCATCCAGGCTGGTCGATTGGGCGCTGCTGATCGTGTGCAATCTGATTTGGGGAAGCCAGTTCGTGCTCGCGAAACTCGTTCAAAAGCAGATGGGACCGATCTTCGCCACACTTCTTCCCATGGGGCTCGCAACCGTCTGCCTCGTGCCGCTGTTACAACGCCAACAGCACCGCCGTGGTGAGGCTTCTCCCATCGGCGCAACGGACGTGGTGCGTTTCGCAGTCATCGGAGTATTCGGGCAAGTGATGGCCCAGCTTGGAGTCACCTGGGGGGTACGTCTGGCACCGGCCTCGAACGCCGCCTTGCTTTCGCTTACGCTGCCGATCGCAACGGCGGTGATGGCGTATCTGCTGCTCGGCGAGAGCATGACAAAGGTTCGCTGGATCAGCTTCGTCCTGGCCGTCGCGGGCGTGCTGCAATGTTCCGGCATCGAGTGGAGTGACTTGCAGTTCGCCCGGGGTGGCATATTGGTGGGAAATCTGCTGATCATGATCGGAATTCTCGGCAGCGCGTTTTACAATGTCTACGGCAAGAAGCTGTTGCATCGCTATACGCCCCTCGAAGTTCTGGTTTACAGCTACTACGCTGTCCTGGCCTGTCTCCTGCCGCTGACGCTGTACCTGGAGCCCGGATCGTTCCACAGTGTGGTCACTTTTGGACCAATGGTGTGGCTTGGTATCTTTCTGCTTGCGTTCCTGCAGTATTTCCTGTCCATGATTCTATTCCTTACCGTCCTTACGCGGCTCGACGCCGCCCAGGCCGGCTTGTCGAACTACCTGATTCCGGTCTTCGGCGTGCTCATTGCGGCGGCCGCTCTCGGGGAGCGTCTCACTCTGCGCATGGCGATCGGTGGGCTGGTGGTGCTGGCCAGCACACTTCTGATTACCGTATACGAGGAGCACTACGTGCCGCGCGTGCGCGCTGCTGCGGCGCGGCGCTAGAGAAAATCAATGTCCATGCATCTTGAAGGCAAGCACATATTCATCACTGGTGGCGCCCGAGGCATCGGTCTAGCTATCGCCGCTGCATTCGGCCGCGAGCGCGCAGTCGTGTCAATTGTCGACTGTCACTCGGAGAATCTTGAATCCGCGATTCGAGCGCTCCGGAGCATGGGTGTAGTTGCGAACGGGCGTGTGCTCGACGTGACGGATCAGGACGCTGTACTCGCGGCCGTGGATGAGGCCGAGCGGCGCGCCCCAATCGACGTACTGGTGAATAATGCCGGCATAGCGCATGAGACTTCGTTTCTGGATATTTCGCCGGCAGAGTGGCGGCGCGTACTCGAGGTCAACCTCTACGGCATGTTCCTGGTGGCGCAAGCCGTCGCCCGCCGTATGCTGCCGCGGTGCCGCGGGGTGATCGTCAATATGTCGAGCAAGAATGGCATCGATGGCGAAGCCGGCTACGCTCACTACAACGCAAGTAAGGGCGGCGTGATCATGCTGACAAAGACCATGGCTCTCGAGCTGGCGCAGTTCGGAATTCGCGTCAACGCCGTAGCACCGGGTTACCTGCAGACCCCGATGTCGGAGGCAATCGACAGCTCGACATTCGTCCAGGATTTCATCGATCGGTACATCCCGCTTGGGCGCTGCGGTAAGGTGGATGACGTTGCGCCGTTATTCCTGTTTCTGGCCGGCGATGCCGCATCCTTCATTACCGGGCAGGTCTTCGTTATCGACGGCGGTCAGCTCGCCGGTCAGAACGCCTCATCCGAGCTACTGCGGCGGCTGTACCCGTCCGGCAACTAGCCCGGTCCCAGGCCCATCACCCGCTGGCATCGGCATCGCGAGTCAGTTGTTGTATGTAAAAACAATCTATTACGTCACATAAGATATCTTGTTTCGATCAACGATTCGACGCATGGATTTACCGAATTCCCGATGCTTACATACCGAGTCCGCGTCTGGGTATCTCAAGCGAAACATCGCCAGTACGAGACCTACAGGCGCAATCGGCCTTTCGGCCTTCTAGGCGTCGCGTAATGAGCCTTAGGTCAACTCTAGGAGTTCCGCCAAAGGCGCTCGTAACGTAAGCGATCGAATTAGCCTTTACCGTGGGATGGCTTCATTCCTCGCCGCGCAGCTTCGCGACCTGTGTGGCAGTTAAATCCGAAGCTGCAACGCCAAATCGCGCGGTGACGTAATTCGCGACGCTTGCGATCTCGGCATCTGAATACGCATCGCCAAACGCCGGCATGTTCGATGGGTCGTTGCCAGTGTGTCGCTGCCCGCCACCGATGATGACCTGGGCCACGTTATTGGCGGTCGGATCATTGACAGCGCGCGTCCCGGTTAGTGTCGCAAAGGGTATGACTGGACTGATGCCGGTCCACCCGTGGCAGCCCGCACAAGCGCCCTCGTATACAGCTTTGCCGCGCGGATCGACGCTCGCCGCCAGGCCTTCCGCCTGCGACGCCGGCGCGGGGTTGGTCCGAGGCTCGGGCAAGCCCGACGTCGAAGCGCCCGCTACCGAGCGCAGATAAGTCACCATTGCCGCAATATCGGTGGGCATCAGATGACTCAGACTTGCATCCACTGCTTCGCCCATCGGACCTGACGCGGTGCCTCGTCCGTCGGCATGACCTATCGACAGATAGTGCATCAGATCGGCGTCGCTCCAACTCCCGACCCCGCTATGGTGATCGGGCGTGATGTTGTAGGCGCGCCAACCGGCTTGGACGGCGCCCGCGAATTTCTGCCGGTTATTCAATGCAAACAGGAGATTTCGCGGCGTATGGCACTCACCGCAGTGTTCCATCGCCTCGACGAGGTAGGCACCACGATTCCATTCGGCGCTGCGCTCAACGTTGGGCCTATAGCGCTGATCGGGATTAAACAGAACCGACCAAAGACTCATCAGGCTGCGTTGGTTAAACGGAAAGACAAGGGTATTGGGGGAGGCCGGGGCATGGATGGGTTTGAGCGTAAAGAGATAGGCCTTGATGGCGAGCGCGTCGGCATCCGACATGTAGGTATAGCTGGCATACGGCATGGCCGGATACAGCCTGGTACCACTTCGACCGATACCCTTATGCACGGCGTCCAGGAAATTCGCATCGCTGTATCCGCCTATGCCGGTGTCGAGGTCGGGAGTAATGTTAGTGGAGTAGATCGTTCCGAACGGCAATACGAAAGCGCGTCCGCCGGTAAATGGCGCGCCGTCCTTGGTGGTGTGGCAGACCACGCAGTCAGCGGCATGAGTCAGATACTCACCTCGCTCGACGAGGTTTGCCGATTTCAGTTCAGCGGGAACGCCGGTCGGATCCTGTTCGCGATAATCCGACAGCACGACGCGTTTTCCGCCGGCAAAATCCGTGGGTCCAGGGCCAAGCACGATGTAGCCAACTACGATGACTCCCACCAAGACGATGAGCGCGAGCCCCAAGAGCAGCGCACGGGAGGCTCGGCCGCTTTGAGCTGACGTGTTCATGGCGACGTCCTTCCTACGGTTCCCGTTTTACGCGGCGCCAGTCTCGGGAAATGGGAGCGTGTGGATGCGCTTGCCGGTGGCAGCGAATATCGCGTTAGCCACAGCCGGTCCCACGGGGGCGACACCTGGCTCCCCTACCCCTGTTGGGGGCTCGGCCGACGGCACGATGTACACCTCGACCTTCGGCATCTCGTTCATCCGAAGCACCCGGTAACTGTTGAAGTTGTCCTGCTCGACGCGCCCATCCT
The DNA here is from genome assembly GCA_963805965.1 of uncultured Gammaproteobacteria bacterium. Classification (GTDB taxonomy): domain Bacteria; phylum Pseudomonadota; class Gammaproteobacteria; order Steroidobacterales; family Steroidobacteraceae; genus FEN-1191. Next base: position 380,441 of record CAWDVQ010000008.1, read on the forward strand.
TGAGCGTGATCTTCCCATAGAGCACGGCCCCAAGGCCAAACCCGATGCCGCCTTCCATTTGGGCGGCGATGACGTCCGGATTGATGGCGATGCCGCAGTCGACCGCACATACAATCCGATCGACCTTGACGTGCCCTGTGTCATCGACACTGACCTCGGCGACCTGGGCAACAAAGGTCTTAAAGGCTTCAGCAACGGCGATTCCCCGGCCCTTGCCTTTGGGCATGGGATCCTTCGTCCACCCAGCCTTCTCGGCTGCGAGTTCCAGGACCGCCTTCATGCGCGGCTGATGCTCCAGCAACTTGCGTCGGAACGTGAAGCCATCCTCGCCCGCGGCATGCGCCACCTCATCGATGAACGCTTCCACAGCAAACGCCGTATGCGAGCTGCCGACGACGCGCCACCAGAGAACCGGCACGGCGGACTTGGTGGTTGCCAGATCGACCGTGAGGTTCGGTATGGCATAGGCGATGGTCGCGGCGCCTTCAACCGAGGTCGCATCAATGCCATTCTTGATCATGATCGGGGCAAAGAAAGTATCCGCCATGATCGATTGGCCGACGATGACGTGCCGCCAGCCGGTGAGTTCACCCTTCTCGCTCAGCCCCGCTTCCAGCTTGTGGAAATACATCGGCCGGTACAGACCGCCATGTAAATCGTCCTCGCGCGTCCACTGCAGCTTGATCGGGGTTCCATCAGCCCCACAGGCCTTGGCGATCGAGACTGCTTCGACGATGAAATCGGATCCAGGGTTAGCGCGCCGGCCGAAGCTGCCGCCGGCATAAAGCGTATGAATGCTGACCTGCTGCGGGTCCAATCCCGCGGTCTTGGCGGCGTTGCCCTGGTCCACGGTCTGAAATTGATCTCCGGCCCAGATCTCGCAGCTCCCCGCGGTCAGCTTGACGACCGCGTCGAGCGGCTCCATCGGCGCGTGAGCGAGGAACGGGAATTCGAAGCTTGCCGACAGCTTGTGGGCGGCGCTGTGAATGGCCTGCTCCGAATTGCCCTCTTTGCGCGCCGAAGGGGCCGGCTGTTCGGCGATGCGCCGGTACTCATCCATGATTGTCGCGGAGCTACGCTTTTCCGCGTTGCTGTCGTCCCATTCCACCTTAAGGGCATCGCGGCCCTGCTTTGCGGCCCAAAAGCCCTGCGCGACCACCGCGACGCCACGCGGTACCTGCACCACTTTGACGACGCCCGGTACGGCAGTGGCAGCGCTGGCGTCGAAAGACTGGACAGTGGCGCCGAACAGCGGCGGGCGCTTGAGCAATGCCACCAGCATTCCGGGCAACATGACGTCCAAAGTGAACTGCGCGCTGCCGTCCACCTTAGCGGGTACGTCAACCCGCGGTAACTGATGGCCGATCAGTTTGAAGTCGTTGGGATCCTTCAGAGTGACCTGCGCGGGAACCGGAATTGACGCAGCCGTGCGTACCAGCGATCCAAACGGAGTCTGGCGTTTGCTCGCGTGATGGTAGACAACCCCATTGACGACTGTAAGTTCCGCCACTGGCACATGCCACTGTCCGGCTGCCGCACTCAGCAGCATCGCGCGCGCCTTGGCCCCCGCCTCGCGCAACTGCATCCAGGAATTAGCCATGGCCGAGCTGCCGCCCGTTCCCTGAAGTTTGCCCATCGCGAGATTGGCGTAGCGCGTGGCATCGGCCGGTGCACTCTCAACCCGTACCAGCGACCAATCAGCGTCGAGTTCTTCTGCCACAATGGTGGCGATGCCGGTGTAGGCGCCCTGCCCCATTTCGACATGTTTGGCGATCACCGTTACGCTGTTGTCAGCGCCGATCCTCAGGAATGCATTGGGCGCAAAAGAGCCACCCGCCAAAGGCGCGGCTATGGCGGCGGCGCGGCGCGTGGTACCCGCCCACTCAAACCCGATGGTGAGCGCCATCGCCGTCATCGCGCCCGCATCCTTGAGGAATGCGCGGCGCGCGGGCTGCCGAACAACGGTGGTATCACGCGTCATGGCTATGCCTTAAGCGACTGTGCCGCTGTATGAATCGCGGCCCTGATACGAGAATACGTAGCGCAGCGGCAAATGTTGCCACTCATCGCGGCGTCGATGTCAGCGTCAGTCGGCGCTGTATTTTTTTCCAGCAATGCCGTGGCAGACATGACCTGGCCCGACTGGCAGTAGCCGCACTGGGGTACCTGTAGCGAAATCCAGGCGGCCTGCACCGCTTTCGCGGACGTGCTGTGGAGGCCCTCGATAGTTGTAACCTGTCGTCCGGTCACCCCCGACAGGGGCATGACACAAGAACGGATCGCCTGGCCATCCAAGTGGACCGTACATGCACCGCACAGCGCCATGCCGCACCCAAATTTGGTGCCGGGCAAGCCAGCGAGCTCGCGCACGGCCCACAAAAGCGGCATGTTCGGATCGACATCGAGGGTTATGGGCTTGCCATTGAGCACGAATGATGTGGACATGAATGCCTCCGCAGGGTGCCCGCGGCATTTTACAAATTTTCCGGGCCACGCGGAAAGACAATTGAAATAACAGATATGGATAGACAAATGCCGAAAACACCAATCCAATCTGGGTCCTGCTGAGCCCGAATTCGGTTCCGAACCCTTCCGCCGCAGAACTCACATTGACGCGGTCAAGGTAGGTGATGAAATACACAAGGCATAGCAGCCCTAGCACGACGGTGCTGGCCCGGAGGTACTTCATGGCAGTTCCTTGATGGCTCCTAACCACGCTGCGCGTGGCGGGCAAGATTCGACTTGGTGCTGGAATTGCACCATCTATGCTTGATTGTGGATTTCCCGTCGACGGGGACGGCCACTCATTTATCCACCTGGCGGTCAAACAAAGGAATACCGCAAAAACAAATGGCTTCCGGCCTGGCGCACATCGACCAACTGTCCCCATAAAGGATGGCCCGGTGCAAACTGCCGCCCCATGGCCATCCCCAACCGCCCATCGCCGGCCTTGCGCCCCGCGATCTGCGGCGCCAGTGTCAGGAATTGCTCCGACACGAGCCGTTGCTGGTAGAAGTCGGCCGACAGTCGGGGGCCACTTTCGAGCAATATCTGCTTGGCGCTGTGGACCCTACAGATCTCGTCGCGGATTGTCCTGGGCGCGATCAGCGACCCGCGGGAACGAACCGCGCGAATATCGACGGTCGCGGGTATCCGCTGCCCGGCCAATCGCTTCGCCCCCGCGCTGGTCGTGATCACCATGACTTGCACCGCTCCGGATGAAAATACCGGCAACCTCAGATCGAGCGATCCGCTGCCGCTGACGATGACGTTGAGTGGTGGGCCAGACTTTCCGAGCGCCTTCCTCAGCCGACCAAACTCCGATGCGAGTGCCGGACATATCGTCTCGGGCGTCCACACATGTTGCCTATCGGCGGCCAGTGTCCCAGCACCCACAACCACCACATCAGCTACGGCGCGCAACAGACCCATCACCAATCGATCCTGCTCGTTGCAGCCACTGATATCCCGACCGTTCGCGTGCCCGCGTACGTGCAACGAGACGACCCCATCCAAAGTCGTTACAAAATTGCTGAGGATGTGCGGACCCGAGCGTGCTTCCGGCAGTCGAAACCGGCCGTATAGGCGTGCCAATCCTGGAGGCAGCCGCACCGCTTTCCCCCGGTTCAATGTCCACAGTGATTTCAGCGGCGTCACGCTGCGCGATCCGGGCATCGATCAACGCTCGCGACAAGTCGATGATTTCGGCTGTTCGTGGCCGATTGTTACGTCATGCCAATGGACAAACGTGAACAGGAACAACAATCCGCCACCGGCCCGTATCGCGGTCACGTCAGCCTCCCCGACTTGATTCCCTGTTACCCTACAACGAAGAGTCCTTTAAGACCGCTTGCGCCAGATGATCCAGGATGTTTCCCCAGCCTCTTGTATGTCCTTCACAAATTGCGGGCGTCGGTAGACGCTCGTGCGTTAGCAGCAGGTCGGTTTCGTCGCCGCACGGCGTGAGTTCGACGGTTACCAACGTATTCACATTGTCAGTCAGCGGACCTACCCACGTAAACACGAGCTTGCGTGGCCGGTCGACCTGCAGAGAAGCCGGCGCGTCTCCGGAACTCTCGCCTGAACCGCAATTGATCGAGGATGCACCGGCAGCCTGACACTGTGCCGCCGACTCACTTTGCCGCTTTCGCGGCCTTTTCGATCAGCGCGGCAATTTCCTTGGGATGCGACAGGAATATGGCATGACTGCCTCGAAGCTCAATCGTCTGGGACTTGGCTCGCCCTGCCATGAATCGCTCTAGCTCGGGATTGATCATGTGATCCCCCTTGGAGACCACGGCGTAGCTGGGTTTCTGGGACCAGGACGCAACGGTTGTCTTCGCCGAAAAGCTGTCCGTGGCGATAGGCACCTGCGAGATCGCCATGAAATCTGCAACCGCTTTTGGCACGTCGGCCGCAAAATCCGCCCGGAAGGTTTCCGGCTTCTCCTGCACGAATGCTCCCCCGGCCGACACGATGTTGTTTGAGGCTGGCGGAGTCTTGGCCTGCAACCCACCGGCGGTCTCCCCGACATCCGGTTCAAAGGCGTTCACATAAACCAGGCTTCGCACATTCGGCTGCGCGCCGACCTCGGTAACGATCATCCCGCCGTAACTGTGGCCTACCAGCACGCATGGGCCGGCCCGGTCGACGACCAGACGGGTGGCCGCAACGTCGGCCTCAAGACCGGTCAAAGGCTCTTGTACCACAAGCACGCTGTACCCATCGTGCTTCAGGATCTCGGCCACCGGTTTCCACCCTGATCCGTCGGCGAACGCACCATGGACAAGGACTACGCTCTTTACGGCGCTCTCGGCCACGGATGCGAAGATGGTCCCGAGCAGGATCGAAAGAACAATCAGAATCGTGCTCTTCATGTGAGGTCCTCACCGTTTGATGACATCGGTATGGGCGCCACTATCGGATGGCGGTCGTTAGAAGTGAATCAGACCTAGGTATCGGTGGCGGCGGGAAATGCCGTTGACAGCCTGGAGGTGACGACATCTTCAAAATAGGCCAAGGCGCTGGCTTCCACCCCGGTGATCCAATATTCCGGCCATCGCCCTCTTTTCGGTGGCGACGTCGCGCCTCCGCCCCGCGGGAAAGCCGAAATGCCCACTTCAGGATCACTAGCGGAAAGCGTTCCAAATGGTAACCAGCGGTGTCGTCGGACGAACTGAGCTCCCAAGGAGCTCGGATTGGAGACATGTCGAATGCGAGACATTCCTCAACGAGATCGGTCCATGTGATCGCCTCGATCCCGCACCGTCATGATCGCTATTATCGAAAGCTACCGCGCAGGGCTGCTGACCCGGGCGAATTGGTGGCCCAATGTCATGGCCGGCGTCCTCGTAGGCGTCGTCGCCTTGCCGCTTGCCATGGCGTTTGCGTTTGCGTCAGGGGCGCGGCCGGAACAGGGACTCTACACGGCCATAGTGGCAGGTTTGAGCACCAGTCTCTTCGGTGGAACCCGGGTACAGATATCCGGCCCGACGGGCGCCTTCATTGCGGTGCTTGCGGTTATCACGGCCCTCCATGGCATCGCGGGACTGCAGCTTGCAACGCTGATGGCCGGAGTGATCCTGGTGGGTCTGGGCGCGGCGCGTCTTGGATCGGTGATCAGGTACATACCGGTGCCAGTGATCGTGGGCTTCACTTCCGGCATCGGCGTCATCATCTTCGTTGGTCAGTGGAAGGACTTCTTTGGGTTGCAGCCGGCCAGAACCGCGTGCGCACCGTCGTGATTCGAATGGCTCGTGTACCATTCATGGACACTACCGGCTTGTCGGCACTGGACGAGATCACCAGTGATTTTCAGCGCATGGGTACTCGTGTCGTGCTGTGTGAAGTGCGCGCCAATGTGCTCGAGAAGCTGCGTCGTGCCGGGATACTGCAACGCATAGGCGAGAGCGCAGTATATGAGACGCTGTCAGAGTTCGCGGCGAATGCTAACGTGTGAGCCGAGCGGCTGTCGCACCTCTCAGCGCGCGTGGGATGGCGCAATTGCAGACGCAGTGCCGACGACCGTGCGTGGAGCCGCCAGCAATTGAACCCAGTAAAGGCCTCGCCGCGACAGCTGTCCCGGTGCAAAGGCGACGCCCATTTCGGAAAATCTTGGATCCATGATGTTTTCGCAGTGATCGGGGCTGTCGAGCCACCCTTGCACTACCTCATCGATCGACTTGGGTCCGTAGGCGATGTTTTCGCCGACCAGTTTTTCTTCATATCCTCCGGCGCGCACCCGTTGCGCCGGTGAGCGGCCGGTCAAATCCTGGTGCTCGAAATAGTCGTGCCCGGCCATGTCGGCGGCGTGTCCGAATGCGACGTTCGCCAACGTTGCGGATAGCGTGAGCGGCGAGGTCGGAGCAAATGATCGCTGGCCGCAGCGGGTGCCGCTGGCGCGTGCTTTGTTGACCAACTCCAGCGCGCGCACGGCCAGCCCCGGGATTTGCGAGCGATCCGGCAGGCCCTGGCGCGAAGCCAGCACCAGCCAGCTGTTCGATCCGCGGTGATAAACGCCGATATCCTGCAGAGCACGGCTCAATACAACGCGGCAGCTCGAGCGCCGGAGCGTTGCGATCATATCGGCGTCCGAACCCGCTACTCGCAGGCCAGCGCTGGCAGCTGCCGGATAGCCGCCACTTTGAGCAGCGGCCGACAACGTCAGTCCTTGGGCCCACTGTTCGGCGACCCGATCCAGCATGGCACTGTGACGCAACGACGCTGCCGCTGGCATCAGACCCCCGCAACCGCCCTGCCGCAGTACCTGGATCGCCAGTAGCGCATCAGCCTGCACGATCGAAGGCATTGCGAAGCCTGCAATCAAGATCCAGGCGGCGCACCAGCTGGCTCGCGGCAAGCGCCCCATGGCGAGCTCCTATGCATCGTAGGTTAATGCACAGAACGGCTCAGCCTCGAGTTTGATGACTCTGCGGCGAACGCAGTGGGGTCGAGCGAGAACCACGTCTCACAACGGCCTGGCCCATCAGGCCATCCCCTATCCGCGGCCGAACACCCGTATCGCCGCTCCGGTCACCGCCCGCGCCGCGTCCGACGCCAGAAAGTGAATGACGTCGGCGATCGCAGCCGGCGCTACCCAGCGCGAGAAGTCGGCGTCGGCCATCGTCGCCCGATTTTGCGGCGTATCGATAGTCCCGGGCAGCACGCAGTTCACGGTGATGTTGCGATCCTTCAGTTCTTCGGCCAGCGCCTCGGTGAGCCGTTGTACGCCGGCTTTGGATGCGGTGTATGCACCCATGCCCGCTCGCGCCCGCCCTGCCGCTCCGGCGCCGATATTGACGATGCTGCCGCCGCGTACCAGCAAGTGCGGCAATGCCGCCTTCGAGGCGTTCACAGCCGTCTTGAGATTCATCGCAAACATCAGTTCCCAGGTCGCGACGTCCCCGCTTTCAAGCGTCTCCCAGCGAAACCCGCCGGCGACGTTGACCAGGGCATCGAGCCTCGTGGTGCGATCCACTGCTGAGCTGATGGCCTTCGCAGTGGAATGCGCATCGGCCAGATCAATACCGGGAATGAGTAAGTGTCGGCCTGCGAATTCACCAGCCAACTCGGGCGGCACGACTCCCCGATCCAGCAGGCCGACTGTGTCGCCGGCCGCCGCGAAGCGGCGCGCGACGGCTCTTCCCAAGGCGCCGAATGCCCCGGTGACGATTACGAACCGCGGTTGCTCGGTGTTGATCATATCGCTCCGCACTGGCGCATCGCGTCGGGAAGAATTCCCGGCAAATACGGGAAAGAAGCCCGAGGCAAACCGGATAATAATACCGTCCTACGCAGGAAGCATTCATCGTGTCGGGGCCGCCGGGACTCGCCCAGGGGGAAGCCTCACCGGGGGCGCCGTTTGGCCCGCAAATGCCCCGAAGACGCGAATGAGCCCCTGAATTATAAATTATAAGAGGGTCGGTGGATGGTTTACCCGGTTAGGTCGTTACTGGCGTGCGCGCTCGCGGCCCTGACATATTCGGCCCTTCCCATGCTCGCATCAGCCGCTGACGCCGGTGGCTCAGCCCTGAGCAACCCGGGTGCGGCGCTGGAGTTGCCGCAGGTCATCGTGATCGGCAACACTCCGCTGCCGGGCTTCGGCCTGCCGTTGAACCAGATCCCGTCGAACGTGCAGACCGCCAACAGTGGTGACATCGAGCGTCAGCAGACCACGGACACAGCCGACTACCTCAACAACAACTTCAGCGGGGTGAATGCCAGCGAGAGCGCCGGCAACCCATTTCAGATCGACATCTATTACCATGGCTTCACGGCCTCTCCATTGCTGGGCACGCCGGAGGGGCTGTCTGTTTACGTGGATGGTGTGCGGGTCAATGAATCCTTCGGCGATACGGTCAACTGGGACCTCATTCCAGAATCCGCCATCAATACCGTATCTCTGATCTCCGGCTCAAATCCCGTGTTCGGGCTCAATACGCTCGGCGGTGCGCTCTCGATACAGACCAAGAGCGGGCATGCCAACCCGGGTACCGAACTCGAGGCCTATGGGGGCTCGTTCGGACGCCGCTCGGTGCAGGGCGAGACTGGCGGGGAATTCGGCGCCTTCGATTACTTCTTCACCGGCAATTACTTCGATGAGATCGGCTGGCGCGATATATCCTCGACGCGCGTGTGGCAGGGCTTCGGCAAGGTCGGCTGGCAAACTGACAGCACTGACATTGATCTGAGCTACACCTATGCCGACACAGCGCTCTACGGCGACGGCTCTACGCCGCTGAGCATGCTCTACTACCGGCGCGAGCAGACCTACACGCCGGATTTTACTCAGAACCTGCTGAACTTCGTGAACCTGACCGGCACCCAGACACTAGGCGAGCACCTGCTGCTGACTGGCAATGCGTTCTATCGCTATCTGAACACTTTTGTCAGCAACGGCAACGTCAATGACTTCTATCTGGAGGATAGCTACGCCGGTCCGCCGACCGATTGCACCGACTCCGGCGCCCACGCTGCCACACTCGCCTATTGCGAACCCGGGCAGGATGCCACCTCGACTCTGACCCAGCGCTCGCTGGGGTTCGGCCTGCAGCTCACCGATTCAGACGATGTCCTTGGCTGGAAGAACCAGGCCATAGTCGGAGCCGACTACGACAACACTCAGGACGCCTTCGCCGAGGCGAATCAGTTCGGCGGTATTACCGCCGACCATCACCTGATGTACCTGCCAAGTGCCTACAACAACCAGACCGTCATCTCGCTCGGCGGCAGCAACAGGATCTTCGGCGCCTACTTCACCGACACGATCTCGCCGAGCGATCTGGTCCACATCAACGCGGCGGTGCGCTACAACTTCAACACCGAGACCATCAATGGCTACTCGGTCGACAACGATCCGGCAGACTACGGTAACGGATTCGGTACGCCGACGTCGGTCAGCGGCGACCACTCCTTCGCGCGCATCAATCCGTCGATCGGTGTCACCATCACCCCGACGACCATGATGACCTATTATGCCACCTACAATGAGGCAAGCCGGGCGCCGAGCGTGATTGAACTCGGCTGCTCGGACCCGAGCGTGCCCTGCGGGCTGCCGAATGACTTCGCAAGCGACCCGGATCTCAAGCAGGTGGTGGCGCGCACGTTCGAGATCGGTTTGCGCGGCAATCTCGCTGCGCAGCGCTTCAACTGGTCGGCGGATGTGTTTCATACCGCCAATAGCGATGACATCCAGTTCATCGCCACGAGTACCAACTCCGGCTACTTCGATAACGTCGGCAGCACGCGTCGCGAGGGCCTTGACCTGGCCTTCGGTGGCAAGGAGGGCGGTTTGACCTGGAAGATGGCCTACAGCTACGTGGATGCAACCTTTCAGTCGACATTTGTCGTCAACGCCCAGTCCAACAGCCAGGCCGACGCCAGCGGCAACATCGTGGTGCAGCCGGGGGATCGCATCCCGCTGGTACCACAGAGCACCGGGCGGCTCATCCTGGACTACGACTTCAACAAGCACCTCGATCTCGGTGCAAACCTGATCGTCGTATCCGGCTCGTTTCTGCACGGCAACGAGAACAACGCCAATGTCGCCGGGACGACGGACGCAGCGACCGGTGCGTATATTTCTCCGATTGGGACCGGCCGGATCCCGAGCTATGCGCTGCTGAACTTCAATGGCACCTATCGCTTCACCAAGAACTTCGAGATTTTCGCACGCATCGTGAATGCGCTGAACAAGCAGTACTACACCGCTGGATTCCTGACGTCGAACGCATACAACCCCAACGGCTCCTTGCGCGTGGACCCGAATGACTGGACCAATGAAAACGGCGTGGTGCCGGGCGCACCGCGCGCCATCTGGGCGGGCGTGCGGATTCATCTAAACTGACCCGGGGGCGTGGATTCCAGGTGTTGAAGCTTGCACCGCGGTCGCTAGGCTCCGAATTCCACCCGATTCAATGCCGTCTGCTGCTCGACAAATCGCGTGATGCGCGACAGGCGCGCGGCGACCGGCACCTGGTCGCAGACCCAGCGTCGCGAGGCTCGAACCGGCCGATCGGTGAACCATGCCAGCAGACAGGCGTTGGTGGCCTTGACCGAGTCGAAAGGAGTGGCATGTCTCGAGCCGTGGATAATCGCGACGTCGGCGCGCACTGCTCGCGCCATGGATATTTTTTCCGCCAGCGGTGTGAAGTCATGCTCGGCCGCGATCATCAGCGTCCTGGCCTGAAGCCGATCCAGACGCTCGACCGCGGTCCAGCGCTCCAATGCCTTCGCCATGCCAAGGTAGACTTTCGAAGCCACGCGGCCAATCACTTCAGCGGCGCGTTCGCGCAACACGCGCTGCCAGGGCAGCGGAAACAGGCGTGTGGCCGCCAGCCTTGCGGTACACCGCATCCCCAGCAATCGGACGATAACTGCCGGCATCCTGGCCTCGAGCCACTTACGCCAATGATCGATCCGATAAGACAACAAGGTGTTGATCAATGCCAGGCGAGCCACGCTTCGCGGACGCTGCAGCGCCATCTCCAGTGCGACGGCTCCGCCGAGTGAAAACCCGGCGATATTGGCCGACGGCACCTGCAAATGATCCAATAGTGCCCACAGCACATCCGCGCAGTCGCGAATACTGAAGTCGCCTTCAAAGGCTGGGCTGTGGCCGCTGCCCGGCAGGTCCGGCACGATGACCCGAAAGTGGCGCTCCAGCGCACGCACCTGGAATTCCCAGTCCGCCCCGCTCGATCCCAATCCGTGAATGAGAAGGAGGTCTTCCCCCTGTCCGCGCACCCGATAGTAAAGCGAACGGGTTTTACTCTTTGGCTTGAACGTGGTCACGATGGCCTCTACTTCACTTCTAATCACTACAACTGTCCCGCCAGTCGAGCCTCAATGATCTACCACCTGCCGGCAGGCGCCTATCGGCCGAACTCCAGCGGCGATGTAGGAATGGAATGCACAGCCGGCCCGGGACGCCGGGCGTTGACCATAATTGCGCGGCAACTGAACGATAACTGAACCAAATCGGTCGCGACCCGCAGAACGTCAGCAGGGGCTTACTCACGGGCAATCCTTAATCTTCTGTTGCCCGCGCGGGCGCCGGAACAAAGTGGCGTCCACACCTGATCCAGAGCTGGATATTAGGGAAGCGTCGAAATGCCTGTCGCGTGCACAACAGCCGTGCCCACCATCAGAATCGTGTTAGCTCTGATGCTGATGGGCTTTGCTGCTGGCGCCAACGCGGAGTGCGCGCCCAGTGGTCCCGCAACCAGCTTCAAGCCTTGCATGCGCGAGCTGTCACCGCAGTCGTTTCATGTTAATCGCCCGCTTGGCGACGCTCACTCGTCCAACGATACTGGTCGCGATGGCGGTAATTGGGAGCGCGCGCGCGTGCTCGGCGCCGCAAGCGTAGCCGCTCAGGGCGCGACCGAGCACGGATCAGTGGTAGCACGATCGATGAGTGAACTGCGGTGGGTGGACTCGAGCGACTGGATCCGCAACCCGCCGCCATGGCTGCAGGACATCAAGGATAGTCGTCGCCTTCGGGCTCCGGTGCCAGTGCTGCATCTATGGCAGTCGCAGCAAACACATACGCTGATCGCCCTGGGGGTGAGTCATCGCGGGCAACCCGGTGTGTTTATCTCCCGCAAGTTACCGTACTAGAACCCCCGCTCTTCAGTCACCGGACGATGGCGCTCGCATGCCGTCGCGCAGGGTGCCAATTACCTGCTCTGCCCTTGCACCACAAGATCGATGAGCTCAGGAATTGCAGACTCCCCGCTCCATACGATCGCCCGCTGGCCGAACTTGCGGCCGACTCGCTCGGCATCGCTTCGTGAGATTCCAATAGCCAGAACGCTGCGCTCGCCCGGCCACACTCCCGACGGGTCCTCACCGATGCCGGGGAGAAGCGTCGCACCGCCGGCAGCCAGCTCCGACTCAAGCCGCGTCTGTGACGCGCGATTGATGGCCTCCGATCTGGCCACGCTGCCGGGATTCCAGGCGGTAATGAATGCTGAACAATTGACCCCGTGCGCGAGATGCACCGCTGCAAGCTCCGCCGAGCGGTGCCCGACGCGCAGTACGAACGGCCTTGCAGTGCCGCTAACTTTGTAATGTGCAGCGAGGTACGCCGCCAGCAGGCGGTCAGGCCCCGTGGGGTCACCTCCCGTCACGCACACTTCCGGTCACGGCGGCGTCTGGATTCACTGTCTGAAGCGAACTTTTGTGGTCGCAGCACGGTCACAAACTAGTGTAACGTCGCAGCCGTGCAGCGGCATCCTGGTATTTGATTTCGGCAGCGGAGATTGCTTCCGTGACACCCCACAAACCCACGGTTCTGTCCCGCCGCGAGGCACTGTGCGCAGGGCTATCCGCCTGTCTTGGTGCCGGCTATCTGCAGCTGTCGCAGGCGGCCGAGCCCTCCGGCGTGAAGCCGCTGATCACCAAAACGATCCCGTCCAGCGGCGAGAAGATTCCGGCGATCGGGCTGGGGACCGACTCGTTTCGAGCTTCCGAAAGCGACGCCATTCGAGACGAAATCAAACGCATGAGCGAACTGGGCGGTTCCGTCATCGACACCGCGGCCGCCTATGGCGACAGCGAGGCCTTGATCGGTGATGCGCTCGGGGCGTTAGGTATCCGCCCCCGGATGTTCCTGGCCACCAAGCTCACGGCGGGCGGCCTGTTCAGCGGCCAAGACGGTGGTGAGTCGAGTTTTCATCGTTCGCTCGAGCGCTTGAAAACGCAGCGCATCGATCTGCTGCAGGTGCATAACCTGAATGGAATCGACAGCCTGCTGCCGCTGCTGCAGCAGTGGAAGAAGGCCGGTCAGATCCGCTACCTCGGCGTCACCACGTCGCGTGTTTCGCAGCACGGCGATATCGTCGACGCGATGCGCAAGTACCCGCTCGATTTCATCCAGGTGGATTATTCGATTGCGAACCGCGATGCGGCCGCCGGCGTGTTTCCAGTCGCGCTTGAGCGACGCGTGGCGGTACTGGCGAATCTGCCACTGGCGCGCGCTGCGCTGATCGGCCAGGCCGGAGAACGCCAATTGCCGGACTGGGCGGCCGACATCGATGTTTCGAGCTGGAGTCAGTTCTTCCTGAAGTACGTCATCTCGCACCCGGCAGTGACCTGTGCCATTCCCGGCTCCACCAAGGTCGCGCATCTGGAGGACAACCAGGCAGCCGCCCGCGGTCGCATGCCGGATGCGGCGATGCGCTTGAAGATGGAGAAATTCTGGGACGGCACTCCTTGAACCACCGCCCTGCCGGGCCGTCGTCGCAGGCGAAGCGGGCTCAGGCCAGCAGCGCTTTCAACGATCCGATGATTTGGTCTACCTCTTCAACCGTGTTGTAGTGCGCCAGCCCAATCCTGAGCACCCCTTCCTGTTGGTCCAGACCCAGGTGACGAACCAGCTCGTATGCGTAATTGTGACCGGACCACACGTTTATACCCTGGGCCGCGAGTTTCTTCGCAAGCACGGAGTGACGCTGCCGGGTATGCGTGAATGAGACCGTCGGTACGCGTGCCGACAGTAGCCGTGCATCGGAGATGCCCTGAAGACTCACGCCTTCGATGCTCTTGAGCCCATCGATGAGACGCAGCGCCAGCGGCATCTCGTACGCCGTCGCCGCGCTATAGGCAGCTTTGATTTTGTCCTGCCGGCCGCCAGAACTGCCCACCTGCTCGCCAAGCCAGACGAAGTAATCTGCGGTCGCGGCCAGCCCGGCAAACAGCTCAGTCTGCGGCGTGCCCAGTTCATGGCGCCCAGGCAGATCCGACGGCCCGCACCGGACGGCATACGGATTGAGTTCGCGGAGGAGCGCTTCTCGTCCCCACAGCACACCCAGATGCGGTCCAAAAAACTTGTATGACGAGCAGACCAGGAAGTCGCAGCCAATCGCCTTCACATCGGCTTTCACGTGAGGCACGAGCTGTACAGCGTCCACATACACCAGCGCACCGGCCTGTTTCGCCAGGTCGGTCAATTCCGCCACCGGATTGATTGATCCGGTCAGGTTGCTGGCATAGTTAAGAGCCAGCAGCCGAGTCTTGCTGCTCAGCAGCGGCCTGAGGTCTTCCGGCTCTATGCGCCAGGTTTCGCGATTGAACGGCAGCCATCGTACGACCAGGCCTCGATCCTCGGCCATGCGCAGCCACGGTGCCACGTTGGCATCATGGTCCATGCGTGTGACTATGATTTCATCCCCGGGCGCCCAGGCGCGCCCGAGCGATCGCGACATATGAAATGTCAGCATGGTCATCGACTGACCCAGGATCACCTCGCGTCCCGACTGACCGCCCAGCAACTCCGCCGCCGCATCGTGGGCACGTGTCCAGATATCCTTGGCACACTTCGAGGCCCCAAAGAATCCGCCGATATTGCTCGCGGCCTCAGCCATAGCCGCAGAGACGGCGCTGATCACTTGCCTTGGCACCTGGGTGCCTGCGGGGTTGTCCAGGAACACCGATGCCCCGGCCAGCGCGGGAAACTGGCTTCGGATGAGCTCTATCGGAAAAGTGCGCATGGTGATATCCCCGGTCTATGTCGATCGCTTTCAAGTGACTATGATAGCGAGGGGGAAACAGGGAAGGACAATCATGAAAAGACGTCAACTCGTCGGCTCCGCGCTGGCGCTTGCGGCGACCTGGCCGCTGCGCGGGTTCAGTTCCGTGCTCAAGGGCGTCGGCGACCTGCCGGCGAAGAGCCTCGCCGGCGGTGAGACCGTGCTGTCAGGTTCGGCGATCGAAGCGCTCGCTGCCGGCTTGCGCGGCGAGGTGCTGGTGGCGGGCAGTCAGGACTACGACCACGCTCGTCGCCTCTGGAACGCGTCATTCGACAGGAAGCCGGCTTTGATCGCGCGCTGCACCGGCGCCGCGGATGTCCAGCAGGCCGTGGCTTTTGCCCGCGAGCACCAGTTGCTGACTGCCGTGCGCGCCGGCGGACACAGCTATTCAGGCAAGTCGAGTTGCGATGGCGGCCTGGTGATCGACCTGCAACAGATGCAGGGTGTGCGGATCGATCCGCTGACCAGGCGCGCCTATCTCGAGTCGGGGTCGCTGCTCGGGCAGCTCGACCATGAATGCGCCCCCTTCAGGCTGGCCACCACCGCGGGCACCGTCTCGCACACCGGCGCCGCGGGCCTCACGCTCGGCGGCGGCCTGGGCCGGCTGGGCCGGCGCTTCGGGCTGGCCTGCGATAACGCCGCCTCGTTCGACATCGTGACCGCCGACGGGCGTTTTCTTCGCGCGAACGACAGGGAAAACACGGATCTTTACTGGGGCTTGCGCGGCGGGGGCGGCAATTTCGGCGTCGTGACATCGATCGAATATCGCCTGCACGACATGGATCCGGTCATTCTTGGCGGCAACATCGCGTGGCCCGTGGCCCAGGCGCGCGATGTGCTGCGCTATTACCGCGATATCGCCCTGGATGCGCCCGATATCGTCAATCTGGCCCCTGTTTTGTACACGGGCCCGGACGGGGCAATGATTGAAATCGAAGCGTGCTGGTCCGGGGACCACGCCCACGGCGAGGCGTGGCTCAGGAAGCTGCGCGCATTCGGCAAACCCGCGCACGACGACATCGCGCCGATGCCCTATGTCACCATACAATCGAGCGGCGATGAATTGCTTGCCCCCGGCAGGTACTACTACATGAAGACGGGCATGCTGACGCAGCTCAAGGATGACGGCATCGATCTCATGATCGATTCATTCAAGCGCATGCCGGACTGGTACCTGCTGTTCTGCGATCACTGCGGCGGAGCGTACCGGCACACGGCGCCTGCTGCGACCGCGTTCCCCAATCGCGACATGCTTTTCACGCTCGGCGCGCACAGCATCTGGCCTACCAGGGACGGCATCGAGGAGAACACGGCGAAGATGCGCGCCAACTGGCACGAACTGGAACCGTTGACCAAGGGCTTCTATACCAACTACGTGGATTCGGACGTCACGATGGCGGGCTATCGCGACAATTACGGCGCCAACTTCGAACGTCTGGTCGCCCTCAAGGGCAAGTACGATCCGAACAACCTGTTTCGGCTGAACGCGAACGTGCCGCCGAAGATTGCGTGACCGGCGGGGCCCGGGGTTGACGAAAGTCGCATCACCTGCGCTACGCTGCGGGGCGTCAAGTACCAAGGCGGCAATCTGTGACAAACCATCGTCGATCCGGCCGTCCCGCGGACAACGCTTCGGCCTCGCTATCAAGGCGCGAATTCTTCAAAGAAGCGGGCGCGACAGGCCTGGCAGCCGCTGCATCGCCGTTGGCACCTTACAATGCGGATGCCCACGCGGCGGGTGTCGAAGGCACGCCGGAACAGATTCACCTCACGTGGGGCGATGACCCGTCCAGCACCGTGGTTGTTTCCTGGGCATCACCCGCCCAGTCGGTCAATCCACGGGTGCAGATTCGGGAATCAGACGGTCGGCTGTCACCCCGCATCGAGCGTGTCATCCATGCGGTGCAGCGCTCCTATACCGACGGACTTAACGGCCAGACGGTGTTCACCTACCACGCGACGCTTGAGCGACTGCGAGCCGCAGCGGCCTACGACTATTCGGTCACCGCCGATAATGATCGCAATCGATCGCGGCCATTCACGGCGGCTTTCCAGACCGCACCGGCAGGTCGCGCGCCTTTTCGATGGACCAGCTACGGCGATCTTGCGACCCCGAATGCGTCCTGGGCACTGTCCTGGCCCCAGAGTCGCTACGCGGTGGAGGCCGTAGAGCGCTTCAAGCCGTTGTTCCACTTGCTCAACGGCGATCTTTGTTACGCCAATCTTAATCCCGGCGCGCAGCCGGCCGTGTGGGCGGACTTTGGCAACAACGTGCAGACTTCGGCCGCGTATCGACCCTGGATGCCTTGCCCGGGCAATCACGAGATCGAATTCAATAACGGCGCGCAGGGCTTCAACTCCTACCTCTCGCGATATTCACTGCCGCATAACGGCGGCGCCTTCACCGGGCTGTGGTACCAGTTTACGGTTGGCTCGGCCCTGTTCATCTCCCTGTCGGCCGACGACGTGATCTACCAGGACAGCGGCGCGTTTGTTGCGGGCCCCTCGCCCCTGCGGCCCGCGCCCAGCACCGGGAACGCGCCGATCGAGCCCGGCACTTCTCTTTATGTCCATGGTTATAGCGGCGGCGAGCAGACGCGCTGGCTGGAGCGGACGCTGTCCGCGGCAGCCGCGAACACTCGCATCGATTGGATCATCGTTCAGATGCATCAGGATGCGCTCAGCTCTTCCAGTAGTGGCAACGGATCTGACAAGGGGATTCGTGAGGCCTGGCTACCGCTGTTCGATCGATACGGAGTAGACCTCGTTCTCTGCGGCCATGATCACGACTACGAGCGAAGCTGGCCGGTGCGCGGTTGCAACCATGATGTCGGCAGGGATGCGGTGAGTGGCGCCGCTTTGGATACCTGCCAGCCGCGGCCGGTGATCACGGCCGATCCTGCCGACGGCAGCTATGACACCAGCCGCGGCACGATCCATCTGATCCTGGGCGGCGGCGGTACCAGCGCCCCGCTCGATGCTTATGGAGTCGATCCTGCGAGCGGATTACCGCAGGCCAAAGTCATCACGAGACGAAATCGCGCGATTCCAGGCGCCAACGCCGGGACGTTCGTCAAGCCCGGTGCCGACGCGCTGGAACTCGCCATCTGGTCGGCACGGCGCGACACCGATACCGGCTACGGCATCGCCGTGTTTGATCTTGATCCGGGAGTTCCAGCCGGCAAGACCTCGATCACTGTTCGTTACTATCACGCTGCAGGAGCCGACCGCGTCCCCACGCCCGATTACCAGCTGTACGAGACCATGGTGCTTGCCAAGCACCGGCGCAGCTAGCAGCGCGAGATCCGACGCGTGGTTGCGGACCATCCTTCTTGTGTGATTTCATCTTAAGTCTCACGCCCGAGGTCGCTGGCACATTCAGCGATCTTGGGATTACCATCGAGTTCGAATTCACGAACGACTAGACCACAACGGGAGCCTGAGCGCTTGCGGCTGCGTCGAGCACCATTCGGACTGCTGCTGGCTGGCGCCGCGGCGTGGGCTGCATCGGCAGGCGCATCGGCGTTGCCTGATGCTCTGCAGGCCTGCAAGAGGGAGCAGGACGATAGCCGTCGCTTGGCCTGCTATGACCGCGAGATGAGCCAGCTTGCCGCCACTGCCGACAAGTCCGTTGGACTATCGCCCGAACAACAGCGCAAATTGGAACCGCCTGAAACCCGCACGACTCCCAAGCCGGAGGTGTTGTCGTCGGTGATGTCGGCCGTCAGCCAGCGCGCCGACGGGCGCATGGTCTTCACTCTGGCCAACCGCGAGATCTGGGTGCAGGGCGAGGCCTGGGAACGATTCGATGTCCGCGTCGGCGATGCCGTCACGATCAAGCCTGGTCTGCTCGGATCTTTCCACCTCTATGCTCCTTCAGGGTTGGCCACCAGGGTGACGCGCGCGCGCTGATCCGCACATCGATGATTTCTGCCGCGCGATACACCATCCAAAGCACAAAGCCGTGATTCGCGTCACGTGCCGAGCCCGGCATGCTGGTAGCGTGCGCACTACTCGTATCGACTGCGACAGGAACGGAGGCCGATCGCATAATTGCCACATTGGTGTTGGTGGTGTTGCTGGTGCTCGTCATTGGCTACGTGGTCGGCATCTATAATGGCCTGGTCAGGGTACGCGCCGACGTCAAGCTCGCCTGGTCGAACATCGACGTGCTGCTGGTGCAAAGACACGACGAGCTGCCAAAGCTGGTCGAAACCTGCAAGCAGTACCTGCAGTATGAGCAGCAGACCCTGGAGCGCGTCATGCAGGCACGCTCGGCGGTCGCGGCGGCTCGGAGCAGCGGCAGCGTCGCTGCGCTCGGCGCGGCGGAATCCGGCATGCGCAGCGGACTGGCGGGCCTGTTCGCCGTGGCCGAAAATTGCCCCGACCTGAAAGCCAACCAGGCCTTCCAGCACCTGCAGCAGCGCATCACCGGACTGGAACAGGCGATCTCGGACCGGCGCGAGATCTACAACGAGGCGGCCAACATCAACAACGTGCGCATCGCGGCATTTCCGGACGTGCTGCTGGCAACGCGTTACGAATTTGAGCCCGCGCACCTGCTGAAGTTCGACAGCTTGCAGAAAACCGACGTCGACATGAAGGCAGCATTTGCCGGCTAGGCGCGGCCGCGACGTGCGATCGCCGTGTATCTGTTGGTAAATCACTTCTACCTGGTGCTGGCCATGTTCGGCAGCGCCGGCATTGCGGTCGGCCTGCATATGTTTTTTCGTCGCTGGCGGCAACAGCGGCGGCTCGAGGACACCCCGGCGGCGCACATCCGTTCCGCGGCTCAGGGCTACGTCAAACTCAGTGGTCGCGCGCGATCGGTGGATGGCAAATCGCTGTGCGCATCGCTGACCGGACGCAGCTGCGTGTGGTGGAGCTATAGCATCGAGCAGCGGGGAAGTTATGCCCGAGCCGCCAATCTGCTGCTCAACATCAACCGCGGCAGCAGTGATCAGCCATTCCTGCTGATCGAGCAGGGCGATCACTGCCTGGTGGATCCGGAGGGTGCCGAGATTGAACCGAGCGATCGCAAGGTGTGGTATGGCGATTCACCCGACGATATCCCGCCTCCAGGGTGGCGCGCAATCACCATGGGATTCGGCCACTCCTATCGCTACGTCGAGGAGATCGTGACTGAAGATGAGGAATTATCCGTGCTGGGCGAGTTTCGCGCCGACACGCGCAACTACCGGCACCGTCGCCGATGAGGCCGCGGCGCTTCTGAGCCGCTGGAAGCAGGACCAGCCGGCGCTAATTGCCCGGTTCGACGCCAATCGCGGCGGGCAAATCGATGCTGAGGAATGGGAAGCGGCCCGTACAGCAGCGCTCGCGGAGGCGCAGCGCGACAGGCTGCAGCGGCCGCCGGCCGCGCGGGTTTGTGTGCTCGCCAGGCCGCAGAGCCACCAGCCATACCTGATTGCGGCGCAATCAGCCCGGCAACTGGCGCGCACCGAGCGACGACGCGCTGTTGCAGGCCTGATGCTCACCTTGTTGTCGTTGGTCGTGACGTGCCACGCGATCGCGAACATTCGATGATCGAGGCGAACTACTTTGGCGGCATCGTCTCGAACATCGTCATGCCGGGAGGGATGACGGCCCAGGCTGGGCGATCGCGAGTGAAGATAGCGATCTTCGGATGGAACAACGCGGGATCATCCAAGGTACCAGCGTAGATCGTAAACGAGTTGTCCTTGCCGAGCACCCCGCCGTGCACCAGGCTGCCGCAGGCGGGACAGAAATTGCGCACCGCATCCCCGCCGTCGGCCGCCTTGCAGGCGAACTGCTGGCTGCGGCCGGTAAATCGCACGGCGCTGCCTGAGAATCCCATGAAAGGTACGAAGCCGGAGCCAGACGCCTTGCGGCAATCGGCGCAGTAGCAGTGGCCGCTGTACAGCGGCTCACCTTGCGCCTGGTACCGTAGCGCTCCGCAGAGACAGCCGCCGGTAAATCGCCGATTGAGGGCGTTCATCGGCAAGTGCTGCGAGAAGTTGATCTCATGCGTCGCCGAACGTAGACAACGCGCCGGCAGCTGCGACCGCAGGCCGGTCTGCCGGCATCGCAGCGAGTGCACGTGCGCGTCGGCGTGCATACATGACGGCGTCGGCCTGGCGCACCGCATCGGGCAGGTCGCCGACGGCGGCAAATTCGACCGCGCCGTATGACACCCGCACCGTCACCTCGCCCGGAGTCGCCAGCAATGGATTGATCTGCTCCAGCCGCGCGGCGACGGCCGCGGATGTCTGATTGAGCGCGACCAGCAGGAACTCATCGCCGCCCCAGCGGAACAGCCGGTCGTCATCGTCCGCCAGTTGCTGGATGGCGGCTGCGACGCGAACCAGCGCGCTGTCGCCAAGCACGTGGCCAAAGCTATCGTTGAGCTGCTTGAGCCCATCGACATCGATCATTGCGGCGCAGCCCAGGACCTGCGTGGCGCCCGCGGTCAAGGCATCGAGCATCTGGAAGAAAGCGTGCCGATTGAAGGTGTTGGTCAAGGCGTCGCGTTCGGCCTGACTGCGAAATCTCGCGTTATCGGCGCTCAGGGTGTCGTTGCGTACCATGAGCCACTGGTGGCTTTGCTCCAGAACCAGCACCGCGCCGCCGAAGCCGAGCAGGAATTCCAGCACCAGGTGCGACGCGGAGCTCAGCTTCAGCAGTGTCGCCGGCAGTGGTGCGCCGGTCACCACGTTGGCAAGAAAAATGGGGAAATAGCCCAGAAAGATCGCGCTCAGAAGCAGCAGCGCGCTGCGCATTGCCAGCAGGCCCGGACTCGACCGGCCGCGGCGCGAGGCCGGCGACAGGGCGATCCACGCTGCGCCAAAACTGAACGCCAGCGCCAGCGACTGCACGGTAAACACGGCCCGGAACTCGTAGCCGATCAGCTGCGGCAGCACTATCGATATCAGCAGCGTCGGTGCTGCCAGGCGCGCCAACCAGCGCGTCGACCATCGACGACCACCGAAATAGGCGCAGCCCTCCACGATCCAATAGCCGAACAGGTACTCGCCGAACATGTAGGCCGGTAAGGTGACGGCGGCGGTGGCTGGAATGATCTGCTCGATCAGCAGCGCGACCAAGGCGACCGCCAGGCTCAGCCAGCCGCGAACCCATGCCGACAACGCCGGACGGCGCACCACCCGATTGAGCATCAGGCACAGCAGGCCTATCAGTGCCGCTCCCATGGCCTGCACCAACAGGCCCAGCACCTGCACGTTCTCGAATGCCTCGGTCATCGGACGAAGCCTAGCATGCCAACTTTCACCAACGCTCGTGTGGGGCACTGCGGCGCGCTAGGATCTGGCGGTGAACGACCTGCCAATCGCTATC
Organism: uncultured Gammaproteobacteria bacterium; assembly: GCA_963805965.1. Taxonomy (GTDB): domain Bacteria; phylum Pseudomonadota; class Gammaproteobacteria; order Steroidobacterales; family Steroidobacteraceae; genus FEN-1191. The sequence goes on from CAWDVQ010000008.1 coordinate 402,802, forward strand.
CCGATGGATTCTCTGGCGCTGCCGGTAACGCGGTTGGATCGTCGGGCCGTCGCGGCGACCGTGGCTGGCAATGCGCTCGAGTTCTATGATTTTCTGGCGTATTCGACCTTTGCGGTTTACATAAGCCGCGCTTTTTTCCCGACCGGAAATGCATTCGCCAGCTTGTTGCTGACACTGGCGGCTTTTGGCGTTGGATTCCTCACGCGCCCGCTCGGCGGCCTGTTGATCGGCGCCTATGCCGACCGGGCCGGCCGCCGACCGGCCTTGATGCTCACCATCAGCCTGATGACTCTCGGCACGCTGGCGCTGGTATTGACGCCGTCATACGCCAGCATCGGCCCGGCAGCTCCGGTGATCCTGATCCTCGCACGCCTGGTGCAGGGACTGGCGCTGGGCGGAGAGGTGGGTCCATCGACCGCAGTGCTGCTCGAGTGCGCTCCGGCGAGCCGGCGCGCTTATTTCGTCAGCTGGCAGAACGCCAGCCAGGGTGTCGCGGTGCTGGCGGCGGGCGTGGTCGGCTACGCGGTGTCTACCCTGCTGGCGCCGCAGCAGTTGGCGCTCTGGGGCTGGCGCGTCCCGTTCGCGCTGGGACTGACGATCGTTCCACTGGGGTTCTACATTCGCCGGCGCCTGCCGGAAACGCTCGAGGCCGCCGGGTCGCGCGGCAGCGCCGCCGTGCTGAGCTTGCTGTGGCGAGGGCATCGCAGGCCGCTGCTGCTCGCGATCCTGATCATCATGTCGCTGACGGTGTCCACTTATGTGACCGGCTATATGACGACTTACGCCCTCACCGCGCTGGGAATGCCGGCGTCCAAGGCCATGTTTGCGTCGATCGCCAATGGCGGGGTCATGGCCGCCGGGGCGCTGCTGGGCGGGCGCCTGAGCGACCGCTTCGGTCGCAGGGCGGTCATGATCCTGCCCAGAATTGCGCTCGCCATAGTGGTGCTGCCGGCATTTATGCTGCTATTGGCGATCACTACCACCGGCGTTCTGGTGTTCGTCACGGCATCGCTGACCTTGCTGAGCGTGCTCAGCAGCGCGGCGGCGATGACGGCGCTCACCGAAGTGTTCCCCAACGAAGTGCGCAGTTCCGGGCTGGCCATTTCCTACGCGCTGTCGGTCACCCTGTTCGGCGGCACCACGCAGGTGATCATCGCCTGGCTGATCGGCATGACCGGTAGCCGCGTGTCGCCCGCCTACTATGTTATTTTCACCAGCGCGATCAGCCTGTGGGCGATGTTCAAGCTGCCCGACGCCTCGGCCGGCAAGGTCTCCGGCGCGGTTCACGGCTGATTACCTGCGGATTTGTCCGCCAGCGTGGTGCGCATCGCGATGCGGCCCGCGCGCTCGTGCCAGCTGACCAGATCGATCCGCGTGCCGGCCGGCGCCTCGATCACCCACTCGGCGTAGGCGAGATCCGAGGTCGGCCGGTTGTTGGGCCAGAAACTGATGCCGGTGTGAAGATGTGCCCAGCCCTCGAGCTCTCCCAGCTCTTCCCGCGGCTTGCCGACCAGTCGCCGCGCTCCCGCGGGCAGGATAATTTCAGCCAGGACCCCGCGCGTCTGCTTGCGTTTGAGCCCCAGCTTGCTGACGTAACTCGGGAGCCAGCCCGAGTTTTGAACTACCAGGCGGATACGCCAGGTGTCAGCGCCCAGCGCAGTCACGTCGAGCTGGCGCAACTCGAGTTTCGGTCCGATCAGGTTCAACCACAGCAGCCACTTCGGCAGACGCGCGATCTCCCGCTCGCGCAGCTGCGGCGGCGGGTTGCTGAAAATCGCCGTACGCTGCCAGCCGCCAATCTCGACCGGGCCCAACTGCGGATGTGCGAATGGCCGCCAGTCGACATGACCCTCGCCCGGAGCGACCTGCTGCGCCCATAAATACATCTTCAGATCGTCGGCGACGCGATGATCGCGGAACCAGTGGATCCATTCATTGTTGTCGATCCCGGCCGCCTTCTTCGGATTCCAGAGCTCGACCGTCCACGTGAAGCGACCCAGATGCTCGTAGATCCAGTCGAATGATCCGGAAATGAACTGATTCGGGTAGTACTGGAAATCGTGCCAGATCGAAATCGCCGGGTATCCCGTGAGTTCCTCGCCCTTCCTGCCCTGTGCCTGGTAGATCCACAGATCCTCCGGGATCATCTTGTCGTCCGGCTGGGATCCCAACGGACGCAGCAGTGCACCTGAAAAAGTATGCAGGCTGGTGCCGCCGCAGATATTCGGGTGCGACACGAAGAACTCGACAATCGCCCGCACCTCCGGTTCGCTGGCAGGATATGGACCGGCCCCCACTTGCTCGAATTCCTGGCGCCACAGCGCGGGAAAGTTACGATTAAGATCCAGCCCCTGCGCATTTCCGGTCAGGCCCGGCACCGGCACGTGAACGCCGTCGTAGCTGTTCAACAACCCTTCGGGCAGGACGCGAAAATACTTGCCACCAGGCCCATCGCCCGGGTCGCGGCGCACCAGCAGCCGTGGTTCCTGCGGATGCGGCTTCCACGCTCCGTTGGGATCTGGAATGCGCATCTGCAGGATGCGCCCGTCGCCATCGATATCCTGGGTGATCAGCCCCTCTACCGGCTCCTCGTCGTAGGGGTAACGGCGCGTCCCGGAACGCACCAGGACAGGATGCTCGGCCAGCGCCCATTCGGCGCCGTCGGGATTGACACGCGGACAAATATAGAACGCCCGCGTGTCAAGACAGCGCGTGGTGTCCGGGTCGGTGCCGTAGCCGCTCAGCAGGGCCTGAATGAAATACAGGCACGCTGTGGATGCCAGCAGCTCGGTGGCGTGAATGTTGCCATCCACCCAGTAGGCCGGCTTGTCCTGCGCCCTGCCGGTATCGCGACTGGTGATGACGACCACGTAGATATCGCGCTTTTCATGGCTTTGACCGATGACACACAGCTCGACCAGTTGCGGATATGCGGCCGCGAAGGCACGCAGATGCGCTACCAGGGCGTCATAGCGCGGAAAGCGCGAATAGTCGATGCTCGGCACGACGGGATATCCTTCGAGTCTTAAGCCTGGCTGTCAATCGTGCGCTGGAAACTCAGCGCCGGATACCCCCTGCCTCGGCTTCACACCACCGCGCGCCGATGCGGGAGAGGGCGACGCCGGTGCCGCCCTCCCCCGGGATCGCCGTCACTTTTGGGCCACGATCACCGGCTGTCCGATTTTCGCCCGATACAGACTGGTCAACGCCGGCACATCCACCGCGGTAACTGCGCGGCCGATCGCCTGATCGACGCAGCGGCGGCTCGATGTGACGGCCTCGAGCGATCGCACCCCATGCTGATCGCACACTTGCGCTGCCGCGCTCTTGATGCGGGAGTAGAGCACGGCCGCCCCGGCGCTGCGGCTGACGTCCAGGTCAGAAAAGCTCACGGTGCGCTGGGGCAATTCATCGGCCAGCGCGATGGTGGCGGCGCCTGCTTCGCATAACCCGGCCAAGGCAGCCAGCAGGCAATAGCGGATTGCTGTATTCATCGTCACAAACTCCTATAAGGTCAGTGAAAGTTTGATGGGTGGTAAAAGCGTCCCGGCTCAAGCGTTTCCGGGTGCTGGATAAGCTAATCGCCACGGCCGGCGCGCAATGCGGGCAGGCTCCCCATATTTCACCGGTGGTATCCCCAAATCAGCGCAGCCCGTGCGCGCAATGACAGATAATCGCCCGGCCATGCCACTACTCGAACGCCAGGAGCAACTCGAAACGCTGACCCGCTGTTTTGACCAGGCACGCGCAGGATCCGGCAAATTGGTCCTGATCGCGGGAGAAGCCGGCCGCGGCAAAAGCTCGCTGGTCGATCATTTCCTGTCGGTTCGCCGTGGTGACGCGTGCGTCCTATGGGGCGCCTGTGACGCGCTCGCCACGCCGCGTGCACTCGGACCGGTCCACGAGATTGCAGCGCAAACTCAGGTGCGTACTGACCCTACGGTGCGCGCCGAAGAAGCGCGCGACCAGCTGTTCGCCCGATTGATGGCGGAATTCGCGCGCTCGGAGAGGGCGTGCGTGGTGGTGCTCGAGGACATGCATTGGGCGGATGAGGCCACGCTCGATTTCCTGCGCTTCGTTGGACGGCGCGTGCAGCGTACCGGTGTGCTGTTCCTCGCGACCTATCGCGATGATGAAACCGCCGCGACTCATCCGCTGCGACTTGCACTCGGCGAACTCACCGGTCAGCACGTCGTTCGCATGCGGCTTGCAGCGCTGACGCTCGCGGCCGTCACGGAATTGGCCAGGGACAGCGCGCTGGACGCTGCGCGGGTGCACCGGATCACCGGCGGCAATGCGTTCTTCGTGCGAGAGGTACTCAGCAACCCGGGCGAAAGCGTTCCTGAGACCGTGCGCGATGCCGTGCTCGCGCGGCTGATGCGCTGTTCGGCCGCGGTGCGCGCACTTGCTGATCTGGTCGCGATGTCACCGGGAAAGACCGCCACCGCACTGCTCGACCGAGTCGTGGGCGAATGGCGGGCGGCCGCCGATGAGGCTGTCAGCCGCGGTCTGCTGCTGGTTCAGAACGATGCCATTGGCTTTCGCCACGAACTTGCGCGCCTCGCGGTACACAGCACCGTGCCGGCCGAGCGAGCCCGCGCCATGCACGAGCGCCTGCTGCAGGCACTGGTCGAGCAAGGCGCCGATGTCACCGAATTAGTCCATCACGCCGCGCTTGCGAACAATGCCGCCGCAGTGCTGCAGTACGCTCCCGTGGCAGGCACGGAGGCGGCGCGGCTCGGCGCGCACCGGGAAGCTGCCGCGCACTTCCGCACGGCGCTGCGCTACGCCGACTCGCTACCCGGCTCATCGCGGGCGGAGCTGCTCGAGCTGCACGCCGAGGAGTGCAGCCTGATAAATCAGACCCGCGAGGCGATTGCCTCGGCCAGCGAGGCCCTCGAGTTGTGGCGTAGCGCCGGGAACATCGAGGCGCAGGCTCGTGTCGCCAGCTTTCTGGCGCCCGAATATCGCATGGCGGGCGACAGTGCTCGCGCCGATGAGTGCGTCGCCACTGCAATCGCCCTTCTGGAACCGTTGCCGCACAGTATCAACCTGGCGCAGGCCTACCGCGCACGCTCCCGACTCGCCTCGCATCGGGGCCAGGATAAGGAAGCCGTCGCCTATGGACAGCGGGCACTGCAGCTGGCGCGCGAATTCGGTGATCACGCAACGGAATCGCTGGCGCAGAACTACATAGGTGCCGCGCAGCTCATCGCCGGCGACCTGGCCGGATACGAACCCCTGGACCGCAGTCTCAACCTGGCGCTCGAACACGATCTGCAGGAGTGTGCGGCGCGCGCCTACTGCAATTTCGTGTTCTGCGCCACGTTGGGGCACGACCTGGTGCGCGCCGAACGATTCCTGCGGGAAGGCCTCGCATACTGCGAGCGGCGGAATCTGTTTTCCAGTGTCGCGTATCTACGCGCCTATGGGGCTCGTCTCGCGCTGGAGCGCGGCGACTGGACGGAAGCGGCGAAGGTGGCCGCTGAACTGGTGGATACTGTCGACCTGATGCCGGTGCAGCGCGTACCGACACTGGTGACGCTGGGCTTAGTTCATGCACGCCGCGGAGACGCCGGGGCCGATGAACTGTTGAATGAGGCGTTCGAGCTCGCCCTGCCGATGGGTGAACCGGAGCGCGTCGGGCGTGTCACGGCAGCGCGTGCCGAGCATGCCTGGTACCGCGATGACCTCGAGCGCGTGGCGCACGAAACGGCGCTCGGCCTGGATCATCTGGGCGCCCTGCGATTTCCCTGGGCCAGGGGCGAACTGTTGTGGTGGCAGTCGCGCGCGCACCGCGTCACCCGGATACCTGACGATATCGCGCAGCCCTATAGCCTGATGCTTGCGGGCGAGTGGAGCGCCGCCGCGGCCTTGTGGGAGAAAATCGGTACACCGTACGCTCAGGCACTGGCTCTGGCTGACGGTTCTGAAGCGGCGCAACGCGATGCGCTTGCCATTCTCGACCGGCTGGGCGCCGGTCCGCTCGCGGCCATCGTGCGCCGGCGACTGCGTGAGCGCGGCGTGCGCGGAGTACCGCGCGGCCCGAATGAGACCACTCGTGCCAATCCGGCCGGCCTGACCGCCAGGGAGACCGAGGTGCTCTCGCTTCTGGCGCTTGGCTGCAGCAACTCACAGCTGGCGCGGCGACTGCACCGCTCGACCAAGACCGTCGACCATCACGTTTCGGCAATTCTCGAAAAACTCGGTGTTCACTCGCGTGCCGAGGCGGTCGCCGCGGCGTTCGCGCTAGGTATCGTCAGCGCGCGCAGCAATACGGCGGCGCATCGGCCGGAGTGAAGCTGTCGCGCGGGTCGCTGTGGGCGCTCACAGCTGGTAGTGATACATTAACCGCAGCGTGCAATCGAGGCGGTGATGTATGGCGACGGGCTGGGCGAAAGAAGGCGCGGTGCAAGAGCAGATCGACGCGACGGTCAAGGACGCCATCCGCCGTGCGCAGAGCCAGTTGCCGCAGGGCCCGGGCTTGAGCCATTGCGCCGAGTGCGGGGCGGAAATTCCGCAGTCGCGCAGGCAGGCAGTCCCGAGCGCCCGGCTGTGTCTTTCGTGCCAGGACGCACAGGATCGCGAGGCCGGCACCTTCAGCGGCTACAATCGGCGCGGCAGCAAGGACAGTCAGCTGCGGTAAGCGCTCATGGAGACTGCGGCAAAGTCGGGCAGTTTCAAGATCGGTGGCACCCTTGCCATCCACCGGCTGGGCTTTGGCAGCATGCGTACCACGGGACCCGGAATCTGGGGTCCTCCCGAGGATCGCGCTGAAGTGCTGCGGACCTTGAAACGCCTGCCGCACCTCGGGGTGACTTTTGTCGACACCGCCGACTCCTACGGGCCGGACATTGCCGAGGAACTGATCCGCAAGGCGCTGCATCCCTACGGCGACATACTGGTTGCCACCAAGGCGGGCCTTGCCCGTACCGGGCCGGATCAATGGACTCCGCTGGGCCGGCCGGAATATCTGATCCAGCAGGCGTACACCAGCTGCCAGCGCCTGGGTTTGGAGCAGATCGGCCTGTGGCAATTGCACCGCATCGACCCCAAGGTGCCGCGCGACGAACAGTTCGGCGCGGTAAAATCGTTGCTCGACCGCGGCATCATTCGCCACGCGGGCTTAAGTCAGGTCTCGGTGCCCGAAATCAAGGCAGCGCAGAAGGTGTTCAGCGTGGCCAGCGTCCAGAATCGCTATAACCTGGCTGATCGCGCCAGCGAAGACGTGCTGGAGTATTGCAGCTCGCAAGGCATCGGTTTCATACCATGGTTTCCGCTGGCCGCCGGAAGCCTGACGCACCCCGGATCGGCGCTGGACAGCATCGCGAAGCGACATCATGCGAGCCCGGGACAGGTGGCCCTGGCGTGGGTACTCAAGCGCAGTCCCGTCATGCTCCCGATTCCAGGAACCTCCAAGCGCTCGCACCTGGAGCAGAACGTCGCGGCCGCCGGCATCGAACTCAGCGACACCGAATTTGCGGCGCTGGATGCCGACGGCAAAGGCATCGCGCTCGCCAAGCACTGATGCCGCGACTGCTGGCGCGCTTTCGCGCCAGCGACTTTAGCCGTTTAGCGGCAGAAATTGTCCTCATGACCGCAGTCATGCCACGCGTGTTCGTGGTAATAGCGATTGTGGCCGTGATCCCAATAGCCTTCGCGCGGCTCGACGACGCACGCCGACGTAAACGCGATCAGCCCGAGCAGGAAACTGAATTTTGCAATGCGCAGCGTTGTAATCATCTACTTCTCCGGATCTTGAGACGCGGGCAGCCTAGCCCAAACCGCCTGCGGCCAGCCGTCCTCCAATCGCAGGCACTTGTGGGTGCAGGATTCTTACACTGTGCCTCGGCGCCCAGGCCGTCGGGCCAGCCTTAGTGCCTGGGCTCGCTCGCATGTCCACGGCCGTCGCGTTCCTCGTTACCCTTGAAATGCTCTTTGTCGACCCGTTTGGCCGGGTCGAATTTCTCGCCGCGATTCGGCATGGGACCGCGGTAGCCGTTGGCCGGGTGATACGAACGGTCCACATTGCCGCGGAAGTTGCTCGGTCCATGAAACCACGGGCCGGCGCCAACGAACACGTCGCCTCTGAACCACTCCGGACCGTAGTAACCCGAGGGCGCGCAGCCGTAAGGAGCAGCGTCGTAGTAGCCATAGGGGCACGCAGGGGCAAGACCGATATCAATGCTGACCCCCGCCAGTACCGTGGCTGGGACTGCCGCGAGACAGCTTGCCACCGCTGCGGTCAACATCAGAACTTTAAATCCGCGCATACATGCACCTCGGCTTGAGTCAGACGCCATTCGTTCCGATCACGTTATGATGAAACATCGCACGCCGGGGCCTGGCGGTCTGTACGGCAACACACGAAGGACATAATGTCGCCTGTGATAGCGGAGCAAGGAGATCGGATGAGCGGCGTAGTTGCAGCAACAGGTGCAGCGTTCGCGGTGCGGATCATCGGACGGCGCAGTTCATTGTTCACCCGCGTGGCGCTCATGTTCGCGGAAGAACTCGGGATCTCCTATGAGCTTGAGCCGATCTACGACATGACGGCTGCCGATTCGTCGGCTTACGGCGCCAACCCGGCGCTCAAGCTGCCCAATCTCAGGCGCGGCGAGTCATCGCTACACTGGCTCGACCAGCATGCGAAGCAGGTGCTCGATTCGCTGCCCGCGCACGACCTCAGCCTGCTCGAGGTGTCGCTGTTCTGCCTGCTCGAGCACCTGCAGCGGCGGCCCGCTGAGTCAGCCTGGACCGTGCCGTGTCGAGCCCCGCAATAGTCCCCGGATATCCGGTGGCGGTGCGCGATTGCGGCCTGTTTAGCGCATTTGGCCTGCTGTTGCGGACCCTGCCCTACGCCCTGATCCGATTCGCATTCCTGCTGGCGTTTTCGCTCGCCGCGATCGTCTGGCTGCTGCTGACCGTGGGCGGGCTGGTGTGGTTCAGCGCCCACGTGGCGCCGGCTCTCGGTTGGATCTGGTTCCTGTGTGGCGCGGTGCTGGCTGTGTGCTACTGGATGCTATCGCTGCGCTACTTCCTGCACCTGATTGACTGCGGCCATGTCGCGGTGCTGACCCAGCTGATCGTATACGGCCAGGTCCGCAACGGCGGCCAATCCATGTTCGAGTACGGACGTCGGGTGGTGACACAACATTTCGGGCAGGTCAATCTGCTGTTCGTCATGAATCTGCTGGTGCGCGGCGTGCTCAACGCATTTCATCGCACGCTGGACTGGATCGCAGGCGCGCTCCCCATCCCGGGCCTGGGCGCCATCGCCAATCTGCTCACGACCATCGTGCGTGCCGCAACGCGCTACATGGACAAGGCGATCCTGTCCTATAACCTGGCCTGCAACGCCGACAACCCCTGGACCGGCGCGCGCGATGGCCTGGTCTACTACTGCCAGAATGCCAGGCCGATTCTCAAGACGGCAGCCTGGATCGTGGTGGCCGAATTTGCGCTGAGTGCCTTGCTGTGGTTGCTGCTGCTCGGGCCAGCGGCGGCGATCGCCCTGCGGTTGCCGGCGCCGGTGCGTGGCCTGGGAGCCGTGTCGGTGTTCAGTGCGGTCGTGTTTGCCCTTGCAGCGCGCAGCGCATTCATAAAGCCGTTGTTCCTGATCATGATCCTGGTGCGCTTTCACACCGCGATCGAGGGCCAGCCCGTCCGAGCGGACTGGGTCGCGCGGCTTGACCAGCTGTCCGCCAAGTTTCGCGGCCTGGAACAAAAGGCGCAGGCGTATACGCGCCCGGCCCCGCAGCCGTGACTGGCTTGGCGGTTGCGCAGGACCCGGCTACTGCAGCTGCGCGAGCAGTTCGTGAATCAGCGCGGATGCGCCGATGCGAAAGTTCTCCGGCCGCGCGCTATCGGCGCCGAAGCGATCCTCGTATAGCCGCAGGTAGGATTGCGCCTGCTCGATGCTGCGAATGCCGCCCGATGCCTTGAAACCGATGCGCAGGCCGTGGCGGCCGGCATCGCCGATGGCTGCGAGCAGCGCGACCGCCGCCTCAGGCGTGGCGCCCGGTTCGGTCTTGCCGGTCGAGGTCTTCAGGAACTGAGCGCCGCCCTCGATTGCTATCTCGGCGGCGCGCCGGATGCGCTCCGGCGCGGCAATCTGACCGGTCTCCAGAATGACCTTGAGCAGCACGCGCTCGCCGCAGGCGGCGCGACAGGCGCGTACCAGTTGCAGCCCGCTATCGGGCCGACCGGCAAGGAATTCGCGATAGGGGAATACCACATCCACCTCATCCGCGCCGGCAGCAATCGCCGCCGCGGTTTCGGCGGCCGCAGCGTCGATGTCGGCCGCACCGGCAGGAAAGTTTGCCACGGCGGCGACGGCGATGTTGCTGCCAGCCAGCACGGTGCGCGCAGCGCCAACCAGGCGTCCCCAGGTACACAGCGCGGCCACCCGACCGGCCGGGGTGTGCGCCAGGCTCGCAATCTTGGCGATGCTCGCCGCATCATCCGACTCGTTGAGGCTGGTCAGATCCACCAGCGACAGCAGGCGCCGCGCCAGCGACGCGCGCGCACTGTCGACGGCGCCGTGGTGGGAGCGCACTAGGGATGCAGCGACTGACAATGACACGCCATCGGTGAGATTATATGCAGCACCACGCTTCACCACTACCGCAACCTGCCGCGAGGACTTCCCATGCCGCTAGCCCGCATCGATCTTCCAAAGGGTAAGGACATGCAGTACCGCAGCGCCGTTGGCGATACCGTCTACAACGCGATGATCAAGGTGCTGAACGTGCCGCAGGATGATCGCTTCCAGGTCATTGCCGAACACGCGGCCGCCGACCTGGTGATTGATTCCGACTACCTGGGCATCCACAGATCTTCCGATGCCATCGTGATTCAGGTCACCCTCAACGAGGGTCGGTCCGTCGAAATGAAGCGCGCCTTCTACCAAGCGGTCGCGGATGGCCTGCACGAGCGCGTGGGGCTGCGCCGCGAGGATGTGGTCATCAACCTGATCGAAGTAGGGAAGGAAAACTGGTCATTCGGCAATGGCGAGGCGCAGTACGCCCCGGGCCCCGGCACGGCTGGCGCCAAATAGATCTCACGCCAAAAGTTACCAGCGATACTCGGTCGAAAACTCGACCACACCCTGCTCATTGGACTGCGTGATCGGGCTGGCGCTGGCGCTGCCCTGCAGTCGATTCCAAGCCAGATCCGCATTCACCAGCCAGTGATCGGTGATGAAACGGCTGGCACTGAACCCGATACCCGCAGCTGTCAGGCCGCCATGCGCGTGATAGCGTGAATAGTCGGAGTCCTCCGCCTGAACCTCGGACACGCCAAATACATTCCGCATGTATTGGTGATTGGCCCAGGTTACCGACGGGCCGGCGAACATCACGAACTTCTGCGAACTTCCGGGCAGCGGCATAAAGAACGAGAAATCGCCCAGCAGGCCGTCCGCGCCGCCCACGATCCGCCGCACGTCGGCGCGCAGTACCAATGGGAACGATTTCGATACCACGTAGGAGGCGAACGCCTTGACCACCGGCGCCGGTCTGATGTCGCCCAGTCCATGCAGATGCGTGTAGTCGTCCGACATCGGGCGTCCGAGGTCATAGCCGACCGACACCCCGGCTCTATATTTGTCGCCGTGCAGCAGGTTCACGCCGATGCCCTCGCCGACTGAAGCGAAGGCGATGTCCTTGTAGAGAACGACGATCACCGGGCCGGGTGTGACGTGGTAGGCCAGCCCGCCGTCGTAGCGCGGTTCTGAAATCAAGGCTGCACCGAGCACCACGCGCCAATCCTTGGTGTTTGGCTCGTACAGCTTCTCCAGAATGGTGCCGCCCGGATACTGCCATTCCTGCAGCGGCGATGGCGTTTGCGCCCAGGCCATGCGCGGCAGCCCCACACACAGAATCAATGCCAGACTGGCAAGCCAACGGGAAACGGCAGCTGTCATCAGGAGACGATCGTGCATCCTTCTCTCACCGGCAAACCGGTCTGCGAACCACCGACGTAGGCGCTGTCCTATCATGACACAGCTCAATTTGCGATTTTCTTAACTCGCGCTCACATTGCTGAACCGAAAAGTTCCGAGTTGCTGTAGTCCAGCGCCCACGTGCGCTCCTGGCAGCACGTTTTTACAATTGCAGGGCTTGGGCACGAACCGGAGCCTCGAGCCGCACCGGGCCGGCCGCCCAGTCAGCAACGCCCGCGCGTGACGGCGGTTGACGCGCAATGTCCGGCCCGGCATTGTGACTTCCGACCCCCGAGGAGCAATGGCGATGATCGACCTGTACTACTGGCCGACGCCCAACGGCCACAAAATTACGATGTTCCTGGAGGAGACCGGTCTGGCGTACCGGATCGTGCCGGTGGATATCTCCCGCGGCGAGCAGTTCAAGCCGGAGTTTCTGGCTTTCAGCCCCAACAATCGCATGCCGGCGATCATCGATTCGGCTCCGGCCGACGGCGGCGCCTCGATCCCGGTATTCGAATCGGGCGCGATCCTGGTTTACCTGGCGGAGAAAGCCGCACGCCTGCTGCCACCTGACGTGCGCGGGCGCAAGGCCGTGTTCGAATGGCTGTTCTGGCAGGTCGGGGGCCTGGGCCCGATGGCCGGCCAGAACCATCATTTCAACCGTTACGCGCCGGAAAAAATTCCCTATGCCATCGAGCGCTACGTCAACGAGACCAACCGTCTGTACGGCGTCATGGACCGGCGGCTCACCACGCATGCGTATCTCGCCGGCAACGACTACTCCATCGCCGACATCGCTGCCTACCCCTGGATCGTTCCATGGCAGCTGCAGGCGCAGGATCTGGCGCAGTTCCCCGCCCTGAAGCGCTGGTTCGAGGGCATCGCCGCAAGACCTGCGACGCTGCGCGCCTACGCGCGGGCGGAAGAGTTCCGCAACACCCCGGTGGTGACGGAGGAGAGCCGCAAGATCCTGTTCGGACAAACTGCGCGGAGCGTCCGCTAGACGGTTAATAGCCGTGCCCGCAGCACTCGAAGCCGCCATCCAGCAGATCGTCGCCCTCGGCCAGCGTCTGGACGTGCGCGGGCTTGCGCCGGCGACATCGGGTAACATTTCCATTCGACTGGCGGATGGGACCGCAATCACGGTTTCCGGGTCGCACAAGGGACGACTGGGCGCCTCGGACGTCATGCTGGTGGATGACCAGGGCCGGGCGCTCGATGGCAGGATACCTTCGGCGGAGACCGCGCTGCACATGGGACTGTATCGGCTCTATCCACGCGCCAACGCCGTGTTGCACGTGCACTCCATCGCCGCGGTGACGCTGAGCAGATCGCTGCCGGGCCACGAGGAGCTGGTGCTCGACGGATACGAGATGCTCAAGGCGCTTCCAGGCATCGCTACCCATGACATCCGCGTCAGCGTGCCGGTGTTCGATAATTCGCAGGACACCGCGGCATTGGCCCGGATCGTCACGGCGCGCCTTCAACGGCAGCCCTGCCCGCCGGCCTACCTGATCCGCGGTCACGGCATCACCAGCTGGGGCGCGAGTCTGGAGGAGGCCGAGCGCATCTTTGAAGCAATGGATCATCTGTTGACGTGCGAGCTGCAGGCACGTCAGTTGCACCGAGGAGGCAGCGCATGAGTCGCCTTATGGTGTATCCGGAAAATGGCCCGCTGGTGGCGCAACTAGACAGCGCGGATGTGCGTGAAATCGCCACCGCACTACGCAACATCGGTGTCCGATTCGAACGCTGGCATGCGCCCCGTGAACTCTCGCCGACGGACGATGACGAGTCGGTGATGGCGCTCTATCAGGCGGACATCGAGCGCTTGAAACGCGAAGGCGCCTATCAATCGGTCGATGTGGTGCGCTGCCTGCCCGACAATCCCAACCGGGATCAGATGCGCGCCAGATTCCTCAGTGAACATACCCATGATGAAGATGAGGTGCGCTTTTTCGTCGAGGGTGCCGCGCTATTTTATCTGCGCGTTGATCATAAGATCTACATGACCCGGTGCGAGCGCAATGACCTGATCGGGGTGCCGGCCGGTACCCGTCATTGGTTCGACATGGGCCCGGCACCGCGTTTCACCGCCATCCGGCTTTTCACCACGCCCAGGGGATGGGTGGCCACTTTCACCGGTGATACCATCGCGGCCAGGTTTCCGCCGTTCGACCATCAAGCCGCGTGATCAGCAACGACGATGTGCGCGCGATCGTTCTCGACATTGAGGGAACTACCAGCAGCATCGAGTTCGTCAAGCAACAGCTGTTTCCGTTCGCGCGCAGGCACATCCCGGACTACGTGCGCCACCATGCGGTGGAAATCCGTGACATCCTCGACGAGGTATGCCGCATCGAGGGCACCGCACCGCTCAGTTCCGAACAGCTCATCGAGCTGCTGTTGCGATGGATGGATGAGGACCGCAAGATCACGCCGCTCAAGGCGCTGCAGGGTATCGTCTGGAAGCAGGGATTCGAAAGCGGCGAGCTGCGCGCGCACGTGTACGATGACGCTGTGCGTGCGCTGCGGTTATGGCACGCGCAGGGGCTGGGGCTGTATGTCTACTCGTCAGGATCGGTGGCGTCACAGAAGCTGCTGTTTTCCCACACCGACCACGGCAACCTGGCGCCCCTGTTCTCCGGGCACTTCGACACCGCCATAGGATCCAAGCTCGACGCCGGCTCGTACCGCGCCATCACCGCATCGATCGCCCTTCCCGCCGACGCTATCCTGTTCCTGTCCGATCACCCGGGGGAGATCGCGGCGGCGGCGGCCGCAGGCATGCAGGCCATCCTGGTGCAGCGGGACGCGGCTCCGCCGCCGGCGACCGATGCCGCAGTCATCGGAACCTTCGATGAGCTGACATTACCCGACACGCGGCAGCATAGCGCCGCAAGCGCGACGGCCGCCTACAGCGCGCTCGCCCCGGACACGGTGGCGCAGTATCTGGCCGGCCGCGCCGCGATTGCCGCAAGACTGGGTGGCAGCGCGGCGCACTGGACCACGCGCGAGGTCGGGGACGGTAACCTGAATTTGGTGTTCATAGTGCATGGGCCGGCAGGCTCGGTGGTGGTCAAGCAGGCGCTGCCATACGTGCGGCTGGTCGGTGACAGCTGGCCGCTGCCCCTGTCGCGATCGCATTTCGAATACCTCGCCCTGCTCGAGCAGGCCCGATGGGCCAAGCCGTTCGTGCCCGCTCTCTACTACGCTGATGCAAAGATGGCGCTGATAGTCATGGAGCATCTGGCGGCGCACGTGGTGCTGCGCAAGGGACTGATCCGCGGCATTGAATACCCGCAGATTGGGGACCACCTGGGCAGATTCCTGGCGCGCACGCTGTACTTTACCTCGGACCTGCATCTTGCTGCGGCGGACAAGAAAAAACGTGTGGCGCAGTTTCTCGGCAACAGCGCCATGTGCAGGATCAGTGAAGATCTCATTTTCGACGAACCGTATTTTGCTGCGCCGATGAATCGCCACACCAGCCCGCAACTGGATGCAGTTGTGGCCGGACTGCGACGCGACACATCCTTGAAGCTGGCCGTGCAGGAGATGAAGTGGTGCTTTCAGAACTGCTGCGAATCCCTGATACACGGCGATCTGCACACTGGCTCAGTCATGGTCACGGAGCTCGACACGCGTGTGATCGACCCGGAATTCGCTTTCTACGGCCCCATGGGTTTCGATGTCGGGGCGATCATCGGCAACATGCTCATCGCATTCTTGTCGCAGCGCGGCCATGAAAGAATACCCGGCGAACGGCAAGCATACCGGTCCTACTTACTGGCCCAGACGCAGTCGCTGTGGGAGACATTTCAGCGCACCTTCTCGCAGCTGTGGCGCGAGCGCGCGACCGATGCGCGCGGCGGAAGCATCTACCAGCCACGGCTGAACCTCGATGCCGCGGATCTGCTGCAGCCGGCAATCGACGCACGCCTGAGTGCGATCTGGAGCCAGGCGCTCGGGTTTGCCGGCAGCAAGATGATCCGCCGCGTCGTCGGGCTGGCGCACGTCGAGGACTTCGAGGCCATCGCCGACCCGGAGCTGCGCGCCAGGTGCGAAGGCAACGCAGTGCGCCTGGCACGCGATCTGCTGGTTCAGCGCAGCAGCTTTGCCAGCATGCAATTGCTCATCGACGCAGCGCGCGGCCATGCCTGAAGGCGCAGTCGGGATAACCGCGCGTCAGCCCGCGGTTTTGGCACTGCACTCGCTGCGTTTGTCACGCGTCTGATCCTGCAGCCAGGCGATCAGGCCGTCGAAGCCGCCTTTTTGCTCGAACACACTGGCGTATTGCTCGGACTGCAGTGACAGCGTGCTCACGCCGTCGGACACCACATTCGCGACACGCCAGCCGCCGGGCGCGCGGTGCAGGACGTAGTCGAACGTATGGGCATCGCCGTGACCTGGCTTGAGCCGCGCATGCACTACTTCGTAGCCGTTCGGCAGCTCCTTGGAGTCCAGCGTGCTGAAAGCATCGCCATCGAAGCTGCGAAATTCCGTGGCATAGGTGGTGGTGACCATGTCCTTGTAGGCCGCGACGAACTGGGTGCGCTGATCGGGTGTCAGCTTCGACCAGTCGCGCCGCAGCGCCCGCTCGGCAATGAACGGTATGTCGTAGGTGGCATCGACCGCAGACGACAGGCGCTGCGCGCGCCCGTCGCAACCGTATTGCTTGCCATGCTTCATGTTGTCGAGCAGCGTCGCATGAAACGCCGTGATTACGTCGGCCGGAGTCCCGGCAGGGTCGGCAGCCGCGCTGCTCGTTGCAACCAGGGCTGAAGCGGCCACACTCAAACACACTCTGCGATAACGCGACAACAGCATTCTCCGTGGATACCGGGCCGCCTGAATTTGGCATCGGAGCGGCAAAATCTCTTAAACTGCCGGACTGTACGAAGCGTGCAGTCATCATCAATTCGGCAGTCACTTCAACAGTATAAACAAAAGCCATCATGTCGTAAGCGAAACGCTGCTCCAGCAGTCAGACTCGACGCCATGTCAACGATGCCACCATGAACAAACTACAAAATCATGCATAACCACGATCCGCAAGTCCAACCTGCTGCCACTGCCGCTGGCCGCGTGTTGAGCTGGTGGATCGACGCCGTGCAGCGACGCGCCGCCTGGGTGGCGGTGGCGGCGCTATTGCTGGCGCTGGTGCTCGCGCGTTACATCGTCGGCCACCTGAGCGTCGATACCAACACCGAGCACATGCTGTCGGCGCAACTGCCGTGGCGCCAGGCCGAGATTCGAATGGATCGCCTGTTTCCGCATCTCGACCCCGGCATCGTCGCGGTGATCGACGGCGACACTCCGGAACTGGCCGACAGCGCCCAGCAACGGCTGGTGGCGGCGCTGCGCGACCAGCCGCACTTGTTCCCCCAAGTGTTCGCGTTCGAAACGGAAAACTATTTTCGACGCAACGGATTGCTGCTGCTGGATACCGACGCTCTGCAGACGGTGGCCGACCGCCTGAACCAGGCGCAACCGTTTCTGGGGGCACTCGATCGCGACCTGAGCCTGCACGGACTGTTCACGCTGCTCGACCGGGCGGTAACCAACGCGGACGCGGCCGGATTCGACCTTGCGCCCGCCTTCAACGGTTTCGCCCATGCAGTGGATGCCGCCGTGTCCGGCATCGATGAGCCGATGTCGTGGGAATCGCTGATCGGTGCCGGCTCCGTGGTGCAGCCGGAACCGCTGCGCCGATTCGTGCAGATCACCCCGACGCTCGATTACACACAACTGTTCCCGGCCGATGCAGCGATGTCGGCCATCCAGCAGCTGGAGCGGCAACTGCAGCTGGATCGCGCGCACCACGTCAGCGTGCGCCTGACCGGTTCGGTGGCACTGGAGCACGAGGAATTGCACAGTGCCTTCGCCGGTGGCCTGCGCGCGTTCTCAGGCGGCATGGTGGTGGTGGCGGTGCTGCTGTTTCTCGCGCTACGTTCACTGCGACTGGTGGCCGCAGCGGTGCTCACGCTACTGTTCGGCCTGATCGTTACCGGCGCGTTCGCCACCCTCGCCGTCGGCCACCTCAACCTGATTTCGATCGCGTTCAGCGTGCTGTATGTCGGCCTCGGGATCGACTACTCGTTGTACTTGTGCATGCAGTACCGTGAATTGCTGGCGGCCGGGGTTGCCCCCCAGGACGCGTTACCGCGCGCGGCGCGCGATATCGCCGGCTTCATGGCGGTATGCGCTGCCACCACATCGCTCGGTTTCTTCGCCTTCATCCCGACCTCGTTCACCGGCATCGCAGAACTGGGCCTGATTGCCGGCACCGGCATGTTCATCAGCCTCGGTGCGAGTCTGAGTCTGCTGCCGGCCCTGATCAGGCTCATGCCGCCCGACCCCGGGCGCGTGAAGCTGCAGGCGCCGGGTACCGGCCGCCTGGGTCGCCTGCTCGACCTGCCCTACACGCACGCGCGCACTATCTGGATCGTAGCGATCGTGTTGGCCGCCGGCGCCATCGCCGTGGTGGGGCGCGCGCATTTCGACTACGACCCGCTGGACCTGCGCGACCCCAGGAGCGAGTCGGTGGCGACGTTCCGTGACCTGCTGCGCGACGCCAACCTGCCGCCACTGACGCTATCGGTGGTGACGGACGACGCCGATGCGGCACGCGCTACCGCCAAGAGACTCGCGGCGCTGCCGCTGGTAGCCCATGTACTCACGCTCGCAGACTTCGTGCCGCAGGATCAGGATGCGAAGTTGGGCATCCTGGCCGACCTTAACCTGTCGCTCGGCCCGTCCCTGACGGATGCCGTGATCAGGCCGGTGCCGCGCGCGGACGATGCGACCACCATTGCTACCTTCCACGCCGATCTGCCCGCCTATATTTCCCGGCTGGCCGCTCGCCCGGATGCGGCCGGCGGTGTGGCGGCTGCGCGCGCCCTGCTGCAATCGCTCGACGCGCTGCAGGCAGCCGCGGACCGGGCCGACCCGACGGCGCGCGCCGCGTTGTATGCGCGGCTGCGCGATGGCCTGTTGGGTGCACTGCCGGCACAGATCCGCAGTCTGCAACTGGCTCTTCAGGCCGCGCCGGTCAGCGAGCAGGACCTGCCCGCTGCACTGGTGTCCAAATGGAAGAGCGCGGACGGACACTACCGGGTCGAAGCGTGGCCCAAACAGGTGCTGAACGGCCCGGCGGCGATGGAGCGCTTCGTGACCCAGGTGCGCAGCGCCGCTCCCGATGCCGTTGGTGCGCCGATCGGCTTCATCGAATCGGGACATTCGGTCGTGGCCGCATTCCGCCAGGCGTTCCTGTATTCGTTCATCGCGATCACGATATTGCTGTTGCTGTTGTTGCGCAGCGTGGTGGGCATGCTGCTGGTGCTGATACCGTTGACGCTTGCCGGGCTGCTCACCGTCGCCGGCTCGGTGCTGCTCAATGTGCCGTTCAATTTTGCCAACGTCATCGCACTGCCCCTGGTGCTGGGCGTGGGCGTGGATTATGGCGTGTACCTGGTGCAACGCGGCCGGCTCGCTGCCGCGACACGGGTGAACATCCTGCGCACCGGCACCGCGCGCGCGGTGTTGTTCGGTGCGCTCATCACTACCGCCAGTTTCGGCAATCTCATGCTCGCCAAGCACCCGGGTACCGTCAGCATGGGCATCCTGCTCACGGTTGGCCTGGCGATGACATTGCTGTGCGCACTGGTGCTGCTGCCGAGCCTGCTGGCCTGGCGCTACGGCGGCGGATTCTCCGCCACGCGGCGCTAGCGTGATCCGGGTAACTTTGATGCACCGCACCACTGCAATTTCGGGCGGCGAAAGCGCTACCTTAGCGACAGTCCCGAGGTGGCGATGGTCGCACTAGTTTCGATCATGCATTTCATTGGATTCGCCAGCCTGGCGGTGGCGGCCCTCTACGCGACTCTGACGCTGATCGCGATGCTGGTGTGGCGCGTTCCGGCATCCACGGCACGCGTGCCTGGATTGCCGCCGGTGACCATACTCAAGCCGCTGTACGGCGCGGAGCCGGGTCTGTACCAGCACCTGCGCTCCTTCTGTCGCCAGGATTACCCGCAGTTCCAGATCGTGTTCGGTGTGCGCGATCCGGCCGATGCGGCGCTCGCGGTGGTGCGCCGCCTGGTGGCGGAATTCCCGGCGCTGGCGGTCGATGTGGTGATCGATCCGCAGCAGCACGGCAGCAATGCCAAGGTCAGCAACCTGATCAACATGATCGCGCGCGCGCGGTATGAGCTGCTGGTGATGGCCGATAGCGACACCTGTGTGGCGCCCGACTATCTCGCCGCGGTGACGGCACCGCTGCAGGATCGCAATGTCGGCCTGGTCACCTGCCTGCACCGCGGCGTGCCTACGCGCCAGATCTGGTCGCGCCTGGGCGCGATGTATATCAACGACTGGTACGCACCGTCGGTACTGCTGGCGTGGCTGTTCGGCTACCAGGGCTATGTTTCAGGGCAGACTATCTGCTTGCGGCGCGACACGCTGCAGGCAATCGGTGGGCTGCAGCAGATAGCCAGCCACCTGGCCGAGGATCATCGTCTGGGCGAACTGGTGCGCGCCCT
This sequence comes from uncultured Gammaproteobacteria bacterium, assembly GCA_963805965.1. Lineage (GTDB taxonomy): Bacteria > Pseudomonadota > Gammaproteobacteria > Steroidobacterales > Steroidobacteraceae > FEN-1191. The sequence continues at coordinate 423,292 of CAWDVQ010000008.1, forward strand.
GGGGCTGCGCACCGTGCTGTCACGCTACTGGCCCACGGCCGAACACGACGAACCGAAGCTGAGCTCACTCATCGGCCACGAGCTACGCTGGATGCGCACCATACGGGTGCTGCGGCCGAAGAGTTTTCCCTGGATGTTCCTGACCTTCAGCCTGCCGTTGGCGGTGCTCGGCCTGGCGCTGATCGCGGTCGATCAGGCATTGCCGCTCACCGCCTGGGCACTGTTCCTGACCACGCTGCTGGCGCGGCTGGCGCTGCACATGGTGCATCGACGCCACGATGCTCGTCCGCCGCTGTCGGACTGCTGGCTGCTGCCGGCGCGCGATCTGCTGCTGCTGTGGGTGTGGTGTCGAAGCCTGCTCGGCTCGCAGGTGATCTGGCGCGGCAACCAGTTCGCGGTCGACCACGACGGCATCATGCATCGGCGCTCATGAGAGTCGGCCCGGCGTACGGTTCACGTCCAGCGGGCGCTGCAGGCGGAGCCAGGATCTGAAAATCGCGGCGTATATCGGCGGCCTGCTGGGCCTGGCACTGCTGATCACGCTGGTGGTGCGTGCCGACCTGTCGGCCATGCTGCAGACTTTTGAGCTGGCGGGCGCTCGACTGCTGTGGCTGGTGCCCTATCGCACCCTGCCGCTGCTGCTGTACGCCATCGGCTGGCTGGTGCTGCTGCGCCCCTATGATCCCGCACGACGCGCCGGGCTCGGCTACCTGCTCTGGGTCGCCTTCGTGCGCGACGCGATCGATCGCCTGCTGCCCGTGGCCAGCGTCGGCGGCAGCGTCGCAGGCGTGCGGCTGGTGCGCTGGCGCGGGCTGGCAGCCATTCCCGTGAGTGCCACCATCATCGTGGAGATTCTGCTGACACTGATCGTGTCGTACCTGTTTGCCGCATTTGGACTGCTGCTGCTGCTCGACCTGCATGCCAGCGGTGCGGAATATCGTCGACTGCTGCTGCCATTTCTGTGCAGTCTGCTGGTGCCGACGCTGACCGCGTTGCTGTTGCGGTACGGTTCGGTATTCAGGCGTCTGCACGGCCTGTTGCGCCCGTTCGTGGGCGAGGGCACGATCGCCGAAGGCGCAGCCTCACTGGATCATGAACTGCGCACCACCCTTCGTCGCGGCTGGCGATTGCTGGCCGCAGGCGGCCTGCAGCTGGCCGCACTGGTCTGCGGGTCGTTCGAAATCTGGCTTGCGCTGCGCCTGTTCGGACACCCGGTGGCTGCCAGCGCCGCCATGATGCTCGAGAGCCTGACCCAGGCGGTGCGCCTGCTGGCGTTCATGGTTCCGGCGGGGCTCGGCGTGCAGGAGGCCGGCCTGGTGCTGTTCGGGCAGGCGCTGGGGATTAGCGCCGAGCTGGCGTTGTCGGTGTCCATGGCCAAGCGCATGCGCGAAGTGCTGTGCGGCCTGCCGTCACTGTTGTCCTGGCAATGGATGGAAGGACGGCGACTGCGCGGCCTGGCGCCGACCCCATCCTGACGCTCTCAGCGCTCACCGGTCGGCAGTTGATCGATCCACCGCCAGCGGCCCGAACGCCTGCTGCACCGGCATGACTTCGATCGCGTTGACGTTCACATGCGATGGCAGACGCAGGATCGACTCGATCACCAGCGCCACGTCCGGCCCCGACAACGGGCGCATGCCCGCATAAGGAGCCCGCGCAGCCGTCTCATCGCCCTTGAAGCGCACCAGCGAGAACTCGGTTTCGACCAGACCCAGCTCGACCGAGCTCACGCGGATTGCGGTGCCGAGCAGATCGGCTCGCAGATTCAGCGACAGCTGCCGCACATAGGCTTTGGTGGCACCGTACACATTGCCGCCCGGGTAGGGGTAGGTGGCCGCTATCGAGGAGATGTTGATGATGTCGCCGCGGTTGCGCGCCACCATGCCCGGCAGGACTGCCCGGGTGACACGGGTCAGGCCCAGGACATTGGTCTGGATCATGGTCTCCCAGTCGGCGAGGTTTGCCTCGTGGGCTTTGTTCAGCCCCAGCGCCAGCCCGGCGTTGTTGACCAGAAGATCGATGGCGGCGAAGCCCGTGGGCAGGCCCGCCAGGCAGCTCGCAAGCGACGGCGCGGATTGGACATCGAGTACGCAGGTGAGCAATCGCTCGGAATTGACCTGCTGCTGCAGCTCAGCCAGCCGCTCCAGGCGCCGGCCGGCTGCGATCACCTGCGCGCCCGCATCGAGCAGGCTCAACGCCAGCGCCCGGCCGATACCTGAGGTGGCGCCGGTGACCAGGGCCACTCGGCCCTGTGCCCACGGGGATCGCGCTGTCATCGCGCATTCTAGTGGGCCGCGGGCGGCAATCGCCAGTGGCGTCCGTCAACCGGTCGCGGTCTTACCCACGCTGTAGGAATGCGCTCCGGCACCGGCAAGGTGTCCGTCATCGACGATCAGGTATTCCTCGCGGATCGGCCGCCGCTCGAACCAGCATTCCAGTATCTCGCGCGTACCGGCCGCATAGCGCGCCTGCGCGGACAGCGAGGTGCCCGAGATATGCGGCGTCATTCCGTGATGTGGCATGGTCCTCCACGGATGGTCTTTCGGCGCCGGTTGTGGAAACCACACGTCGCCTGCGTAGCCTGCCAGCCGCCCGCTTTCCAGTGCTCGTACGATCGCATCGCGATCGCAGATCTTCCCGCGTGCAGTATTGATCAGGTACGCGCCGCGCTTCATCTTGCCGATCAGCGTGTCATTGAACATGTGCTCGGTCTCAGGATGCAGCGGTGCATTGATGGTCACCACATCGCACACCTTGACCATCGATTCGACATCGGAGTGCCACGTCAGCCCCAGTTCCTGTTCAATCGCCGGCGCCCGCCGGTGACGATCGGTGTAGTCCAGTTTGACATCGAACGGCTTGAGGCGGTGCAGTACCGCAAGGCCGATGCGGCCAGCTGCTTGATTCCGGCGGATAGTGTGGGCTGGGACACGTTGCAGGCGGCGGCAGCGCGCGCGAAATGACGCTCCCTGGCCAGAGCGGTCAGATACTGCAGCTGCCGGGTGATCATCACGAATTGCGCTCAGACGATCAGGATGGCCCTGAAGTCGTTGACGTTGGTCAGCGTCGGTCCCGTCACCACCGCATCGCCAAGGCTTTCGAAAAATCCGTGCCCGTCGTTATTGGCAAGGCTTAACCTGGGATTGAGCCCCAAGGCATGCGCGCGCGCCAGCGTGTCGGGAGTAACGATTGCGCCCGCAACGTCTTCGGTACCATCGACGCCATCGGTATCGCCGGCAATCGCGTACGCGCCCGGCAGGCCATCGAGCGCAATAGCCAGCGCCAGCAGGAACTCGACATTGCGCCCGCCGCGACCGGCGCCGTGCACCGTCACCGTGGTCTCGCCCCCCGACAGCAGCACGCACGGTGGCGCGCAAGGCTGGCCGTGGGTGACTACCTGGCGTGCAATCCCCGCCATGACCATGCCGACGTCGCGCGCCTCGCCCTCGATGCTGTCGCCCAGGATCATCGGCGCAATTCCCGCTGCGCGCGCCGCGGCCGCCGCGGCCTCGAGCGCCATTTGCGGCGCGGCGATGATGCGGGTTTCCGCGCCGGCCAGACGCGCGTCGCCCGGCTTCGGACTCTCGCCGCGTCCGCTCTCGAGCAGATGCAGCACGTTGGGCGGCACGCTGATAGCGTGGCGTCTGAGTATCGCCAGCGCATCGGCACACGTGGTCGGATCGGCAACGGTCGGTCCCGAGCCGATGTCGACCGGATCATCGCCCGGCACGTCGGAGATCAGCAGGCTGATGATCTGCGCCGGGTGACAGGCGGCCCCAAGCCGTCCGCCCTTGATGGCCGACAGATGCCGTCGCACGCAGTTGATCTCCCGGATCGTGGCACCGGATTTCAGCAGCGCCCGATTAACCGCCTGCTTGTCGTCAAGCGTCAGCCCGGGCAGCGGCAGCACCAGCAGCGCCGACGCACCGCCGGAGATCAGGCATAGCACCAGATCCTGCGGGCCCAGCTCCTGCACCATGCGCAGGATGCGCTCGGCTGCGGCAAGGCCAGCCGCATCGGGCACCGGATGCGCCGCCTCGACGATTTCGATGCGGCGACATGGCACGTTGTATCCGTAACGCGTGACTACCAGCCCGGACAGCTCGCCGGCCCAATTGTCCTCGACCGCACGCGCCATCGCTGCCGAGGCCTTGCCGGCGCCAATCACCACCAGCCGGCCGCGCGGCGGCCGCGGCAGATGTGGCGGCACGCACAGCGCCGGCTGCGCCGCGCCGATGGCAGCCTCGAACATGCGGCGTAACAACACGCGCACGCCGGCCGCGTCCGCTGCGTTCATGGGCATCTATTGCCCGATCTCGTGGTTGGCGAGCAGCTCCAGCACGCGCACCATGGCCGAATGGTCCCAGCCCGCACCGCCGCGCGCGCTGCAGGCATTGAACAGCTGCTGTGCCGTGGCCGTGTTGGGCAGCGACAGTCCGACCTGGCGCGCGGCTGTGAGCGCGAGGTTCAGATCCTTCTGATGCAATTCGATGCGGAAACCCGGCTCGAAACTGCGCCTGACCATGCGCTCGCCATGCACTTCCAGCACACGCGAGGACGCGAAGCCGCCCATCAGCGCCTGGCGCACCCTGCCCGGGTCGGCGCCCATCCTGGACGCGAACAGCAACGCTTCACCCACCGCCTCGATCGTCAGCGCGACGATGATCTGGTTCGCCACCTTGCAAGTCTGGCCATCGCCGTTGCCGCCCACCAGCGTGATGTTCTTGCCCATCAGCTCGAACAGCGGCTTGACCTTGCCGAAAGCGCTTTCAGGTCCGCCGACCATGATGGTCAGGCTCGCCGCACGCGCGCCCACTTCCCCGCCCGATACCGGGGCGTCCAGGTACTGGCAGCCCAGCGTCTCGATCCTGGTGGCAAATTCGCGAGTCGCCAGCGGGGAGATGGAACTCATGTCCACCACGATCTTGCCGGGCGACAGACCCGCCGCTATGCCGTCGGCATCGAACAGGGCGGCCGCTACATTTGGCGTGTCAGGAACCATGGTGATGATGATGTCCGCGCGTTCGCCGACCACCTTGCCCGAAGCGCACTGGATCGCTCCCTGCGCGATCAGCGCTTGCGGGGCGGGTTTGTGATCATGAACATAGAGTTCGTGGCTGGCCGCGCGCAGATGTCCTGCCATCGGCCTGCCCATCAGCCCTAGGCCGACGAAACCGATTTTGCTCATGCTCGTTGCCGCATCACAGGTAGGGCTTGATCCAGCCCAGGCCTTCCACGGTACTACCGGCCGGTTTGTATTCGCAACCGATCCAGCCGGAATAGCCCAGCCGGTCGATGAATCCAAACAGGAACGGGTAGTTGATCTCGCCGCTGCCCGGCTCATGGCGCCCGGGGTTGTCCGCCAATTGCATATGGCCGATGCGATCGAGGTTGCGCCTGATGGTCGGTGCCAGGTCGCCCTCCATGACCTGCATGTGGTAGATGTCGTATTGCAGGAATAAATTGTCCGAACCCACGGCATCGATGATCTCGAGCGCCTGGCCGGAGCGATTGACGAAGAACCCGGGAACATCGCGCGTGTTGCACGCCTCCAGCAGCAGCCGGATGCCGGCCGCCTTGAGCGCTGCGGCGGCGTAGCGCAGATTGCCGACCAGCGTGTCGCGTGCCCGCTGCGGATCGATGCCTTGCGGCGCGATACCGGCCAGGCAGTTGAGCTGGCGGCACTGCAATGCCTGCGCGTACTCGATCCCCTGCCCCACGCCGTCCTGAAATTCTCCGACGCGGTCGGGCAGGCAGGCGATGCCGCGCTCGCCGCCAGCCCAGTCGCCGGCAGGAAGATTGAATAGCACCTGGGTGAGCCGGTTGACCTGGAGGCGCTCGAGCAGCTCCTGCTTTGTATGCGCATAGGGGAACAGGTACTCAACGCCCTTGAAACCGGCATCCCTGGCGGCGCGAAAGCGCCCCAGGAAATCGACTTCGTTGAACAGCAGCGTCAGATTGGCGTTGAACCTGGGCATCGGCTCCTGCTATTGAAGCGCATTGAACAGCGAGCCTATGCCGTCGATCGTCACCTCGACGCTCGAGCCATCCCTGATCGATCCGACACCCAGTGAGGTCCCACAGGCGATCACGTCGCCCGGTAACAGCGACATGTCGTGCGATATCCTGCTGACCAGCTCCAGCGGCGGAAAGATCATGTCGGACAGCGGGTAATTCTGCCGCTCGGCGCCGTCCAGGCGGGTAATCACCCGTGCACGCGCACAGTCGAGCTCGGACGCGATCACGGGACCCACGCAGCCGAAACTGTCGTAGCCCTTGGAGCGGCACCATTGCGCGAAATCCGGATTCTCGTTCAGCACCTCGGCTGCGGTCACGTCGTTGACGCAGGTATATCCGAGAACATAGTCAGCCGCGCCACTGGCCGCGATGTCCTTGCAGTGCCGCCCGATCACGATGCCGAGCTCGCCTTCAAATGCAATCTTGCCCCGGTACGCGAGCGGGCGTTTGATCGCCTCGCCCGGGCCCGCGAGGCAGCTGCCCGGCTTGATCAGGTAGAGCGGATGCGATGGCGCCGACTTGCCGAGCTTGGCGCCCAGCGCGTGGAAGTTGTTCCACAGTGCGATGATCTTCGAGGGCACGCACGGCGGCAGCAGCGTGAACGCACCGCTGGCCAGCGTGACACCAGTGGACCTCGGGCGATCGAACATGCAGCCTTCATACTGCGTGATGCCGTCGGGCTCGAGCACGCCGAAGCCCAGAGCACCGTCCGCGGCCCGAAAGCGCGCCCAGCGTGTCACCGGCTCACGTTCCGGCGCGATCGGCGGCGATCGACCGCGCCAGCAGATCGGTGAGCGCGTACAGCGCGTCGATGTGAGGCGTAGGCGTGTGCGTCAGGCGGCCCAGTTCCACCACCGCGCCGACCAGGGCCTCGAGTTCCAGCGGCCGGCCGGCCTCCACATCCTGCAGCATCGACGTCTTGTGCTTGCCGACTTTCTCCGCCCCGGCGATGCGTTTCTCCAGCCCGACGCGAAAGGTGATGCCAAGCTTCTCGGCCACCGCCTGCGCCTCGGTCATCATCGCCGCCGCCAGCGCCCGGGTGGGCGGAAACTGACAGATGTCTACCAGCGTGGCACGCGTGAGTGCGCTGATCGGATTGAACGTCAGGTTGCCCCAGACCTTGAGCCAGATCTCGGCGCGAATATCGTCCAGCACCGGCGCCTTGAATCCGGCGCGAATGAAGCAATCGGCCACCCGCGTCGCCCTTGGGCTGTGCGAGCCATCGAGTTCTCCGACCGGGAAGCGTTCGCCCTCGATGTGCTTGATGACCCCGGGGGCGAGCAGCTCGGACGCCGGATAGACCACGCAGCCCAGGACCCGTTCGGCAGGAATCTTGCGGCTGATCAGACCGTTCGGATCCACGCTGCGCACGATGCTGCCGGCCAGCTCCCCGCCATGGCAATGGAAATACCAGTACGGTATGCCGTTTTGCATCGTCACCACGACGGTATCGGCGCCAAACAGCCTGGGTACCTGGTCCGCCACCGCCTCGAGCTGGTTGGCTTTCACCGCCAGGATCACCAGGTCCTGCGGACCTGCGGCATCGTAGTCGTCGCTTGCCCTGACGCTCGACGCCAGCTCCACGCTGCCGTCGTTCATCATCAGCTTTATGCCGTTGCTGCGAATCGCCGCAAGGTTCGCGCCGCGCACCATGCAGGTGACGTCTTCGCCGGCCAAGGCGAGCTTGGCGCCCACGTAGCCGCCGATGGCGCCGGCGCCGATAACCGCGATCTTCACCGTTCCCCCCGGGCGCGCGTAGCTGTTATGAAGTTGCGCGCTAGTCGAGAAAGTCGCAATTGCGTTCGACGTGTGCGGCCAGATCGAGCGTGTGCTGCCGGGTCAGTTGCTCGGCCAGTTCGGTGTCCCGACGCTCCAGCGCTTCGATGATCTTCAGATGGTCGATGATCGAGCGCGCTGCGCGGTTGTCCTGCGAGATCGTGACCTTGCGGATCGCCCGCACGTGGATGAACAGATTCTTGGTGGCCTCGGCAATCAGCCGCGAGCCGCCGAGCCGGATGATCAGCTGATGAAAGGCAATGTTGGCATCCGAGTACTCGCCGATATGCTCTGAAGGCGGCGAGTTCTCGAACTCGTCGAACAGGTGGCGCAGTTTGCTGATCTCGGAATCGGGCGCATGCAGCGTGGCCAGGCGCGCCGACATGCCTTCGAGCGCCGCCCATACCTGGATCATCTCGATGATTTCACGCTTGGATTTGCGCACGATGAAGATTCCGCGGCGCGGTATGGTGCGCACGAAGCCTTCCTGCTCCAGGATCGACAACGCTTCGCGCACCGGCGTGCGGCTCACGCCCAGCGCCTGCGTCAGTTGCCGTTCATCCAGCCGCAACGGTCGGCGTTCGCTGTAGATGTCGGTGTCCGCGATGGCGTCCTTGAGCAGCGCGTAGGCCTGGTCGCGCAAGCTGACCGCGTTCAGAGGCGCCAGCGCCAGCTGACCTGCCATGTGACGAATGTGCCTGACGGTGGCCACAGTGCTCATCGCAACGCCTCCGCAGCCAGCGCCAACCCGCCGGTGCTTGGGGCCGGCAGCGCAGGAATGCGCCGGCCGCCAGCGGCCTTAAGCCTCGCCGGCGACTGACGGGCTCCAAGCTGTGCGTACCGCCCAGCGTGCTCGGCGCAAGCCAGAATCGACAGTGGAAGGGTGCAAATCGCGCGAGCGAGGAGGCTTCCGATGAGAATGGACACGGTCGCAGCTAGCAATGACAGAAACACCGTCAGCATCCGGAATACCCTAAGTTATTTATTAAGCGCGGGGCCAAACTGAATTTATTATGCGCGGAAATCGAGTGTCAAGATATATCAGGCACTGCATATCAGGAGCGCCGGACCCTGATGGTCGCCTGATCCGCCCTCAGCCGCGACAGTTGACAAGCTGGAGATATATCACATATGGTCTGGCGCGATCAAAAGAATGTGGGATTCAATTCACGCTTTGGGGGGTTCCGGGCGATCTATTCGGGGCAGGTTCCACAACACCAGTCCCATCTCAATGACGCTATGGCACCCAGATGAAACTCTACTCATGGTTCTACTGCCGATCACGGAAGTTCGTGCCGCCCGGCTGAAGGCCCGGCGGGCCATGCCACAACAGGAGAAGCGTCGATGGCTGCCAATTTAAAATCGTCATCCGGTTCAATTTTCGCCAATCCATGGATTCAGTTGGTACTCGGTGTCATCTGCATGGCATCGGTGGCCAACCTGCAATATGGGTGGACGCTGTTCGTCAACCCGATCGATGCTCAATTCCACTGGGGACGCCCCGCCATTCAAGTGGCGTTCACCATTTTCGTACTGATCGAAACCTGGCTGGTGCCGGTCGAAGGTTACCTGGTCGACCGCTTCGGACCGCGCCCGGTCGTGATCGCAGGCGGCGTTTTGGTCGCGATTGCCTGGATGCTCAATTCGGTCGCGGACTCGCTGCCGGTGCTGTACGCCGCCGCTGCGATCGGCGGCATCGGCTGCGGTTCGGTCTACGGGACTTGCGTCGGCAATGCACTCAAATGGTTCCCGGGCCGCCGCGGACTGGCCGCCGGAATTACCGCCTCGGGTTTCGGCGCCGGTGCCGCACTCACCATCGTGCCGATTTCGAAGATGATCACGACCGACGGCTATCAGCATGCGTTCCTGTTCTTCGGCATATTGCAGGGCCTGATCGTATTTGTCATGGCGTGGGGCCTGCTGGCGGCACCGCCGGCGCTGGTGGCGGCTGCTCCGAAGCGCAATCAATCAGCCCGCAGCTTTGCGCCGGCGCAGGTGCTGCGCAGCCCCGTCTTCTACGTGCTGTATGTGATGTTCGTGCTGATTGCCGCGGGCGGCCTGACGATGGCGGCGTCCATGGCGCCGATCGCCAAGGACCTGCAAATCGCGAAAACCCCCGTCTCGTTGCTCGGCCTGACGATGGCGGCATTGCCCTTTGCGCTGATGTTCAATCGCATCTTCGACGGCATTGGCCGGCCGTTCTTCGGCTGGTTGTCGGACCGGATCGGTCGGGAAAACACCATGGCCCTTGCCTTCATCATCGGCGCCATCGCGTTGTTCACCCTCAGCCAGGCCGGCAGCAATCCGGTCACCTTCGTGGTCATGACCGCGCTGTATTTCGGCGTCTACGGCGAGATCTTCAGTCTGTTTCCGGCCACGCAGGGCGATACCTTCGGCGCACAGTACGCGGCTGCGAACGCCGGCATGCTCTACACGGCCAAAGGCGCAGGCTCGCTGTTGGTGCCCTTTGCTGCGGCGATTGCCATGTCCAGCGGCTGGCACACGGTGTTCATGATCGCGGTGGTATTCAACCTGGTGGCAGCGGCCATCGGCCTGTTCGTCCTGAAGCCGATGCGCGTCAAGCACTTCGCCGCGGTGCGCGCCGAGACCGCTAGCGCAGACACCGCCGGCGGCCGCGCGCCACTACAACATGCGCCGGGCAGCTGATCTTTTGGCTGATCGTTTGTTAGTTACCCTGCGGCCGGATGGCCGCGCGCCACGGACGGCACTTAAGCGCGCGAGCCGGGACACTCCCCGGCGCGTCGTTTCTTTGACCTGGTCGACGACCTCGGAGCAATTATGACACCCGCAAACTCGGCAGCCGCTGCAGCGCCAGCGACCACCACCGCGGACAACACCTTGCAACCCAAGAGCCGCGACGCCGGCGTGGTCTCGGGCGGTCACCTGGTGGCAAAGGCCCTCAAGAACGAGGGCGTGGACACCATCTTTACCTTGTGCGGCGGCCACATCATCGACATCTACGACGGCTGTATCGACGAGGGCATCCGCATCATCGACGTGCGCCACGAACAGGTCGCCGCACATGCCGCCGATGGCTACGCGCGCCAGACCGGCAAGCTCGGCTGCGTGGTCACCACGGCCGGCCCGGGCTGCACCAATGCCATGACCGGGATTGCCACCGCATTTCGCTCCGAGAGTCCGGTGCTGCACATCGGCGGCCAGGGTGCGCTCACCCAGCACAAGATGGGCTCGCTGCAGGACCTGCCGCACGTCGAATTGCTGCAACCGATCACCAAGTTCGCCGCCTCGGTGCCCAGCACCGAGCGCGTGGCTGACATGATCTCGATGGCGGCACGCGAGGCGTTCAATGGCGCCACCGGACCGGTTTATCTTGAGATACCACGCGACGTGCTCGATCGCGAAGTCGAGCTGTCGAAGGCGATCATTCCCAAGCCAGGTCATTACCGCGCCTCGACCAAGTCGATCGGTGATCCGCGCGACATCGAGAAACTGGCCGACATCCTGGTGAACTCCGAGCGTCCTGCAATCCTCTACGGCCAGCAGGTGTGGTCGGCGCGCGGGCACGAGGAAGCGATCGCGCTGCTGCGCGGCCTGGACATTCCCGGCTACTTCAATGGCGGCAGCCGCGGGCTGCTGCCGCCGGGTGATCCGCACCACTTCGACCGTACCCGCGGCAGTGCATTCTCCGATGCCGACGTCATCGTCATCGTTGGCACGCCGTTCGATTTTCGCATGGGCTACGGCCGGCGCATCAGCACCAAGCTCAAGCTGGTCCAGATCGACATGGACTACCGCACCGTCGGCAAGAACCGCGACATCGACCTCGGCCTGGTCGGCGATCCGGGGGCGATTCTGGGCGCAGTGCTGCAGGCTGCCTCCGGCCGGCTCAAGCAGGACAAACGCCAGGCGCGCCGCCAATGGATGAAAAAGCTGACCGACGCGGAGAGCGCCGCCACCGAAAAGCTGATGCCGCTGTTCAAGTCCAATGCGGTGCCAATTCATCCGTACCGGGTCGCCTATGAGCTCAACGAGTTCCTGGCTGAAAACACCATTTACATCGGGGACGGCGGCGACGTGGTGACAATCTCGGCACAGGCGGTGCGTCCGCGGGCCCCGGGCCAGTGGATGGATCCTGGGGCGCTCGGCTCGCTCGGCGTCGGCACCGGATTCGCCATCGCCGCGGGCCTCGCCCACCCCAGCAAGGAAGTGCTGTGCTACTACGGTGACGGCTCGTTCGGCATGACCGCATTTGACATGGAGACCGCCAACCGTTTCGGCGTGCCCTACATCGCCGTCATTGGCAACAACTCGGCGATGAATCAGATCCGCTACGGCCAACTCGCGAAATACGGCGAGGAACGCGGCAATGTCGGCAACCTGCTGGGCGACGTGCCATTCGGCAAGTTCGCCGAAATGCTCGGCGGCTATGGTGAGGAGGTGCGCGATCCGGCGCAGATCGCCCCTGCCCTGCTGCGCGCACGCGAATCGGTGCACCGCCTGGGCCGCTCGGCGGTGATTAACATCTGGGTGGACCCGCGCGAGTACGCGCCGGGCACCAAGAACCAGACCATGTACAAATGACGCGCGGACGGGGACTGTAGATGGCGAAGGCATTGGACGGGGTACGCATACTCGACTTCACGCACGTGCAGTCGGGGCCGACCTGCACGCAGTTGCTGGCCTGGTTCGGCGCCGACGTCATCAAAGTGGAGCGTGCAGGGGCCGGCGACATTACGCGCGAGCAGCTGCGCGACATTCCGGATGTGGACAGCCTGTACTTCACGATGCTGAACCACAACAAGCGTTCAATCACGCTCGACACCAAGCACAAGAACGGCAAAGCGGTACTCGAAAAGCTCATCAAGTACTGCGATGTGCTGGTGGAAAACTTCGCGCCCGGCGCGCTCGATCGCATGGGCTTCACCTGGGAGCGCATCCAGCAACTCAACCCGAAAATGATCGTCGCTTCGGTCAAGGGATTCGGCCCCGGACCGTACGAGGACTGCAAGGTGTATGAAAACGTCGCGCAATGCGCCGGCGGTTCCGCATCCACCACCGGCTTCGACGACGGTCCGCCCCTGGTCACCGGCGCGCAGATCGGCGACAGCGGCACCGGACTGCATCTGGCGCTCGGCATCGTCTGCGCCCTGTACCAGCGCCGGACCAGCGGCCGCGGCCAGCGCGTCCTGGCGGCGATGCAGGACGGCGTCCTGAACCTGTGCCGCGTCAAGCTGCGTGACCAGCAGCGCCTGGCCCGCACCAAGGTCATGAAGGAATACCCGCAGTACCCCAAGGGCAAGTTCGGCTCCTCGGTCCCGCGCGCCGGCAATGCCTCGGGCGGCGGCCAACCCGGCTGGATCATCAAGTGCAAGGGCTGGGAGACCGACCCTAACGCGTACCTATATTTCATCACCCAGGCGCCGGTGTGGAAAGAGATCTGCCATGTGATCGGCAAGCCGGAGTGGATCACCGATCCCGACTACGCGACGCCGCACGCGCGCCTGCCGCGTCTGATGGAGATCTTCGCCGCGGTCGAACGCTGGACCATGACCAAGACCAAGTTCGAGGCCATGGCCGAGTTCAACCAGCACGACATTCCCTGCGGCCCGATCCTGTCCATGGAAGAACTGGCAGCGGAGCCGTCACTACGTGCCAGCGGCACGATCGTGGAGCTCGACCATCCGACCCGCGGCAAATATCTGTCGGTCGGCAACCCGATCAAGATGTCCGACAGTCCCACCGAGGTCAAGCGCTCACCGCTGCTCGGGGAACATACCAACGAGGTGCTGGCCGAACTCGGCCTGGGCGCCGATGAAATCGCGGCGCTGCGCGCCGAACAGGTGATTTGACATGTCGCACGACAGCGCAGTTGGCCGGGTAGCAACCAGTGACGCGCAGCAGCCGCCACCCGATCGGGCTGCGGTGCGCAAGCTGCTCGACCAGGCCCGTGCCGCCGGGCGCGATGCACTGACGGCGCCGGAGGCGAAGGCCATCTGCGACGCCTACGGTATCGCGGTACCGAGGGAAGGCGTGGCGGTGGATGCAGCCCACGCAGCCAGGCTCGCCGGGGCGATCGGCTTTCCGGTGGTCATGAAAATCGTATCGCCGCAGATCCTGCACAAGACCGAGGCCGGCGGCGTGGTGGTCGGGGTCAAGAATGCCGACGAGGCCGCGCAGGCCTTCGCCAGGATCGTTGCCAATGCCAGTCGTTACGACCCGAAAGCGAGCATCGATGGCGTGCAGGTGCAGCAGATGCTGGCCGGCGGCCAGGAAGTGATCATCGGTGCGGTGACCGATCCGGCGTTCGGCAAACTGGTGGCATTTGGCCTGGGTGGCATCCTGGTGGAGGTACTGAAGGACATCACCTTCCGCCTGGCGCCGGCCACGCGCGCAGACGCGCTGTCGATGCTGGACGGCATTGCGGCGGCGGAGATCCTGCGCGGAGTGCGCGGCGCGGATCCCGTTGACCGCGAAGCGCTCGCCAGCATGATCGAGAACGTGTCGCAGCTGGTGGCGGACTTTCCGGAGATATCGGAACTCGACCTCAACCCGGTGTTTGCCACCAAAAGCGGCGCCACTGCAGCCGACGTACGCGTGGTGCTCGACTTCACTCCGGCGGCGCCGCGTTATCGGCCGAAGAAGGAGGATATCGTTCGGCAGATGAACCGCATCATGAAGCCGGATGCGGTGGCCGTGATCGGCGCCTCGAACGAGAGCGGCAAGATCGGAAACTCGGTGATGAAGAATCTCATCAACGGCGGCTACCAGGGCGAGATCTATCCGATTCATCCCAGCGCCGATTCGATCATGGGCAAGAAGGCCTACAAGAGCGTCAAGGACGTTGCCGGCGTCATCGATGTGGCGGTGTTCGCCATTCCGGCCAAATTCGTCGCCCAGGCACTGATCGAGGTGGGAGAAAAGAAGATCCCGGGCGCGGTGCTGATCCCATCCGGATTCGCCGAGACCGGCAACGTCGCCGGTCAGAACGAGCTGGTGGCCATCGCCCGCAGGTACGACATCCGCCTCATGGGACCGAACATCTATGGCTTCTATTACACCCCGAAGAATCTGTGCGCCACGTTCTGCACCGCCTACGACGTCAAGGGCTCGGCTGCCCTGTCCTCCCAGTCCGGCGGCATCGGCATGGCGATCATCGGTTTCTCGCGCTCCGCCAAGATGGGCGTGTCGGCGATCGTCGGACTGGGAAACAAATCGGATATCGACGAGGACGACCTGCTGACCTTCTTTGAGCAGGATGACAACACCCAGATCATCGCTCAGCACTGCGAGGATCTGAAGGACGGGCGCGCATTCGCGGAAGTCGCCAAGCGCGTGTCGAAGAAGAAGCCGGTGGTGGTGCTCAAGGCGGGCCGCACCAGCCTGGGCGCGCGCGCCGCAAGCTCGCACACCGGTGCCCTCGCCGGCAACGACAGGATCTACGAGGACGTGTTCAAGCAGTCCGGGGTGATCCGCGCGCGCTCACTGCGCGACCTGCTGGAATTCGCGCGCGGCATTCCGGTACTGCCGACCCCCAAGGGCAATAACGTCGTAATCATCACCGGCGCCGGTGGTTCCGGCGTCCTGCTGTCAGATGCGTGCGTAGACAATGGCCTGTCGCTGATGGCGATGCCGCCGGACCTCGACGCCGCATTTCGCAAATTCATTCCGCCGTTCGGAGCGGCAGGCAATCCGGTCGACATCACCGGCGGCGAGCCGCCGAGCACCTACCAGAACACGGTGCGTCTCGGGCTCGAGGATGCGCGCATTCACGCGCTGATCCTCGGTTACTGGCACACCATCATCACGCCGCCCATGGTATTTGCCCGGTTGATGGTCGAGGTGGTCGACGAGATGCGCGCCAGGGGCTTCGTCAAGCCGGTGGTGGCCTCGCTGGCGGGCGACGTGGAAGTGGAACAAGCAGCAGAATACTTGTATCAGCACGGCATACCGGCGTACGCCTATTCGACCGAGGTTCCGGTCGCTGTGCTGGGGGCGAAATTCAAGTGGGCGCGAGGCGCCGGGCTGATCCCGGCGGTTTGAGCGGCCGGCGAGTTTTGAGATGTTTGACAGAGCATTCGGGTTCCGTCACTACAATTGAGGGGGTTACATGACTATCTTCACAGCGCCACGACTGTTGGCTGCAGTGCTTGCATTCGGGCTGGTCATTCTAAGCTGCCCGGTTCAGGGCGTTGCACAGACAGCGCCGGATCCATCGGTCCAGAACCAGATGCGCGTTCTGCAGGAGCGCATCGAGGCTCTGAGCAAGGAGCTCGACGCGATACAGAAACAACAACAGCAGCAGGCAGCCGCGGCGGCTGCCGCTCCAGCCGGGAAAGCGGCCGCAGCCCCCAAAGAGGCTGCCGCCGAAACGAAGTTCGACAAGTTCATGAAGGGCTTCTACGGCACCCTGAATGTGTCCCTCGATGAAACAACGAAGGGCATCGATCAGACGTCCGCGTTTCACTGGAACTACGCCAACCCGCTGGATCCGGGCTCCGGACTGGTGGCCGGCGGCAACAAGGGCACGGCCGTCGGGCGCGTCGGATATCTTCTCGCCATGTCAAGCAACGGATCCAACATCGGCTATCGCGGCTCACACAAGATCGCAGGCTCGGATGTTGATTTCATTTATCAGGTGTCCACGGCCATCGACATGGCGGCGGCGCCCGGTCTGAACGATACCTGGACCAAATCCTCGAACACCGTCACTGGCGCGATTGGTCTGGGGGACACGTTTATCGGCTTCAAACAGAAGAAGCTCGGTACCATGAAGTTCGGCGTGATGTATGCCCCGTACAAGACCTCAACCGACCGCCTGAATCCCTTCGGTGGCGAGCTCGGTGGCTATAACACCATCATGGGCAATACCGGCGGCGACAATCGTATCGAGTTCGGTACCCGGCTCGACCACGCCATTGTCTACGACTCGCCCACCATGCAGGGCTTCAGCTTCGATCTCATGTTTGCTCCGGGGCAGAACGTCACCTACAACAACGTCACGACGCCGCTCGGCTCGCCGGACTGCGCCGGCGGCAATTCCCCGGGCAGCGGCAACCTGCCGCTGAACTGCGACGATGGCGGCTTCGGCGATGCCTATGGCGGGGACCTCAAGTTCGAGTACGGCGGCCTGTATCTGACCGCCGCCTATGAGTTTCACCGCAACGTCAACCGGAACAGCGACGGCATCGGCTCCAACAGCCCCTACTACAACTACCTGCTGTTGACCGGCAGCCCGCTGCTCGACTTCAACACCTGGAACGCCTGGACAGCGGAGAATCCGGGCGAGGCCGCCCAGGGAACACCGCCGTATCTGAACGACGTCTACAACGAGTACGCCTTCAAGTACGGCGGACAATATCGGTTTGATTTCGGGCTGACGGTGGATGCGCTGTACGAGCACATGTTCCGCAAAGTTCCCGCGGCCATGGAATTTCAGAACGAGCGCGAGCGCTTCGGAACCTGGTTTGCGCTCGAGCAGGATCTGAATCACGGCACCGATCAGATCGCTGCCGGTTGGGCGCACGCCGGAAGGACGCCTGGCGACCCCGCCGGACAGCATAATTTCAACTCCGTTTTCGCCGCCAACGGCGACAACGAGGCGAATACGTACACAGTGTCCTGGAAGCACCGGCTCGACAAGCAATTGACCTGGTACGTGGACGCCGCCGAGACCATCAACGACGGCAACGCGCACTATGACATTGGAGCCGGCGGCCACGGCATCAAGACCGACTGCCACGATGGCACCAACACGGTGTTCACAGACTTCAGCAGCGCGGGCCCCACGACCTGGGGCGGCTGTCACGAGGTTGGATTCTCAACTGGAGTGAACTATAAATTCTGAGCAGACACGCCTCGTGTGGGACTGCCGGGCACAGAGCCGGCAGTCCCTCGCGCCGATCCGATCGCAGCAGCCAGCCTCTGATCGCGGCTGGCGCGGGCCGTTGCGGTGCGCAAATTCTCGCTCCGGTCCAAAACTTGTATGCTCTGGAACTGTCTCAAATTCAGATCGGGCGGCCGACAGCGGCCGCGCGCAGCGGAGGTGAGGATCCATGACTCGACTCACAAGAGATAAGCTTTACACGGTGCTGGCTGCTGCGGTCTGCTCCTGCGTAGTGGCCTGTTCCACGACCCCGCCGAGGACTTCCGAGCAGCGGCAGACCGACAAGGAAACCGCGGAGCGAGTGCAGAGCGCTCTAAACGCCGACACGTATATTTACGCCCGGCACGTCACGGTGCAGGCCGACAAAGGCGTGGTGCATCTTGGCGGCTACGTCTGGAACGACTATGACCTTTCCGAAGTCCAGCGCGTGGCTGCGGCGGTCCCCGGCGTCACCCAGGTGGTCGACGAGATGGAACTGGAACGCGGCGGCATCGATAACTCGGCGGTAAGCCGCTAACTGGCTGAGCCGGGCGGCATGCGCAAGTTCTGAGCGCAGCCATGGCGGCGACAGCCGTATGGCGACGTTCAGCCCGAGCCCACGGCGTCGACTCCCCCGGTCGGCGTCGTGGGCCGATCTCTCGTGCCACGCCGCTGGCGTCGGTGACGCGCCATGAAAATATGCGTATTTGGCGCCGGGGCCATCGGCGGCTATCTCGCCGTAGGGCTTGCGCTTGCAGGCGAAGAGGTCTGTGTCATCGCTCGCGGCGCTCATCTGCAAGCCATCCAGCGTGACGGCCTGCGTTTGCGGATCGGTGCCCTGGAGAAGACCGCGAGGGTACCCGCGAGCGACCGCCCGGCCGACTTTGGACCGCAGAGCGTCGTCATTTGTACGCTCAAGGCTCATCAGGCGTGGGAGGCGTGTGAGCAGTTCCTGCCGCTCCTGGGTCCGCAGACCGCGGTGGTCACCGCCATGAACGGAATCCCCTGGTGGTACTTCAATCACGTGGGCGGCGCGCTCGAGGGCTACCATCTACAATCGGTGGATCGCGGCGGGCGCCAGTGGAACACCATCGGGCCGGCACGCGCGATCGGCTGCGTGGTGGATCCGGCCTGCGCCGTGGTGTCCCCCGGGGTGATCGCCCACAATGAATTCAATCGATTTACCTTGGGTGAGCCCGACGGCAGCCGCTCTGAGCGCGTCCAGGCGCTGGCGCAAACCCTGGTGCGGGCCGGCTTCGATGCCCCGGTACGCGATAATATTCGCTGGAACATCTGGTTGAAGCTCTGGGGTAACGCCTGCTTCAATCCGATCAGCCTGCTCACTCTGGCGAGCCTGGATCGGATCACCGGCGAGCCCGGACTACGCAGCGTGTGTAGCGCAGTGATGCATGAGTGCCGCAGCGTCGCCGCCGCCCTCCAGATCGATATTCCCGAGTCGATGGTACAGCGTCGGCTGGATGTGGCCGGGCTCGCCACCGGACACAAGATGTCGATGCTGCAGGACCTGGAGCGTGGCCGCAGCATCGAAATCGACGCGCTGATGTCTGCGGTCCACGAATTGGGCGTGTTGACCCATGTGTCTACCCCGACGCTCGACATTCTGCTCGCGCTGACGCGCGAGCGCGCCCGACAGGCAGGCATATAGCGCCGGGCGAGGGTAAGCGGGAACATCAGTGACCGCACCTATTCGATTGAATTGCCGGCGGGATTTGGCCCACCAGTGCGGCCCAAATCAGCCGTCGTCGCTGTCTTCGCGACAAATCTCCAGTTCATTGATCACACGTTTTACACCAGGAAACTTCTTCTTGATGATGCGCAGCACGTCCTTTATGTCGCTGGCGTCAAGCACTATGCCCTCCAGGTGAACGACGCCATTTGTTACCGTGACGGTGACGTGTTCATCGTAAAAAAAGGGATCATCGTGCAGGGTCGCCCTCACCTGTTGTTTGAGCTGTTCGTCGGGCACGGATTGCGGCAGCCTCGTCCCCGGCACCACGATTGTATCGAGCGAGCCCGGCGCCGACGCGCTCACCTCGCCCGCCAGTAGCGCGAATGTCGAACCGAACGGTGCCGCGAGGAGCAGGCCGAGAAGCGCAGTTACGTACCAATAACGGTTTGTGAATCTAAGCAGCATGGCAGCGCGCGGTTCGGGCTGAGCTCCCACTGGCAATGCAGCTATGATAGATCTTCGGGCGGTGTGCGTGGACATGCCATGCGCCATCCTGGTTGGCCTGCGGCGGCACGTTCGGGCGTCCGGATCGCTTTCCCGCGCCGGCTGCAATAGATTTCGGCCATGAGCGGCCCCAAACAACCCGCACCGAGCCCGCGCCCAAACCTGACGGGCATCACCTCATCGGCGCGGGCGGCATTTCGCCATCGCGCCTTCACCGTCATCTGGATTGCCACGGTGGTCTCGAATATAGGCACCTGGATGTACAACGCGGCATCCGGTTGGCTGATGGTGAGCCTGAACAGCAGTGCACTGCTGGTATCGCTGGTCCAGGTGGCGAACAGCCTGCCGATGTTCATGTTCGCACTGGCGGCCGGCGCCCTGGCCGACATCTTCGACAAGCGGCGGTTTCTGATCTGGGTCGAGGCCGCCACCACGTTGCTGTCGGCGGTATTCGCAGCGCTGGTGACATTGGGAGACGTCACGCCGGCGACGCTGCTGGTGTTCATGTTCCTCATCGGCGTGGGGGGTGCCCTGTCCGCCCCCGGATGGCAAGCGGTGGTGCCGCAGCTGGTGCCGGCCGAGGATCTTGCACCCGCCGTGGCAGCCAACAGCGTCGGTATCAATATCAGCCGCGCCATCGGCCCGGCCCTGGCCGGAAGCATCATTGGCCTGGGCGGTATCGCCGCTCCGTTCTGGGTCAATGCACTGAGCAATCTGGCCGTGATCGGCGCACTGCTGTGGTGGCGCGCGCCGCGCGCCGCTTCCAGCCGGCTGCCCGCAGAGCGCCTCGTCAGTGCCATGTACACCGGCTTTCGGTACGCGCGCCATAACCCACATCTGCGTGCGACGCTGATGCGCGCGGCGGCGTTTTTTCTTTTCGCCAGCGCTTACTGGGCGCTGCTGCCACTGGTGGCTCATGACCGGATTTCCGGGGGCGCCGGCCTGTACGGGGTTCTGCTCGGCACCATCGGGGCCGGCGCCCTCGCCGGTGCGTTTGCGCTGCCGTGGCTGAAAGTGAGGCTCGGGCCGGATCGGGTGGTGGCGGCGGCGACCGCAGGCACCGCAGTCTCGCTGCTACTGTTCGGCCTCGCACGCGCACCGGTTGCAGCGCTGGCAGCCAGCTTCATCGCCGGAGCATGCTGGATCGCGGTGCTAGCTAATCTGAACGTCTCGGCTCAGGTGGCGCTGCCGGATTGGGTGCGCGGCCGCGGCCTGGCGATATTCGTCACCGTATTCTTCGGCAGCATGACGATCGGCAGTGTCATCTGGGGCGAGGTGGCCGACTTGGCCGGCTTGCCGCTGACGCACTTCATCGCAGCGCTGGGCGCGCTGCTGGCGATACCGCTGACGTGGCGCTGGAAGCTGCAGACCGGCGCGGGCGTGGATCTCACGCCGTCGATGCATTGGCCGGTGCCGGTGGTCACGCATCGGATCGATGGCGACCGCGGGCCGGTGCTGGTCACGGTGCAATATAAGCTCTCCCCCGACGGCGATCGCAGCGCTTTCCTGGCGGCGGCGCAACGACTGGCGCACGAGCGGCGCCGCGATGGCGCCTATGACTGGGGATTGTTCGAGGACACGGCGCAAGTCGGCAGTTTCATGGAAACCTTCATGGTCGAGTCGTGGGTCGAGCACCTGCGTCAGCACCAGCGCGTGACGCACGCCGACCGGGTGCTGCAGGATCGGATGCACCGGCTGCTGTCCCAGGCGCCTACCGTCACCCACCTGGTTGCGGTCGAGCCCGGGCGTGAACAGCCATGAGCGATGTGGAAATTCTTCGCTAGCGGCGCCGATCGGCGAAGCTGTAGGATGCCGCGCTTCAACCCTGCTGGACGCTGGAGTAAACGTGGAACTCGACCCGATCGAAACCTGGTTGCGCACCCTGGGATGTACGCCGGTCAGGATCGAAAATCCCGCCTTTCGCTGGTCGCTGCGCTTCGATTATCCGGCCACCAGCACTCATGTGATGGAAGTCCTGTCGCTACCCAACCGCACCAACAGCCTGGTCGTGGTCACCAACAGGAGCATTGAGGCCAGCCTGGTGAGCGCCTACGACACGCTGTCCGAGGATGCCAGGGATGCCTTCAATACCGATCTTACCTTGACGCTGCTGCGCCCCTACATCGAGTATCGCCTTGACCAGGCCAGTCGCGGCGGTTGCGCGCCCAGATTCCAACTGGTGGCTGAGCGCTTCGACGACGGGATGTCGCTGGACGCTTTCTACGGCCTGGTCGATCACGTCTACAAGACTGAGCTGGCCGTGATCATCTGCTATCACAAGCATCTGGGCCGCGCGGCGCGCCTGATGGGCCAGCCAGGCCCCATCACCACCGCTTAAGTGACCGGCAGCAATGTCGCGGCGCGCCGGTCACACGGCAGCGTGTGCCGGCATCGTGGGGCGGCCGATGCCTCGGGTAAATCCCCAATCGATCATGCGGCTGATCCAGCCGCCGCCCATGCTGGCACCGGTCACGTCCGCCAGCTCATAGGGTACGCCGTGCAGGATGGCGTCTGCCGCACGCAAGCCACTGCGCACCGCCGGCCCGATGCCTTCACACAGGTCGCGCGTGGCCAGACCGGCCGCATCCCCGGTCAGGAAGGCATTGTCCAGGCGCACACCGTCGACCGGCCCGCGTACGTAATAGCTGTAGCCCGAAGGCTCGGCGGGAACGCGGATGCCAAACCGTCGCTCGAGCCGGTCGGAAAATCGCCGCCAGTGCCACCAGATGTCCTCGCCGCGCGCTTTCAGGCGCTGCGCCATGCCGCCGATGCCGACATTGAGCCAGCCACGTGCCTTGGGTACATACCAGCTGTAACCAGGCAGTCCATGCTCGAAGAACCACAGGTGGCAATCCGGGTCGCTCCACTCGCAGGCAAACTCGAGCTCCAATGTCACCGTCTGCAGCGCGCGTACCCGGGGAAGCGTCTGGCGAAATAAACTCCGGTGCACCGGGCAGGCGGTACCGGCTGCGCCGACCAGATACTTGCAGCGATATTGCCGGTCGATGATGAAATCGCTGCCGTCGCGATCGATATCGCGCACGCCGTGCGCGACTACTTCCGCGCCGGACTGCTGCAACAACCAGTCATCGAATTCAAGGCGGCGTATCGAGTGCTGCACGCATGGGATCGGCAGCTGCAGACCCTTCAGGTGCCAGTGCAGGCGCCGGAAGCTCAGGAACCGGTGCGGATACTCGCCCGGCGCCAGATCCACGTCGCGCACCACCTCCGGAGTGATCCAGCCGGCGCACAGCTTGGGCCTGGGAAATACCTCCTTGTCCAGCACCAGGACCTCGGCTCCGCCCTGCTTCAGGCGTCGCGCGGCCGATGCTCCTGCCGGGCCGCCCCCGACCACGATGACTTCGCAGTTACGCATGTATCAGGCCCGAATCAGGCGGAATACTGGTACTGCCTGGTCAAGGGGAGGTGGTTGTTTTCGCGCGTGGTGAACAGCACCTGGAACAGCTGCAGCGTGCCGGTCTCAAATCCTGCCACCGATCCGGCCAGGTACAGCCGCCACATCCGCACGAAGGTATCATCGAACATCTTGCGCACACGATCCTCGGCGGCCCGATAGCGGTCCAGCCAGTGGCGCAGCGTCAGGGCGTAGTGCAGGCGGATATTCTCCACGTCGAGCACCGACAGGCCCGAGGGCTCGAAAATCTGCATCATCTCTGCGAGCGAAGGTGCATAGGCTCCGGGGAAAATCCGCCGCGTAATCCATGGATGCAGCAGGCCTGGGTGATTGCGGCCGATGGAATGGATCAGGCCCCGACCTGAAGCACCGAGCGAGCGTCGAACCACGCGCCCGAGTTCCGCGTAGTTCTCGCGCCCCACGTGCTCGAGCATGCCTACCGACGCAAACACGTCGTAGTGGCCGGAGATGTTGCGGTAATCGTCCTGGACGAATTCAACCCGATCATCCAGGCCCTGCTGCCTGGCGCGCTCGCGCGCATAAGCCACCTGCTCGCGCGAGATATTGAACGCCCGCACCCGGGCGCCGTAGCGCGCCGCCATGTGCAACGCCAACGAGCCCCAACCGCAGCCAGCCTCGACCACGGAGTCCCCCGGCTTGAGCTGCAGCTTGCGGCACACGTGGTCCATCTTCGCGATCTGCGCCTGCTCCAGGCTGGCATCGGCGGTCGGATAATAGGCACAGGTGTAGGCCATGGTCTCGCCGAGCCACAGGGCGTAGAACTCATTGCCGATGTCGTAGTGGTGATGAATATTGCGGCGTGAACCAGCCAGCGTATTGCGCTGCGAGCGGCGAAACCAGTTGACGAATCGATGTCGCAGGGAACTCTCGGCCGGCTGCGACGGCATGCCGCGATAGATCAGCTCGATCAGTTGAATCAGGTCACCTTCGACCTCGACCCGGCCGCTGCTGTAGGCCTCCCCGAACTGCACCTGCGGATCGCGCAGCACGCGCAACAGGGTCGCGCGATCATGGATCCGGATCCTGATCGTGGCGGCAACGCCGCTGTCGGGCGCGACGCGTTCACCGCTCCACAATATGAACTCGACCGGCGGATTACCGAAGCTCGATAGCAAGCGGCGCAGCAGTCGCCCTGGGAGGGAGCTGTGCGTCTGGCCGGGCGCCGGCGCGTCATCGGGAAAGTCGGCGAAACTTTCGGATTTAGGATTGGCATTCATGCGGAACCCTGCTTGCAGCTCATCTGATCGTTGCGCTGTTGCCACCTCTGGAGAGTGCTGACGCTGGCCGGCGCGGCCGCGTGCGTTTTATCCGAGCTGGGCTTGAAGCACGCGCATTCGACGATACTGCAATCGCAAGCCGTATTCCAGTTCCCGCAGGCGCGACTGCAGATTCGACTGCTCCCAGCGCTCCAGCATCGCGCGCTTGGTGTTTTCCAGCCACTGCTCACGCAGGTGCGCCCATTCGGCCACGGCCTTTGAAAATGCGTCGTATTCTTCCGCTACGCGTGCCCGCAGCAGCTCCAGGTGCGCCCGCCCCGGAAGGCTGGCCAGCCTGCGCTCGGCGCGCTGAAACTGGTTGTCGAGCAACGCGCGCTGAATCTTGAACCACGGGACACGCTTGAGATTGCGCGTCAGTCCCAGCAGGCTCATGCCGCTGATGAACCACTTCGATGGATCCCACTGCCACCAGCGCAGGCCGTTGCGATAGTCGTGTGCAAACATGTGATGAAAATTATGGTACCCCTCGCCGTAGGTCAGCAGCGCCACCACCGCATTATCGCGGGCGGTATTACCGTCGGTGTAGGGCTGGGAGCCCCACATGTGTGCCAGCGAATTGATAAAAAACGTGAAATGGTGGCTGACAACCAGTCGCAACACGCCGGCGAGCAGGAACACCCCCCATACGTCCCCGACCAGGTATCCGACCAGCAGCGGCAGGCCGAAATTGGTGGACAGGGCAGCCAGCAGATAATGATTGTGCTGCCACATCACCATCGGGTCGCGCTGCAGATCGCGTACGGTGCTGAAGTCGGGTTCACCGCTCGGATAGCTGCGCAGCATCCATCCGATGTGCGAGAACCAGAACCCGCGACGCGCGCAGTACGGGTCGCGTTCCGGGTCGTCGATGAAGCGGTGATGCACGCGGTGGGCGGCGGCCCAGTTCAATGCGCTGTTCTGCAGCGCCATGGCACCGAAAAACAGGTAGGCCACTTTCAGGACCGGATGCGCCTCGTAGGTGCAGTGCGCGAACAGGCGGTGATAGCCGCAGGTGATCGCCATGCCATTGGCGCCGAGAAACAGCGTGAAACAGATCCAGGCAGCGGCGTGATAACCGTGTGTGATGCCGTACCAGGGCACCAGCGTGACCGCCACCGCGGAGGTGAGCACGAACATCAAAGAGGCAGCCCAGTTTATCGGGGCAACCTCTGCTCGAGCCGCCGGTGGCGCCATCGTATGAATACTCCCCATCGGACCTATATTGGGCTAACTCACCTATTTACCAGCTTCCCCCGAGCTAGTCGATCATGGGCGGTGCATATCTGTGAACTGCGGCCGCGGCGGCCTGGGAAAGCGGCACTTATCTTATCGCATATACACGGCTCAATCACATGATTTATAGAATATTTCTTTGCGGATTTCATGCCTGAAGACACGCCGGCCCTGATCCAGATTGCGCACACGCAGCTATCGCCCGAGGCGCTGCGCGCGGTGCTGGAATCGTTCGTGCTGCGCGAGGGCACCGAGTACGGCGAGCGCGAGTTCTCCCTGGACGAAAAAGTCGCTCAGGTACTGCGCCAGCTCGAGCGCGACGAGGCACAGATCGTGTTCGACCCGCAGACGCAAAGCGTGAACATAGTTGCCGGCGCCGCGGGCCTCCGGACCCGTCGCTGATGCGATCGCCCGCGCCGCCAGGCCCGAGCGCGGTGCGGCGCATAGTCACTTTGGTCGCATTGTTGAATCTGGGCTACTTTGGCGTTGAATTCAGCGTCGCGCGCCATATCGGCTCGGTATCGCTGTTTGCGGATTCGATCGACTTTCTGGAGGACACGGCGCTCAGCTCGCTGATGGTGCTGGCGCTGCGCCTGCCGCCGCGTCATCGCGCGCGGCTCGGGCTGCTGCTGGCAGGCCTGTTGCTGGTTCCGGGTGTGGCGACGGTGTGGACGGCCTGGGGCAAATTCGCGCTGCCGGTGGCCCCTGCGCCCGTGCCGCTGTCACTGGCCGCGCTGGGTGCGCTGGCGGTGAATCTGAGCTGCGCGCTGCTACTGGCCCGGGTCCGGCAAGTGGCCGGAAGCCTGTCGCGGGCGGCGTTTCTGTCCGCGCGCAACGACGTATGGGCCAACCTGGCGATGCTCGCGGCCGCCGGCATGACGCTCGCCTGGCACTCGGCCTGGCCCGACCTTGCGGTCGGGCTGGGAATTCTGCTGCTCAGCCTCGACGCGGCGGGCAAAGTCTACCGGCTTGCCCGCAGCGAGAGCGTAGGGCCTACTGGCCACCCTCGTACTTGAACGACACTTTCAATTTCGCCCGATAGGCTTCGATTTTGCCGTTATTGAGCTGCAGATCCAGCTGCACCACTTCCGCTACGCGCAGATCGCGCAGTGTCTGGCTGGCGCGAACCACGGCAGCCGCGGCCGCCTTTTCCCATGATTCGGTGCTGGTCCCGACGAGCTCGATGATCTTGTAGACACTCTCAGCCATGATTTTGCGCCCCTTGATGGTTCACCCCCGACCCGCGCGCAAGCTTAACCCTACGACGGCCGCCCGTCATCGCCGACCTCCTCGGTCCACACCCGGAAGCTCTCGAGCGTGTTGGCGCCGAATGCGGTGCTGATCGCGACATCCGCGGCATCGCGGCCGCGCGCGATCAGGATGCGCCCGATGCGTGGCTGGTTGTTGCGCGCGTCGAAGGTGTGCCAGGCGCCGCTCAGGAACACCTCGAACCAGGCGGCGAAGTCCATCGGCGCATAGGGCGGCGGCATGCCGATGTCGCCCAGGTAGCCGGTGCAGTAGCGCGCCGGTATGTTCATGCAGCGGCAAAAGGCAACCGCCAGGTGAGCATAGTCGCGGCACACACCATTGCGATCACTGTAGGCCTGCAGCGCGGTCTTGGTGCTGCTGGCATGCTGGTAGCCGAACACCAGATAGTGGTGCACGAAATCACAGATCGCCTGTACCCGCCGCCAGCCCGGCGGGGCTTTCGCAAACAGGTTCCAGGCCAGCTCGGACAGCCGGTCGGTTTCGCAGTAGCGGCTCCCCAGCAGGAATACCAGGGTCTCCTCAGGCAGATCCTGCACTTCATGCTGCCAGGCTGCTGGCGCTGGCGATTCGGGCGTACCAGCGTCCTGCACCAAAGCGTCCGCGGACAGCCGCAGCCGGCCCTGGGGCGCGACCAGGCGGGTGCACCAGTTGCCAAATCCGTCGCGGTAACTGGACATCGGCACCGATGGCAGTGTGATCAGGTAATCCGGCCGGATCAGGTCGGAGGCGCGGCTGTAGTGGATGTTCAGCGTCAGTATCAGCGGCGTGGGCTTGGGGCACTCGTAGATCAGCTCGTAACCGGCCCGTATGCGCATGTTCTACGCCCTTGTCTTGCGAGCGCGGTGCGCCCGCCCGGGGCGCTGGCTCAGTTGCTGGTAGAGCCGGTAAGCCTCATGTTGCACGCGCTGCCGGTATTGCAGCAAAGCTTCCGGCAGATGCTGCCTGACGTAGCAGCTCAAGGCCGCGTCGATCAGCCGTGCCACTTTGACGCCGTCGCGCCGCGCCATGCGACGCGCGCGCTGCATCAGTCGCGAATCGACCCAGAAGGTCAGATCCTCATCGGCGGCGCGACGGGCCGGGTATGGCTCGAATGCGTGGTCGGCGTGCTGCCGCAGAAACCAGGCAATCGCCTCGTCATGAACCTGATCCTTGGTCGACCAGCGCGCAGGAAGCCTGGATGCGGGCTGGTGTTCGAGCACCAGGCCGCGGAACCAGACCTCGGTGTCGATCGCGTAGCGCGTGCTGGGCGGCAGGGTCTGATGTTGCAGCGTACGCAGTCCGCGCGCGCGCGCACTGCGTGGTTTGTCCGCTTTCTTTGCCGCCACCGCGTCACCTTCGAACTGGCCTTGGGCCCTGGAGGCGCGAATGTTAGCGTGACGACCGGGTGCCCACAGCGAACGGCAATTTAATAATTTTCGCCCCGCCCGGCAGGGGCGATTGACGTCACCGGCCGCGCGCCGACCACTGTGGCGTGGAAAGCGCCATCTGCGATTGACTGTTACCGATTTATTTCGCCGTGTTATCAGAGTGTTATCGGGCTATCTTCACAAGTCAGGTTCACCTGATGCCCAGAGTGCGGCAAGAAAGGCTGACTTCTGAGCTCTGCCCGCGCTGTCAGGGATGCGAATTCCGCCTCTTGAGTTTCGCAGCCTTCGCGCTATATTCGCTCCGCATAGCCTTGAACACACAAGGATTCCTCAAACCACAACTATTAAGGTGTTACGTTAACTTCGCACTGCAAAATCCAGATGCAGGCAAGTGAACGACAAGCGCCAGGAGCTGAAGATATGCCCGACTTATGTGCGCGCCTGGAGGCGGCAGCGCTGTCTCTGACAGGTCCTGGTCATATCAAGGATCGGTTATTCGATGCTTACTGCCGATCCCTGCACGGCATCGAACAGTCCGACGTGCCCATCGAGCTGGCTTCCGAATACGGCGACATGATCGAGGCGCTGCACCGCGCCCCGGCGCTGCCCGGCGATGATGTGGTCAAGGCCTCGGTACGCAAGTTGTCCAATGATCAGGCCTGCCGTTATGCCGAGCTGGTGATCCGCCTGTATGGCATGCAGGCCGGAATGAGCCATCACGCAGCAGCACGCAACGCCCGGCCGGTGGTGCCGCTGGCGATCTACATGGCCTCCGAGGCCAGCAGCAATTCCTAATCGAGCTTGAACTCGATCGTATCCCAGCGCGTGGTGTCCTCATGGCGCGCCTGCCGCTTCACCGCATCCACCAGCGCGCGCTCATCCCACGACACGGTCTCATCGAACAGCCCATTGAGCGCCTTGGCACGCGGCTGCTCCAGGCCGAAATACGGCAACAGCAGCACCGGCTTGTCGCTGGCCTTGGCGTAGTTGAGCTGGAACACCAGCAGATCCTGCTGCTGCGGGTACAGGCTCGACAGGGCGATCACCACTTCGGCCGGCGTGATCTGCCGGCGCAGCTCCTCGCGCAACCCTTCCTGGCCCCCCATCGGCGGGCGCACCTCCGGCGCGCTGCAATTCTTATAATAAAAATTCTGCGCGCTCTCGATGTATTCGAACACCCGCAGGTAGTCGTCGCCCTCCTCGAAACAGTGAGTGACATACACCCGAATGGGATCGCGCTGCGACATGCTCCCAGTGTACTGTGACGGCCGGCCGTATGGATAGAGACCGCCTGCCGCTGTCGTGAGACTGCTTGTTTACAATATCCGCTATGCCACCGGCACCGGCCCGGCGTTTCACTTTCCGGTACCGGGCGCCGGCTATCTGCGCAGCAGCCGGCGCGTGCTGGAGCGCATCACTGAGCTGATCCGCGCCGAAGACCCGGACCTGGTGGGCCTGATCGAGGTCGATACCGGCTCGGTACGCACCGGCATGGTCAACCAGGCTACGCACGTGGCCGACGCCCTCGGCCACTACACCGCGCACCAATGCAAGTACGGCACCGGATCGATCAATCAGCTGGTGCCGATCGTGCGCAAGCAGTCCAATGCGCTGCTGGCCGCCCCGCGCGTGACCGGTGAGCGCTTCCACTATTTCGACACCGGCATCAAGCGCCTGATCATCGAGCTGGAGCTCGATCAGCTGTGTGTATTCCTGGTGCACCTGTCGCTCAAATTCCGCCATCGCCAGTATCAGCTGCGCACGTTGCATGACCTGGTGGTACGCTCGCCCAAACCGGTCATCGTGGCCGGCGACTTCAATACCTTCTGGGGCACGCACGAGATCTTCTTGTTCATGCGCGCGGCCGGGCTGCGCAGCGCCAATATCGAGGGGCTGCCCTCGTTTCCGTCGCGCCATCCGCGCGTGGAGCTGGATTTCATACTGGTGAGCCGCGGCATCGACGTCACTTCATTCCGCATTCCGGCGGTCACCTTCTCCGATCATCGGCCGCTGGTGTGCGACTTCGAGCTCAACGGCAACTCGATCGGACCGGAATTCCCGTGACCGACGCCCCAGCCTTAAGCTTCGACATCGATGCCGATGGCATCGGCTGGCTCACGATCGACAAACCCGGCAGCTCTGCCAACACGCTGGGCCGCGCGGTGCTGCTGGAGCTACAGCAGGTGATCGCCGCCGCCGAAGCACGCGCGCTGCGCGGGCTGGTGCTGCGCTCGGCCAAGCCGTCCGGTTTCATCGCCGGCGCCGACATCCGCGAAATCATGACGCTCGCGGGCGACACGCGCGCGGTCGAACTGATCACGCTCGGACAGGCCATCTACTCCCGACTCGAGGCGCTGCCCTACCCGACCGTAGCGGCGATCCACGGTTATGCGCTGGGCGGCGGGCTGGAGCTGGCGCTCGCGTGCCGCTATCGCATCGCCGTTGGCGATTCGAAACTGGCGCTGGGATTGCCGGAGGTGCAGCTCGGGCTGCACCCGGGATTTGGCGGCACAGTGCGCAGCGTGCGCCTGCTCGGGGTACGCGCGGCCATGAACCTGATGCTCACCGGCCGCAGCGTGCGCGCAGGTCAAGCGCTCAAGCTCGGGCTGGTCGACCGCCTGGTCACGGCCAGGGAGCAGCTGCAGGCGGCCGCACGCCAGATCATTTGCGAGGCGCCGCCGCCGCGTCGAGCCGCGGCATTGGAACGCGCCCTGAGCTGGCCCGGGGTACGCGCGCTGCTGCGCCCGGCGCTGCTGCGCCAGATCGGCAAGCAGGCGCGCCCGCAGCACTACCCGGCGCCCTACGCCATCATCGATCTGTGGTCGAAGTACGGCGCGCGCGGCGGCGCTGCCATGACGGCGGAGGCGCGGTCGTTCGCGAAGCTGCTCGGCAGCGATAGCGCACGCAACCTGATCCGCGTGTTCCTGCTGCAGGATCGACTCAAGGCGCTGGCGGGCAAGAGCACCGCCGCCATCGAGCGCGTGCACGTGATCGGCGCCGGGGTCATGGGCGGGGACATCGCCGCCTGGTGCGCGCTGCGCGGCCTTCAGGTCACGCTCCAGGACCGCGAGCTCGGCATGATCGAACCGGCGCTGGCGCGCGCTACGGCGCTGTATGCCAAGCGCCTGTCCACAGCGGCCGAGCGCGATGCTGCGGCCGGGCGGCTGCGTGCCGATGTGGCTGGCGACGGTGTCGCCACAGCCGACGTCGTCATCGAGGCGATCTTCGAGGACCTGCAGGCCAAGCAGGCGCTGTATGCCGCCGCTGAGCCGCGGCTCAAGCCCGACGCGGTGCTCGCCACCAACACTTCCAGCCTGACGCTGGAATCGCTGGCCGGGACCCTGGTCGACCCGGGTCGCCTGGTGGGTCTGCATTTCTTCAACCCGGTAGCGCAGATGCCGCTGGTGGAAGTGGTGCATTTCCCGCCTACCCGCCCCGAGGTGTTGGCGAGCGCAATGGCCCTGACGCGGCGCATCGACAAGCTGCCGCTTCCATGCCGCAGCAGCCCCGGATTCCTGGTGAATCGGGTGCTGTTCCCGTACCTGTTCGAAGCCCTGCACGCCGCCGGGGAAGGCATTGCCTTCAATGCCATCGACCGCGCCGCGGTCGAGTTCGGCATGCCCATGGGACCGATGGAGCTATCCGACGTGGTGGGGCTGGACGTGCTGCTGCATGTCGGGGAGATCGTCACGCGCGAGCTGCACCAGCAGGCGCCGGCCTACGTGGAAACGGTGCGAGCGCTGGTGCAGGAGCGCAAACTCGGGCGCAAGAGCGGACAGGGTTTCTATCCGTGGCGCGACGGCAAGATCGTGCGGCCGTCGGAACGCGCCGAGGCGCCCGAGGACCTTGCCGACCGCCTGATCCTGGCGCTGGTCAATGAATGCGTCGCCTGTCTGCGCGAGGCGATCGTGGACGACGAAGATCTGATCGATGCCGGAGTGATCTTTGGCACCGGTTTCGCCCCGTTTCGCGGCGGCCCGATCGCCTACGCCCGCGCCCGCGGGCTGGCGGCGTGCGAGGAGCGCCTGAGCGTACTCGCGCAGCGCTACGGCGCACGTTTTCGGCCCGATGCCGGCTGGGGCGCACTGCGTGACACGGTCTGACCGCCCCGGCAAACGCCTGTGCTACCATCGATTGCACCGAGAGGGTGTGAACTACTGACGAGAGGAATTGAGGCCTCGCGCTCATGAGCGAAGAACGGGCTGTCGATGTGGCGTTGCTCCGGAAATTCTCGCCATTCGAAGGCATGAAGAAGGAAAACCTGGTCGCCCTGGCGCGCAAAGTGTCCATCACGCAGGTTCCGGCGAACCGGGTGCTGTTCAAGGAAGGCGACAAGGACCGGCGCACCTATTGGCTGGTGTCCGGCCTGATCGAACTGCGCGAGGGCACCAGCACGGTGGCGATGATCCGCGCCGGCACTCCCGAGGCGCGCAATCCGATCGCGCCGGCGCTGCCACGCAAAGTCAGTGCCCGCGCCGTGGATCCGATCGATTGCCTCACGGTCGACAGTGAACTGCTCGACATGATGATCACCTGGGACCAGACCGGCACCTACGAGGTGGCCGAGCTGCAGGCCCAGTTCGCCGGCAGCGGCGGTGACGACTGGATGACCACGCTGCTGCAGACGCAGGCCTTCCACCGCATCCCGCCGGCCAACATCCAGGCTATTTTCATGCGCATGCAGCGCGTCAATTGCCGCGCCGGCGAAACCGTGATCCAGCAGGGCGCCGAGGGCGATTTTTTCTACGCCATCGTGAGCGGCAAATGCCTGGTCACGCGCGAGACACCGATGAATCGCGGCGGCCTGAAGCTGGCGGAACTGGGGATCGGCGACACTTTTGGCGAGGAAGCGCTGATTTCCGAGGCCAAGCGCAACGCCACCGTGAGCATGATCACCGACGGGGTGTTGATGCGGCTCAACAAGCAGGACTTTCGCGACCTGATGAATGAGCCGTTGGTGAAGTGGGTGTCGTACCCGGAGGCGAAAGCGATGATCCTGCAGGGCGGACGCTGGCTCGATGTGCGCCTGCCCTCCGAGCACCAGAATCTTGCGATCGAGGGCTCGCTCAACATTCCGCTCTATTTCATCCGTCTCAAGGTGTCGACCCTGGATCGCGCCACCAAATATATCGTCTACTGCGACACCGGCCGGCGCAGCTCCGCCGCCGCGTACATCCTGGTGGAACGTGGATTCGATGCCTACGTGCTGCGTGGCGGACTCGACAGCGCCGAGCGCGATGTGCGGCGGGGTCCTTAAGCAACCCCGTCCTTGCAAGCGGTGAGCACCTTCCAGATGGACCAGGATTGGCTGGTGTATCACCCCAATCCATCCAGGCCCTCGTTCCGGCCGCCGCCGGGCGCGGTCGACGCCCACTGCCACGTATTCGGACCGGGCGATGTGTTCCCGTACGCCCCGGAACGCAAATACACCCCGTGCGACGCACCAGCCGCGAAGTTATTCGAACTGCGCGACTGGCTCGGCTTCGAGCGCAATGTCATCGTCCAGGCCACCTGCCATGGCGCCGACAATCGTGCCATGGTGGATGCCCTGCAGCGCTCGCAAGGCAGGGCGCGCGGCGTGGCCACGGCGCGTGGCGGGGTCAGCGACGCTGAGCTTCAAGCCCTGCACGCCGCTGGCGTACGCGGCCTGCGCTTTAATTTCGTCAAGCGACTGGCCGATTCGGTCCCGCGTGAAACGCTCATGACGCTCGCGCGGCGAATCGCCCCGCTCGGCTGGCACACCGTTATCTACTTCGAGGCAGTCGATCTGCCCGAGCTGTACGACTTCATAACTTCCCTGCCTACCGTGGTCGTGGTCGATCACATGGGGCGCCCGGACGTGAGCCAGCCGGTCGACGGGCCGCAGTTCGCACCGTTCCTGCGCCTGATGCGTGAGAATGCCCGCATCTGGTCCAAGGTCAGCGGCACCGAGCGGCTGTCGAAGTCCGGGCCGCCCGACTACGACGACGTAGCGCCGTTCTCGCGGCGCGTGGTGGAGAGCTTTCCGGATCGCGTGCTCTGGGGCACCGACTGGCCACACCCGAACCTCAAGTCGCACATGCCGGATGACGGGAAGCTCGTGGATTTCATCCCACGCATCGCGCCATCGGGTGAGCTGCAGCGCAAGCTGCTGGTGGACAATCCGATGCGCCTCTACTGGACCAAATAGGGGCAAACGGTGTCGCTCGACAAGCCGTACAAGGATATTCCTGGCACCACCGTGTTCGACGCCGACCAGGCGCGCATCGGCTATCACCTCAACATGTTCTGCATGTCGCTGATGAAATCGGACAATCGGGAGCAGTTCAAAGCCAACCAGCGTGCCTACCTCGATCGATGGCCGATGAGCGAGCAGCAGAAGGCCGCGGTCATCGCCCGCGACTACAACGCCATGATTGCGCTCGGCGGCAACATCTACTTCCTCGCGAAGATTTTTGCCACCGACGGCAAGAGCTTCCAGTATGCAGCCGCGCTGATGACCGGCATGAGCCAGGAGCAGTACGCGAAGATGATGCTGGCCGGCGGGCGCGCGCCCGATGGCTAGGACCGCGGCCGGCGGCCTGCCCATCGGGCAACTGGGCCTCGGCTGCATGAACCTGAGCCATGCCTACGGCACGCCGCCCGCGGCGCCGCAGGCGGCGCATCTGTTGTGCCGGGCGATCGAACTCGGCATCACCCACTTCGACACCGCCGCGCTGTACGGTTTCGGCAGCAACGAGACCCTGCTCGGGGTGACCCTGGCGCCGTTTCGCGGCCAGATCCAACTGGCGAGCAAATGCGGCATGACCGGCGTCGATGGCCGACGGGTGATCGATGGACGACCGCCGACGCTCAAGCGCACCTGCCTTGAGTCGCTGACGCGCCTGCGCACCGACGTCATCGACCTGTACTACCTGCATCGCTGGGACAAGAGCGTGCCGATCGAGGACAGCGTCGGCGCGCTGGGCGAACTGGTCGCGCAAGGCCATGTGCGCGCCATCGGCCTGTGCGAGGTCTCGGCCGCGACGCTGCGTCGCGCCCATGCGATCCACCCGATTGCCGCGGTCCAGAGCGAATACTCACTGTGGACACGAAACCCGGAAGTCGCCGTGCTCGAGGAGTGCCGGCGGCTGGGCGCCGTATTTGTCGCCTTCTCGCCGCTGGCGCGCGGCTTTCTGACCGCCGAGCCGCCGGATCCGGCCGCACTGATGCCGAAGGACATCAGGCGCGACATGCCGCGCTTCACCGAACCGCACTTTTCCGCCAACGCGCGGCTGCTGGTTGCGTTGCGCGCGCTGGCGGCCGAAGCCGGCTGCACCCCGGCGCAGCTGGCGCTGGCGTGGCTGCTGCACAAGGCGCCACACGTGCTTCCGATTCCGGGCACCACCTGTATCGCGCACCTGGAACAGAACCTCGGTGCGCGCTCGGTGCGCCTTGACGAGGATCTGCTGGCTCGACTGGAAGCGCTGATCAACAACGCCACGGTCAGCGGCGCGCGCTACAACGCGGCCACCCAGGCTGAGATCGACACCGAGGAGCTTGTCTCCGGCCAGATTCCCATCAACTAAAGACCCAGCGCCACGATCGCATTGTCCTTCAGGATCAGCTGGTGCACTTCGGGCTTGAACGCGGCCTCTTTGAAGTCCTTGATCCAGCGGTCGGGTGTGAGCAGCGGGAAGTCGGAACCGAACAGCATCTTGTGCTTGAGCTGACCGTTGGCGTACTGCACCAGCTGGGGCGGAAAATACTTGGGCGACCAGCCCGACAGGTCTATGTAGACGTTCGGCTTGTGCAGGCACACTGACAGCGCCTCGTCCTGCCACGGCCACGACGGATGGGCGATGATGATGGTCATGTCGGGAAAGTCAGCCGCGACGTCGTCCAGGTGTATCGGATTGGAATACTTCAGCCGCAACCCGCCGCCGCCCGGCATGCCGGTACCAATCCCCGAGTGACCGCTGTGGAAGATGGCCGGCAGCTTGTGCTGCGCAATCACCTCGTACAGCGGGTAGGCGAGCCGGTCGTTCGGAAAGAAACCTTGCGTCGTGGGGTGGAACTTGAAGCCCTTGATGCCATGATCGCGGATCAGACGGCGCGCTTCGCGCACGCCGAGCTTGCCTTTGTGCGGATCGATACTGGCGAACGCGATCATGATATCGGCATTGTCACGCGCCGCATCGCTGACCTCCTCGTTCGAGATGCGCGGCACTCCCATCTCGTATTCAGAATCGACGGTAAACATCACCAGTCCGATGCGCCGTTCGCGATAGTAGGCAATGGTTTCCGGAATGGTGGGCCGCTTGCCGGCGGCCTTGAAATACTTCGAAGCCGCATCCTCGTACTGCTTCCAGACTTCATCGACCGGCTGGCGGCACGACACCTCGGCATGGGTGTGAACGTCGATGGCCACCAGCTGCTCTAGATCCATGAGTCGCGCTCCTGCCGGTCAGGTCCGGCTCTGGTCCCAGTCGGCGAGCGTACGCCCCTCGCGTACCAGGCGCTCGAGCAGTGCGGCCGGCTGCCAGTGCATCGGCCCGCACAGCTCGCGATATTTGAGGATGCCGTCGTGCACCGCCTTGAGCCCGATGGTGTCGGCGTAGAACATCGGCCCGCCGCGGTAGCGCGGAAAACCGTAACCGGAAGTCCACACGACGTCGATGTCGCTGGCTCGCAGCGCCACCCCCTCCTCCAGCACGCGCAGGCCCTCGTTGATGATCGGCAACACGCAGCGCTCGATGATTTCCTGGTCGCCGTGCGCTCGCTGCACGATGCCGAGTCGCTCGGCGCAGGCCCCAAGGATCGCGATTGCCTCCGGATCATCGTGCCGGGTGCGATCCCCGGGCTGGTAGCGGTAATAGCCTGCGCCAGTCTTCTGGCCCAGGCGACCGGCCGCGTGCAACGCGAAATCGGCCTGGTAGTAGCTCGGGTCCGGCGGATAGCGGTCGGCGTGCGCCTTGTGCACGTTGACGCTCACGTCGATGCCGGCCATGTCGAACACCGCCAGGATTCCCATCGCCATGCCCCAGCCCTCCAGCGCATGGTCCACCTGGCGCGGACTGGCACCCTCGAGCACCAGGCGCTCGGCCTCGCGCGCATAGCCTTCCATCATCCGGTTGCCGATGAAACCGTAGCAGACGCGTGCCAGCACCGGGGTCTTCTTCAATGGCCGCGCCAGGTCGAGCGCGCTGCGGATGGTCTCGGGCGAAGTCGCATCGGTTCGCACCACCTCCAGCAGCGGCATCACATTGGCGGGGGAAAAGAAATGCAGCCCGATGACATCCTGCGGCCGATCGGTCGCGGCAGCGATCGCGGCGATGTCGAGCGTGGAGGTATTGGTGGCGAGCAAAGCGCCCGGCTTTGCGATCCCGTCGAGCTGCGCGAACACCTTGCGCTTGAGATCCAGGCTTTCGAACACCGCCTCGATGATGACATCGGCGTCTGCCAGGCTCGCATAGTCGAGAGCGCCCTGGATCAACCCTAAGCGCTGCTGCCGCTCCTCGGGGCTGATGCGACCGCGGCTGACCATCGATTGATAGATGCCCGCGATCGAACCCAGGCCGCGATCGAGCGCCTCGCGACTGGCGTCGAGCAGCGTCACAGGCAATCCCGCATTGGCGAAGCAGATGGCGATCCCGGCCCCCATCGTGCCGGCACCGACCACCGCTGCCCGGGTGATCGGCCGCGCGCGCACATCGGCCGCAAGTCCCGGCACCTTGCGGGTTTCACGTTCGGCGAAGAACACGTGTATGAGCGCCTTCGACTCCACGGTGGCCTTGGCGCGGTCGCCGAGCTCGTTCTCGAACGCCAGCCCCTGTGCAAATGCCAGGCGTGCGGCCGCGAACACCGCATCGATGGCGGCCAGCGCCGCCTGGCGGTTGGGGTACTGGGTGCGAGCCTGTGCAGTCAGGCGCTCGCGGATCGCAGGCGTCGCACTCGCGGGATCGACAGCGCGCTCCGAGGTGCGGCGCGCACCGCGCCCCGCATTGAGCAGCGCCTGCGTAAAGGCGATGCCGCCGGCACGCACCGGCTGTTCGATTGCGGCGTCGAGAAACCCCAGGGCGAGAGCATGCGCCACGTCCACCGGGCGCGCACTGATGATGATCTCGAGCGCCTTCTCGACGCCGATCAGGCGCGGCATGCGCTGCGTGCCGCCGGCGCCCGGGATGATGCCCAGTGTGACCTCGGGCAGGCCAAAGCGGGTTCCGGGCACCGCGACCCGGTAATGACAGGCAAGCGCCAGCTCCAGGCCGCCACCCAGCACCGTGCCATGCATGGCAGCGACCACCGGAACTGGAAGTGCCTCGAACTGGGCAAACAGCTCGCGGAACTCCTGCTCCATCGGCGGGCCTGCGAATTCGCCGATGTCGGCGCCTGAGAAGAACGTCTTGCCCTCGCACACCAGCACCACCGCCCCGATGTCGGACCGGGCCCGAATGTCGGCCAGCGCCTGGAACAGCTCGCGCCGGGTGGCGGCGTTGATGGTGTTGACAGGCGGATTGTTGACGCTGATGAGCGCCAGCCCGTCGCTCACCTCGAGCGTGACGATCACTGCAGCGCCGCCACGTACGCGGGCTTGACTCGCAGCATCGCCACCGCCCCCGCCGCCAGCAGCGATCCGAGCCCCATGGTGAGGGCTACCGCCTGCAGCCCCCAGCCCGCCTGGAACAGGAAGCCGGCGCTGATCGGCGCCAGCACCGAGCCGGCGCGTCCAACGCCGATGGCGAAGCCGGTTCCGGCGGCACGCGCATCAGTCGGGTAGGCACGCGCCAGTATCACGTACAACCCGACGATGCCGCCATTCGTGCAAAAACCCGCCAGCGCGCAGGTCAGCGAAAGCTGCCACATGCTGGCCGGGGAATGGCCGAACAAGCCCACCATTACAGTGGAAGCCAGCAGCCAGGTGATGGTGAGGGCCTTGAGGCCCACGCGCTGTGTCAGCAGGCCCAGCACCGCCGCGCCGCTGGCGCCGCCAACGTTGGTCCACACCAGCACTTTCGCTGCCATTGAGGCGGTGAAACCCATATCCACCACGATCTTCGGGATCCACTTCAGTATGAAGTAGAAGGTCGTCACATGCAGCGCGTAGGCCAGCGTGACCAGCAGCGTGGTCACCAGCAGCGCGGGCCCGAAGATACCGGCGCTGCCCCGGTGCTGCGGGCGCGGCGCTGGCGGCGGCAACGTGTCCACCGGCGCGCGGCCCAGTTTCGCCAGGCTGCGGTTCACGCGCTCGAGTGCCCGCGCCGGTTGCCGCTGGCACAGCCACAGCACCGATTCCGGCACCCACCAGAAAATGATCGGCAGGAACAGTCCCGACGCCAGCGCGCCGAATTCGAACACCGCGCGCCAGTCGCTGTGCTTCAGCAGCTGTGCGGCGATCGAACCGCCGATGATCGCCCCCAGCGGGTAGCCGATCGCCATAAGTGACACGCACAGGTCGCGCCGCCGGGCACTGGCAAACTCAGATGCGATCGCGTTGAGCGCCGCCAGCATGCCGCCGATCCCAAGGCCGGTGACCAGCCGCCACGCCGACAGGTCGATGACGCTGTGCGCAGTGGTTGCCATCGCCATGCCGATCGTCATCACCAGCAGGCAGCCGAGGACGGTATAGCGCCGGCCGAACAGGTCGGCGATCCCGCCCAGCAGGATCGACCCGATCCCCATGCCGAGCAATTCCATCGACAGCACCACACCGAGCGCGCCGCGGTTGATGCCCCATTCGTGCGCGATGCCCGGGGAGGCGAAGCTGATCGCAAGTACATCGAATCCGTCGAGCGCGCACAGGCCGATGGTGATCGCGATCACGCGCATCTGGGCCGGCGTCATGGGGGCTTCGGCCAGCATCTGGCGTGGGTCCTGATTCATTGTGCGTTCGAAAAATCCAGACTGCTGCTGCGCTGCCGCGCGGATTGGCTGCAGCGATGTTGCCGATGAGCGCCAGGCATAACTCGACGCACAGTGATATGAAAACGATGCGCCGGTGGCACCGCGCGGCACGTGCGCGCGATCTCGCAGGCGACCCAGGCGATTGAGTTTATTGTGAAAATCGCTCCCCCAAGCTCCAGACCTCAGCCTGGCAAATATGTCCCATAAGCGCAAAGTATTAGTTCGACCGACGATCGTATCGTATAAGTATCTTAGAACAGGATGAGGTCTGCCATTGATGGCTGGCGTCATTCGCCGGATGTACGGGGGCGTCCAACATGGCAGCGATAGTGTCGTTCTCCACGGCCGGGCTCGACCTGCGACGCAAACTGGCGTGCTGGAATGACCAGGCTTCCGAGACGTTCTCGCCGCTGGTGTCCGATCCGGCCGACCTGCGCACTTTCAACGGTTCAATCGCGCGCACTACGATCGGTGACCTGACGCTGGTCGAGATCTATTCGGAGGCGCAGCTGGTGCGGCACTCGCGCGCGCATGTGGCGCGCACGCGCAGCCCGCTGTTCTTCCTGCACCTGCAGATGGAGGGCAAGAGCGTCAGCCGCCAGGATGGCCGCGAGGCCTATCTGAACTGCGGTGACTTCACGCTGTGCGACAGTACCCGCCCCTACGACATCGTGCTGCCTGGCGCCAACCGCATGCTGGTGCTGGGCATTCCGGAATCACAATTGCGCCGCCAGATCGCTTGCCCCGAGTGCCTGGTTGCCATTCCGATGGCGGCCTCGAATGGGGTGCGCGCGCTGTTTTCACGCTTCCTGCGCGACTACTGGACCGAGTGCCGGGAACAGCTCGATGACACGGTCGCAGCACGACTGACGGTGGCGATCCTGGATCTGCTCGGCGCCGCCTACGCCGACTTGCCACGCTCGCAATCCAATCGCTCCTCGCTGGCGACCGCGCACCGCATCCGCATCATCAACTACATCGAAGCGCATCTGCACGATCCCGACCTGACGCCGACCAGGATCGCAGCCGCCTGCAAGATGACGCCACGCTATTTGCATCACCTGTCTTCCGACCAGGATGAAACCGTGGCGCGCTACATCCTGCGGCGGCGTCTGGAGGCGTGCTCGCGCGCGCTGGCCTCCGAGGCGCAACGCGGCCGCACGGTGACGGAGATCGCCTTCGACTCCGGCTTCAATAGCCCGACCCACTTCGGCCGGGTATTTCGCGCCAGATTCGGCATGACACCGCGCGAATACCGGCGTATGAAAGCCGCCGCCGGCTGAAGCCCGTCATATCAGCATGCACACCGATTTCAGTTCGGTGTACATGTCGATAGCCACCCGGTGGCCGGGTCAAATACCGCAAGCGTTTTACCGGAGCGTGGCTCAACCCACTCACCGTTGATCAGCAGGCGCGGCTGCTTGCCAATGAACGCACGCACGGCGCTCGATGGCGCCGGCTGCCGGGCGATGTCGCTCACTACGGTACTCATGCAATGCCCTCCACGAACTATAATGGTGGCGTCACGAGCCGCTATCTGGCGCCGGGTGGGTGGCGCCGGGCTCGACCGGCAAAGAGGTGTTACTCGACCGGGAGCGAACGCGCGCCTTCGACGCTTGCCTCCCAGGCACATGGTGACTCATGCACGACGTGAAACTGCTCATCGATGGCCGCCTGGTGGACGCTCGCGGCGGCGCGACGTTCGAGCGCCGCAATCCCGTGAGTGGCGCCATCGTCACCCGCGCGGCCGCGGCCCGGGTGGACGACGCCCGCAGTGCGGCGGATGCCGCGGCTGCGGCCTTCCCTGCCTGGTCAGCCCTTGGCCCAGGTGTTCGACGCGCCAAGCTCAACAAGGCGGCGGACCTGCTCGAAGCGCGGGCACAGGAGATCGCGCTTGCGGTGCGCGATGAGACCGGTTCCACCGCCGGCTGGGGTCATTTCAACGTGCATTTCGCCGCCTCGCTGCTGCGCGAAGCCGCCGCCATGACCACCCAGATAGGCGGCGAGGTGATTCCATCCGAGGTTCCGGGGAACTTCGCCATGGCATTGCGGGCGCCGGCGGGCGTGGTGTTCGGCATTGCGCCGTGGAACGCGCCGATCATCCTCGGAGTGCGCGCGGTCGCGATGCCGCTCGCCTGCGGTAACACCGTGGTCCTCAAGTCTTCCGAGGTGTGCCCGGCGACCCACGCGCTCATCGGCAGCGTGCTCGAGCAAGCCGGCCTGGGCGCAGGCGTGGTCAACGTCATCAGCACCGAGGTCAAGGACGCCGAGTCGGTCGCGGAGGCGCTGATCTCGCACCGCGCCGTGAAGCGCATCAATTTCACCGGGTCGACCCGGGTCGGGCGCATCCTTGCACAGCTGGCGGCGAAATACCTGAAACCGATCGTGCTCGAACTGGGCGGCAAGGCGCCCCTGATCGTATTGGCGGATGCCGATATCGACGCCGCGGTGGATGCCACGGTGTTCGGCGCTTACGCCAATGCCGGGCAGATCTGCATGTCGACCGAGCGCGTGATCGTCGAACGAAGTGTCGCCGACGCCTTTGCCGCGAAACTGGCGAAGCGCGTGGCCGCACTGGCGGTCGGCAATCCCAATGAGGGCGAGTTCGTCATCGGCTCGGTGGTTGGCCCGGGCACGGTAGAGCGCGTCCAGCGACTGGTCGCCGACGCGGTGAAGCAAGGCGCAAGGCTGCTGGTCGGTGGCGCCACCGCCGGCACGATCATGCACGGCATAGTGGTCGACGACGTGACTCCCGCGATGGCCTTGTTCCGCGAGGAGTCGTTCGGTCCCCAAGTGTCGATCACACGCGTCGACTCGGTGGACGATGCCGTGCGGCTCGCGAATGACACCGAGTACGGCCTGTCGGCGGCGGTATTCACCCGCGACCTGACAGCGGGGCTTGAGATCGCACGGCGGCTCGAATCCGGTATCTGTCATGTAAACGGGCCGACCGTGCATGATGAGGGACAGATGCCGTTCGGCGGTGTCAAAGCCTCCGGATACGGGCGTTTTGGCGGTAAGGCTGGCATCGATGCGTTCACCGAACTGCGCTGGATTACAG
This sequence comes from uncultured Gammaproteobacteria bacterium, assembly GCA_963805965.1. Lineage (GTDB taxonomy): Bacteria > Pseudomonadota > Gammaproteobacteria > Steroidobacterales > Steroidobacteraceae > FEN-1191. Next base: position 466,608 of record CAWDVQ010000008.1, read on the forward strand.
TCCAGACCTCGCCGCGGCACTACCCGTTCTGAAAGTGGACGGCCGCGGCGCGGCCAGCGCCACCAGCACCCTCAGCCCCTCATGCAGCTCAACCGATTCGACCTCAATCTGCTGATCTCTCTCGACGCGCTGCTGCGCGAGAAGAACGTGACCCGCGCTTCCGAACGCCTGTGCGTGTCACAGCCAGCCATGAGCGCCGCGCTGCATAAGATGCGCGATTATTTCGGCGACCAGCTGCTGGTACGTGTCGGCCGCGAGATGGAGCTGACCCCGCGCGGCCTGTCGCTGGTCGAGCCGGTGCGCGAGGCGCTGCTGCGAATCCAGGCAGCGCTGGGTACGCAGCCCAGCTTCGAGCCGGGCACCGCGCGGCGCGAATTCACCATCATCGTTTCCGAAGAAGCCGTCCCCGGCTTCCTGCCGGCGATCCTGCAGCAGGTCGCGGCTCAGGCGCCGGACATCCGCTGCCGCATCGAGCTGATCTCGCAGACCGCGCTGACGCGACTCGAGTACGGCGAGGCCGACTTGTGCCTGTGCCTGGACAATCTGCGCCTGTACGAGGCACGGGCCTACCCCGAGAGCCTGCGCAGCGTACGCCTGCGGCCGGTGCGCTGGCTGTGCGCCGTCGACCGCAACCATCCGAGTGTGGACGATACGCTATCGGCCGAGCAGTACCATGCGCTACCGCACGTGTTCGGCCACCCGAGCGGCTACTCGGCGTCAGCGGAGGAACTGGTGCGGCGGCTGTTCGATATCGAGCTCACGGTGCACCTGACCGTCCCGAGCCTGTTGCATCTGCCGCTGGTGCTCACCGGTACCTCATACATTGCCACGGTGCCGGAACGCGTAGCCGCGATGTTCTCGCCCCTGGTGCCGATCAAGACCTTTCCGCTGCCGTTCCGGATCGGCGAACAGCATGAAATCCTGTTGTGGCACAAGCGCAATGAACCCGACCCGGCGCACGCCTGGCTGCGCGAACTGATCGTCGCCCTGGCGCTCACGCTGTAGCGACAGCGTTGACGCGCTTTATTGCACAGTCACCTGCAGCGATTCCTGAGCGTTCTGCGTCGAGGCCGAGACCAATGTCAGCACGCCGGCGGCCGTCAGGTTGTAGTTGAAGACGTCGGTTTCCACCGCAGTGGTCTGCGTATTGTGCACCTGGTAGGTGATCGCAACCATGACCGAGCTGCTCGAGCCGCTTGTCGCGGTCACCGCGTAGCTGACCTGGGTCGTCCCCAGCGGCACACTCATGCTGCTGTCGGTGTAGTCGCTGGTGGTGCCCAGGATGCCGCTGGATCCGGCCATGACCGTGGTCGGGTACTGGAATGGGGCCTGTGCGACGGCGTACTCGTTGGTGCCGGTCTCACCCAGAAAGGCGTCGTCGCCGGTCGCGTAGTAGTCCGTAACGTTGACGGAAAGCGGTTCCGACGCTCCGCCTGCGCTGACCGTGCCCGAGATGGTCTGGCTCTGCGACAGCGCGCCTTCGCCATTGAAGCTGGTGCTCGTACCCGGTGCCAGCGTGTAGGTGCCGGTGCCGGTGAACGGCACCTGGGTGCCGTTGTCGGGTACAGTGCCGCTGAACGCGACGCTGGTGGTCTGGCCGGCGCTGACCAGCCCTGCGATCCCGGTCTGCAGGTTGAATGTCGCGGCCGGCGGCGGCGTTGCCATGATGCTGCTGCCGCCACCGCCGCAGCCGTGCAATGCGCCCGCTGCCAGCGCCGCGCCGATCATGGTTGCAATGTGTTTGAGTTTTTTCATTTGAGTGCGACAGCCTTGAGTTGCTACTAGCGGTCGACCAGCCGCCCCATGCTCTCGCCGTAGCGCGGGCCGGCGACGCTTCCCGGGGCGCCGATCGCCTGCAGCGTCTGCATCTCGGCCGGCGTCAGCTGGATCGCCGCCGCAGCGACGTTCTCTTCCAGGTAGGCGCGCCGCTTGGTCCCGGGGATGGGGACGATGTCCGTGCCCTGCTGCAGCAGCCACGCCAGCGCCACCTGGGCCGGAGTCACAGTCCTGGAGCGGGCCACCGCGGTCACGATGTCCACCAGGCGCATGTTGCGATCGTAATTGTCGGCGGCGAAGCGCGGATCCTTGCGCCGGTAATCGTTGTCCGGTGTGGCTTCCGGCCGTGGCGCTTTGCCGGTCAGGAATCCGCGACCCAGCGGGCTGAACGGTACCAGTCCGATGCCCAGTTCGCGCAGCGTCGGGATGATCTCGTCTTCCAGGTTTCGTTCCCACAGCGAGTACTCGCTCTGCAGCGCCGAGATCGGGTGCACGGCATGCGCCCGGCGGATGGTGCCGGTACCGGCTTCCGACAAGCCCAGGAAGCGTACCTTACCCTGCTGCACCAGCCGGGCCATGGCGCCCACTGTGTCCTCGATGGGAACCTGTCGATCGACCCGGTGCTGGTAGAACAGATCGATATAGTCGGTATCCAGGCGCTTGAGGCACTCGTCAGCGACCTGCAGAACGTGCTCCGGGCGGCTGTCCGTGCCTTCCACCGCGCCGCCAGCGCCGATCTTGAATCCGAACTTGGTTGCGATGACCGCGCGCTCGCGCCTGCCCTTGAGGGCGCGCCCGAGCAGCTCCTCGTTCACGAACGGCCCGTAGACCTCGGCGGTGTCGAACAGCGTCACCCCCAGCTCCAGCGCCCGCTGCACCGTGGCGATCGATTCCGCGTCGTCCGGCGTGCCATAGAACTGGCTCATGCCCATGCAGCCCAGTCCCAGTGCCGAAACCCGCAGACCCTGTGTTCCCAACCGACGTGGTTGCATGATGAAATACGCACCCTGTCCTGCTGAAGCTATCTGGAACGATAATAGGGAATGGGAATGAACATGAAATTATTTTCTCGCCAAGTCGCCGCCCTGGTGCTGCTGCTGTGCCTGCCCGCGGCGGCGCTGCAGGCTGCCACGGTCAAGGAAACCATCGAGATCTTCAAGAACGCCGGTGTCAGCCCGACATTCTTCGATCACAGCTACGGCTACGCCGTGTTTCCGACTATCGGAGAGGGTGCGCTGGTGGTCGGAGGTGCCTTCAGCAAGGGGCGCGTCTACGTTCATGGTCACTATGCCGGGGACAGCAAACTGGTCCAGCTCAGTGTCGGGTTCCAGGCCGGCGGCAAGGCCTATAGCGAGATCATATTTTTCGAAGACAAGCGCGCCCTGGATGAATTCGAATCGACCGGCTTTGAGTTCGGTGCCGATGCGAGCGTGATAGCGATTACCGCCAGCGCCAGCGCCAGCGCGGCAACCGATGGAGCCAGCGCCAGCGCCAGCGCCACCGAAGATAACGCCAAGTCGCGTGGCGTGTACTACAAGGGTATGGCGGTATTCACCGTTGCCAAGGGGGGACTGATGTACTCGGCCGCCATCGCCGGGCAGAAGTTCATCTTCACGCCGGCGGCTGCCGGGCATTAGCCGAGGCAACGGGCGTTACGCCGGGGCGGCGACCGCCGAACAGTTTTGATTGATGAATTCCTGGTGCGTGGGAATGGCCTCCGCAGATCGCCGGATGACCGCATGAATATCGGCGAGGTTGCTCTGCACCGCCTGCGGATCGAGCGTGTCGGCCATCGGATCGTAGCCGCTGGGCTCGACGCCCTGGCCATTGAGCACGTACAGCCAGCTTTGCACCGTGAACAGCTCATTGTCCTCGCGCACTATGCGGCCATAGCTGCGGAATAAATCCAGTCGCTCCTGCAGGCTCGCGGGAACCGGCGCATTGCGGCAGTAGCGCCACAGTTCGCCGTCGTTGCGCTCCGTCGCGCTGTAGTGCAGAAACAGAAAGTCGCGAATGCGTTCGTATTCGAACACGAACGTCTTGTTGTAGCGATCGATATCCGGGCTGCGAAAATGTCGATCCGGGAACAGCAGCAGCAGTAGCGCGATGCTGCGCTGGATCATGTGAATGCTGGTCGATTCCAGCGGCTCGAGGAATCCGGCCGACAGGCCGATGGCGACGCAATTCTTGTTCCAGAACAATTTGCGCCGCCCGGTGCAGAAGCGCAGCTGCAGCGGATTGGCGAGCGCTTTGCCTTCGAGCTTCGACAGCAAGTCATCCTGTGCCTGCGAGTCGCTGATGAAATCGCTGCAATAGACATAGCCGTTGCCGACCCGATGCTGCAGTGGAATGCGCCACTGCCACCCGGCCTGCCTGGCGATGGTCAGCGTGTGTGATGACAATGGCCCGGTGCGCTCGCAGGGCACGGCAACAGCACGGTTGCAGGGCAACCACTGGCTCCAGTCCTCGTACCCGGTCTGCATCGCCTGTTCGATCAACAAGCCTCGAAAGCCGGTGCAATCGATAAAAAGATCGGCCTCGATGCGTTCACCGCTCTCCAGCGTAAGCGACGCGATAAAACCGTCTTCCGGCCGCAGCGACACCTGCTGCAGCCTGCCTTCGGTGCGCACTACCCCGCGCGCCTCGGCGTAGCTGCGCAGGTAGGCGGCAAACAGCCCGGCATCCAGATGCAGGGCGTAGGTGATGCCCTCAAACGGGGTTTTCGGAGCTTTGATCGGACGCATGAACCTGCCCATGCGCGCGGCCATAGCCTGCAGCGAATATTGCTCGAGCGGGGCTGCCCTGCCCTGTTGCCGCATCTTCAGCCAGTAGGCCGAAAACGGCACACCTTCCATATCGAATCCGGTTTGGCCAAACGGATGGATGTAGGAATGCCCGATACGCGTCCAGTCCCTGAACTCTATCCCCAGCTTGAAGGTAGCCTTGATCTTGCGGATGAGGTCATTTTCATCGATGCCGAGCGCCCGGATGAATTCCATGATCGGCGGAATCGTGGCCTCGCCGACCCCGATGGTTCCTATCTGCTCGGATTCGATCAATCTGATCTGGCAGTTCAGATTCTTGAGAAACCTGGACAGACTCGCCGCGGTCATCCAGCCGGCGGTGCCGCCGCCGACGATGGCGATGCTGCGTATGCGATGGTCGCTCACGGCGTGTTCCTCGATCGTTGCAGCCGATTGTGGCCTACAGTTGAGGCCTGATGTATGATAGCGCTACCAGTCGTGCCGGTTGGGGGTACTTGTGCGGCTGTGCACAATACACGCACGACAGCTGTCGCACAGCGAAACCGGACTACACCTGAGGCGGCGCCATGCCAACAAGATCGATCGGCCTCGTGTTGTTGATTGTGCTTTGCGCGCCCGTAGCGCGTGCGCAGTCGGCCCCGCTGCTCTACCCGTTGTTCCAGGATCACGCAGTGCTGCAGCGTGATCGGCCGATTACCGTCTGGGGACAGGCCGCGGCCGGGGAATTGGTCAGCGTTTCGCTGGGCGACTCGAGCGCTGCCGCCAAGGCGGATGCTTCGGGACGCTGGAGCGCAGTGTTGCCGCCGATGAGCTCCGGTGGACCTTTCGTGCTGACGGCGCAGGGCAGTTCCGGCGCACATGAGTCGGCCAGCGATGTGCTGATCGGCGACGTATTTCTATGTTCGGGCCAGTCGAACATGGAACTGGACGTGCTGCGCGCCGGCGACTCGCGCAACGAGATCGCCAACTCGGCCAACAACTCGATTCGTCTGCTCAACATCGAGCATGGCGTGAGTCCGGCAGCGCTGCCGACCTTTCAAAGCCCGGTCGCCTGGCAGGTCGCGGCGCCGGAATCGGTTCCCAACTGGTCGGCGGTCTGCTTCTTCTTCGCGCGCGAGCTGCAAAAGACCGTCCAGGTACCGATCGGCCTGGTGCAATCGGCCTGGGGCGGCGCCAGAATTCGTCCCTGGATCAGCACCACCAAATTGCACGCGATGGGCGGGTATGACTCCGCTCTGGACATCCTGCGCGTCTATGCCAGGGACCCGTCCGCCGCGCAAGCACAATTCGCCGCGCAGTGGGAACAGTGGTGGCGCAGCAAGAGCGGCGAGCGGGCTGGCGCCGAGCCCTGGACCACGTCCAATAGCGGCGACTGGCAGCGCGCCCCGCTGCCGCTGAACGACTGGCGCTTCTGGGGCGTGCCCGAACTGCGCAGCTTCAAGGGGCTGGTATGGTATCGCACCACGATAACGCTGAGCGCAGCGCAGGCGAAGGCGGCCAGCACGCTGCTGCTGGGGCCGATCAATCAGATTGATGAGACCTGGATCAACGGCCGGCCGCTCGGCAACACCTTTGGCTATGGCGCCGATCGCACCTATGGCATCGCTGCGGGCCTGCTGCACGCGGGCGATAACGTGCTGGTGGTGAATGTGCTGAGCGACTACGGCGGTGGCGGACTGCTGGCCGGCGGCACCAAGCGCGCTCTGCAGCTGGCCGGAGGTGAGTCGATTGCTCTGGACGGGCCGTGGCAATTTCGCATAGCGCCTAGCGCCTTCGGCTACCCGCCGCGGGCGCCCTGGGAGGCCGTGGGGGGCCTGAGCACGCTCTACAATGCCATGATTGCGCCGCTGGGTGCCTACGGGCTGCGTGCAGCGCTGTGGTATCAAGGCGAATCCAACACCGGTGACCCGCAGGCCTATCAGTCGCTGCTGGCCGCTCTGATGGCCGACTGGCGCCGCCAGTTCGGCGCCGAGCTGCCATTCCTTATCGTGCAGCTGCCCAACTACGGGTCGCAGCCATTTACACCGGTGGAGTCCGATTGGGCGGCACTACGCGAAGCGCAACGGCTGGCGGTCGCCCATGACGCACATGCAGGCCTCGCCGTCACGATCGATATCGGCGAGCCGCGTAATCTGCACCCGACCAACAAACAGGATGTCGGTAGCCGTCTGGCGCGAGCGGCGCGGCATGTCGTGTACGGCGAAGCACTGGCGCCCTCGGGACCGGCGGCGCTCGCCGCGGCGCCTGCGGCAGGCCAGATTGTGGTGGACTTCAGCGACGTTGCGGGCCGGCTGGTCGCCTACAGTCACGACACCCCCATCGGATTCGAATTGTGCGCGGATGCGCCGGGCAGCTGCCGGTTCGCGGATGCACGCATTGATGGCAGCCGCGTGCTGCTGTCGATCCCGGACGCCATGTCACCGACCCGGGTGCGCTATTGCTGGGGCGACAGTCCGCTGTGCAATCTGTTCGATCTTGCCGCGCTGCCAGCCGGACCGTTCGAACTGAAAATCGGACACTGAGAAGCCAGCGCTCACGCACGCTTTATCGGGTAGCCTGGTTAAGCTAACATCGTGCGCAACTTTGGGAGCGCTACCATGAGAGTCGCGACGGCCGGGGGGATGACTGCTATCGCGGCACTGGCCATCACTGCTGCGCCGGCGCACTCTGAACCCGTACCGCAGCGGGATTCGGCGTCGTTCGATGCCGACGGCACCGCGCATATCACGCGCGTGGTTCCAATGCCTGCCACGATCAGTCCCGAAGCGCAGCGATGGATCGCCTCGCTTGCAATCGACCAGCCTGGCCACGAAACCCTGGAACAGCGGCGTGTCAGAACGGACGCCTGGCGCGCGCGCGATTCAGCCGAGGCGTTGAAGCACTACCCGGTGGTAATCACGGAGAGCGAGATTGCGGGGGTCAAGACCGATCTGATCTCGCCGCTGCAGCTGCCCGCGGCAAACCGTCATCGCGTATTCATCAATCTGCACGGCGGTGGATTCAATTCCGATTCCGGTTCGCGCATCGAAGGCGATCCGATCGCCAATCTGGCGAAAACCAGGGTGATCTCGGTCTATTATCGCCTGGCGCCTGAACACCCCTTCCCCGCCGCCGTCGACGACGTGGTGGCGGTGTACAAGGCATTGCTCAAGACCTACCGGCCCGGCAATGTCGGCATTTACGGCACTTCCGCCGGCGCCATTCTGACCTGCGAAGTGGCGGTGAAGCTCAAGCAGCTCGGACTGCCGCTACCGGGCGCGCTGGGGGTGTTCTCCGGCAGCGGCGACTTCAGTCGCGTCGCTGATTCCCGCCAGTTATTCGCAAATGACGGTTTTCCCGGGAATCTGCAACCGACGGATCCGATTCATCTGCCGGACAATGAGTACGTGGGTGCCGCCGACCGTCGCGACCCGTTGCTGTCGCCGCTGTATGCGGACCTCCGCGGACTGCCGCCCACTCTTCTTGTGTCCGCCACGCGCGACGCTCTGTTGGGCGACACAGCGATCCTGCAGCGGGCACTGATGCACGCCGGAGTGGACGCGCGCCTGGTCGTGTTCGAGGCGCTCCCGCACGCGTTCTGGTACCACTTTGATTTCCCGGAAACCCACGAAGCGCTGACGTTGATGGCGCAATTTCTCGACCAGAAGGTTGGACATTAGATGTCGACGGCACGGCGGGTGGGGGTAGTGGCGGTGGTGGCGGCGCTGGCCGGTAGCGCCGGCGCGACCAGCCTGCCGCCGCCGGTAGCACTGAGCAGCGAGCAGGATCACCAGCGCACCATGCAGCTGCTGCATATCACCGAACTGCGCCGCGGTCCCGATGGCGATCCGACATCGCCCCATGCAGCCAACTTCGACGAGTCGAGAGTGGCGCGCTATACACTGCCCGATCCGCTGCTGATGAAAAGTGGCTTGCGTGTCATTTCCAGCGCGCAGTGGTGGACACGCCGTCGCCCGGAAATCATCGAGGATTTCGATCGCGAGATCTACGGCCGTGTGCCGCGCGACCTGCCAAGAGTCACCTGGGTGGTGACGCGCGTCACCAGCGACACCAATGGTGCGGTGCCGGTGCTCACCAAGGAGCTTGCCGGCCATGTCGACAACGCGTCCTACCCCCTCATCGACGTCAACATTCAGCTGACGCTGACCGTTCCGGCCGATGCGCCCGGCCCGGTGCCGGTGATGATGGAATTCGGGTTGAGTCCCGAGCCGCTCGCGATGCTGAGAAAGCGCTTCAGCGACGAGCAATGGGCTACGTTCATGGGCACGGCCTTAAGCTGGCAAAGCCAGCTGCTGGCCAGGGGCTGGGGCTACGCCGTGCTCATTCCGACCAGCATCCAGGCCGACAGCGGCGACGGCCTGACCTCCGGGATCATCGGCCTGGCCAATAAAGGGCAGCCGCGCAAGCTCGATGACTGGGGCGCGCTGCGCGCCTGGGCCTGGGGCGCCAGCCGCGCGCTCGACTATTTCCAGACCGATAGTTCCGTAGACGCACGGCAGGTAGGTATCGAAGGCTTGTCGCGCTACGGCAAGGCGGCGCTGGTCGCGATGGCCTATGAGCCGCGCCTGGCGATCGCGTTTGTCGGCTCATCCGGGGAAGGCGGCGCCAAGCTGTCGCGTCGCAGCTTCGGCGAGCAGGTCGAGAACGTAGCCTCGAGTGCCGAGTATCACTGGATGGCCGGTAATTTCCTCAAGTACGCCGGTCCCCTGACGCGAAATGACCTGCCGGTGGACGCGCATGAGCTCATTGCGCTGTGCGCGCCGCGCCCGGTGTTCGTCAGCAGTGGCTCGCAGCAGGTGGAAGGCGGCTGGGTGGATGCACGTGGCATGTTCCTGGCGGCGCTCGGCGCCGGGCCGGTGTATCGGCTGCTGGGAAAGAAGGGCCTGGGTACCGACCAATTCCCGCCGATGGAAACCGCACTGATCGACGGCGACATCGCTTTTCGCCAGCACAGCGGCGGTCACAGCACGGGGCCGAACTGGCCGACGTTCCTGACATTTGCCGCGCGCTACATGCACGGCCCGACCTGAGCACGATCGTGCAGACGATCGCGAGGAAGCCACGACGAATGAACAGTGCAACACGGATTTTCACCGCCGCCCTGCTGCTGTGCTCGGGCGCCACGCCGCTGTCGGCGGCCGATCGGGCCGGCGCACTCGGTGAGTTCGAAAACCAGTCCGACGTGGGCAGCGTCGTGCCCGCCGGTGCTGCCAGCTACGATCCGGCCACTGCCACCTACACCCTCACTTCGGCCGGAGCCAATACCTGGTATCACGTCGATGACTTTCACTTCCTGTGGAAAAAGGCCTCCGGCGACTGGGCGCTGAGCGCCGACATCAGCTTCCCGCCCCACAGTTACCGGCACGATCCGAATCCGCACCGCAAGGCTATCCTGATGTTTCGCCAGACGCTCGATGCGGGGGGCATCTATGCCGACGCTGCCGCACACGGCTCGGGACTCATGGCGCTGCAGTACCGCCGTGAGCGTGGCGCGAATTCACAGGACGTCGAACTCAACATCGATGCACCGCGCACGGTGCGCCTGGAAAAGCGTGGCGACAGCTTCACTCTGTTCCTGTCGATGAAGGGCGAGCCGCTGCATCAGGTGGGCGCCGCCGTGGTTTTGCATCTCAAGGAGCCATTTTACGTCGGCCTCGGTGCCGTCTCGCACGACGTCAACACGACCGACCAGGTGGTGTTTTCACATGTGATGCTGCAGCGACCGGCACCCGTTACAGGATCAACGAAACCGGTGCTCTACAGCACACTGCAGACCATCCAGACCGAGGATCAGTTCCGCCGCTCGATGATGATCCGCACGGTCGCCGGCTACATGCAATCGGCCAACTGGGCGCCGGACGGAAAAAGTATTTACGTCTATGAGAATGGCCGAATCGAGGACATCCCCTACCTGACACCGGAGGCCGGCGGTACACCGCGGCCGATCGATAGCGGCGGCCTTTTCGGCTGCAGCGGAAATTTCGGCCTATCGCCCGACGGCAGGTCACTCGCAGTAAGCTGCTCTGCGACCAGGGATGGCCTGCACCAGGTCTACCTGCTGCCGGCCCGCGGCGGCACGCCGCGCAAAGTGACGCAGGGCGCGATTGCCAGCTACTTCCACGCATGGTCGCCCGACAGCAACACCATTGCTTTTACGCGCGGCAGCGCGGGCAAGGCCGACCTGTTCACGGTGCCGGCCGACGGCGGAGCGGAACTCCGGCTGACCAGCGACACGCTCAATGATGGACCGGATTACTCCCCGGATGGCAAGTTCATCTATTTCGATTCCACACGCTCGGGCAGCAGCCAGATCTGGCGCATGCTGGCTGACGGATCGGCGGCGGAACAGATCACGGACGATGACAACGTCAATACGTCACCGCACGTGTCGCGCGATGGCAAGACCATCGCATTTCTGAGCCAGCCCGCTGGCAGTGGCTCAAGCCTGGGTCCGGCAGCCATCAGGATCATGGCTACCAGCGACGGGCTGATCCGCACCCTGGTCGACTTCCAGGGCGATCGCGGCAGCTTTTCCATGTATGGCTGGGGCGACACCAATCACCTGGCATTCGTCAGCTATCAGAAGCTGCCAGCCGGCAATAATGTTACGAACCGATAGGAGCACGATGCAGATGAACGCCGTCATCCGATTGGCAGGTATGCTGACGATGAGCAGCGGCGTCGCACTCGCGGCCACGCCTGCGCGCCCGCCGATTACCGGCGTGTCGCACATCGCCGTCTACGCGTCCGACCCGGTCAAGTCCGAGCGCTTCTACACGCACGACCTGGGCGGGGTGAAGGGCGAGGATCCGGAAAACCCGCGCGGCGCGCGCTACTACTTCGCGTCCACCCAGTTCGTCGAGGTACTGCCGCTGCCGCCCGCGCCGGCATCGATCAACCGGCTGGATCATGTCGGCTTTTCCACGACCGATGCGCCGGGTCTGCTCGCATATTTGCGCTCGAAAAACATCGTAGTGCCCGCCAGCGTGCAATCGGGCAGCGATGGCAGTCGGTGGTTCGATGTGACTGACCCTGAAGGAAACAAGATCGAGTTCGTGCAGCCGCCGGCAAGAGCAGCGCGCGTGCCGGGGAACCCATTTTCGAATCACATCATTCATGTCGGATATATCGTCCACAATCGCGCGCTCGAGGATTCGTTCTATCGCACGGTGCTGGGCTTCAGGCCCTACTGGTTCGGCGGCATGAAGGACGACACCCCGACCTGGATCTCGCAGCAGGTACCCGATGGCACCGACTGGCTGGAGTACATGGTGGTGGGTCCGCCGGATGGCCGGCGCATTCCTGCGGGCATGAGTGCCGCTGACGCGGGCGTGTTGGATCATTTCTCGCTCGGAGTGGCGAACGTGGAGACGGCCTACACGCTGCTATGGAACGGCGATCGGCTCGAGGGCCAGTCGAATGTGCCCAAGATAGGCCGCGACGCCAAGTGGCAGCTCAATCTGCTCGACCCGGACGGCACCCGGGCCGAGGTGATGGAATTTCACGCCATCGGCAAGCCGTGCTGTTCGCCCTTCACGGCATCCGATCCGCAAAGATAGTGCTCGCCCAGGCGGGTTTGCGCAGCGCCGCAGCACTGACGCACTGAACTTGAACGCGCAGCAGGGACACACGCCCCATGACCAGACCGAATATCATCACACGCAATATGAGCACGCGCCGCCGATTCGTCGCCCAGGCTGGCGCGCTGGCGGCCGCGGCGTTCATCAGCACCAGCCGCACGCGCGCGCTGGCGGCGGCAGCGAAGAAAAAACTGGGATTTGCGCTGTGCGGGCTTGGCGGCCTTGCCACCGGCCAGATCGCTCCGGCGCTGCAGAAAACCCAGAACTGCCGCCTGGCGGGCGTCATCACCGGCAATCCGGCGGAGGCGGCCAACTGGAAGTCCCAGTACGGCATCGCGGACAGGAGCATCTATAGCTACGACACCATGCATCGCATGGCCGACAACGCCGACATCGATGTGGTGTACGTACTGACACCCAACGCGCTGCACCTGGATAACACGTTGGTGGCCGCCAAGGCCGGCAAGCATGTGTTCTGCGAGAAGCCATTGGAGATCTCGGTGGAACGCTGTCAACAGATGATCGATGCCGTCAAAGACGCGGGACGAATGCTCGGCGTCGGCTACCGCTGCCAGTTCGAGCCAAATCACCTGGAGTGCGTGCGCATCGCGCGCGAGCGCGAATTCGGCCCGCTCAAACTCATTGATGCACATTTCAGCAACCAGACCGAGCCTCCGGGCTGGCGGCTGAAACGCGCGCTGGCCGGTGGCGGCCCGCTGATGGATCTGGGGATCTATGCGTTGCAGGTCACGCGCTACCTGACAGGCGAGGAGCCGATATGGATTTCTGCCACGACGACCCAGGGCGATCCGGTACGGTTTGCCGAGGTCGAGGAGTCGGTGCTGTGGCAGGCCAAATTCCCCGGCGGGGCCATCAGTAATTGCAGCAGCAGCTTCAATGCCGCCCCAGTCGGATATTTTCGGGCGATCGCCGAACGCGGCTGGTTCGGCCTGGACCCCGCGTTCAACTACAGCGGCGTCCACGGCATGCGCAGCGACGGCAAGCCGATCGAGCTGTCGTCCATCGATCAGTTCGCAGCCGAGATGGACGACTTCGCCCAATGCATCATCGAGAAAAAGCCCAGCAAAGTCGCAGGCCAGGAAGGCTTGCGCGACGTCACCATCATGATGGCCATCTATGAGTCGGCGCGAACCGGCAAACCGGTCGAACTGCACGTCGGATGATTCATCCCCCGCGCAGCAGGTGCATCACGCGCGCCCGTATCTTGCCGTAGTTGTCCGGTTTCAAGGGCCCGAGCAGACCGTGGCGCTCCGGCGGCAGGTGCGACAGCGGATGACCATGGTCGCGGAACACGTAGTGGTCGAAGAACGCACGCCAGGCGCGGCGCTCGGGCAACGGCCGCTCGGCGATCGTGATCATGCTCAACAGCAGGCTGGTCTGCGGCGAATCCGGTCCGACACTGAACGCGTCCCACCAGTAGTTCACCAGCCCATTGAATGGTGCCGTAGCCTCGATCTGGTGCCACCAGAGCTTGGGCAGGTAGAGTGCATCCCCGGGCTGCAGCTCGGCGTTGAGCGCCTGATCGCGCACCTGCTCGAATAGCGGGAATCGCTCTGGATCGGGCGCCGATGATGCCGCCAGGCTCACCGGCTGGCCGGCCATGGTGTGATCGATCGGGCCGACGTACAGCCGGTCGATCGTCTCGGGCGCGTAGAGCGTGAAGCGACGCCTGCCGGCGACCACGCACGCCAGGTTGTCGAGTGCATCATAGTGTGCGGAAACGTTCGAGGCATGCCCGAGCCACAGCCGTGGACCGACCGTTGGCGCCAGTAGCGGCATCGGATTCTGCGCCGCATAGCCCGGCAGGAAGTCGTTCGCGGGCACGGAGCCGACATAGACCGATTCCGATCCGGCGCGTTGCAGCCCCGCGACCATGGCTTCCAGCGCCTCGCCGAAGCGCATGCGCCGGCGTTCGAAATTGAAACCGTTGAAATCGTCAGCGTAATAGTATTTTCCCGCAATCGCCGGCTGGCCAAAGAAAGCCTCGACCGCGCCGCCGATGTCGAACGGTGCCAGCAGATCGCGCAGCGCCTGCGGCGAGCGCTGCGCTGCGTGCACGACGGGCCAATCGCGCACCAGCCCCCGCAGCACCACCGGGCGACACGGCTCGACGATGTCGTGCAGGAAATGTTCGGGCGTAGCGATGTCCGAACCGGGGATTTCTCTCAAGGTATCGGTCATCGGGCTCAGCTCGTGCCGCAGCTTACGGTTAGCCCATCCGTGCCGACAGGGTCTCGCCGCCGCGCGCCAGCGCGTTTTTCCTCGTTGCCAGTTCGCCAATCTGCTTCAACGAGGCAATCATCAGGTAGATCAGCCGCAGGTAGCCGCGGCGAAACAGATCGAGCACCACCGGATCGGGCAGATCACGCAGCACGGTCTGGTTTATGGTGTACAGGTCGGCGAGATTGCGCTTAGTGCCATCGTCGAACGAGGCGCTGATGTCGATCGGCTCGATGAGCTTGTGCTGCAACAGCGTAGCGATGAACACCTTGGTCATCTCCATACCGGGCTTGAGGTCGCGAAATGCCTGCGCGATGCTCTCCAGGTACATGGTCGGCTGACCACTCGCGGTAAACAAGGCCTGGCCTGGTTCAGCCCCGACGCGCGGATGATCCAGGTCGATCGCCAGATCGGCGCCGGAGGCATAGAACGGCATGCGCTGCAGGTTCAGCGGCCGGTAGCCCTCGTGCCCCTTGCCTTCCTTCAGAAACAGGTTCTCGTTGCGATCGAAGCCCAGCATGGCACCGCAGAAGAATGCGCCGGTATCGGCATCCTTGGATAGCAGGATCGGGTAGTGCACCACGAGCTGCGGAAACTCGCCGATGATGACCTGCGCGAAGCGCTGATTGTCGCCGTAGCGCGCCGCGGCGCCCCCATAGACGCGCAGTGAGCGGTGCGTCTCGCTGTTGAGCGGTACGATGTTTGTCATGTCAGATCGGCTGCATGCCGTAGTCGTGGATCTTGCGTATCAGGTCGCGGTTTTTCGGTAGCTGGGCGCACATCTGCCGTGTCATGGTGAGGTTCTCCTGCATCAGCCGGTAAGCCAGCGGCTCACTGTCGGTATTGTCCATCGGACCGACTTCGGTGCGAAACCCCATGCCGTAGAGCACGTACTGGTAGCTTGCGGCCGGAAACACCTCTTCCAGGCGGTCGAACTCGTCGAAGAACCACGGCGACTGGTATTTCCACAGCTGCAGCAGGTGCTGCAACCGATCGGGGATCGATTGCGGGTCGACGTTGTCGCGCCAAAAGGCGCTGTCGGTGCGCTGCGTGAGCACGTAGTGCAGCTTCAGGAAGTCGATGATGCGCCCCCAGCGATAGTGCGTCACGTCGTTGAAGCGGGCCGCGACGATGTCCATGACCTCGCGGTTGGCGGGCATCTGCTCGCTGATCAGCTTGGCCGACAGTTCCACCAGCACGATGGCAGAGGACTCGAGCGGCTCGAGGAACCCGGCCGCCAATCCGACCGCAACGCAGTTGTTCTTCCAGAAGGTCTTGCGGTAGCCGGGGCGGATCGGAATCTTGCGCACGCGCAATTCCTGCGGCGTGGGGCCGATATACTGCATCAGCGTTTGGTGCGCAGCCTCCTCGCTGGTGTGGCGGCTGGAGTACACGTAGCCGATGCCGCGCCGCGTCGGCAAACCGATGTCCCAGATCCAGCCGGCCGACTGTGCGGTCGACAGCGTCTGCGAGGCCATCGGAGCATCCGGTGTCTCATACGGCACCTGAACCGCCAGTGCTGTGTCGCAGAACAGCACGTCGCTGCAATCCTTGAAGCCGACGCCGAGCGTTTTGCCAAGCAGCAGCGCACCAAAGCCGCTGCAGTCGATGAACAGGTCGCCCGCTATGTCGCCGGCCTGGCGGGTGCTGAGGCTGCGAATATCTCCCGACTCATGCTGGTTCACTGTCAGCACGTCGGCCAGCACGTGACGGACGCCAAGCATGGTGGTGCAGTGCTTTTGCAGGAACGGCGCGAACTTTCCGGCATCGAGGTGATAGGCGTAGTTGGCGACCGCCTTGTACTCCGGGGTGGTGATGGTCTTGGGCGCCAGCCCGTCGTCACACAGCCGGCCCTGCGGGCATACCGAATCGCAGAAGCTGCGGCCGTGACCGTCCTGCAGCCAGTGCGGCACGAGGTTAATCTGAGTGAAGCCCTGCGGCATCATCAACGGATGGTAGTAGGTGTCATCATCCGCACCGGTGGTCCAGCGTGCGAATTTTGCCCCCTGCTTGAACGCGGCGTCGCTGTGCCGGAACAGCTCGGTCTCGGACACACCGATCCTTTCCAGCGATGAGCGAAGCGTCGGCCAGGTGCCCTCGCCCACTCCGATGATCTTGATGTCAGGCGACTCAATCAGCGTGACGGAAAACCCGGCCTTCATGCGCGAGTGATGCCGCGCAGCAATGATGCCCGCGGTCAGCCACCCGGCAGTTCCACCGCCGACGATGACGACCGATTGTACCGGTTGAACCATGGATGGCTGATTCGGATGCAGGGCGCAGAGTTATCGTGACTACACTATCGCAGAAAAAAAAAGGGGCCGCCAAGTCTAAGCCGGCGGCCCCGATTTTAGGTCAAATACCGCGATTACATTCTGAAATGGAACCCCACCGTATACCGAGCGCCGTAGTCGATGATGTCCAGCGCCTGCTCGGGGAAACGGCCATGCGTGCTGTAGGTCGAATTGTTAACGTTCTGCCCCTCGACGAACACATCCAGGTTCTTGCGGATGTCGTAGCTGGTGCTGAAGTCAATCTCGGTGTTGGAATTGACGAACGTGGGCTCAGTTCCAAACGAGCCGGTATTCTGCGTTTGGCCAAAGTGGTCCAGGTACTCGCCGCGCCAAGTGACCGCCACCCGAGCATGGAAGCCCCACTTCTCGAAGAAGCCGACGAAGTTGGCGGAGTTGGCAAGACCGGTGACGGCAAAGCCGCTCTGGGTAATGTTGTACGGATTGTACGGGTGGTTGGTACCGACAAATGTCGCATTCGCCTGTACGCCGAAGCCGGTATCCCACAGCATGTGCTGCGCTCCGATTTCCACACCGCGCACCTCGGCCGCCGGTCCGTTGACCTGCGTCGTGACGCTGAACACCGCCGGCTTGCCCGTGGTCGGGTCAACGACGCCGTTGATGTTCTGCGTGGTGGTGCCGCCGACGATGAAGTTGGTCAGCTCCTTCACGAACGCATCCACGGACAGGTAGGAGTTTCTGGCGTAGTACCACTCGGCGCCGATATCCACATTGTCCGACAGATAGGGCAACAGTCCCGGATTGCCGCCGGTGGCGGTCAGTGAATTGGTGCGCTCACCCTGCGGCACGTTCGTCACTGGCGTGATGTCGTTCAGTGGCGGCCGCGTCAAGGTACGCGATGCGTCGAAACGCAGCTTGAAATCAGGCGTGATCTGCAGATTCACGTCCAGCGATGGCAACAGATATGAATAGTGGTCTCTATTGATCACTGGCGTAAGCGGGCCGTAACCCACCAGGAAGGCGGTGTGATCGGATGCCTGAACCGTGAGCGATGTGGGTTCCTGACCCAGACCGTAGGAGGTCACATCGGTGCGCTCATAGCGCGCCCCGAAGGCCGTGGTGAGCTTCATGCCCCCGATCAAGACATCCTCGGAGAGATTGAGGAACGGAGCCATGGTCTTTTCCTGGACCCGCTGCGCACCGCCGGGAGAGAACGCCGTCGTGTACTGGCCTGCGTACCCGCAACCGCAGCCGTAGTTGAATCCCGGGATGTTCATCGTCTGCGGATTACCCAGGCCCTGCAGGTAATGCAGGACGGTGTACGGGTTGTAGGCGATGATCGCCGCTGGCAGGTTACCGGCGTTGCTGAATCCGTTGACAAAGTTCGAGGTACTGAAGCTGTTACTAAAGAACGACTGCGGCAGAGCCACGCCACCGGAGTTGTCCGAGGCCGGACCGTAACCCGGGTATGACTGCCACTGGTTGTTCTGAAAGTCGCTGTAAGTCGTCAGGTTCTTGTCGTCGTAAACGTACTGGAATCCGAGCTTGGCGGTAACGTGATCATCCTTCCACTCGCCCATCAGCTTGATCTGGTTGATGGTGTCCTCGTTCTGGTTTGAGGAGATCGGCAGCACGTGTGAGCCGATGATGCCATTGTTGATGAACAGCGCTTCATTGCCGTTGGGCCCGAAGCCGGTCGGATACGGCAGCTGGCCGACGCCGATGCCGGCGATGCCGATGTTGTTGCCGTTACAGGCCGGTACCCCCGTACCCGCAAGGCACGATCCACCGGGACCGGAGGGTCCGTAGCCGACGTCCGCGTCGATGGAGCCCAACTGGCCGTTGGGGTTGAGCTTCGAGCTCGACTGATCGGCATCCAGGATCGCCCTGAACTTGTCAGTCACGTCCCAGGCAACATTCAGGCCGACCAGGTTGTTCTGAACCACCGAGGAGTCGATCTGACCCTGAAAGTCAGTGGGGGTGTTGGGTTGTACGTAGCTGAGCAGCGTGCCGTCCGGAGCGCGCACCACGTCGGTAAGGGCGCCGGTGTTGAACCACACGCTGTAACCATACATCGTGTCGGTGACCTGATCGCGCGAATAGTCGTCGTTCAGGGTGACCAGCAATGAATCCACCGGACGCCACTGCAGCGCCAGGCGGCCCTGGACCCGCTGGTCCTCGGTGTGCTCCTGGTAGATGCCGTAGTCCTGGATTTCCCACGATGGCACGGTGCCGGTGGCAGTGGGTGAGGCGCCGGCGAGCTGGGAATTGTTCAGGTTGAAGCCTGGCCAGCCCTGGATGTTGATGTGATTGTCCTGGCCCTTATGGTCGATGTAGGCCGCGTCGACCAGCACGCCGAAGGTGTGATCGAAGAAGGTGTCGCT
This sequence comes from uncultured Gammaproteobacteria bacterium, assembly GCA_963805965.1. Lineage (GTDB taxonomy): Bacteria > Pseudomonadota > Gammaproteobacteria > Steroidobacterales > Steroidobacteraceae > FEN-1191. Next base: position 485,606 of record CAWDVQ010000008.1, read on the forward strand.
GAGCAGGAAGCCGCCTTGCGGGGTCACCTTGTCGGCCTTGGTGTTATCGGCCGCCGCTCCCGATAGGGCGATCTTCTCCCCGTCGTAGTCGAACGGCTTGGGGAACTTGACGTTGACGGTGGCGCCAATGGCACCGCTCGACAGCGACGAATCGGGCGTCTTGAGCACGTCCACCTCGCCGACGAAATCGGCGCCGATACTACTGAAGTCGAAGCCGCGGTCGCCGGTGGACGTGGCCGCCGGGCGGCCGTCGAACAGCGTTTCGTTGAAGGTGGGGCCGAAGCCGCGCACCGTGATCTCGGTGCCGTCGCCGGTGGTTCCGGGAATGCCGCCCGTCATGGCCGCGGCGCGGCTGACCGAGACGCCGGGAATTCTCTGTATCGCCTCGGCGAGGTTGGAATCGGGGAACTGACCGATGTCCTCGGCGGAGATCGCATCCACGACACCGGTGCTGTTTTCCTTGATGTCCAGGGCGCGCTGCAAGGACGCTCGAATGCCGGTGACGGTAATCTCCGTCAGCTGGTCGGGCTCGGTGCTTACATTCGCTGTCGCGGCTTCATCCGCGAACACCGAGCCACCAAAGGCCACGGATCCCAGTGCCAGGCTCGACATGCCGAGCCGTGTATAGGACAGCCGCTCAGCAGCCGCCTTGATGCCCTTGGCCGCGTTCTTGGAAGCGTTCCGCCGTGTCTTTCGGCTCATTAGAAATCCCCCCGATGAACAAAGTTATATAAGAAACAACAGACTGTTCAGACCTGTAACAGCCTGGAAAGCCTGACGAAACAAGACATTAGTGACCCCACAACATCCTATTCGGTGTCGCTGACCAACATACCGGTGGTAGCGCTATCTTCGTTGACGGGAGTATATGCCCAGTTGCAAATCCAAATCAACAACAATCCAATTTCGGCATAAATCGCGACGGCGACAATCAATTGCTTCGCGTTCGATGCTTCCGGAATTAATCCCGTGCAGGCAATTTTTTCATAACGCTATCGGGCGAAATCGCACTCGCACTTGCGACAGAAAATTCCCCACTTGAAGAACTCGCGCTGGCGAGCCATTGAATCAGGCGTCACTACGAAGCGGTAGCGCTATCATCGTCATTGTCGTGATTCGCCATCGATAGACTGCGTCGGGCCGGTAAACAGGCGGTATGCGCACACATTCAAAACGACGATCGCTCACCTACTGGTTCATCTTGCTCGCACTGCTCTCGAGCCAGGCGACCACACGCCGCGCACAAGCGGAAGACGGTTATGAACTGTGGCTGCGCTATCGGCCGGTTGAGGCTGCCTGGCTGCGCTCCTATTCAAGTGCTGTACGCGAACTGGTTGGCACGACGGACAGCGCCACGTTGCTCGCCGCGCGCTCGGAACTCACGCGCGCCCTCGCCGGCCTCGCAGGCGCGGTGCCTCGCAACGCCACGCGCCCGACACGCGAAGGCACGATTGTTTTTGGCACCCCAAGGTCGTCACCCGTAATCGCGGCGCTGCATCTCGACCTGCAACGCGCCGGCCCGGAAGGCTACCTGATCCGCACTCTGACCATCGATCAGCATCGAACCACCGTCATTGCGGCCAACGAAGACATCGGCGTGCTCTACGGTGTGTTTCATTTCCTGCGCCTGCTGCAGACTCGCCAGCCGCTCGAGCGCCTCGACATAATGTCCGCGCCGCAGTTGCGATACCGCGTGCTGGACCACTGGGACAACCTCGACGGCACGGTCGAGCGCGGCTACGCCGGGGCTTCCATCTGGGACTGGCACAAGCTTCCCGACTATCTCGACCCGCGTTACGTCGATTACGCACGCGCCTGTGCTTCACTGGGAATCAACGGTACCGTGCTCACCAACGTCAACGCCAGTGCGCTGAGCCTGACGCCGCTGTACCTGAAAAAAGCCGCGGCACTCGCGAATGTGTTCCGGGCCTATGGTCTGCACGTGTATCTGAGTGCACGCTTCAGTGCCCCGATGGAAATCGGCGGACTCAAGACCGCCGACCCGCTCGATCCCACGGTGCGCGCCTGGTGGCGCGCCAAGGCCGATGAGATCTATCGCGCCATTCCCGATTTCGGCGGGTTCCTGGTCAAGGCCAATTCAGAAGGCCAGCCGGGACCGCAGGACTACGGCCGCTCGCATGCCGATGGCGCCAACATGCTGGCCGAAGCAGTAGCGCCGCACGGCGGCATCGTCATGTGGCGCGCGTTCGTGTATTCCCAGGAGCAGCCGTCCGACCGCGCCACCCAGGCCTACGCCGAGTTCGCCCCGCTGGATGGCAAGTTTGAGGACCACGTGCTGATTCAGCTGAAGAATGGCCCGATCGACTTCCAGCCGCGTGAGCCGTTTCACCCGCTGTTTGGCGCCATGCCGCACACGCGGCTGATGCTGGAACTGCAGATCACCAAGGAGTACCTCGGATTCGCCACGCACCTGGCCTATCTCGGACCGATGTGGGAGGAGACGCTCGGCTCGGACACCTATGGGCACGGACCGGGCAGCACGGTGCGCAGCATCATCGCCGGCATGGCTGGTGTCGCCAACATCGGTGCCGATCGCAACTGGTGCGGTTCGATATTCGACCAGGCCAACTGGTTTGCGTTTGGCCGCCTGGCGTGGGACCCCGATCTCAAATCCGAAACCATCGCGGAACAATGGGTGCGAATGACGTGGTCCAACGATCCAGCCTTCATTCATCCGGTGGTGGGAATGATGATGCGATCGCGCGAAGCAGTGGTGGATTACATGACGCCGCTGGGCCTGCATCATCAGATGGCGCGCGACAGCCACTACGGTCCCGGCCCCTGGGTTAGTGGCGGCTCGCGCGCCGACTGGACCTCGATCTATTACAACCGCGCCGATGCACAGGGCATTGGTTTCGATCGTACGGCCAGCGGCAGCAACGCCGTAGCGCAGTACGCACCGCCGGTCGCCGCGCGTTTCAGCAGTCTCGCGAGCACGCCCGAGGAGCTGCTGCTGTGGTTTCATCATGTGCCGTGGAACTACCGCCTGCCCTCAGGCGCCCTGCTGTGGGACGAGCTGGTACGTCGCTATTCGCGTGGCGTCGATAGCGTCGCCGCGATGCGCAGCACCTGGGCGCGCCTGGCGTCATATGTGGATGCCGAGCGCTACACGCAGGTGGCGGCATTTCTCGCCATCCAGCAGCGGGAGGCGCAATGGTGGCGCGACGCGAGTATCGCGTACTTCCAAAGCCTGTCGCAGCTGCCGTTGCCGGCAGGCTACGCGCCACCGCCCTTCCCGCTGCAGTACTACGAGTCGCTGTGTTTTCCCTACGCGCCCGGCAACCCCGGCATGCATTCGCCCACATGCGGTCAATAATTGCGCTGGGACTGGCATTATTTGCCTTGAGCTCTGCAGGCGCGCGCGCGCAGCAGCCAACGATATCGTTTGCCTGGTTTGAATACAGCGGTCACGACCCGGTTTTCGACCGTCCGCTCCCGCCGGGCGATTATCGCAATCCGGTCCTGGCGGGCTTCTACCCGGATCCGAGCATCACGCGCGCCGGGGCACACTACTACCTGGTCACCTCGAGCTTCACCTACTTCCCGGGTATACCGGTGTTCGAAAGCGCCGATCTGGTCCACTGGCGTCAAATCGGCAGTGTGATCGATCGGCCTTCGGAGCTGAATTTCGACGGCTTGAGCGTCTCGCGTGGCCTGTTTGCGCCATCGATCCGGTTTCACCGCGGTGTCTACTACCTGTTCAACACCGCGGTCGACGCCGGTGGCAATTACCTGAGCATCGCACACGATCCGGCCGGTCCCTGGTCGGATCCGATCTGGTTGCCGCAACTCGACGGCATCGATCCGTCGTTGTTCTTCGACGACGACGGCCGCAGCTATCTGTTGAACAACGGGCCGCCGCCGGGCACACCACGCTACGACGGGCATCGCGCCATCTGGATGCAGCAGTTCGATCTGGCAACGCGCCGGCTGATCGGGCGCCGCAGCGCCCTGCTCGACGGCGGCGTGGACAGGGCTAATAAGCCGGTGTGGATCGAGGGGCCGCACCTGTACAAACGCCGCGGCTGGTACTACCTGATGTGCGCCGAGGGCGGTACCGGTGCGCAGCACTCCGAGGTCGTGTTGCGCAGCCGCTCGCCCTGGGGCCCTTATCGTCCCTATCCCGGCAATCCGATCCTGACGCAACGCGACCTGTCACCCGATCGAGCCGATGCCATCGCCGACGCCGGTCATGCCGATCTGGTCGAGGCGCCCGACGGTCGCTGGTGGGCCGTGTTTCTCGCCGTGCGAACTTACGATGAGGTGCACTACAACACCGGCCGCGAGACTTTTCTGCTGCCGGTCACCTGGAAAGATGGCTGGCCGGTGATTCTGCCGCACGGCGAGACTATTCCATACATGGCCGCGGCCCCGCCAGGCACCGTGGGAAACACCGCGCCAGGTGTCGTCGGCACCGCATCGGCACCGCCGGCCAGCGGCAACTTCAGCTGGCGCGACGACTTCCACGACGCGGCATTGCAAAGTGCGTGGCTGCAGGTGCGAACACCGAAGGGGCCTTGGCTCGACCTGCGAAGTCGACCTGGCTGGCTCACCATCCACGCGCTGCCCGCCTCGCTCGATACACTGGGCAATCCCTCGTTTCTGGCACGCCGGCAGCAGCACACCAGCTTCGAAGCCAGCACGGCACTCGAGTTGCCGCCGAGTGGCGGCGTCGCGGCCGGCATCGCCGTGTTCCAGAATGAAAATTACTGGTACTTTCTCGGTGCGCGGAGACACGACGGGCAGCTGCAGATATTCCTCGAGAAGGACGCCGGGCGCGGCCCAGCCATCACCGCGAGCGCGGCTACCGCCGCACCCGCAGCTACAAGTGCCATGGCACTCACCAGGCTGAAGGTCACGGCGAAGGCGCGCCGCTATTCCTTCTTCTACGGGATCGACAACAGCGGCTGGCAGATCCTGCTGCAGGATGATGACGGTGTATTCCTGAGTACCGACGTCGCCGGCGGCTTCGTCGGCACGGTGCTCGGGCCGTATGCGCGCGCTGACCAGCGCTAGACGCCGCGCTTCGTTACAGCACCGAGCGCACAGCGCCGGTAGTGCGGAGTCAGCATCTGCACCACCAGCAGCGCAGACAGGTACGCACCGGACGCCACGACGAAGATCGGGCGATATCCGCCCAGCGTCTGCAGCACCCAGCCGGAGTACTTCGCCATCAGCATCCCGCCCGCGGCACCGGAGAAACCGCCCAGGCCGACAACTGACCCCACGGCCCACCGGGGAAACAGATCCGACGGCAGCGCGTAGAGGTTGGCGGAAAAGCCCTGATGGCCGGCGCAGGCCAACCCGATCAATGCGACGGCCAGCCAGAGATGCGGCACATCGGCGGCCAAGGCCACCGGCAGTACCACGATGGCGCAACCGAGCATGGTCAGCTTGCGCGCGATGTTCAGCCGCACCCCGCGCGCAAGCAGACGCGACGAGGTCCAGCCACCGGTGATCGAACCGGCGTCGGCCAGGAGGTAGATCGCCACCAGCGGCGGCCCGTAACCCTGCAGGTCCACGCCGAACCGCTTGGCGAGGAAATCCGGTAGCCAGAACAGAAATGTCCACCACACCGGGTCGATGAGAAAGCGGCCGAGGATGTAGGCCCAGCACTCCCGCGTGACCAGCAGTTGCCGCAACGCCACCGGCCGCCGCGGCTCGGGCGCATCCTGTTCGATGTAAGCCAGTTCTGCCGCGCTCAAGCGCGGTTGATCGCGCGGTCTGCGATACCAGGCCAGCCACGCCACCAACCACACGATGGTCAGGGCGCCGGTGGCGATGAACGCCGCGCGCCAGCCAAATGTCAGGGTGATGATCGGCACCACCAGCGGCGTCAGGATGGCCCCGATGTTCGCCCCGGCATTGAACAGTCCGATCGCGAATGCGCGTTCGCGCCTTGGAAACCATTCGGCGGTCGCTGCCAGCGCCGAGGGAAACGTGCCCGATTCCCCCAGCGCCAGCGGAATTCGAGCCAGTGCCATGCCGCGAGTGGAAGTCACCAGCACATGGGCCAGGTGGCCGAGGGTCCATAGCGTTACTGCGAGCGTATAGCCCGCTCGAGCCCCGAGCCGGTCGACGAAGCGCCCGAACGCCAGGTAGCCGATGCCATAGGCAGCCTGAAACCAGAACACCACATCGCCGTATCCGCGTTCACTCCAACCGTACTCAGCCGCGAGCGTTGGCTTGAGCACACTCAACACCTGGCGATCGATGTAGCTCAACACCACCGCCGCGAACAGTAGTCCGCAAATGAGCCATCGCCAGCGGCCGGTCGGCACGCTCGCCGGCGGCGCCGGATCGACGCTGCTGATCACCAGTTGAACATGGAGCCGTCTTGCAGCCGGTTGACCGGCAGATACGCGCGGCGGTAGGGAAACTTTGCCGCCGCCGCCTCGTCGATGTCCACGCCCAGACCCGGAGCCTCGCCGGGATGCATGCAGCCATTGGCAAAACCGTAGTGGTGCGGAAACACGGCGTCGGTTTCCGCCGTGTGGCGCATGTACTCCTGAATGCCAAAATTCGGCACCGACAGGTCGAAGTGCAACGCCGCCGCCATGGTTACCGGCGACAGGTCGGTAGCGCCGTGGCAGCCTGTCCGTACGTTGTACAGATCCGCCAGCGCAGCGACTTTGCGCAGATGCGTAATGCCGCCGGCATGGACCACGGTGGTGCGGATGTAGTCGATCAGCTGCTCTTCGATCAGCTGCTTGCAGTCCCAGATCGAGTTGAACACCTCGCCAACCGCCAGTGGCGTCGTGGTGTGTTGCCTGATCAGGCGGAACGCGGCCTGGTTCTCTGCCGGAGTCGCATCTTCCAACCAGAACAACCGTGACGGCTCCAGGTCCTTGCCCAGTCGCCCGGCTTCGATCGGAGTCAGGCGGTGATGCACATCGTGCAACAGATGTACCTCCCATCCCAGCTTGTCACGTGCGGCCTCGAACAAAGCGGGCACGGTGCGCAGGTACGCCGGAGTCGACCAGATCGTTTCGCTCGGGATATCGGCATCGGCCGGCTCATAGAACAAGCGGTCTTTTGAAACGCCGTAGCTGCTCAGCAGTCCCGGTACACCCGATTGCAGCCTGATCGCCTTGTATCCCTGCTCGATGTACCTGCGCGCCTGGTCGATCGTCTCCTCGATGGTGTTGCCATTCGCGTGGCCGTAGACCATCACCTCTCTGCGGCTCGCGCCGCCCAACAATTGATACAGCGGCAAAGCGGCAATCTTTGCCTTGATGTCCCACAGGGCGGTGTCGATCGCGGCAATCGCAGCCATCCCGACCGGCCCACGGCGCCAGTAGGCGCCACGATAGAAATACTGCCAGCTATCCTCGATCTGATGGGCGTCGCGACCGATCAGACACGGGATCAGGTGCTCGCGGAGGTAACTCGCGACCGCCAGCTCGCGTCCATTGAGAGTGGCGTCGCCCAGCCCGTATACACCGCCCGCAGTCTCTATCCTGAGGGTGACGAAGTTGCGCCCCGGACAGGTGACGATGACTCTGGCGGCAACTATTTTAGGCATCGCTTGCCCTCTGTTAGTGACCGTCAGCGCCATCTTCTTCAGGTCGACTTGGAAACACTTTATGCTAGCGCAAACATCGTATGAACTAGCCTCCCGGCTGTCAAAGCTTAGTATCTGTCACCAGCCCATGCGAGCCTTGCACTTAACCCTCATCTGACCATGATCCGACCGCTCACCATGCACGCGGACCGCCTGTTTCCCGCAGACCCCGACACCCGCGGCGTTGCCCGCAGGCTATACGAGCATATCCGCGGCTTGCCGATCATCAGTCCGCACGGGCACACCGAGGCGCGCTGGTTCGCAGATGATGCAGCATTCGGCAATCCTCTCGAGTTGCTGGTGACGCCCGATCACTACCTGTTGCGGATGCTCTACAGTCTTGGCGTGCCGCTCGAGAGCCTGGGAGTGCCGCCGCAGAGCGGTGCTGGCGATGCGGTCAATGCGCGCGACGCGTGGCGCGTGTTCGCCGCGCACTACCACGTATTCCAGGCAACGCCTTCCAGGCTCTGGCTCGATTGGGTTTTCGCGGAAATCTTCGGGCTGCGCCAGCAGCTTAGCGCCGATAGCGCCGACCAGTACTTCGACCGCATCGCCGAGCAGCTGCAGGCCGCTGCTTTTCGGCCGCGCGCACTCTACCAGCGCTTCGGAATCGAAGTGCTGGCGACGACTGAATCACCGCTCGATGACCTGCAATACCACCGCGCATTGCGGGCATCGGACTGGAGCGGCCGGATCATCAGCACATTCCGGCCCGATCCGCTGGTGGATCCGGAGTACGAGGGATTTCACGCCAAACTCGCCGCACTATCCGAACTCACCGATCGCGATGCATTCGACTACCCGGAGTACCTGCAGGCGCTGCGCGATCGACGTGCGCTATTCGCCTCCCTGGGCAGCACCGCTACCGACCATGGACATCCATCTGCGGCCACCGCGCAGCTCACCGAGCGCGAGGCGCAGCAGCTTTTTGCGCGCGTGTCGAGTTCGCCGGCCAGCGCGCAGGATGCGGAGCTGTTCCGGGCCCACATGCTCACGGTGATGGCCGGCATGAGCCTGGACGACGGGCTGGTGATGCAGATCCATCCCGGATCATGGCGCAATCACAACCCGGCCTTGTATCGCCGATTTGGCCCCAATATCGGGGCTGACATCCCGACGCCGACCAACTATGTGCGCGCCCTCAAGCCGCTGCTCGATCGATACGGCAACGAACCGCGCCTCACGATAATCCTGTTCACGCTCGACGAGTCGACCTATGCGCGCGAGCTGGCACCACTCGCCGGCCACTATCCGGCGCTGAAGCTCGGGCCGGCATGGTGGTTTCACGACAGCCCCGAAGGCATGCGCCGCTTGCGGCGCCAGGTCACCGAGACCGCGGGATTCTACAACACGGTCGGATTCAACGACGATACGCGCGCCTTCCTGTCGATACCGGCTCGGCATGACGTGGCGCGGCGCATCGACTGCGGATTTCTTGCCGAACTGGTCATCGAGCATCGACTCGGGGAAGACGACGCGGCCGACATCGCCGTAGAACTCACCTACACGCTGGTCAAGAGTGCGTATCGCCTGTAGCGCGATGCTCGATCGTCCGGCATCACCATGGTGAACCAGCGGCTGCACCCGAGCGCACTTGGCTCCTTGAACCCGGAGGTGCGCCGACCCGACTATGAGCGCGCGGCGCACGGAATTGGTGTCGTGCATCTGGGAGTGGGTGCTTTTCACCGCGCGCACCAGGCGGTGTATCTGGATGACGTGCTGGCGCGCAGCGGCGGCGACTGGCGCATCCTCGGAATTTCCTGCCGCGGCACCGGGGTGCGCGATCAGCTACGGCCCCAGGACTGCTTGTATACGGTGTCTGAGCGCAGCGGTGCGGGGACACAAATGCGCCTCGTGGGTTCGATCGCGGACCTGTGGGTGGCCGCGGAGAATCCGCAGGCCGTGATCGATGCGCTCGCCCGCGATTCCACCCATCTGATTTCGCTGACGGTCACCGAGAAGGGCTATTGCCGCTCGCCGTCGGGCGACGGCCTGGATCTGCAACATCCCGACATCGTGCACGATCTGGCAACACCGGCACACCCCCGCAGTGCCTTAGGGTTGCTCGCTGCGGGGTTACGCGAACGCCGACGGCGCCGCATCGGCCCGCCCACCCTCATCAGCTGCGACAACCTGCCGCACAACGGCGCACTGCTGCATCGCTTGCTGGTGGAATTTACCCGGCAGCGCGAGCCTGGGCTGGCCGAGTGGATCGGCAGCGAGGTCGCGAGCCCATCGACCATGGTCGATCGCATCGTGCCCGGCACCACGGACGCGGATATCGCCGCGGCGTCCGCCGCCATGGGACTGACCGACCAGGCCATGGTCATCACCGAGCCCTTCAACCAGTGGATCATCGAAGATCGCTTTTCCGGAGCCCGGCCGGACCTCGCAGCCGCCGGCGCCCGACTGGTCGCCGACGTACGGCCGTACGAGCGCGCAAAACTCAGGCTGCTCAACGGCAGCCACTCCGCACTGGCCTATCTGGGCGCCATATCGGATCTCAACTTCGTCCATGAAGCGGTCGCCGAGCCTGCTATTGCGGGGTTCGTGCAGCAGCTGATGTCCTTCGAGCTTGCACCCACACTCGCCCCGACTCCCGGTCTCGATCTCGCGGCCTACCAGTCGGCGCTGCTGGCGCGGTTCGCCAATCCGGCGCTCCAGCATCGGCTGCAGCAGATTGCAATGGATGGTTCGCAGAAGCTGCCGCAGCGTCTGCTGCAGCCGGTGCGCGAACGCATCGAAGGCGGCAACACGTTCGACGCGCTGGCGCTCGCGATCGCAGCATGGATGCGCTACACGCTGGGGCGCACGGAGCGCGGTGTCGCCTATGCCATCGACGATCCGCTGGCTGGGCGCCTCAAGAGTATTGTCGCCGCTGCGAGCGGCAATGCCGCCAAGCTCACCGCAGGCTTCCTGGCGCTGGAGGAAATATTCGGCACCGATCTGCGCCACCATGCACCATTCGTCGCGGCTGTCGGCCGCCAGCTCGAGCAGTTGCTGGCGCACGGCGCGCGCGCCGCGATGCGTCGGCTGTGCTTTACGCTCCGCAGCTAGAACCCCAGGAGCGGCTTTAGCGCCGCGATGCGCTCGAGCGGCAGTATCGCTCCTGGATACCTGACCACCTCCCCCGCCAGCATGTTGCCGGCACGCGCCGCCTCGCTGGCGCTGCGGCCAGCCAGCCGTGCCGCCAGATAGGCGGCGTTGAAAGCGTCACCGGCACCGGTGGTATCGAGCGCCGTGACTGCGCTGGGGGGGGCGAGGTACTGAACCTGCGCGGCCGCAGCCACCAGGCAGCCGTGCGCCGCCAGCTTCACCACTACTTCCTGGGCTCCCAGGGCCTGGTATCGCTGCACGGTGCGTTCGGCCGAGGCATCGCCGAACAGCAGGCTCTCGTCGGCGAAAGTCGGCAGGACAATCGACGTCGCCTGGCCTAAGGCCTCGAACGCGGCACGCGCGACGCCCTGCTCGGGCCACCCGGCCGCCCGATAGTTGGGGTCGAACACGACATGTCCGCCGCGCGCGCGCACCGCGCGGGCGATGTCGACCAGTCGTGCACGCCCGGATGCCTCGAACAACGACAGCGTGATACCCGACAGATACAGCAGCCCGGCATCGCAGGCGCGCGCGATCGCGGCTTCGATCCCCGGCAACTCGAACAGGCGCCGCACCGCCGAGCGCTCGCGCCAGTAATAAAAGCTGCGCTCCCCGTCCACATCGGTCCGGATCGCATACAGCCCCGGAAGCCGCGTTGGATCCGTCAGCACCATGGAGGTATCGATCTGCTCGCGCAACCAGGCGGCGCGCATCTCGACGCTGAATGGGTCGGTGCCTAGCGCGCTCAGGAAGGCGACCGGCACACCCAGGCGCCTCATGTTGAGTGCGGTGTTGAAGGCGTCGCCGGCGTGATTCAACTGCCAGCCGTCGCCGACCCTGACGAGCTCGAGCATGCACTCGCCGATCGCGATTACCGGCATCACGCAGCTGATGTTACCGGGCTGGCATGTCGGACTCTAGGGCATCACTGACGCGCCCCGGCGTCAGTACTTGCAGTGCCTGGCGATCAGGCTTTCGGCCAGTTCCTGGTGGCCGGACTGCGGGGCGGGATTCAATCCCTGCTCGATTGCCAGGTCGGCAAGACCCGCCAGCCCCAGGGAGCCACTGGTGATGCGCTTGCCGAGCTCGCCACTCCAGCCCTTGTAGCGCTCCTGACGCAGGCGCTCCAACCCGCCGTCCGTCACCACGTCGACCGCCGCCAGTAACGCGCGCGCCAGGGTATCGATGCCGCCGATGTGCGCCAGATACAGGTCGGCCGGATCCACGGACTGGCGCCGCAGCTTGGCGTCGAAGTTGAAGCCGCCGGTGATGAAGCCGCGGTCCTCGACCAGCTGCACCATCGATGGAACCAGCTCCTGCGCATTGTTGGGGAACTGGTCCGTATCCCAACCGTTGCGCGGATCGCCCCGATTGATATCGATCGAGCCGAAGATGCCAAAGGCGCGCGCGACGGCGATCTCGTGTTCGAAATCCAGCCCCGCGAGCGTGGCGTGATTGACTTCGATATTGACCTTGACCTCTTTTGTCAGCCCGTATCGCTGCAGGAACGCGAACACGGCGGCGACATCGTGATCGTACTGATGCTTGGTGGGTTCAAACGGCTTCGGCTCGATGAGGATCGTGCCTTTGAATCCGATGCGGTGCTTGTGCTCGACCACCATGGTCAGGAACCTGCCGTACTGATCAAGCTCGCGCCGCAGGTCGGTGTTCAACAGCGAGTCATAGCCTTCGCGACCGCCCCACAACACGTAGTTCTCGCCGCCCAGCCGATGCGTAGCCTCCAGGCAGCAGCGCACCTGCGCCGCGGCCCAGGCGTAGACCTGCGGGTCGGGGCTGGTGGCAGCGCCCCCGGCGTAGCGCGGATGACTGAACAGGTTGGCCGTGCCCCACAGCAGCTTGACCCCGCTCGCGGCCATTTTTTCGGCTATCCCGGCCTCAATCTTTTTCAAGTTCTGAACATGCTCCTTGAGCGTGCTGGCCGTGGCCATCGCATCAACATCATGAAAGGTAAAATAGCGCACGCCCAGGCGCACGAAGAAATCGAACGCGGCGTCGAGTTTGGTATCGGCCATGGCCTGGGTGATCGGCGTACCAAGCCATGGGCGCGGCAACGTACCGCCGCCGAAGATATCCGCGCCGGGCCAGTTGAAGGAGTGCCAGTAGCACACGGCCGGCTTCAGCCAGTCCTCCATGCGCCGGTCGAGAACCACGCGATCTTTGTCATACACCCGGTACGCAAACTCGTTTTTTGTGCCCGGACCCTCGAAGCGAACGGGCTCGACGCTTGAAAACAGACTCATGCTGAAGACTCCACGAAAGTATTCTTGAGATCCTGATACAGCTGCACGAAGGTACGGCGCCGAACTGCAAGCAGCGCCGACAATGTTGCATCGGGTTGAATGACGCGGTCGATGGGCGGCGCCACGCATACATGTTGCATTTGCTCGCCGCCAAGACACAGGCGGGCCAGCCGCGCAGCACCCAGGGCCGCGCCAACCTCGCCGCCCAATCGATAGGTCAGCGGACGATTGAGCGCAGCGGCGAGCACCTGACCCCAGTACGGCAGGCGCGCGCCGCCGCCGGTGACACTGATCTCACCGACCGAGCCGCCCTTTTCCACCAATACGTCCAGTCCATCGGCGAATGCAAAGGCAACCCCCTCGAGTACTGCCCCGGTGAGATCCACGGCACTGGTGTCCGCACTGATACCGAAGAAAACGCCCCGGGCATTCGGATCGTTGTACGGGGTGCGTTCGCCGGATAGATAAGGCAGGAAAAAGGGCGAATGGCGAGTCAATCCGCGCTGCCTGGCGGCTTCCACCATGCGCGGCAGATCGGATTGCCCGCTCAGTTGTGCTACCCAATCCAGTACGTTGGCCGCACTTAGCATGACCGACATCTGGTGCCAGAGATTGGGAAGGCAGTGGCAGAACGCGTGCGCCGCCCGATCCGGATTGGGCCGGAAGCGATCGGTCACCACGAACAGCACGCCTGACGTCCCAAGCGACAGGAAAGCCTGGCCGGGCGACACCACACCCAATCCCACCGCGCTGGCTGCATTGTCACCGCCACCACCCGCTACCGCGACCGGCGGAACCCGCAGCGCCCGCGCGGCGTCGGGCGTAAGATTTGCGGATTGCGCGCTGCCCTCCACCAGACGGGGCATGTGCGCACGCGTCAGCCCGGTCGCCGCAAGCATGGCATCGGACCAATCGCGCTGGCCGACATTCAGCCAGCCGGTTCCGGATGCATCGGACATGTCGGTGACCTTGTCGCCTGTCAATTTCAGTCGCACATAGTCCTTCGGCAACAGCACGCAGGCGGTGCGGCGAAACACCTCCGGTTCATGGTGCGCAATCCACAGTAACTTAGGCGCTGTAAAACCGGGCATCATGATGTTGCCGGTGATGGCACGCGATCGCGGCTCGCGTCGTTCCAGCTCGAGACACTCGGCGGCCGATCGGCCGTCATTCCACAAGATCGCCGGCCGCAGCGGCCGGTCTTCCCGGTCCAGCAATGTCGCCCCGTGCATCTGCCCGCTCAGGCCCACGGCACGCACCTGCGCGCGTGCCGCCGGCGTCAGATTGTTCACCGCGTTGAGCGTTGCTCGCCACCACTGTTCCGGATCCTGCTCCGAGAATCCCGGCTGCGGGCGCGTTACGTCCAGAGCGTCCGACGCTTGCGCGACAATTGCTCCCTGCTCGTCGGCCAGCAGCGCCTTGACGCTCGAAGTGCCAATGTCTATGCCAAGGAACACTTAGCTGGCACCGACGGCAAACTGCACCTGGATCGCGAAGTGCTCGCCGGGAGCCACAGCCCTGGCCTCGTTGGTGTCGCGGCTGAGGGCGCCGGGCGCGGCCGACTGGGGCTCGATACAAAAGAAATCCCGGCCCGCGGGCGCGTAGACGTGCAGACAGCTGCAATGTGCGGCACGCACGGTAACGGTCCGATCCGGCCAGCGCAGCGTCGCTGCGCCATTCCAGCCCGAGAAGCCATGATCCAGCGGCACCGCATCGATCGCCCTGGCGGGATCGAAGCTCCAGGCCGCCGGTGTCGCTTGCTCCCGCATCGGCAGTGCCGCGCGATCGGTCAACCATACCCGCGGCAGCTGTGCCTGCAGCTGCGCCTGCGGCGCTTCGCGAAAATACGGGTGCAAGCCGAGCATCGCCGGCATTGCCGTATCGCTCAGGTTCTCGATCCGCAGTTCAACCGACAGTTGGTCCGCCAGCAGCTGGAATCTCTGCTCGCATCGATAGCGCCAGGGCCAATCGTTCGCGCCACCATAGAAACGCAACGTCGCACTCGAACCCGATGCCGCTTCCACCGTCCACGGCGCGCGCCAGCCCTGGCCGTGAATTGGATGCGGATCCTCGCTCCAGTTGCGCGCTAAATGCACCGCATGCCTACCAAAGCTGAATTGGCCATGCGCGACGCGATTGACGTATGGGACCATTGGAAAGCAGGCCATCTCGAACGGGTCATCCCCCGCCGTCGCAGCCGTGGGCCGGAAGATGGCCTTGCCACGCCAGTCGAATGCGCGGATCGCGCCGCCGCGACGCGGGTCCACGGTAAGGCGCGTCGTCTCGTGCTGCAGCACCAGAAAACCCTCATCGATATTCACGCCGGGCGAATTTGGGTCGAAGTCATCCCACCGCCGGCTGCTTGACCGCAGCGGGTGCATGACCGAGACCGCGCTTCCACAGATTCTGTATTTCCTCGAGCGTGCGGCGCTTGGTTTCGGGTACGTACAGGTACACGAACGCGGCTGCAAGGAAGCTCATACCGCCGTAGATCCAATAGGGAAGACCATGATTGAACAGCGCGTTGAGCGCGCTGTTGCCGATGAGGATCTTGAACGACCAGGAGACAAAAAGATTGGCAATCCACTGCGCCGCCACTGCGATGGCCATGGCCTTGTTCTTGATGGAATTGGGGAACATCTCCGACAACATCACCCAGGTTACCGGACCCCACGACAGCGCGAAACCGGCGATGTAGGCGATGGCCGAGATCAGTGGCCCGGTGCCCACGGCGTTGGCCCGGAACTGAAATCCCAGCGTGACCATGGAAACGCCCATCACCACGCCGCCGATAATCAGCAGTGGTTTGCGGCCAAGTCGATCCACCGTCAGGATTGCGACCACGGTGAAGATGACATTCGCCAGCCCGACGATGACGGTCTGCCACAGCGCTGAGTCGGTGGACGCGCCCAGGTTCTTGAACATCAGCGGCGCGTAGTACAGTACTGCATTGATGCCGACGAACTGCTGGAACACCGAGAGCATTATCCCGGCAATGATCACCAGCCTGCCGAAGGCGAACAGGCTCACGCCAGTGGCATCCTTGGGAATGACGAGCGAGTTCTGGATTTCCTTGATGGTGGTGCGAGCCTCGGCATCGCCAACCAGGCGCGCGAGTACCAGCTGCGCCTTCTCGACGCGGCCTTTCATCACGTACCAGCGGGGCGTATCCGGAACCAGTGTCAGCAGCCCCAGAAACAGCAGCGCGGGTACCGCCTCGGACACCAGCATCAGGCGCCAACCCGTGGTCCTGATCCAGGCTTCGTCGCCCTGCGAGGCGATCGCCCAGTTCACGAAGTAGACCAGCAGGATGCCGCCCACGATGGACAGCTGGTTGAATGAGACCAAGCGTCCGCGAATCTGGCTGGGGGCGATCTCCGCTATATATAGAGGCGACAGCATCGACGCGATGCCCACGCCGACGCCGCAAAGGATCCGATACAGGATGAACGGCGTGAGTGCCTGCGGACCCATACCGCCGATCGGCCCCAGGCCGATTTCCGGATAGGCGGACCCGACCGCGGAAATCAGGAACAGCGCGCCGGCGACCATCATGCCGCCCTTGCGGCCGATAGCCTTGGACACCCATCCGGCGACGATGGCGCCGATGATGCAGCCGAATAGCGCACTCGATACGGTCCATCCCGACAAACTGCTGCGTGCGGTCTCGGATAGGTTCAGCGGGTCGATGAAATTGGCGTCGATCGAACTCACGGCACCAGAGATTACTGCAGTGTCATAACCAAACAGCAGACCGCCCAGGGTGGCGACGAATGTCAGCCCGACAACAAGCAACGCGTTGCTTTGCTTCACTCTCCCCCTCCGTGCTGGCGATCTGGCGCCAAGCTATTGTAAGCGGCCCACCACAGTCTATATGGTAGCGCTATCATGTAGCAAGCATTGATTCGCGGCAGCGCGAGCGCGCCGCGTGTCTAAATCGGCGCGGATGACTCGCGCTTGACCAGCGCGAAGTTCAGGAAATGCTGCAGCGGTTCGAGCGTTTCGCCGAAGCGGCGTAAGCGAATTTCCTCGGTGAGCAGCTCCACGGCTTTTCGCGCCATCGCGGCCACCGGCTGGCACACGGTCGTCAGCGCCGGCCAGATGGTGGTGGCCAAGGGCGTGTCGTCGAAGCCGACAATGGTGATGTCCTTGGGAACGTCGAGTCCCACCCGGTGCGCCACGGCAATCGCTGCAGCCGCCATGTCGTCGTTGCTGGCGAATATCGCGGTGGGGTGACGCCCTGAATTCAGGATCTGCTCAGCCGCCACCAGTCCGGAGCGGTAGCTGAAGGATCCCTGCTTCACCCACTCCGGATGCAGCGGCAATCCGGCCTCGCGCAGTGCCAGTTCGAAGCCAGCCTGGCGCTGGGCGCTGACGGTCTGGTTCGGGGCCCCGACGATGAAGCCGATGTCACGGTGGCCGAGCGACAGCAGATAGCGCGTCATGGCCGCAGCGGCTTCGAAATCGTCGATCCGCACCGACAGGCCCCCGACCTCCGGCCGCCCGGTCGCCACTGCGATGCACGGCACCTTGGCGCTGCGCAGCGCCTCCAGCGCGACCTTTGAATCGGATAACGGCGGCGGCAGGATGATGCCGCCGACACCGCCTCGCAGCAGTCGCTCGATCGCGCTGCGCTCGTTGCGCGCTCCGCATTTCTCCAGGACTATCTGGCAGCCCACGTGACTACTTTGCTCCAAAACACCCACCAGCAACTCGTTCAGGTAGGCGGCACTGGGGTTGCTGTAGAGCAGCCCGATGTGCACCGTGGCTGCCCGGGCGAGGTTGCGCGCCGCCACATTGGGCGAATAGCCCAGTTCCTTGATCGCCGCCTGCACGCGCTGGCGCATTTCCGCCTTCACGTTGGCATCGCCGCTCAACACTCGCGATACGGTCATGGGCGAAACCCCGATGTGTTTCGCCACCTCGTGCATGGTCACGGCATTGCGGCGCCGTCTGGGCGTTCTTTTTATTTTCATGGCTCACCTCAGCCCTGGCCGAAGCGGCCATTGTAGCAAATGAAACCACCCTATCCCCCGACGCGATTGCGGCCCCATGCGCCCGGTCTTGCTGACGGCGTCGATTGTGCTGGACGCTGCATTCGAGACATGATTCCAGCCGTGCAACAAGACATTGGGCAGTGCGGCCCACGCGGGCTGCCCGCGCCGGCCGCAACGCCTTGGTAGCGCTATCACGACACAGGGTGGTACATGACGAAACCAATCGAGCTTCTTGGCTCCTACTGGACTCTGGGCGTGGGCGCCGACCCGCTCGGCGACCAATGCTGCCGCCACGACTTTCGCCAGCGTGTCGAGATTGCCGCAGCCGCCGGGTTCAAGGGCATGGGCTTCTGGCACGCGGACATCGTGGAAATCCGGCGCCACTACAGCTTTCAGCAGATGAAGCAAGTGCTGGATGACAACGGCATCGTGCGCATCGAGGTGGAGTGGCTGCTGGACTGGTTCTGCAGTGGCGCGAGACGGGCTGCATCGGACCAGACCCGGGCGCTGCTGCTCGATGCGGCGGAGGCACTCGGTGCGAGCCATATCAAGATTGGCGATCTCGGCAACGACTGTGCCGGTATCGGCAAAATGACGGAGGAATTCGCGCTCCTGTGCCGCCAGGCCGCCGAGCGCGGCGCACTGGTTCTATTTGAAATGCTGCCGCCGGCATTCTCACGCGCCCCGTCGCTCGACGATGTACTTGCCATCTGTCAGGGCGCCGGCGCGAATAACGGCGGCATTATGCTCGATAACCTTCACGTGCAGCGCACGGCCACCACACCGGAGGACATCATTCGCAAGCTCGGACGCCAGGTGCCGCTCGGAGTTGAGATCAATGACGGCTACCTTGCGACTCCAGCCAGGTTCGAGGATTCGGTGGTCAACAAGCGTCTCCTGCCCGGCGATGGCGAATTCGATATCGCGGCATTTCTCAAGGCAGTATGGTCCATCGGCTACAACGGTCCGATCGGGGTCGAGGTGCTCAATGAGTACATAAGAAAATGGCCACTGGAGACTGCCGCTACTGAAAGTTTCGCCAAGACGCAGCGCGTCGTAACGGCCGCTCGTCAGCAGTTCCTGCACAGCAAAACCAATTGATACCGATCGCATCGCCACTGCATTTCCTGTGGTCTGTCCATGGCCGCCGTGGTATTCAGTGTGTCTTTAGTTCCAGGCTGCAATAGCGGGTAGTCGCGCCATGCGAGTGAATGCAATGATGGACCGCCGGGAATTCCTCAGCGCAACCGGCATGTTGACCGGCGTGCTCGCGGCGGGTAGTCCGCTGGCGCTGCTCGCTCCCAGTCGTGCCTGGGCTCTGGAACTCGCGGCTCTCAGCACCGCGGAAGGCGCCGCGCTGCTGGCGGCGGCCCGCACCATCGCACCGCACGACAAGCTCGATGACGCACCTTATGCGCTGGTGGTGCGCGCGCTCGATGGCAGTGCAGCGCAGGATGCAGCGATGCTGGCGCTGCTGCGCCAGGGCGTATCGGGGCTCGGTGCCGGTTTCGCGACCGCCGCCGAAACCGAGCGCGTCGCGGCCCTGCAAGCCCTGGAATCGACGCCGTTTTTCAAGTCAGTGCGGGCGACGACCCTGATGACGCTGTATGCGTCGCCACTGGTTTATGCCTACTTCGGCTATGAGGGCGAGGCCTTTTCAAAAGGCGGCTATCTGCTGCGGGGTTTCAACGACCTGCGCTGGCTGCCGGAGGTACCGCTGGCGGACAGCGGAGCGATGTTCGGGCAGGATTCGCACTGACATAGGCCATGGCCAGCATTTCACACGACGATACCAACGCCGTGGTCATCATCGGCTCCGGTGCCGGCGGGGGGACGCTGGCGCACGAGTTGACGCGGCGCGGCATCAAGGTGGTGCTGCTTGAGGCCGGTGCTCGTCAGTCGCTGGCGAGCTTCTCGCAGGTTCCCGGCGAGGCCTTCGCGCAGCTCACCTGGCTTGAACCGCGCACGCAGTCCGGCAGCACCACCGTGGTCGAGGACTACCCGACCCTGCCATCATGGACCGCCAAGACGGTGGGCGGAACGACGGTGCACTGGACCGGCATGGCTTTGCGTGCCCGCGACTGGGAACTGCGCGCCCGCAGCAGCTACGGCGCAGTCGAAGGCGCTTCACTGATCGACTGGCCGCTGGATTACGGCGAGCTGCTGCGCTACTACCAGCTGGCTGAGAAGCGCATGCTGGTCACGCGCCGCAATGGCAATCCGGGGCTGCCGGCATCGAACCACTTCAAGGTATTCCACTACGGCGCGAAGCGTCTCGGCTACCGGCAGGTGCATACCGGCTACATGGCGATCAATTCGCGGCCGGCCGACGGCCGCGGTATGTGCATCCAGCAGGGTTTTTGCGTTCAGGGATGCAAGACCGGCGCCAAATGGAGCACGCTGTATACCGAAATACCGCGCGCCGAGGCGACCGGCAACCTCGACTTGCGGGCCGAATGCCGCGCGCTGCGCATCGAGCACGGCGCCGACAGCCGCGTGACAGCGGTCGTCTATCGCGACCCGTCCGGTAACGAGCAGCGCCAGAGTGCGCGCATCGTCTGCGTGGCTTGTAACGCGGTCGAGACCACGCGGCTGCTCCTGCTGTCGACCTCCGCCAGGTTTCCCAATGGACTTGCCAATGGCCGCGATCAGGTCGGCCGCCATTTCTGCCATCACACCGGCTGCTTTGTCTGGGGCGTGTTCGAGCAGCCGATCGAGTTCTGGCGCGGCGCGACTCTGGCGGGAGTGGTGCTGGATGAGACCAGGCATGACCCAAAGCGCGGCTTCGCCGGCGGTTATCACCTCGAGATGGCGGCGCTCGATCTGCCGAGCATCGCGATCGCGGGTTTTCCGCAGACGCTGTGGGGACGCGAGCTCGGCTTTGTGATGGAGCATTACCGCAGCATGGCCGGAATCTACATCAACGGCGAGGATCTGCCGCGCTCCACCAATCGCATCACGCTCAACCCCGCGGTCAAGGACCAGTTCGGATTGCCAGTCGCCAACATCCACGTCGACGATCATCCCAACAACGCCGCAATGCGCCGCCATGGCCAGCAGCAGGCGAAGGCGTTGTTCGAAGCCGCCGGCGCGGTCAAGGTGCTGATGTCACGCCAGACCCCTGCGACCCACAACATGTGCGCGGCGCGCATGAGCCGTGACCCGAGCGAGGGCGTGGTGAATGCCCACGGCCAGGCACACGAGGTTGCGAACCTGTTCGTCTCCGACGGCAGCGCGATGAGTACACCGAGCTCCGCCAACCCGACGCTCACTATCGTGGCGTTAGCGCTGCGCCAGGCCGATTACATCGAGCGCCAGATGAGTACGCGCGCGCTCTAGGCAAACCGCGGGGCCAGCGGGCCGTCTGGCGCGCTGGCGGAGAATTCATTGCTGCGCGCTGCGCCAGCCAGGTGCATAGCTGGCCCGAGCCACTTCTGCGTACGGCACCGGGCTCACGATGGCCCGAATCTCGGTCTGCACATGGCGCTCGACGGTGGGCTTGGAGGTGCCGCCATTTTCCTCGCCCCACACGAAGGTCACCTCCGTTCCGGGTTTGCTGTGCGACCGATCGAGCATCGCCAGCGTCAACATGCGCCCTTCATTGGCGCTATAGCCGCACCAGGTGGAGATGCCGATGGTGTTGCCGCCGGCGGTGACGCGATCGTACGGCCAGGTGGCATACACCGCCGAGGGGAAGTCAAAATACTTGGCACGGCCCTGTTTCTTGAACATGGTGCCGATGGCGCGCGTGACGTCGTCGTTGTCGAGCGCGAGCGTGACCTTGTGCCGGCTGGCGTCCGGATCCATGCGTTCGAGCGCCTCGCGGCCGATGAAATCGTGATCGAATTTGATGAACGGGCCGTAACCGAGGTCATACGGCGTCAAGTAATAGTCCTCGATGTTTGCCGACAGGTAGCTGCCACCGAGGGAGCCAATGGCCTCGTAGGCAGATGCAGGCAGCCATTGTCGATAGCGGCGCTGTTTCTCGCCGGTGTAAACCGCTGGCAGCGGCGATGGTATCCATCCCGATTCCAGCGTGTTCGATGAATAGGCGCGAGCACCCACCAACCGCAGTCCGAATTCCGCGCCGGCCTCTATCAGGGCCTGCCTGACGTCTTCGCCCTCGGCCCACGGACCAAACAGCTCGAAGCCTGGCTGCCCCGCCATGCCGTGTCGCAGTGCTCGCGCGCGACGTCCGGCGATGGTCAGCTCGGTCATGTTGAAGAACTTCAGGTCCGGCGCCTTGGTGCCAATCACCTTCGAGATCAGCTTGAGTGCGTTGGGCCCCTGCACCTGGAAGCGATAGGCTTTGCGCACCACCGGCCCGGTGCGTGCCGCGGCACGCTCATCGCGTTCGAGCTTGACGTCGTAGCGGCCAATCTCACTGTGGTATTGCACCCAGTTGTGCACCGACGGACGGCCCACGATATTGAACGAGTTGTTATCCAGGTAAAACAGGATGACATCGCCGATTACGTAGCCGTCGTAGTTGCACACCACGTACTGCTTGGCCTTGTTGGGGGCGAAGTTGCCAAAGGTGTTGATGCCGAGACTGGCCAGCAGCTTGAGGGCGTCCGGTCCTTCGACGTACATGTCGGTCATGTGGTAGGACTGGTTGAACAGCACGCAGCTCTGCTGCCACGCAATCTGCTCATCGCGCCAGTTGGTGTATTCGCTCGCCACCACCGGGTAGACATACGGGCCGGTACGCGAATTGCGCAGCAGCTTTACCGCTCCGCCCGCGCCCTGGATTAACGTATCAAGCGTGCTCGCGCTCACGATTTGGAACCTCTCCTGGTGGCTGGCCGGTCAGCGAACGAACGACAGCAGCGTCGGCGCGCGGTGTTTCTCTCTTATGCCCTGCAAGTTCAGGTTTTCCTTCACCGGATTGATATGCTCACGCATCAGCGCCTCCACGCGCGCGCTTTCGCCCCGCTCGAGCGCGCCGACGATGTAGTGGTGCTGCCGATGTGCATACACCAACTGGTGGTACATGAAATCAAGGCTGGTCTTGTCGAATGCCAGCGCCTGTGGCGCCGCGAACGGCACGTGCGAGTTGCGCTCCAGGGCCTGCCCGATGATCGGGCTGCGCGCTTCCTGAACGATGAGGCCGTGCAGACGAACATTCATGTCGGCATACAGCCCCTCGTCGCTCTCTTCGATATGGCCCTTACTTAGAATCCGATCCCCGTCCTGCAGCGCCTCACGCAGCGCGCCGATCAGCGCGCGCGAGGCTCCCGCTTCCGCCACGCGTTTTGCCGCCAGGCCCTCGAGCGCTCCGCGCACATCGAGCGCGTCGTGAATGTCGGCGGTGCTGAAGCCACGCACGATATAGCCGCGCGTCTCGTGTTCCTGCAACAAGCCTTCGCGCGCGAGCACCGGAAGGGCCTGGCGTACCGGCGTGCGCGACATCCCCAGCTTTTCCGCCACTGGTGCCTCGGCCACGCGCTGCCCGGGCGTGAGCTCGCCGCGCAGTATCATTTCCCGTATTCGAACCAGCGCGCTTGTTTGTTGAGTATTCATGCGCAGACACCAGGGCTGCGCAGCATTGTTCTTGACGGGATCCCGGCTGTCAATTATCGTTGCTCGCGCTAGGTATCAGGCACTGTTCTGATAGGGGGATCTTCAATAAAGTCGCAGCAAACCAGCGATTGTTGATTGCTCTGGGTGCACAGAGCGGGTGGGGGACCGAACCGGCACTATGGCCTTTGGGATCCCATTTAGCGGAAATCGTACGCAATAGATGCGAACCAACGCTTTCCATACGACTACTGTGCACCGGCGCTGCCAGTGGAACACTGCGGCGCGAAAGCTACGGGTCGGTCACTGGCGTCAAGCTGCGGGTGTACTTGCTCAAGCCGCGACAACTGCCGTCCGCCAACGACGCAGTGGTCCAGGGGGAATAACATGACGTTGATGCTTGGGATCAATGCGCGATCGAACCTGCGGGTAACGCGTCGCAGTGCGTGGTTAAGACTTCCCATCATTGCCAGCGCCTGCGTTGCCGCATTGGGCGCCGCTTTGAGCGCCCAGGCGCAGCAGGCGTCCGGCACTGCGCCATCGGCCGAGGCGTCCGGCGGTGCGCTGGAGGAAGTCGTCGTCACGGCCGAGCGGCGCGAAGAGAACATCCAGAACGTGCCGATCACGGTGAGCGCATTCAGTGCGGAAACCATGCAGGAGCGCAATCTCACCGATATAAAATCCCTGGGCAACCTGACTCCCGGCGTCAATCTGGACGCTGGTGCGCCATTCTCCGGCGACCGCTCGGTGCTGTCCGCGTCAATCCGCGGCATCGGGCAGGATGACTTTGCGTTCAACCTGAATCCCGGCGTCGGCGTCTATGTCGACGGCGTGTATCTGGCGCGCACCATCGGCGCCAACCAGAACCTGCTCGACGTAGATCGGGTCGAGATCCTCAAGGGGCCACAGGGCACGCTGTTCGGCGCCAACACCATCGGCGGCGCGATCAGCATCACCACCCATACCCCGGGCGACGAGGAGCGTTTCATCGCTCAGGCCACCGGCGGCAGCTACGACCGGCGCGACTTCGGATTCACTGCAGACATCCCGATCGTCCAGGGCGTGCTGCTCTCCAGTATCAGCGTCTCCTCGCAGGAGCAGACCGGCTGGATGAAGGTGGTCCCCTATCCTACCAGCTCACCCTATTCGCAGGCCGCTGTGACGGTCACTCCGATGACCGACTTCGCCCAGGCGGGCTATGGCACCAGCGACACCTATGACGGCCAGGGCGTGCAAGTCGTGCGCGGCAAGCTGCTGTGGAACGCCACTGACAAGCTCAAGATCACCATGTCGGCCGACTGGGCGCATGAGGACACCACCGCCCTTGGCTACACGGTGCTCGACACCTTCGCCGGCAACGTGGCGTCGTCTACCTTCTCGTCGCTGTACAACCTGTGCATCAGCAACAATGCTGCGAGCATCCAGGGCGCTATCGCCGCGGGCACCAATCCGCCCAACGTCATATTCCCCGCCGGCGTACCTCCGAACATATTCTTCGCAGGCACCTGCGGACAGCCGCGTGCACAGGTGCCGGGACTCTCGCAGGGCGCACCGCCGTTGCTCGGCGCTGGCTATGTCGGCGGACCAGCCGGTCCGTACAACTACCTGAACCATCCGGGCACGGCGTACCTGGGCAGCCCAAGTCCGTACCCCTGGTGGAGCAACGCCGCGGTCAATACCGGCAACATCAATACTACTTACGCGGCGGATAGCCCGGACTTCGCGCGCTACAACCTGTACGGTGATTCGATCACGGCGACCTATGATCTCACCGACAAGACCACACTGAAGTCGATCACGGCATATCGCGAGATCACGTGGGCCATCGGCACCTCACTGCAGGGATCACCCGGCGACGGCATACAGAGTGTCACCGATAAGCAGCACCAGTGGCAGGTCTCGGAGGAGATCCAGCTGCTCGGCAAGGTGTTCGACGACCGGCTCAACTACGTCGCGGGCCTGTACTATTTCAACGAGGCCGGCTATGTCCATGACTTCGTGCCGTTCGAGGGCCTGCTGTATGTCTATGACCAGGACAACAATGTCGAGAACAAGGACCTCGCGGCCTTCATTCACGCCGACTTCAAACTAACCAACCAGATCAGCTTCACGGCCGGCGGACGCTACACCGATGTCGCGACCTACTTCACCGGCGGCCAGGGCGACCTGAACTCGTTCCCGTACGGTTCGCAATGCTGGCAGAACGCCTGCGCGCCGTTTCCGGCCTTCAACACAGTCCCAAGCCAGCCCTACCCGCCCGGCCCCGGTACCGGAGTCGAAGGACCGCTGGGCCAGCCGTTCTACCGCTACTTCCCGCCAGTGCCGGACAGCCAGTCGTGGCACATCTTCGACCCCACGGTCGGAGCCCAGTTCCACTTCACCGACGACGTGATGGCGTACGCGAGCTGGAGCAAGGGCTTCAAGCAGGGCGGCTGGACCACGCGGCTGTCGGCGCCAATACTGACTCCCCAGGCCGCACGCTTCAGTCCGGAATATTCCAAGACCTATGAGCTGGGCCTGAAGTCGCAGTGGCTCGATCATCGTCTGCAGGCCAACGCCGCCGTGTACTTCACCAACTACGACGGCATTCAGCTCAACATTCAGCAGGGCATCTCGCCGGTCTATACCAACGCCGGCAATGCCGACATCAAGGGCGCCGAGCTCGATCTGGAGGCGAACGTCGGCGGCGGCCTGTTGCTCAATCTCTCCGGCGCATACATCGACGCGTACTACACGTCGGTCAATGCCAACGCCAACATCCCGCAGTACTTCCTGCCGGACGGCACGCCGGTATGCCCGACCGACGCGATTAACGGCGCCACGGGCGCACCGGTCTGCCCGCTGCACGCTCCCGGTGTCACACAGCTGGATGCAAAATTGCCGAAGACTCCGAAGTGGAAGTTCACGTTCGATCCGATGTATGACCTGCACCTGCCGAACGAGGCTATCCTGCGCTTCATCCCGGCCTACACCTACAGCTCCGGCATGTTCAACGATGCGCTGAACACACCGCAGTTGTATCGCCCGGCGACGCACATGCTGGATGCGTCGGTGCATTACGTATCGCCGACCGGCAAGTACGACGTCGCGTTCGGTGGCACCAATCTGATCGACGACCGGTTCATTACTGCCGGCTCGCCCAACAACGGTGCCGGCGAAGTGGGCGGCTACTACAACGACCCGCGCGAGTGGTACGTCACCCTGCGCCTGAAACTTTGACACCAAGCACCGGGAGTGGCGGGCCGTAAGCCTAGCGTCAACGGGACGCTGCCGTGTTTCGCTCGAGGTCAAGCGCCTTGCGCTTGACCTCGAGTTCTGCGCCGCACGCGCTAAGCGAGCTGTCGCCGTATTATCAGGTCGGCCTGGTCGCCCTGCTGAGCGTCAATTTCGGGATAGTTTTCTTCGACCGCAACGCGCTGTCGTTCCTGATGCCGTTCGTGCAGCCCGATCTGGGCCTGAACAACACCCAGGTCGGAATGCTCGCCAGTGCCCTGTCCCTGACATGGGCTTGTGCCGCGTTCGGCATCGGGGTGGTCTCGGATAAGTCCGGAAGTCGCAAAGGGCTGCTGATCATCGCGACCCTGGCCTTTTCCATCTGCTCGTTTCTCTCCGGCATCGTCACCTCGTTCGCGATGCTGCTGGCGGCGCGGCTGCTGATGGGAGCCGCCGAGGGTGGCGTGATGCCAATCAGCCAGGCCCTGGTCGCCGCCGAGGTGCGGCCGGAGCGGCGCGGGCTGGCGATGGGCGTAACGCAGAATTTTGGCTCGAACCTGCTGGGCTCGTTCGTCGCGCCTGTGCTGCTGACCGCCTTTGCGACTCGTGCGGGTTGGCGACACGCGTTCTTCCTGGCCGGCGCGCCGGGTATCGTGGCCGCGCTGCTGATGTGGCGCTACGTGCGCCCACAGCCGCCGGTGGAACGAGATCCGGTGCAGCCGCAGGAGAAGCTGACGCTGGTCGCCGCGTTTGCCGAGCGCAACGTACTCATTTGCGCTGTCATGGGGGTATTGCTGGTGTCCTATCTGGTGATCTGCTGGGCCTTCATGCCACTGTACCTGACCCAACTCAGGGGCTACGATCCGCAAACCGCCGGATGGCTTATGGGCACCTTGGGTGTTTCGGCGACCATTGGCGCTTTTGTCATCTCCGGACTCTCGGATCGGCTGGGTCGGCGCCCCCTGATGATATTGATGCCGCTGATCGGGGTCATCCTGCCGCTCGGCGCGCTCTACTACACCGGCTCGGTGTGGGTGCTGGCGGCGATGTTCTTCGTAGGTTGGGGCCTGAACGGCATTTTCCCGCTGTTCATGGCCACCATCCCATCTGAAAGCGTCGACCCCAAACACCAGGCCACCGTGCTCGGGTTGTGCATGGGCACCGGCGAGGTACTGGGGGGAGTTCTTGGCCCGTCGATCGCCGGCATGGCGGCCGATCGCATGGGTTTGACCGCGCCGCTGTGGATCATGCTCGGCCTCACCGTCCTGTCGGCGCTGCTTGCACTCGGTCTGCGTGAGACGGCGCCGCGTGCGCTGCGCCGCGCGCTGGTATTGCGGCAGGAGATCGCCTGATGGGACCGCAACTGGGGCAGCAGAGCGCAGAGACGGCGGTGAAGGCCGGCGACGTGCTCTGGACACCCTCTGCCGAGCGCATCGCCGCCGCCAACGTCACCGCGTTCCAGCAGTGGCTGCTGCGCGAGCGCGGGTTGAAATTCGACGGCTACGCGGCGCTGTGGCGCTGGTCGGTGCAGGACCTGGAAGCGTTCTGGCAGGCGCTGTGGGATTACTTTCGCATCGAAGCGACCGCAC
Source organism: uncultured Gammaproteobacteria bacterium (assembly GCA_963805965.1). Classification (GTDB taxonomy): domain Bacteria; phylum Pseudomonadota; class Gammaproteobacteria; order Steroidobacterales; family Steroidobacteraceae; genus FEN-1191. The sequence continues at coordinate 513,867 of CAWDVQ010000008.1, forward strand.
CGCACTCGCGCGTACTGGCGACGCGCACCATGCCCGGTGCACAGTGGTTTGTCGGCGCGCGGCTGAACTACGCGCGCCATGTGCTGCGCGCAGAAACCGCCGGCGGCGATGCCCTGCTGTATGCCAGCGAAGGCCAGCCGCTGCGCTCACTGAGTTGGGAGCTGCTCGGCAACCGGGTGCGCATGCTGGCGACGCGTATGCGCGAAATGGGCATCCAGCCTGGGGACCGCGTGGCGGCGGTGATGCCGAACATTCCGGAAGCGATAATCGCATTGCTGGCCACGACCGCCATCGGCGCCATCTGGGCGGTGTGCTCCCCGGACTTTGGCGTGCGCGGCATACTCGACCGGCTGGCGGCGCTGCGTCCGAAACTGCTGATCGGCATCGACGGCTACCGCTATGGTGGCAAGGAGTTCGACCGTCGGCCCGAGATGGAAGAGGTCATCGCCGGCTTGACGGATCTGCGCCACGTCATCCTGCTGCAGTACTTGCGTCCGGAGTTGCCGGTGACTCTGGGCGCAGCGGCGCTTGCCTGGAGCGAGATCTTCGAGCGCCCGCCCACCCGCCCGGCGGATTTCGAGTTCGAGGAAGTGCCATTCGATCACCCGCTGTGGATACTATTCTCCTCCGGCACCACGGGTCTGCCGAAGCCGATCGTGCACGGCCACGGCGGAATTCTGCTCGAGCTGCAGAAAAATGGCGCGTTTCACTTCGACCTGCACGCCGGCGATCGCCTGTTGTTCTTCACCACCAGCGGCTGGATGCTGTGGAACTTCGTTGCCAGCACTCCGCTGCTGCGGGCCGTGCCGGTACTGTACGACGGCCATCCTGCCCACCCGCAACCCGATCTGCTGTGGAAGCTGGCGCAGGATGCCGGAGTGGCACTGTTTGGCGCCAGCCCGGCCTACGTTGAACAGCAATCCAAGGCCGGGATCGTGCCAGCGTCGCGCTATGACCTCAGCGCGATGCGCAGCATCGTGCTGGCCGGCTCGCCGGCAACGCCGGAATGCATGCAATGGTTCTATCGCAATGTAAAGCGCGACCTGTGGGTGGCGAACGGCAGTGGCGGCACCGACTGCTGTACCGGATTCGTCGGCGGCGTCCCGACGCTGCCGGTGCGGGCCGGAGAAATCCAGGCGCCTTCGCTGGGCGTATCGGTGAAGGCATTCGACGAGCGCGGCGAGAGTGTCATCGACACGATTGCGGAACTGGTCATCACTGAGCCCATGCCCTCGATGCCGCTGCGCTTCTGGAACGATGAATCCGGGCGGCGCTACCGCGAAACCTACTTCGAGCAATTCCCCGGGGTGTGGTGCCACGGGGATTTCTTCCGCATCGATGTCCAGGGACGCAGCCAGGTCCTGGGACGCTCGGATGCCACGCTGAATCGTTACGGCGTACGCATCGGTACCGCGGAGATCTATCGCACCCTGGCCCGACTGAGCGAGGTCGAGGATTCACTCATCGTCAATCTCGATCTTCCGAACGGCGGATTCTTCATGCCGCTATTCGTCAAACTCGCCCCGGGCTTGAAACTGGACGCCGCGCTGGAGGATAAGATCCGCAAGCTCCTGCGCCATGACTACACGCCGCGTCACGTGCCCGACAAGATTTATCAGGTGCCCTCGATTCCCACCACTCGCACCGGTAAAAAGATGGAAGTTCCCGTGCGTCGCCTGCTGCTCGGTACCGCCCCCGAGCAGGCGGGCAACCGCAGCGCCATGAGCGATCCGAACGCGTTCGACTTCTTCGTTGCCTATGCCGGGCAACAGCAGGATTACCGCCTGAAATAGGCTGAGCGCCGGCCCGGTCAGGCCTGGCGCGTACGCCAGCCCTGGTGGTAACCCTCGCGCACATCCCGCGCATACGGCACCGGCGACACCTTGACGCGCACCTCGAGCTGCTTGTGGCGCTCGACCGGAGGTTTGCTGGTACCGCCACCCTCCTCGCCCCATACCAGCGTCAGCACGTCCCCGACGCTGATATTCGGCTCCACCACGCCGAGCGACAGCGCGCTGCGCTCGTTATAGCTGTAGCCGCCGAACATCGATAAACCGACCGTCTTGCCGCCCATCGTGACTCGGTCATACGACGAGGAGGCGTAGTTGGCGATCGGCAGGTCGAAGAACTTGTAGCATTCGCCACCGGGCACGAACAGCGAGGCGTACACCTTGCTGATGTCCTCGGCGTTCCATGCGAAAGTCACCTTCTTGCGGTGCGGGCTCTTGGCTTTTTTCTCCAGCGCTTCGCGCCCGATGAAGTCATGGTCGAACTTGATGAACGGGCCATAGCCGAGTTCATAGGGAGTCAGGTAATAGGCATCGATGTCGTCGGCCACGAAGCTGCCGCCGATCGAGCCGGTGCCTTCATAGCCGCTGGCGGGCAGCCATTGCCGGTACTTCTTCATCGACTCGCCGGTGTACACCGCCGGCAGCGGCGATGGGATCCAGCCCGATTCCAGCGTGTTGCTCGCGTAGGCGCGCGAACCCACCGGCACCAGGCCGAACTCCCTGCCAACCTCGAGAATCACGTCGCGGATCTCATCCGCCTGCTGATACGGACCCCAGATCTCAAGGCCGGGAGCCCCAGCCATGCCATGGCGCAACGCGCGCACCTTGCGGCCCTTGATGCTGATCGTGTCCATGTTGAAGAACTTGACGTCCGGCACCGGGCCGCCGTTGAGTTTCTCGAGCACCTTGGCGGCGTTCGGCCCCTGGATCTGGTAGCGATAGTGCTGACGCACCACAGCTTTGCCGCGCGGGTGCGATGGCGAGCGGTCGTCGCGCCGCAGCTCCACGCGGTAGCCCCCGGTCTCGCCGTGAAACTGGATCCAGTTCACGGTCGGCGCCCTCCCGACGAACAGCAGCTCGTTCTCGCCGAGGTAGAACAAAATGCCATCCCCGATCACGTAGCCCTCGTAGCTGCACGGAACGAACTGCTTGGCCTTGTTGGGGCTGAAGTTGGCGAAACTGTTGATCGCCAGATGCGACAGCATCTTCAGGGCGTCGGGACCCTTGACCAGTATCTCGGCCATATGGTGCGACTGGTCGAACAGCACCGCGGTCTCCCGCCAGGCGCGCTGCTCGTCGCGCCAGTTGCTGAACTCGCTCGGCACCACCGGGTATACATACGCCCCGATCTGCGAATTGCGCAGCAGCTGCACCGGGTTGCCGGCGCCCTGCAGCAGGTCCTCCAAACTTTGCTGGCCCAACATCTTAAGATTTCCTCCTGCTGTTTCGTACCCTTCGCACCGCCCCGGGTCGCGAAGCCACGGATATCACCAAATTCCGACGGCGTCGAGCGCCTCCCCGAGGCGACCATGCCCGGTAGCGGGCCCAAGCGGGTGGCGGCCAATCGGCGAGCTGGAAGCGGGTGGAACCGGAATGTCGGACCGCTCAGTCGCGCGCAGTTCCACTGGCGTCGCTGATTTCCTGTGCGACCAGGCCAGCTTCCGACGAACCGCCCCACGGGACTCGACTGACAGCGAAATCGACGTGGCCACCGAGCGAACACCAGACCGGCGGGGCTCGCGTACAGTCCTGGCTAGGGATGGAAATGACAAAGCAGATGCAGCTGGTGGCGTCATACTGGACTTTAGCCGGCGGCGCCGAACCGCATACCGACCACGAGTTCAGCAAATTCAGCTTCCAGGAGCGCGTCAGCGCCGCGGCCGAGGCCGGCTTCACCGGCTTCGGCATCTGGCACGCGGATCTGGAGCACACGCTGCAATCGCTGTCACTGCGCCAGATGCGCCGCATCCTGGAGGATAACGGCATCACGTACGTTGAACTCGAGTTCCTGACCGACTGGTGGTTTCGGGATGGCGAGCGCCACGAGGCGTGTGAACAGCGCAAGCGACTGTTGCTCGACGCCGCCGCTGCCCTGCAGGCGCCCCACATCAAGGTCGGAGATTTCCTCAATACGCCCTGCCCTGTGCCGCAGCTGATCGAATCGTTCGCTTCGCTGTGTAAACGGGCAGCGGCCCGCGACACCGGCGTGCTGTTCGAGCAGATGCCGTTGGCCAACGTCAACACGCTGACCGGGGCGCTCGAATTGGTTGCCGGCGCCGACGCGCGCAACGGCGGCATCATGATCGACCTGTGGCACATGGTGAAGATGGGCGTCGCGTACGATGACATCGCGCGCATTCCAGCGCGCTACCTCGGTGGTATCGAGATCAATGACGGCACCTTCAGCGCTCCCTGGGATCTGCATACCGACACCATCGACCATCGCCGGCTGTGCGGCGAGGGCGAATTCGATGTGCGCGGATTCGTCGCCACGATGCTGGCGGCGGGCTACCAGGGACCCTGGGGCGTCGAAGTGCTGAACGCGCAGATGCGCAAATGGCCGCTGCCACGCATAGCCGAGCGCGCAGCGATCACCACCCGGGCGCAGTTCCCGCGCTAGCGCGGGTCCTATAGACTGACCTCATGCCGTTGACCCAGCTCGAACACTACCTGGTGCTGACTGACGATATCGACGCCACGCGCGACTTCTACTGCAACGCGCTCGGCATGCGCGTAGGGCCCAGGCCGCCACTGGATTTTTCCGGCTACTGGGTCTATCTGGGCGAGGTGCCCTGTATCCACATCGCGGACTGGCAAAGCTATGGCGCGCACTCGCGCACCAGCGGTATCGCGATGTCAGCGCGCGCCGCGGGTACCGGGCCGCTCGACCATATTGCGTTCAACGCGGTCGACTATGCCGCGGTCAAGGCGCGCCTGACGGCGCACGGCATTGAGGCGGCCGAGAACCTCGTGCCCGGCGCGGGCCTGCGCCAATTATTCCTGTCGGACCCGAACGGCGTGAAGATCGAACTCAACATAGCGGCCGAATCGACCCGCGGGTAACGGAGACCAAGCGATGCGCGCCTATGAGATTGTCGCCGGCAGTGTGGGACTCGAGGGTCTGCGGCGCTGCGAACGCCCCGACCCGGAAGCCCACGCCGGGCAAATCCTGGTGCGCCTGCGGGCGGCGTCGTTGAACTTTCGCGATCTGCTGATGGTGCGGGGCAAGTACTCCGCCGGCGGTCAGAAACAGGCCGTCGTGCCGCTGTCCGACGGCGCCGGCGAGGTGGTCGCGACCGGCCCAGGCGTCACGCGCTTTCGCGTCGGCGATCGGGTCGCCGGCACCTTCTTTCGCCACTGGATAGCCGGTCCACCTCCGCAACCGCAGGTCGCACTCGGCGCCTCTCCGATTGACGGCGTTCTGGCCGAATACGCGGTATTTGGCGAACACGACGCGGTGAGCGTTCCGGCACACCTGTCGTTCGAGGCCGCCTCGACGCTGCCTTGCGCCGCCGTCACCGCCTGGCATGCGCTGATGGTGATCGGGCACGTGCAGCCCGGCGACACGGTGCTGCTGCTCGGCACCGGGGGGGTGTCGGTGTTCGCGCTGCAGTTCGCGCGCCTGGCTGGCGCCCGGGTGCTGATGACTTCCTCGAGCGACGACAAGCTGGCGCGCGCGCGCGCCATGGGCGCGGCGGCGGGGGTGAACTACCGCGCCACTCCTGAGTGGCAGCAGGAGGTGCTGCGCCTGACCGATGGGCGCGGCGTCGATCACATCGTCGAGGTCGGCGGCAGCGGCACGCTCGGCCGCTCGATCCAGGCCATCGGCAGCTGCGGCCGGATCTACCTGATCGGCGTACTGACCGGCGTCGCGGCAGATGCCAATCCGTACGCGCTGATGAGCAAGTACGCCAGCATCCACGGCGTATTCGTCGGTTCGCGCACCATGTTCGAGAAGATGAATGCCGCCATCAGCATCAACGTGCTCGAGCCGGTGATCGACCGTGTGTTCGCGTTCGATGAGGCGGTCGCGGCCTACCGTCACCTGGAGCACGGTGCGCATTTCGGCAAGGTCGTGATCCGGATCTGAACGCTTACGATGAGCGACTCGCCTGACGAACCGGCACCGGTGACGGTGCGCGAGGCCACCTTCGCGCTGCTGCGCGCCTTCGGCCTGACCACCGTGTTCGGCAATCCGGGTTCGACCGAACTGCCGATGTTCCGCGATTTCCCGCGCGACTTTCGCTACGTTCTGGGCCTGCAGGAATCGATCGTGGTGGCGATGGCCGACGGGTTTGCGCAGGCGCGCGCCGCGGCCGCGCTGGTGAACCTGCATTCCGCGATCGGCGTCGGACACGCACTCGGCAGTATCTTCACCGCATTCAGGAACCAGACGCCGCTGGTGATTACCGCGGGCCAGCAGGCGCGCTCGATCCTGCCATTCGAACCGTTTCTGTATTCCGAACAGGCTGCCAATCTACCCAGGCCGTACGTCAAGTGGAGCTGTGAACCGGCCCGCGCCGAGGACGTTCCGGCGGCCATCGCCCGCGCCTACTACGCAGCGATGCAGCCGCCGCGCGGCCCGACGTTTGTCTCGGTTCCGGTGGACGACTGGGACCGACATTGCGCAGCCCCGGCACCGCGCGAACTGTGCGCGGCGATCGCCGGCGATCCGGTGCTGCTGGCGCGCGCGGCAGGCGCCCTCGATGCCGCGCGCCATCCGCTGATCGTGGTCGGCGCATCGGTAGCACGCGACGGAGCGTGGGCCGAGACCATTGCGCTCGCCGAGCGCCATCAGGCGCGGGTGTGGGTGAGCCCGCGATCGGCGCGCAACAGTTTTCCGGAACGGCACCGGTTGTTCGCCGGTTTCCTGCCGCCGGATCGCGCGGCCATCGTCGCACGGTTGCAGGGCGCCGATTTCATCCTGGTGCTGGGTGCCCCCGTATTCACCTATCACGTCGAGGGCCATGGCCCGCACATTCCCGCCGGCGCGACGCTGGTGCAGCTGACCGACGATCCGGCCGCGGCTGCCTGGGCGCCGGTGGGGCTGTCGATCATCACTAATCTGAAGCTTGGCATCGCCGCGCTGTTGCAACATCCGCCGCCGCAGCCGCCGCGGCCGCCCCCTCCGGAGCCCGCGCGCGCGAGCAAACAATCCCCCGATCGGCTGACGGAGGCCTACCTGATGCAGCAGATCGCGGCCCTGCGCCCGGCGGGCAGCATCATCGTCGAGGAGGCGCCGAGCAGCCGCCCGGCGATGCAGGATCATCTGCCGATGCTCGAAGCCGATAGCTTCCACACCTGCGCCAGCGGCGGCCTGGGTCATGGCCTGCCGGCCGCGGTTGGCGTCGCTCTGGGGCTACCTAAGCGCAAGGTGATCGGGCTCATCGGCGATGGATCGAGCATGTATTCGATCCAGGCGCTGTGGACCGCCGCAGAGTTGGGTGTGCCGGTGGCGTTCATTATCGTGAACAACGGCAGCTACCAGGCCCTGGTCGAATTCGGAGCGCACTTCAAGCTGACCGAACTGCCCGGCACGCAGCTGCCGCACCTGGACTTCTGCGCCCTGGCGCGTGCCCAGGGCGTTGCGGCGCTTCGGGTCGAACGCTGCGAGCATCTCGATGCGGCGCTCGCGAGCGCTTTCGCTGCGACGCAGCCGATGCTGGTCGAGGTGCGGGTGGTGCCGCTCTAGTCTGCAACCCCCAGCGCCCAACCGCCGTCAATCGAGATCTGCTGGCCGGTCAGGTAAGCCGAGGCCGGCGACGCCAGGAACAGCGCCAGGCCCTTGATGTCCTCGGGAAAGCCGACGCGGTGCATCGGTATGTTTTTTCCCATCGCCGCCTGCACCGCAGGATTCTTGGCATGTCCGCCGCCGATGTTGGTGACGAAGAAACCCGGAGCGATCGCATTGACGGTGATGTTGTAGGCCGCCAGCTCCAGTGCCACGCTGTGCATCAGGTGCGTGGCGCCGGCCTTGGCCGCCATGTATGCGGCGCCGATCGCCGGTTCACACTGGTAGGCGGCCACCGAGGTGGTCAGTATCAGTCGCCCCGAGCGCTGCGCTTTCATGATGCGCGCCGCGGCACGCAGCGTGGCGAATACGCCGGTCAGGTTGATGTCGATCACGCGCTGCCAGCGCTCATCGCTGTAGCTCCAAAGCGCGCCCTCGGCATTGCGCGCTCGTTCCGAGCCGGCCCAGCTGCTGATAAAACCCGGGCCTGAATCGACGCCGGCATTGGCGAACACGACGTCCAGCCGGCCGTGAGCGGCAACGGCAGCATCGAACGCGCGCTCGAGCGCCGCATGGTCGCGCACGTCCAGCACCTCGGCGCGCACCTGATAGCCGAGCCCCAGCAGGCGCTGGCTCTCCTGCGCCAACCGGCCGGCATCGACGTCGATCATCGTGACGCGGCCGCCGTTCTCCGCCAGCGCTTCGGTAAAGGCCAGACCCAAGCCACTGGCCGCGCCGGTGACGATAACGCCATAGCCTTCGACGCTGAATAACCGATCGCTCTTCACACACCCGCTTCGCGCACACCGCGCCTCAATTCAACTGCACCAGGATTTTCATGCCCTGCTGGCTGCGCAGGCGCTCGAGGCCGCCCTCGATCAGCCGGGCCAGCGGGATGGTATCGACCCAGCCGTCCAGCGGATAACTGCCGCGGGCCACCTCTTCAATCACGCTTGGAAACGCGTTGACCGACATCGCGACGCCGGTCAGCCGGATCTCGGGCATCAGCAGATCAAACGGCGGTATCGAGACCGGCTGATGATGGATCGCGACCACCACGGCAGCCCCATCGATACGCGTGCCGTGCAACATCGCCTGGAACGACGCCGGCACGCCGGCAGCGTCAACCGACGCGTGGGCACCGCGGCCAGCGGTCAGATCGCGGATTGCCGCCACCGCATCGCAGCTGGTCGGATCGAGCAGCACTCGCGCCCCTAGAGCGGCGAGCACCGCACGGCGCAGCGGCGAGGGCTCGATGACAATGGTTTCGACGCCGCGCCGCCGCAGCGTCAGGAACACGCCAACTCCGATTGGCCCGGCGCCATGAATTGCCACCGTCTGCCCGGCCTGCACCTGGCAGCGATTGGCAGTGTGCCAGGCGATCGCCAGCGGCTCGATCAGTGCGCCCTGCATGGCGCTCACACCCAGCGGCAGCCGATGCGCCATCGAGCGTTTCACTACCGTGTAGTCGGCCAGGCCGCCGCCGGCGCGGTTATAACCGTGCAGCGCCAGCAGCGCGCAATGGTTGTACTGGCCCGAGCCGCAGTAGACGCAGTGCCCGCAGGTCTCGAACGGTTCGACAGCCACCAGTTCTCCGATCGCAAGATCCTCGACACCCGCCCCGAGCGCGACTATTTCGCCGCACAGCTCGTGACCGAGGATCACCGGATTGGCGATCCCGGTCAGCGGATGAGGCGTTACGCTGGTGGTGATCGGCCCATCGTAATACTCGTGCAGGTCGCTGCCGCAGATGCCGTTGTACTTCACGCGCAGCTTGACGTCGCCGGGTCCGGGCGCCGGTTCCGGCACCGATTCGATTCTGAGGTCCTGGCGCCCGTAGTACACGGCCGCGTTCATTCTCCGGTCCATGCACGATTCTAGCGCGCCCGAGCACGGCGACTCGACCCACGGCGAACTCGGCGCGAGCAGCCATTGCAGTGCGCCGATCGTGGCGTCGACAATGCGTCGCGTGAGCAGCCACCAGTCCGAAGCCGCGCCGGCGACGCGCAGCGCTGCAAGCCTCAAGGCACGCATCGTTGCGCTGATGCGCCAGGCATCCACCGAGATCGCCGTCGGCGATGAGCCGCTGTTGCCCGCGCTGGTGCGAGCACTGCCTGCCGGCAGCTGCGTACACGTGGCGCACACACCCAAGGCGACGCTGGAGCAGGTGGTGCAACTGTCGTTGCAGGTGCAGCAGCGCGGGCTGCGGGCCAGTCCGCACATCGTCGCCCGCCGCATCGCCAGCGAGCAGGCACTGCGGGCGGGGCTGAGCGCACTCCGGCGCGGTGGAGTCGAACAGATCCTGCTGGTGGCGGGCGACCGGCAGCAGCCTCTGGGTGAGTTTTCCAGCACGCTTCAGATCCTGGACAGCGGCGCGACCGTCGACGCTGGCATCGCCAGCATTGGCGTCGCCGGGCATCCGGAAGGCCATCAGGCAATCGATGCGGCCGGCCTGTGGCAGGCACTGGCACACAAGCAAGCCTTCGGCGAGCGCACCGGCACCGCAATTCACATCGTCAGCCAGTTCAGTTTCAACCCCGGCGCCATCCATGCCTGGGAACGCGAACTTGCCGGCCATGGCATCCGATTGCCGGTACGCGTCGGTATTGCCGGCCCAACGCCGCTGGTCAAGTTACTGCAATTCGCACTTCGTTGCGGCGTCGGCACCTCGCTGCGCGCGGCCGCTCACACACTCGGCAACGTCGGTCACGTGGCGCAGCTGGCGACCACGCCCGAACAGCATCTGCTGGCACTGGCGCAGGCACTGGAGGGCGGCAGCTCGCAGCAGCTGGTGGCACCGCATTTTTTTGCGTTCGGTGGAGTACAAAAAACGGCGCAATGGATGCGTGCGCTGGCCGAGGGGCAGTTCGATCTCGGCGCGGACCATCTCAAGCTGTCGGCGGCGAAATGAGCGTCGACTGCGAGTAATATTACTAGATAAATCATATCTCTAGGATATGATTCTAAAGTAGATGCTCGTCACGGTGCAGCCGCCTTAAGCAACGCGCGGCCGCGCCTACATGGTATGCGTCGCCTTGTCACCCGAGATCGCGCCCGCCAGGTAGTTCTCGATCTTGGTACGCGTCTGGCCACGGTCCTGGTCGGAAAACTGCACCCCGATGCCCGCGGTACGCTTGCCCTGCGCGCCCTTGGGCGTCACCCAGATCACGCGACCGGCGACCGGCAGTTTCTCGTCCTCTCCCATCAGGTTCAGCAGCATGAACACTTCATCGCCGATGCGGTAATTGCTGTTGGTCGGGATGAACAGCCCGCCGTTTTGCACGAACGGCATGTAAGCCAGGTACAGGGCACTTTTGTCCTTGATGGTCAGCGTCAGCAAGCCCGGCTTGTTGATACCCGACCTGGAGTTTGGGTCCTTGGCCATATTCCCCGAACAATCCTTGTTGAACTATCAGCGATTGAACCTGTTAACGATCGACACCGACGCGCGCACCGCCACGCTGCCGCGCGCGGGGTAGCTGCCACAACAGCTGCTCCAGCGCCAGCGAGCGGTTGATGGAAGTCAGCCGCAGTCGCCGCAACTCATAGATACCATCCAGCAGCCGCAGCAATACTGCAATATTCATGTCCGAAGCAGATTCTGGCAAGTGCGTGCTACTACGCAGTTCCGACGATTGGCGCTGCGCGCCCACAGCGTCATCGATGCGCGCTGTGATCCAGGTCTCAAGGCAGGCCAGCCGCAGTGCCAGCGTCTCCGAGCGTCCCCAGCGTTCGGCGGTCGCCGGAACGTCCATCCGCCCCCCAAGGGCGTCGCTCAGGCTACGGTCGGTTTCGGCCTTGAGCTGCGCCAATGCGCCCGCATCCGCGTCCAACGCCTCGAAGGGTGCGTCCCCGAGAACCTCCAGCACCGTGCCCCAGGGGCCGCTGCCGCGCACCTGCGTAAGCCAGGCGACACTGGCCGCCCGCGCCGGACTGGCAATGCGCAGCCGCAGGCAGCGGCTCAGGATGGTCGCCGGCATACGCGACGGCGTTGCGCTCACCAGGATCAGCGTCACGCCGGCCCGAGGCTCCTCCAGGGTCTTCAGCAGCGCGTTGGCGGCATTGGCATTCATGCTGTCGGCCGGTGAGATCAGCGCCACGGTCGCCCCGCCCGCATGCGCGGTCAGCACCAGCTGCTCGTTCAGCTCACGCACCTGTTCCACGCGAATGTATTTCGAATCCTCGATCGGATGCAGTTCGATGAAATCCGGATGCTGTGCGGCCGCGAACATGCGGCAATCGCGGCAGTGCCCGCAGGGTGCCTGCGGCTCGCGGCACAACGCCAGCTGCGCCGCAAAGCGCGCCAGCACCGCGCCGCCGGCTCCGCGCTCATCGTGAATCAACAGCCCGGTCGGAAAGCGGTGCGCCGCGCGTGCACGCCGCAGCTGATCGATCTGTGGCGCGAGCCACGGTGCGTCCACGGCCTGCGGCATCGCACTCATGTCGCACCCGGCAACAGGTCGGCGATGGCCGCGAGCGCCCGTGTGGCCACCGCATCGGGTGCGCCGCCTGCATCCAGCACACGCACCCTGGCCGGTTCCCTCGCGGCCAGCGTCAGATAGCGCGCCCGTACCCGCTCGAAGAACTGTAGATCCTCGTCTTCAAATCGATCGCCGGCCGCGGCGCGCCCTCGCGCACGGCTAAGGCCGACTTCCACTGGCAGGTCCAGCAGCAGTGTTCGATGTGGCCACAGCGTTCCATGCACGCTTTCCGCCAGCCGCTCAATCAGCGCCGCGTCGACGCCGCGTCCTGCGCCCTGATAGGCGCGCGTCGCGTCAGTGAAGCGGTCACAGATCACCCACTCGCCCTGCCCCAGCGCCGGACGGATCAGATTCTCGACGTGCACCGCACGCGCGGCGAACATCAGTAGCGTTTCTGCCTCGGCGCTGATGCGCTCGGCTCCGCGCTCCAGCACCAGCGTGCGCAGCCGCTCGGCCAGCGGCGTGCCGCCGGGCTCGCGCGTGAGCCTGACCTTAAGGCCGCGCTCGGTCAGCAGCGCACCGAGCGCGCGCGCCAGGGTCGATTTACCCGCGCCCTCGATCCCTTCCAGGCTGATGAATCTGCCGGCTGCGTTCATGGCGTCCTGCCGGAAGCCGCAGGCGCGGCCACTCTCGCATCCGGCGCCACCCCGAGCTTGCGCAGGTAAGCGCGCAACGCGACATCGTGTTGCGCCAGGGTAGCCGAGAATTGATGCGTGCCATCGCCATTGCCGGTGGCGACGAAATACAGCGCGTCGCTGGCGGCCGGGTGCAGCGTCGCCTGCAGTGCCGCGGCCCCCGGCAGCGCGATCGGCGTCGGCGGCAGGCCGCTGCGCGTATAGCTGTTGTAGGGCGTATCGGTCTCCAGATCGCGGCTGTGGATGTGCCCATCGTAGCCCTCCCCGAGACCATAGATCACGGTCGGATCGGACTGCAGCCGCATGCCCAGCCGCAGGCGGTTGACGAACACCGCGGCGACTTTGGGCCGCTCGTCCTCGCGGCCGGTTTCCTTTTCGACAATCGAGGCCAGGATCAGCGCCTCGTCCGCATTGGCCAACGGCAGATCCGGGGCGCGACCGTTCCAGGCGCTGTCCAGCTCCGCCTGCATGCGCTCGTAAGCGCGCTCCAGTATGCGCTGGTCGCTGGTGCCGGCCGCGAAGCGGTAGGTGTCGGGAAAAAATCGCCCCTCGGCGGCCTCGCCCGCGTGGCCCAGGGCCTGCATCAGCTGTTGCGCCGACAGCCCGCGCAGCTGATGCGCCACGGCAGGATGCGCGTCCAGCGCAGCGCGCATTTGAGCAAAACTCCAGCCCTCCACCACGGTGATCGATTCGAGCACCACCCGGCCATTGATCAGCTGATCGAGCACCTCGCGCGCGCTCGCGTGAGGCGGCAGCTCGTAGGTGCCCGATTGCAGTCGCGGCGCCGGCCCGCGCAGGCGCAGATACAGCTCCACCAGCCGCGCGTGTCGCAGCGCCCCCTGCTGCTGCAGGCCCGTGAGCGTACTGCGCAGGCTGCTGCCGGGCGCGACCTGCACCCGCACCGGTGCGGTGATCGCAGACGGTTGATTCATCTGCCAGCCGAGGCCGAGCCAGGCGAGCCACGCGGCTGCCCCCAGCAGTAGCACCAGCAGCAGCAGACTAATTGCAGTCCGCATCGATCACGGCGCGCAAGCGGCGCGCGTGGTCATTACCCGACAGCGCCCGGCCATCGAGAAACTGCACCGACTGCAGCCCCCAGCGCACGTTGGTAATGAATACTTCCCGCGCCCCGGCCAGCTCGCGCAGCGCCACCGGGCGCACGCTCACCGGCTGGCCGAGCGCCGCCGCCGCCTCCAGCACCAGGCGGCGCATCACGCCGGCGACGCCACAGGCGCCAAGATCGGGCGTGAACAATCCCTTGTCGTCGGCCAGGAACACATTCGACATGCTGCCACCGATCACCTGACCGCCGCTCGACAACATCAACACTTCGTCCACTGCAACCGCATCGTGCTGCATCCGCGCCAGCACTTGCTCCAGTCGGTTGAGATGCTTGAGACCGGCCAGCAGCGGATTGGTGCCCAGCGTGACGCCCGAGATGCCCAGCCGAAAGGCAGCCGCGGCGCGCACCGGCAGCGCCGGCCAGTCATGGCGGCTGACGATGCGCGTCGGCCGCTCATCCCCGGCCGGCGCATAGCCGCGGCGCGTTGCCGTGCCGCGCGTCACGATCACCTTGACGAGACAGCGCGGTTGATCGGCCGCCAGGCCGCGGATCTCCGCGCGCAGCAGTTCCATGTCGCGGAACGCGATCTGCAGGCGCTCGCAGCCCTGCTGCAGCCGCTGCAGATGCAGTGCCAGCCAGCGCGGCGCGCCGTCATGGCAGCTGATGGTCTCGAACAGCCCGTCGCCATACGAAAGACCCCGATCGGCGCTGTCGATGGCGCCGCCGGCGTGACCATTGACGAGCGCACCGCTCACGCGGCGCCCAGTGCCGCGAGCAGGCCGCGCGCCTTGGCGCGCGTCTCGGCCAGTTCGCGCTGCCAGTCCGAATCCGCGACGATGCCCGCGCCGGTGCGAAATTCCACCCGCCGCTGATGCAGAGTCAGACTGCGGATCAGGATATTGAAGTCCATGGACCCGTCCGAGTTGATGAAGCCGATGCCGCCGGTATAGGCCTGGCGAGCCTCGCCCTCCAGTTCGGCGATGATCTGCATGCAGCGAAATTTCGGGCACCCGGTGATGGTGCCCCCGGGAAACACCGCGCGCAGCACATCCACCGGGCTCAAGTGCGGCAACAGTTCACCTGCGACATTCGACACGATGTGATGCACATGCGGGTAGCTCTCGATGCGCATGAACTCATCCACCTGGACGCTACCCGAGCGGCATATACGACCCAGGTCGTTGCGCTCCAGGTCGATCAGCATGATGTGTTCGGCACGCTCCTTCGGATGCGCGATCAGCGCCGCGATCTCGCCTTGCTCTGCGGCGGCCGCGCCGCTGCGCGGCCGGGTGCCGGCGATTGGCCGGGTCTCGACGCGGCTTCCTGCGACCCGTACCAGCCGCTCGGGCGAGGAACTCAAGAGCCGCCAGTCCTGAAACTGCGCCAGAGCCGCAAACGGCGCCGGATTCACCGCACGCAGGCGCTCGTACAGTGCCTGCGTGGACAGGTGCAACGACGCGTCGGGCGCCAAATCACCACGCCACGGGCGCGACAGGTTGGCCTGGTAGATGTCGCCAGCCCGAATGTAGGCCAGCGCCGCCTCGACGCGAGCGCGAAACCAATGCGCTGCCTCTTCCTCGACCTCGACCTCGACCACCGTCGGCACCCCTGCGCTGCGCGCGGGCAAGGCGGCCAGCGCTGCCGCCAGCGCTTGGAGCAGATCCTCGCGTGCTGCCGGAGCGAACATCCAGGCCTGCCCTGCCCGATGGTCATACACCAGGCCCGCCGGGATGCGCAGCGCGAACGCGGCCGGCGCCCCGGCGTCGACCTGCACGCGCGGCGCCAGATCGAGCCGTGGTTCGATCTCGGCCGCCAGCTCGTAGCCCAGAAACACCACCCAGCCGCCACGAAACGGGCTGGCTGCAAACCCGTGGCCATGCGCCGGCGCGTCCGCATCGCCCAGCCCGCCGCGCCCGTCGCGCCCCTCGCTGCCGTCGCACTCAAGGCTAGCCTCGAGCGCGGCCAGGAAGCCGCGGCCGGTCGGCGCCGGCATGCCGCTCGCATGCAGCCGCCCGCGGCCGTCCTGCCACAGCGCCGCCTGCGGATAGGCGGCCAGTATCGAGTAGCGGCTCAGCGGGCCGCGTGCGGCGCTGTCGAACAGCACCGGAAAGGAGCCGGGATCGCTATAGGCCAGGCGGCGCAGCGCATCGTCCGTGACCGCAGCGGGCCGTACCAGCAGCCGGTCCGGGATTGCCACCTGTGTCATGCGCGCCTAGCCTTCGCGCCCGAGGCGGCGGCGGTCAGGCGCCGCCGAAGCGCCGGAACAAAAGCGTGCCGTTGGTGCCGCCGAAACCAAACGAGTTCGACATCGCGACATCGATCTTCATCGGCCGCGCGATGTTGGGTACGTAATCCAGGTCGCAGTCCGGGTCAGGATGCTCGTAGTTGGTGGTCGGCGGGGCGACGTTATCGCGGATCGCAAGCACGCTGAAGATGGCCTCCACCACGCCGGCGGCTCCAAGCAGATGCCCGGTCATCGATTTGGTGGAACTGACCGCCAGTTTCTTCGCGTGCGCACCGAACGCGCGCTTGATGGCAATGGTCTCGGCCTTGTCGCCCAGCCCGGTGGAGGTCGCGTGCGCATTCAGGTATTGCACCTGCTCAGCGCCGATGTGCGCATCGGCAAGCGCGTTGACCATCGCCAGTCGCGCGCCATCCCCGTCCTCGGGCGGCGCGGTGATGTGATGCGCATCGCCGCTCATGCCAAAGCCGATCAGCTCGGCGTAGATGCGCGCGCCGCGGGTGCGTGCGTGTTCGAATTCCTCCAGCACCATCGCGCCGCCGCCGTCGCCCAGCACAAAGCCGTCGCGATCACGATCCCACGGGCGACTGGCCGACTGCGGTGCGTCATTGCGTGACGACAGCGCTTTTGCCTGGCCGAAGCCTCCCAGGCCGGTAGGGGTAGTGGCCATTTCGGCGCCGCCGGCGATGATCAGGTCCGCATCGCCATACTGGATACAGCGCGCGCCCAGGCCGAGGGCATGGGTCGAGGTGGTGCAGGCAGTGACCACGCCAAGATTGGGTCCGCGCAGGCCGTAGCGAATCGACAGGTGGCCGGAGATCATGTTGATGATGGTTGAGGGCACGAAGAACGGCGAGATCTTGCGCGGATTGCGTCCGGAGTCGACGTACCCGGCGCAGGTCTCCTCGATGGTCCACAGGCCGCCGATGCCGGCACCGGTGACCACGCCGCAACGATCACGGTTGAGCCGCTCGAAGTCCAGGCCGGCATCCCCCACCGCCTGCACGCCGGCGGCGATACCATAGTGCATGAACTCATCCATGCGGCGCGCGTCCTTGACGCTCATGTATTGATCGACGGCGAAGCCGCGCACCGCACCACCAAAGCGGGTCGGGAATGCCGACACGTCAAAACGGGTGATTGGGCCGATGCCACTCTCGCCGCGCAGGATCGCGGCCCAGGCGTCGGCCACGTTGCCCCCGACCGGGCACACCAGTCCCAGCCCGGTGACGACTACCCGGCGTTTACTCACGAGGCGCCACGCACCGCGGCAACAAGGACGGGTCAGGCTTTGTTGCGGCGTTCGCTGATGTAATCGATCGCCTGTTGTACGGTAGTAATCTTCTCAGCGTCTTCGTCCGGAATTTCGATCTCGAACTCTTCCTCCAGCGCCATGACCAGCTCGACGGTGTCGAGTGAATCGGCGCCCAGGTCGTCGACGAACGAGGCGGCGTTGGTCACTTGCTCAGCCTTCACACCCAGCTGCTCGGCAACAATCGCCTTCACCTGTTGTTCCACGGTGCTCATCTTTTGCTAACCCTCTTTCGTGTTGACTAGGACCCGCTTCAGCTCGCCTTTTCGGGCGCTCCCACGCGGGGCGCGTATTGTAGGGGAACCCCCCGACGCTCGCCAGTTCGCCCGCGGCGCGAGTACTTGATTATTCAGATTATTTGCGCCAAGGGCCAGCTTTGTGCACAACTTTAGCCCATGTACATGCCACCGTTGACATGCAGTGTCTGCCCGGTGATGTAACCAGCCTCACGCGATGCCAGGAACAGCACCGCGTTGGCGACCTCCTCGGGGGTGCCAAAACGGCCCACGGGTATCTGTGCCAGATAAGCCTCCCTCTGCGCCTCGGGCAACGCGCGTGTCATATCCGTCTCGATGAAACCGGGCGCAACGGTGTTGACGGTGATGTTGCGTGTAGCCACTTCCTTGGCCAGCGCCTTGGTGAAACCCATAAGGCCGGCCTTGGCAGCCGCGTAGTGCACCTGGCCGGCATTGCCGATCGATCCGACCACCGATCCGATGTTGATGATGCGGCCGTGGCGCTCCTTGAGCATGCGCCGCAGGCAGGCCTTCGACAGCCGAAACACCGCCGACAGATTGATCTGCAGCGTCTGCTCCCAATCCTCGCTCTTCATGCGCAAAATCAACGCATCGCGCGCAATCCCGGCGTTGTTGACCAGGATGGTCGGCAGGCCTTCGGCTGCGTCGAGGGCGTCGATCAGCGCGTCGGTGGCGGAAGGTTCAGTGGCATGCCAGACCAGCCCTCGGCCCCGGATCCCCGCCGCACGAAAATCCGCGGTGATCTTGCCCGCGCCGTCGGCCGTTGTGGCCGTGGCGACCACTGTTGCGCCGGCGCCGCCAAGGGCCAGCGCGATGGCGCGGCCGATGCCGCGCGAGCCCCCGGTGACCAGTGCCAGATCCGACTCAAACATGCAGTTCTCCGGCCGCTGTGGCAGCTACCGCAGCCTCCACCGACTCCGGGTCCTCCAGCGCATAGCAGCTTGCGGTGCGATCGATGCGCCGCACCAGGCCGCTCAGCACCTTGCCCGGGCCGCACTCGATCAGCGTCGGCGCCAGCCCCAACAGCGCGCGTACGGTTTGGGTCCAGCGCACCGGGCTGGCCAGCTGGCGCACCAGGGTGGCACGTATGTCCGCCGGGTCCGAGTGCTCCTGGGCGTCTGCGGCGCTGATATAGCGATACACCGGCGGCCGCACTTCGATTCGATCCAGGCGTGCCGCCAACTGCTGCGCGGCCTGGCGCATCAGGCGCGAATGTGCCGGCACGCTCACCGGCAACAGTACCGTGCGTTTGGCGCCGCGCGCTCGCGCCAGCTCCATCGCACGCTCCACGGCACCAGCGTGGCCGGCGATCACCACCTGGCCGGGAAAATTGTAATTCACCGCCTCCACCACCTCGTCCTGGCACACCTGCGCGCAGACCGCCTCGACGTCGGCATCCTCGATGCCCAGTATCGCTGCCATCGCCCCTGCGCCCTCCGGTACGGCGCGCTGCATGATCTGCCCGCGGTACTGCACCAGCTGCACCGCAGCTTCGAGCTGCAGCGCCTGCGCACATACCAGGGCGCTGAACTCGCCCAGGCTGTGACCGGCGACGACCGTAGGTGGCGCGCCGCCCTGTTCGCACCACGCGCGCCAGGTGGCCACGCCCGCCACCAGCATTGCCGGCTGGGTGTATTCGGTCGCGTTGAGGCGCTCCGCCGGGCCTTCGGCCACCAGCTGCCACAGGTCGAAGCCCAGCGCCTGCGATGCTTGCGCAAAGCACTGCGCCGCCGACGCATAGCGCGCGGTCAGTGCCGCCAGCATGCCGACCGATTGCGATCCCTGGCCTGGAAATATCATTGCTATGGGCATTATCGTTTCAGACCTCGCCGCCAGCGACACTCGGCCACACTTGAACGGGCACCGGACAAACACTGCCGCCCGGCGGGTGAAAAGCGGCGCGGATTATAGCGGCTTCGTCGCCGCGCGCGGCAGCACCGCGCCGATCAGGCCACCAAGCGCGCCAAACTGATGGGCCGCGGCTACCAGCGGCAGATCGCCTTCAAACAGGCTAGCCCCCGATTGCTGCTCATACGCGAGCTTGACGATCAGCAGCAGCAGCAGGCCGGCGCCCAGGGCCTCGCCGCGCCGATACATCGCACACGCCCCGGCCGCCCAGATGCCGTGCAGTACTCCCGAGGCCCCCACGTACCACTCGACCGCCGGGTGCAGAAACCATAGCCCGCCATCGATGGCCGCAGTCGCCAGCAACACGATCCACATCCAGCGGCGCGGCGGGAACTCGCGTGCGAACAGCACCCACAGTGCTGCCAGGCCGCCACAATTGAGCAACGCGTGGCGCCAGCCCAGATGCACCAGGTGCGCGCTGATCAGTCGCCACCATTGATAGTGCGCCAGCGCGTCACGCTGGTATTGCAGGTGCTCGCGCCCCCATCCGCCGGTGGCACCGAGCGCCAGCAGCAACGCCACGGCGCCCACCAGTGCTGCGCCGTAACGAGCGTCGCAATTTGCCGACCGGAACCAAGATTGTGAGCTGCTGTCAGATCCGATGGTGTTCATTTGTTATGATTGGGTGATCAGCAGCTATGGCTTCGCGCCGCGGCCAGTGAACTATATGAGCGCCAAAGTCCCGGGTACAGTGCCGAAGCCAGGCTCGCGGCAGCGTGGCTTCACCTTGATCGAGATCATGGTGGTGGTGATCATCATCGGCCTGCTCGCGGCAGTGGTGGTCCCCCAATTCCTCGGACGCGTCGACGACGCGCGTATCGCCAAGGCCAAACAGGACATCCAGGCCCTGGAAACCGGCCTGACGATGTTCAAGCTGGATAATTTCTCCTACCCGACCAGCGAGGAAGGACTCAAGGCACTGGTTGAAAAGCCCAACGACCCCAACGTGAAGAACTGGCGCGCCGGCGGCTATCTCAAGCGCCTGCCCAAGGACCCGTGGGGCAACGACTATCAGTATCAGTCTCCAGGAACGCATGGCGACGTGGATGTGTTCTCGTTCGGCGCCGACGGCCAGGTTGGCGGCGAAGGGGTTAACGCGGACATCGGCAACTGGAACCTAGACAACTGAACCTGGCCCAGCCGGGCGCACACGCCGTGACAGCCAGCCGCCGCCCGGGCTCATCGACCTCGCCGCGCCAGCGCGGATTCACCTTGATCGAGATTCTGGTGGTGGTAGCAATCATCGCCGTGATCATCGTCGGCGCCATCCTGAGCCTGGGCGTTACCGGCAAAGACAGCCAACTCCAGCGCGAGCGCGATCGGCTATCGGCCCTGATGGCCTACGTACACGAACGCGGCGGCATGCTGACACTCGAGTACGGCATACGCTGTGGCCAGCACGGCTATCGCTTCGTTTACTTCGACAACGTCAGCAATCAGTGGCAGCCCGAGACGGTCGACGACACGCTGCGGCCGCGGCGCATGCCAGCCGGGCTGACGCTGACCCTGGATGTCGAGGGGCGCCCCATCGTGCTCAACGACAAGGCGCTGGTACTGAGCAAGCGGGACACCACGCCTGCGGGCGGCACCATCTCCACGCTGGGCGATATCCCCAGCAGCTTCAGCAACCAGCTGGCCGACAACTCGCCGCAGATCATGCTGTTCTCCAACGGCGACACCAACTCCTTCGCGCTGACCATCGCGCGCGATGGTGTGCGCCGCAGTGCCACGCTGCAAAGCAACGCCGATGGCACGCTCAAGGTCGGCGATATCGTGGAGCCGAAGCCGTGACCGCCGGCGCGAGCTGCGGCGCACATGGCGCCGGCCAGTGCGGATTCACACTGATCGAGGTCATGGTGGCACTGGTGATCGTCGCCTTTGGCATGGGCGCGGTGCTCGCGGCGCTCAGCTCAGCCGCGGGCAACATTGCAGCTCTGCACGATAAGACGCTGGCGCAATGGGTGGCGCTCAACCAGGTCGCCGATACGCGCCTTGGCCTGCAGGTACCCACCACCGGCACCACCGAAGGCGATGTCAAGGCGTTCGGCAATGCCAACTGGCACTGGCGCCAGGACATCGTGCCGGTGCCATCGATTCCGGGCTTGCTTGAGATCGTCGTGCGTGTGCAGCGCACGGGCGCCAGTTCCGGCTCGGCCAGCTCAGGCGGCTCGAGCGCTTCCAGCAGTTCCAGCGGCTCGAGCCTGTTCAAGAGCTCGTCGGGCTTCGGCAGTTCCAGCGGCAGCGGCATGCTCGGCTTTAGTTCCAGTTCGGGCGGCACGCTGGGCTTTGCATCGAGTTCCGGCAGCACGCTCGGGAAAGTAAACGCCATCACGGCGTTCGCCAACGCCGGTAAGGATCAGAACTGGCTTGCGACCGTCATCGGTTTTCGCGGCGACGCCGTGGCGGCATCGAGCGGCGAGGCGCCAGACTGGAACGGCACCCCGACCGCCAGCAGCAGCAGCACCAGCAGCAGCGGCGCATCCAGTTCGGGTGCGATACTCAATCCGGGCACCAACCCCGGCAGCGCCCTGAGCAGCAGCTCGGGCGGCGGCTCCTCGGGCGGAAGCTGAAGCATGGCCGCACGCGGGCAACGAGGCTTCACGCTGATTGAACTGCTGGTGGCGCTGTTCATCACCGCCATCATGTTCGCGTTCGGTTACCGCGCGCTCGATCAGGCCTTCCGGAGCCGGCGGGAAGTGGACGAGCAATCGGCACGGCTGATCGCCGTGCAGCAGGCGATGCGCACGCTTGAGCAGGATGCGGAACTGCTGGCGCCGCGGCCGGTGCGAAACCTGATCGGCGATGGCTATCTGCCGGCCGTGAGTGCGGCCCAGAGCAACACCATCGGCAGCCTGGGCTCAACGCTCAGCGGTGGAATCAGCAGCGGGTTCGGCAGCAGCAGCAGTCTCAGCGGCGCCTCGACCCCGCTGTTCACCTTCACCCGCGGCGGCTGGACCAATCCTGCCGGCATACAGCGCAGCGAACTGCAGCGCGTGAGCTACTCGCTCGAGAACGGCACGCTGGTACGCCAGTACTACCCGGTGCTCGATGCCACCGAGGCGGTGCAGCCGGTGAAACGAACTTTGCTCGATCACGTCAAGAACTTCGGCCTGCGTTTCATGGACGCCGGCCATAACTGGCAGAACGGCTGGCCGCCCATCACCTCCGGCGCGGGCGCGGCGCTGACGCTGCCGCGGCTGCGGCCGGTGGCGGTGGAAGTCACGATCGAACTCGATGACTGGGGCGTGCTGGTACGTCACATCGAGGTGGCAGGATGATGCGCACGCTCGCAGGCGCCCGCGCGCAGCGCGGCATCGCACTGATCACGGCGCTGGTGCTGGTGGCCATCGCCGCGGTGCTCGCCACCGCGATCGGCTTCGCCAGCGCCATGTCGGCGCGGCGCGCCAGCACCATGTTCGGCGCCGACCAGAGCCTGCTCGCCGGCGAGGGTGCCGAAGCGATGGCGGCCTATGTGCTCAAACAGTCGGCCAGTGCCACCATGTCGCTCGATCAGCCGTGGGCGCAACCTTACGGTCCGTTCGAGCTGGGCGACGGCGTGACGCTCGAGTTCGCGCAGATCGAGGATCTGCAGGGCAAGTTCAATATCAACAACCTTGCCACCGGAGCCAACGGCACCACCGATCCGAACTGGCTGGCTCTGTTCCAGCAATTGCTGGTGCAGGTCGGCCTGGAGACCAAGTGGGCCGGCATCCTGGCCGACTGGATCGATGCCGACAACACGCCCAACACGCCCGATGGCGCCGAGGACAGCGTCTACCTGACGCAGACTCCGCCCTACCGCGCGGCCAACCTGCCGGTCACCAGCATCTCAGAGCTGCTGGCGATGCCGGGTTTCGGGCGCGATCGCTACGATCGGCTGAAGCCGTACATCACGGCACTGCCGCCGGGTAATTCGATCAACGTCTGCACCGCCTCCGGGGTCGTGCTCGATGCGCTCAGCGGCAAGAACGAATACAGCACCGACCTGTCGGTGCTTGCCAACGCACGCAAGGACAAGGGCTGCTTTCCGACCCTGGCGGTGTTCACCGCCGGGGTCACCGGGCCGGCAGCTGCGGTCCTGTCCGGCAAAGTCGGCACCCTGTCGTCGTACTTCCGCCTGCGCTCGGTGATCACTATTGGCACTGCGCGCTTCACCTTGTACAGTCTCCTGTACCTCGATCCATCAGGGCAGATTCGGCCCATAATCAGAACCTTCGGCACGGAATAATCATGGCGGAATGGCTCATTCTGCAGCTTGCGCGCGGCCCGGAAGACCGGTGCGGCTGGATGCTCGCCGACCAGCACGGTCAGCCGCTGGGTGCCCCGCGTGTGGGCGCGCTGGCGCAAGCTGCCAGTGAAGCCGGCGGGCGTCGCGTCGCCGCCATCGTGCCGAGCAGCGACGTGCTCACTACCGAGGTCGACCTGCCGCAGAAAAGCGGCGTGCGGCCGCAGCAGCTGGCGCCCTATGCGCTCGAGGAACAACTCGCCGCCGATATCGAGACGCTGCATTTCGCGGTTGGTGAGCGCGATGCTCACACCGGTCGCACCAGCGTGGCGGTGGTGACCCGTGCGCTGATGGAGCAATGGCTCGCGGCCCTGGGTGCCGAGGGCCTGGTACCTGAGGTGCTGTGCGCGGAGGCCGCGCTGCTTCCGGAAAACCCCGGTCACACGGTGGTCATGCTCGACGGCGACATGCTCAACGTGCGTCGCGCCGGCCAGCCGCCGCTGGCGCTGCCGGCGGCCGACATGGCGGCCGCGCTGGAAGCCTCGCTTGGCCCGGAGCTGGGCGGCGACGATCTGATCATCTATGCCACCCCGCAGGACTGGCACCGGCATTCGAGCGATGCGGAAGCGCTGCGCAGCCGTTGCGCCAGCCTCAAGGTGCAACTGCTCAGTTCCGGACCGCTGCCGCTGCTGGCACCGCAGCTGGTCGCTGGCCATTTCATCAATCTGCTGGCCGGTGACTTTGGACCGAAATCCTCATTTGGCGGCGACTGGCGCCGCTGGCGCCTGGCGGCGGTACTGGCGGCGACATTGTTCGCCGTGCACATTGCCGGATTATCGCTCGAGCTGCTGCAACAGCACCGCAGTGAGCACGCGCTCGATGCGGCCATCGGCGCAGTGGCACGGCGCACATTGCCGGGGGATCCCGGCACCGGTGCCGTACGATCGCGCATCGAGCAGCGCCTGCTGGCGGCGCAATCGCAATCAGGGGGTTCCGGGTTGCTGTCGGCGCTGGCGGCCCTGGCTCAGGCGATCAACGGCGTCAACGGCGCCTCGGTGCAGACGCTGAGTTTTCGCGAGGGCGGACTGGATCTTTCCCTCAAGGCGAGCGATGCAGCCAGCCTCGAGCGCGTCGACCAGGCGCTGCGCAGCGGTGGTTGGCAGGCCGAGCTGACGTCCGGCGCGGCCGCCGGCGCCGCCTACGAGGGCCGCATACGCATGCGTCCCGCCGGCGCCCCGAGCGATCCCAGGCACAGCCGATGATTGAACGCCTGACGCGGTATCTGCAGCGGCTGCAACCGCGCGAGCGGCGCATGCTGCTGTTCGGCACGGCCGCTGCGTTATTGCTGATCATCGTCGCGACGGTGTTGCCGCTGCAGCGTAGCGTGGCGGCAATCCAGCAGCGGGTCGAGCGCAAGCGTGACGATCTGCAATGGCTGCGCTCGATGGCACCGCAACTGAACGGATTGCAGGTCAGTGCACCGCCGCCGCTGCGCGAGTCGCTGGTGGTACTGGTGGATCGCACCGCGCGCGAATCGGGCCTGGCAAAAAGTCTGGTCGGCAGTCAGCCCAGCGGCGATGGTGGCCTGAACGTGCGACTTGACCAGACACCGTTCGATATCCTGGTCGCCTGGCTGTCGCAGCTGCGCGAGCGCTACGGGGTGCAGGTTCAGACCGCAACCATCGACGCTGCCAAGGGCAGCGGCAACGTCACCGCCACGCTGGTGTTGCACGCGGGCTGATGCCGTTGCGAGCAGCGCTTATCCTGGCGGCGATCGCCTTTCTGGTCACGCTGCTGATGCGCCTGCCGGCCCGCATGCTGCTGCCGCTGCTGCCGGCCGAAGTGAGCTGCAGTGCGCCGAGCGGCAGTGTGTGGAGCGGCGCCTGCGGGCAGCTGCGCGTGGGCGCGGCGTCGGTGTCGGGATTATCCTGGAGGCTGCACCCGGCCGCGCTGCTGCACCTGCAGCTCGCGGCTGATCTGTCCAGCCCGGACCCTGAGGCTCGCGGCCACGCCCAGGTGGAACTGGCGCGCGATGGTACGCTTGCGATTACGGCATTGACGGCGACCGTGGCGCTGCCGGGCGACGCCGCCGTGACACCCGGTGGCATCAGCGGCAGCATGCAGCTGGCGATCGACTCGGCGCGTATCGAGGGGCAGCGCCTGGTCGCGCTGCAGGGCGTAGTCACTCTGCTGCAGATTCATATCGAGGACCCGCCGGCCGATCTGGGCAGCTTCGAACTGCGCTTTGTGCCGCCGAGCCAACCACTGGTCATGCAGGCGCAGTTGCGCGACCTGAACGGCCCGCTGTCGGTCACCGGCCTACTGCAACTGGAAGCCTCGGGCAGCTATCAGCTGGACGGCAGCATCGCTGCCAGGCCCGGCGCGAGCGCGGAGCTCACCCAGAAGCTGCAGATGCTGGGGCCGCCCGACGCCCAGGGGAGGCGGACGTTCTCGGTCGCCGGCTCGCTGTGAAGTGCTGATCGCTGCCGCGCTATAGATATCAGGCTGTCGGGGCATCGAGTTCGCGAAACACCCCGAGCAGAGGGAAATACAACGCCAGACGAACGGGCTCGGGGCCGAGTTCACGGACCAGGCTCGCGTAACGCAGCAGTTGCGCTCGATAGCGCTCGGCTTCGCTGTCGATGAAGTCGCGCTGTGAACCGCCCTGATGCACGCTGGTCTTGAAATCCACCACCCAGCGCTGGCCCTGCTGGTCCACCAGCATGCGATCGATGACGACATTTACCACCCGGCCGTGATGCAGGCCGGACAATCGCCATTCGCTGCGTGCCTCACGGTGCGAATTCGACAGCAGCCAGCGCCCGCGCGCATCGGCCAGCGTGCGCGCGATGGCCTCCCGCACCAGCCCTCCGGCCGCCGCCTGCTCCTGCTGCGCCACGCCGAGTTCTGAGAGCCAGGCGCCGTAGTCGGACAGGGCCGCAGGCGGCGGGAGCAGCGCTGGCTGCGACCTTGCCTGCGCTGCTGCCGCCAGTCGATGCAGTTCGGCGTGCACGATGGTGCCGACTGCGCGCGCGGTAGAACCCACCCAGCGATACTCCGGTGCTTCCTCCGGCGTGGGTGATGCGAGGCGCAGGCGTTGCACGGCCGGCGGCGCGGGGGCACTCGGCATCGTCCAGGTCTGCGGCAGCCGCCACAGCCGTGGCTGCGCGGCGAGCGCAGCCGGGACCGGCGCGCCCGCGACGGGTGTGAGCGCCAGGAATTGCTGGCCGATCGCCGGCCACATGATCTTGAGCAGTGAGCCGGCGCGCGGCAGCGGCGGCTTGTCCGGGTTGGCCGGTAGCGGCAGCGCTGCCAGCAAGTGCAGCTCGCTGCGCGCGCGCGTGGCTGCGACGTACAGCAACCGCACCCGCTCCAGGCGCGCTCGTTCGCGCTGCAGGCTCTTGATGTAGCCGGCCAACGAACACCGCGGTTCCTGCGGCGAGGCGCGAATCGGTGCCAGCAGCAGCTCCGTGTCCGCGCCGGCGCCCGGCAATTCGATCCAATGCAACAGCGGGTCGGTGTCGACCGCAGTGCTGCGACCGAGTCCGGGCAGGATTACCAGGTCCCACTCCAGGCCCTTGGCGGCGTGTACCGTCATCACCTCGATGGCACCCGGGTGCGGCGGTGAACCGGAATACAGCCGCTCGGTGAGTTCACCCAGTGCCTCGCCTACCAGCCGCTGCGGATCATCGTGCAGCACCAACGCATCGATGAAGCGCTGCGCGTCGAGCCGGTCGGCTTCAGCGCGGTGTATCGCCGGGGCCGCAAGCCGCAACCAGCAGTGTTCCACGCGCTGCCACAGTGGTAAGCCGCGTTCCACGCCATGGATCGCGGGCGCCAGTGCGCCATAGAGACGTGACAGCCGCGACCGCAGCTGCGGCGCCGGCGCCAACTCGCTGCCCGATGACGCCGCAGCCCGCAGCAGCTCGAACATGTCGGCGCCAGCGTCGGCGCCCAGCGCCTCGAGTTCGGCCAGCGTCAGAGCGCACCAGGGCGCGCGCAACAGCGCCAGCCAGGCAGTGCGATCGCCCGCGTGCAGCAGCGCCCGCGTCAATGCGGCAAGATCGCGGATCACCGGCCGGTCACGCAGGCGCTCGAGGTCAACGCCGCGCAAGCTGAATCCGGCCGCGCGCAGCCGAGCCACGGACAACGCGGCGTGCTCACGGCTCACCACCAGCACGGCGATCGAGGTCGACGCATCGCGGGCACGCGCTGCGCGCACGATCTCGACCACGCGTTCGGCCTCCGTCGCCAGATCGCCGTCATGCAGCCGGTGCAGCGTCGCGGCGCCGGCCTCCCGCACCGCAGCCGCCGCCGGTACCGATGCCAGATATCGAATGGCCGCACGCCGCGTATCGTCATCGGGCGGGAACAGGCGCGAAAACTGCGCGTTCACCCAATCGACGAGCCCGGCACTGGAGCGAAAGTTGCGCCGCAGCTGCAGCGGCTGCAATCTGATGTCGCCGACCCCGTGATCGCGCGCCTGCAGGAACAGACCGACCTCGGCTTCGCGAAACCGATAGATCGACTGCATCGGATCGCCGACCACGAACAGCGTGCGAGCGTCGCCGGGCTCCCAGCCTGCGGTCAGCGCCCGCAGCAGCGCGAACTGCTCGTAGGAAGTATCCTGGAATTCGTCCACCAGAATATGCCGCAGCGCCGCGCCCGCGCGCAGGGCGAAATCGCTGGGCGCGCCCTGCTCGCTCAGTGCCTCGCGCGCCGCGGCGGCGACGTAGCTGTAATCAACCCTGGCACTGGCGGCGAACACCAATTGCAGCTCGGCGGCCGCGCGCACCAGCAGCACCGAAAGCGCCTCGAGCGCCTGCTGATCGGCGGCGTCGATCCAGGGATCTGGCAACGCACGCACCACGCGACACACCCGCTGCGCATCGGGCAAGCGCTCGAGCGCATCGATCCACGCGCCGACGCGCATCTTCATCGCCTTGTCGTTGCGCTCGAAGCCCTCGCGCGTGGTAAACCGTCGCCTCCACCCATGCTCGGTCATGGCCAGCTCGCACACGGCGCGCCAGTGCGGCAGGCTCGCGGGCTCGGCGTCCAGCAGCACCGCGCCTGCGGCTGCCGCATGCGGCGCGCCTGCCGCCGCCGCCGCTGCCGCGCGCACGCGCTGGACGTGTGTCAGCAACGCCTCACCCTCGCGCAGCAGCTCGGTGGGCAGCGTGGCGATCGCTGGGGCGAGCTCGGCGCGCAGCGCAGATTCGAGACTGTCCTGGACGCGCTGCGCCAGTCCGCTGCCACGTGCCTGCAGTAACCGCGGCAGCCAGTGTGAGCGCCGCTCAAGCATGTCCGCCAGCAGCTGTTCGAGCCGTCGCCAGCTGTTGTCGAGCCGATCGAACAGCAGCTCCGCCGCCGCCGCTGCGTCGCGATCCTCCGCCGCCAGCTGCAGGCAGGCGCGCGCCGCGCGCCGATACAGCGGCGCCGGGGCGCTCGCGATCTCAAGGCGCGGGCCTGATCGCGACGCGATCGGCAATTGCGTTGCCAGCCAGTGATTCAGCGCATCGATGGTTTCAATGCGTAGCCGCGACGGATTTTGCTTAAGGTTCCAGCCGCGGGCCGCATCACGTGCGTGCGCCGCCTGCAGCACTGCCGTCGCAATGCCCGCCACTGCCTGCCCGGCGCTTGCCGCCTGCAGCGCCGCCAGAACGCGGTGGCGCATCTCGGCGGCGGCCTTGCGGGTAAAGGTGATGGCCAGGATCTCTTCCGGCGCGTCCGCCGCGGCCAGCAGCGCCAGGAATCGCGCCGTGAGTACGGTGGTTTTGCCCGAGCCGGCGGGGGCCTGCAATAGCATCGAGCGCCGGACATCGAGTGCCTCCTGGCGCGCGCGGTGGTCGATTTCCAGCGCCATGTCGCGGGCTTGCGCGTCGGATGGCGTCATTGCGATTCGCCGTCCTCGCTGCCCGCATCGTCCTCGTCGTCGATGGCCGCCGCGGCTAGTGCCGCCCGCGCGTCGGCTTCGGCGGCGGCTGCAGCGGCCGCCAGCACCTGCGCCTCGACCCGGCACAACATCTGCAAATGACAGTATTCGCAGGCACCGGCCTGCGGCTGCACCACCGCATCACCATCGAGGAACTCGCGCACCAGGTGTTCAAGCCGGCCGCGCCACAGGCGCAGCAGCGGCGCCCAGGCGGGCTCGCCTCCGGGCACGGTGTCGATGCCGCGCGCGCGCAGCCGCTCGGGCCGATCCGCCACACCGCGCAGCTTCAGCCCCTCGCGTCCGAGATAGAGCGCCACCACGGCTGCAACGCCATCACCCGCCGCCATCGCATAAGCCGGCAACTGCGGCTGCGTCGGCCGCTCAGCGAACGCATCGAATTTTTCCGTAGCGCCGCTCTTGTAGTCGATGACCACCAGCCTGCCGTCGCCCAGCCGATCGATGCGATCGAGCCGCAGCTGCAGCGTCGTGCCGGCGACAGCGTAATCCTGATCGGACTCCAGCGCCTGGGTGGTGAACGACTCACGCGTGAGTTCCCAGTCGATCAGTTCGCCCAGCAGCCGTTCGGCGCGCGCCCCTTCGCGCCGCAACGACGCCGCACCGATGCTGGCGGCCAACTGCGCGCCGATCTGCTCGATCGCCCTCTGCACGCACTCGTGGGCGAGCGCCTGTGCTTCGGTGCGGCCGCGGCGCCGCAACGCTGCGGAGTCGCGCATCGAACGCCAGAATAATTCCAGCGCGCGATGCAGCATCTGGCCGCGCACGCGCGGATCCACGCCGGGCCGCGGCTCCGGGAGTTTGCGCGCCTTTAATCGCAGCTCCGCGAAGCTGCGAAACGGGCACAGCGATTGCAGCTCGAGCAACCGTGTGCCGCCCCGCAGCGCCTGGCCGCGCGGCCACGCAGAGCCGCGATCGTCACGCCAGGCCTCCAGCGGCGGCGCCTGCGCTAGCAGCCAGCGTTGAAGATCGAACGCCGGCGCGCCGGCGTTGTCCGTGGCCGACTGATCGGCGCCGGACGGGTGCAGCAACGGGCTCATGTCGCGTGGCAGTTCGGCATCGCTGCGCGACCAGCTATACACGCAGCGCGTGGCGCAGCGCTGCCACTGGCGCATGCGCTGGAGCGCCAGCCGCAGCTGACCGTCCGCGCTGGCCTCCGACACGCCGGCCGCTTGCTGCAGCGGCTGCGGCAGAAGCGGGTCGGGCTGTGCCGGCGGTGGCCACACCTCGGCCGACAGCCCGGCGACCCATATGCCGTCGTAGTGCAGGATCGGATCGTCAACGCTTTCGGTCACGGTGACCGGCACGTCATCGCTGGCGGGCTCGAATGCGATCTGCTGCGCCAGCTGGTGCAGCAGTTGGCTGGCCTCTGCCGCCTGCAGTCGGGCGGCCGGAACGCTGATTGCGGCAAAGTCGCCCAGCAACTCGTCAAAGCGCAGCCGCACCTGTTGTTCATCGCTGCCGAGGACCTGCTGGCCGGGCCAGCCACAGCGCTGCAGCAGCGCCGCGAATGAGCGCGCCCACCGTGGCGCGACGGCTACGCGGCCCACCGCGTCGGCCTGTAGCGCGGCGAGCAGCTCGCGCAGCACCGCGGCGGCGGCCTCGCCCAAATCAACCGACAGCGGCGCCACCAGCTGCTGCAGGATCCGGAGGTCGATCTCGGCTACGTTGTGCTCGCGCAGCCACAGGTCGATATCCAGGCATCGATGGCGATCGAGCGCAGCAAGATAAGGTGCGCGTAGCAGCGCGCTGAGCCGCTCGAACGGCACCGGCCCGGCAGCCAGGGCAACCAGGTCAAGCGCCGTGGCCACCAGCGGATAAGCACTCAGCGGCTGCCCGCCCTCGAGCGCGAATAGCGAATCGGTGGCGCTGGTGCCGGCCGCAAGCAGCGTGGCGAAATCGAGCCGCTGGGATAGGACGCGCTCCCACAGGTGACGCTGCTGCGACAGCCGCGGTACCACCAGCAGCAGGCGCGCGCGGGCATTGAGCGCCAGCTGCTGGGCGCACCAGTCTGCTGCCGCTTCGGCCTCCAGCAACGGGTTGTCACAACTGATCACGCGCACCGCCTCGGCGGCGGGGACTTCCTCCGGCGGCTCGCGCACTGTGCGGGCGCCGTGCTGCTCAAGCCACGCCCGTCGAGCCGGCCCGAGCGCGGCAAATCCAGCGAGCAGCAGGCGCGGCGACGGCTGCAGTTGGGTGGCACAGTCGCGCCATGAAGTCGTCCCCAGCACCGCCAGTTCCTGGCAACGGCGCCTGAAGTGCGCCCGGGCCTGCAGCAGTACACTGGTTTCCACCGTTGCGGCATGAGGCACGGACAGGCCGTAGTCGTCCAGTTGGCCGACCGCCCGTCGTACCGGCTCGACGAGCGCGGCAGGCAGCAGCACCTGCAGG
This sequence comes from uncultured Gammaproteobacteria bacterium, assembly GCA_963805965.1. Classification (GTDB taxonomy): domain Bacteria; phylum Pseudomonadota; class Gammaproteobacteria; order Steroidobacterales; family Steroidobacteraceae; genus FEN-1191. The sequence goes on from CAWDVQ010000008.1 coordinate 545,849, forward strand.
CCGGAGCAGGCCTCGAGTACTGCCTCGTGCCACAGCAGCCATTCCTCGGCCGCCGACAGTCGTCGCCCCAGTGCGTCGCCTCGCGCTCGTGCCGCGTCGAGTTCACGCTCGATCCAGGCGTTCCAGGGCAGCACGTCGGGGGTGTGCCAGACCGCAAGGCCTGTGGCGAGCATGGCAGCGCTGTAGGCAATGCGGATCGCGGCAGCGCGCTGGCGGCTCGGCACGATGAGCGTACCGCCGCCCTTCAGATGCTCCAGGAGCTCGTGAGTAACCTCAAGCAAGTCAAATAATTAGCGCATTAACTTGATTTATCACTTAAACCTCGCCTGCGCCTCGACCACCGAGCCGCGCAGGCTCTCAGGGCTGGGCTCGCTGTCCGCGCCGCGCGCCGCCTGCGCCGCGAGCAACTCTTCGATGCGGCTGAACACCACCCGCAATGTTGCGGCATCGGGCAGTGTGGTGACGCGAAAATGATTGCGATAGGGCACGTTGAAGCTCACACCGGGGGCGACCAGCACGTGCTTCTGCTCCAGCAGATCCAGTGCGAACCGCTGATCGTCAAATTCCGGCAATGCCTGCGGATCGACGCCGACGAAGGCATACATCGCGCCATCGGGGCGATTCAGGCGCAGATAGCGGCTGGCAGACACCGCCTCGATGATCACCCGGCGTGACTCGTACAGCCGCCCGCCAGGAGTTACCAGTTCGCGAATGCTCTGATAGCCTCCCAGGGCGGTCTGCACCGCCCACTGCGCCGGCACGTTGCTGCACAATCGCAGCGACGACAGCAGCTCCAGCGCCGTCAGATAGTCGGCAGAACCTTGCAGCCGGCCAGAGAACACCGCCCAACCCACCCGATAGCCGCAGGCGCGATAAACCTTCGACAGCCCGGATAACGTGGCGCACAGCGTGTCGCGCACCAGGGTCGCCATCGGAATCGACTCGGCGCCGTCGTACACCATCTGATCGTAGATTTCGTCGCTGTACACGACCAGCTGATGACGCTCGGCGAGCCGCGCCAGCGCCTCGAGCACCGCGCGCGGGTAGGTGGCCCCGGTGGGATTATTCGGATTGATGACCACGATGGCGCGGGTGCGGCGCGTGATCAGCGCTTCGACCTCGGCCAGGTCGGGCACGAAGCCGTTCTCCCGCCGACACGGATAATGCACCGCGCGCCCGCGATTGAGATTGACCGACGCCGTCCACAGCGGGTAATCGGGGCTCGGCACCAGCACCTCATCGCCGTCGTTGAGCAGGGCTCGCAGCACCAGGTCGATCAGCTCGCTGACGCCGTTGCCGATGAATACCTCCTCGGCACTCACTCCGGTCACCCCGCGCCCCTGCTGCTGCATGACCACCGCTTCACGCGCTGGGAAGATCCCCTTCTGGTGACAGTAGCCCTCGCTATCGGACAGGTTCTCGATCATCGCCAGCCGCATGGTCTCGGGCGTGCGAAAACCGAACAGGCGCGGATTGCCGATATTGAGCGAGATGATCTCGTAGCCCTGCCGCTCCAGCTCGTGCGCGCGGCGCGCCAGGCGCCCGCGGATCTCGTAGCGCACGTTCTTGAGCGAATCGCTTGGTCTGACGGTGTGGTCCAGGGTCATGGGGCAAGCCTACCCTGTGGCGCGGCGCTGCGCACCAGGGAGAGTTCACGCTTCCGGGGAGCGCCGCCTGTCGGGTGGCGGGCGCGGCTGTGCGCCAGGGTCGCTAGATCTGCGCCAGTACGTGCTCTGCCGAGGAGACCTTGAACTGGCCCGGGGCCTCCACGTCCACGTGCGTGGCTACGCCCTTGTCCACCACGATCGCGAAACGTTGGCCGCGCATTCCCATGCCGAAACCCTTGGCGTCGAGCTCCAGCCCCAGGGCGCGCGCATAGTCGCCATTGCCATCGGCGAGCATCAGCACCTTGTCGCCGACCCCGGATTGCTTGCCCCAGGCATTCATGACGAACACATCGTTGACCGCCATGCAGGCGATGGTATCCACACCCTTGGCGCGCAGCTGATCGGCCAGCCCGAGGTAGCCCGGCAGGTGCTTGGCATCGCAGGTCGGTGTAAAGGCGCCCGGTACCGAAAACAAAACCACGCGCTTGCCGCCGAACAGCTCGGCAGTGCTCAGATCCTTCGGACCCTTCTCGCCCATGGTCTTGAACTTGCCCTCGGGCATGCGTTCGCCGGCTTTGATGGTCATGGCCTTAAGAACTCCTTGCGATAGGGTTGACGCATCAGGCGCTGTGCGCGCGCAACGCCCACAATTTACCCAGGCGCGCATAGCCGGTGTTGCTCGAGCCGGCCACTTTGTCGAACGCCTGCTGCGCGGCGGCGCTGTTCCTCTGCCGCAGCTGCGCAATGCCCAGCAGCAGGTTGGCCTCATCCGGGCTCTTCAGTCCGCCCTTGCCGATCCCCTTGGTGATCGCGGCGACGGCCTTGTCGTTCTGGCCGTAACTGATGTACGCGGCGCCCAGCTGCACCAGCGCATCGCCGTTCGGGGCCGCCTCTGCGGTGTGCTCAACATTGGCGAGCTGCGCCTGATCGTTGGCCGCGCGCTGCTTGGCGCCCTCGAGCAGATGCTGGTAGCGGTCCTTGTCGCGCTGCTCGACGAACACATTTTTTGCGAATGCCTGCTGCAGCACCGTCTGGGTTTCGCCCGGATAACCCGCATCCAGCGCGATCTCGGCCATTTCCGCATAGTCGGACGGCAGCTTGAGCACCCCGACGTCGTTCATCAGCCGGTAGACGTTGAGCTGCAGGTGCGCGTCCTTGATGTCCATGCGCACCAACGGTGCCAGCGCGTTGGCCCAGTACTCAGGCTTGGGATAGTAGGTCACCAGCTTTTCCACCGCCTTAGCGGCACCGGCGGAGTCGTCGGCTTTCAGGTCAAACTGCCACAGCAGCTTGAGCGATTCCTCGTCGGGCTTGTCCTGCTTGGCGACGATTTCCTGCATGGTCGTCGCGGCATCCTTGTACTTGCCGGTCAGGTACTGCGCCTTGGCAATCAGCCCCATGGTGTCGGCGTCGTTCACCCCGTGCTTGACTGCCTGGTCGGCGACATCCAGCGCCTTGGTGTAGTCCTTCTGCTGGAAGTAATACAGCGCGATGTTCTTCAACCACAGTTTCTGCTGCTCGGGCGCCGCATACTGCGATTGCGCGGCCTGCTGCAGCACCGGAATGGCATCACCCATGTCCTGCTTCTGCTGATAGATCTGAAACAGCATGATGTTCATGACGTAGTTGTCGTACGCCGTCTTCTCGCCCGCCGCGCCCTGCGCTTCGCGCACGTGCGCCAAGGCCTCGTCGAGCTTCTTTGCCGCCAGCGCATCCTGGGCGGCCTTGAGCGGCTTGGCGACGGTCTTGCTCACCTGCGGACCGGCGGCGGGCGGCTGATCCGCCGCTATCGCTGCGCCGCACAGCCAGGCACTGGTGCACAGCGAGGCGAACACAGCGACGAAATTCAGGCGATTCCTCATGGTGCTCCTTGACGGTTTTAGCGCCTATAGACGGCACGACGATCGAATCCGATCGCCCGGCCGCCGCCGCGCCTCCCGGACATGAATACTTGGTGTCTGACCGACGGTTGACACGTGAAGCTGCCGCAACCGGCCGGCGCCGTGCTGACTAAAATTCAATCCTCGACGAACTGACTGGTATTGACGAATCCGATTTTTTCCATGTGGTTACGCTGCGCCGCCGCCAGCACCTTGGCCACCACGTCGTATTTCACGTGGCTGTCGGGTGCCAGGTGCAGCTCCGGCTGCGGATCCTTGGCCGCCGCCACCTGAAACTGCTGTTCCAGTTCGGTCAGGTTGGGAATGGTGGCGCCATTCCACGAGATGGTGCCGTCGTAGTAGATGTCCAGATTGATGATTTCGGGCTGCACCGGCGGCGGCGGCTGATTCGGGTTCGGCGGCGGCATGTCGAGCTTGACCGCGTGCGTCATGATCGGCAGCGACAGAATCAGCGTCACCAGCAGCACCAACATCACGTCGATCAACGGCGTGGTGTTGATGTCGCACATCTCCTGGCCTTCGCTACTTCCTACACTCATCGACATGGGCTTGATCTCCTCGCTTCAGCGCTGGCCGCGCACGCCGTGATCGGGTTCGGTAATGAACCCGACCTTGATGACCCCGCCGCGGTTGATCGCTGCGATCACCTTGCCGACGTTCTTGTAGTCGGTGTCGGCGTCGGCGCGGATATGGATCTCCGGCTGCGGCACCTTGACGGCCTCGCGCTCGATGCGTTCCACCAGCAGCTTCATGTCCGGCACGTGCTGCTGCGCCCAGTAGACCTCGCCATCGGCGCTCACCGAGATGGTGATGTTCTCCGGCTTGGTCTGGGTCGGGATATTGACCGCCTTAGGCACGTGCACCGGGATGTTCTTGGTGATCACCGGGATGGTGATCAAAAAGATGATCAGCAGCACCAGCATGATGTCCACCAGCGGCGTGGTGTTGATCTCGGACATGATGCCGCGATCATCGCCGCTACCCGATTGCATGCTCATTGCCATAACTGCGAGCTCCCGGAATGTGCGTTCGAAGGTCGGGGCCGATCAGGCCGCGACGCGTGCGCCGCTGACCAAATAGGCATGCAGATCGCTGGCGAAATTACGCACGTCGTCCTGGATCAACTTGTTACGCCGCAGCAGCCAGTTGTACCCGAGCACCGCCGGCACCGCGACGAACAGGCCGATGGCCGTCATGATCAGCGCCTCACCGACCGGACCGGCTACGCGATCGATGCTCGCCTGGCCGGCGATACCGATGGCGATCAGCGCATTCAAAATGCCCATGACGGTGCCGAACAGACCGACGAAAGGTGCCACCGAGCCGACGGTCGCCAGGAACGTCAGGCCGCCGGAGATCTGGCTGTTGACCGCGTCCACCGAACGCTGCAGCGCCATCGTGATCCACTCGTGCAGGTCGATACGGTCGGTCAGGCGCCCTTCGTGGTGCGAGGCCGCGCGCAGGCCGCTCTCGGCTATGAAGCGGTACTCGTCACCCTTCTTAAGACGCTCGACGCCGTCTTTAACGGAAGGCGCGGTCCAGAACTGCTTCTCGACGATCTTGCTCGAGCGCTTGAGGGCCCGTTGGTCCCAAAGCTTGGTGAACATGATGAACCACGAACCCAGGGACATGATCACCAGGACCGTCAAGGTCCCCCGGCTCACGATGTTGCCGTTCACCCATAGCGGGATCAGGCCGTAGGGGTTTGCGGTGCTTGTTGCTGCTGCTGCGACTGCTGCGGTGGCGGTATCCATAATTTTCCTCGTTTACGTTCTTCCCGCCCGGTACGACCGCGGCGGCCCAAATGCAAATCGTATCGAACCCATTACCAATTGATTAACAGGCCTGTTGGCCGTCATTCTCCATGAAGCACGAACTTCACTGGCAACGTCGGACAACTGGTCACCGGCTTACCCTCCGAGGTCGCCGGCTTGAAGCGAAACGCCTTGGCGACCTTGAGCGCAGCCTCGTCCAGCAGTGGGTGGCCGGAAGGACTTGCTATCTCGACCGACTCGATCTTGCCGGCTGCATTGACGCAGATCTTGACTACCGGCCGGCCTTCCTCATTGTTGCGGCGCGAGACCTCCGGATAGTAGTCCTGCACGTCGGGCTGGAAAGTCACCTTCACCGACGTCCCGGGAACTATCGCGCGCGGCGGGGGCGGCGCCTGCGGCTGGGTCGTCACATTGGTAATCGGCGGCGGCGGCGCCTCCACCGGCACCGTAATATTGATCTCCGGTGCGATCATCTGCACCGGCGGACGCTCCTTCAGATCCACCGGCGGCGGCGGCGGCGGCAGGTCCTTGGGCTTCTCGGTCTGGATGATATTGGTCTCCAGAATCGTCTGCACATAGCGCGCGCCCTGGTTGGCGAAGCCGCTGATGAACGCCCAGATCACCAGCGCGTGCACCACGATAATCGCCAGGAAGGCAATGAAACGCCGTGATAAGTGACCGGAATCCGTTGGGTAATAACTCATATTGGTATGGCGTTTGGTCTTCGATGAGTCTTAGGACGAAGGATGTGCCGCGCGCCGGAACCGCGTGTCAACCGAAGTTATATTCATATGATGCGTCGGTACCCCGGCCCAAAAACATTTGATGCGCCCGCTGCCATCGAGCCCCAGTTTGCGGACTGCTCTGCGGCGGCGCTGCCCTCCCCATGCGTTACCCGGTCGATCAATCTGCCCGATCGCACAGATGCACTCGTCCAGGAATGCCTGGGGTCACGCCGCCCCGTAGCTTCCGAACGCGTGTGCGGATCGACACAAGCGCAAGAACTTTAACTGCTCGTGGCACCCGTTACAACCCTCATGCCGGCCATTGACTTGTACATAAGCGTCGGCCCGATTGAATCAGGCATCGGGCTAATTGAATGTGGAATTTGCATCGGTCGTATCGGTCACCGCGCCTTGCGAGGCGCTGCTGACGACGCGGGCGTATTTGGCCAGCACTCCGTGGGTCGCGTACGGACGGCGCGGTTTCCAGGCGGCGCGACGACGTTTGAGTTCCGCCACTGACAGATCCGCCTCGATGCGCCGACGCTGTGCATCGATCGTGATCCGATCCCCATTGCGAAGCAAAGCGAGCGGTCCGCCGGTTGCCGCCTCGGGACACACATGCCCGACGACGAAACCATGGCTTCCTCCGGAAAAGCGCCCATCCGTTATAAGTGCTACCTGGCCGCCCAGACCGCGTCCGGTCAGCGCACCGGTCGGGCTGAGCATTTCGCGCATTCCAGGGCCGCCTTTGGGGCCTTCGTAGCGGATAACGATGACGTCACCGGGGCGCACTTTGTCGCCGAGAATCGCGGCTGTGGCGGCCTCCTCGCCGTCGTAGACTCGCGCCGGTCCGCTAAAGCGCACACCCTCTTTTCCCGTAATCTTGGCCACAGCGCCTTCCGGAGCAATGTTCCCATACAGAACAATGAGATGACTGTCTTTCTTTATCGGATTTGAAATGTCGCGCACGATGTCCTGCGATGCTGGATAGTCGGGCACTGCTTGCAGGTTCTGGGCCATGGTGCGACCGGTCACCGTCAGGCAATCCCCGTGCAGCAGTCCGGCGTCGAGCAGACGGCGCATCAGAGGCTGGATGCCGCCAATCGCCACCAGCTCGGACATCAGGTAGTAACCGCTGGGTCGCAGATCGGCAAGCACCGGTACGCGCCGGCCAATGCGAGTGAAATCATCGAGCTCAAGCCGCACCCGCGCTGCCTGCGCAATCGCCAACAGGTGCAGCACCGCGTTGGTCGAGCCGCCAAGCGCGATCACCGTCGTGATTGCATTTTCAAACGCGGCGCGGGTAAGAATGTCGCTCGGGCGAATGCCCTGCCGCAGCAGCTGTACGACGGCGGCGCCGGCGCGCCGGCTGTCATCGTGTTTGGGCTGGCCGACCGCGTCCTGAGCCGAACTGCCCGGCAGACTCAAACCCAGCGCCTCAATCGCCGATGCCATGGTGTTGGCGGTGTACATACCGCCACAGCTGCCCGGTCCCGGTATTGCGGTGCGTTCGACTTCCAGCAGCTGCGCATCGCTGATGCGACCGGCAGCGTGTCCGCCTACCGCTTCGAACACCGAGACGATGTCGCGCCGCCCGGCGCCCGGAAGGATGGTGCCGCCATAGACGAACACCGCCGGTCGGTTCAGCCGCGCGATCGCCATCGCGCAGCCCGGCATGTTCTTGTCGCAGCCGCCGATCGCCACCAGTCCGTCGAACCCTTCCGCGCCCGCCACCGTCTCGATCGAATCGGCAATGACTTCGCGCGACACCAGCGAGTAGCGCATCCCCGGTGATCCCATCGAAATGCCGTCCGAGACCGTAATGGTGTTGAACAACACGCTTTTGCCACCCGCGGCATCGGCCCCCGCGGCCGCCTCTCGCGCCAGCTGGCCGATGTGCATGTTGCAGGGCGTAACGTCGGCCCAGGTGGATGCAATGCCAATTTGCGGCCGCAGGAAATCCTCGTCGGTGAAGCCGACCGCGCGCAGCATCGCCCGCGAGGGCGACTGCTTGACGCCGTCCACCACCTGGCGCGAGTAGGCCCGTGGGTCGGGTGCGGTCCTGGGCGGCGACTTGCCAGCCGCGCTCTTCTTCCGATTACCGGCCATCGTTTCCCTCCGTCGAGCAGTCACCAGTGACACTAGCCGCAGCGACGGCGGATCAGGTGATAGAGCGCACGCACGCACTGCGCCTCGGCACCGAGCGGCCGTCCCGGACGATCCTTGGGGTTCCAGGCGTACAGATCCACGTGCAGCCAGTTCGGCGTGGCGCTGACAAAGCGCTTGAGGAACAACGCCGCGATCACGGCCCCGGCAAACGGCGAACTCGACACATTATTCAGATCGGCGATGCGGCTGCTGAGTTCATCGTCGTAGCCCTGCCACAGCGGCAGCGGCCACACCGGATCCGAGTGCGCGCGCCCAAGTTCGGCGAGCTGCAGCGTCAGCTCATCATTGGGACTGAACACCGCGGGCAGGTCCGGTCCCAGCGCGGTACGGGCGGCACCGGTCAGGGTCGCAAGGTCGATCAACAGATCCGGCTTCTCATCGTCGGCGTCCGACAGCGCATCGGCCAGCACCAGGCGGCCTTCCGCGTCAGTATTGCCGATCTCCACCGTGAGCCCCTTGCGCGAGCGCCAGACGTCGCCCGGCCGATAAGCACTGCCCCCGACGCTGTTCTCCACCGCAGGGATCAATATGCGCAGCTCGATTGGTGCTGCCAGTTCCAGCAGCAGCTGCGCCAACGCGAGCACGCAGGCCGCACCACCCATGTCTTTCTTCATCAGCAGCATCGACGCCGAGGGCTTCAAATCCAGTCCACCGCTGTCGAAACACACGCCCTTGCCCACCAGTGTCACGCGCGGAGCACCGGGACGGCGCCAGCGACAATCAATCAGGCGTGGTGCACGCGCACTGCCGGCCCCGACCGCGGCAACCAGGGGGTAGTCCCGTGCCAGCGCTTCCCCGCTGCGCACCTGGCTGTCACCGCGGTAACGCGCGCACAGCGCGACGGCAGCGGCAGCCAGTTCCTCGGGACCGAGTTGATTCGCCGGAGCGTTGATCAGGTCGCGGCCAAAGCCGATCGCCAGGGCCGCCGCCTGGGCATAGGTCCCGTCTGCGGCTGGCGGCGTGATCAGCGCATTGAGGGCCGGCGGCTTCGGCGCCGTGCCGCGAAAACGAGTCAGTCGGTAGCTACCAAGCAGCCAGCCGAGCGCGAAGTGGGTGGCGGGCTGCGCTGCCAGTACGCCGCCGAGGCGAAAGTTGCCTGCCGGCAATCGCTCCGGCAGCGGCGCCGCGTCCCAGAGGGACAGCTCATCCGCTTGGCGCAGCGCGCCGAGGCCCCAGAGCGCGCCGGCCAATCCGCCATCGGCAGCCGGCAGCAACAGCAGCCGGTGGCGGTCGGCGGCGTAGCCTTGTGCTCGCGCCCAGGCGGCCTGGGACGGCGGCAGTGTCTGCAGCAGCGCAGCAAAATCGGCCTCGGTGGCCAACCACAATGGCAGGCTGGGCGCGGTGCTGTCGCTGGGCAACAAGGTCTGCATGGGATGAGCTTAGCGAAATTGACAGTAATAGATCGTTGTGCTGATATCATGCGTCGCGCTTGAGGCATTTTGGCAACGAACCATGCAGACATCCCGCATTATCCTACTGTCGGTAGACCTGCTGCTCGTCAAGAGCGGTCGGGGCGGGTGCTGCCAACGTTTCTAGACCCAGGAAACGAACATACACCGAAACCCCGCACCGGCCGCCGATGCGGGGTTTTTTGTTTATCCACCTTGGAGCTTTGAATGATTCAGCTGTACTCGAGAAAAGAAGTAGACAAGAAAGCACTCAAGGGTGCGCGCATTGCGGTGCTCGGCTACGGCAGTCAGGGGCGGGCCCATGCGCTGAATCTCAAGGACAGCGGCTTTAACGTCGTGGTCGGGGTGCGCAAGACCGGCAAGAGCTGGAAACAGGCCAAGCGCGACGGGCTGGCCGTGGCCGAACCGGTCGAGGCGGTTACCGGCGCCGACCTGGTCGCGATGCTGGTGCCCGACATGGCCCAGGCTGGACTTTACGCCAGCATCAAATCGTCGCTCAAACCCGGCGCGACACTGTTGTTTGCGCACGGCTTCAACGTGCATTTCAAGCAGATCAAGCCGCGCAAGGATCTGGACGTGGTGCTGATCGCCCCGAAAGGCCCGGGCGGCCTGGTGCGCCGGCAATACCAGCAGGGTCGCGGCGTGCCCTGCCTGATCGCGGTGGCACAGGATGCCACCGGCAAGGCGCACGCCAAGGCGCTGGCCTATGCCGACGGCATCGGCGGTACCCGCGGCGGGGTAGTGGCCACCAGCTTTGCCGAGGAGACCGAGACTGACCTGTTCGGCGAGCAGGCGGTGCTGTGCGGCGGAGCCACGGAACTGGTGGTCGCAGGCTATGAGACGCTGGTCGAGGCCGGGTACCAGCCAGAGGTTGCCTACTACGAGTGTCTGCACGAACTGAAGCTGATCGTCGACCTGTTGCACGAAGGCGGCCTGGCGAAGATGCACCGTTACGTGAGCGACACCGCCAAGTACGGCGACCTGACACGCGGCCCGCGCATCGTCAATGATCGTACGCGCAAGGAAATGCGCAAGATCCTCAAGGAGATCCAGAGCGGCAAATTCGCCCGCCAGTGGATCAGCGAACACCAGAGCGGCGCCAAGAACTACAAGCGGCTGCTGAAGCAGGACCTGCGCCACCCGATCGAGAAAGTGGGCGCAAAACTGCGCGAGCGCATGCCGTGGCTCAAGGAAATGCGCTGAATTTAGGGATTTACGGAGAGCGCCATGACACCGACAGCTGACCGCGTCCTGATTTTCGACACCACCTTGCGCGACGGCGAACAGGCGCCGGGTTGCAGCATGACGCAGCCGGAAAAGCTGCGGGTCGCGCGCGCGCTGGCGGATCTGGGCGTGGACGTGATCGAGGCGGGATTTCCGGCGGCATCGCGCGGCGACTGGGAGTCGGTCAATGCCGTGGCGCGCGAGGTGCAGGGTCCCATCATCGCCGGTCTGGCGCGCTGCGTGCGCGAGGATATCGAGATGGCGGCGCGGGCACTGAAGGACGCGCCGCGCCATCGGCTGCACCTGTTCCTTGCCACCAGCGCGATCCATCGCCAGTACAAGCTGCACATGGCGCAGGAGGAGATCTTGAGGCTCGCGGTCGAGGGCGTATCGATCGCGCGCGAATATTGCGATGACGTCGAGTTCTCGCCCGAGGACGCCTCACGCACCGAGCTCGATTTCCTGGCGCAGGTGGTCGAGGCGGTGGTAGCCGCCGGCGCCACGACGGTCAATATTCCGGACACTGTGGGCTACACGGTGCCGGATGAGTTCGGTGAACTGTTCCGCTACCTGCGCCAGCACGTGCGCGCAATCGACAAGGTCACTCTGTCGGTGCACTGCCACGATGACCTGGGCATGGCGGTAGCCAACAGCCTCACCGCAGTCGTGGCTGGAGCGCGTCAGATCGAATGCACCATCAATGGCATCGGCGAGCGCGCCGGCAATTGCTCGCTCGAAGAGGTGGTGATGGCGCTGGCAACGCGCGCCGCGTTCTTCAACCTGAAGACCAACGTCAACACCTCGCGTCTGTATCCCACCAGTCGCCTGGTGTCGAGCATCACCGGCATGCCGATTCCGCGCAACAAGGCGGTCATCGGCGAGAACGCCTTCGCCCATGAGGCCGGCATCCACCAGCACGGCATGCTGCAGAACCGCACCACTTACGAGATCATGCGACCCGAGGACGTCGGGCTGACGCGCAGCAGCCTGGTGCTCGGCAAGCACAGCGGCCGGCATGCATTCCGAGAGCGCGTCAAGGAGCTCGGCTTCGAACTCGAAGACCAGGAACTCAACCGCGTGTTCGAGGAATTCAAGGCGCTGGCGGATCGCAAGAAGGAGCTGTTCGACGGCGACATCGAAGCCATCGTGCTGCGCGCCGGCAGTGCAGCGGCCGGACCCTGGAGCCTCGAGCACCTGGACGTCGAGGCCCACAGTGGCGCCGGAGCGCAGGCCACGGTGCGCTTGCGGCACACTGACGGTCGCGTGACCGAACGCCAGGCTCCGGGCGACGGGCCGGTAGATGCCGCTTACAAGGCGATCGTGCTGGCGACCGGCGTCGCGCTGACGGTGCGCAAATTCGAGGTGCACGCGGTCACCATCGGCGAGGACGCCCAGGGCGAAGCCATCCTGTACGTCGACAACAACGGCCGCAGCTACCGCGGCTCGAGCATCAGCACCAACATTATCGAAGCTGCCGGCCGCGCGCTGCTCGAGGTTATCAATCGCATCGAGCTGTCGCAAAAGACCGGACGCCAGGCCGGCACGCGCGAGCCGAGCGCGCAACTGGCGCAGAGCACGATCTAGGAGCCATCACCATGCCAATACCCGCAACACCCTATATCTGGTTCAACGGCAAGCTGGTCGCCTGGGAGAAGGCCACGGTGCACGTGCTGGCGCACGCGCTGCACTACGGCTCCTCCGTGTTTGAGGGCATACGCGCCTATGAAACCCCGAAGGGGGTGGCGATTTTCCGCCTGCTCGACCACACTCGCCGGCTGTTCGACTCGGCGAAGATCTACCGCATCCAGCTGCCGTACTCGGCCGACCAGGTCAACGATGCCTGCCGCCAGGTCATCGCCGTCAACAGCCTGGCGCACGGCGCCTATATCCGTCCGATCGCGTTTCGCGGCTATGGCGAGATTGGCGTCGCGCCGAAGATAGACCCGCCGGTGGACCTGGCGATCGCAGCCTGGGAATGGGGCAAGTATCTCGGGCATGAGAGCGAGGAAGCCGGCGTCGACGTGTGCGTGTCTTCATGGCAGCGTGTGGCACCGAACACGCTACCGGCACTGGCCAAGGCCGGCGGCAACTATTTGTCGAGCCAGTTGATCAGCCAGGAAGCCAAGCGCCTGGGTTTTGCCGAAGGCATCGGGCTGTCGCCCGACGGCCTGGTGAGCGAGGGCGCCGGCGAGAACCTGTTCCTGGTGCGCGACGGCGTGCTGCTGACTCCGGGACTCGCGCATTCGGCGCTTGCCGGTATCACGCGCGACACCGTGATCAAGCTGGCCCGCGATTCAGGTATCGAGGTGCGCGAGAGTGCGATCCCGCGCGAACTGCTGTATCTGGCCGACGAGCTGTTCTTCACCGGTACCGCGGTGGAGGTCACGCCGATCCGCTCGGTCGATCGCATCGTTGTGGGCAGCGGCAAGCGCGGCCCGATCACCCAACGCTTGCAGCAGGCCTTCTTTGGACTGTTCAGCGGCGCCAGCGCGGACAAGTACGGCTGGCTCGATTACGTAGACATGCAGGCCAAGCCGCGCGTGGCCGCGGCGAGCTGAGCCAATGCCTGCGTTGAATCATTAGGGCCAACGGGGATGATAGGCACCTCGAATTTGTTTTTAATAACAAAAACAAATTCGAGGTGCCTATCATCCACATTCGAATATTGAGCATCGAGGGCATTGGCTACAGCCGCGAGCGCGGCTAGCGGGGTTGGCTACGTGAAGACGATGTTTCAGAAGGTGTGGGAGCAGCACGAGGTCGTGGCCGAAACGCCCGACACGCCGGCCGTGCTCTACATCGATCGTCATCTGATCCATGAAGTCACCACGCCGCAGGCCTTCACCGTACTGCACCAGCGCGGCCTGAAAGTGCGGCGTCCGGAACGCACCCTGGCGACCATCGATCACTCCAGCCCCACGCGTACCGATCAGATCTTCGGCGGCGTGCCGATCACGATCGAATCGGCAGCCACGCAGATTGCGCAGCTGCAGAGCAACTGCGCTGAGTTCGGGATCGAGCTGTTTGATCTGAAAAGCGACCAGCGCGGCATCGTGCACATCATCGGACCGGAGTCTGGCTTCACGCTGCCGGGGCAGACTATCGTCTGCGGCGACAGCCACACCAGCACTCATGGGGCCTTCGGCGCCCTCGCCTTCGGCATCGGCACCACCGAGGTGGGCCACGTGCTGGCGACCCAGTGCCTGCTGCAGCGCCGCCCGCGTACCTTCGCCATCAACGTGCCCGGAGCTCTGCCGCCGGGCGTGACTGCGAAGGATCTGATCCTGTCGATCATCGGTGAGATCGGTATCGGCGGCGGCACCGGCTGCGTGCTCGAGTACCGCGGCGCGGCTATCCGATCGCTCAGCATGGAAGAGCGCATGACGGTGTGCAATATGTCGATCGAGGCCGGTGCCCGTGCCGGCATGATTGCGCCGGATGAGATCACTTACAGTTATCTCAAGACACGACCTCGCGCACCCAAGGCGGGCGCATGGGAGCGCGCACTGGCCCACTGGCGCACCCTGGCCAGCGACCCGGGAGCGATATTCGATCGCGAGATCACCATCGACAGCAGCCGGCTCGAGCCGATGATCACCTATGGCACCAACCCAGGCATGGTGGTGGCGGTGTCCGGCAACATTCCACAGCGACGCGATGATCCGGTGTTCGACAAAGCGCTGGCCTACATGGGACTTACGGCCGGTGCGCCGATCGGCGGCCAGCCGGTCAACGTGGTGTTCATCGGCAGCTGCACCAATGGCAGGTTGTCGGATCTGCGCAGCGCCGCGCAGCTACTGCGCGGCCATCACATTGCGCGCGGCGTGCGCGCGCTGGTCGTGCCCGGTTCGCAGCAGGTCAAGAAGGCCGCCGAAGCCGAGGGGTTGGATCGCATCTTTATCGATGCCGGCGCCGAGTGGCGCGAATCAGGCTGCTCGATGTGCCTGGGCATGAATGGCGACACCGTTGCCGGCGGGGAGTATTCGATCAGTACCAGCAACCGCAACTTCGAGGGTCGCCAGGGCCCGGGCGCCCGCACCCTGCTGGCAAGCCCAATGACCGCGGCGGCCAGCGCGGTGCGCGGCCGGGTTACCGATCCGCGCGAATTCCTCAACGGCTAGGACGCCCCATGGAACCTATACGGCAGATTCGCTCGCGCACCGTGGTATTGCCATTCACCAACATCGATACCGACCAGATCATACCGGCGCGCTTCCTGCGCACCACCACGCGGGTGGGTCTTGGCAAGCAGTTGTTCTCCGACTGGCGCTACAGCGCCGATGGCGCGATCAAACCCGAGTTCGCCCTGAACCGGCCCGAGGCCGCCGGCTGTGCGGTGTTGGTGGCCGGGCGCAATTTCGGCTGCGGCTCCTCGCGCGAACATGCCCCCTGGGCGCTGCTCGACTACGGCATTCGCGCCGTGATCAGCACCGAGATCGCCGATATCTTCCGCAGCAACTCCCTCAAGAACGGCCTGCTGCCGATCGAGGTCGATGATCGGACCGGCCAATGGCTGCTCGAGCATCCGGGCGCCGAGGTCGCAATCGACGTCGATACTACGACGCTACGATTGCCCGATGGCAACGCTGTTGAATTTCCACTGGAGGCGTTCGCGCGCTACTGCCTGCTGAACGGCACTGACCAGCTCGGCTTCCTGCTGTCGCAGGAGCGTGAAATTGCCGCCTACGAACAGGATGCGCGGCCGTGAAGGCGCGCATCGCTGTGCTCGCTGGCGATGGCATAGGCCCGGAAGTCATCGCCCAGGCGGTGCCGGTGCTTGAGGCCATCGGCGCGCGCTTTGGCCACCAGTTCACGCTGTCGGCGGCCGCTTTTGGCGGCATCGCCATCGATCGCCATGGCGAGCCCTTGCCACCCGCAACGCTCGCAACGTGTCTTGCGTCCGACGCGATACTGCTGGGCGCCATTGGCGGTCCCAAGTGGTCCTCACCGCAGGCGAAAGTACGGCCCGAGAGCGGGTTGCTGCGCCTGCGGCGCGAACTGGGCGTGTACGCGAACCTACGCCCGGTGAGCGTGCACCCGGAGCTGCGCAATGCCTCCTCGCTCAAACCCGAGATCATCGATGGGGTCGATCTGATCTTCGTGCGTGAGCTGACCGGCGGCATCTACTTCGGCACCAAGACCCGCGATGCGCACCAGGCCACCGACCTGTGCACCTATACCACCCCGGAGATCGAGCGCATCGTGCGCGTAGCTGGCCAGATTGCCCGCACCCGGCGCCGGCGGCTGCTGTCCATCGATAAATCCAATGTGTTGGAAACCTCACGCCTGTGGCGCGAGGTGTGCGAGCGTGTGATGCACAACGAATTCCCGGACGTGCAGCTCGAGCACATGCTGGTTGACTCGGCCGCGATGCACCTGATCCGCCGGCCGCGCGACATTGATGTCGCGGTCACGGAGAACATGTTCGGCGACATCCTTACCGACGAGGCCTCGATGCTGTGCGGATCGTTGGGCCTGTTGCCATCGGCCTCGCTGGGCGATGGCGCGCGCGGGCTGTATGAACCAATCCACGGTTCGGCGCCGGATATCGCCGGCCAGGGGATCGCAAATCCTTATGGCGCTATTCTCAGCGTCGCGCTGCTGCTGCGTCATTCGTTCAAGCTGGAACAGGAGGCACGCGCGGTGGAACTCGCCGTGCACCGCGCCATCGGCGACGGGGTGCGCACCGCGGACATCTCGGCGCCGAACCAGCGCCCGGCGACCACCCAGGAAGCCGGCGCGGCAGTGCTGGCGGCTCTGGCCTGACGCGGCGCCATGAATGCTAGTTGTTGAGCGCGGCCTCGATCAGCTGCTCGGCCGTCCGCCCGATCGCGCGCGCCGGCCCATCGGGGCCAAACAGCTGACTGCTGGTGTAGGCGCCCTCGAGTAACAGCGCCAGCCCATCCGCGAGCAGGCGCGGCTGTCTGGCCCCCATCGCCGTCGCCATCAGCGTCAGGCGCCGCCGCAACTTGCGCTTGTTGGCCACCGCCACGCGCCGGGCCGGATGCCCGGTTTCCGGATACTCGACCGCGGCGTTGCTGAGCGCGCAGCCGCGATAACCGCGACTTCGCATGCGCCGCGTCAGACGCCGCAGGAACAGCCGCAATTGCGCGCGCGGATCATCCGGATGCGCCGCCGCGGCGGACTCGAAGCGCTGCCAGAAGGCGCTGTCCCAGTCGCGCAGATAGGCCGCCGCCAGATCATCCTTCGAGCGGAAACTGCGATACAGGCTCGGTTTGGTGGCATGGGCGTGCCGGACGATCGCGTCGACGCCGACCGCCCGGATACCCTGGCGATAGAACAGCTGCGTTGCCGTGTTGCGGATACGATCGCCGGCTTTCGACTCCGGTCCGGATCTGGCTGGCTTCGGCTTCACGCTTCACATCCCTTGACTGTGTTACCGATCGGTACGTAGCATTGAGCAATGAAACGTACCGGTCAGTAACATGACTTTATCATTGCGCCAACGGCTCGGCCAGGACTACGTTTTTGTGGTGGTGGCGGTGGTGTTCCTCGCGCTGCTGGTGAGTGCGGGGGTGCGCGCCACCCCGAGCGTGTTGATCCTGCCGCTCGAGGCCGCATTCGGCTGGAATCGCGCCTCGATCTCCTTGGCAGCGGCGATCGGAATTTTTCTCTACGGCCTGGTCGGCCCGTTTGCCGCCGCGCTGATGTTGCGTTTCGGCATTCGCCGCACCGTGCTGTGCGCGCTCGCGCTGATGGCCGCGGCGAGCGGCGCCAGTGCGCTGATGACGGCGCGCTGGCAGCTGGTGCTGTTCTGGGGCGTGTTCTCGGGGCTCGGCACCGGCTGTGTGGCACTGGTATTGGGTGCGACCATCGTGAACCGCTGGTTCGTGAAGCATCGCGGCACAGTCATGGGTGCCATGACCGCCAGCACCGCAACCGGGACTCTCATCTTTCTTCCCGCTCTCGCGGCCATTGCCCAGCACCATGGCTGGCGCCCGGTAGTGCTTACGGTCGCAGCCTGCGCCCTGGCGTTGATCCCGTTGGTGTGGTGGCTGCTGCCTGAACGGCCGGCAGACATCGGACTGACCCGCTATGGCACGCCACATACCACGCCGGAAGCCAACGACACGCGCAACCCGCTGACGGTCGCCCTGGGTGCATTGAGCCGGGCGATGCGCAATCGCGACTTCTGGTACCTGTTCGCTACTTTCTTTATCTGCGGATTCACCACCAACGGGCTGGTCGGGACGCATCTGATAGCGCTTTGCGGCGATCATGGCATCGCCGAGGTTCGGGCTGCGGGGCTACTGGCGGCGATGGGGGTGTTCGACCTGATTGGCACGACGGCCTCCGGCTGGCTGACCGACCGATTCGATCCACGCAAGCTGCTGTTCGTGTATTACGGCCTGCGCGGCGCGGCACTGGTTTACCTGCCCTTCTCCGGCTTCTCCATTCTCAGCCTGTCGGTGTTCGCAGTGTTCTACGGCCTGGACTGGGTCGCCACGATTCCACCAACACTGCGCCTGACGACCGAGACCTTCGGTGACGGCGCAGCGGCGATGGTGTTCGGCTGGATCGTCGTCGGCCATCAGATTGGAGCGGCCGCAGCTGCATTCATGGCCGGCTACCTGCGCACGCTGCAGGGGGACTACGTCGATGCTTTTGTGTTCGCCGGAGCCACCGGCATCATCGCCGCGGCGCTGACGCTCCTGATGCGCCGCCACGGTGCAGCCGGCACGGCACTGGCAGCGCCGGCGTGAGGTGGCGGCACCGGGCAACGCCAGCGTCGGGGCAACACGCGCCTGGCCACGAACAGTCCCCTGATCGGGACTCCAACCAGCGTTTCGCGTAACCGACGCTCGCAGCATTTGTAGTGTTTGCCCGAGGTCAGCACATCATCGAACAGTACCACGCACGCGCGCAGCGGCCTGACACCAAGCAGCGGCTGGTCCAGCACGATGATGCGATACAGCGCCTCGGCGCTCAGGCGGCGCGCCCTGGTGTGGTCCGGGGCGGTAACTTCGGTCTGATAGAGCAGGCGCCGAAGATCCAGGTCATAACCTCGAAAAGCGAGCGCCAGAATGCGCTGCAGGCGATCGTCATAGTCGGCGTCGAGTGCGGGCCTGGACGGCGGGATTGGAATCCAGGTGGCAGACTCCACCGACGATCGGCTCAGGGCAGCACGCAAGCCACGCGCGACCGCGTCCATGGCCAGCACCTTGTAGTGCATGCGTCGCGGATCCGCCGAGGCGATTGACGGACGGCACTTCAGGTTGATGATCATCTGGTTGATCTCGCTCACCCGGTAGCTGGCGCCGGGCTGGTATTCGGCCAGGCACCAGCACCGGTCGGTCGCCGTCAGGTAGGCGTGATCGGTGCGCATGCTGTCATCGAGCGCGCGCGCGGGGGCAAAGGCGGGCTTCATAACCCCAAATCCTGATCTGCGGCCTCGCGTTCCAGCGCGACAACTGAACGAGGCCGGTGCCCGGCACCCGCCTGCCCGGTACCAAGCGACCCCTCTATCTGCGCCTCGTTTTGCGCCGCGGTTGAGCCATCGGGTTCCCGACCGCGCATTTCGAGCCAGGCCTCGCGCGCCTGGCGCCGCACCTGCTCCAGGTCGACTTCCGGCGCCGCCGGCTCAGCGCGTGTCTGTCCCGCCGCCCGCGCCAACCGCGCCTCTACCCGCGCGCGATAGCGTTCCCGAATGCGCTCGGCGATCTCACTGTGAAGACCGCGGCGCTCCATGTAGAACGCAACAGCGGGAATGTACGGCAGCGGTTCGCGGTCGATACCCTGCGCTCGAAGGCTGCGATGGTCGATCCTCACCTGCAATCCGGCCGCCTCGAACGCCTGGTTGCTGAGCGTGGCCCAGCGCTCGCGCACTGCCTTGATTTCGGCTATACCGACCGGCAGGCCGCGCCGTTGTCGCTCGCTGCCGGCCATATCCAGTCCGGCCTTGCCGCCGAAGCCCGACGCCGTGACTTCCCTGGAGGTTGCGAGCAGGTGCGCGTGGTGGTTGCGCGAATCGCCAGCCTCAGGCGGCGCGTGCACCGCCAGATCGATGGCGACGTTGTGGCGCTCGGCGAGTTCTTGCGCCAGGGAGCGCGCCAGCCGCAGACGTTCGTCCACACTCAATTCAAAAGGCAGTGTGACCTGATATTCGCGCGCAACGCGCGCATCGTGCCGCACTTCGGCACGCTCGGCCGCGTTCCACAAGGTCGCTCGGTCCCTGGCCCATGGACAGTGGGCGCCCTGCAGCCTGGACGGTAGCAGGATCTCGGTGTGGCTGACATCGGTGCGGTGCGAATGATTGTGCAAAACGCCGGTGCGCTCGTCGCGGATGCGCTCGCCGGCGCGATACGCGGCCGCAGCCGGGGCGCTGCGCCCGGCGCCGCGCGAAATCGACCTGGTGTGCAAATGAAAGATCGCCATCGCTAGCGTATCGGTGTTCGACTCAGGGTGACGCGCCGCCAGCTCCTGCACGACGCAGTCTTCAGGTAGCCACTAAGATCCGGCAGCTGTTCCAACTCGGCGGCGAGTACCGCACTTTCGACGATCTGCTGCTCGCTGACCTGGGTCGAGCGGCGCGCCCCGCGTGCCAGAAACCAGCCGTCACGATCACGGCCATGCGAAGTCTGGCGTCGGATCACTTCGCGCTCACCAATCAGTCGCGAGGCAAATTGCGAAGTACCGCCCTGTTCGCTGCCAGAGCAGCGAAGGATCAAGGTAGTGCCACAATTTTCCAAAATCGTTTGCGCGTCGGCGTGGCCATATGTGCCGGAGACTTGCGCCACGGACTGGAAGCCCAGCACGCACCTGCCACCGAATTTTCGCAGCCGCGCCAGCGCATCCTTGAGCCCATCGATCGCGCCCAACGCGTCGAGTTCGTCCACCACGAACCAGAGTCGCTGATCGCATTGCGGCGGCCGATTCATGACTTCGAAGATCGCCAGGCGAATCCAGGTGGCAATGATCGAGCGCAGTGCGGCGATCTGCCCTGCGCGATACGGGATAAACAGCACGCCGCGCCCGACTCTGATCCAGCCGCGCACCGAAAATGCAGCGGCGCGCTGCGCCTGGATGTGCTCGAGCGCGGCCATCGCCGACACCGCCACCGAGCGGATTGAGGAGAACATGCGCGCGTTGTCCGGTTCCAGGAACGGCTGTGCCGGCGTCCCCGCTACCACCGCGCGCAATTCCTCGCTGCTGGCGACCGCCAGCAGCCGCCACAGCTCCGCTGGGTCGCGCTGACCGCCCGCGCGACTGCGCCGCAGTACCGCGCTCACCAATGTGCGTGCGTAACCGCGCCACTCCTGTGAGGCCGGATCCTCGGTCGACGGGATCAGCGCGCTCGCCAGTTGCTCACTGTCGTACGCGGCATGCAACTCACCGTACACGTCCCAACGCACCGAGTCGGATTCAAACGGATTGAGAATCACATCGCCGCGATAGCGGCTGGCAAAGCGGGCCGCGTAGGCCCCGTCCGGGTCACTGACGACGGCCCGGTCGCCACGTCGCAAGGCGGATGCCAGCAGTTCGCCGATGGCGGTAGACTTACCGGTGCCGGTGGTGCCGATAAATTTGAAGTGCTTAAGCTCATCGGCCGGCGAGATCGGTACGCCCGCCAGAGTCAGCCGGCCGTAGGGCGCATAGGCGGGTGCCCGCCGCGGCCGATACCAGGCCCGATGTGGTTCGATGAGCGCCCCGCGCCGATGCATCACTCGAAGTACCGGGCGCCGGGCAACTCGTATGGCGAGCACCGCCAGCATTCCCAGCGTGAGCAGCAGCACCAGGCGGATCTGATCGGATGGCGCCAGATGCGGCCAGGGCGTCAACCACCAGATCATGGCTCAGTAGCCCTGCACGACCAGGTAATCCGACTGCTCGCCATAAGACGGCGCGCGCCGGTCAATCCTGACGCACAAACGCGACGTATCCCCGCAACGGCGCAGGTCGATGCGCCCGCCATCACTCGACAGCCGGGCCACCGCGGCTGCGAGTTGTGCGTGCTGCGACCGCAGCGCTGCGATCTGTGCCGGTGAGGGCAGCCACCACCACAGGATCAACGCCACTGTGATCCCGGGCACGAGGGCGGTAAGCGCGCTCCACACTGCCGCTCTGAGTCTGGCCGCGCGCCCCAACGCTCGCAGAACCTCCGCCGCATTGGCGGCCTCGTCCATGACTTCGGCCAGTTCCGCGCTCATGACGCGCCTGATTTCATCCCGTACCACCTCGTCCAATCCGCGCGTATGAGCCTGCAGCTGTCGAAGGCTGCCATCGGCCAACTCCTGATGACTGTGCGCAGCCTCCATCAGCAATCCGAGCTTCACCGTGTGGTCGTCCGACGGCAGCGCAGCACCGCTCATGGCTCAGGGCCTGGCAGCTCAGGCGCCGCGCCGGAGCCGGCGCCCCTGCCACGCGCTCCGCGGCGAGATTGCACGGCGGGATGCGCGGATGGGGACTTCGCGCCGGCGCGCGTGCTGCTACGGCCTCGGCTGGGGGACGGTCGCGACATGGGGGCAACGCCAGGCGTAGCCGGGCTCGCCGGGGCGGCGACACAGGCCGACATGGAGGCACCGGCTGGCATCTCGATCGGCACGTGCGCCGGACTTTCGACAGCCGCCGCACCGGGTCGATCTGCAGGCTGCAAGCGCACTCCCATCCATTCCGGCCGCGAGGCGAACTTCAGATAGCCACATAAATCCGGCAGCTGCTCGATCTCCGAGTCCATCACCGCCGGTTCGATGCTGACATGCTCACTACGGGTGGTAGTGCCAAACAGTTCGGTCGGACGACGGCTGTGCGAAACCGTCGCCCGCCGCACTTCACGCTGGCCAATCAGCGTGGAGGCGAAGCGTGAGGTGCCTCCGCCTTCACTGGCGGAGCAACGAAAAATCACGCTATTGCCACAATTTTCCACAATAGTGTGCGCGTCCCCTTCGCCATATGTTGTCGCCACCTGCGCGATGGACTGGAAGCCCAGCACACACCTGCCGCCGAATTTTCGCAGCCGCGCCAGCGCGTCCTTCAGTCCGTCGATCTGCCCCAGCGCATCGAGTTCATCGACGACGAACCACAGCCGTTGATCGCGCTCGGCACGATCCATGGCCGCAAAGATGGCGATGCGCGTCCACGCTGAGATCGCGGCTCGCAGCGCTGCAATCTGGCCGGCGCGGTAGGGGATGAACAGCACTGCGCCACGATCGCCGCGGTCGCGTTCCACCCACTGCCGCAGTGAAAACGGCGCCGAGCGTTGGCCGGCGACGTATTCCAGCGCCCCCACCGCAGAGCTGGTGACCGAACGAATGGAATCGAACATGCGGACGTTGTGCTCGTCGAGGAACGGCTGTGCGGGCGTTCCGCGTGTCAGGGTGCGCAGCTCCTGGGTGTCGGCCACGACCAGCAGGCGATACAGCTCCCTTACGTCGCGCACTCCCGCGGCGTGCGCCTGACGCGTGACGGCCGTAAAGAAAGTGCGGGCATAACCGCGCCAGCTGCGATCGGAGCCCTCGTGATCCGGCAGCAACGAGCGAGCGACCTGTTCCACATCGTAACCGTGGCGAATTTCCGCAAACAGATCCCACTTCACTGAGCGTTGATCGAACGGATTGAGGATCACATCGCCGCGGTCGGCGTCATAGAAGCGGCGCAAGTAGCCGCCCTCGGAATCAGCGATCACGGCGCTGTCGCCGCGCGCCAGCGCACCGCCGACCAGCTGCGCGATCGCCGTGCTCTTGCCGGTGCCGGTGGTACCGATGAATTTGAAATGCTTGGTCTCATCCGATGCCGATACCGGCTGGCCGGCGAGCATCAGCGCTTGCGTGCACTGCGGCCCGCTACTCGGCCCGCGCGGCGTGCTGCGCTGGTCGGCTCGGCCGACTATCGCGCCACGCTGATACCAGTCGGTCCGTGCTGCGGCCGGTGCGCGTGCGATCGAGCGCCCGATCAGGTAACCGATGCCGGCGTACAATGTGCCGGCAGCCGCGAGATGCAACAGGCCCGAGGGCGCCAATCCGACAGCCTGCAGTGCCGGACCGGCCAGCGTCGCGCCGATGCCGGCGACGGCTGTTACCGGTGCGGCGACTACTGGCGAGAGCAGCAGCCGCGAGACAGTCGCACGCGAGCGCAGCATCGCGGCCATCATCGGCGCCTGGACACTGGCGTAGGCGAGCGCCATGCCGGACCAGCCATGGGCCAGTGCAGTGATCTGAGCGGTGGCAAGCACTGGTGCAGGCCTCAGGCTGCGCCGTCGATGTCGCGCCGCTTGCGGCCCGGCTCGTACCAGATCTCCTTGATGAAGCGCTGGTGTCGCTGGGTATCGAACTGGATCACGATGTCAATCAGCAGGTAGAGTAGATCCTTGATATCGGCGCGCGACAGCTCGCGCCCGGCCGCACTCTGCTTCACCAGCAGTACCAACTGCTCGAATGCCAGCTCGGCGCTGGTGGCATGCACGCTGGTGATCGAGCCCGGGTGCCCGGAGTTGACGCTGCGCAGGTAATCAAACGCCTCCTCGGCGCGCAGCTCCGCCAGCAGGATGCGATCTGGCTTCATGCGCAGGCAGCATTCGATCAGCTGCCTGGGGCTGACGTGCGCCTCGCCCTGGTCATCCTTCGAGTAGAACAGGCGCACATGGTTGGGGTGGCGGTCGAGTACCAGCTCCTGGGCGTCTTCGATGGTGATGAGGCGCTCGTCAGTCGGGATCTCCCGAATGAGCGCCTTGGTCCAGGTGGTCTTGCCGGACCCGGTCGGCCCGGACACCAGGATATTCTTGCGACTGCGCACCGCCAGGCGCATGAAGGCCTCGAACTGGTTCGCCGCCAGCAGGCGCAGCAGCTGAGTTTCAACCTGGTCACACATGGCATCGGAGCGCCGGGTGCTGCGGAATATCCCGCGTCCGGCCAATTCCTCGAGCGACCACAGCTGTGCTGCCGGCCGGCGTATGCTGATGGCAACGCAGCCTGCGCTGGTGGCGGGTGGCAACACCAGTTGCACCCGCTCACCGCCGGGCAGCGACGCCGATAGCAGGGGTGCCGTCGCATCGATGCGCTGCCGGCTGAAATTGGCCACGAGTTTTGAGAACCGGCAGCACCAGTCGAAATCGATTTCCGGGGCCGACTCGTAGCGCCAGCCCGAACCGGACTCGATGAACAGCGCTCCGGGCCGGTTGATGCAGATTTCCGTAATCTGCGAATCCTGCAGAAATCGCCCCAGCGATCCGAGCGTCAATGCAAGTGCCGTATGCTCCGCGTTAACGGCACGCCGCGGCTGGACTGCGGCATCAGCCGGCGCCTGCGGCGGTGATTCAAGGACTGCCGGCGGCACGACGAAGCTCGTAGACACTGCTGAAATCGACATCCCGGGCCACCAACACCTGAATGCGATCGCCGTTGTTCTTGGTCACCGTGGGGGCAATGCTCAGCGTGTTCTTGAGCACTTCGCTCGTGACATCCTGCGCGGGCGAGGGGTTATAGATGACTGCACCGTTGCCCCTGCTGGCGGATTGCACGCCGGCCTGCACCGCACCGTCGATGGCGGAAATCAGAATCGCGGCGCCAAAGCGCTGCCAGAAGTGTCGATTGACCTGCCCTGGTAATCCCGATCGGCCCAGCTCATCGGCGCCCGGAGAATCGAGCGGCACCACCACGCCACCCGGCGTTCGCGCCTCGGTCCACAGCACGAACACCCGCGCAACGCCCTGCTGCACCTGACCTCGTGTCTCGCCGATCAGCTTGGTTCCGCGATCCAACAGCACCACCGTACCATCGGCGCCGAAGGTATCGGTGGCAGTCACGCAGGTGGCCAGCCCCGGCAGCGTCGAGTCGATGGCCGTCTCCAGTGTGCAATCGATGAACGCGCCTTTCGGCAACAGTAGCCGCTGAGCGGGCAGGAGCCGGGCGTGCGCCGCCGCGGCGGGCTCGGTCGTCAGCAGCGAGGACAACGGGCCCGGTCCACTGCCCGGCGACGCGGCCTGGAGCCGAGCTGAGAGGGCCGCGACAGATTGAGGTGCGCTGGTCTGATCGACCCCGGTGACGGTAGCTATCCCGGCTTCGGGCGTCATCGCGGGCGCGCTCACGATCGCGAAGGCGGCGCCTGACAGGCGGCGCTCGAGCGACGTTGGCCGAACGACGGGCGCGGCGGTTGGAGTGGTTGGCGCGGGCATCAGAGGCAATGCCGCAGCCGGCCCGGGCGCAGTGCTATCTTCCGCCGCGCTCGGCGGCGATGGTATCGGCCCCAACGGCGGCAAGGGCATCTCAGCCTGCGCCCTACTTGCAAGCCTGGCCTGCGCACTCTGGCGCGCGAGCCCCGGCCGGGCAGCCGCGTGCGTGTAGTACCAGGCCAGAAACGCGGCGCCGATTGCCAGCATCAGGGCCATAGCCAGCAGATTGCTGATGCGCGACTGCAGCGACGCCGCACGCGCAATCAACGGCGTGCTGCGCTCCCCCGAAACAGCCTGCCCACCGGGGGGCTGCTCGCGGCCGCCGCCTAACCTAGCGAACAGCGCCATCGTGCACCTCGCGTGTCGTGCGCTGCACATCGGGCGCGACGGTGCCGGTATCCAGCGCCTCGCCGCTGCCGCTGTAGCCCTTATTGACGATACAGCCGGCGAGTGCTCCGCGTCGAAGCACGAACTGACGTGCGACGCGGTGTACTACTATCTCGCTGTGGTCGACGCTGAAATTCAGCAACGACTCGCTGCCATCGTCATTGCGGATGAACAGTGCCGGTAATTCGCCGCGCGCACCGAATTGCAGATGCGTATGTACACCGTCGTCCCAGGCCGCAGTCGGCTGCAGTGCCGCGCGACCGCAGTACCAATAGTCGGTATTGTGTGTACGCGCTGCCGGGGCCTGCGCGAGCACGGAATCCGGTGAGATCGTGGCCGCGGATTCCGGCGCCGCGACTTTCGCATAGACAAAGCGCAGTACGTAGATGACGTCGCGGTGCCCTG
Source organism: uncultured Gammaproteobacteria bacterium (assembly GCA_963805965.1). GTDB lineage: Bacteria > Pseudomonadota > Gammaproteobacteria > Steroidobacterales > Steroidobacteraceae > FEN-1191. The sequence goes on from CAWDVQ010000008.1 coordinate 572,575, forward strand.
GATCCGGAGGCGTCGCGCCGGCGCTGTAGTCAAAATGGTAGCTGCGGCGCGTGGTCAACACCGTCAGGTTGGTGTGTACGTTGACCGCTTTAGGCTTGACGAACAGGTGATTGTCCTGAGCCACGAAGGCAAGCGCTTCGACGTCCCCGGCACCCAATCCGATGAAGCTCTCGCCAGGCTCGAACTCGAGATCGATCTGGTAGCCGGCGTAACCGCGCAGGCGATACACCTGATCGACGCTATAGACCACCGATCGCAGGCGATTGTCGAACCCGGAATCGGAGGCGTCAGCAGGCGCGCCCGCTGCCCATACCGCGCTGGCAGAGATCATGGCGCACAGCAGGGTCAGCGCCGGCAGCCGCCAGCTCGCACCGCGACGCGCGGCGCGGCTCACGGTACCCCCGCCTTCGCTGCCGCAGGAGTTGCCGCGGCCGGCGCGGCTCCTGTCGTGACCGCCGGCTCGCCTAACACCTCGGGTTCGGTGACGAAATCCAGCAGCCTGAAGCCAAGCGGATTCCAGCGACGGATCTTCGGGTCCGCAGAGGGCGCCGCGTAGGCGTACTGGATGGTTGCGATCCAATGAGTGAAACGCTGTTGCGCTCCTATGGCCGACCGCTCGGCTTTCAGGTAGCGCACCTGCGCCAGATCGGCCACACCATTGGCGCGCTTGAGGAAACTGACTGATTCCACCTGCGCCGACACCACACTGCCATCCTTGTGCACATTCAGCGGCGACTGCGGGTTATTCGGATTCCACCGGGCATACCAACTCTGGTTGAGCTGCGCGCCGTGAAACGCACCGCATTCCTGGTAGTCGCTCTCGGCGGTAGCCAGAGTGAAGCGCTCGCAGATGCTTATGTAGTGGGTCAGGAAATAGCGCGTCACCGCTTCATCCACCGGCGACTGGCCGACATAGATGGGCACCACGTCCACTATCCCGGTGCTGCTATCGACGCGAATGAGGTATGGATCGATGCGCTTTAGTGGTAGCAGTAGCGCCACGGCCGCCATTGCCGCCAGTGCACAGACGGCCGCCGCCACCGCGGTACGCCACGCGGTGCGCGTATTGCGCCGCGCCTGCTCGAGCCGGTCCATATCCCAGCTGGCGGCATCACTGAAGTAGGCGTCAAGGTCAGCCGGGCGGTCCACGGCGCTCGTCATGGCGATGCCGCCGCAGCGCTCGCCGGCTGGGCCGCCGATACGTTGACGGGCCGCAGTGGTCCGTCGCAGCGCCGATTGTGATCGGCACAGGCCGCGAGCAGCAGCAGCCCGGAAATTGCGATCCATTGCATCATGTTTCACCCCGGGTAGTGCGTCAGGTGCGTCGGTGTCGTGCGCACGTCAAGCGTCGCGCCAGGACGGCGTGGGCGCGGTGGTGGGTGTTGACGTTGACGCTGACACCGGCGCTGGCGGCGGTATATTGCTCTGCTGAGGTTGCGCACCCGCGCGGCGGCGACGCACCCAACTGAGGGCCGAGCCGCCTGCGAACTTCGCCGCGAGCCAACCGGCCGTGCCTCCATAGCCGCTAGTGCGGCCGATGGCGCGGCTCATCAATCCCATGCTGGTCAGCGACAGGCCGCCGGCCAGACTCGAGGCGATCGGCATGATCTGCCGCAGCATCAGAAATACCAGCATCGCGATCAGCAGCATATCGAGCGCATCGACGGTCAGCAGCGCCGCGCCCCGGGCCGCCGTCTGGGCGGCATATGAGGCCACGACACGCAACAACAGTGCCGCCGACATCACGGTCAGAATCGTGATCAGCGCGTAATTCGCCAGTTGTGCCACCCAGGCGTCGAACAACCTTCGAGTGCCATCAAACAGCAGCATCACGACGAATAACGGGCCGATCGCCAACAATAGCGACGAGGCGATGCTCGACAGCGCGATCAGAAACATCGCATAGACACACAGCAGTCCCACGAGCAGCCAGACGACGGCGCCCATGAGGTCGTAGCCCCAACCGGTATAGCCGCCCTTCGTCCACATCTGGCTGGCCACGGCGCCGCCCCGGTCCCAGATTGCATCGATCGTGCCGACCGGGTCTGAACCGCCGATCACGGCGGCGGCCAGCTGCGCCGGGGCATTGTAAAAGGTATCCACGATTACGGAGTTGTAGAGCCACAACCTCAATGCCACAGCAAGGATCACTGTCAGCAGCACGATGCGCTTCAGGCCAGTCGCGAACGGCTCCTCGATGCGTCCGATCAAATGCAGGTAGCCCCAGCCCATGACATAGAGCACCGCCAGAGTCACCACTGCCGGTTCCAGTGCCGCGGCAACAAGCGCAGTGTTGTCGCCGATATAGCCAGCGAGTTGCGCGCTGAGCCATGACCAGAATGTCTGAAAGAAACCCATCGTGGCGCCCATCAGGGCTGAAGCAAGGGCGAGGGTTCGAAACGGGACGAGAAACTGCCCTGCCCGGCAATAACCTGCTCGCGTTCGCGCTCGACACCGAGCGCCGTTTGCGCCTGTGCCAGCTGGTAGAGCACCTGAAGCTTGGTCTGCTCGTTCTGCAACATGCCCTGTTCCGCGCCGATCCTGGCTTGCAGCTCCAGGATGCTCTTCTGATCGTTGGTAGTCGCTATGGCCGCAACCAGCTGCTGAATCGATGCGAAGCGGCCGCTGCTGTTGGCCAGTGCTTCCTGGGTAACGGCTTGCAGCAGCGCAGCCGAGCGCCGGGCACTGACGATTTGCGCCTGTTGATCAGGCGGCAGGGCCGCGATTTGCGGCGCCGAAAGCACTGCGTTGGCCGAAATCGCGGTGCTGATGTCCAGCGCAAGGGCGCTGGAGCCGCCATTGACGCCTTGCACGGAGGAACCGAGCTGCGGCCAGTCCGCCGGCAGGTAATTTCGCGTGATTCCGCTCAGCAGCAGCTGCATTCCCCGGCCACCGGTGGTCGATTGATACAGCGTCTGCGCCTGCGCGAGCTGCTGCCGCGCCGCCTCGAGCTGCTGGGCCAGGGTGCGCGCCTGCTGAATCAGCTGCGTGACAGAAGCTACATCGAACACCGCAAGCTGCGCGCGCGCATCGGGCGCAACAAGCACCAGCGCCGACAACAGTGCGTACAACAGCGCAATCTTGAGTGATGAAATCACAGCGTTCTCCTGATCACTTCGGTTGTGAACGTGGCGTCTCAGACATGGTCCCGCCCGCGCATGAACTGTGGCAGCCACTGATCGGGCCGCGATCCATTACTCGCGATCAACCGATGCATGCACTCGACTTCGCTGGCGCGCCCGGAGATGACCCGCAGCTGGGGATCGAATCTCTGCAGATCGAGCTGGCAGACGACGCTGTGGTGGCCTTGCTTGATCAGGAACATGCGTGAGCCGGGTTCCAGACGCTCCTTGATGAGCCGGAATTCCCGCTCGCTCAGCCCGAAGCCAGTCGTGTACTCCTCAAAGCTGGCGTCCGCGTTCGGGAACAGAATCTTGGTCGGGGTCTGTTCGATGATCGTGCGGCTAATGGGACTGTCGAGCACATCGCTGGCGCTCTGAGTTGCCACGCACATTACGCCGTTGAGCTTGCGCCAGGTTTTCGGTCCCTCTTTGGCGAAGCTCTCAAAGGCGGCATCGGCCAGAAGGCGCCAGAATTCATCCATCCAGCACACCAGCCGGCGACCGTCGAGCAACTGGCGCACCAGATGGAACAGGTACAGTGTCACCGGCGAGCGCGCCAGTTCAAGATCGAGAAAATCGGTGACGTCGAAGCCTATAATCGGCCGCGCGGCCAGCAGCGGCACGACGCGATCCTCGGGGTTATCGAATATCCAGGCGTAGTCGCCTTGCGTCGAGGCACTCCAGCGCGCAAGTCGTGCATGAATGCCCTCCGGATCCGTTGGATCGAGAAACTCGACCAGCCTGGACAGGCGCCGGTTCGCGCGCTGCAATGCCAGCGTTCCGCGTAAAGCCTGATCGAGATCTGCCTGCTGGCGGACACCCAGAGCGCCACCGCCGTGCGGCCGCGCCAACACGCGAAGCCAGCCTTTGAGAAATTCGATATTGGCAGCACTCGGCGGTAACTGCAGCGGATTGAATCCAGTTGGCGCGCCGTTCCTGAGCGCCAGGTACTCACCGCCGAGCGCCCGCACCAGAATCTCCAGTCCGCGATCCTTGTCGATGACCACCTGCGTGACACCAACGCGGCTCAGCATCGAAATCAGGAAGCCGATGAACACCGTTTTGCCCGAGCCGGTGGGTCCGCATATGAAGGTGTGTCCGGTGTCCCTGCGGCTGCCGCCGTCAGCCGTGACCGGGTCGCTCGCGTGAAGCGAAAAGTGATAGGGCGAACGCGCGCTGGTCACGAGTACGGCCAGCGCAGCGCCCCAATGATTGCCGTTCGCGCGGCCGGTCGGATAATTGTGAAACCCCGACATGGCGGCAAAGTTGCGCGATGTGATGGGCGCCTTTCGCGGCCGCATCGGGAAGTTTCCCGGAAACTGAGCCCAGAACGCGGCCTCCAGCGCCAAGTCCTCGCGCGCAATCGTCATGCCGGTGTCAGCCAGCAGACTGCGCGCAAGGGCTACATTATCGTCCAGGAGCTTGAGCCTCGAGCCGCCGGGCCGACCGACCTCATCGGCCGCTACCTCCGCCAGCACCTGAAGTGAACAGTGATGCTCACCCATCACGAACTCGTTGCCGGCCAATGCATCGAGGGCATCGGTGAGCTGCGCTGCCTGAGAAATGCCGAAATCGGCGGCATTTGCCATGCGGTTGATCTGCCGTTGCAGCAAGCCCTGGCTCGCGCCCTTGGACAGGAACGCGAAGGACTGGCTGAGTACGAAGGCAAAAGGAGCCGACAACAACCGGTTGTACAGGCCGACTGTGTTTGGGGTCGCATACTCCTTGATACCGAGCACTGCTGCGACACGGGTCGCCGTCGGCGTGCGGTACTCGATCGCCTCGGTTCCGAAAAACAAACGCGAGGTGGCGAGCGCCTGGGCCAGGGGGCCGCTCGGCAATGGCACGCGACGCCACTCGCCGTTGGTCAGCACAGCTAGAAATTCCAGCAACGAGGAGTACCAGATACCGTCGCTCCGATAGCTGCCGAGCCGTTGCGGCTCGTAGCGTGCCAGCGAAGCGGTCACCGTCTGGGCCAGCTTTTCACAATGCTCGAGCGCCTCCGCACTGTGCTGCCGCTGGGCGTCGGGCTGGGACCTGCTCAGCAGCTTCGACACCAGGCCGGTGGCGAGACCGGCGACCGGCCGGTAGACGGCGGCAAGATAGAGCTCATTGATCATGAGGGTCTGCCCGCTCAGTCGCCAGCAATACTGCCGATGCAACGTGTCGGCGAATCCGTCACCCGTAATGTCCTCGCACGGCGTTGCCTCGCGCCGCCGGATCACATGCGTCCACAACGCAACATTGGCGCTGGCAATGTTCCGCCACAAAATGTTCAATCGCTCGTGCCAGTTATTGAGCTGCGCGTCGTCAGCGCTCTCGAAGCTCGCCCCACCCAACCGAAACACCTGGACGTAGTCGGTGAACGTTGTGCGTACGACGTGTTCGCTGACCTGAGCGCTGTACGGAAGGCGATCGGCCACCGACTGCTCGCGCCGCAGTGCTGCGGCTAACAAGATGGCCGCCTGCCGCCGACCCAAAGCCTGGGCCACAGGTCGGCGTTACGTCGCCGTCCTTTGGGATCCGGCAGATCCAGCTCGAGTGGGCTGTAGCTACTGGCCTTCCAGTAGCGCCGATTGCCGCGAAGCGCCAGAAGGCGCGTGCGTCCCCACAGCAGCAGTAGATCGAAGTACCTGGCATCACGTGCGCACAGCAGCACACACAAACCGTGAATCGGCAGACACAACAGAAGGGTCAGCAGATTCCTGGTCAGGAGAAACGCCTCCATCGAAAACACCAGGTTGCATAGCAGCGCCGAGTAGGTCACGCCCCAACGCATCGGTGGTCGGGTCGCGCCCACGAACAGCGGCTCAGCGGTCAATCCTGCGTTGCGCCCCAGCACGGTCTACACTCCGAACATCGAGCGCACCCAACTCACGATCTGAGGTGCACCAAAGGCGATCGCAATTCCGAGAATCGCCCCAAGGCACCAACCCCAGGCAAGTCGATTTGCCATCGCCATTGCCCCGAGGGCCATAATCAGGATCACGGCGATAGGGGTCAGCCAAGCCAGAATGTTGCTCTGCAGAGCTGTCGCTCCAGTCAGGAATGGCGATGTCTGCGCCGAAGCAACTACCGGTGACATCAACACCGGTATTACCAGCGCCGGCACCACCACCAGCGCCCGCAGGCGGCGGCCGTGACTGCGGCTGCGGGTGCTCCCGCGGCGCGGATCGCACTGGGCCCGCAGCATCCGGTCGGAAACGGTGAACAGCATTTCGATCCCTTCAGGCGGCAAATGGCCGCACTCGCTTGGTTGTGGATCACGGTGCACGGTGGTCACACCGGGAGAATTCAGCCAACGCTCGACAGCGCGCTGCGCGAGGCGTCTCCGTCGCGCCGCATATCCCGCAGTTCGAGCTCCTCGCGCTTGGCCCTACCCGGCGCCCCGAACCGGAAACCCTCGACCACGAACGAATAGTCGTACTGCTTTTCGCCCTGGGGGTCGATCCAGTTGTTGGAGCGAATCCTGGCGTCGAGAATCAGTTGATCGCCTTTGCGGGCGTTGTTGGCAATCGCCTCGCCGAGCCCGCCGAAGGCGACGAACCACACACTGGTGACGACCTCGCGTGGACTGCCGTCCTCATCCTTGCCCGCAAAGTCGTTGCCGATTACGCACAGGCGCGTGTAGCTGACGTCGCCCTTGGCCACCAGTTCCGGATTCTTCGCAAGATTCCCGATGGCGGTGAGTTTGAAACTGTTCATGCTTGGTCCCCTTAGGTGTTCGTTGGCGCCTGATTCACGAGGCGGGGACGAGTCTAGCCACGCGGCGCAGCTGCGCGCGCGGCGCTTTTGCGCCTGTTCGTGCAGAAACACGGACGCGCCGCCAATTCACAGCGACGCGAACGAAACGCGATCCTTGCACCAGAAATTGCGCTCGATTTTCCGCGTCCGCGGCGCCCGGGCACAGCTGCATGATGTATCGTGCGAGCATCGATGCGAAGGAGAGTGCTGATGGCAGATCAAACCGGATTTCCCGCTGCCGCGACCATCGAGCAATGCGTAGACGAGATCGACGATTTCATCGAGACGCTCGAGCGTTATCCGGAATCGGTAATCGCGATGGCGCTACGGGTACATCTGGGCGCGTTGCTTCACGCCATGGTTGACGATCAGCTGTGCAGCCTCGAGGAAGTGCGCGACTTCGTCGCGGGGCTGGAACAGGAAGCAACAGGCACCGCGGGACAATAAGCACCCGCCGCTGCGGCCGATGGCCCGATTGTCAAATCAGCAGCTGCATTGCAATATGCGCACAGCGCTTCGCCACACACTGAGAATCGATTGATGACTGCGAGTCCCAGCGTCGGCCCGAGCGTCGAACTCGCCGTCATCCCGCCGGTGCACGATCTTGGCGATGGCTTTAAAGTGCGCCGCGCCCTGCCCAGCACTCAGCGCCGCATGGTTGGGCCGTTTGTGTTCTTCGATCAGATGGGCCCGACGATATTGCGCGCCGGTAGCGGCCTGGACGTGCGCCCGCACCCGCACATCGGACTCGCCACGGTCACCTACCTGTTCGATGGCGAGATCATTCACCGCGACAGCCTCGGCACCGTGCAGGCGATTCGACCGGGCGCGGTCAACTGGATGATCGCCGGCCGCGGTATCGTGCATTCGGAACGGACTGCGGCTGATAAACGCAGCGCCGGCTCATCCCTGTCCGGGATCCAGACCTGGATCGCACTACCGAAGCAGGAGGAGGAACGCGCTCCGAGCTTTCGTCATTACGCCGCCCGCGAGCTGCCGCTGATCGACGGCGAAGGTATGACGCTGCGGCTGATGGCCGGCTCGCTGTTCGGCAAGCGATCGCCGGTAGCGACGCTATCGGAAATGTTCTACGCCGACGTCGCACTGGCGGCAAACGCGCGCCTGCCGATCGCTGCCGAGCACGAACAGCGCGCGATCTACGTGATCCACGGCCGCATCGACATCGACGGTAACAGCTTCGATGCCAGTCAGCTGGTCGTGCTTCGTCCGGGCCAGGCGCTCACCGTCCTGGCGCTCGGGCCGGTGCAACTATTGCTGCTTGGGGGTGCCGCGCTGGATGGCCCACGGCATGTCTGGTGGAACTTTGTCTCCAGTTCCAGCGAGCGCATCGAACAGGCGAAACAGGATTGGCGCGACGGGCGGCTCGGCCATGTGCCCGGCGATGCCGAATTCATCCCACTGCCTGTAGTACCCGCCGTGCAGACACCGCCGGTCAATTATCCCTAGTGCATGCTCCCGGCAGCCAGCTGGCCGCCCTCGAGCTGCGCCGGACGCACCGGCTGCGACTGTCGATGCTAAGTACCTGTTCTACATGATGGCTGGTAGCAATCCATCGGCGACGGCAGGCACCAATTGTCTTACGACATATCTTAAGATATGGTTTCCGATACTAATTGCGATAGGTAATTCCAATGAGGCAACATCACTGTCAATCTCCGCACTTCGGCGAACACGGCCGCCACGGCCATTTTGGCCGCCGGCGCGGGTTCTTCGGCGGCTTCGCCGAAGGTTTTGGGAGCCGCGGCATGCGAGCCGGCAGAATGCTTGCGTCCGGCGACCTGCAGCTGATCATTCTCGCGCTGCTGAGCATGAAACCCCGACATGGTTACGAGATCATCAAGGCCATCGAAGAGCACTCCAGTGGCATCTATACGCCCAGTCCCGGCGTCGTGTACCCGGCGCTCACCTATCTGGAAGAGACCGGCTTTGCGCTGTCGGAAACCCAGGGCACCAAGAAGCTATATCGGATTGCCCCGCCCGGCGTCGAGCATCTGGCCGCGCATCGTGCCGAGGCCGATGAAATGCTGCAACAGCTGGAGCGCTTCGGCAAGAAGATGGCGCAGTTCCAGCGCCAGTTCGTCGAGGATGAGGTAACCGGCGAGGAATGGGGCGGCACAGCGCGCGACCAGGAAAAAACGGAATGGCGCCAGCTGAAGGCGGAATTCCACGAACTGAAGCATCAGTTTAAAGCGGCACTGTTCGAGAAGCTGCACGCATCCATGGAAGAGAAGCAGCGCGTACTGGGGATCCTGCGGCGAACGATCCAGGAGATCCGCGGTCGATGAAGGTGAGGCGGCCATACGGCAGCGACTCGCCAGTCTTCATCCGAGCACGTTTCATTCGATCACACTGCAATCCAGGACCTCTATGCGGGCCATGACGACCACTCCCGCGGCCGTGACCGCCCTCTCCGGCTACCAGAAATGGGTGATCGCCCTGCTCGCCTTTCTGCAGTTCACCATCATTCTGGATTTCATGGTGATCTCACCATTAGGCGCATTGCTGATGCCGGCTCTGAAGATCACTCCGGCGCAGTTCGGCGTCGCGGTGTCGAGTTACGCATTCAGCGCCGGTGCAGCGGGCCTGCTCACCGCCGGCTTTGCGGATCGGTTCGATCGCAAAAAGCTGCTGCTGCTCTTCTATTGCGGTTTCATCGTGGGCACGCTGCTGTGCGGCATTGTCCACAGTTACCAGTTCCTGTTGTTCTCCCGGATGATTACCGGAGTGTTCGCCGGCGTGATTGGCTCGGCGATATTTGCCATCACTACGGACCTGTTCGCCTATCAAGTGCGCGGGCGCGTCATGGGCATTCTTCAGACCGCTTTCGGCGCCAGCAGCGTCATAGGAATTCCATTGGGCTTGTACCTGTCCGGTCGGTGGGGTTGGAACGCACCGTTTCTGCTGATCGCTGCCATCGGCGTCGTGGTCGGCGCGATTGCGGCACGCTACCTGCGCCCGATTGACGCTCACCTGGCGTTGCATCCGGACCGCAGCGCGCTGCATCACCTGTTACATACCGTGACGACACCGCGTTATCTGCAAGGCTTTGCTACTACCGGCTTGCTGTCAATCGGCGGATTCATACTGATGCCGTACATGAGCGCCTTCAGCGTTCACAATCTGGGTATTGCATTCAGCAGCCTGCCGCTGGTGTACCTGGTCACCGGCGCCTGCGGCATCATTGCCGGGCCGCTGATCGGCCGCGCCAGCGACGCCATCGGCAAATATCTCGTGTTTTGTTTCGGTTGCTTCGCCACGATCGTCATGGTGACGATCTACACCCATCTGGGAGTGACCCCGCTCAGCATCGTCATCCTCATCAACAGCCTGCTGTTTATCGGCGTTTCCTCCAGAATGATCTCTGCCTCGGCGATGATTTCGACCATACCGCAGCCGGCCGATCGTGGCTCATACATGTCGGTCAGCAGTTCGATTCAGCAGATCTCTGGTGGCTTTGCGGCAGTGGTTGGCGGCCTGATCGTGACCGAGACCAGCACCGGCGCCCTGCTGCATTTCGACGTGGTCGGCTACGTACTGGCCGGCTCCACGCTGGCGACATTGGTGATGATGTATTTCATCAGCCGCCGAATCGGCGCACCGGTGACGCTGTCATCGGCGGCAGCCTGAGCATCTGCGCCGCTGGAGCCGGCTACGCCAGCGCCGTTTTGAACAAAGCCAGCATGCGGCCCCATGCCTTCTCGGCCTGCTGCTGGTTGTACACTTTGGAATCCAATACACACCAGCCGTGCATCGTCCCGGCGTAGACCTCGATTTCGGCCTTAAGGCTCGCTTTGGAGAACGCCTCGCGCAGCAGATTTTTTGCGGCCGGATCGCGCTGATCGTCGTTCTCAGCAATGGCAACCAGGTACTGTGCCCTCATCTTCGGCACCAGCAGGTGCGGGCTTTCGGGTTTGTCCGTGGCAAGATTGGCGCCGTGGAAGGAAGCGCCGGCGCCAACACGGTCGGGGAACGTCGCCGCGGTACGCATCGTCATGGGACCGCCCATGCAATAGCCCGCCGTCCCCAGCTTGCGCCTGCGGTCCACCGCGTTCTGGCTGTTCAGGTAGCCGACGTGGGCTTTCGCGTCCATGATCTGGATATCCGGCGTCAGGCTACCCATCAGCGACATCAGCTTCTGGCGCGTGGCATCGTCATCGAAGCTCGCTCCTTCTGGAACCACCGGGGCTTTTGCTGTCCGATAGAAAGGGTTGGGTACCAGCACCGAATATCCCGATTGGGCGAGTCGCTTGCCCATGGTCTTAAATGCCGGCCGCAGTCCCAAGATGTCGGGCCACATCAGCACCCCTGGGTGGGTGCCGCTGGATGGGTGCACGAAGTACGCATCCGCGACACCATCCGGGGTCTTGATCTCCACCTCGCTTTCGGTCACATCGGCCGCTCCGGCGACGGCTGGCAGCAGCATCGTCAAGCTGCTGGCCAGCGACCAGGCCCCAAAGCGCCGCCGTGTCAGCTCGCCCGTGCGCTGCGCATACTCATTCATGTCATCGATGGAATCCTTGTCACACATAATTCATCTCTCATGGTGTGATGTCATGCGGGAGTGCCGCTCGGAATAGTAGCTCGTGAGTCGCGACCTGGCGACCATCTGTCGCATCCGTTCAGGTCGTCTGCGACCTGCAGAATGTCGTGTTTCGACGCGCACATCACCGCTCCAGCACGTGTAATTGCTGCACCGGTCGCAATCTTGAGCGCACACTCCCGCTAAGCTGTTGACAGAGGGGTACACGGCGCTGCCATTGCTCTACGAGCCGAAGGAAACAATCTGGTGGGCTTGAACACTATCGTGAATGATCCGCAGCATACATCGATCGCGCCTCCAGGCAGGGGTCGTGATCTCCCGGTGGCGCTGGACGATCTGTTCAAGATCGGAATCGGACCCTCCTCGTCCCACACCATGGGTCCGATGAAAGCCGCCGGCATGTTCGTGCAGCACCTTGAAGGTCATTTGGACCACGTTCATCGCCTGATCACAACGGTGTATGGCTCCCTCGCCTGGACCGGCAAGGGGCACGCGACCGACAAGGCGTTAATGCTGGGGCTGGCCGGCGAAACAGCCGACAGCGTCGATCCGGATCTGGTGGAGCAGAAGCTGCTTGCGATGCTCGCGAGTCGCAAATTGATGTTGCCCGACGGCCGATCGATTCAGTTCGATCCCAGGTCCGACATCGTATTCGACACCGTACAGAGCTTCCACCGGCATCCGAATGCGATGACGTTCGAAGCCTTCGACGCCGCCGGTCGCAGCGTGCTGCGCGAACTGTGGTTCTCGATCGGCGGCGGCTTCGTGGAGCAGGACGAGGCTGGCAAACCCGCCAGCGGTCGCACCAGAGTGCCGTATCCGTACCAGAATGCGGAAACGCTGCTGGCGCTGGGACGCTCGAACGGTCTGTCGATCGCCGCCATGGTGCTTGCCAACGAAAATGTCGAACGCTGTGAAACCGAAACGCTGAACGCCGTTGACCGGATTGCCGCCGCCATGCATGCCTGTATAGAGCGCGGACTGTCGCGCGAGGGGCCGCTGCCCGGCGGCCTGAAGATCAAGCGTCGCGCCAAGGGCTTGTACCAAAAGGCGGAAGCGGCGCGCCGCAGCAGCAACCGGAGTGGACTGGATGCGATGAACTACGTATCGGCGTTCGCGATTGCCGTGAACGAGGAGAACGCCTGCGGTGGCCGCGTCGTGACGGCGCCCACCAACGGCGCCGCCGGCGTCGTGCCGGCGGTGTTACGCTATTACCGTGATTTCTGCACCCCTTGCGACCGGCAGGGTGTGGCGAACTACTTCCTGGCCGCCACCGCCATTGGCGGCATCATCAAACGCAACGCCTCGATTTCGGGTGCGGAGATGGGCTGCCAGGGGGAAGTCGGCTCCGCAGCTGCCATGGCGGCGGCAGGCCTGGCCGCCGCACTTGGTGGCAGCAATGAGCAGATTGAGAATGCAGCCGAGATCGCGCTGGAGCATCATCTGGGAATGACCTGCGATCCCATCGGCGGCCTGGTGCAGATCCCGTGCATCGAACGCAACGCCTTTGGCGCCATCAAGGCGATCAATGCCGCATCCATGGCGCTGCACGGCGATGGCACGCATCGCGTATCGCTCGACCAGGCAATCGAAACGCTGCGGCAGACCGGCACCGACATGCAATCCAAGTATCGCGAGACTTCCCGCGGCGGCCTGGCAGTCAACGTGCCGGAATGCTGAATTCCCGGTCCGCGCATGGAGTGCCGGGGTAATGTCGGCGCCAACTGCGCACAATCAGGTCGAGCGCGAGCTGCTCGAGCTGAATCGCCGCTTCTACGACCTGCTGTGGTCCGGCGCGCGCCTGGTCGAACCGCAGCGCTTCAACACCTGGCCGCTGGTGAGCTCGGTGTTGCCGGGATCGCGGCGACAGCTCGAGGTGGCACCGGGCCTGCGGCCGCGACTGCCGCTGGAAGCCACCCAGTTCGTCGATATCAGCGCGCCTGCACTGGCGACACTGCGCGCCCGCGGCGCAAGCGTGATGGTTGGGCTGGTGTCGTCGCTGCCGTTTGCCGACGGCGCGTTTGATCTGGTCTGCACGCTCGACATCGTCGAGCACGTGGACGACGACGATGCCGCACTGGCGGAGATCGCGCGCGTAGCCGCCCCTGGAGCCGTGCTGCTGCTGTCGGCGCCGCTGCATCCGGCGCGCTGGACCGCGTTCGATGACTTCGTGGGCCACCGCCGCCGCTATGAGCCGCAGCAGCTGCTGGCCAAGCTCGCGTTCCACGGCCTGTCGGTCGAGCGCAGCGGCGTCTACGGGATGCAGCCGCGCTCCTCCAGGTTGCTGGACTTCGGCATGTGGTGGCTCACCCACCATCGCGAGCGGGCGATGTGGTGGTACAACCGCGCACTCATGCCCCTCGGCGTGCGATTTCAGAAGAAGCTCAGCCTTGCCCCCGGCATGATCGATGCCGCGACGGTCGATGAAATCCTGCTGGTGTGCCGCAAACACAGCGCCCCGGCGCCGGCAGCGCCGCACTGACCGGCAACCACCGGTAAGCACCGGCGCCGGAAGTGCCGCCGGCCGCGGCTAACTCGCCACGGATCGGCGGCCCCACTGCCATCTCAGTCGCGAAACGACGCCTGGATGCCGAACGTACGCGGCCTGAAGGTGTAGTTGTTGTACTGCGGCCCCGGCGGTGGGTAAGTCGGATTGGAACCGTCGGTGAAGGTGCGTTCATAATTCGTCGTGGTATGCGAATTCAGCAGATTGTCGATAAAGAACGACGTCTCCCACTTGCCGAAAGTCGTGCCAGTGCGAAACTGCACGAATGAGGTTGATGGCAGCGTGTAGGACTCCGCCGTCGGGAACTGCGTGTACTGCGCGGAACGCGGATCCTGAATCGCGGCTGGCCACGGATTACGGCTGGCGAATTCATAGTCGAAGCGCACATAACTGTTGCGATCGGCGACGATGAATTTGTACTCGGCACCCAGGGCGACATTCCAGGGCGGATTGGTTCCCGGCGCGCCGTTGATAGCAGCCTGCCCCGAAATTGCGTCGCCATCGATGGCCAGCGCGTCTTTCGAATCCGCGACATAGCGTGCGGAAGTAAAGCCCACGGCCGCATTCAACGTAACCGGGCCCAGCGCGGCGTCGGCCTGCAGGTCGAATCCCTTGGCCACCGCCGTGCCCAGGTTATCCGTGAACTGCAGCCCGCAGGCACCGGCGACGAAGACGCTCTGCTGAATGTTGGTCCAGCGGATGTAGTACACGCTGCTGGCGATCTTGAACACATTGTTGATGTTGTCCTTGGCGCCAACTTCAAAGCTCTGGGTCGAGTCGGACTTGTAAGTCAGCGGTGCCTGGCCGCTGGTATAGCCCTCCGCAATCAGATCCGGCCCGCAGAACGCCGGCAAGGGCGGATTTGCGCCGCCGACGCGAAAACCTTTGGCGTACGTGGCATAGAACAGATTGCTCTGATCGAGCTGGTAGGCCACGCTGACCTTGGGGGTGAACGGGGTTTCACTCTGGTAGCCGGTATTTGGGCCGGTGAAACCATAATTCTGTGGCCCGTTGGCAATGTTCCAGATATCGAACGATGTCTTGGCCACGCGTCCGCCGAGCGTCAGTTTCCATTGGTCGGTGAGTGCGTAGGTAACCTCGCCGAAGCCGGCGAGCTGGTGATCGTGGGCGATGCTGAGCTCGTAGAACGAATCACCGTTGGGCAACAGCGGCACACCGTAAATGTCGGCCACGCCCAGGCCGTATTCGGTCATCAGCAGCGAATCGGCCATCGGGTCGTAGATCTGCTCGAGGCTGAGCTCGCGGCTGGCCTGAAAGAAAGCCCCCACGGTCCAGGTCCAGCGGCTAGCCGGATCGTTGGACTGCAGCCGCACTTCCTGCGTGAAGCTGCGCTGCTGGTTCTTGATCGACGCCGGGGCGCGATAGTTGGTCTCGCCGGGAGGCAGGTGCACACCGAACTGATCGATCAGCGGATAGTACGCCGGCGGCGTCAGAATCTGCTCCGGGGAGGTCGGCCAGCCGATGGTCTGGTAGTAACTCAGGTTGTAGTCGGTGCCCTCATAGCCGGTGAGCTCGTCGCGCACGTAATACGAGGTGTTCGACACCAGCTTGACGCTGCCCAGATCGGCCTCGATCTTCAGGGCCGGCAGATAGAACCTGTCGGGCACCGGAATCTGGTCGGGATTGGCGTTGTGGAACACGCCGCCATCGGGATTCGAATACGCAGGCCAGTAGGTATCGACGTCGTGCTGCTGGCGATTCTGATAGAACACGCTCGGGGTTATGGTCACCGCGTCGAGCGGCTTCCACATGCCGGCCAGGCGCAGCACCAGCGTTTCGCCATGATTGGCATTGGCGTCGACCACCGTACCGGTGGTCGGGTCGACGCGATCGATCCAGCCGCCGTCACGCCGGTACCAGGCGCTGACGCGAAAGCCGAGCGTGCCGTCGATGAGCGGGCCGCCGTGGGCCACGCCGGCCTCGTAGCTCGGCTCACCGTATTGCGTATAGGAGACCTCGCTGCGCGCGTAGGTGCTGTCCGTGGTCAAACTCGGCTGGGTGAGGATGTAGCGCACCGTTCCGCCCTCGGAACCGGCGCCGAACAGCGTGCCCTGCGGTCCACGCAGCACTTCGACACGATCCAGATCGAAGGTCTTGGGCAGCGTATCGTCCGGGTTGAAGCCGAGCGAGCGCATCTGGATCGGGGTGTCGTCGATATAGATACCAGTGGTACCGGCGCCGCCGGAGGAGGAGATGCCGCGAATCGAGATCGCGTTTGTGCCGGTTTGATCGATCGACACGCCAGGGGTGAAGCGGACGATGTCGGTGAAGTCCTTCATGCCCTTCTGGTCCATGTCCTCCTGGGTAAACGCACTGACACTCACCGGCACCTTGCTCAGCGACTCCTCATGGCGCGTGGCCGTGACGACAATCTCCTTCAGGCCGCCGGACAGGTCTGCGGAAGCACCCTCGTCCGCAGTGGGCGCGTTCTGGGCCAGCGCGGTCCCCGAGGCGCACAGGGCAAGCCCCACCCCCAGCAGGACTCGTTGCACCCTGCCCGTGGCTGCGAATTTGTTCGGTGTCATGTCCGGCTCTCCCATGGATATCATCCGTTTTTTTCCCGAGCTTCGCGCCTCGGCCCCTGTGTCGCGATCCCCGCTTACGATTGCAGCCACGCTTATGATTGCGCTCATGAATGCAGCAGGACCGCCGCATCGGCGCCCCAGCTGACAAATACCTCGTCGCTCCAGTCGATCGACCACTCCGATGTGCGTCGCTCATTCTGGGAAAATACTGTAACCACTTTTCCGGTGACAGTCTTGATCCGGTAGGTGGAACGATTGCCCAGGTAGCCCAACTCCCATACCGTGCCGCGCAACTGGTTGAGGCGGGCGGCGCTTGCGGGTTGCTTGCTGAGGCGGATCTTCTCCGGCCGCAGTGCTACCCAGACGCGCTGGCCGATGGTGAAGCGCCCGACATCGTCCACCAGCAGATCGCATCCGGTCTCGGAACATTGCACCGTGATCAGGCCCGGCTCGCAGGCGCTGACCGTGCCTTCGAACAGATTGGTGGTGCCGACGAAATCGGCCACGAAACGCGTACTGGGAAACTCGTAGATCTTCGACGGCGTGTCGACCTGCAGCACTTTGCCACGCTCCATCACCGCGATGCGCGTAGCCAGCGCCATCGCTTCGTCCTGGTCGTGAGTAACGACGATAAAAGTGATGCCAAGCTGGTACTGCAGATCCATCAGTTCGAACTGGGTCTGTTCGCGCAGTTTCTTGTCGAGCGCCGATAGCGGCTCATCCAGCAGCAGCAGCTTGGGGCGCCGGATCAACGCCCGCGCCAGCGCCACGCGCTGCCGCTGGCCGCCGGAGAGCTGGTGCGGCTTGCGCTGCGCCAGCGCGCCCAGTTGCACCATGTCGAGAGCTTCCTGCACCCGCTTGCGGCGTGTCGCGCTATCGAGCGGCAGGCGCTTGATGCCATAGCCGACGTTTGCCTCGACCGTCATATGCGGAAACAGCGCGTACGACTGGAACATCATGTTGACCGGCCGCTCGTGTGGCGGCACGTCGCTCATTTCCACGCCGTCGATCGTAATCCGGCCGGCGCTCTGGCGCGCGAATCCGGCCAGCATCCGCAGCAGCGTCGTCTTGCCGCAACCGGAGGCACCGACCAGGGCGAACATTTCCCCCTTGTAGATCGTCAGCTGCACGTTATCGACCGCGGTATAGCTGCCGTAGGTCTTGCTCACGCCCTCGATGACGACCTGCGGCGTGGCGTTGGGATCGAGCCAGGGACGATCGACCACCGGTTTGAGCTGGTTTGCGATCATGCCGGGCGCCTGCCTTTAGTAGTCCGCCGGCGGTGACAGGCGCCGCCGCTCGGGTGCGAAGAACGGCCGCTCCACCACCCGTGCGTGCGCCATGCGGCGCTCCCACACCAGTTCGCGGTTCAGGTAGATCTCAGCCCATAGGGTGCTGCCGGTGGCGATATGCGGCGCATCGACCATCGCCAGTGCGATATTGCGCTTGCAGGTCGGGGACCAGGTCGCCGAGCTGACGCTGCCGGCCTGGCGCCTGCCTGCCTTGTCGGCATACAGCAGCGCATTGTGCGCCGGCTTGTTGCCCTCGATGTCGAGCCCGACCAGCCGCCGCCGCGGTCCGCGGCGCTGCTCCTCGAGCAGCGCGCGTCGCCCGGTAAAATGACCTTTTCTGAAGTCGACCAGCCAACCGAGCCCGAGCTCGATCGGAGAGCGCTCGGTGCCGACCCGCAGGGTGCGCTCGCCGGAAACGAAATCGACATTCGGCAGGACGAATCCGGCCTCGATGCGCGCCATGTTCAGCGCGCGCGATCCGATGGGGCGGATGGCGCAATAGCGCCCTGCTTCCATCAGCGCGTCCCACACCGCCTCGGCGTCCTCTGGACGTATCCAAAGTTCGTAGCCCAGGTCGCCGGTGAAGCCGGTGCGCGACACCATGACTTGACCATCGGCGGCGATGCCGGTGGGCAGCGCGATATGTGCCAGCTCGAAAGGCTTCAGCCGCTCGACGCCGGCGAGGCCGAGGTTCCTGAGCACCGCGCACGAAGTCGGGCCCTGCACCGCCAGCGCGGCGGTCTCGGCCGTGACCTCGTCGATCTGCACGTCAAAGCCCAGGGCGGAGTCGAGCAGCCAGTCGAGCTGTCGTTCCCCGGTGCACAGCCGGTACTCGGAATCATCCAGGCGAAACACCGTGCCGTCGTCGATCAGGTGACCGGCGTCGTTGCACCACACGCTGTAGGCCACGCGCCCGACCTTGAGTTTGCCGATGTCACGCGTCATCAGGCGATTGAGATAGCGCAGCGCGTCGCGGCCGGCGATCCGGTACTTCACCATCGGTGTCAGATCGTACAACGTGCTGGCGTTGCGTATCGCGAAGTATTCCTGCTCCACGAAGCTGAACACGTCGACCGTGGTGTATCCGGCCCACGGAATGAAGCTGTCCACCTGGCTGAGCGCGCGCGCGCGCTCATGGAACGGAGTCTTGAGCAGCGGCTGGCGATAGTGCGGTTCGCTCTCGGTGAGCATGCTCAGGCCGCCTCGCGCAGCAGCGCACGCGCAGCATTGCGCCCGGCAATTCCCATGACCCCGCCGCCCGGATGGCTACCGGCTCCGCACAGATACAGGCCGCCGATCGGCGTGCGATACTGGGCCGCGCCTGGCACCGGACGCACGATGAAAAACTGGTCGAGCGCCAACTCAGCGTGATGCCAGTGGCCGCCGCTGATGCGAAACTCGCGCTCGATATCCGGCGGAGTGAGGAGCTCGATCGCCTCAATACTGTCGCGCAGCCCCGGTGCGCAGCGCTCGAGCGCATCGATGACCAGTTGCGCGAAGTGGGTGCTCTCGTGCTGCCAGCCCGCGGCGAGCTCGTACGGCGCGTATTGCACCACCGCCGACAGCACGTGGCGCCCGGGGGGCGCCAGACCGGCATCGTTGACACTCGGCACCGTGATCTCAACGATCGGCGCCGGCGAGAACTCACGGTACTTGGCGTGATTGAAGGCGCACTCGACGTAGTCCAGCGACGGCGCCAGCAACAAGCGGCCGGCCAGTGCAGCGTCCGGCAGCCCGGTGAATTGCGGCAGGCGGTTCAATGCCAGGTGCAGCTTGGCGGTCACGCCGCGGGCACGCAGATGCGCGATACGGCGCACGAAGCCGGTGTCGAGATATTCGCCACCGAGCAACTCCAGGAAAGTCGTCTTTGGATCGGCATTCGAAATCACGTTGGCGGCGCAGATCTGCTCACCTGACTTGAGTATCACGCCGGCGGCACGATCCTCGCGCACCATGATGCGATCCACAATCGCGCCGGTGCGGATCGCGGCCCCGGCCGCGAGCGCCGCGCGCGCCAGGGAATCCGACACCGCGCCCAGCCCACCCACCGGCTGTGCCAGCGCGCTGCCGCCCTGCACTTCGGCCGCCATGCGGTACAGCAGTGGAAACACGCTGCCAGGGGAGCGCGGACCGGCATTGGTGCCAAGCACGGCATCGAATCCGAGCGCGCCCTTGAGCAGCGGAGTCTCGAAGTGTTCGTCCAGCAGGTCCTGCACGCACATGCCGCCGATGCGCAGCAGTTCGCGCATGTCGGAGCGCCCGAGCCGGCGAATGCGCCAGCCGATGCGCAGCCACGCGCTGCGATCCTGCCAGGAATCGGTCCCCAGTCGCGGCGGCGCGCGATCGAGCACCGGATACAGCGCTGCGGCCAGGCGTCGCAGGCGAGCGCGATAGGCGGGCAGCGCGGCGGCGTCAGCGCGCGAGCGCGCCGCCAGCAGCGTCGGGTCCTGCGCGTCGATCGGCAGCGGTAGGCACTCGGGACCGATGGCGGTGGTCGGCATATGGGCTGCGGCCAGCTTGAGGCCGCGTGCATCCAGTCCGAGCTCCTTGATCAGCGATCCCGGCATCAGATGCAGCAGGTGGGCGCAGGCCGAGACCCTGAAGCCGCGGGCAAATTCGCGCGTGATGGCCGCGCCTCCCACCTGGTTCGCTGCTTCCAGCACCAGCACCGAGCGGCCGCCACGCGCCAGATATGCGGCGCATACCAGTCCGTTATGACCGCCGCCGATGACGATGCAGTCGTAGCTGGACTTGCCGGCGGAGGCGCCTGACATGGTCAGTGAGCCCGGCCCAAGTCGCGCAAAATCGCGCCCGCGGCGTTGAAACCCGGAGCGCCCATCACCCCGCCTCCCGGATGAGTGCTCGAGCCGCACATGTACATGCCGCGCACCGGCGCGCGGTACTGCGCGTATCCGGGAATCGGACGGTTGAACAGCAGCTGATCGAAGGTGAGCTCGCCCTGGAAGATGTTGCCCTCCGTCAACCCGACCTCGTTCTCCAAGTCCCAGGGAGTGCGGATCTCGGCATGCAGGATCAGGTCCTTGAAATCCGGGCTGTGCTCGGCAATGGTGTCGATCACCGTGCGCCCGAAAGCCTGACGCCTGGCTGCATCCCATTCGCCGTCGGCGAGCCTGTAGGGACAGTACTGCACGAACACCGACATATAGTGCTTACCGCCGGGCGCCAGGGTCGGATCGATTTGCGATGGCATCAGCATATCGATGTACGGCGCGCGCGACCAGCGGCCCTGCTTCCAGTCGTCGTAGGCGCGCTCCAGCATTTCGATGCTGTCGGTCACGTGCAGATCACCGCGAATGCTCGGTGAGCCGTGCGGAATGGCCGGAAAATGCGGCCGGCCGTCGAGCGCAATGTTGAGCTTGCCGGATGAACCCCGGATCTTGAAATTGCGTACCTGCGACACGAACTCCCCGGGCAGATCCTTGGGGTCCATGATGTCGAGGAACGTGCGCCGCACGTCGAGATTGGACACTACGATGCGGGCTTGCAGCTCCTCGCCGTTGTCGAGCACCACGCCGCAGGCGCGCCCATTTTGCACCAGGATCTGATCCACCGGGGCGCCACTGCGGATGCTACCGCCACTGGCCTGCAAGGATGCAGCCAGCGCCTGCGTAACCGCTCCCATGCCGCCGCGGGCAAAACCCCAGGCACCCACTGCACCGTCGATGTTGCCCATGTAGTGGTGCAGCAGCACGTAGGCGGTGCCAGGAGAGCGCGGACCGAGCGCGGTACCGATGATCGAGCTGCCGGCCAGGTGCGCCTTGACGATCTCGCTCTCGAAATATTCGTCCAGAAAATCGGCGCAGCTCATGGTCCAGAAGCGCACCGTGTCGTACATGCGCTGCTCGCCGAGCCGGTGGAAGTGCTTTCCCAGGTGCAGTAGCTCCATGATATCGCGCGGCTTGAACGAGGTCGGGTCCGGCGGCTCGCGCAGCAACAGCGGCTTGATGAAGCGGCACTGGCGCAGCATGTCGCGCAGGTAGCGTTCATAGCTCTCGGCGTCGCGCCTGGAGTGGCGCGCAATTTCGCGGCGCAGTGCGTCGTGATTGTCGTACAGCGCCAGATGGCCGCCATCGCGCATCATGGTGCAACCGCCCTCGTAGGGAATGATCTGCAGCCCGTAAGCGGGCAAGCTCAGATCGCGGATGATCTCGGTGCGCAGCAGGCTGCAGACGTAGGAGCAGTTCGAGTAGGTGAAGCCGTCGTACAGCCGGCGGCTGACGGCAGCGCCGCCAATGTAGGCATTGCGCTCCAGCACCAGCACGTCCAGGCCGGCGCGCGCCAGATAGCACGCGGCGACCAGACCGTTGTGGCCGGCACCCACGATGATCGCATCATGGCGCCGGCTGCCGCCCCTTGCCATTCCCCAAACCCCTCATTCAGCCGTGAAATCCGCCGTCAATTGCCCTAAGCCGGCATGCGGCGCGATTTGCCGAGCGTCTCCAGCGTGGTGTCGATCGCCACCTCGAACCCGGTGAGCGTATCGCGCAGGCACGAGTCATCGTGCGCCGCAGAAATAAACCACGGCTCGCGCGAATCCGGTTCGCACAGGATACGTTCATCGTGCAACACCCGGGCGGCGGCATCGTAGAACGTGTAGTCACTGCCCTTCCAGTCGCGGTAGGTACGTGGCGGCTCGTGCGCGAAGTACAATCCGCCCATCGACGGGTGGCCGACAAAGCTGTGCGCCACACCGCGCGCCTTGAGGATCGCACTCATGCCAGCGCGCAGCCGCGTGCCGTAGGCGGCGATGCGCTCCAGTGCATCGGTTTCATCCAGGATCTGCAGCGTCCTTTCGGCCGCTGCCAGCGACACCGGGTGCGCGGTGTAGGTGCCGCCGTGCGCGACGCCGCGCCCGATCTTGCGCATGATGTCCTCGCGGCCGGCCAGCACCGAGATCGGATAGCCGTTGGCGATCGCCTTGGCAAAGGTGCACAGGTCCGCCTGTACCCCGTACAGCTCCTGCACGCCGCCGCGCGCGACGCGAAAGCCGCTCTTTACCTCATCGATGATCAGCACCACGCCGTGGCGGTCGCACAACTCACGCGCCGCTCGGATGTAGGACGGGTCGGTCGCGATCCCCAGGCAGTTGCCCATGATCGGCTCGATCAGAAGGCAGGCAATCGATCCGGCATGGCGCTTGAACACGTCCTCGAGCTGATTGGCGTCGTTGGCCTGGACAAAATGCGCGAAGTTGCGCGTGCTGAGCGGCACTCCCTCGCTGTACGGATAGACTTCCGGCTCCCCAACCTGGGACCACTTGTCCATCGGCGTGTACCACATGGCGGCGTCGAACAGCCCGTGATAACTGCCCTCCAGGATCACGTAGTCGTCCTTGCCGGTATAGGCGCGCGCCAACCGCAGCGCGGCCATCACCGCCTCGGTGCCGGAATTGGAGAAGCGCACCAGCTGCGCCGCCGGCACCATCTTCGCGATGCGCTCCGCCACGCGGTACTCACATTCGGTGGACAACGCGAATACGCCGCCGACCTGCATGCCTTCACGCGCCGCCTGATCAACCCGGGCATCGGCATAGCCGAGGATGGCCGGACCGTAGCCCATGCGGTAGTCCACGTAGACGTTGTCGTCGAGGTCGGTAATCCGTGCGCCACGGCCCGATTTGACATAAATCGTGCGGTCCTCGCCCCAGAAGCGGAAATTCGAGGCCACGCCCAAGGGCATGCGCTGCACGGCGCGCTGGAAATGCGCGTGGTTTTTGCTGAGGGTTCGGGGCATGGCTGCGCTCCGCTTCAAGGTGCCGGTACGGCACGGTAGCATCACTTCTGCAATGCGTCTATATGAGCATATAACTTTGGTGTAGAATTGAATACCCATATAAAACTGCCCCCACCCGCCGGAGGCCTCCGATGAATTCCTCAGCAGCCCCATCGGTCGAGCCGACCCTGGCCCCGCTGCCGCGCGCATTGCCGGCGTGGGCTTACAACCATCCGGAAATGACGCGCCTGGAATACGAGCGCATCCTCAAACCGAGCTGGCAGATCGTGTGTCACGTCAGCTCGATCCCCAAGCCGGGCGACTACATGACCCTTCACCTGGGCGCTGACAGCGTGGTGGCCGTGCGCAGCGCTGACGGTGCGATTCAGGCGTTTCATAACGTCTGCCGCCATCGCGGTTCACGTCTGCTGGAAGGCGGCGGCAATTGCCGCGCCCATATCACCTGCCCCTATCACGGCTGGTCTTACCGGCTATCGGGCGAGCTGGTGGGCGTGCCCGCGCGCGAGACTTTCCCGGGACTCGATCGCGCGCAATACAGCCTGAAGCCGGTTCGCTCGCAGGTCATGATGGGATTCGTGTTCGTCTGCGTGGCCGGCAACCCGCCGCCGCTGGAGCAGATCTGGGGCGGTTTTCTGGCGGAGTTTGCGCCGCATCGCTTCGAGGACATGGTGCCGCTGGGCGCGTCCTACATCGAACACTGGGACTGCGACTGGAAGGTCGCGATGGACAACTATCTGGAGTCCTATCACGTACCCATCGGTCATCCCGGCCTGAACCGCATGTTCACTCCGGACTACGACGATCAGGTCAACTTACCGGGCGGCGTGGCGCGCGGCATCAGCTGGATGCGTGAGCGCGAATCCTCGCGCTGGAGCGAGCGCATGTACCAGCGCATGGTGGCCGGGGTCAGCCAGCAACTGCCCGAAGAACACCGTAAGCGCTGGAGCTTCTACAGCATGCTGCCCAACCTGGGCATCGATGTGTTTCCGGACCAGATGGATTACTTCCAGGTACTGCCGCGCGGTCCGGGCAAATGCACTATCCGCGGCGCCTCGTTCGCGCTGGCCGATGAGCGGCGCGAGATGCGCATCGTGCGCTATCTGAGTGCCCGCATAAACCGCCAGGTGCAGCGCGAGGATGAGTTCCTCTGCCGGCGGGTGCAGCTGGGGCTGGCATCAGGCAGCTATGAGCCCGGTCCGCTGTCGCGCCTGGAGAACTGCATGTATGAGTTTCACCAGTTGCTGCGAGAGCGCATCCCGGAAGTGCGACAGTCGAGCCCGCCCGCACGCTTTGCCTAGAGCGAACGCTCCGGCAGTGTCGGGATGGCCGGCAACAGTGCCGTGATCGAGCGGCGAAACTGCAGCAGCGCGTCGGCAATCGGGCCTGGGTCCTCGATTTCCTCGGGCGCCCCGGCAAGCCCGGTCTGGGTGGACTCAGCCAGCGCGATCTCGCGCTGCAACCAGGCGTTGATCTGCCGCTGCCAACGCGCCTGCGTGCTGGCGCTGCGTTTTGAGCGGCCTGCCCGCCGCGTCGGCGTGGTCGCGGAGTAGTCGTAGCGCTGCAAGCGGCAGCGCCCAGCCGCCACCGGAATCACCTGCAGTATCAGCGCCGCGTCGCGCCGCGCCTCGATCAGCTGGTTCGGCGGCAGGAACTGGCGCTGTTGTGTCGGCGCCTCGAGCCAGCGCTCGACGATCAGCTTCCAGTCGGCGGCCACCTGGATTTGCTGCGCACCAACCGGCGTCAGGCGGTCGAACGCGGCCCAGTCGACCCCGGCACCCTCGAGCGGTGCTGCCGGGGCGGGCCCCGCCGCGCGCACCACGATCAGCCGGCCCCATTGCGCAAGCCCAAGCGCACTAAGATCGCCCGGCGTGTCGCCGTCCACCAGTCGTCCATCCAGACGATAGGTGAGATTGTGGGATGCGCAGTGAATCGCGCCCTCGAGGTGGCCGGTGCGCGCGATAACCAGGGCATGCGGCCGCCGGCGGCAGGCGTTGCGAAAGGCGTGCAAGCGGCTGCGCTCGTCGCGCACCACCAGGGCCCGTTCGCCGGCCAGGTCGGCACTCAGAAAATCGCCCGCCGCCGGAACTTCAGCGTCGTGACCGATGATTTGCCACGCCGGTCGCAGCAGCCGGTCGCGCTCCGCCGCCAGCAGCGCGGCGTGAGCGTAGGCCCAGGCAGGCAGGCGTGCTCCCGGCTGCAGCGTCGGTTGGGATGCGGCGGGGAGCACTGCGGCTGGCGGCTCCCAGAGCTCGCTGGCCTCGTCACGCCGAGATGTCGGCGGCGAGAACGGCAGCGCGTCCGGGAACTTGCCCGGGAACACCGAGCGCAGGTAGGCCAGGGCGCGCGCCCTGGCGGCGGCGCGATCGATGTTGGCCTCGCTTTGAAACGCGAAGCCCTGCCACAGGATCTCCAGCACGCCGATCAAGCCCAGCGCCACCCCGTCGGCATCCAGGTGCCGCGCGCCGGTCTCTTCGATCAGGCGCTCGATCAGCTCGCGCACCAGGCGGGCGAACTCCTCATCCCTGTTGCCGCAGATGTCGTAGTACTCCTGGCGCGAGCTGGCCTCGCCCCAGAATGAATACCAGACCGACACCTTGCGCGGACTGGCTATGTCCGCATCCAGATACAGGTCCACCAGCAATTCCAGCGCCTGCACCGGCGACTGCCTCAGCTGCGACACCGGCAACAGTACCTGCTGCTCGAACTCGGACGACAGATATTCCAGCGACGCCACCAGCATCGCCGCTTTGGAATCGAAGTAAAACCTTACTATTCCGGGCGACAGGTCGGCGATCGAAACCACTTTTTCTACCGTGGTGCGCGACGGCCCATGGATATGCAGCGCCGATATGCAGGCGTCGATCAGCCGTTGGCGCTGGCGGCTGCGCGTGGCCCGGCCGGAAGCCCTCTCGGCGCCGTCGCCGGTCGGTGGTGCGCGCAATGCCACGGCTAGCGCTGCTTCGCGCACGCCCGCGAGTCGGCAAAATCTGTACCGCGGAATGGATTTATCGCGCACAATAGTGCCGGGGGCCACATTCCTGCACGACCGATGAAACTTATAGATCGTCCGGGCCGCTGGCTCATCATTCTGCCACCGCTGCTGTTCCTGCTGATTTTCTTTCTCATTCCGTTCGCATTCGCCTTCAAGATCAGCTTCGCCGACACCGCGGCGCACATACCTCCGTTCACAGACGTGCTGACCCGCACCGCCGACCATCACCTGCAATTCACGCTCAGCCTGGCGAACTATCAGTACCTGTTTACCGACGACGTCTATGGCGTGGCGTATCTATATTCGCTCAAGACCGCATTCTTTTCGACCTTGATCTGCCTGGGCTTAGGCTATCCGATGGCCTATGCGATCGCCCGGGCGTCCAAGTCGACGCAGAACGTGCTGCTGCTGATCATCATTCTGCCATTCTGGACCTCGTTTCTGCTGCGGGTATATGCCCTCGAGGGCATCATCCGCGACAACGGCATTCTCAACACCATCCTGCTGCACCTGGGGCTGATTCACGAGCCGCTCAGGATCATGCGCACCACGCTGGCGGTCTATCTTGGCATCATCTATTCCTACCTGCCGTTCATGGTGCTGCCTTTGTTCGCCACACTGGAGAAGCTCGACCGCTCGCTGCTGGAAGCGGCCTCGGATCTGGGCAGTCCGCCCTGGCGCGTGTTCCTCGATGTCACCCTGCCGCTGTCGATACCGGGGGTGATCGCCGGCTCGATGCTGGTGTTCATACCGGCGGTCGGCGAGTTCGTGATCCCGTCGCTGCTCGGCGGACCCGACAGCCTGATGATCGGCCGCGTGCTGTGGGACGAGTTCTTCGGCAACCATGACTGGCCGGTGGCCTCAGCGGTCGCGATCGCGTTCCTGTTTCTGCTCGCCGGTCCGATCGCGATCTACCAGTACTACAACGTCAAGCAGCTCGAGGCCTGAAACGGCATGGAAAACCGTTATTCCCCCACGCTGCTCACCGTGCTGTGCCTGGGCATCACGGTGCTGTACCTGCCGATCGTGGTGCTGATCGGCTACTCGTTCAATGCATCGCCCCTGGTCAATGTCTGGGGCGGTTTCTCGACCGCGTGGTATTTCCAACTGCTGCACAACCGGCAGTTGCTGCAGGCGGCACTGTTGTCGCTGGAAGTCGCGGTCACCGCCTCCAGTGCGGCGGTGCTGCTGGGAACCATGGCGGCCATCGCGCTGGTGCGCTTTGCGCGCTTTCGCGGCCGGCTGCTGCTGACCGGCATGGTGAACGCGCCGCTGGTGATGCCGGAGATCATCACCGGGATCACGCAACTGCTGCTG
This sequence comes from uncultured Gammaproteobacteria bacterium, assembly GCA_963805965.1. GTDB lineage: Bacteria > Pseudomonadota > Gammaproteobacteria > Steroidobacterales > Steroidobacteraceae > FEN-1191. The sequence goes on from CAWDVQ010000008.1 coordinate 600,409, forward strand.
TTCGTTTCCATGCTACAGATGCTCGGCTGGCCGCACCGCGGCTTCACCACCATCGTGCTGTCGCACGTCGCTTTCTGCTCGGCTTACGTGACCATCACGGTGCAGTCACGTTTGCAGAGCGCCGACCGGTCGCTGGAAGAGGCAGCCATGGACTTAGGCTCAGGTCCGGCGCGCGCGTTCCTGGAGATCACACTGCCGCTCCTGGCGCCGGCGATCCTGTCGAGCTGGCTGCTGAGCTTCACGCTCTCGCTCGACGACCTGGTGATCTCGAGCTTCGTGTCCGGCCCGGGCGCCAGCACGCTGCCGATGGTCATCTATTCGAAGGTCAAGCTTGGAGTCAGCCCCGACGTCAATGCACTCGCCAGCCTGATCATCTGCGCGGTCGGTGCCTGCGTGATCGCGGCCGGCTACTTCATGCGTCGCGCCGACCAGCGGCGGGCGCTGGAGATGCAGATGGCGGAGCGCTGACGCACTGACACGTGGCACCCGACCGCCGTCGCCGCTTCAGGCGATCGGCTCGACGATGTAGCGCGAATCGTGAGCCGGCCGGCCAAGGATGCTGCGCACCAGTGGCTCGAAAGCCTCCAGCGGCCTGCTCGGATAGTCCGGATCGAACGACACCTGATCCCAGCGCTCGCAGAATGCCGCGCAGGCGCCATACCATTGATGCCCCTTGAAGCGATCGCGAGCATTACGGTTGCCGCCGAGATGGTGCACGTAATAGTAATTCTGGAACAGGCCGTGCTGTTCGACGATCCAGCTCACCTCGGGGCGCACATAGGGCCGGATGATGGCTGCGGCGAATTCCGCGTGATTGTATGGCGCCAGCTCGTCGCCGATATCGTGGATCAGCGCCGCCAGCACCAGCTCGTCATCGGCACCATCGTTACGGGCACGCGTTGCGACCTGTAGTGAATGTCCAAGCCGGCTCAGTGGATAGCCCGCGAGTGAATGATCCAGCCGGCGCAGCGCCTCGAGCACCCGATCGGGCAGTCGCATCGCATAGTCGCGCTCCGAGCGATCGAGCAGCAGGTAATCCTCGCGGGTACCGTCCTGCATCCTGCGAAAACTCACCATCTCGCGCATGATCTGGCTCATCGCCGCTCCTCCGTCGCTGTGGTTCTCCGGCGTCGCAGCAGCCGATACAGGCTGCGCGGACCGTCGATGTCGATGTAGCAGCCCTGAAGATGCCGCAGTCCTTCGGCCGGGTCGAATGCGGTGCGCCCGTGCAACAGGCGGCGGTTGTCCATCATCACCAGCTCGCCGGCACCGAGCAGGAAGCGGAATTCGAACTCCGGTGAGCGCAGCAGGTGATCAAACGCTCGCCGCGCGCGATAGTACGCTTCCAGGTCCGCAGGCGGCTGCAGCGGGACGAAATCCAGCCGCGGACTGAAGTGTACCGCCTGGACGCGGCCAGTAACGTCGAGTTCGATCGGCGCCGCGCTCGCCACCAGATCGGTGCCGGCGTCGCGATAGCGGAACCGCACCGCCGTACGCGACATCCGATCGAACGCCCCGGGGTCGCGCACCCGCAGCGCCTCGGCCACTGCAAAGCCGTCGACCAGCGTAGACAGCCCACCGGAGGTCTGATTCACCAGGCAGTGCAGCAGCTGTACGCCCGGCACCGGCCAGCGGTACGGATTATCGGTATGCGGATCCAGCGCCATGGCGGTGTACGCCAGATCGATCGCCGCGGGAGTCGAACGTACGTCGAACAGCTCACCGAAATTCGTCTCGCGGGTAAACCCGAACTCCGCGGCGACCTGCAGTATCTGTCCGGGTTGCGTCGGCACGTCGCTGAAGATGACGAAGCCCAGTTGCAGGAAGCGTGTCAGCCACTGCACGCGTTCGTCATCGCTCGGCTGGCCGTGCCATCGCGCCGGCGCACCCGGCCGCAACGTCGCATCCCAGAGCTTCGGCGCCGGCAGGTCGTGATCGCCGGCGGCGAGCGCCGCCTCGGCCAGAATGTCGCACTCGAGGAAATCCGCCTGGTGTCCATCGCTGAACTGCACGCGAAATTTTCCGGCTTCGGGCTGCGTGACGGCGCGCAGCCCCAGCCGCGGATCAAGATCCGATGGATCCTGCAGCCGCTGCCCGGTGTGCAGGTCAACGGTGCTTGCGTCCTGGCAACGCTCGCGCAGCCAGATCGGATGGATGGCATAGCGCTGCCCATCGCCATGCTCGATCGTCAATTCATTGCCGGCAGTGATGCACAGGCGCGCCATGGGGGCTGGTGATGGCATGGGTTCAGCGCGCCGTCTTGATGCGGGTCCAGGTGCGGGTGCGGATGCGTTCCAGGGCCGGACTGACCTCTGCCGATTCATAGAGGCGCGCTGCGATCGCCGGCGTCGGATAGATCGCAGGGTCATTCAGTATCTGCGGATCGACGTAGGGTGTGGACGCCAGGTTGTCGTTGCCGTAATGAATCTCGTTGGTGATGTCGGCGATCACCTTCGGTTCCAGTATGAAATTGAGAAACTTGTGCGCTGCATCCGGATGCGGCGCATCCACAGGAATCAGCAGCGCATCGAACGATGCATTGGCGCCTTCCTTGGGCACGGTAAACGCCAGGTTGACGTCGACCCCGGCGGCCTTGGCGCGCGCCTTCGCGGCTGCATAGTCTCCGGACCAGGACATCGAGATACAGAACTCCTTGTTTCCCAGCCCATTCATATACTCGCTGGAATCGAAGGCGCGAATGTAGGGACGCACCGCGAGCAGCAGTTTCTCGGCTCGCTTGTAGTCATCGGGGTTGGTGGAATTCGGATCGAGGTGCAGATAGTTCAGCGCCAGTTGCAGCACGTCCTCCGCCTGATCCAGGAACGACACCCCGCAATCGGCAAAGTGCGCGATCACCTGTGGGTTGAAGATCATGTCGAGACTGTCGAGTGGCGCATTGGGCATGCGGGATTTGATCATGTCGACATTGTAGGCAAAGCCGTTGACGTGGCGCAGGTAGGGCATGGCGTACTGGTTGCCCGGATCGGCGCCGGCCTCGATCGCCAGCACCTGCGGATCCAGGTTGCTCCAGTTCGGCAGCTTGCTGCGATCGAGCTTCTGGTAGATGCCGGCCTTGATCTGGCGGCTGAAGAAATCCGTCGAGGTGCTCACCACGTCGTAGCCGGAGTCGCCCGCCATCATCTTGGCTTCCAGCGTCTCATCGGCATCGTAGGTATCGTAGACCACCCTGATACCGGTGGCACTTTCGAACTTCGAGAGCGTGTCCTTGCCGATGTAGTCGGCCCAGTTGTAGACGTTCACTACCTTGGCATCGGCGCCCTGCTGACCGGAACCGCAACCGCTGAGCGCCGCCGCCGAGAGCAGCAGTGGCAAGCGCAGCCAGGGCCGGGCGTGCATGCGCTATAACCTCACCATCACGTGGCGCGGCACGCTGTAGTCCTCGAGCGCATACACCGACAGATCCTTGCCATAGCCGGAGCGCTTGAAGCCGCCGTGCGGCATCTCGCTCACGCTCGCGAAGTGCGTGTTGATCCAGGTGCAGCCGTACTGCAGCCGCGCCGCCACCTGCATGGCGCGCGCGATATCGCGCGTCCAAATCGATGACGCCAGCCCGTACTCGGAGTCGTTGGCCCAGCGCAGCGCCTCATCGGCATCGGTGAAGCGCGTGACCGACACCACCGGACCGAACACCTCGCGCTGCACGATCTCGTCGCTCTGCCGGGCGCCGGCAACGATGGTCGGCTCATAGAAGAATCCGCTGCCGGCCCGGGCGCTGCCGCCGGTCGTGACCTGGATGTGCGGCTCGGCAGCGGCGCGCGCCACGAAGGCTGCTACGCGTTCGCGCTGCGCATACGACACCAGCGGGCCCATTTCCACGCCCGGCTCCTGCTGCCGCCCGACCTTGATGGTCCCCACCGCCCGCGTCAGATCCGCGACCACGCGCTCATAGATGCGTTCCCCAACGTACATGCGGCAAGCGGCGGTGCAATCCTGCCCGGCATTGTAGAAGCCGAAGGTGCGAATACCCGCGACCACCTCGGCCACGTCGGCATCGTCGAACACGATTACCGGCGCCTTGCCGCCGAGCTCCAGATGAGTGCGCTTGAGGTTGCCGGCCGCCGCCGCCAGCACCTTCTGCCCGGTGGCGACCGACCCGGTCAGCGATACCATGCGCACGCGCGCATGCGCCACCAGCGTCGTGCCGACTGGATCGCCAAGTCCGCACACCACGTTCACCACGCCGGGCGGCAGCAGTTCAGCGAACAGCTGCGCCAGCATCAGCGCGCTCAGCGGGGTCTGCTCCGAGGGCTTGAGCACCATGGTGTTGCCGGCTGCAATCGCCGGGGCAATCTTCCACGCCGCCATCATCAACGGATAGTTCCAGGGTGCGATCGACGCCACCACGCCGATCGGATCGCGACGCACGAAACTGGTGTGGCCCGGCAGGTACTCGCCGCCCAGCTGGCCGTGCTGGGTGCGCGCAGCGCCGGCAAAAAACCGGAACACGTCGGCGATCGCCGGGATCTCGTCGTTGAGCATCGCCTGCAGCGGTTTGCCGGTGTTGTGCGATTCCAGGGCGGCGTAGTCCTGCGCCCGGGCCTCGATGCGATCCGCGATCTTCAGCAGCAGCGCGCAGCGATCCTTGGGTGAAGTCTGCGCCCAGCCGTCGAATGCCTGCTCGGCGGCGGCGACCGCCGCATCGACCTGGGCCACGCTTGCGGAAGGCACGCTCGCCAGTTGTGCGCCACTGGCGGCGTCGAGCACCTGCTGTGCCGGTCCCTCGCCCGCCAGCAATCGGCCGCCGATCAGCATCTGTGTCTGCATCAATGTCCTCCGCGGGCCGGCAGCTGCGCCATCGCGCAACGTTGCTGCAGCATGCCACGACTTGCCGCAGTGTCGCCGATTATTATATTATCGATGCCATAATATTTACCAGCCGCGGGCATCGTCATGAACCAGGACGTCTTCATCACCTGCGCCATTACCGGCGACGATACCAACGTCACCAAGAGCCCGCACTGTCCCATCACCCCGGAGCAGATCGCCGCCGCCGCGGTGGCGGCCGCAGCCGCCGGGGCGGCCATCGTACACATACATGTGCGCGAACCGGACACCGGCGCCTTCAGCATGGAGACCCGGCACTACCGCGAAGTGGTGAAACGCATCCGCGACAGCAAGGTGGACGTCATCGTCAATCTGACCTGCGGAATGGGTGGCTACATCGTGGTCGGCGACCAGGGCCTGGCAAATACTCCGGCCCCTGGCAGCGACTTCTGCAGCCAGGAACAGCGCATGCGGCATGTCATCGATCTTTGCAGTGAGGGGTTGTACCGGCCGGATATCGCCACGCTCGACTGCGGCAGCCTCAATTTCGGCGACGGCAACCGCGCCTATTTATCGACGCCGAACTACCTGCGACGTGGCGCCGAGATTTTGCGCGACCTGGGAGTGAAGCCTGAGCTCGAGGTGTTCGACACCGGCAACCTGTGGTTCGTCAAGCAGATGATCAAGGAGAAACTGCTGCCGGCGCCAGTGCTGATCCAGCTGTGCATGGGGATTCCCTACGGCGCGCCGGCCGATACCGGCCATCTGCTGGCCATGGTCAACTCGCTGCCGCCCGACTGCGTGTTCAGTTCATTCGCGATCAGCCGCATGCAGATGCCCTGGGTGGCGCAATCGGTGCTGCTGGGCGGCAACGTGCGCGTCGGCCTGGAGGACAACCTGTACCTGAGCCGCGGCGTATACGCCAGCAACGCGCAGCTGGTGGAAAAGGCGCGCGGCATCATCGAGGCGATGGGAGCGCGCATCCTCAGCCCGGCGCAAACGCGCGAGCGGCTGCAGCTGCACTAGATCGCGGCCCCGTCGTGCCAGCAATCCAGGTCTATCGCACCGCGATCGACGCTTCGTGGATCGACTACAATGGGCATCTGCGCGATGCCTACTACGCGCTGATATTGAGCTACGCCACCGATGCACTGATGGATCGCCTCGGGCTGGACGCGGCCTATCGCGCCGCGACTGCCAATACGCTCTACACGCTCGAAATGCACCTCCACTACCTGCGCGAAGTCCACCATAGCGACCAGGTCCTGGTCGGCGTGCACTTGCTGGGCTCGGATCACAAGCGCATTCACGCCGGCTTTGACATCAGTTGCGCAGGCAGCCCCGCCGTGGCCGCGACCGCCGAGATCATGCTGCTGCACGTACACCAGGGCGATACCGTGGCCAGCACCCCGTTCACGCCCCAGATCGCCGCGGCGCTCGCCGCACTGGCGCCGACCGCGGCCGATGCGCCATGGCCCGGACCCGGCTCCCGGCGCATGGAATTGCGCGGCCGCTAGATGAACCCGTCCGCAATGCAGCGACTGCTGGCGCCGCGCAGTATCGCCATGATCGGAGGCGCCTGGGCCGATGCGGCGGTCGCGGCCAGCCGCGCGATCGGCTACGACGGCAAGCTGTGGCGTATCCATCCGCAGCGTCCCTCCTCGCCCGAGACGCCCTACTACCGCTCGGTCGATGAACTGCCAGGGGTGCCCGACGCCGCCTTCATCGCCGCTCCGAATCGAGAGGTACCGGCCATCGCCGCCGCGCTCGCCCGCAGCGGCGCCGGCGGCTTTGTGTGCTTTGCTGCCGGATTTTCCGAAACCGGCAATGCCGAGGGACAGCAACTCACCGCTCAGTTGCAGAGCGCCGCCGCCGAGCTGCCGTTCTTCGGCCCCAATTGCTACGGCTTCATCAATTTCTTCGACGGCGCGGCGCTATGGCCGGATCAAGTGGTCGGCGGGCGACCGGAGCGCGGCGTGGCGCTGATCTGCCAGAGCGGCACCATCGCGCTCAATCTGCTGTTCAACGACCGCTCGCTGCCGATCGGCTACGTGATCACGGTCGGCAACCAGACCCGGCTGGCGGTCGAAGACATGATCGAACTGCTCACCGCTGAAGAGCGCGTCACGGCGTTCGGCATCTACATCGAGGGCATCAAGGACGTGGCGCGCTTCACCGCCGCGGTGGATCGGGCGCGCGCCGCCGGCAAGCCGGTGGCACTGGTCAAGGCCGGACGCACCGAGGCGGCCGCCCGCACAGCGCGCACGCACACCGGCGCGCTGGCCGGTGCCGACGTCGTGTTCGACGCTTTCTGCCGCCAGGCGGGTATCGCACGCTGCGACTCACTGGCGACGCTGTGCGAAACGCTGAAGATTTTCCACACCGGCGGTCCGCTGGCCGGCCGCCGCATGTTGGTGATGGGCGCGTCCGGTGGCGACATGGCGATGACGGCAGACGCCGCGCGACAACTGGGCCTGCAGTTTCCACCCTTCCCGGCGGCGTCAGCGGCCCAGCTGCACGAGATTCTCGGTGACCGGGTGACCATCGCCAACCCGTTCGATTTCCACACCCACATCTGGTTCGATCGGCCGGCGCTGCGGGCGTTGTTTTCAGTGGTGCGGCGGGCCGGGTTCGACGCCGTAGGCCTGATGGTGGATTGTCCGCCCGAAGAGCAGGCCGATCCGGCCAGCTACTTTGCCGTGATCGAGGAATACATCGCGACGCTGGCGGAGGCGCCGTGCCGCGCCGCGATCATCTGTTCGCTGCCCGAATCGCTGGCAGCCGGCACGCGCGAGAAGTGTCTTGCCGCCGCTATCGCCCCGCTGCAGGGTCAGCGCGAGGCGCTCGAAGCGCTCGACCTGGCGGGCGCGGTCGGCCAGGTCTGGGGTGAAGGTGGCGGCGTGCAGCTGCGACTGGCGCGGCGCCGGATTCCGGCAAGCTCTGCCAGTGCGTTGAATGAACAACAGGGTAAGGCTGCGCTGGCAGCGTTCGGCGTGCCGGTGCCGCGCTCGCGCATGATAGACGGCAGGCACGCGGGCGGCGTGACTGCGGCGGTGGTCGCGGCGGCGGAAGCGATTGGGTTCCCGGTGGTCATCAAGGCCGCAGGATCAACCCTGGAACACAAATCGGAGCTCGGCGGCGTCATCGTCGACGTGCGCACCGCGGCGGAAGCCGCAGCCGCCGCGCAGCGGCTCGCTATACTCTCGGATTCGATCCTGGTGGAAGAAATGGTACGCGATGGAGTGGCCGAGGTTCTGATCGGTGTGAGCGTCGATCCTGACTTCGGACAAGTGCTGGTGCTCGGCGCCGGTGGCGTGCTGACCGAACTGCTGCAGGACAGTGCCAGCCTGTTGCCGCCATTTACGCCGGCAGCGATCGAGGCGGCGTTGATGCGGCTTGGCATCGGCAAGCTGCTCGGCGGCTTTCGCGGCCGCCCGCCAGCCGACGTCGCCGCCCTGGCGGCCACGGCAATGGCGTGTGCGCGCTACGCTGAGGCCAACATCGATCGCCTGGTCGAACTCGACATCAACCCGGTGATTGTCCGGGCACAGGGCCGCGGCGCTGTGGCGGTCGACGCGCTGATCCGGCTGCTGCCCTAAAGGAGCGTAGCAATGTCTGAAGGAATCACGACCGCGACCAATGGCCCGATTCTCGAGGTGACCCTCGATCGACCGAAGGCAAATGCCATTAACCTTGCCGCCAGCCGGCGCCTGAACGAAGTGTTCCGTACCTTCCGCGACGACCCGAAGCTTCGCATCGCGATCATCACCGGCGCCGGCGAGCGGTTTTTCAGTGCCGGCTGGGACCTGAAAGGGGCGGCGGCCGGAGAGGAATCAGACGCGGACTGGGGCGCGGCCGGCTTTGGCGGCTTGAATTACCCCCGTAACCTCGATAAGCCCATCATCTCCGCCGTCAACGGCATTGCCTGCGGCGGCGGCTTCGAACTGGTGCTCGGCACCGACATCATCGTCATGGAGGAACATGCTCGCTTCGCCCTGCCGGAGATCAATGTCGGGGTACTGGCCGATGCCGGGACGATCAAGCTGCGGCGGCGCATTCCGTACCATGTGGCGGTGGAATTCCTGATGACCGGTCGCTGGATGGATGCGGCCGAGGCCAAGCACTGGGGCCTGGCCAATTACGTCGTAGCCAAGGGCCAGGCGCTCGGCAAGGCGCGCGAGCTGGCGCAGCAGCTGGCCGCTGGCCCGCCGTTGCTGTTCCCGGCGATCAAGCAGCTGCTGCGTCAAACTGAAATGGTACCCGAGCATCAGGCCTTCGAGCTGCACGACTGCCTGCACGCGGTGCAACAGGTGATTCGCTCCGAGGACCTGAAGGAAGGCGCGCGTGCCTTTACTGAAAAGCGCCCGCCGGCGTGGAAAGGAAAATAGTGCGGCCATTGCGCCGGGCGCGCTTCCTGGGCGCACGGATCGACGATAATTCGCGCCGCCTGATCTGTTATGGTGCCCAACCGAATATATCCACCGACCAGGAAGAATTGCGGAGCTCGCCGATGAAAATGTCACTGTTGCCCGGGATGCTTTGTATTGCCTGCCTTGCAGCCGCAGCGCATGCGGCCGACTATCCGAATATCAAGGAAGGCCTGTGGAGCACGACTACCACCATTGGGGACGGCAAACGGCCGCCTCAGATCGGCACTATGTGCAACAGCACCGCGGTCATGCAAAGCGTGATCGATGCGCACAAGAAAGGCGACCAACCGTGCAAAATAATCAACCTGAGCCACACCGGATCGGTATATACCGAGCAAACCGAGTGCACATTCGGCGGCCAGGTCAGGAAGAGCACCAGCGTCACCACCTTCACCGGCGAAACCTCGGTGCACACGGAAATCCATCAGGCCGACGGCGCGGTGACGGTAACCAGTGATAGCAAGTATCTTGGCGTCTGCCCGGCCGGAATGGTCCCGGGTGATTTCGTAGGCGCGGACGGCATGAAGCTCAACATCCTTCACCCGGAAAGCATGAAGCTGCCCGACAACGCCAAGGCGCCCGACAACAAGCCCAAGTAAGCCATTGCATGCTGCGACGCGCACCGCGGCATTATCTGCGCCGCGTCCAGCGCCAGCCCGGTTGTAGGAATCGACCGGCAGCGGGGCGCTGCGACGCCGAAGTTCCACCGCACCGTGATTCAGTGTGCGTTCAGTCGCGCCCGCTTAGCTTCCATGTTCATGGATTCACCACGCCGCGAGCGAGGTGTTGTGATGCGAATCGACAACGCCAGACATTGGAAGTTGGAGGCGCAGCCGATGCCGTCGGATCGAATCGAACAGGATTTGGAACAGCGTGCGCAGCAGCGCATCCGCGAGGGACGCCTGCCCTGCAGCACGCATTTTCGTACCTGGGGCGGCCGGGGCAGCAATGAGCCGTGCGCGCTGTGCGATGCGATCATTCGCGGCGACGAGGTGGAATACGAGATCGAAACGCCGGAGACTCCCGGCCGACGCCAGTATCGTTTTCACTTCCTGTGTCACGATGCATGGCAGTGCGCCTGCGCGCAGATGAGCTGATGTACGCCTGATCAGGCAGCACCGCGCAACGCGGCACTGCAGTAGCCCGCCGGCCGGCGGATCATGTACCCTTGCGGCAACGATCCCCAGGGTAGACCATGACCGCAAACGCGGCTGACGCCTCCTTCGCCAGTACTCCCACAGCCTACCTGGACTCCTCGTCACGCGCCGATCGGCTATCCGGCGGCGTGCGCATCATCCCGATTACCACCGCTCACGGCACGTTCAAGGTCTGGACCAAACGCGTCGGCAACAACCCGCGCGTGAGGCTGCTGCTGTTGCACGGCGGACCGGGCGCCACCCACGAGTACTTCGAGGCCTGCGACTCGTATCTGCCAGCGGCGGGCGTCGAGTACTACTATTACGATCAGCTCGGTTCCTTCTACAGCGATCAGCCGGACATTCCGGAGCTGTGGAATATCGATCGCTTTGTCGATGAGGTCGAGCAGGTGCGTATCGCGCTGGGTCTGGATGCCGGCAATTTCTTTCTGCTCGGGCATTCCTGGGGCGGCATTCTCGCCATTGAATACGCGCTGCGGCACCAGCAACGCCTCAAGGGCCTGATCATCTCCAACATGATGGCGAGTATTCCCGCCTACAACGACTACGCCGAGCGCGTGCTGATGCCGAACATGAACGTGGACGCGTTGGCGGAAATAAAGCGCCTCGAGGCCGCCCAGGACTATGCCAATCCGCGCTACATGGAGCTGCTGATGCAGCATCACTACATCTACCATGTGCTGCGCATGCCGGTCGGCGAGTGGCCGGATCCGGTTGACCGGGCTTTCAAACACATCAATCCCAAGGTCTATATCCCGATGCAGGGGCCGAGCGAACTCGGCGCCAGCGGCAAACTCATGCGCTGGGATCGCAGCGCCGACCTGCAGCGCATCGGCATTCCGGCCATGACCATCGGCGCCGGCCACGACACCATGGATCCGCGCTACATGCAAAGCATGGCGCGCAGCCTGCCCCATGGACGCTACCTGGACTGTCCCGACGGCAGTCACATGGCCATGTACGACGACCAGCAGCGCTACTTCGACGGCGTGATCCGTTTTCTCGCGGACGTCGATCGCGGCGCACGTTAGCCGCACCCATCAAAGCACAGCGAACCGCGCCGGCTCGCGAGGCACTGTCCCCCATGCCAGGTCTTGATCAGTTCGGATACAAGGAACAGCTGCGGCGTGTGCTCACGACCGGTGACCTCATCATCTATGGGCTGGTATTCATGGTGCCCATCGCGCCGTTCTCGGTGTACGGATTCGTCTGGGACGACGCCAAGGGCATGGTGCCGCTCGCCTATCTCGTCGGCCTGGTGGGCATGCTCTTTACCGCGACCAGCTACGCCGCCATGTCGCGCGCGTTTCCGATGGCGGGCTCGGTGTACTCGTATGCGCAGCGCGGCCTGAGCGAACTCGCCGGCTTCTTTTCCGGCTGGCTGATCCTGCTGGACTACATCCTGGTTCCGGCACTGCTTTACCTGTTCAGCGCCATCGCCTTGCAGCCGATGTTTCCGCACGTGCCCGAGTGGCTGTGGCTGCTCGGCTTCGTGAGCTTCAACGTCGCTGTGAACCTGGTTGGCATCGAGTTTACCGCACGTGCCAACCGCTACATGCTCGCAATCGAGCTGGTGGTGCTCGCGCTGTTCGTGGTGCTTGGGCTGCTGGCCCTGTATGGCGGTCATGGCGCGGGCGGGCTCACGCTAAAGCCGGTATACGACCCGAGTGTGTTTTCATTCGCCACCGTGGCTGGCGCAACCTCGATCGCGGTGCTGTCGTTCCTCGGATTCGACGGCATCTCCACCCTGTCGGAAGAGAACCGCGACAAGCAGAGCGCCGTCGGCCGCGCCACCGTGCTGTCGCTTCTGCTGGTAGGCGCACTGTTTCTGCTGCAGACCTGGATCGCCACCGATCTGGCGCGCGGCATGCAGTTCTCCTCGCCGGGCACCGCCTTCTACGACATCGTCAGACTCGCCGGCGGCGTTTGGCTGGAGCGCATTACCCTGCTCGCCGTGGTACTTGCATCCGGAATCGCCAATGCGATGGCGGCCCAGGCGGCAACATCGCGCATCCTGTTCGCCATGGCGCGCGACCACAAATTGCCCGCAGTACTGGCTAGAATTCATCCGCGCTTTCAGACACCGTACATCAGCACGCTGGTGGTCGCCCTGGTATCGCTGCTGGTCGGATTGTTTTTCTCCAATCGGGTCGACGATCTGACCCGGATCGTGAACTTCGGGGCGCTCACCGCATTCCTGCTGCTGCACCTCTCGGTGATCAACCACTACTTCATTCGCGGGCGCAGCGGCCGATGGCTGGCCCACCTGGCATCGCCCCTGGTGGGATTGCTGGTAATCGCATACGTGCTGTATGAAATGGACGCCAGCGCCAAGATCATGGGCTGCTGCTGGATAGCGCTCGGCGTGATCTACTACCTGGTGCTGACCTTTATAGTGAAGCGGCCGGCTGCCCTGCAGCTCTAGAGGCGCAGGTGCAGCGGCCGCGCCAGCACCGCCGCGGCGCGGCTCAGCCGCCCAGCGGACGCAGCAGCGAGCGGGAAATGATGTGCCGCTGCACCTCGCTGGTGCCGTCCCAGATGCGCTCGATGCGCGCGTCGCGCCAGATGCGCTCCAGCGGCAGCTCGGTCATCAGCCCCATGCCGCCGTGGATCTGCAGCGCCTCGTCGGCCACCATGGCCAGCATCTCGGTCGCCTTGAGCTTCGCCATCGCCATATCCATGTCGGTGGCGGTGTTCTGATCGAGCTTCCACGCCGCCTCAAGTGTCAACAGTTCAGCGGCGCGCAGCTCCAGCGCCATGTCCGCCAGCTTGAACGCCACGCCCTGAAATTTGCCGATCTGCTGCCCGAACTGTACCCGATCGACCGCCCACTGCTTGGCGTGATCCAGCGCCCGCTCGGCACGACCCAGGCAATTGGCCGCCACCTGCAGCCGTGTCGCCGCGAGCCAGGTGTTGGCGACATCGAAGCCCTGGTGAACTTCCCCGAGCACCGCCGACCTGGGCACACGGCAGTCGCTGAACTGCAGGATGCTGTTGTTGTAGCCGCGGTGTGACACGTTCTGGTAGCCGCGCCGAACCTCGAAGCCCGGCGTGCCGACATCGACCAGAAAGGCCGTGATGAGCTTGCGTTTGCCGCGCGCGGACTGCTCCTCGCCGGTGACCGCGAACAGGATGACAAAATCCGCGTGATCCGCATGGCTGATGAAATGCTTGGTGCCGTTGATGACGAAGTCGCCGCCCTGCTCCACGGCAGTGGTCTTCATGCTGCGCATATCGGAGCCGGCGCCGGGCTCGGAAATAGCCAGGCAATCGGAGCGCTCCCCGCGCACGGCGGCCATCAGGTAGCGTTCGCGCTGCTCGCCCTGGCAGGCCAGCAGGATGTTCGATGGCCGTGCCACGCAGGTGTAGTGCAGCACGTAGCTGGTGCGCCCGAGTTCCTTCTCATACAGGATCCAGCTCACCGCATCCAGCCCGGCGCCGCCGACCTCGGTGGGCATGTTGGCCGCGTACAAGCCGGCGTCGATGGCCTTCGCCTTGAGTTCGCGCAGCAATTCCGGACGCAGCACGCCGCTGCGCTCGATCTCCATCTCGTGCGGATACAGCTCCAGTTCCACGAACTCGCGCGTGGACTTGATGATCAACTGCTGTTCTTCGGTGAGCGCGAAGTCCATTGATATCCCCTGGCGCTGTCCGGCTACGCCGCCGATGATCCGGACGTGGGCGACTTGTGCGGCTTCCTGAGCTTCTCGGGCCCGGCAGCGGCCGCGCTTCCGGCCCAGGCGCGCAGCAGCTGCAACGGCAGCCGCAGCTGCTCGAGCTGTTTATCCGCCGGCCAGTCGCTGCGACTGACCACGGCGCCGGCTGTCAGGCCATTGATGAAGGTCACCACCGAGCGCAATACCTGATCGCGCGTTGACGGCGCCCACTGGCCCCACTCGGGCCAGGCGCGCGCCAGACAGCGCTCGAACAGACGCATGTACTCGCGGTGCACCCAGGCGTTGATGCGCTTCAAGCGCTTGTCGGCCGAGACCTGGCCCCAGAAGGCAATCCAGAACGCGCATTCCGTGTAGCGCTGTTCGTCCACCGGCAATGCCTCGGTCAGCAGCAGCAACAGGTCCGGCGCCGCCGGGCCGCCCGGCCGCGTCAGGCGCTCCTCGATACGCCGCAGGATCAGCCGCAGCGCGGCGATGATGATGTCCTGCTTGGTATCGAAGTAATGCGCCACCATGCCGGTGGTATAACCGGCTTCACGCGCGATGCGCACCACGGTGGCCTGGTCGAAGCCGTACTCCGCCACTACGCGGCAGGCCACGAGCGCGATTTCATCGCGGCGCTGGTCGTGATCGACGATCTTGGGCATGGTGGCGGCTCAGGTCTTCCACAGGCTCAGGTGCCGGCCGCTGCGGGGCGGTTGGTCGATTCCGGCCTGGGCAACGCGGATCTTCTCAAGTTTGGCGTGCAGCGCCGCGTCCATGGGCGAGGCCTTGCCGGCGGCGCTGTTCACGTGCAGATACAGCTGCTCACCGGTGGCTACCAGTCGATCGTCACGTCGCCGGTTCAGATGATGCAACAGGTGCACACGCTTATCGTCCAACCCGAGGATCTGCGTCGTCACGTACAGCGGCTCGAGCGCGCTGGCTTCAGCGCGATGGGTGACGTGGGTCTCCACGGTGTAGAGCGCGCGCCCGGAGGCACGGTAGGCGTCATCCACTCCCACCGCACGCAGCAGCGCGTCGGTGGCATCGCCGAACACCTGCAGGTAGCGCGAATCGGTCATGTGGCCGTTGTAGTCCACCCACTCCGGGCGCACGTAAGTCTCGACCAGCCGCAGCGGCTGGCCAGCCGTCAGCGCCGCCACGCCATCCACGGCGGCGCGCGCGGCCGCGCCATTTTGCACATACAGCCGCTCTTCCAGGGCGCGCAATGTCGCTCCGGCCCCGATATTGAACTGCCGCAGTACCTGCTGGATTGCCACCAGGTAGTCGTCACGCAGCCGCTCCAGCTCGCGAATCGAACGGCCGCCGGCCTGTGCCTGCGTGCCCTCGACCATGCGGTCGATCAGCTGCTCACTGAGTTCCGGCGCTTCGAGCTTGGTCCACGGCCACTTCAGGCACGGCCCGAACTGCTGGAGCATATGGCGCATGCCGGACTCACCGCCGGCCAGGTGATAGATCAGGTTGGTCCCCATGGCTGCCCAGCGCAGGCCCGGCCCATAGATAATCGAGTCGTCGAGCTCCCCGGTGCTGGCAACGCCATCGTTGACCAGGTGCAGAATCTCGCGCCACAGCGCTTCCTGCAGCCGGTCGGTGAGGTGACCCGGGATTTCGCGCCGCACCCGCAGTGGGTGCATGCCGATGTAGCGATAAAAATCCGCGGCCGCTGTCAGTGCCTCGTTCGAGGTACTGCCGCCGCCCACCAGTTCCACCAGCGGCAGCAGGTACACCGGATTGAACGGATGCCCCACCAGGAAACGCTCCGGCGCCTGCATGTCGCGCTGCAGTTCCGAGGGCATCAGCCCGGAAGTGCTCGACGCGATGATCACATCCGGCGGCGCGCAGCGACTGACATCGGCCAGCACGCGCTGCTTGAGCTCGAGTTGCTCGGGGATGTTCTCCTGGATGAAGTCGACGCGGCGCGCCATCGCTCGCAGGTCCGTAGTAAACGACAGCGTGCCCTTGGCCGGCAGCGGCGCGAACGTCAGGCGCGACAGCGCGCCCTCGGCATTTTCCACCGCACCGCGAATCCAGGCCTGCATTTCCGGTTTCACGTCCGCCGCCACGACGTCGATCCCGAAATGCAGCGCGCGCGCAGCCCAGCCGCCGCCGATGACCCCGGTGCCCAGCAATCCCAGCGTTTTCACCTGTCGCATCGCCACCATACCCCGTCGCCTGCGCCGCCTTGGCTTTTATAATGTCACCATAATAATATAACAAACTCCTGGCGGCATGGCAGTCTAGGCGCGATGGTCAACCGCGGCTTCATCGAACGGCGCTCGATCGACTACGTGCCGCTGGCCGAACGCCATGGCAAGGTGTGGCATCTGTGGCCCGTGTGGTTCTCCGGCGACGCCAACCTGGCCACGCTGGCGGTGGGCGTGCTGGGTATCACGCTGGGCGGTAACCTTTTGTGGACCGCCGTGGCGGTGGTCGCGGGCTGTGCGCTCGGCACGTTCTTCATGGCGTTTCACTCGACGCAGGGGCCGCAGCTCGGATTGCCGCAGATGATCCAGTCGCGGCCGCAGTTCGGCTATAGCGGCGCACTCCTGGTGTGGGCGGTGGCGCTGGTGGCGTACATCGGCTTCAACGCCTTCAATCAGCTGCTCGCGGTGCAGGCGCTGCACCAGTTGTGGCCGGCGATAGCACCGACCTCACCGCTGGCGATCATCGCGTTTGCCGTTGCGGCCGCAGGCATCGCCGCCATCGGCTACGACACCATCCATCTGGCGCAGCGCGGAATTGCCTACCTGATGATCGCCATCCTGTCGGTGTTCTCGATTGGCGCCTGCCTGCTGCTCAGATTTCCCGAGGCGCAGTGGGATGCGGCCGGTTTTCGGGCGCTGCCGTTCATAGCGCAACTGTTCGCCGCCGCCTCCTACCAGCTCAGCTGGTCGATCTACGTATCGGACTACTCGCGCTACCTGCCGCGTGATGTCAGCGTCCGATCCTCGTTCTGGTGGACCTACCTGGGGGCCTTTGTCGGCGGCACCTGGATGATGCTGGTCGGCACCGTTGCCGCCGCCAGCAGCCCGGGCCTGAACGTGGCGGCGGCGATGCAGCGCGCCGCCGACGTCATCGTGCCGGGCCTCGGCGCGGTGTTGCTGCTCGGCGCGCTGCTGGGCCTGGTCACTATATCGGCGCTGAATTTCTACGGTGCCTCGCTGACACTGCTGAGCGTTGCCGATACCTTCGGCGCGGCGAGTTCCGGCATCGGCAGGCGCATGGCCAGCCTGCTGGTGGCCGCCGCGTTGGCCACCGCGATTGCGCTGCGCTCTTCGAGCGACTTCGTCACGCGCTTCGGCGACCTGCTGGCGCTGCTGCTCTACCTATTCACGCCATGGACCGCGATCAACCTGGTGGATTTCTATCTGGTGCGCCGCGCGCATTACTCAATTCGGGAGATCTTCAATGCCGACGGCATGTACGGACGCTGGAATTGGCGCGGCCTCACGGCCTATGGGCTGGGCTTCGCCGTGATGGTCCCGTTCTTCAGCACCGGCATGTACACCGGGCCGATCGCGCATGCCTTGGGCGGAGCGGACCTGGCCATGCTGGTGGGGCTGCCGGTTGCCGCTGGCGCGTACTACCTGGCCTGTCGAAGCATGGATGTGGAACAGGACCGGCTGCGAGCCGCAGCGGCCGATGAGCGCCTCAGACTTTGAGCAGCCGTTGGTCAAGACTCGGCCCTGAACAGACGTTCAATGGACTGCCTGACCGCAGTCAACTCGATAGGCACTCACTTATCCGATGTAGCCCACTGTTTTAGAAGGAGAACAATTTCCGTCTCTTGTATTTCTTGCATCGCCTGATTCCTTCGTGGATTATAGCCACGTCGGGGGGTCAATAATATTGAGCGGCTATTCAATGCCCCAACCGGCGGCGACTCACAAACCAGACAGCGTGCAGCGTAGCGCGCGCACGCCGCTGCGTGTTGGCGTGATCCTTGCGGATCACTTCACGCTGTCGGCGTTCGCGGTATTCATCGATCATCTGCGTCTGGCGGCGGACGAAGGCGACCGCAGCCGGCCGATGCACGTGCAATGGTGGGTCATGGCAAGGCAGCGCGAACCGGTGCTCGCCAGTTGCGGGGTCATGGTCGAACCCACCAGCGAATTTCTGGCTCCTGCAGCCCTCGACTACCTGGTGGTGATCGGCGGGGTGCTGCACGCCGGTCCGCAGATCGACGACGCCACCGCGCGCTACCTGCGAGAGGTTGCCGCGGCCGGCGTGCCTTTGATCGGCGTCTGCACCGGTAGCTTTATCCTGTGCCGGGCCGGCTTGATGAAAGGCCGCCGTACCTGCGTCAGCTGGTATCACTACCAGGATTTCCTGCAGGCATTCCCGGACCACGAAGTAGTCGCCGACCGGCTGTTCCTTGCTGACGGCCCGCGCATCACCTGTGCCGGGGGTGCCGGCGCCGCGGCGCTCGCCACCCATCTGATCGAACTGCACCTCGGACGCGCGGTGGCGCAGAAAGCCAGCCAGGTGCTGCTGTTCGACCGGCCGCGATCCGGCAGCGAAGCCCAGCCGCACCCGCCGTTGCCGGAGACGGTGCGCGAACCGCGCGTGCGGCGCGCGTTGCTGCTGATGGAACAGAATCTGGCACGCCCGGTGGCCATAGCGACCATCGCCCAGGAACTCGGGGTGTCGGTACGGCAGCTCGAGCGCCTGTGCCGCGAACAGGTGGGCGTCGCCCCGGCCTCGCTCTACCGTCAGCTGCGCATGCGCTATGCACACTGGCTGATCGACAACACCGATCGATCGGTGACGGAAATCGCCATCGAGGCCGGATTTGCCGATTGCGCGCATTTCTCACGCCAGTTCAAGGATGCGTATGGATTATCGCCCTCAACGCGTCGACTGCAGCCGGCGCGCTCGGTGATGGGAGAAGCCGCCGGCGCGCGCGTATACGATTAAGCGCCGCGCCAATCGGCGCTGGCGTGGTGCACTACAAGTTCCAAGGGGGTCAAGCAATGAATTCGAAGATCTCATACGCGGTAGCGGCCATCCTCGGGGGAGCCTCATTTGGCGCCTCATTGAGCGCCAGCGCTGACGAGGCGACGGCCGACACCAGCGCGGCCGGCACCGACATGCTGGCCGAGATCACCGTCACCGCCCAGCGCCGCACGCAGAACATGCAGGACGTGCCGATTTCGATGCAGGCCCTGACGGAACAGACGCTGCAACAACTGAATATTACAACCTTCGATGACTACATCAAGGACCTGCCGAACGTCACGTCGGCGAGCAACGGGCCGGGCCAGAACGAAGTATTCATGCGCGGGCTGAGCGCCGGCTCGCAGGCCAGCCAGGGCAGCGCCTCAACCGGCTTGTGGCCGAACGTCGCGATCTACCTCGACAACCAGTCCGCGCAGCTGCCCAATCGCAACCTCGACATCTACGCCGCCGACCTGAATCGCATCGAGGTGCTGGAGGGGCCGCAGGGAACGCTGTTCGGGGCCGGCGCCGAGGCCGGGGTGATCCGCTACATCACCAACGAGCCGAAGCTCGACGTCACCGAGGGCAGCGTCAAGGCCGGGTACGGCACGACCGCGCACGGCGATCAGAACGCCGACCTGACAGTGGTATTCAACCTGCCACTGATCGCCAACACCATGGCGGTGCGCGCGGTGATCTACGACGACCGGCGCGGCGGCTACATCGACAACGTGCCGGCGACGTTCACGCGCAGCAATACCGACATCGGCATCCATTATGCGAACGATCCGGCCGGTTGCGCCGATCTTGGCGCCGGCGGTGCACCGGCTTGCGTGGTGCCGCCCGGCAGCCCCGCGATCAATAACGCCGGGATGACCGGAACGGCCATCAACCCGGTTACCTATCAGGGAACCCGCCTGGAGGCGCTGTACAAGTTCAACGATGACTGGAACGTGCTGATCTCCCAGTCCTACCAGCATATGGACTCGCAGGGCGTGTTCTACCAGCAGCCCAATGCATCGGATGGCGCGCCGCTGCAGCCGCTCGAAGTCACACTGTTCAACCCGTCGTACGACAAGGACAAGTTTGAAAGCACGGCCTGGACGGTGAACGGCAAATTCGGCGATTTGAAGGCCGTCTACACCGGCGGCTACCTGGTGCGCAACGTCGATCAGGCCGGCGACTACACCAATTACTCGCGCGGAGTGTATGCCGATTACTACCAATGTTACGGTCCGGGAACGGGCTACGACACGGCGCTGAAATCCACCTGCTTCTCGCCCAGTGCCACCTGGCGCTCGGTCGAGCGAAACACCCACCAGCAGCACGAATTTCGCGTCAGCACGCCGGATGAGTGGCGCCTGCGCGCGATCGTCGGCGCGTTTTACGAGAACAACACGCTCTACGACCAGACCGACTGGATGTACAAGACCGTTCCTCCCTGTACCTCGAACGCCCCGGCAGGATCTCCGGGCAACAGCGGCTGCCTGTCGGACACCGGCACCTTCCCCGGCACCACCGTGGTAAATCCGGGCGTGCAGAACGACAACAGCTCGTTCTACCAGGACACGGTGCGCCAGACCAGGCAGACGGCGTTCTTCGCGTCGGTCGACTTCGACCTTATTCCAAAAGTGCTGACCGCCACGCTCGGCACGCGCCACTTCCTGTTCGAGAACTATTCGGCCGGCAGCGTGCTGTCGAGTTTCTACTGCTTCGAGGCGGGCGAGCCGGTCGGCGGGTGCCACAATCCGGCGGTCAGCTACAACCTGAATGCAGCCAATCTTCGCAACTCCGAGTCCGGCACCAAGAGCCGCGGTAACCTGACCTGGCACGTAACCCCGGATGTCATGGTGTATTACACGTTCTCGCAGGGTTTTCGACCGGGCGGCTTCAACCAGAACGGCAGCTCCCAGCATGCCTACGGCACCGATGGGGTGTTGCAGTACGCGATTCCCGTGTCGTACGCATCCGACCGGTTGACCAACAACGAAATCGGCTGGAAAACCGAATTCTTCAATCATCGCCTGCAATGGAACGGGGCGATCTACCAGGAAAACTGGAACAACGTCCAGATCTCGTTCTTCGACCCTTCGGTGGTGGGCAACATTTTCTATGACACCAACGGCCAGAACTTCCTGGTCAAGGGAATCGAGACCTCGATCGTGGCGCGGATTACCAACGGCCTGACGCTGCATGGCGCGGCCTCGTGGAACAGCAGCAGGCAGACCAACTCGCCGGCACTGATCGACAACATCCCCGGCAGCAACAACTACGGCAAGCCGATCACCCAGGTGTGCGGCGCTGCCGGCACCGGTTGCACTCCGATCGTCAATCCGTTCGGCCCGATCGGCGCTCATAGTGCCGATGCACCGCCGATCCAGTTCAGCCTGCGCGCCCGCTACGATTGGAACGTGGCCGGCTATGCGCCGTTCGCGCAGTTCGGCGCCACCCACCAGGGCACTTCCTACACCCAGGCGGGTTCCAATCCGACCATCGCGCAATCGGGCCTCAGCACCTCCAGGCTGCGGTTCGTGAATCCCGCGTACTCCACCTACGATGCGTCGGTCGGCATCGCCAAGGATGCCTGGACCCTGACCGTGTACGGCGAAAACCTTGCCAACTCCAACGCCAGCACCTTCGTCAGCACCGATCAGTTCATCGTCGCGCAGACGCCGCTGCGGCCACGTGTCATCGGCGCATCGTTCGCGTACAAATTCTAGCGCTGAGCCGTCTGCCAGCCGGGCGCGACGTAGATCGGCACATCGGCCGCCGGCAGCAGCGGCTTGCCCAGGATGTGGTCAGCGGCCTTCTCCGCCAGCATGATGGTCGGCGCATTGAGATTGCCGTTGGTGATCGTCGGCATGATCGACGAGTCCACCACCCGCAGCGCCTCGACGCCGATGACACGGGCTTGTGGATCCACCACCGCCATCGGATCATCAACCGCCCCCATGCGACACGAGCAGGATGGGTGATAGGCACTCTCGACGTGCTGGCGGATGAAGTCGTCGATCTGTGCGTCGCTTTGCACCGCGGCGCCGGGCTGGATCTCCCGACCCCGATAGGGGTCGAATGCGCTCTGCGCGAAGATTTCGCGCGTCAGGCGCACGCAGGCTCGCATCTGCACCCAGTCGTCAGCTTCCGACATGTAGTTAAAGAATACCTTGGGTTTATCCAGCGCATTGGCCGACGCCAGGCGCACCCACCCGCGGCTACCCGAGCGCATCGGGCCCACATGCGCCTGGTAGCCGTGCTCGTGCGCCAGCGATGAGCCGTCGTAGCTGACCGCCATCGGCAGGAAGTGATACTGGATGTCGGGATAGCGCTCGCCGGCGCGGCTGCGGATGAAGCCGCCGGTTTCAAAATGATTGGTCGCCCCCAGGCCGTTCTTGCGCAGCAGCCAGCGCAGCCCGATCAGCGCCTTGCGGTAGGGCGTCATCTGCGAATAGAGCGTGATCGGTTGGGTGCAGGCAACCTGAAAATAGAATTCCAGGTGGTCCTGCAGGTTCTCGCCCACCCCGGGCAGTTCCTGAACGACGCCAATACCGTGACTGGATAACTCCGGCGCGGGCCCGATGCCTGAGAGCTTGAGCAACTGCGGCGAGTTCAGCGGCCCGCCACTCACGATCACCTCGCGTCGTGCCTGCGCTACATGATCGCTGCCACCGCGGCGGTAGCGCACGCCGGTGGCGCGACGGCCATTGAAGACGATGCGGGTGGCCAGCGCCCGGGTGCGCAGCGCCAGATTGTCGCGGCTCAGCGCTGGCCGCAGGTACGCGTTGGCGGCACTGCAGCGCCGCCCGCCGCCCACCGTCATGTCCAGGCGTCCGAACCCTTCCTGCTGATAGCCGTTGATGTCGTCGGTCAGCGGGTAACCTGCCTGACGCGCGGCGCTGAGCCATGCCTGGTGCAGCGGATTGGTCAACAGGCCATAGCGCGTATGCAGCTTGCCGACCGAGCCGCGATACTCATCCCCGCCATCCGCCCGCCGCTCGGCGCGCCGGAAATACGGCAGCAGTTGCCGATAGCCCCAGCCGGCAGCCCCCTGCGATTCCCAATGCTCATAGTCGAGTGCATTGCCGCGCACGTACACCAGTCCATTGATCGAGGATGAGCCGCCGAGCACCTTGCCGCGCGGCGTGTGCATGCGCCGGCCGCCCAGCTGCGGCTCAGGTTCCGTCTGGTAGCGCCAGTCGTATTTCGGCATGTTCATCGGGATCGACAGCGCCGAGGGCATCTGGATGTAGATCGAGCGGTCCGAGCCGCCATACTCGAGCAGCAGTACCTTGTTCCGCCCGTCTTCGCTCAGGCGATCGGCCAGCACGCAGCCGGCCGATCCGGCGCCCACGATCACGTAGTCGAAAATCTCATCCACCACCGGCGGCTCCGGTCAGTACGGCGCGTCGACATCGCCCATGGCGACATAGACGCTCTTGAGCTGCGAGTAGTGCTCGATGGCCGCGCGGCCGTTCTCGCGACCCAGGCCTGAGAGCTTGGTGCCGCCGAACGGCAGCTCGATCGGTGTCACATTATAGTGATTGATCCAGCAGGTGCCCGCCTGCAGCTGCGCGATCACGCGATGCGCCCGGGTGAGATCGTTGGTGAATACGCCCGCGGCTAGGCCAAACTCGGTGGCGTTGGCGCGCGTGATCACCTCGTCTTCGTCGTTGAACTCCAGCACCGTCATCACCGGACCGAAAATCTCCTCGCGCGCGATCGCCATGTCGTCGTGGCAGCCGTCGAACACGGTGGGCGCGACGAAAAAGCCGTTGGCCAGGTCGCCGGCGGTCACGCGATTGCCGCCCACCAGCAGGTGCGCGCCTTCGGCGCGGCCGCGCGCGATGTAGCCGAGCACCTTCTCCATATGAGCTTCCGAGATCAGCGCACCCACCTGCGTGTTCGGGTCCATCGGGTCGCCGACCCGCATCGCGGCGGTGCGCGCCTTGAGCCGTTCCAGGAACGCAGCCCGGATGCGACGATGAACGAATACCCGGGTCCCGTTCGAACACACCTCGCCAGCGGAGTAGAAATTGGCCAGCAGCGCGCCTGCGACTGCGTTGTCGAGTTTGGCATCGTCGAACACGATCAGCGGCGATTTGCCGCCCAGTTCCAGCGTCACGTGCTTGAGCGACGCGGCCGCATCCGCCATCACCGCTTTGCCGGTGCCGACCTCCCCGGTCAGTGACACCTTGCGGATGCGCGCGTGGCGGGTCAGCAGCCGCCCGGTATCGGCATAACCTTGCACCACCTGGAATACGCCATCGGGCAATCCGGCCTGCTTGAACACCGCGCTCAGTTCCACGGCCGACAACGGCGTGAGTTCCGCCGGCTTGAACAGCATCGCATTGCCGCAGGCCAGGGCCGGCGCCGCCTTCCAGCAGGCGATCTGCAGCGGGTAATTCCAGGCGCCGATACCGGCGACGACGCCGAGCGGCTCGCGCCGCGTGTAGCCGAAGGCCTGGGGCCCCAGGTCCACATGCTCGCCCGCGAGGCTCGCGGCAACGCCGGCGAAATATTCCAGGCAGTCGGCGCCCGAAGCGATATCGACTGCGATCGTCTCCTGGATCGGCTTGCCGGTATCACGCGTCTCAAGTTCCGCCAGCTCGCGGTTGCGGGCGCGCAGGATGTCGGCCGCCTGGCGCAGCACGCGGCCACGCGCCGCGCCGCTCATGGCCGCCCAGCCGCGCTGCGCCTGCTCGGCCCGCGCCACGGCGGCATCGATCTCCCCCGGCCCGTCCACGCGAACTTCGGCCAGTACCGTGCCGGTGGCTGGGTTGATGCTGGTGATAGTGGCGGGAGAGCGGCCGGCGCGAGCGCTCGCCGGCACGGCGGGGGCGGACTCAGCCGCGGCCGGCACCGACTCCCGGAGCCGCCCGTCGACGAATGCCGTCAGCAACGCCCGCGCGCTCTCGCTGTCGGCCTCGCGCCAGTTCGACAGCGCCGCACGCAACCACACGCCGTCGATCATCGCCGCTATCATGGCCGCGAGACTGCGGGCCTCGCGCGCCGGCAACAATTGTTTCAACGCATGGCAAAGATTGGACAAGGTGCGACTCTGATAGGCTTTCTGCACACGTTTCAGGCTGTCGGCATGCAGCACCTGGCCCCAGAAGGCGAGCCACGCGCTGCCGGTACGCCGGTCGAATTCCTCCGGCGCCAGGTTGGCATCGATCACCGCCTGGATACGGCCGCGGGGTGTATGGGCCAGCGCGAAGCGCGCCTGCACCCGCTGCGCGAGGCGTCGCGCCAGCGTGCGAAAGCTCGCCGCCAGCAGGCCATCCTTGTCGCGAAAATAATGCGCCACCAGCCCTGGGGACACACCGGCGCGGCTGGCGATCTGCGCCAGCGTGCTGCCGACGTAGCCGACCTCGGCCAGGCTGTCGATCGTGACCTCCATCAGCTGGCGTCGCCGGCTTTCTTCCAGGTCGTCCCGGGGCAACACGGTGGGCGTTGATTGTCTGTTCAATTCCATGCTCCGGGGAGCTGCAGCGCGGGGCCGAATTCATTCCAGGCGGTCATAGTGCTCCGGGGCCGAGACTCCATGATTCTTCAGGCACTTGGTGGAGCCCGGTAGTCTTGACAGGGGCCGCATTAAACCGCTATTCAAAGCGTGGCACCGATCATCCGGTCGAGGCCCGCCGAAGGTCAAGTCCATATTGCAACTAGATCGAGCGGAGCGCGTATGGCGGCTGCAGCATCGACCCAATCCCCCGCACGTGTCGGTGCGCATCTGGTCGGCCGCGCGCTGGCGCTGCTGACGCTGCTGTCAGGGACGGGTGCCGCCCTCGCCGCCTCCCCTACCCAGCTCGATGGCGATGCCTGCCGCACGGTGCGCCTGTCGGATGTGGGCTGGACTGACGTGACCGCGACCACGGCACTGTTCAGCGTGCTGCTCGAGCGTCTGGGCTACCAGCCGCAGGTCACGGTGCTGGCAGTGCCGGTCACCTTCGCGTCGATGAAGAACAAGGACATCGACGTGTTCCTGGGCAACTGGATGCCCACCCAGGAAGGCGACAGCAGAGCCTATGTGGCTGACGGCTCGATCGAGGTGCTCGGCCCGAACCTGACCGGCGCCAAGTACACGCTGGCGGTACCCGCGTACACCTACGATGCCGGGTTGAAGTCGTTTGCCGACATCCAGCGCTTCGCACCGCAGCTGAAGAATTCGATCTACGGAATCGAGGCCGGCAACGACGGCAACCGGCTGATCCTTTCGATGCTGAAGCAGAATCTGTTCGGCCTGGGCGAGTTCAAACTGATCGAATCCAGCGAACAGGGCATGCTGGCCGAGGTGGAACGCGCCTTTCGCGAGCACGCACCGATCGTGTTCCTGGGCTGGGACCCGCACCCGATGAACATGCGATTCGACCTGAAGTACCTCTCGGGCGGCGACAGCGTATTCGGGCCGAACTACGGGGGCGCCTCGGTCTACACCAACACCCGTGCCGGCTACACGCTGCAGTGCCCCAATGTCGGCCGGCTGCTGAAGAACCTGCATTTCACGCCCCGGGGTGAAAGCCAGCTGATGGCCTCGATACTCGATGAGCATCAGGCGCCGGAAGTCGCCGCCGGAGCCTGGCTCCGCGCCAATCCGGCGGTGGTCAGCGCCTGGCTCGACGGCGTCTACACCTTCGACGGCCGCCCGGCGCTCGACGCGCTGCGCGGTGAACGCAAAACCGGGGCCGGGTGGAGCTTCGAGCACTGGATCAGCGCCCACAAGATCCCGGTGGGTGACGCCGTTGCCGTCATGATCGATTACATCAAGGCCCATGGCAGGGCGGTATTCGACGGGGTGTCGACGCTGATCCGCGGCAGCGTTGACGGCCTCACCTCATTACTGCGCATCATTCCGGCCCCGCTGCTGATCCTTGGGGTGGCGGCTTTGAGCTGGGTGCTGCGACGCTCGCTACCGCTGGCGCTGTTCGTCAGCCTGGCGCTGCTGTTCATCATGAACCAGGGTTACTGGCTGCCGACGCTGGAGACGTTGTCGCTGGTGATCGTCGCCGCGCTGCTATCGACCGCGATCGGCGTGCCGTTGGGAATCGCGGCGGCACATCGGCCGGGCTTGTATGCCGCGCTGCGCCCGGTGCTCGATCTGATGCAGACGCTGCCGACCTTTGTCTATCTGATTCCAACCCTGGTGCTGTTCGGCCTGGGGGTGGTGCCCGGCCTGATTTCCACGGTGATTTTCGCGCTGCCGGCACCGATCCGCCTGACGCAACTCGGCATCAGTTCGGTGCCCGAGTCGCTGCTGGAGGCAGGCCAGGCGTTCGGGGCCACGCGCCTGCAGATGTTGTGGAAGATCGAGCTGCCGTGCGCGGCGCCGACCATCGTCGCCGGCATCACCCAGTGCATCATGCTCAGCCTGTCGATGGTAGTGATTGCGGCGCTGGTGGGAGCCGGCGGGCTGGGTGTCCCGGTGGTGCGCGCGCTCAACACGGTGCAGGTCGGCATGGGATTCGAAGCCGGCTTCGTGATCGTGCTGCTGGCGATCATTCTCGATCGGATCAGTCGGCCGGCGGCCAAGGCGGACAAGTCATGAACGCGGCGATCGAGTTTCGCAATGTCGACATTCTGTTCGGCGCCCGCGGCAAACGCCGCGGCCGGCCCGCCATGCAGCAAGCACTCGCGGCGCTGGATGCCGGCGCCACGCGCACCGAGGTGTCCGAACGCACCGGCGTCATCATCGGCGTGGCCAATGCCAGCCTGTGCGTCGCACGCGGCCAGATCTGCGTTCTGATGGGTTTGTCGGGCTCGGGTAAATCGACGTTGCTGCGTGCCGCCAACGGCATCACGCCGGTCACCCGCGGCCAGGTTCTGGTGGGTGACGGTGATGCGGTGATCGATATCGCGCGCTGCGACGCGGCCGCCCTGCGCCGCGTGCGGCGCCTGCGCATCGCGATGGTGTTCCAGCAGTTCGCGCTGCTACCGTGGCGTACGGTGCGCGACAACGTTGGCTTCGGTCTGGAGCTGCGCGGTGAACCCGCCGACAAGCGCCGCCGCATCGTCGACGAACAACTCGAGCTGGTCGGGCTGACGGCCTGGGGCGAACGCTACTGTCACGAGCTGTCGGGCGGCATGCAGCAGCGCGTCGGACTGGCACGCGCGTTCGCGACTGACGCCGACATCCTGCTGATGGACGAGCCGTTCTCGGCGCTCGATCCGCTGATTCGCCGCAAACTGCAGGACGAGCTGCTGGCACTGCAGGCGCGGGTACAGCGAACCATCCTGTTCGTCAGTCACGACCTGGATGAGGCCCTGAAGCTCGGCGACCAGATCTCGATCCTGGAAGGCGGCCGCATCGTGCAGACCGGCAGCGCGCAGGACATCGTGCAGCATCCGGCGGATGATTACGTCGCCGAGTTCGTGCGCCACGTGAGCTCACACACGGTTCTCAAGGGCGCCCCCAGCGCATCCTGATAGCGCACCGACTGCTGCCGGTCGCTAGCTGGCGGCGTGGTGGACGCGCAATTTGCCTGTCGCATTTGTTCAAACCGGTCGGCGCTCGTATGCTCGTGCCGCGGCCCGGCCAACGGCATGATGCCGCTGCCCGTGCGCCCCTCAAGCCGCACCTGCAGGAGTGACGATGCAACGCTTTTCCGCCCTGTCACTCCTTGCCCGCGCGCTCGGCGGCCACCGCGGCTGGAAGCCCCAGTGGCGCCGCGCGGCACCGCAGCCCGCCTACGACGCGGTGATCGTCGGCGGCGGCGGACACGGCCTGGGCGCGGCGTACTACCTGGCGCGCGAACACCGTCTGGGAAAGATCGCGGTGCTGGAGAAAGGCTGGATCGGCGGCGGCAACACCGGCCGCAACACCACCATCATCCGCTCCAATTACCTGTTCGACGAGAGCGCCGCGCTCTACGATCATTCGCTGCAGCTGTGGGAAACCCTGTCGCAGACGCTCAACTACAACGTCATGTTCTCCGCGCGCGGGGTGATGATGCTGGCGCACACCGTACACGACGTGCAGGTGAGCAAACGCCATGTGCACGCCAATCGCGCCAACGGCGTGGACAACCAGTGGCTGAGCGCGCGCGAGGCCAAGGAATTCTGCCCGCCGCTGAATATAGGCGACATCCGTTACCCGGTACTCGGTGCCGCGCTGCAGCGTCGCGGCGGCACCGCCCGCCACGATGCCGTGGCCTGGGGCTATGCCCGCGCCGCCGATGCACTGGGAGTCGACATCATCGAGAACTGCGAGGTCACCGGCATCCGTCGCGATGCCAATGGGGCGGTGGAGGCGCTCGACACCACGCGCGGGCGGATCCGCACACCCAGGATTGGCGTTTCGGCTGCCGGCCACACCAGCGTAGTCATGAAAATGGCGGGCGTGCGCCTGCCGCTGGAGAGTTATCCGCTGCAGGCATTGGTGTCCGAACCGGTCAAGCCGGTGTTCCCCTGCGTCGTGATGTCGAACACGGTACACGCCTACATCAGCCAATCCGACAAGGGCGAGCTGGTTATCGGCGCCGGCACCGACGCCTATACCTCATATACCCAGCGCGGCGGGCTGCACATCAGTGCCCACGCGCTCGAGGCGGTATGCGAGCTGTTTCCGATGTTTCGTCGCCTGCGCATGCTGCGCAACTGGGGCGGCATCGTGGACGTGACCCCGGACCGCTCGCCGATCATCGCCAAGACGCCGGTGCCGGGCCTGTACGTCAACTGCGGCTGGGGCACCGGCGGCTTCAAGGCCACGCCGGGTGCGGCACACCTGTTCGCCTGGACCATTGCTCACGATCAGCCGCACCCGATCAACGCGCCATTCACCATCGAGCGCTTTCGCGATGGACATCTGATCGACGAGGCGGCCGCGGCCGCGGTCGCGCACTGACGTTGCGCCGATGTTGCTGATCTGCTGTCCGTATTGCGGCACGCGCCCGGAGCTGGAATTCACCCACGCCGGCCAGGCGCACCTGGCGCGCGCGCGCGACCCGTCGGCGGTGGGTGCGCAGGAGTGGGCGGATTTTTTGTATATGCGTGACAACACCCGCGGCGTGCACGCCGAGCGCTGGCGCCATACGCACGGCTGTGGCCGGTTTTTCAATGCGCTGCGTGACACCAGCACCGACCAGTTCATCGCTACCTACCGCGTCGGTGAGCCGCCGCCGGTGCTGCAGGCACCGTCCGGGCCCGGGGCAATGCCGTGACGCAAACGCTGCGCGCCGCTTCCGGTGGCCGCGTCGATCGTACGCGCACGCTGCGGTTCAGCTTCGACGGCCGCAGCTATGGCGGGTTTGCGGGCGACTCGCTGGCGTCGGCCCTGCTTGCCAACGGCGTGCACCTGCTCGGCCGATCGTTCAAGTACCATCGTCCGCGCGGCGTTCTGGCGGCCGGCGCCGAAGAGCCCTGTGCACTGGTGAGCGTGCGACGCGATGGCGCCCGCTATACGCCTAACTTGCGCGCCACCCAGGTTGAACTGTACGACGGGCTGGAAGCCCACAGCCAGAATCGCTGGCCCAGCTTGAGGTTCGATGTCGGCGCAATCAGCGACCTGCTGGCGCCGTTGTTTCCGGCAGGTTTCTACTACAAGACTTTCATGTGGCCGCGCGGCGGCTGGAAAGCGCTCTATGAGCCCTACATCCGCGCCGCCGCCGGCCTTGGCCGCGCGCCACGCGAGCCCGATCCGGATCGCTATGGCAACCGTTACGCGCATTGCGAGGTACTGGTGGTGGGCGGCGGACCGGCGGGGTTGGCCGCCGCGCTGGCCGCCGCCGAGCGCGGCGCACGCGTCGTGCTGTGCGACGAGCAGGCGCAAATGGGCGGCTCGCTGCTGGCGGAACCCGCCGGCGAGCCGGCCGATGCGTGGCTGGCGCGCAGCATCGAGTCGCTGCGCAACAACGCTCGGGTGACGCTGTTGCCGCGCACCACCGCCTTCGGTTATTTCCCGCATAACCTGGTCGCACTCAATCAGCGCCTGACCGATCACCTCGCCCACCCTCAACCTGACCAGGTGCGGGAGCGCTGCTGGCAGCTGCGTGCGCAGCAGGTGGTGCTCGCTACCGGCGCCATCGAGCGTCCGCTGGTGTTCCCGGGCAACGATCGCCCGGGCATCATGCTTGCCGGCGCGGCACGCAGCTTCCTCAATCGTTACGCTGTGATTCCGGGAACCCGCGCGGTGGTGATCGCCGCCTGCGATGAAGCCTACCGGGCGGCGCTCGACCTGCACCAGGCCGGCGTCGCGATCGCGATGATCGGCGATGTACGCGCCAGCGCCGACGGCCCCTGGCCCGAGGCGGCGCGCGCCGCCGGCCTGCCGGTGCAGACCGACACCACGGTGCTCGAGACACGCGGACGGCTACGCATCAAGGCAGTGGGCCTGGCGCGCCTGGACGCCGACCGACGACTGATCGGCGCTGCCGAAACCCACGCCTGCGACCTGCTGCTGATGTCGGGCGGCTTCACACCCAGCGTTCACCTGCACTCGCAATCGCGCGGCAAGCTCAGCTGGGATCAGCGTGTGCAGGGTTTCATTCCGTCGCAGGCGGCGGAACGCGTGCGCTCCGCCGGGGCGTGTCGCGGAGTGTTCTCGCTGGCGGCGGCCATCGACGATGGCGCCGGCGCGGGTAGCGCGGCGGCAGACGATGCCGCGGCGCGCAGCAGCGCATTCCCCGCCCCACCGGACGCCTCGCGGCCAGCGACCGATGGCGCTATGGCCGGCTACGCCGGCGCGCTGCCCCAGCCGCAGGCCGCGCCGGGCAGCAAGGCGTTCGTCGACTGGCAGAACGACGTCACCACGCGCGACCTGTCCCTGGCGCTGCGCGAGGGTTTCGTCTCGGTGGAGCATATCAAGCGCTACACCACCACCGGCATGGCCACCGATCAGGGCAAGACCTCCAACCTGAACGCGCTCGGTTTCGTGTCACAGCAGCTCGACAAGGCGATCGCCGAGGTCGGACTCACCACTTTTCGCATGCCCTACACGCCGGTGACCTTCGGCAGCTTCGCCGGCTTCGCCCGCGGCGAGCTGTTTGACCCGGTACGGACCACGCCGATCCACGAGTGGGCCGCGCGCCACGGCGCGGTATTCGAGGATG
This sequence comes from uncultured Gammaproteobacteria bacterium, assembly GCA_963805965.1. Classification (GTDB taxonomy): domain Bacteria; phylum Pseudomonadota; class Gammaproteobacteria; order Steroidobacterales; family Steroidobacteraceae; genus FEN-1191. The sequence continues at coordinate 632,436 of CAWDVQ010000008.1, forward strand.
TCGGCCTGTGGAAACGCGCGCGCTATTTCCCGCGCTCCGGCGAAGACCTGCTCGCGGCGGTGACGCGCGAATGCCGCGCGGTGCGCGGCGGGTGCGGCATTTTCGATGCGTCCACGCTCGGCAAGATCGAGGTCGGCGGCCCCGATGCAGTCACATTCATGAATCGCATGTATGCCAATGCCTGGACCAGTCTTGCGGTCGGGCGCTGTCGCTACGGGGTGCTGCTGCGCGAGGACGGGTTCGTGCTCGACGACGGCGTGGTGGCGCGCACGGCCGTGGACCGCTTTCACGTCACGACGACCACCGGCGGGGCCCCGCGCGTGCTGGGGCTGATGGAGGACTACCTGCAGACCGAATGGCCGGCGCTGCAGGTCTGGCTGACCTCGACCACCGAGCAGTGGGCGGTGATTGCGCTGCAGGGGCCGCACTCGCGCCGCGTACTTGAGGGCCTGGTGCAGGACATTGATCTGTCCGCCGCAGCGATGCCGCACATGAGCGTGGCGCGCGGCGCGATCTGCGGCATACCGGCGCTGCTGTTTCGCGTCAGCTTCACCGGCGAACTCGGCTTCGAGGTCAACGTGCCGGCGGATTACGCACTTCCCGTCTGGGAAGCGATCTACCAGGCCGGGGCTGCGCACGGCATCACCGCCTATGGCACCGAGGCGATGCATGTGCTGCGAGCCGAGAAAGGCTACATCATCATCGGCCAGGAGACCGACGGCACCGCGACCGCGGATGATGTCGGCCTGGGTTGGGCGGTCAGCAAATCCAAGCCGGACTTCGTCGGCAAGCGCTCGCTGGCACGGCCGGCGATGAGCGCGGCCGATCGCCGGCAGCTGGTGGGCCTTCTTACCACCGACGCACGGCTGGTGCTCGAGGAAGGAGCGCAGGTCATGCTTAGCTCCGATCAACGACCGCCGACGCGGCCCATCGGCCACGTGACTTCGTCCTACTACAGCGCAACCCTGGAGCGCTCGATCGCGCTGGCCATGGTGGCCGGCGGCCGCGCTCGCATCGGCCAGACGCTGTTCGTGGCCGGCGCCGGCGGCGACGTGCCGGTGCAGGTCACCTCGCCGGTGTTCCTCGATCCGGAAGGAAAGCGCCTCGATGGCTGATATGTCGCTCGCCCGTCACCCGCCGATGGTGGTTGCAAGCCCGATGCTGCGGCTGCTGCCATCGGCCGCGCGCCACATCCTGCGTGGCGCGCCGGCGGTGCTGGACGCCGCGGGCCAGGCGCTCGGGTTGTCGCTCTCGATGCCGGCCTGCCGCGCGTCGGTTGACGCCACGCGCGCGGCGCTGTGGCTCGGACCCGACGAGCGACTGCTGCTCGGGGAAGAATCCTCGGCCACCGAGACTGCGGACCGGCTGCGGCAGGTGCTGCAGCAGCAGCCGCATTCGCTGGTCGACGTCAGTCATCGCCAGGTGGCGTTTGCCATCGCCGGCCGCCAGGCCGCCACCGTGCTTGCGGCCGGCTGCCCGCTGGACCTCGACCCGGTCGCGTTTCCAGCCGGCATGTGCACACGCACCGTGCTCGCCAAGGCTGAAATCGTGCTCTGGCGCCGCGCCGACGACAACTTTCACCTGGAGGTCTGGCGCTCCTTCGCGGCCTATGTTTCCGGCGTGATTGCCGAGGCGGCGCGCGATCTGGTGCAACCCTAGGTGAGGCGTGGCGTCCGCGCCCCGGGCCACGTACGCTAAGCGCCATGGACGCCCGGCCGAGCACGCTGCCCACGCACTTTGGATTTCTGACCCTGCGCCAGTTCTCGATGATCGCTTTCACCAACGCCATCGAGCCGCTGCGCATGGCGAATTACCTCGCTGAACAGAATATATATCGCTGGTCGGTGTACACCTTCGATGGGCTGCCGGTGCCTGCCAGCAACGGATTGACGGTGGCCCAAACCGAGCGCATCGATGACAGCGCGCTGCCCGACATCCTGTTTGTCTGCGGTGGCGTCGACGTACAGCACGTGGTGGATGAAGGCCTGCTGCACTCGCTGCGCCGCCTGGCGCGAAAGCGCATCGTACTCGGGGCGCTGTGTACCGGCGCCTACGCCCTGGCCAGGGCTGGGCTGCTCGATGGCTATCGCTGCGCCATTCATTGGGAGAACCTCTCGGCACTGCGCGAGACATTTCCGCAAACCGTGTTCACGCCCGATCTGTTCGTCGTCGACCGCGACCGCTGCACCTGCACCGGCGGCATCGCGCCGCTCGACCTGATGCTGCACCTGATCACACCACGTATCGGCAAGACACTCGCGGCCGGGATCTCAGATCAGTTCATCCTCGAGCGCGTGCGCGACGCGGACGATCCACAGCGCATTCCGCTGGCCAAACGGCTCGGGGGCTACCATCGCTCGTTGACCCAGGCTGCGGCGTTGATGGAGGCCAACGTCGAGGAGCCGTTGTCGCTGGAGGAACTGGCGCGCATGACCGCGGTGTCGCAGCGGCAGCTGCAGCGCCTGTTTCGCCGCAGCCTGGGACTCACACCCGCGCAGTACTATCTGAACCTCAGGTTGCGCCGCGCGCGCGAACTGCTGCTGCAGACGGACATGCCGATCATGAGCATTACCGTGGCCTGCGGTTTTCGCTCCCCGGCCCATTTCAGCAAATCCTACCGCGCGGTATTCGGTCACTCTCCAAGCCGCCAGCGGCGTGATCCTGAGGCCAGCCCCAGCAAGCCCAAATCGGCGCGCGCACCGCGGCCGGCCACGCGCCACTAGCGGCGGCAAGCGGGCAGCCAGCCGCTGTCGGAAAAGCGCTGCTTTTTGTCACTTGCAGGCAACTCGTCCAGGCACCCCAAGACGACAATCGTGCACCGATCGCCAACAGCCTGCCCTCGCGGCGGCACCCATGCAGCATCCAGCGGGTCTCGGAACGGGTTTCGAGCCGGAGACACTATATGAAGAGCCATGCGCGTGTGGTCGTGATCGGCGGTGGCGTGGTGGGCGTCAGCACCCTCTACCATCTGACCAGGAAAGGCTGGAAGGACGTGGTGCTGCTGGAGCGCTCGGAACTGACCGCCGGATCGACCTGGCATGCGGCCGGCCTGCTGCCGCTGTTCAACATGAGCTATACGGTCGGACAGCTGCATAAATACTCGGTCGACCTGTACAAGCGCCTGCCGGCCGAGACCGGCCAGGAAGTCAGCTTCCATGTGAACGGCAACCTGCGGCTGGCTACCTGCGCTGCGCGCATGGACGAGTACCAGAAGTATTGCGGCACCGCCAACACCATCGGTGTCCCATTCCAGGTGATCGGTCCGCAGGAGGTCAAGGCGTTGTGGCCGTTGGTGAATCTCGGCGATGGCGTCGATACGCCGCGGATCGTCGGCGCCCTCTACCATCCGGACGACGGTCATATCGCCCCGGCCGACCTGACCATGGCACTGCGTAAGGGCGCGCGCAACGGCGGCGCCGACATTCACGAAAACTGCGAGGTCACGGCCGCGGCGCGCAGCCCTTCGGGCGAGTGGAGGCTCACCACCAGCCAGGGTGAGATCAGCTGCGAACACGTGGTGTGCGCCACCGGCAACTACGCGCGCCAGACCGGGCGCATGTTCGGTGTCAACGTACCGGCCATCCCGGTCGAGCACCAGTACATCGTCTACGGCGAATCGCCCGAGCTCAAGGCTTACCGCGAGGCTGGCGGCAGCGAGTTGGCGGTGCTGCGCGAATCCGACGCCTCTTATTACCTGCGCGAGGAGCGACTGGGCTGGATCCTCGGACCGTACGAGGCCGGCGCCCCGGCCCGGTTCGCCGACGGCGTGCCCGACTGGTTCGGCAAGACGCTGTTCGAAGGCGACCTCGACCGGCTGCTGCCGCACGTGGAAGCCGCGCAGCGCCGGGTACCGGTGCTCGAGCACTGCGGCATCAAGGACATCGTCAACGGCCCGATTTCGTACACCCCCGACGGCAGCCCGCTGATCGGGCCGGCCGGCGGGGCGACGAACCTGTGGCTCAACGAAGGCCATAGCTTCGGTATCACGGCGGCCGGCGGCGCCGGCTGGCAGCTCGCCGAATGGATCGTCGAGGGCGAGCCGGGCATCGATATGCTGGCGGCGGATCCGAGGCGCTACGGCAGCTACTGCACCAGGCGCTACGTGATCACCAAGAACGAGGAGACCTACCGCAGCGTCTTCACCATCCACTTCCCCGACGAGGAGCGTCCCGACGCCCGGCCGAGCAAAACCAGCCCGGTGTACGACAAGATCGACCGCCTCGGCGCCGTCTGGGGCCAGCGTTACGGCTGGGAACGCGCCAACTGGTTCGCGCCGCCCGGCGTCGAACGGCGCGACGTGTTCAGTTTTCGCCGCAGCAATTATTTCGAGCATGTCGGCCATGAATGCCGGTTGATGCGCGAGCGGGTCGGCGTCATCGATCTGACACCATTCACCAAGCACGAGGTCACCGGCGCTGGAGCCGAAACCTGGCTCGACGGCCTGGTTGCCAACAAGGTTCCGGTCAAGCTGGGCCGGATCGCACTCTGCCACGCGCTCACCAAGCGCGGCGGCATCCGCTCCGAGTTCACCATCACCAAGGTTGGCGAGCAGCGCTACTACGTCATCAGCGCCGGCGCCGCCGAGCGCTACGATTCGGACTACCTGCAGCGCATGCTGCCGCCCGACGGCTCAGTCAGCCTGCGCAATATCACCGGCAGCCGCGGTTGTTTCGTCGTCGCCGGCCCACGCTCGCGTGAACTGCTGGCGAAAATCGTCGACGTGCCGCTCGATAACGCAGCGTTTCCGTGGCTCACCGGCCAGGTGATCGAGGCCGGCTACGCCAGCGACGTGTACGCATTGCGTGTCAATTTCGTGGGCGCGCTGGGCTGGGAACTGCATTTCCCCATCGAGTACGCGCATCACCTGTTCGACGCGGTGTTCGCCGCAGGCAAGGAGTACGGAGTCGGCATGGTCGGCATGCGCGCCATGGAGTCGCTGCGCATGGAGAAATCGTACCGCATGTGGGGCAGCGACATGACTCGCGACTACACCCCGTTCGAGGCCGGTCTGGATCGCTTCGTGCGCATGAACAAGGGCGCCTTCATCGGTCGTGAAGCGCTCGAGCGCCAGCTCGCCGCCGGTGTGCCGCACCGCTTCGTGACCCTGGAGGCGCACGATGTCGGCGACGCCGATCCGCTCGGCAATGAGCCGATCTTCGCCGCTGACGGCAGGATCGTCGGCCGCGCCACATCCGGCTACTTCGGCCACACGCTCGGCAAGAGCCTCGCGATCGGCTATGTGACACCGGGGTACGCGGCGGTCGGCACCGAGCTCTCAATGGAGATCCTGGGCCAGCGACGCCGGGCAACCGTGCTCATCGAGTCGCCGTACGATCCGGACAACAACCAACTGAAGGCCTGACTTGACTCAAGCCCTCGACCTCGCTGGATTGATTGCCAGCCGCAGGCCGGGGCATAGCCTGCCGGCGCCGTTCTACCTGAGCCCGGAGATCTACCAGCGCGACCTCAGCCTGATCTTCGGTCGCCACTGGATCTTCGTGGGCGTCGAGCCGGAGATTCCCGAGCCCGGCGACCTGTTCACGGTCGACATCGGCAGCGATTCGATCATCATCGTTCGCGACGATGACGCGGCGGTGCGCGCGTTTCACAACGTCTGCCGCCATCGCGGCGCGCGGCTACGGCCCCAAGGGCGCGGCATGGTCGCCAATCTGGTGTGCCCCTATCACCAGTGGACCTACAACCTGCGCGGCGAACTGGTGCACAACCAGCACATGGGCGAGGACTTCGAACGCTGCCGCTTCGGTCTCAAGCCGGTGCACATCGAGACCCTGGCCGGCCTGCTGTTCATATGCCTGGCTGAAACCCCGGCCCAGGGTTTCGATGAAATGCGCGCCGCGATTGAGCACTACGTCGCGCCGCATAACATCGCCAACACCAAGGTCGCATTCCAGAAGGACATCATCGAGCACGGCAACTGGAAGCTGACCATGGAGAACAACCGCGAGTGCTATCACTGTTCGGCCAATCACCCCGAACTGACCGTGTCGCTGCTCGAGTATGGCTTCGGCTACCAGCCGTCGATGGAAAACGTGGAACACGTCAAGGGCTTCGAGGACCTGCTGGCACGCCAGCACCAGCGCTGGGAAGCCTGCGGGCTGCCATCGGCGGAAATCGATCGACTTGAACACGTCACCGGCTTTCGCACCGTACGTCTGCCGATGGTGCATGCCGGGGAATCGCAGACCCTGGACACCAAGGTCGCCTCGCGCAAGCCGCTGACCGATTTCGGACAACTGGATCTGGGCGGCCTGTCATTCTGGACCCAACCCAACTCCTGGCACCATTTCATGAGCGACCACGTCGTCAGCTTCTCGGTGCTGCCGATCTCCCCGCACCGCGCGCTGCTGCGTACCCGATGGCTGGTACACAAGGATGCCCAGGAAGGAGTGGATTACGATCTGAAGCGGCTCACGGAAGTCTGGGACGCGACCAACGATCAGGACAGCGCGCTGGTCGCAAATGCGCACCAGGGCATCGTAAGCAGCGCCTACCAACCCGGCCCCTACTCGCCCTACACCGAAGGCCTGGTAGACAAGTTCTGCAACTGGTATCTGGATCGGCTCGGCGCGGGGCTTGCGCTTGACGGCGCGACGAGCCCCGACGGTGCGGCCCCGGTCGCGCGCTCCGGGCGCAACTCTGCCGCCGCCAAAGCGGCGCCGGCGGCGCCGGTGGCGCCGGCCGCTGGCACCGATGCGCGCCTGTTCTCGGTCAGCTTCAGCCAGTCCGGCCGCACCGTGCCGTGCCGCACCGATCAGTCGATCCTGGCCGCGGCCGAGGGCGGCGGTTTGCCGCTGGCATTTTCATGCCGCGAGGGCCGCTGTGGTACCTGCCGCGTTCGGCTGCTCTCAGGTCATGTGGACATGAAACACGCCGGCGGCATCCGAGCGCGCCAGATCGATCAGGGCGATATCCTGGTGTGCTGCAGCCGCCCGCTGTCGGACCTGGTGCTGGATAAATAGCCGCGCCGTTGCTACCTTCCGCCGGCGCAGACGCCGCCTGTGCGCTGCTATATCATCGGTGCGCGAGGTGCACCATGACCAGACGCTGCACTCATCTGGGTTTCGTAAAGACCGATCGTCCGCTCAGCCGCGGCTGCGAAGAATGCATCAAGCTGGGCGACACCTGGGTACACCTGCGGCTGTGCCGCACCTGCGGCAATGTGGGTTGCTGTGACGACTCGAAGAACAAGCACGCGACCAAGCATTTCCACGCCACGCGCCATCCGATCATCACCTCGATCGAGCCGGGTGAGGACTGGAGCTGGTGCTTTATCGATGAGTTGGTGATGGAGCTGAAGTGACGCCGGAACCTATCCCGACCAACGAGCTGCTGCGCACTCGCCGCGACCAGATGTTCCCGAAGCTCACGGCCGCGCAGATCGCGCGCCTTGAGCACCACGGGGAGCGCCGGCAGATGCAGGCGGGCGAGATCCTGTACCAGCCCGGCGACCGGCCAAGCAAATTCTTCGTCGTGATCTCCGGCGACATTGAGCTCTATGTCTCGCAGCGCAGCGGCTACGAGCTGTTCTACACGCTGCTGCCAGGAGACTTTACCGGCGAGATGAGTGCGCTGCGCGGCAGTGCCGGCATGGTGCGCGCCCGCATCGGCCACGACGGCACGCTGATCGCGATCGACATCGAGCGGCTGCGCCTCATCGTGCAGACCGATGCCAACCTTAGTGAACTGTTCATGCGGGCGTTCATTCTGCGCCGCATGGGGCTGCTGTCGGAGCACAGTTGCGACGTGGTACTGATTGGTTCCGGCCATTCCGCCGACACGCTGCGGCTGAATGAATTCCTTACCCGAAATGGGATTCCGTTCGCCATGTTCGACGTCACCACCGACGCCGATGCGCGGGTAATGCTGGAGCGATTCCATGTGCCGCCCGAGGACGTGCCGGTGGTCATCTGCCGCGGCGAGCGGGTGCTGAAGAATCCCAGCAACTTCGAAGTCGCATCCTGCCTGAGCGTCAATCCGCAGATCGACGAGTCGCGAGTACACGATCTGCTGATCGTGGGAGCGGGTCCGGCTGGCCTTGCGGCCGCGGTCTATGCCGCCTCGGAAGGGCTTGATGTGCGCATGGTGGAAATCACCGCGGCCGGGGGACAGGCTGGAACCAGTTCCAAGATCGAGAATTACCTCGGCTTTCCGACCGGAATTTCCGGCCTGGCGCTCGCCGGGCGCGCGCTGTCGCAGGCGACGAAGTTCGGCGCCCGTGTCAGCGTCGCCTTGCAGGCGACCGGCCTGCAGTGTGACCGCAGGCCGTTTGTCGTGAATCTCGCCGAGGGTGGCTCGGTGCGCGCCAATATCGTGCTGATCGCCAGCGGCGCGCAGTACCGGACGCTGGACATCGATAACTTGCCGCAGTTCCTGGGCGCCGGCGTCTACTACGCCGCCACCGCCCTGGAAGCCAGGCTATGCGACAGCAAGGAAATCGTCATCGTAGGCGGCGGCAATTCGGCCGGCCAGGCCGCGGTATTCCTGGCCAGCTCCTGCAGCCACGTTCATATCCTGGTGCGCGCGGATGGCCTTTCCGAGAGCATGTCGAACTACCTGATCCGCCGTATCGAGGAGAGCCCGAATATCACGGTGCACGTGCATACCCAGTTGGTCGCGCTGGAAGGCGAGCGCGAGCTGCAGCGCATCACCTGGCGCCGCGGCACCGACGGCACCGAGGAGCAGCACGAGATCGGCCATGTGTTCCTGATGACCGGCGCGCTGCCGAATACGCGCTGGTTGAAAAACTGCGTGGCACTCGACGATCGCGGCTTCGTCAGGACCGGGCTGGACCTGCGGCCGGAGGACCTGTCGACGGCGCGCTGGCCGTTGGCGCGCCAGCCGTACCTGCTGGAGACTAACCTGCCGGGAGTATTCGCTGCCGGTGACGTGCGCTGCGGCAGCGTGAAGCGCGTCGCCGCAGCGGTCGGCGAAGGCTCCAGTTGCGTGCAGTTCGTGCATCGGGCGCTGCGCGAAATGTCCGACGCCGCGCAGGCGCCGGCACGGGCATAGATCGTCAGGCGCCCACGGTGTGAGGCGCATGGGTCGATCATGGCGATGCATTGCAATGGCGCTGCTGCTGGCAGGCGTGGTGGACGCGGCCGCGGCTGCAGCGCCGGGCGCGCCCGGCGATGAACTGTCGATAAAACTGCAGCAGCAGCCCTGGCGCGGCGACCTGGACGGCATGATCGCGCGGCGTTACATCCGCGTGCTGGTGCCGTACAGCCGCACGTTGTATTTCGTCGACCTGGGAGGTACCCAGCGCGGCATGAGCTATGACTTCATGCGCGCGTTTGAGGACGATTTCAACGCCAGGCTCGGGCGCGGCGACCTGCGCATCCACGTGGTGTTTATACCGGTATCGCGCGCGCACCTGCTGCCGCTGCTGCTGGCTGGAGAAGGCGACGTCGTCGCCGCCAACCTCACCATCACCCCGGAACGCAGCACAATCGTGGATTTCGCGGCCCCTGCCGCCCACGATGTGAAGGAGTTGATCGTCACCGGACCGGGGGCTCCGGCGCTTGCGACGCTGGACGATCTTGCGGGCAAGGAGGTGTACGTCAGCCGCGCCACCAGCTACTACGAGAGCCTACTGGCACTCAATCAGCGCTTCCAGCAACGTGGCCTCGCGCCGATCAGGCTGCGCGAAGCGCCAGGTAATTTCGAGACCGAGGATGTGCTGGAAATGGTCAATGCCGGCCTGGTGAAGGTCGTGGTCGCCGACGGCTACATCGCCAAGCTGTGGCGCGCGGTCTACCCCAACATCCGGGTGCGCGAGGACCTGGTGGTACACCAGAACGGCGACATCGCATTCGCCATCCGCCAGGGCAGTCCACAGCTCAAGCACGCCCTCGACGCCTTCACCGCTACGCACGGCCAGGGCACGGAGTTCGGCAATGTGACGCTGCAGAAATATCTCGGCCAGACGCGCTGGGTGCAGAATGCAACCTCAGAGCAGGAACTGAAGAAATTCGACCTGCTGGTCGAGCTGTTTCAGAAGTACGGCAAGCAATACGACATCGACTGGCTGCTGATGGCGGCCCAGGGCTATCAGGAGTCGCAGCTCGATCAGGGCCGGCACAGCGCGGCCGGGGCCATCGGCATCATGCAGGTGATGCCGGCGACCGCCGATAAGATGCAGGTCGGCGATGTGGCCCAGCTGGAGCCGAACATCCACGCCGGCGTGAAATACATCCGCTACATCGTCGACCGCTACTACAAGAATGAACCGATGGACAAGCTGAACAAGGTGCTGTTCGCGTTTGCCGCCTACAATGCAGGTCCCGCCCGCATCGGCTCGCTGCGCACCGAAGCACATTCGCTCGGCTTCGATCCCAACGTCTGGTTCGACAATGTCGAACGGGTAGCCGCCTATCGCATCGGGCGCGAGACGGTGCAATACGTCGCCAACATCTACAAGTACTACATCGCCTACACGCTGGTGCAGGACAACGTCGCACAAGGGTTGAAAGACAAGCGCTGACGCACCCGCATCGCGCCGGATCGGCCCTAGCCCGGCTTCGGCTTCGATGCCTTGGAGCGAGCGGCGCCGAAATTCCGATCGGCCACCAGACACAGGATCTCGAACATGATGGTCGCGCCCACCAGCGCGGTATTGCCGGTTTGATCGTACGGAGGCGCCACCTCCACCACATCGCCGCCGATCAGGTTCAGGCCGCGCAGGCCGCGCAGCAGCCGTTGCGCCTCGAGCGTGGTGATGCCGCCAACCTCAGGTGTGCCGGTACCGGGGGCGTAGACCGGGTCGAGCCCATCGACATCGAACGAGATGTAAGTGCGCCCATCGCCCACCACGCGGCGCGCCTCCTCGATCACCCGCTCGACCCCCAGATCGGCGAATTCCTCGATGAACATCACCCGCATGCCGTGCGACTTGGAAAAATTGATGCCATCCATGAAGTTCTGGCCACCGCGGATGCCGATCTGGATGGTGCGCTTCGGATCGAGCACGCCGGCCTCCACCGCCAGCCGGAACGGCGCGCCGTGGGTGAACTTCGAGCCGTAGAACTCGCCCCAGGTATCGCAATGGGCATCGATGTGTACCATGCCGATGGGCGCATCGGCCGCGATCGCCCGAAATATCGGGTAGGTAATCGAGTGGTCGCCCCCGGCACTGACTGGCAGCACGCCGGCTGCATGCACTTCGCGATAGAACGCCTCGATCTCCTGCACCTGCTTTTCCAGATCGTAGCGGTGCGACAGTCGCACGTCGCCGATGTCCGCCACCCGGCATAGCTCGTACGGGTTGACGCCCAGTCCCAGGTTGAATGAACGCATCAGGCTCGATGCATTGCGGATCTCGCGCGGCCCGTGCCGGGCGCCCGGCCGGTTGGTCACGCCCAGATCGGTAGGGACGCCAATCAGACCGATGTCGACCTGGTCAAGCGTTGCCGCCAATGGCGCGCGCATGAAGGTCGCGATCTCGGTATAGCGCGGCTGCTTCATCGGCTCGTAGGCGGCGCCGCCGATGAGGTCGGGCCGGGTATAGCTGCTGTCGTTCACGCAATCATTCTATCGCAGCCGGCCCGGCGCGATAGCCCGCAATGCTGACAACCACATAGACCAGCAGGCTGCCGCCAAGACCTGCATAGATCGGCAGATCCGAGTCCAGCCCGGCCCACGCGAGCAGCACCGTAACCAGAACAGCGCCAACCGCAATCGAGGCCAGGGCGCCGGCGGTAGTGCCGCGCTGCCACATCATCGCTCCGATGACCGGCACCAGCAATGCGCCGACCAGCAGATCGTAGGCCACGGTCAGCGCGACGATCACGTCGTGCATCGAGCACGAAATCACGGTCATTACCGCGCCCAGCGCCAGCGTGACGACGCGGCTTTGAACGATCGATCCTGCGTTACCCGCGCCGCGCAGCCGCAGATAGACATCCTCGAGCAGCACGGTGGACGCCGCCAGCAGGCAGGCGCTGGCGGTGGACATGATGGCTGCAAGCGCCGCGGCGAGCACCAGCCCGCGCAGGCCGACAGGCAGCACCATGTTGACGATTTCGGCGAAGGCGGCGTCCGCGTTGGCGAGCGGCGGCAGGAATACCCGACCGGCGGTGCCGATCAGCGCCCCGGCCAGTGCATAGCACAGGCAGTACAACCCGACCCCGATCCCGCCGGCGCGCGCCACCTTCACGCTGCGGGCGGTGAATACACGCTGCCAGACGTCCTGGCCGATGATGATGCCGAAGAAATACAGCACGAAGAACGAGACGATCTTCCCGGCGCCGATGTGAGTGAGCGAGAAGAAACCCGCCGGCAGGCGTGCCTGCATCGCCGCAATACCGCCCGCGTGCAGGATCGCCCCCGGCAGCAGGATGAACAGAATCCCTACCGTCTTGATGACAAACTGGATGATGTCGGTCAGGGTCAGCGACCACATGCCGCCGAGCACCGAATAGGCCACCATGACGCCGCTGCTGATGAAAATCGCGGGTGTGCGCGGTATTCCGACGATGACTTCCATCACCGATCCGACCGCAATAGTTGCCGTGACGGCGACCATCAGGTCGTAGGCAACCATGACGACGCCGCCGACCACCCGGGCCGATGCACTGTAGCGCCGCTCGAGCAATTCGGGGACCGTGTACAGCTTGAGCCCGAGGATGCGCTCGACGAACACGGCGCTCAGCACGATGATCCCCAGGCCAAGCATGAACACGAACCACATGCCCGAGATACCGTACTGGTAGCCGAGCTTGACGCCGCCGACGGTGGACGCGCCGCCCAGCACGATCGCGGCCAGCGTGCCGGAATACAGCCACGGCCCGACCGAGCGGCCGGCGACCAGGAACTGATCCTGCGTAGTGGCTCGGCGTCGCGCCCAGAAACCCGCGCCCAGGATGCCCGCCATGTATGCGATGACAACGAGCAGGTCGAGCTTGGCCGTCATGGAGCGCTAGCAGCCACTGGCGATGGATGTTCCGATCATGCCACACTGCCGGGGATGCAAAACGGTGGGGCTTCGGGTTCACTCAGTCGGCGCGAGTTGCTGCGCATGATCGGAATGACTGCGGGCAACGCCGCGATGTACCAGGCCATGAGCAGCCTGGGGCATGCCGCGGAGTCGCCCTACAGGAACCCGATCGATCTGCAGGGCGCGCCGCGCGATGCCTCGGTGCTGATCCTGGGTGCGGGCATGGCCGGCATGACTGCCGCCTATGAACTGCGTAACGCCGGCTACAAGGTGCAGGTACTGGAATACAACGCCCGTGCCGGCGGACGCAACTGGAGTCTGCGCGGCGGCGATACCTATACCGAACTTGGCGGGATCACGCAGCACTGCCAGTTCGACCAGGGCCTGTATATCAACCCGGGTCCCTGGCGCCTTCCTTACCACCACCGCGGCATCCTCGGCTATTGCAAGCGACTGGGTGTGCCGCTGGAAGCCTTCGTGCAGATCAACTACAACGCCTATCTGCACAGCAGCCGCGCGTTCGGCGGCAAGCCGCAGCGCTACCGCGAAATCAAGGCCGACTACCAGGGCCAGGTGGCGGAGCTGCTGGCCAAGGCCACCCGGCAGCACGCGCTGGATGCTTCGGTCAGCCGGGAGGATCAGGAGAAACTGCTGGCGTCGCTGCGCGACTGGGGCGCGCTCGACCGCAACTATGCCTATGCCGCAGGCGACAGCAGCAGCGATCGACGCGGCTATAAGAAAAAGCCCGGCGGCGGCCTGAGCGCGCGCCCGATACCATCCGACCCTATCGGCCTCCCCGACGTGCTCGACTCAAAGCTGTGGCAGGCCATTGCCATCGGGGATTCCTACGACTGGCAGACCGCCCTGTTTCAGCCGGTGGGCGGGATGGGCAGGATCGGTGAGGCCTTCGGCCGTGAACTCGGTCCGCTGATCAGCTATCACGCGCGAGTGACGGACATTCATCAGGACGCGCAGGGCGTCAGCGTGCAATACGAGGACACGCGCAGCCCCGGCACGAAGATCACCGCCAGATCGGACTGGTGCCTGTGCACCATTCCGCTGTCGATCCTGTCGCAGATCCCGATGAATGTCGGCCCGGCGATGGCCGCTGCGATCGCCGCCGTGCCCTACGGCGCCGCGGTCAAAGTCGGACTGCAGTTCAAGCGCCGTTTCTGGGAGGAAGACGACTACATCTACGGCGGCATCAGCTATACCGACCTGCCCATCACCAACATCGGCTATCCGAGCACCGGCTATCACAGCGGCGGCAAGGGCGTACTGCTCGGGGCCTATATCTATGGCCTGGATGCGATGCAATTCACTGCGATGACCCCGGCCGAGCGGGTGCAGAAGGCGGTCGATTACGGCAGCCAGATCCATCCGCAGTACCGCGAGGAATTCGACAACGGTGTCGCCGTAGCATGGCACCGCTCACCTTTCGCCATGGGCTGCTACGGTGTGTGGAATACCGATACCCGCGCCACGCACTACGACGATCTATGCCAGATAGACCAGCGTATTGCGCTCGCCGGCGAACACGCCTCCTACCTCGCCGGCTGGCAGGAGGGCGCCATCACCTCGGCGCTCGATGCCATCGAACGACTGCATCTGCGCGCGGTGGCGCAGGCCGCCAGAGCATGAAAGCGCCATTCAATCGCGCGACCTTGTGCCGGCTCTTCAGCGCGCTGTTCGCCGTCGGGATCGCGGCCACGGCTGGCGCCGATGATTCTTCCTTCGCGGTGGTGGCAACGCTGAACAACGTCAGCGGCGAGGACATCTACAACCAGGTCTGCCAGGGCTGCCACATGTCGCACGCCGAAGGTGCAATCGGCGCCGGTCATTACCCCAAACTGGCCGCGGATTCCACGCTGGCGTCGTGGCGCTACGTGGCGCTTACCGTGCTCCAGGGCCGCAACAACATGCCGGCCTTCGGTGCGTCATTGCAACTGGAGTGGGACGGCCCGACGCTGCACCTGAGCGACGCCCAGGTTGCCGATGTCGTCAACTACGTGCGCAGCCATTTCGGCAACAGCTACCGCGAACGCGTCAGCGCCGAGGACGTCGCCAAGCTTGCGCATCCAGCGCCCGGCGCTGCCCGTTAGCATTTCGGCCCCGGGTTCGCGGGCATTCGCAGCGTCGTCAGGGCAGATAGCCGAGCAGTTCGGCACTGCTCATGACGTGGCAGTAGATCATGTTGATGATTTCCAGCTCATGACGGTGCAGCTCGTCCGACGCGGCGGCACAACCGTCCTCGACCACGATGACCGAAAAGCTCTCGTCGGCGAGGCTGCGTACGGTTGACGAGATACACTGGTCGGTGAAAATGCCGCAGCACACCAGCTGCGAGACGCCGAGGTTCGTGAGCATCAGCCGCAGGTTGGTGCCGGTGAGGGCGCTGTCCGTAGTCTTGGTGACGACGATTTCGTCCCCCTGCGGTGCAATGGCGGCAACGAGCTGTGACTCCCAATGCTCCTTTGGCAGCAGCAGGTTATTCCATCCCGGCAGTTTCTGGCTGAGCGAGCGCTCGCGTCCATCGGTAGTCTGGCACGCGATACGAGCGTACAGCACTTCGTGACCGTCGCCGCGGAAGCGATCCAGCAGCCGCCGGATCGTGGGCAGCACGATCCGGTGCATGCGATCGTGAAACGGCGTCCAGGCGTCGTAAGTGGCGCGGCCGGGACCGTCCAGTGTCGCCGCGTCCGGCCGTCGCAGATACGCGTTCTGCACGTCTACCACGAGTAACCCGAGCTTGCCGCGCTCGAGCTTTGGATCGGCAGGCTCCGGTGCAGCTTCGTAATACAGCGAACGGTAAGCTTGCTTCCACGACACGGTTGAGTCAGTCGTCATCGCCGCCTCCAGGGCCGCAGCGGCGGCGCCCAGCCCAGGCGCGCGCGCTCGATCGGTTGATGGTCTGCAGATAGTAGCAGCGCATCCGGTTTTAGGGTGCAGCCGCTGACCGGACCCCGTATGCTCCTCGCGTGCGGTCACAGCCAGCGAGGATCGCGTCCATGAGCGCCGATGAACCGACATCGCACGCCGAACTTCAACACAACGCGACCCCTCGCCCGCCTGTTCCGACGCTGCGCGCTCGCGACGCGCGGGTCATTGCCAACATAGGCCGCCTGCGCTTCTCCCCGCTGAGCCTCATCGGTGGCCGCGGCAACCGCCTGGTCGAGGAAGGCGGACGCGAGTTACTCGACCTATCGGCGTCCTTTGGACCGGCGATCCTGGGCTACAGCCATCCGGCAATCGTGAGCGCGGTCAACGCGGCGACCGCGAGCATGGCCGGCGCCAGCCTGCTGGCGTTTCCGAACGAGAATGCCGTGGCGCTGGCTGAACAGCTGCTTGCGATCACGCCGGGTCAGGGCGAGCGCCGTGTCTGGTTCGGCCACTCCGGTTCGGATGCGAACGACTGCGCCCTACGTGTCGTCCAGGCGGCGACCGGCCGCTCGCGTTTCATTTCGTTCATCGGTTCCTATCATGGGAACCTTAGCGGTTCGATGAGTATCAGTGGCCATACGGCGATGACGCACACGTTGCCGCGCGCCGGGCTGGTGCTGCTGCCGTACCCCGACCCGTACCACCCGGATTTCAGTTCCGATGAGGTTCTGAAGCTGCTGGATTATCAGTTTGCGACCAGCTGCCCGCCGCATCAGGTAGCGGCAATCTTCATCGAACCGCTGATGTCGGATGCCGGCGTGATCGTGCCGCCCAGCGGGTTTCTCGCTGCCGTACAACAGCGCTGCCGGCGCCATGGCATCCAGCTTATCGTCGATGAAGTCAAGGCCGGACTCGGCCGCAGCGGCCGCCTGCACTGCTTTGAACACGAGGGTCTGGAGCCCGACCTGGTGGTGTTCGGCAAGGGATTGGGCGGTGGCCTGCCGCTGTCGGCGCTGATCGGTCCGCGCGCCATCATGGATCACGCTCCCGCGTTCGCCCTGCAGACTACTGCCGGCAATCCGGTCGCGACCGCGGCTGGCCTGGCCGTGCTTCGCACTATCGCCGCCGAGCACCTGGTCGAGCACGCCGCCAATCTCGGTCGGGCGCTCGCCGACCGGCTACGCGCGCTCATCCCCCGCCACCCGATGATCGGCGAAGTGCGCGGTCGCGGGCTGGCGATCGGCGTCGAACTGGTCAGTGATCGGGCCACGCGCAACCCAGTACCGGTGGCGACCACCGCCAAAGTCATCTACCGGGCCTGGCAGCTCGGTGCGGTACTGTTCTATGTCGGGCTGCGTGGCAACGTGCTCGAGCTGACGCCGCCCCTGACGCTGACCGAAGCGGAGGCCGAACGGGGGATTGCGATCATCGACCAGGCGCTGACCGACGTCGGCCGCGGCCTGGTTGCCGACGCGGATGTGGCGCCGTTCACGATGTGGTGAGCTATGATCGAGCGTGAGATACCGCCACCGGTTCGGGGTGCGGTCGGCACCGAGGATCGATGGCTGTACTGATCAAGCGCCTCACGCTGCTCGAGGCCCTGGGGCTGTCGCTGGCCGTGGTCGCACCTACCGTGACGGCCGCGTTCAACATCACGCTGGTGGTCGGCGCCGCGGGTCCCGCCGCGCCGCTGGCATTCGTCATTGCCGCGGTGGCCACGGTGCTGATCGCTTTGTCGTTCATGTCCTTCACGCATCGCGTCGCGCACGCCGGTTCCGCCTACGCCTATATCACGCACACCTTCGGCAGCCGGGCAGGCTTCGTCGCCGGCTGGGCGCTGCTGCTCACCTATCTGGGGTTCGGCACCGGTTTCGCCGCGCTGGTCGGCAGCTTCACCAGCGCCGCGTTCAAGGATGTCGGCCTCAGCACCGGCAGCGGCGGCTGGTTGTTGATCGGTACAGCGGCGCTGCTCATTGCTTGGTGGCTGGCGTACCAGGACATGCGGCTCGCCGGCCGCGTGATGCTGCTGCTCGAGGCGCTGGCGATGGTCGCGATCGTTTATCTGTGCGTGGCTATCGTGCACAAGGTGCATCCGGACAGCCAGCAGCTGGCAGCGAGCTTTCGTCCGGCGCGCGCCTTCAATGGCTGGGTCGGGCTCGGCTTCGGCATGGTGTTCAGCATGCTGTCGTTCGCCGGTTTCGAAGGGGCGGCAACGCTCGGTGAGGAGACCGTCAACCCGCGACGCGCGATCCCGGTGGCGCTGATCGGCGCGGTGCTGCTGTGCGCGGTGTTCTTCACCCTTGTCTCCTACTGCGAGGTGGTCGGATTCGGGCCGGATGGGATGCGCGAGCTGGCCAATTCCGACGCGCCGCTCGATGTACTGTCGCGCCGTTACGTGTCCGGGCGCCTGTCGATCGCACTGAACCTGGCGGCGGCGACGACCTGTTTTTCCGGCACCATCGGCGCGATCGCAGCCGGTGGCCGCGTGCTGTACGCGCTGGGCCGCGTGGGATTGTGGCGTCGGCTGGCCGTGGTGCATCCGGTCCACGGCACGCCCGCGCCGGCCATTGCCGTCACCGCGCTGCTGATCATCCTGCCGTTCCTGCTGTGGGCGCCGTTCGCCGGCGCCGGCAACTACTACAGCTACACCAGCGAGACCGGTGCCCTGTCGCTGCTGCTGATCTATATCGGCGTCGGTGGTGCCGAGGTTATCGAGGCGCGACGCGAGGGCCGGCACTGGTGGGCAGCCACCTGCGCGCTCGGGCCGCTATTGCTGTTGTGGGTGCTGTATTGCAACGTCTACCCGGTGCCCGACTACCCGAACAATCTGTGGCCGTACCTCACGCTCGCCTGGGCCGCGAGCGCACTGTTGATCGTCCACTTTCGACCGGCGCTGGCTGCAGCGCCGTTGCCGGAATACACCCTGGTCGCGTCGACGCCTCCGAGCAGCCCCCGCGATCAGACGTAGTGACCGGCACGTTCCAGTACCTCGACCTTGTAGCCATCAGGGTCGGTCACGAAATAGAAGCGCGCCGACCCATTGGGCGCGGCCAGCGATTTGATGTCGCCGGGCGCGTAGCCGAGGCGCAGCAGCAGTTCGCGGTGTGCGGCGAGATCCTCAACGCAGAAAGCCACGTGACCGTAGCCGGAACCGTGCGTATACGGCTCGCTCTGGCTCTGGTTCCAGGTGAGTTCGATCTCGCAGCCGCTGTCGGCATCGCGCATGTAGACGAGTTTGAATGTCGGAAACTCGAGCCGGTGCGACTCCTGAAGACCAAAGCCCTGCCGGTAGAACTCTACCGAACGCGGCAGGTCGAGCACACGGATCATCGAGTGAATCAGTTTCGCCATGTTGGCGGCTCCCGCTCCGATGTCATTGTCCAGTGTCGAGCGACTCGATGTAGGCCGCGAGATTCGCGATGTCATCATCGCTCAACGGTTTTGCAACCGCCGCCATGATAGCCGCGTAGGTTCCCTGGCGCCGGCCGTCGCGATAGGCCTTGAGCGCATTGATGACATATGGGCCCGACTGGCCGCCGATCTTTGGGTATTGCGGGATCACGGTCGAGCGGCCGTCCGCGCCGTGGCAGGCGGCGCATTGAACGAATTTATCTCGGCCTTGCGCCACTGGATCGGGAGCCGCGAGCGCACGCGCCAGCAGTGCCGGCAGCACTGCAGCAACGCAGGCGATGAATGCTCGGGTGCGGGCCGACACGTGGATGTCCCGCTCAGTACAGCACGACGTGCGGCAGTGCGAGTGTGTCTGCCGACGGAATCTGGCCAGCGGCAACCAGCGCATCGATCACGCGCCGCCGGCTCACCGCGACGTCGATGCGCGCCTGGCGCAGCTCACCCACTTCGCTTGCCGTATAGGGCTTGAAGTCCGCGGGCAGCTGCGCGCGGCTGTAGGTCGCGAGCAGCCAGTTGAGCACCGCGGCGACATCGGCATCGGAGTTCGCATTCAGGGCAACGTTCGGCACCTCTACCAGGTAGCGGCGCCCTTCCGGAATGCGCGTGAAATATCCGACGCGCCCGGCGAGCGTTGGAATCTCGGCAGCCGAGCTGCCGAATTCGCCGTGGCAGCCCTGGCAGTTGGTGGCGTAGAGCTGAGCCGGGCGCGGCATCGGCGCAAGCGTAAGGCCCGAGCGGCGAGTCTCGACGTCAGGTACGTTGCCGCCAGGCGCGGCGGCGTAGCTGCCGGCGCTGATGCTCGATACCGCGATTGCGAGCGCCAGCCGTGCCGCAAACGCCCCGGTCGCGATTACCGTGCGCCGCTGCGCGCCCACGCTGGGCTCCTACTCCGCAAGTCCGACCAGGCCCGCGCTCGAGCAATGGTAGACCATGCTCGAGGCACCGAAGCACCAGACGATATCGTTATTCACCTGTGGCCGGTAGGAAGGCATATCGCCTTCCTGGCCCAGGCATGAGCATCGGCCGCATGAGTCCTGGCCGCAGCAGTCGCGATACGCGATCAGGTAGGTCTTGCCGTCATCTGGATTGATGCAGGAACCGATCCAGGAAGTCGGCGACGGCGAGGTGCCGGGCGGACAGGTGTGCGGTCCGCCACCGCAGCAGGCGCACAGGTAGCCGTCGCTGGCGCAGTAGCGCCAGTAGTTGCAGCGGGTCGGATCGCCCGTCTGGGCGTGATTGGCAAATTCAGACGCGAACTTACGCGGCGGCTTGGCGGCCGGCTGGTCGCCGGCCTGCGCGCGGCGCGCCACCGGCAGCAGCGGTAACAGCGGTAGCGCCGAGCCGGCGACCAGCCACTGCCCGCATTGCGACAGGAAGCCGCGGCGCGATGTGCGTTGCGCCGCTCCTCGGCTCAGGGTCTCGATCAGGCCGTCAAAGCGGCCGCTGGAGATCGGCATCATGTGTGAGTTACCTCGTCCTGGTCGCGGCTGGCGTGTCGCCGCGCCGCAAGGTAGGCCTGGATGGTGGCGAAGCCGGTCTCCTCGGCGACGACCAGGCTCTCGAGGTGTTCGCGGCTGTTGACCAGGCCCTTGGCGCGGATCATCCCCTGGGCGTCGATCAATATCGCGTACGGCAGCTTGCCGACCTGGAATGCGATACCGACCTGCGGTGAGTTGACGAACGGCAGAGCTGCGAGCCGGAACTCCTGGATCATCGCGCGTTGCTCGGCCACCTCACCGTCGCCAACCAATATCACGTCCAGGCGCTCGGCGCTTGCAAGCGATCGCGCAATCGGCAGCAGCTTCTTGCACACCGGGCACGACGGTGAGACGAACAGCAGCAGGCGGCTGCGCGCCGCAGTCGCGGGTCCTCCGATCTCGAGGCGATCGCCCGCAAGGGTGGCGACGCTGATAGGAGGCGCTGGTTCGCCGACGGCCGGACCGTGATCGCTGGTCATGGCCCCCATCGGAGCCACGCGCTCGTGCAGCACACCGACCTGACGCGCCAGCGCGAACAGCAGCACTGCCAGCAGCAGCGTGATCACCAGCTGAATTGCTACGATGTAGGGCAACGCGCTCGCCATGGCCAGGCCTAGAATCCGGCCCGCGCCCGGCCGGCACGCAGGTTGTCATCGAAGCTCGGCGGCGGCGGCTGCAGCACGACCTGCAGCACCGGGTAAAGGAATCCGAGTGTCATGACGAAGACCAGAGCGAGGGTGAGTTCCGTCGCGCTCGGCGCGCCCCGGTCCGTGGGCAGCAGCAGTACCAGCGCCAGCGCGGCGAGCACCAGGTTGCGCGCGATCATCCAGGGCGCGATACCCTGGCGACGTTGCGCACCGAAACAGCCGCAGTCGATCGAGCGGCGGCCGCGGCGCAGGTTGATGGCAATCGCCACCGCATAGACGACCAGCAGCGCTGCGACTGCGAGTGCGCCCGCGCCACGAGTGCGCGCCCAAAGCAGCGCGGCCGCCGCCAGCGCCTCGATGAACGGCACCACGAGTGCGACTGGACCTGCCAGTGGCACGGGGAGCAACCGGTACTGGCGCACGATGGCCGGCCACTGCTCACGCGCGCACAGTTTGTGGAGCGCCGCGGCTCCGAACAGGGCCGCCAATGCGAGCGCGAGCGTCAGCTGTGGCAGCGTATCGAGCATTTCATTCACCCCAGACGGTCAGCAGTTGCGGCGTGAAGCCGAGCGGCTTGGTGCGATAGAGCAGCTTACCGGTCGCGAGCCTGAAGCCGTAGATGCGGTAGCTGTCTCCAATCGCGTACAGCAGTGGATCCGCGTCCTGCGACACCGCGATCGACTGTGCTGGCTCGGGGAGCTTCACGCGCTGCAGGCGCGTACCGGTGGTGGCATCGAATTCCCACACCTCGCTGCCGGAGTTCTTGTGGGTCCAGTTGCGCCCCTGATGCATCAGAACGTACAGCCGGCGCTTGGCGGAGTGGAAGTGACTGAGCTGCCAGCCGCCCGGCCGCCAGCCGGCGAGCCGTTCCGCATCGCTGGTTAGCGACCAGCTGGGGCCAGCCAGCGCCTGCTCGCCGGCGAGACTGACCGGAATGACCTTGCCATGGTAGGTCACCAGATAGAGCATCTGGTGATGCTTGTCCCAGCCGGAGTGCTCGAACGCCGGATCGTTCCTGGCATCGAACACGTTCGCCGCGCGCTTGACCGTGGCATTGGCAGAATCATCGAAGCTCACGGTGGCGATCGCGCCATCGGCGCACAGCGAAGAGAATCGGCTCGGCCCCTGCGCGAAGATCAGGCCGCAACCCGGGATGCCGATCGTGCCGACCGCCTTGCGTGCCTTGAGGTCGGTGACCGTCACCGCGGTCTGCGGCGCGAGGTTGTAGGTGAGTCCGTAGCGCCCGTCGGGCGTCACGTCGAAGTTGTACTTCTTGGAGACGATCAGCAGTCGCCCCGCGGGCAGCGGGATGTCCTCGCTGACCTGCAGCGTGCGCGCGTCGCGCACCACGATGTAGTCACTGCGCTTGCCGCGGGTGTGCTTCTCCCAGTAGGAATCGACGGCATAGAGTTCGCTGCCATCGGGCGACACCGCGAAATTCGGCCAATAGGCCTGGTTGAACATGCCCTCGATCTGGCCGTTGGCACCGTCCAGGACGTAGGTCCGGGCCGCCTCGGCCGCCGGAAACGCGACGTCGAGCACATAGAGCCTGCGCTGATCCGTCGGCGCCAAGGTCGCGGTGACGTGCGACTCGGCGAGCTGCAGCTTCGCGTCCGCGGCAAGATCGTCCGCATCAGCGCCGAATGCCGCGCGCGCGAGCAGCAGCGCACCCGCGGCGACGCCCGCGGCCCAGATGCCGCCAAACCTCCCCCGCATCGCTCCCGCTCCTATCGCTGCCGTCCGCCCACTGGCGCCAGATTCAGAACTTGACGTTGAGCTGCATGCCGACAGTGCGCGGCTGATTGGTTGAGTAACGCACGGTCTGCGGAATGTTGAACTGGAAGCTGGTGTTGTTGGCGGAAATCAACGCCACCTCGTTGGTGAAATTGGTCACGAAGGCGACCACGGACCACGGTCCATGATCGAGTATCAGGTGCGCGTTTGCAATGTTGTACGATGGCAGGCGGTAGCCGAAGAAGTAGGCGACGTCGGTCGACGGACCGACGAAGGCATCATCGACGCGTGCGGTAAGCTGGTAGCTGGGGGCGATCTCAGTGGTGTAAGCCAGCGATGCGCTCACGGTATCTTTCGGCACGTTCAGGATCGGCACCGTGCAGCTGCCGGTCACCGGGCACGGGTGCGTGACACCGTCCGGAGCAAATGCCACCTGCGACAGGTAAGCCTGGAACGAGGCATTGGGCGAAGTGATCTTCGAGTCGGTGTATGCGCCGCTGACCGACATGGTCCAGGCATCGGCAAGCTTGGCGTTGATCTCAAGTTCCGGGCCGAACGAGCGGCCATCGCCAGCGTTGTTGTAGTACTGGTAGCCGCAGGGCAGCGTGATTACCTGCTGCACGCCAAGCCAGCGGATGTAGTAGACATCACCGTTGATCGTCAGCCGATTGTCCAGCAGCTTCGCCTTTTCTCCCACCTCGTAGTTCCAGGCTTCATCGGGTTGGAAGGCGAGCACGCCGGGTTGGCAGTTGATCGGCGGCCCGCTCGGCAGAATCTGGTTCGCCCCACCAGGCCGGAAGCCTTTGGATATCGTCGCATAGAGGTTCAGGTCGTGAGTGGGTTCGTACGACAGGTTCACGCGCGGATTGAAGCCGCTGTCCGAGGCACGAGTGACCTGCACCGGGGTGACCGCCTGGTTGGGGTACGGGGCATCCACGCCCCAGGAGAACTCGTGCTGCTCACTCTTGTAGGTGTACCAGCGCACGCCGGCGGACAGTTTCCAGTGGTCGTCGAACTTGTACGAACCGTCCGCGAACAACGCCGTCTGCTTGACCCAGTATGGGTTCCAGGAGGTGAAGTACGAGCCGTCGGGAACCGCCGCTGTCGCGTTCAGCGGGCTGTTGCTGACCTCGTTCCAGATCGATTTCAGCTGGCTGTAGAACACTCCCCCGACCCAGTGCAGGCCGCCGACATCGTGTGAGGTCAGGCGAATTTCCTGGCTGAACTGGTGTGACGGGTCGACCTCGGAGTACAGCACCGGCGCAAGCGGCGAGTTGCCCCCGTTCGAATAATACAGCGACTCGGAAGCGTCCTCGGCCTGGTGATTGAGCCGGGTGAAATACGACGTCGCGCTGGTCAGGTCGGCGAAGCCGACGTTGGCATTGATCGTCAGGCCGTAGATCTGGACGTCATCATTCAGGTATTCGCGCAGCGGAAACACCTCGTAGTGCGCGTTGTAGATCGTGCCTGGTGCGTTGTATCCGCTGGCCGGCGGCGGGATGGTGGGGCTCGAATCCAGCAGGTCGTAGCCGCCCATCGACAGGCGCTGATCGTAGGCCATGGCGGTGATCGACAGATCCTCGTTGGGCTGGAACAGCACGGTCACGCGGCCGTTGCGCATGTGCTCAACGTTGGCCCGCGGGATCTCGCTCTCCACCGGCGCGCTGTACACCGGCGCCTGGTTTGGAGACAGCAGCGTAGTGGCCGCATTCGGCACATTGACGGCAATCAGGTTGATCCATCCGCTGCGGTCCAGGTCACCGCCGACGATGCGCACCGCGATCTTGTCGCCCAGCGGCAGGTTGAGCATCAGATTCGCGCTGCCATTAGCGCCGCCGCCATCGGTATACGACCCGGTGACCTGCGCCGAGCCCTCGAACTGGTTGAGTTTCGGCTGCGCCGTGACGACCTTGACCGTACCGCCCATCGAGCCCGAGCCGTACAGCGTTCCCTGCGGCCCGCGCAGTACTTCGACGCGATCGACGTCGTACAGGCCCGGGTCGATGACGACCTTGCCCGACTGTGACAGCGCGGGCGGTGACAGCGGTATCTCATCGAGGTAAAAGCCGACCGTCGGCGCTGCGCCGCCGTTCGAGGCCATACCACGAGCTTCGTACTCGGTCAGGCCAGGCCCGGCGGAACGCATCGACAGGCCGGGAACGTCACGCGCGATGTCCTCGACATTCACGATACCCTGCTGTTCGAGCTGCGCCGAACTCACCGCCGAGATGCTGATCGGCGTGTCCTGAATGGTCGATTTGACCTTTTCGGCGGTGACTACGATCTCGGTCAGCCCGCCTTCGCTGGTAGCAGCGGGCGCGGTATCCGCGTGCGCTCGTGGCACGGCATAGAACGCCGCTATCAAACCCGATGCGCAGAGAACGACGGCGCGAGCCCCGCGACCTGACGGCAAATGTCTGCTGGTACCGGTGGAACCCGTGCACTCACCCACGGCCGTCGAATAACGGTCTGTCGTTCTCATGAATCACCGCCTCCCCTGCGATGGAATGAAATGACACGCGACGCAGCAAATATAGCAGTGTTGCAGCGAAGGAAAACGCACTAACAGATGTGAGTTTTCGTCGGCATCCTCGCGGTGCAACCCTGCCACCCCAGGCACTCGATCGGTGCGTCGCGTTCGCAGAGCAACATGTCGCGAACATTCAAGGGGGCTGGCATAGGCGGCGAAGCGGCAGTCGCCGGCAACGGCGGTTTTGCGCCTGCGGAATTCCGGCGGCCGTCGTCGTTTGATCAATCGCGCCGCACGCTTGATCGAAATCGACACCGTCCGGATGCTCGCCACGGCGTCGGCGTGCTCGTCAGTGGGGCGCGGCAGCTACCGGAATTGCCCGTCAATCGGCAGGTCGAGCGCGAATGCCTGCCGGTTGGTCTCGTTTGCGAGACCGACTATCGCCACGAGTTCGGCGTGCTGCTGCGGCGTCATGCCCTTGTGTCTGGCGGCGAAGCCGTGCGAGGCAATGCAGTAGCGGCAGCCATTGGTGATGCTCACTGCCATGTAGATCAGCTCTTTGGTCAGCGCGTCGAGCGCGCCAGGGCCCATGACCTCCTTGGCATTGGCCCACATGCGCCGCAGAGTCGGCGGATGGTGTGCCAGTATCTTCCAGTAGTTGTTGACCCAATCGGCATTGCGGGTCGCCATGATGTCGTCGTACACCGCGCGCACCTCGGCGGAGGCGGCGGCGTATTCAATCGGACCTGCGTTCGCGCTCACAGTCACCCTCTTTCGCCCGTCAGGCGCTCTATCTCATCCAGCAATTCGCGCGTGCTGCGCTGGCGGCAATACCCGCGGTTGTTGCGCAGCGACCAGTCGTGGCGCTCGGCCGACTGCGTGACGCAGGCATCGGTCGGCACGGTCACCAGATAGCCGAGGTCGCAGGCATCACGCACCGTGGAATCCACGCATTGGTCGGTCAGGCATCCGGCCACTATCAGGTAGCGGGTACCGAGATTGCGCAGCACGTAATCGATATTGGTGGAGATGAACACCGATGATGAGGTCTTGCCAATTACGATCTCATCCGCGCCCGGCGTCAATTCGCTGACCATGTTCGCCTCCGGCGAGCCCTTCGGCACGTTGAAGCCGGTAATCTTGTAATCGAGCGATCGGTCGCGTCCGTCGGCCGTCAGGCTTTCTATCACGGTGTAGATCACTTCGATGCCGGCGCGGCGGCAGGCCTGCCGCAGCAGCACCATATTGGGAAGCGCACTGTGTTTCAGGGTGTGGAAGAAATAGCCGTAGCGCTGCTGCTTCTCCGCCGCTCCGAGATGGGCATATTCACCGCCATCCCAGCTGCAATTGTAGGTCTGCACATCTACCAACAGCAGCGCGGCATGAGCCGGTTCGATCTCGATCTCACGACTGACAGGCTGGCTCACGCGGCTACTCCCATGAAGGCGCGCTCGGCAGCCCGCAGCGCCGCGGCTATGCGCCCAGCCCAATCGTCCTGGCTCGCGTCATCGAGCAGCAGGTCCTGGCGTATTTCGATCTCGACATGCGGCAGGCCGCGAGCTTCGCCGTGGCGCGGGATGGTGTAGTCGGTCTGGTCGCTGACGAAATAGGGCTCGTTGTCCGCGATATGCAGATTGGCGTCCCGGCGCAGCATGTCGAGCACCAGTCCGGCGAAGCGGCGGTCGCGGTTGTAGAGTATCGCGGCGTGCATCTCGCGTCGCACGCCCCGAAAGATGTTCGTCATGCTGTGCTGGGACACGAGAATGGTGCGGCGATTCGCAGCCAGGCGCTGATCCAGCAGCGCGCGTATATGATCGTGATAGGGATCGAATATCTCGCGGCGACGCGCGTCAATCTGCTGCTCACTCAAGCCTACATTGCCTGGGATCGGGATCGATTCGCCAACCGTCGGGATCGATGACGCTACGCCGGGATCGCGGTTGCAGTCGATCACCAGGCGCGAATAGTTCTGCGCCACAAGTAGCGCATCGAGCTCGGCGGCGACCCGCCGCGCCACCTCCAGCGCGCCGATGTCCCAGGCGATATGGCGCTGCAGTTCCGCGGCCGGCAGGCCCAGATCACCCAGGCGAGCCGGAATTCGCCGGCTCGCATGATCCACGACGATGACAAAATTGGATTGCCCCTGGCGGCCGGAGTCGAATACGGCCGCCGGCTCGTCAGCCGCGAGCAGTCGGTACCCCGGCGCGCCGGCTGCTTCACCGCCGCCGCCGCTGGCGTTGCCTTCAGGCTCAATAGACTTCGCCATAGCGGCGACAGATCTCCATCTCACTTAGTTGGTCGAGCCCCTGGATCTCGGCACGTTTGAACTGCAGGTAGGCCGCCAGCAGTCCCGCACCCAACCACTCGGCCGCGGCCGCGCTGGCTTCGAGGCATTCCAGCGCCCCGGCCAGGCTGTCCGGCAACGCTGGCGGTGCCGCGGCCTCGATTTGCCGCTGGTGACGCACGCCGTCGAGACCAGCTTGCACCAGCATCGCCAGCGCCAGATACGGACTGGCGGTGGCATCGGCGACTCGATACTCGACATTGAACTGGCGCGCGCGCTGCAAGGGATCACCGCCGGTCACCGGGCAGATGCGCAGCGCCGCGCCGCGATCCAGCGGCGCTACATCGGCTTGGGTGGGAGCCCATCGATTGGGACGCAGGCGATAATAGGACGGCACCGACGGCGCGGTCAGTGCGCACAGCGCCGGCATGTGATGCACGATTCCGGCGATGAATTGATTACCCAGCTGCGACAACTGCCATCGCTGTTGCGCGTCGTACAGCACCGGCTGGTCGCTGCGATCGCGAAAGCTCCAGTGAATATGAGTGCCGTTGCCGGTGCCGTTGGGCTCCGGTATCGGCGCCAGGCTGACCCGATGCCCGAAGCGAAACGCCACCGCCTGCGCCAGCTCGCGCGTGATCACGGCGTCGTCGGCGGCACGCAACCCGATCGCAGGCGCGGTCGTAACCTCGAACTGGCGCGGGGCGTACTCGCACAGGAACGAATCCGGAATCACTCCGGCCTGGCGCATCGCCGCCAGCAGCGCCTCACCGAACAATCCCTGGCGACGATAACCATCGAGTTCATAGGGCTGCGGCGGATGGGCGGCAACGCCGCTATAAGTGAATTCCTGTTCGAAGGTTGCCAACAGCCGCAGTCCCGTCTCGTGCTCCAGCCGCTGCAGTGCACGGCGCAGTACCTGCCTTGGGCAGAAGTCCCAGGGCGCGCCATCCAGCGTCACGATGTCTCCGAGGTAGAAATATTCGGTCGCACTGCCGTCGAATGGAACGAACACGCGGGTGCTCGCGTCCGGTATCAGAAACACCTCGCCGATGGTGCCGAACGTCGTCATCTGGATGTTGCCGAACGCGGACAGGAAAACGTTGGTCGGCGCCCAGCCGACGCCGCGCTGCAGCCGCGCCGACAGGTCCGCCGCGGGAAAGCTCTTGCCGCGAAAATGACCGGACAGGTCGCTGGTTCCGACAAAAACAATCTGTTCGCGCTCCATCACCACGAAGCCTACCATCCTCACCGCTGGCACAGGTAGCGCACGCCGGCCGCATCAGGGGCCGAATTGGCCTTGCTCGGGCGCTGCGCCTGAAATAGCCTTGGCCCACCGCGCTACCAGGGAGCATCCAATGTCTGTGCGCATTCGATCTGGCGTTGTGCTGTTGGGAACGCTACTGGCGGCGGCCAGCGTTGCGACAAATTCGGCCGAGTCATCGGCGCAGAGCCTGCAGCAGGCGTTCGAGATACTTCAGCGTGCGCAGTTCGTCGATCTGACCCACGCATTCGGTCCCACCACGCCACACTGGAAGGGCTTCGCGCCCGAGACTGTCACCACGCTGTTTACCATTCCCAAGGATGGCTTCCATGCCGAGAGTTTCTGCCATCCGGGACAGTGGGGCACCCATGTGGATCCACCGGCGCATTTTCATGATGGTCTCAAGACCGTGGATCAGATCGATCCGCGACAATTCCTGCTGCGCCTGGTAGTCCTCGACGTGCATGAGAAAGTTGCACGCAATCCCGACTATGTGGTGACGCTGGACGATGTGAAGGCGTGGGAATCACGCCATGGAGCAATACCGGCGGGCGCATTCGTGGCGCTGCGCACCGACTGGTCGAAACGCTGGCCGGACGACGCCGCGATGCAAAATGTAGACGCCCAGGGCGTCGCGCACTATCCGGGTTGGAGCAAGGCGGTGCTGCAGTACCTGTACGAGCAACGGAAGATCACCGCCTCGGGACACGAAACCACCGATACCGATCCCGGGCTCGCGGTCACCCGGGATGACTATTCACTGGAGAGCTATGTACTGGGCACCGATCATTTTCAGATCGAGCTGCTGGCCAATCTGGATCAGGTTCCCGAAGCCGGCGCACTGGTGATGGTGAGCTTCCCCAAGCCGGTAAACGGCAGCGGCTTCCCGGCGCGCGTGATCGCGCTGGCGCCGGGACACTGAATCAACGTTGCGGGGTAATCCAATGAGCGCCGCACCGCCCGGCAAATCCACCATCGCGGTTTGGGGCGGTGAGACCGGCCACGAAGCCTACGAGCATGCGACTCAGGTACCGGTGGTGCACAGCGTGTCCTTCGGCTATCCCGACCTCGACAGCTGGCACGCCGTGGCAATGGAGCAAACCCCGGGACACATCTACTCGCGCAACAGCAATCCGACGGTGCGTGCCTTTGAGGAGAAGATCCGGGATCTTGAGGCAGCGCAGGCCGCCACCAGTTTCTCCTCCGGCATGGCGGCCATCAGTGCGACGCTGTTCACTTTTCTGCGCCCCGGCGATCGCGTGGTGTCCATCAAGGACAGCTATGGTGGCACCAACAAGCTGTTCGGCGAGTTCCTGCCGTCGTTCGGCATCGAGGTGACGTTGTGCGACACCGGCGACTTCGAACGCATCGAAGCCGAGATTGGCGCCGGCTGCAAGTTGCTGTATCTGGAATCCCCTACCAACCCGACCGTCAGCGTGGTGGATATCGCGCGGCTGGCGAAGGCGGCGCACGCCATCGGCGCGCTGGTTGCCGTCGACAACACTTTTGCCACACCGATCAACCAGAATCCACTGGCACTCGGTGCGGACCTGGTACTGCACAGTGCGACCAAGTACCTGGGCGGGCATGCCGATGCACTGGGCGGTGCCGCATGCGGCGGCCAGGCGCTGGTCAGGAAGCTGCAGCACTACCGCGAAATCAATGGTGCCGCGCTGGCGCCGATGGACGCCTATAGCCTGCTGCGCGGCATGAAGACGCTGGCGTTGCGCGTCGAGCGGCAGAACCAGAGCGCATTGACGATTGCGCGCTGGCTGCAGGGACAGCGCTGCGTGGAACAGGTGAACTACCCGGGCCTGGAGACTCACCGCCATCATGATGTCGCGCGACGACAGATGCGCGGCTTCGGCGGCATGCTCAGCTTCAGCGTTCGCGGCGGGCTGGAAGCCATCAGGGTGCTCATTCCCAGGCTGCGTTTTGCGCATCGGGCCGCCAATCTGGGTTGTGTCGAGACGGTCGTGGGACCGCCTTCGGTGACTAGCCACGTCGAGTGCACGGCCGAGGAACGGGCGGCAGCCGGCATCCCGGAAGGACTGCTGCGCTACTCCACCGGCATCGAGGATGTGTCGGACCTGATCGGCGACCTTGAGCAGGCGCTGGCCGGGATACCGTAAGCTCAGTCGCTGCTCTGCGAAATTCCCAAGCCCATCAGATCGAACCCCTTCAGGTGCACCTCGCCGCGCTCGACGTCGACATCGATGTGCTGCGAATAGATCCTGTGATCGGCCCGCTGTCCAGCCTGCACCCATGCGGCCAGGTCCGCATCTAGCGCGCGTTCATCCGTGGTTCTGGGAGTACCGGTACAGCCGCCCGCTGCAACGATCGCCGCCACGACCAGCAGAGGGCGCTTCAGAAGTCTGGTGATCACGCTGCACCCTCGCATGACCATGGCTGCGCCGCAAGCGGGTTGAACTACGCCGGAAACGCCACACCGGACAGTCGCCCACATGCCGCCAGCAACTGCTGCTGTACAGCAGGATCCGACGCCGCAGGATGCGCTGCGC
Organism: uncultured Gammaproteobacteria bacterium; assembly: GCA_963805965.1. Classification (GTDB taxonomy): domain Bacteria; phylum Pseudomonadota; class Gammaproteobacteria; order Steroidobacterales; family Steroidobacteraceae; genus FEN-1191. Next base: position 664,078 of record CAWDVQ010000008.1, read on the forward strand.
GGCGCTGCAAATGGTAGAAATACTGCCCACTCACCAGCGCCGGCGGCTCGTTGCTGGTCGCCAGCCATACCTGGGTGCGCGGTGCGGCGTCCATGTCGTCAGGCGCTCCCGGACCGCCCATCTTGGTCGCCACCCAGCCGGGTTCCAGCGCATTGGAGAATACGTCTGGCCACAACCTCGCCACCGCGAACGCGAGGATCACATCGTGCAGTTTGGACTCGGCGTAGGCACTCGAGCCGTTCCACGGCCGCGCGCTCCAGGTCAGGTCGGTCAGGTCGGCATCGGCGCCGCGATGCATGCCGGAGCTCAGGTACACCAATCTGCGGGGTTTGTCGATGCGTGCGGTGAGCAGGTACGGTGCCAGGGTATTGACCGCAAATACCACGGGCAAGCCGTCGACCGTGTCGCCGCGGCCGCGTTCGCGGTAGCCGACGCCGGCGTTATGTATCACCGCATCGAAGGTTCCGAGCCGGTTTACCTGTTCGGCCAGATCGCAGGTCGACCTGATGCTCGACAGATCGCCGATCACCGCCGCTTCGGCACCCGGCACTGCCGCCAGCGCATCGGCAGCGCGCTCAGTGCTGCGCGCGTGAAGCACGACGCGATGTCCGGCGTCGACCATCAGCCTGGCCGCCATCTGACCCAGGCCATCGGCGGAACCGGTAACAAAAATGCTCGCCATCGTCATGCTCCGGATTCAATCGCAACCGCCGGCTAATTTTTAGCATCTTCGCCGGCAACTCGCGGTAGCGGTAGCGCACCTATTTCGTGGTCTTGCCATGACCACGGCACTGCGGCAAACTGATCAGTTACCAGAAAAGTTATAACTTGTGTCGCCGCGGGCGCGGCCCCATGGAACGAAACTCAATGGTCTACCGGGCCGAGAGACGACAGCTGCAATCCCCTGCCGCAAGCACCGAAGCGGCGCTGCGGCGACCCGTGGCTGCCGCCGGCGCATGAGTACCGGCGCCACAGCGCAACTGCCGATCAGCGTCCTGGACGACGACGCCTGGGACGATCTGCTCAGCTATATCGAGGAGCGGCGCGTCATCCCGATCGTGGGACCGGAATTGCTGCAGGTCACCACGGAGCGCGGGCCGCGCCTGCTGTACGACTGGCTCGCCGAAAAGCTCGCCGGTCGGCTCAACGTCGACGTAAGTCAGCTACCGCAGCCCTACACGCTCAACGACGTGGTCTGCTGGTTCCTCGGCGCCCGCGGCCGGCGCGAGGAAGCCTACGTGCGCCTGCGCGGCATTCTCAAGGACGCATCGTTCGAGCCGCCGCGGGCGCTGCGTCGCCTGGCGGCGATCCCCGAGTTCGACCTGTTCGTATCCACCACCTTCGACCCGTTGCTGGAAACTGCCATCAATCTCGAGCGCTTCAACGGTTCGGCGTTCACCGAAGTGCTGTCCTATTCGCCCAATCGCGTGGTCGATCTGCCGTCGGAACGCGACCGGCTGCAGCGACCGGTGGTGTATCACCTGTTCGGCCGGCTCTCGGCCTCTCCCAGCTACGTGATCTCCGATGAGGACCTGCTGGAATTCATCTGCGCACTGCAGAGCGAGCACCTGGCGCCGGAAAAGCTGTTTCATGAGCTCGAGCACAATCACCTGCTGTTCATCGGCAGCAATTTCACCAACTGGCTGGCCCGGCTGTTCCTGCGTATGGCCAAGCGGCAGCGGCTGTCCGATCCGCGCGACGTGGGCGAGATCATGGCCGACGATCACACCAGCGAGGACGAGCGGCTGGTGTCGTTCCTGCAGCAGGTCAGCGTACGCACGCGCATCTACCTGGGCGCCGAACGTTTCGTCGATGAACTGCACGATCGCCTGGCCGCGCGCCGCAGGCCGGCGGCCCCGGCTGCGCGCAGCTCCGCGCCCGTTCGCTTCCTTCCGCCCGCCAGGGACATGCCTGACAACGCGGTTTTTGTCAGCTACGCGCGCGAAGACCTGGCTGCGGTACAGCAGATCAAGGCGGGCCTGGAAGCCGCCGGCATCACCGTCTGGTTCGACATCGACCGCCTGGAAGGCGGCGACGACTACGATCGCAAGATCCAGCGCAACATTGCGCGCTGCTCGTATTTCATCCCGGTGGTCTCGGCGACCACGCAGCGGCGGCTGGAGGGCTACTTTCGCCGTGAATGGAGCTACGCCATCGATCGCGCGCGCAACATGGCCGACGGCGCGCTGTTCATCCTGCCGGTGTCCATCGACGCCACCGGCGCGGCAGAGGCCCTGGTGCCGGACAAATTCAAGGCACTGCACTTCTCGCCGCTGGCCGGCGGTGTGGTGCCGCCGGAATTCAGCCAGCGGCTGGGCGACTTCATGCGGGCACGTCAACAGTGAACGCCGTTCCGGACAATTCGGGCAGCGTCGACCTGGGCGCCGCTGCGGTCGATGAGCGCAATCCATGGCTCGGCCTGGCCTCGTTCACCGAGGAGACGCGCGCCTATTTCTACGGCCGCGAAGAGGAGGTCGCGGAACTGGCGCGGCGCGTGCAACGCAAGCTGCTGACCGTGCTGTTCGGCCAGTCAGGACTGGGCAAGACTTCGATCCTGCGCGCCGGATTGGTACCGCGCCTGCGCGGCCAGGGCTACTGCCCGGTCTACGTGCGTGTCGACTACGGGCGCGAGGCTCCCGAGCCGACCGAGCAGATCAAGCAGGCGATTTCCCGCACCGCCCGGCGCGCCGGTGAGTGGACCCAGGTCGGGGTTGCGGCCGAGGGCGAGTCGCTGTGGGAGTATCTGCACCATCGCGACGACGTGCTGCGCGACGAATCCGGCAATGCCCTGATCCCGCTGTTGATCTTCGATCAGTTCGAGGAGATCTTCACCCTCGCCCAGAGTGATGACTTCGGGCGCGCGCGCGCGGCGCGCTTCATCGCCGACCTGGCAGATCTGGTGGAAAACCGTGCTCCCAAGGCGCTCGAGGCCAAGCTCGACGCGGACGATTCGCTGGCCGAACGCTTCGACTTCGCACGCAGTGACTATCGGGTGCTGCTGTCGCTGCGCGAGGACTACCTGGCGCCACTCGAGGGCCTGAAGGCTGCAATGCCAAGTATCACGCAGAACCGCCTGCGCCTGGCTCCAATGACCGGTACTCAGGCGCTGACCGCGGTGATGCGGCCGGGGAAAGGCCTGGTGTCGGAGGAAGTGGCGGCCGCGATCGTGCGGTTCGTAGCCGGCGGCGGCGAACTCGCCAACGCCGAGGTCGAGCCATCACTGCTGAGCCTGATCTGTCGCGAGCTCAACGACGCGCGCATCGCGCAGGGACGCGATGAGATATCACTCGACCTGCTGGCGGGTACGCACGCCAGCATCCTCAGCAGCTTCTACCAGCGCGCCCTGGCCGACCAGCCGGCCGCCGTGCGCCGTATCATCGAGGACGAACTGCTGACCGAGTCCGGTTTTCGCGAGAACATCGCCGAGGAACGCCTGGTCAGCAGCCTGGCGGCCGCGGGCGCCGCCCCCGATACGCTGGCGGTGCTGATCAATCGGCGCCTGCTGCGCATCGAGGAGCGCCTCGATGTGCGCCGCGTCGAGCTCACCCATGACGTGCTGTGCGGAGTCGTCAAGGCCAGCCGCGACGAGCGCCGCGAGCGCGAGAAGGGCGAGGCGACCGAACGCCTGCTGGCCGAGCAGCGCGAGCGCGAGCTTGCGGCGCGCCACGCGCTGGTGCGCGCCCGCAAGGTAGCCAGCGTGTGCGCGGTGCTGGCCATCGGCGCGATGCTGGCCGCGCTGCTGGCATACCTCAGTACGCAGCGCGCCCACCGCGCGGAACGCGTCGCACAACAGACACGCACCGCCGCCGAGCAGGCGCGCGTCCAGGCCGAACAGCTGCTGGGCTACCTGACCGATGACTTTGCGCACGAGTTGGAGATCTCGGGTCGGCTGGATGTCGCGCAGGAACTGTCCCGGCGCGAGGTCGACTACTTTCACGCACTGCCCGCCAGCCTCAAGGGTCCGGACACCGTACGCAATGGCGCGCTCGCGATGCTTCAGTACTCAAAGGCCAGCCGCATGCTCGGCGATCTGGATGGCGCGACCGCAGCCGATACCGAGGCATTGAATCTGCTGGAACAGTTGCGGCGCGGCGGGGACACTTCCGAAGCCACGATCATTGCCCTGGCGCGCGGCATCCAGATGAAAGCGCGCATCCTGTCCAACCATCAGAGCCCGGACGCGCTGCCGACCATCCAGAGTGCGGTAGACCTGATCAGGCCGATCGCCGATACGCCGAACGCCTCCGAGGCCGCACGACGCGCCGAAGTCGAGGTGGTGTTCTTTCTGGGCTATCTGCAACAGCAGGACCAGACCCAGAGCGATAAAGCAGCCGCCACGTTGCAACAGTCGATGCAGCTTGCGGCGCAACTGGGCGGTCGCGACGTGTCCGACCTGTACATGGCGGGGTACTACGCCGAGAGCGGAACCTGGCGCGTCGCGGCGTTGATCAGCCTGGATCGCGGCCAGGAGGCGCGACAGGTAGCCGCAGACGCCGGCGGCGTTGCCGAACAGATCCTGACGCTGCGGCCGGGTCACCGGATTGCGCTGCACGCGCTGGAAGTCATGCAATCGGCTCTGACCGAACTGGCCTCCGCCGAACTGCGCCCGGTCGAGGCATTGGCCATGGGCCGGCGGGGCGAGGCAACGGCGCAAGCGCTGGTCACGCTCGATCCGAAGAACACCGTCTCATTCAACAACCTCGCCGCCGTGCGCATGGACCTGGGCGAGGCCAGCTGGGCTGCGGGGGAGCCGCGCGAGTCGCTCGACTACTATCAGAAAGCGATCGCGGACATGCGCCATGCCGAAAACGGCGGCGCCGAGTTCGTACTGAACCAGCTGTTCCCGCTGTCAGTCATGGCCGGGCGGCAGTCGGACCTGGGTGATAGCGCGGCCGCGGACACCGCACTGGGCAGCGCCACGAAATTCGTCAGCGCGCTGCATGCGAGCGAAGCCCCCGGCAGCCCGCTGCCGCTGTTCGGCGAGTGCAACCTGCAGATCGCGCTGGAAGCAGGCGCACTGTGGCGCGGGGATCTCACGGCCGCCCGGCGCATCGGGGCTGACATCATCGCGTTGGTGCAGACCGTCAAACCGAAAGGCGGGTTTCAGGAGTTCTATAAGAATGCCTGCATCTTCTACCCCGACCGTTACAAAGGCGAGGCGGAGTACCTGCAGGCGGACTACGCCGCGGCTGAACGCACCTTGCGCGAGGCGATCGAGGCGCGCAAAGGCTGGCCGATGGCGGTCGAGGGAGACCGGCGCGAACAGGTCGAGGTGTCTACCATGTTGGCGCTGGCTCTGATCGGCGAGCGACGCGACGATGAGGCGCGGCGCCTGATCGAACCGATCATCAAGTACCAGCGTGAGCTTGCGGCGCGCAATCACGGCGACCAGCAGCAGCACGTCGAACTGGCGCGGGCGCTGTATGCGCAGGCGCTGATCGACCCTGCGCACCGCGCGGCGTTGCTGCGGGAAGCCGCGACGCTGCTTCAGTCAGTGCCGCCACAAATGCAGGCGCTGCATAGTGTTCGCATCTGGCGCGATCGCGTGCATGAAGCGCTGCGCGCGCCGTCCGCAAGTCGTGCGTGGGTGTCCGGATATCGAGGCCTGGGGTGAGTACGGTCCCGGTACCACTATTTCGATCGACCGGGCAACGGGGATTCTCCAGCGAGCTCAGGAGTGACCCACGCCACGTCCATGCGCGCAAGTTCGAGCGCGAGGTGCAGGTGCAATTCGCTCCTGAACACTGCACGGTGCAGACGCCGGAAGGGTTGGTGCATGCCCAGGCCGGCGATGCGATCCTGACCGGGATTGCCGGCGAGCGCTGGCGCGTGTCGCACGCGCGCTTTGGCGAGAAGTACCGGCCAGTGCCGCCCACCCGCGCCGGGGAAGCGGGAACCTACCTGAGCCTGCCGAACGGCATTATTGCGCTACAGATGACGGCGCCATTCGACGTGTTGCTGGCCGACGGCATTTCCATGCTAACCGGCAAAGCCAGTGACTGGCTGGTCGACTACGGCGACGGCAGCCTGGGCGTGGTATCGCAGGCGATATTTCAGACCACCTACGAAATTCTCGGCTGATACTCGCATGGCCCTGCACCAAGTCATTCAGCGTGTGTTGCTGATTGGCGTGCATCTGGAAAGCCTGCCCGCGCCGCCGCAGCCGCAACCCCCGCCGCAGCTGCTGCCGCTGATCGAGTCGATCGCTGCAGCCCACCGCAGCTTCGATCAGCGCGCGATTCATTACGGGCATCGCTATCGCAGCGGCTTCTGGGCCATCTATCTGCTCAGCGCCCTGGCGGTGCTGTGCGCCGTGATGCCGCTGGCGCTCGGCTGGGACAGCCCGCGCCATGCCCTGCATCCACTCTCTGGACTGTGGGCGCTGGCGGAAGTACTGGTGATCGGCAGCGTCAGCGCGATCTACTACATGGGACACCGGCATGACTGGCAGGGGCAATGGTTGCGCGCCCGCACCACCGCGGAACTGATGTGGTATCTGCCGTTTATCGCGCCGCTGCTCGACTTCTCGGCGCCGCAGACGCAGGCCAACTGGTACATGCGGGTGCTGGATCCGGGCCAGCACTTGCGCGGCCTGGACGATGTGGCCACGCTGTGCGCGCGCAGCGAATCGCAGGCCCGGGCCCTGCTCGCCCAGGCCTGGACGGATCCGCAGTTCGTCGACAGCTACGCCTGCTGGACCATCGATATCCTTGCGGCACAGAAGCACTATCACGCGCGCATTGCGCTGCGCCAGCACGCACTGCTGCACCGAGTGCACCGGGTGACCAGCGGCCTGTTCGGCCTGACTGCGCTCGGTGCCCTGACGCATCTGCTGGTACACACGCTGTGGCTGACACTGGTGACCACGTTTTTCCCGGCGCTCGCTGCATCGCTGCACGGCGCACTGGCGCAATCCGAGGCCTATCGGCTCGGCGCCACCTCCGAACGCCTGGTGCACGGGTTACAGGGCGCGATCGATAAAATCCGTGCCGCGCTTGCCCGATACTCGCAGGGCCATGGAGTGGCGGAACTCAAAGCCTCGGTCGAGGCCGCCATCTCGCTGGTGTTGGAAGAACATCAGGACTGGCACATGCTGGTGCGGCCGCATCACCTGCCGCTCGCCTAGGCGGAGAGGCGAACGCTCTGCATCAGCATCAGCGATCGGTCGGCAGACGGGCCGACCAGGATCTCGACCTCGCCCGCTTCAAGAACCGGCTGCAGGTCCGGTCCCAGATACCGCAACTCCGAGGCCGCAATATATAGAGTCACCGTGCCGCTGCCGCCCGGCCGCAGCGCGATCTTGCCAAATCCCTTCAGCTCCAGCAGCGGCCGCGCCACGCTTGCGATCCGGTCGTGGACGAAGAGGAACACGGTCTCTTCTGCGGCTCGCGCTCCGTCGTTAATGACGTCTACGCGCACCTCGATCCGCTCGCTTACGCTCACCTCACGCGGCATGACACGCAGGTTGGACAGGCTGAAACGCCCGTAGGTCAGGCCATGGCCGAATGCAAACAGCGGCTCATTGGGCAGATCGAGATACTTGCTGGTGTAGGGGTCTTTCGGGTCGGCGGGCCGGCCGCCCGGGCGCTGGCCGAAGAATATTGGAATCTGGCCCACGGCACGTGGCCAGCTCATCGGCGTGCGCCCGCTCGGCGATACCTGGCCGGTGACGACATCGGCGATCGAATGGCCCGCCTCGCAACCCGGAAACCATGCAGCGAGCACCGCATCTGCCCGCTCGATGAGCCAGGGCACGGCCAGCGGGCGTCCCGAGAACAGGATCGCGATCACCGGCTTGCCTAGGACCCGCGCGGCGTCGATGACGCCGAGCGCGAACCGACGCTGCTGCCCGGGTACATCCAGACATGCACGGCTGGCTGCCTCGCCGCTCATCGCGGCGGCTTCGCCCAGGCACAGGATCACCGCATCGGCCGCGCTGCAGAGGTCGAGTGCCGCGGGGATACCCGTGACGTCGTCGCCCTGGATCGCCACTCCGGGTGCGTGCTGGATCTCGCTGCCAGGCAGTGCGGCGCGCAGCCCCGTCACTACACTCACATAGGTCCCAGGCTGGCCGACGAGAGACCAGGGGCCGCACATCTGGTCGGGCGCGTCGGCCAGCGGTCCCACCACGGCAATGCGGTGCACGGAGGCTGGCAGCGGAAGTGCAGCGTTGTCGTTCTTCAGCATGACGATGGCGCGCGCACCGATCTCGCGCGCGAGGCGGCGGCGGCGCGCCAGTGCCGCCGCGCCCTCCGCAGTCGCGCCACGCCGATACGGCTGCTCGAACAGGCCGAGCCGCAGCTTGAGCGCGAGCACGCGGCGCACGGCGTCGTCTATCTCGGTCATGCTGACCAGGCCGCGCTGCAGCGCCACCGGCAGCCCGACGCGATAAGCGTTGGCCATCATGTCGATGTCGACACCGGCCTTCAGCGCCAGGGTTGCCGCTTCGGTCAGATCGGCGGCCACGCCGTGGCGCATCAGTTCGGCGATGGCGTTGTAGTCGCTGACGATGACGCCGTCGAATCCGAGCTGCCCGCGCAGTACGCCGCGCAGCAGCCCGACATGGGCCGTCATCGGAATCCCGCCAAGATCGGTGAATGCGGGCATCACGCCGGCCACGCCGGTGGTGATTGCCGCGGCGAACGGCGGTAGGTGCACCTCGTGCACGCTGCGCTCGGAGATGTCCACCGAGGCGTAGTCACGCCCCGCGGTCACCGCTCCGTAGGCGCAATAGTGCTTGGCTACCGCCGCCAGCGCCGCGGCATCGGCAAGATCCGCGCCCTGAAAGCCACGCACCTTGGCGGCAGCGACTTGTGCACCGAGCCACGGGTCCTCACCCGGGCCCTCCACGGTGCGCCCCCAGCGCGGGTCGCGTGCCACATCGAGCATCGGCGCGAACGCCATGGCGATGCCGTCGGCCGCGGCCTCGCTGGCCGATTCGCGCGCAGTGAGTTCCCAGGCCTGCGGATCGAACAGCGCCGCTTCTCCCAGCGGCACGGGAAACAGGGTGCGATGGCCGTGGATGACGTCAAATGCGATCAGCAGCGGAATGCCAAGCCTGGACTCCTCGATCGCCAGCCGCTGCAATTCATGCACCGGCGCGGCACCGAACAGGTTGAGCAGGTTGCCGATCGCGCCGGCCCTGATGGCGTCGGATGAATCACCGGCGATGACCGGCCCGGTGACCGTGGATCCGGCCGCCGTCATGGTGAGCTGGCCGAGCTTCTCAGCCAGGGTCATCTCGGCGATCAGTGTCCCGATCCGGTTCATGTGATCCATCTTCCGCTTCTGGGCACAACAATAGAGCGCGTGGCGCTTTTTCTATACCCTGCAGTCCCCGACCGTAGCAAGGTCGCGAAGCTTTCGGATAACGTGGGTGATTATGGACGACTAAGGTCCCGTGCCGATGAAACCGTGCGCCAACATCGACTGAAAAGGCTGCCAGTGGCGAAAATCGACCAATCCGCAGGAAACAGGGCCCGCGCGACATCCGCGAACGCGGCGTCCATGAGCGCGGCCGCCCTCGCCCGGCTGCCCACTGACAGATTGCTGGAGGCGGTGCAGCGCCAGACCTTCCGCTTCTTCTGGGAAGGCGCGGATCCGGCCAGCGGGCTTGCCCCCGACCGGCGCAGCACGCGCGATCAGGGGATCGAGCAGCCAGTGACGATGGCCGGTTCCGGCTTCGGCGCCATGGCGCTGATCGTCGCCGTGGAGCGCGGCTGGGTCACGCGCGATGCGGCGCTGGAGCGCCTGCAGCGCATGCTCGACTTCCTGATACGCGCTCCCTGCTATCACGGCGCCTTCTCGCACTTCATGAATGCACGCACCGGGGCCACCATCCCCCTCACCAGGAAGGACGATGGCGGCGATCTGGTGGAGACCTCCTTTCTGTGCATGGGGCTGCTGTGCGTGCGGCAGTACTTCGCCGGCAACACCAAGGCGGAAAGGACGCTTCGAGCCTACATCACCGACCTGTGGCAAGGCGTCGAATGGAGCTGGTACACCCAGGGCGGTCGCCAGGCGTTGTACTGGCACTGGAGCCCCAACAACGGCTGGTCGATGAATCACGCGATCCGCGGCTGGGACGAGTGCCTCATGACTTACCTGCTGGCGGCCTCCGCTCCCAACCATGGCATCGAGCCGGAGGCCTATCATTATGGCTATGCCGCGGGCCGCAATTTTCTCAACGGCAAGTCTTACTACGGCATTGAATTGCCGCTCGGCATGCCCTATGGCGGCCCACTGTTCTTCACCCATTACTCGTTCAGCGGCCTCGATCCACGGGGACTTAAGGACCGCTACGCAGATTACTGGCAGCAGAACGTCAATCACGTACGCATCAATTACGCGCACTGCGTTGCCAATCCCAATCGCCACCGCGGCTATGGCACGGCCTGCTGGGGCCTGACCGCCAGTGACGACAAGCAGGGTTACGCGACGCACGACCCGGCGAACGACGACGGCACCATATCGCCCACCGCGGCCGTGGCAAGCCTGCCGTATGCACCGCGCGCCTCGATGCGGGCACTGCGTCATTTCCTGCGCGGCTACCAGGGAAAGCTCTGGGGTCGATTCGGTTTCATAGACGCCTTCAGTGAGACCCGCGGCTGGTTTGCCGACAGCTTCCTCGCCATCGATCAGGGGCCGATCATCCTCATGATCGAGAACTACCGCACCGGGCTGTTGTGGAAGCTGTTCATGAGCGTGCCGGAGGTACAGGTGGGCCTGCGCAAACTGGGCTTTGACAGCCCGCATCTGCACCGACGGACTCGAGGCTGATGGAGCCGCTCGACCTGTGGGTCGATCGGCAATACCGGCATGCCGCGCGCGCCATGCTGTTGAGCGTATCGGCGCTCGGCATCGTCAAGACGCGGCCGGGATTCGGCCAACGCGTGGTACCGAAGCCTGGCTCGATCGTCGCCTCCCCGGTGCTGGCGGCTTACGATCCGGACCCCGACTATTTCTTCCATTGGTATCGCGATTCGGCGGTGGTGATCGATGCGCTGCGGCTGCTGATGGAGGATGGCACTGCGTCGGCTGACGCCGTGGGGCATTTCTCCGACTTTGTGCACTTCACGCTGTCGCTGCAGGGGCTGGATGGCCGCGAGTTGGTGGCCGCCCCGGCCTGGCGCACCAGGGTAGCTCCCGACTTCGGAAAATTCCTGCGCAGCGATGCGGATCTGGCCGGCGCACATGGCGCGGCCGTCGCCGCGGAAACCAGGGTAAATCCCGACGGCACGCTCGACATCTCCAGCTGGCCCCGACCGCAGCATGACGGACCGGCATTACGGGCCCTGACGCTGATGCGCTGGCAGCGCAGTGTGCGCCTGGCGCCGGACCTCGACGCCGCGGTATCCGCGCTGCTGAGCGCCGATCTCGCCTACACTCAGAAACACTGGCGCGAACCGTGCTTCGACCTATGGGAGGAGGAGCAAGGCCTGCACTACTACACGCTGTGCGTGGCCGCCGCGGCGCTGGCGGCCGGCGCGCCCTTCCTGCTGCGGCATGGCGATGCCAGCGCTGCGCAATCGGCCGCCGCGGACGCCGCGGCGATCAGTCAGCGACTCGATGCTTACTGGCTGGAGGATCAGGGATACTACAAATCGCGCGTTCTGGCGTCCGGACAGCGCTCGGCCAAGGAACTCGACATCGCTGTCGTACTGGCGGCCCTGCACGGAAGCAGCAGCGGCCGATCACATTCCGTGCACGACCCACGCTTGCATGCCACGCTCGCGCGCCTGGATCAGCTGTTCGACGCCAGCTACGCGATCAATCGCGATCGACCGCCGACCCAGGGGCCGGCGATGGGACGCTATGCCGGTGACGTCTATTATTCAGGCGGCGCTTACTATTTCTCGACCCTGGCAGCGGCTGAATTCTGCTTTCGCGCGGCGCCCGGCACCAGCGGCTCGCAGGCGCTGATCAAGCGCGGCAACACCTACCTGGAAACCGTTCGCCGTCATACCCCGCCAAGCGGCGACCTGTCGGAACAGTTCGACCAGAACACCGGCGCGCAGACCTCGGCCAGGCATCTCGCCTGGAGCTATGCCGCATACATTTCCTGCATTGCCGCGCGACGCGCAGCGACCGGCAGCCACGTGCTTGCCGCATCAAGCCCGCCGGACTATGGTGTTGAGCGCTAATGGCAGATCCAGGCCGTCATCAGGGAATACCCGGCGCGATAGCCGATCCGGAACCGGAGGATGCCGCCGACAGCGCATCCGATGGCGAGGAGACTGCCCACTCCGGCCTTGTGCCCCAACTGGGCATGATGGTCCGCGCACTGATGGCCTCCCCCGTCGGCAAGACGCTCATCTGGCTGTTCCTCGGCATACTGCTGGTCGTGGTGGCAACCACCTACGGCCAGATCCGGCTCAACCGCTGGAGCAAGCCTTTCTATGATGCCTTGTCGCGCCGCGACTTCCGCGATTTCCTGTATCAGCTGGCGGTATTCTTCATCATCGCAGGCATTCTGCTGGTACTGAACGTAGCACAGCGCTGGCTGGGCGAAACACTGAAGCTCAAGCTGCGCGAAGGCATGGTTGGCGACCTGATCCGGCTGTGGATGCTGCCGCGGCGCGCATTCTGGCTTGCCAACGCGGGTCCGATCGGGGCCAACCCGGACCAGCGCATGCACGAGGACGCGCGCCACCTGTGCGAGCTGTCGGGCGATCTGGGCATCGGTCTGCTTCAGGCCTCAATACTGCTGATAGCCTTCTCCGGCGTGCTGTGGGCACTGTCGAATGATTTTGCGTTCCATATCGCAGGCCGGATCTTTTCCATTCCCGGTTTCATGGTGTGGGCTGCCGTCATCTACGCGGCCGCCGGCTCGCTGCTGAGCTACTGGGTCGGCGGTACGCTGATCAATCGTAACGCCGAGCGTTATGCACGCGAGGCCGACCTGCGAATCTCCCTGGTGCGCGTCAACGAGCACGTCGACGGGATATCGCTCGCGGCCGGCGAAGCCGATGAGAGCCGCCGCGTCGAGCTGCACCTGGCGGCCGTGCTGGCCGCTACCCGCCGGCTGGTCACCGGCCTGACTAACCTCACCTGGGTCACGGCGGGTTTCGGCTGGATAACGCTGGTGGCCCCGATCCTGGTCGCCGCCCCGCTGTACTTCGCGGGCAAACTGACCTTTGGCGGGCTGATGATGGCGAGCGCCGCCTTCACCCAGGCGCAGTCCGCGCTGCGCTGGTTTGTGGATAATTTCAGCGTCATTGCCGATTGGCGCGCCACGCTGCTGCGCGTCGCCAATTTTCGCCGCGCACTGGTGACCGCCGATGTGGTGCCCCATGTCGAAAGCCGTATCGTCTACGCGGAAGGCGCGCCCGACCGCATCGTGTTGCAGAATCTGGAGGTTGCCTCCCCAAGCGGCTGCGACATGCTCAGGGAAAAGAACGTCACGGTAAACGCCGGCGAGCGGGTGATCATCGTCGGCGACCCAGGAACCAACAAGACGCAGCTGTTCCGCGCCCTGACCGGACTGTGGCCGTGGGGTGCAGGTAGGATCGAGCATCCCAAGGACGAGCCCATCCTCTATATCCCCCGCGGTACGCCCTATCTGCCGCGCGCCACGCTGCGCGAAGTGCTGGCCTACCCGATGGACGTTGAGCGTTTCGACAAGGACGCATTCGCGCGCGCCTTGTCGCGCCTGGGCCTTGCGCGACTGATACCGGCCCTGGACACCACCCAGCGCTGGGATCGGGAACTGAGCGGCGATGAGCAGCTCACGCTGGCGTTCGCTCGCGCACTGGTGCAGGCGCCGCCCTGGATCCTCATCGATGACACCTTGCGCTCGCTCGATGGCGACACGCTGGAAAGCTTCATGGAGACGCTGGCACACGAGCTGCTGCACACCGGTGTCATTCACATCGGCGGCGGGCAGGCGCGCAATCCGCTATTTTCGCGCACATTGCATCTCATCAAGGCGCCGGCAAGGCATGTCGTCGGCCGCGACGATGGCGGCGCAGCAACGACGACGACCGACAGGGGACCCGCGATTGGCCAATGAATACCCAGCCCGTGCGCACGGCCGCTAGAATCCGCAGCAGCGCCGGCATCGCCCTGCTGGTGGCGCTGCTGCCGGCCCTGGCATCGGCGCAGGAACTTGACCTGCGCCTGCCTGCTGCCGCCACCGATGCATCCACGCCGGTCGTGCTGCGCGATCTGGCGGAGCGCGTGCTGCCCGTCTATCAGGAAAGCGATCGCGAGCGCTATCTTGCCAACCTGGCGGCGCTGCAGTCGGTCGCGGGTGGCTTTGCCGCCGCCTATGCGACCCGCCAGGAGCTGCGTCAATGGCGGCACAGCGCGCACGGTACCTGGCCAGCCGACCGCTCGGTGGTATACGACATCTACGTGCACGCCCGGGCGATCGAGGCCGGAGGCCGGCTGCAGTTTGGTGCCGCGCTGGGGCAATCGTTCCAGGAAGTAATCCCCGGTCTGAATGACGCCGAGGCGTATGCAATCACCTGGAACTTCCAGGCGCCTGCGCCCGAATCGCTCGAGGCGCTGCAAGCCGAATTCGACCGACTGCGGCCAAAAGGGTCGGTCACGCTGCCGGAAGCAGTGGATCTGATCTGGGCCTATTTTTCCTTCACTGCCTACCAGCGTCTGCATCCGCTGATTGATCCGCTGGTGGCCGCGGACTACACCCGCCGCTATACCACCGACGCCGACGTGCTGATCCGGACACCCGACGGGGCGACTATCTCCGCTACGGTGGTACGGCCGAGAAATGCCGCCAAGACGCTACCGACGCTGCTCGAGTTCACGATCTACGTCTATCCGGGCAACGACGCCATGGAGTGCGCCTCCCACGGCTACGTGGGAGTCATCGCCTATGCGCGCGGCAAGAACCGTAGTCCCGACGCGCCGCTGCCCTTTGAGCGCGACGGCAATGATGCCCGCGCAGTGATCAACTGGATTGCCAAGCAACCCTGGAGCGATGGCCGCGTCGGCATGTATGGCCAGGACTACAGCGCCTTTTCCCAATGGGCTGCCGCCAAGCACCCGCCGCCGGCACTCAAGGCAATCGCCACGTCGGCCGCCACGGCACCGGGGATCAATCTGACCAGGCAGGGCAGCATTCCGCTGAATGCCGCCTATCGATGGGTTCGATTCGTCACCGACAACAAAGGCCTGGATGAGGAGATCTACAGGGAGGATGCGCACTGGCGCTGGCTCGATCAGAGCTGGTATACGAGCGGTAAGCCGTACTGGGACCTGACGCAGGTCTACGGGACGCCCAATGCAAACTTCCGGCGCTGGCTTGGGCATCCGAGCTACGATGGCTATTGGCAGAAGATGATCCCCTACCGCGATGACTTCGCCCACATCAACATCCCGGTTCTTACCACTACCGGCTACTACGACAGCAACCAGGCCGGCGCGCTGTATTACCTGACCGAGCACTACCGATACAATCCCCGCGCTGACCAGACACTGCTGATCGGGCCCTACGATGAGGTGGCCATTGAGCGCGGACCGCTCAAGCTGCTGCAGGGATACCGGGTCGATAGCGCCGCACTGATCGATTTGCGCGACCTGCGCTACCAGTGGTTCGACTCCATCTTCAAGGGCGGTGCGAGACCGGCGCTGCTGCAGGATCGCATCAACTACCAGGTGATGGGGGCTAATACCTGGGAACACGCGCCGTCGCTTGCCGCTATGGCTAATGGATCACTGAGGTTTTATCTGGATTCCGGCCCTTCGATCGACAGCAACCGGCTGGCTCCGAAATTGAGATCGAGCAGCGCCTTCGCGCGTCAGACGGTCAATCTCGCCGATCGCAGTGACGCCGCCTGGACCCCCGCGCCCGAGCTGATCAGCAGGAATATTTCACTGCACAACCAGTTGATGTTCGCCAGCGAGCCTTTGGCTGCGCCGATGGAGATCAATGGTCTGTTCTCTGGGCTGCTGGATTTCACGGTCAATAAAATGGACATGGACATCACCATCGCGCTGTATGAGCAGTTGGACAGTGGCGAGTACATCCGGCTGTTCGATCCGCCCTACACATTTCGCGCCAGCTATGCACAGGACCGCAGCCACCGCCGCCTGCTCAAGGCAGGCGAGCGCCAGCAACTCGGTTTCAGAAGTGAGCGTATGACCAGCCGCAGGCTGCAGGCGGGCAGCCGGCTGATCATGGTACTCGGGATCAACAAACGGCCGGATCAGCAGGTCAACTACGGTACCGGACAGGACGTGAGCGACGAATCCATTGCCGACGCCGCGTCGGCGCTGAAGATCCGCTGGTACGGCAGCAGCTACATCGACCTTCCGGTCCGGCGCTAGCGGCGCCTTTAGTTGCAGGGCTCGATCGGCTTGAGTTCCACCCTGCGGTCGAGCATGTCGGACGCGTCATCGCGTCCGGTGCCGATCAGGTTCTCGCGCGAGCCGGCGCCGGTCGCGACGGTACGCTTCTTCAGCTGCGGCTGGTCGCCTTCCAGCCGCGACTGGACGTATTCCGCGCGCAGCTGCGACAGGCTGTCATTCATGGCCGCGGGGCCGGTCGGGCTGGTGTGGCCGGTGATCTGCAGGCACGCCTGGCTGGCCACTGCCTGCGAAGCGATCTGCGCAAGCCAGGTGCCGTAGCTGCCGCTGAAGGTATTGTTGTCGGTCACGAACCGGACCGAGCCGGGGCGAAACAGGAACTTGACGGCGAGGCGCTTCTTGCGCAGTCCATAATCCACCAGGTCGCGGAATGCCAGCGTCGACTGCTCGGTGCGTCCGAGCTTGAGCAGGCTGATATAAATCCCGTTGTAGACGCGCAGCTGATCGCCCGCAGGGGTCTTGCGCGCCGTGGTGTAGAGGTCCAGTGCCTCGGCGTAGTGGCCTTCGTCGTAGGCGTCCTGCGCCTCGCTCACCAGCGCCGCGGCTAACAGCCCGTCAAAATATTCCGGCCGGATCGGATCCCCTACCTTGCTGGCCTGACAGGTGGCGACGTAGGCCCGGACGTTCGGATCGTCGGTCCACACCGGGCTGTCGCCGAATGCGGCCGTGGGGGTCGAGTCGGCATCCGCGATGCGCGCACGCGCCACAGACTTGGCCACGATTTTCCCGGTCTTCAGATCGGCCATGACCAGGCAGAACCGGTAGGCTTCGCGTTCACCCGTGGTCTTCATCTGTGCATTCACCGGTGTGAAAGTGCCCACCAGAACGCGCGGCTGCTGCTTGAGGCTGTCGGGAGTGATGCGCTGCACCGCGTACTTCGGAAAATCCGCCTTGACGATGCCGGTGATGCGCTCCTGGATGCTTTGCGTTGCCTTGGACTGATACCCGGTCATGCCGTCGACCAGCGGATCGATCACGACCATGCCGGCGCCTGCGTCCGGCGCCGGCGCATTGGTGAAAACCGCGTGCGCGGCGTTGGCAACGGCCTCGTCAAAACCCAGGACCGGCGGCGGCGGTGGCGGGGGCGGTGCTGGCGGCGCAACCGCCGGCGGCGCGGCCGTTACCGCTGCCGGCGCAGCCACCGCAGCGGCCGTCGTCGGGGCTGGCGCGGCGCCATGCCCGGCATCGTCGAGCGGCGGCAGGGGGGCGCAGGCGGCCGCCAGGACGCTGAGCAGCATAATAGCCAGTGCGCGGCGCACGGCCCTACTGGCAGTTCTTGCTGATATACGCTCGTTGTTCGTCATTGAGACTCTCTCCTAACTGGGCACCTTCCAGGATGGCAGTGCACTGTCCGCCCCATGGCTTCTTTTTAATCGGCGCCGCCGGCACGGCTTTCGATGTGGCGCCCGGCGCTGGGGGCGATTGTTTCAGACTGACGAGACGCGAAGGATTGTTTTCGCCCGCCGCGGACTTGGCCAGGTAGTCAACGCGGTTGCTCGCCAGACCAGAAAATTCGCCCTTCGGGAATTTACTCAGGTAGGCCTGAAAATCGGCCACGTTCTTGCTGTCCTTGATCGATTCCCAGTACATCAGTTCAACCTGCTTGGGATCGACAGCAGACGGCCCAGGCGGCTGGCTCGCCGGCGGCTGGCTTACGGCGGGGTGAAAATAGAAATCGCCCTGGATCGAGGCTTCCGACCAGGGCTGCTGCCCGCCATGGGTATCGGCCTTGACCCCGGTGATCACGCGCTTGAACATTTGCTCCAGCGGCATCCCCGGCTCGGCCATGGCCTTCACCAGTTCGCCGGTAAACACGCCGTTGGTGCCACTGGCCCCGTCCTGGGCGGTCTGACCGGGCGCCGCCGCGTAAGCGATGAAGGTGCCGCTGGGCGCATCCATCCGGGCCAGCCCGCGCTCGATGCCGCGGGTCTTGGGCAGCGGGTTGTCGCGGCAGGCATCGAGGATCACTATGTTCATCTCGTTCTGCGCCGCCTTCATCGCGCGCAGCACCCGTCCGGCATCGAATGCGTTGGCCTCCAGATCGGCCTCCGCCTGGATGTCCGCATCGACCGGTATCAGGTAATTGGCACCCTCTGCCTGAACGCCGTGGCCGGCGTAATAAAACAAGCCCACGGCGTGCTGGTCGCGGCCGATCTTGGCGGTAAACTCATCGACCGCACGATAGAAATCGAGCCGTTTGGCGTTGAGCCGCACGATGGTCACGAAGCCCGCCGCCTGCAGGGCGCGCTGCATCGCGGCGGCATCGTTGGCAGGATTAATCAGCTTCAGGTTCGGGTTCACATAATCGCTGTTGCCGATGATCAACGCGATGCGCGTCTCCGCGGCAACACAGTGCGCCGCCGACAGGAATGTCAGCACCGTCAGAAGACCGATCGAAAGCCGCACCGCTCGCCCTGCGCAATTGCTGGTTATTGCCCGAGTCTGGTGTAAAAGGCACCGCCGGGCAACTAACGGCAGGTAGCCACCTCAGCGACGCTCAACATTGATTTCGGCGCTAAGATACCGCCCGTCCAGCAGCGCCGCACAACAAAAAAGACAGTGGTCATTCATACCTGCCCGTTCCGACGATCGGGGCCCGTCCTGTTGGCCATCGCGCTGCTGGCGGCGATCACGCCTGCCCAAGCCAAGCGGCTCGCGCTGGTGATCGGCAATGACACCTATCAACATGCCGACCCCCTGGGCAATGCGCGCGCGGACGCCAGGGCCGTGGCCGATGCGCTCAAGGCGACCAACTTCAAGGTAACTCTGAAGCAGGACGTCGGCCTGCAGGCGATGAAGGAAGCCCTGCGCACGTTCAAAAACGAAGTTGCCGGCGGCGATGAGGTGGTTTTCTACTACGCCGGCCACGGCGTGCAGCTCGAGGGCAACAACTACA
This sequence comes from uncultured Gammaproteobacteria bacterium, assembly GCA_963805965.1. Classification (GTDB taxonomy): domain Bacteria; phylum Pseudomonadota; class Gammaproteobacteria; order Steroidobacterales; family Steroidobacteraceae; genus FEN-1191. The sequence continues at coordinate 683,306 of CAWDVQ010000008.1, forward strand.
TGATCCCGGTGGATACTGCGGGGGACAGCGCCGATCAGCTCAAAGACGATTCGGTGTCGCTGCAACGGGTGCTCGATGATATGCAGGACCAGAAGGCGAGATTCACGCTCGCGATCATCGATGCCTGCCGCGACAATCCGTTCAAGGGCAACGGTCGTGCACTGCGCACGCGCGGACTGGCGCCAGTCACTGCGGCGGACGGCCAGGCGGTGCTGTATTCGGCCGGCGCCGGCCAGGAAGCCCTGGACAACCTGGGGCCCCGGGACAAGGATCCTAACGGAGTGTTCACGCGCGTATTGATCAAGGAAATGAAGACGCCCGGGTTGTCATTCGACCAGGTGATTCATGACGTGCGCGATCAGGTCGTGCAGCTGGCCAAGAGCGTCGACCACGTACAGACCCCGGGCTACTACTCGCAGTTCACGGGTGATTTCTATTTCACTGCACCTGGCGCGGCCGCGGCTCAGGCCGCCCCCGCTGGCGTGCCAGCGCCGCTGCCAGCCGCGCCCAGCCATGGGCCGAGCGCCGACGAGATAGCTGCATTCAAGGCCGCCGACAGCGCAAATTCCATGGCCGGCTGGCAGATCTTCAAACGCAACTACCCCAACAGCGCCTACACCACGACCGCCGACATCAGGCTCGCATCACTGGCGAAACCGCGCGTGGACGCGCCGGCAGCGCCGGCGCCTCAACCGACAACGCAGCCGGCAACGCCCCCGGCCAGGGCCGCCCGGTCGGATATCGACCCAGCCGTGATCGGTAACTTCGAGGCCGACAGCATAGTCGATGACTACGATACCCATGTCGTCTACTCGATCAGCGCGGACGGGAAATATCACGTGGTCACCACGCAGGAAGAAAGCGGTACCTATCGCTCGGTGTTTGGCAACTTTCGCACCACCGCAAACAGGACCCACCGTGTTCGCACCGGCACCTATCGCGCAGTGGGTACCAACGCAATTGAAGTCACCGGTGCGAGCGGCGCGGCGGTTTTCCAGCCGGCACAGCCAGGTGCGCCACTCAATCCGCTGCAGCCGGTGATGCTCGGGACCTGGCACGCCACCACCCAGCAGGGCGGCCTGAGCTGGGCCCTGACGATACAGAACAATCCCGATGGCACCTACCATTTCAGCGCGCAGACCGAGGACGGTGGTACTTATAGCGCCGCCAACAACCAATGGCGCACGACTTCCGCCGTCAGCGGCCAGACCAACACCGGGACCTATCGGGCTATCGACGCGCGCGACGTGGAATTTACCGGTTCGGCGGGCACAGCGGTCTGGAAGCGCCAGTAGCGCGAGCGCGATTGCGGCGCCAGCGCCTAGCCGACCTCGATCGTAAGGCTATTGCCGGCCGGCGCCAGCCGCTCGAGCAGCGTCGACATCGCAACCAGCGCGGCTCCGCGCCGATGCGGATTGGGCTCCACGGTGAAAGCCAGTGACTGTCCGTTCAGCACCAGCTGCTTGACGCCGCAGCCTGCGCCTTCAATCCGATAGCGCACCTCGAGCGGCCGCCCGCGCAACGTGGTGCGCGCCGACAGGCCGTCGAGCGCGCTGGGCATTACCGGGTCCACGCGCAGCAACTGCGCCTCGCAGCTCAGACCGAGGAGACAGCGCACGATGAGGCCCAGGGCGATACCGGCTCCGCTTGAGTACACGCGCCAGCCGCCGTCGAGCGCAATCGTCCCGTGCGTGACCCGCTGGTAGTGCGCACTGGCCTGATAGCGATCCTCGAAGGCCGCATCGGAGCTGGAATAATAGCAGTTGGCCTGTCGCAAGCTCGCCTCTGGCACGATCGATCGGATGCCGATCGGATTGGCCTGGCACAGCGCATGGAAGAAACCCTGTGCCTCTCCCACGTGCGCCAGCGCCTGCGCGTAGCGCAGATGGGCGTGCATATACATCAGCCCGATCTCGCGGCCGAAGAATGTCGCCGTCTCCGCGCGCTGGAAGATGCGCTGCGGGCCGCCGTGGTACGGTATCGGGCAATCAAACAGCCGCACGCCGTCAGCGGCGCTCAGTTGCGAGTCGATCAATCGCAAATGGCTGCGCACCTGCGCCGGCGTCAGCATATCCTCCAGGATGGCATGTATCATCGCCAGAACGCTGTAGCGCACCCCGGTGGTGTTGTCGCTCGGGTGCAGCAGGTAACGCACGCCGGCATCGCGCTCGAACACCGCGTAGCCGGCGAGCACCCCATCCACCAGCAGCAGCCGCTGAAAATCAGCAAGCACCTTCTCCGCCAGCCGCTCGAGGCCGACCGCGTCCGCATCGCGCCCGATCGTGCGCAGCGCGCGCGCCAGCGTCGTCAGCGTCTGGAAATGCAGCGTGACGGTCCAGGCACTGCACATGTGATCGCGCATCGCCGGATCGGCGGGCTGCAGCGAATCGTTCCAGTCTCCGTGCCCGTACGCGGCCAGCGCGGTGCCGGCGATGACGCGCTTGCCGGTCAGCGCCAGGGCCCGCTGCGCATGCTGCCACACGGTCGCGCGCTCGCCCTGCTCCGGCCCGCGCTCATCGAAGAATCGTACCTGCTGCTCGAGCACGCCGGCATCGCCCGAGGCGATCAGATATTGCGCCAGTACCAGCAGCGGCCAGAAGGCGATGTCGCCATGCGAATCGCCGGCGCGGATGCCGCGCTCGCGATCGAAGAACATGAACCATTGCGGCCAGTCGCCGTCGGGCTTCTGTGCCGCCATCACCCGCAGCAACAGATCGCGCAGCGGCGCCATACGCTCGAGCGCCAGCAGCATCTCGACCGGCCCCTGGCACACGTCGCGCGTGCCCCAGCCACCGCCGGAGTACTGCTCCAGGCCGCGCGGCGAAAGATAGTGCACCAGCGCATTTTGCGTATACCACGGCGCCATGTCCGCCAGGCGCGACAGCTGCTCGCTGTGCGCACTCGCGGCAGCGCAGCTGATCGTAAGTTCCGGTATCAGGGGCTCACCGGCCGCCACTCGCAGCACGTCCGGCAGCGGCTCGGCGATCAGGTGTCCGCGGATGTGTAGGCCGAAGCGCGTCGCCGGCGCGGCGACCAGGCACACATAGGGCTGCTGGCGCGAACGCCGGTCGAGAAACAGCAGCTCGTCCGCGCCAACGAGCTCCAGCTCGGCGCCGGCATCGGGGACGATGGCAAAACTGCCGTTCGGGAACCGGTTGCGAAGTTCGGTTCCGGCCCCGGGTGCGATGACGATGGTGGCGCCGTCGCGCCGCCAGTGCGCCGCGCCGGCCGCGCTGCCATCGTCGCCATTGAGTGACACGTGGTGGCAGACCAGGAAGCGCGCCGGTTTGCCCGAGGTGACTTCGATCGTCAGTAGCAATCGGTGCGGATCGCTTCTGGCCTCGGCCCGTACTTCGATCACGCCGTGCCTGTGCCGGTAGATCCAGCGGCACGTGTCCGGTGACATCTCGAATGCGGACGGTACGTTCAGCAGCCGCCACTCGCCCGCCAGTTCCACGAAAATGCGCTGTCCGTGCGATCGAAACAGGCCAAGATAGCTATGCGTGGTGGACAGAAAGCGGTTGATGCTCACGTGTCCCTGGGTGAGCATCGAATGAAACACCCCGCTCATCCACACGGTGGAAGTCAGGGCAGTTTCATCCGGCGTCATGTGCCGTCCGGTGCGCAGCACATGCCCGTGCGGGCGCAGCACCAGCAGCTCCTTCGCGCGCAGCACCACATGGCGCTCATCGCCGTGGAAAAACGATAGCCGCGTACCGCGCGGGTCGAACTCCTCGTGCCGCCACTGCGATCCGAACAGCGCCTGCAGCTCGTCGTCGTCCAGATCGAAGCCGTTGATCAGCGCTGCCGAACTGAACAGCGTCGCCGGATTGGGCGGCTTCGCTGGCGGCGCCTTGGTTGCCGTGGGCGGCAATGCCTCCGGCAGCGCCAGCACCTGGGTTACCCCCGCAAGGTCCGCATCCGATGTGGCAGCGGGATGATCGTATTGAAAGCGACCGAAAAAGCCGGCCGCGACACTCTGCTGCGGGTGTAGCGGTATCGGCGCGTCGCGCAGCGCCACCATCGCGTGTTCATGCTGCAAGCGCCGACCGGGAAGCTCATTGACCAGGCCGTCGGGGCTATCGCCGCGGCGGCTTGCCAGCCCGTAAAACTGCAAGCCGTCGGTGGCAAAAGAGACCGCTTCACGCAGTGAGCCGATCAGACACCAGGGAATCCTTTGATCGACCGCGAGATTCTGGCGCGTTGCAATCACAACGCCATGCGCCGCGTGGCGCAGCGGCGTGTGATCGAGGTATTGGCTGACGTAATACTCGTTGAGTCGCACCGCGCCATACGGTGCGAGCGCCAGATCCTGCGCGTAGCTCAGGTCCACGCGCAGCGCTCGGGAGGTCGTGTTCTCCAATCGCACGTGCCAGAACCAGGCGGGCGCGCTGTCGGCCAGCACCAGCGCCAGCGAATATTGGATCCCGAGCCACTTGCCCACGCCCATCAGCAGGCCGCTGCCGCCAGTGGCAGCAAGGCGGGTGGGACTGCGTGGCCCCAGTAGTGGCGTCCACTCGATCTTCTCTCCGTGGCATCGCAGGTACAGGTTGGCGGGGCCGCCCTCCATCTCGTTGCCGACGAACAGGTTCAGCGATACCGGATCGCATTCAAAGCGGCGCAGCGAGCCGTTGGCGTTGAGATCGGCGCGCATTCCCGAGCGGCTCTGCAGTTTGATGGCAGTCGGAGCGACAAAGGCTTCAGGCATGTTGCGGTTATCCGGGCGTCGAGTTCATCGATCGTATCGGCCGCTGGCGGCAAACGCCAGGAATGCGGTGGTTGCTCCCGACGTTGCGCCCGCGGAAACTAGCGCCATGACGCCTGCCGCCATACGAATTCGTGCCGCCGGAGATGAACCCCGGCTGGCCGCCGCACTGGCGGAGGTCCTGATCGACTGCGTCGAGGGCGGCGCCTCGGTCAGCTTCATGCGGCCACTGCCGCATCAGCGGGCGCTGGTCTTCTGGCAGGGAGTCATGGACAGCGCGCGGCGCGGCGAGCGCATCGTGCTGGTGGCCGAGGACGCCGATTCCGACGCCGTCGTCGGCACGGTACAGCTGCTGCTGGCGATGCCTGACAACCAGCCGCATCGTGCCGACGTGGCGAAGATGCTGGTGCACCGTCGCGCCCGCAGGCGCGGCCTCGGCGCGGCGTTGATGCAGGCCGCCGAAGCTGCGGCACGCGCCGCCGGCAAGACGCTGCTGGTGCTCGATACGGTCACCGGTGGCGACGCCGAGCGGTTGTACAGCCGCCTGGGCTGGCAGCGCGTTGGCGTGATACCCGGCTATGCGCTGTGGCCGGGCGGCGGCTTATGCGACACCACCTACTTCTACAAAGCACTGACGGCTGCACAGCCCTAGTCGCGAAAGTTCTCGAACTGCAGCGGAAGATCTATGTCGCACTTACGCAGCAGCGCAATGGCGGCCTGCAGATCATCGCGCTTCTTGCCGGTCACGCGCAGCTTATCGCCGTTGATCTGCGCCTCGACCTTGAGTTTGGCCTGTTTGAGGCTGGCTACGAGCTTCTTGGCCGCGACCTGTTCGATCCCCTGCCGGATGGTGATGCTGCGCCGCGCCTCGCTCAGGTTGACCTCGACCTCGCCAAGCTCGATGCTGCGCGGGTCGATGCCGCGCGCCGCGAGGCGCAGCCGCAGGATGTCGAGCAGCTGCTCGAGCTGATATTCGCTCTGCGCAAACTGCGTGATGACGAACTGCTGCAGTTCAAAGCGCGCGTTGCTGCCGCGCAGGTCGTAGCGCTTGGCGACCTCACGATTGGCCTGATCGACCGCATTCGAGAGCTCATGGGTGTCCACCTTGGAAACGGCGTCGAAGTACGGCATATAGGATGCAATTACCACCATCGGCGAGGAACGCTTTGTAGCATGAGCAAGGTCCCTGAAGTAACCCTGGTGTTCTGGATCATCAAGATCGCCGCGACTACGCTCGGTGAAACCGGCGGCGACACCGTGTCGATGTCGATGAAGCTGGGCTATCTGGTCGGCAGCGCGATCTTCGCGGCCATCTTCGTGATCGCGGTTGCGGCGCAGATCAGGGCCAGCCGCTTTCAACCGTGGCTGTACTGGGCCACCATTATCGCCACCACGACAGTGGGCACGACGCTGGCGGATTTTGCCGACCGCTCCCTGGGAATCGGCTACACCGGCGGCGCCTCGCTGCTGTTCATCCTGCTGATGGCATCGCTGGCGCTCTGGTACTGGTCGCTCGGTTCGGTGTCCATTCATACCGTGAGCTCGCGCAGGGCGGAGATGTTCTACTGGATCACGATCATGTTTTCCCAAACCCTCGGCACCGCGCTGGGAGACTGGACCGCCGATACCGCGGACCTGGGCTACACCGGCGCCGCCGCGGTGTTCGGGCTGCTGCTGGCACTGGTGGCAGCGGCCTATTTCTGGACCCGCATCTCCAGGACTGCGCTGTTCTGGGCGGCGTTCATCCTGACCCGGCCGCTGGGGGCGGTAGTGGGTGATTTCCTGGATAAGCCGCTCGGAGCCGGCGGCCTGGCGCTGAGCCGCTATGCCGCCTCGGCGGCGCTCATGCTATTCATCATCGCCTGCATCGCGATTTTTCCGCAGCGTGCCGCGGCACGGACCCCCGCATCGTGACCGGCGCCCCCGGGCACAGCGACTGGTGGCGCATCGGGGTATTGTTGCTGGCCGGCGTGGTGTGTGCCATGCAGATCGGCAAGGTGCCGCCGGCGCTGTCACTGCTGCGCGCGGACCTCAAGGTGGATCTGGTGGCCTCGGCCTGGATCCTGTCGATGTTCAGCGCCGTCGGTGCGCTGTCCGGCAGCGTGGCGGGCGCATTCGCGGACCGCTTTGGCGCGCGCCACGTGACGGTCGCGAGCCTCGGGGTCATGGCACTGGCGGCCGGCATCGGCGGCAGCGCGCACGGCGCGACACTGCTGCTTGTCAGCCGCGCCCTCGAAGGGGCAGGTTTTGTCGTCACCGTGGTCGCGGTGCCGGGTCTTTTGACCAGCGCGGCGGCCGATCCCGACCGGCGCTTCGTGCCGTCGCTGTGGGGCGCCTACATGCCGGTGGGTATTGCCGCTGCCCTGGCCGCTGCACCGCCGGTTCTGTCCGCCGTAGGCTGGCGCTGGTGGTGGGAACTGAATGCGGCGCTGCTGGCCGCGCTCGCGCTGGCCGTGGCATGGTCGAATTCGCGCGGACCTGCCGGGTACGTGCGGCCGGCACGCCTGCCCGGCGGTTTGTTTCGCGCCTCGTTCCGGCGACCAGGCACGCTGCTGCTGGCGCTGATTTTTGCCTGCTACGCATTCCAGTTCCTCGCCATCATGGGATTTCTGCCGACCATCCTGCAGCAGCGCGGCATGTCGTCCGCCGCGGCCGGGGGACTCACGGCGCTGGCCGTGATCGCCAACGCCTGTGGCAATCTGTCAGCCGGCTGGCTGCTGACCCGCGGGGCGACGCCTCGACTGCTGATGTGTGGCGGCATCGCAGTGATGGTGGCGGCCGAACTGGTGGTGTTTGCCACCTGGGCTACGCCACCACTGCAGTATTTCGGCGCGGTCGCGTTTTCCGCGCTCGGTGGCCTGGTCCCGGCCTCGATCTTCACCACCATCCCGCGCATCGCTCCCGCCGACGCGCGCTCCACCACGATGGGTATCGTCGTGCAAGCCTCGCACATCGGGCAATTACTGGGACCACCGACGGTGGCGGTGGTCGCGGCCACGGTGGGCGGCTGGCAGGCATCGCCGCTGGTCCTGATACCGGTGGCGGCAATCGGACTGACGGCGGCTTTGTCGCTGCCGGCGAGTTGATCAGCTGCGCCTGCGAGCGACGCCGTAATCAACGCCGCCATGCCGATCTGGCACAATGGCTGCTTTCAACACACCAGTCTCATTTTCGGAGTACCACATGCCTAGCAGTGCCAGCAGCAAGACCGCGAAGTCGCGCCCGCCGTTGAGCCGCGACCTGATGGGACGCCTGGCACGAGGAGCGGTGATATGCGCTGAAGGCTATGTGTTCGAACTCGAGCGGCGCGGCTACCTGCAGGCCGGCGCCTTCGTGCCGGTGGTGCTCACCGAACACCCGGAAGTGGTCGAGCAGTTGCACATGGACTTCGTGCATGCCGGCTCCGACGTCACGCAGGCCCTCACCTACTACGTGCATCGCGAGAAGTTGCGGGTCATCGGCCGGGAAAAAGATTTGCTGAAGATGAACCGCAAGGCGCTGGCCATTGCCAAGAAGGTCGCACGCAAGACCGGTACGCTGTTCGCCGGCGACATCTGCAATACCAACATCTTTGACCCGGCCAGCGGCAAGGCACGCAAGGAGGTCGCCAGGATCTTCGAGGAACAGGTCGGCTGGGCAGCGGATGCGGGTGTGGACTACATCGTCGCAGAAACCTTCTCCTGGGGGGCTGAAGCCCTGATGGCGCTGGCGGCGATCAAGAAATATTCCAAGGTGCCAGCCGTGGTCACGATGGCACAGCATCGGGAGGAGACCACGCGCGAGGGCTGGAGCATGGCGGAGGCCTGCCAGCGGCTGGAGGCGGCCGGCGCCGACGTCGTGGGTCTGAACTGCCATCGTGGACCCACCACCATCCTGCCGGCGATCGCGCAGATCCGCGCCCTGGTCAAGTGCCATGTCGCCGCGCTGCCCGTGCCCTATCGGACCACGGCGGATCAGCCCTCCTTCATGTCATTGACCGATCCGTGCTGCGACAACGCGCGTGCCTTCCCGGTAGGACTGGATCCCTTTGTGTGCACGCGCGCGGAGATATACGAATTCGGCAAGGCAGCGTACGCCATGGGTGTGCACTATCTGGGCATCTGCTGCGGCGCCGGCCCACATCATATCCGCGCGCTGGCCGAGGCACTGGGCCGTCGGCCGCCGGCCAGCAAGTACTCGGTGGATATGTCCAGGCACGCCTTCTTCGGCACCAACAAGCGCATCAAGCGCGTGCAGCGCGAGTATCGCGCCAAACTATGAGGCTATACCGCGCGCCGCGCCTGCTGCGCCTTCACGTGCTCGCGGCCATCGCCGCTGCCTGCGCAGCCGTTGCTGCCTGCAGCCCGCTGGCCACCCGGCCGCAGTCGCTCGACGCACGCGTTGCCGCCCAGAATGCCCTGTTCGATGAGGTGTACCAGGCTGACCTGGTGGCGCATCCGGAGCTTGCAACATCGTATGGCGACTATCGCTATAACGATCGGCTCAACGACTACTCCATCGCGGCGATCGAAAGCATGCACGCCAGCGACGACGACTTCCTGGCGCGTCTCAAGGCCATTTCCACCGCCGGTTTTGCGCAGCGGGACGCACTCTCGCACCAGGTGCTGCTGCATATCCTGCAGCAGCGCGGCGAAGACTACCGTTACCGGGAATACGAGATGCCGGTGAGCCAGATGGAGGGTCCGCACGTGCATCTGGCCGACCTGCCGCTGGCGGTGCCGTTCGACTCGGTACAGCGCTACGAGGACTATATCGCGCGGCTTCACCAGATCCCGCGCGTTTTCATCCAGACCGAGCAGGTGCTGCGCGCCGGCGTGAAGGATCATCTGATGCCGGTGCGCTTCCTGCTGGAGAAAGTCCCGGCACAGTGCCGCGGAATCGCCGCGGCTGATCCGTTCCTGCTGCCCTTGAACCGATTCCCCGCCGACATGCCGCCGCAGGAGCAGCAGCGACTGCGCGCCGCCATCACACAGGCGGTGAACGACGAGGTGCTGCCGGCCTACCAGGCATTCGCCAGTTTCATCGCCGATGAGTACGCGCCCCAGGGGCGCAGCACGCTGGCCGTCTCATCGTTGCCCGGCGGCGAGCGGCGCTACCTGAACGACATCCGCCGCCGCACTACGGTCGCCAACCTCACTCCCGATCAGATTCACCGTATCGGGCTGCGCGAAATTGATCGCATCCAGGGCCAGATGCTGGAGATCGCGCGCAAGGAGGGGTTTACCGACCTGGCCTCGTTCCGCGAATCGCTCAAGACCAACCCGAAGTACATACCGGTCTCGGCACAGCAGATCCTCGAGGACTTCCGCAAATACATTGCCCAGATGCAGCCCAGGCTGCCGGAACTTTTCGGCAACATACCGGGCGCGCCGGTCACGGTCGAGGCGATCCCCGATTTCCAGGCGGCGATGGCGACCCATTACGTGGTCGGCACGCCGGATGGCGCTCACCCGGGCCGCGTCGTGGTCGCAACCTCCAATTTCGCGCACCGCACGCTGATCCTGGACGAAGCCATCGCCTATCACGAGGGAATCCCCGGGCATCACATGCAGCTGTCGGTAGCACAGCAACTCACCGATTTACCCGAGTTTCGCCGCCACGGAGGCAACTCCGGCTACGTCGAGGGCTGGGCGCTGTACGCCGAACAACTCGGCAAGGAGATCGGTTTCTACCAGGACCCGGTCAGCGACTACGGTCGCCTGAGCAGCGAACTGTGGCGCGCGGTGCGCCTGGTGGTGGACACCGGCATCCATTCCAAGGGCTGGAGTCGCGACCAGGTGGTGCAGTTCATGCGCAACTCAGCTGCGATTGACGAACCCACGATCCAGACTGAAGTGGATCGCTACATCGCCTGGCCGGGGCAGGCGCTGTCGTACAAACTCGGCCAACTCGAGTTCCTCGAGCTTCGTGGCCGCGCGCAGCGCGAACTGGGATCGAAGTTCGACATCCGCCGCTTTCACGATGAAATGCTCAGCGGTGGAGTGCTGCCACTGGATCTGCTGGCGGCGCGCACCGACGCCTGGATTGGGGCCGAGAAATTGCGGCCGCAGCCTGCAGCGATCAACTGATCCGGCGTTCAGCGTCGCAGTCGCAGCAGCACCGCCAGCTCGCCGATGATGCCGCGGCGAAACGCCAGCACGCAGGCGATGAACACCGCCCCGATGATGACCGTGACCCAGCCGCCGACGATGTCCGACAGATATTCCTGTAGCGTGACCACTACGGCGGCGCCGATCACCGGGCCGAAGAAAGTGCCGGTGCCTCCCAGCAGAGTCATCAGGATCACCTCGCCGGAGGTAGCCTGCTGAACGTCCGACAGCGTTACGAAGCCGAGCACCAGCGCCTTGAGCGACCCGGCAAGTCCGGCGAGCGTCGCCGACAGCACGAACGCGAGCAGTCGGTAGCGATTGACCTCGTAGCCAAGCGACACCGCTCGCGACTCGTTTTCGCGAATGGCCTTGAGCACCTGGCCGAATGGGGAATGCACTACGCGTTGGATAAAGATGAACTGCAGCAGGAACACGGCCAGCACCAGGTAGTACATGGTGATGTCGGACCTCAGCGGCAACACACCAAACAGGCTGCCGCGCGGCACTGCCTGCAGGCCGTTCTCACCGCCGGTGAACGGCGCCTCCAGGCATACGAAATAGATCAGCTGCGCCATCGCCAGTGTGATCATCGCGAAATAAATCCCGCGGCGGCGGATCGCGACCAGGCCGACCATCAGGCCCACCAGCGCCGACACTGCCACGCCGGCTGCGATCGCCGGCGCCGTGCCCCAGCCGCGCGCCGCGGCCAGCCATGCGGTTGCATAGGCGGCCGAGCCGAAAAAGGCGGCGTGGCCGAACGACAGCATGCCGCCGAAGCCGAGCAACAGGTTGTAGGCGCAGGCGAACATCGCGAAGCACAGCAGCTTCATCATGAACACCGGGTATATCCCCAGCAGCGGTACGCACAGCGCAAACAGGACTGCGATCACGTAGGGGACGACGGCGCTGCGCATGCGTCTACTCGCGGCCGAACAGGCCGGCGGGACGTGCAATCAGCACCAGCGCCATGATCACGAACACGACGATATTCGAGGCTTCGGGATAGATGACCTTGGTGAAACCCTCGACTACCCCGAGCGCCAGGCCGCTGACGATGGCGCCCAGGATCGATCCCATGCCGCCGATTACCACCACCGCAAACACCACGATGACCAGCGAGTTGCCCATCAATGGGCTCACCAGCACCACCGGCGCCGACAGCACGCCGGCCAGCGCGGCCAGCGCCACGCCGCCGCCGTAGGTCGCCGCCACCAGCAGCGGTACGTTGATGCCAAAGGCCTGCAGCAGCGGCGCATTCTCCGTGGCGGCACGCAGCGTCGCACCCAGCCGGGTGCGTTCGATGACGAACCAGGTGGAAAAGCACACCACCACCGACACCGCGATCACCCAGGCGCGATAGATCGGCAGGATCATGAAGCCGAGATTGAACGCTCCGGTGAGCCCGGGCGGGACGGAATATGAGTGTCCGGAGGCGCCGAACAGCTGGTGCAGTGAGCCCTCGATGACCAGCGCGAGGCCGAACGTCATCAGCAGGCCGTACAGCGGGTTGAGCTTGTACAGGCGGCGCAGGAACAGCCGCTCCACCACGATGCCCAGCACGCCGACTGCGAGCGGCGCCAGCAGCAGTGCGGCCCAGTAGTTGATGCCGAACCACTGCAGCCCCAGCAGCGCAGCAAACGCGCCCAGGGCGTAGAACGCACCGTGGGCGAAATTGACCACCCCCATCAGGCCAAAGATCACCGCCAGGCCAAGGCTCAGAATGGCGTAAAACGAGCCATTCACTAGTCCGAGCATCAGCTGTCCGAGGATGACGGCGACCGGAACGCCGAACACTTCAGTCACGCCAGGCTCCGCCGCGGTGCGGCGCGGCTACTTGGGCGCAAGCGGGCATAGACCCGTAATCGGGCCGAATGCCTCTTCACCTTTCATCACTTTCAGCAATTTGTAGTAGTCCCAGGGATATTTGGATTCCTGCGGCGACTTGACCTGCATCACGTACATGTCGTGCACCATCACGCCATCGGCGCGGATGTAGCCGCCTTTGGCGAACATGTCGTTGATTTTGGTCTTCTTCAGCTCCGCCATGACTTTGTCGGAGTCGGTGGTACCGACTGCCTTGACGGCCTTAAGGTAGGTCAACGTGGCCGAGTAATACCCTCCCTGGTCCATGGTGGGTTCCTTCCCGGTCTTGGCGAAATAACGCTTGCTGAATGCCCGGGTGTCCTCGTTCAGATCCCAGTAGAACCCGGTAGTCAGGTACAGCCCCTGCGCAGTCTCAAGACCCAGGCTGTGGATATTGGTGATAAATGCCAGCAGCGCGGCCGGCTTCATTTTCTTGGTGATACCGAATTCGTTGGCCGCCTTGAGCGAATTGCTGAAGTCGTCGCCCGCGTTTGCAAGCCCGAGCACCTGCGCGCCCGAGCCCTGCGCCTGCAGCAGGAACGAGGAGAAATCCGACGCCGCCAGCGGCACCCGCACCGCGCCCAGGGTCTTGCCACCGTTGGCTTCCACCACCTTGGATGCCGCGGTCTGTAACTGGGTGCCGAAGGCGTAGTCCGCGGTCAGATAGAACCAGGTCTTGCCGCCATTCTGGACGATCGTGGTGGCAGTGCCGTTGGCGAGCGCCGTGGTGTCGTAGACGTAGTGGACGGTATACGCGGTGCAGTCCTCGTTGGTCAGCGATGCGCCGCCGGGACCCAGGGCGAAGAACGGGACCTTCTTTGCCGCCGCGACTTTGGACATCGCAATGTTGACACCGGTGTTGGATCCGCCCAACAGCACGCTCAGGCCGTTCTGATCGGCCCATTCGCGGAACTTGGAGGCGCCGATGTCGGGTTTGTTCTGGTGATCCGCGACCAGGATGCTGATCTTGCGCCCGAGTACCGTGCCACCAAAGTCGGAAATTGCCATCTTGATGGCCTCCACCGCCCCGGTCCCGGCCACATCGGCATAATTGCCTGACAGGTCATCGATATCGCCGATCACCACATCCTCTGCCGCGGCACGCGCGGCCTGAGCGCAGGTCATGATCGCCAACGCCGCGCCCAGCCCGATCGCCAATGTCTTCAGTTGCATGTCATCCCCCTGGTATCAAGTTTTTTTCCGGGAATCAGACGCCAAGAAATTCGTGCACCACGGCCATCTTGTCGTCCAGCTCCGACGCGGCAAAGCTCTGCACCATGCGCCCGTGCTCCATGATGTAGAAGCGATCCGCCAGTGCGGCAGCGAAGTGAAAGTTCTGCTCCACCATGACGATGGTGTAACCCCTCTGGCGCAGTTCATGAATAGTGCGCGACAACCCCTGCACGATGACCGGCGCCAGCCCCTCCGAGATTTCATCCAGCAGCAGCAGACGTGCGCCGGTGCGCAGGGTGCGCGCCACCGCGAGCATCTGCTGCTCGCCGCCGGACAGGCGCGTCCCCTGGGTTTCGCGCCGCTCCTTCAGGTTGGGAAACATGCCATAAATCTCATCGATTGACATGCCCCCGGGAGCGACCACCGGGGGAAGCAGCAGATTCTCCTCCGCCGACAGGCTGGCGTAGATGCCGCGCTCCTCCGGGCAATAGCCGACTCCCAGGTGCGCAATCTTGTGCGGCGGCAGGCCGATCGCCTCATGACCATCGATGCGCACCGACCCGGAGCGTTTGCCGACCAGGCCGAGCAGCGCCTTGAGAGTGGTGGTGCGGCCGGCCCCATTGCGGCCCAGCAACGTCACCACCTCGCCGCGCCGCACGTTGAAATCGACGCCGTGCAGGATATGGGACTCGCCGTAGTAGGCATGCAGTCCGCTGACGTGCAATATTTCCGCAATCATGCGCTGGAACCCATATAGGCCTGTTTCACCAGCGGGTTCTGCGACACTTCAGCGTACGATCCATCGGCGATGATGCGACCGTGCTGGAGCACCGTGATGGTATCGGCAATGGTTGCCACCACGTTCATGTTGTGCTCCACCATCAGCACGGTACGATCGGCTGCGGCGCGCTTGATGAGCGCGGTCACCGTCCCCACGTCTTCGTGGCCCATGCCCTGCGTTGGTTCGTCCAGCAGCATCAGCTCCGGTTCCATGGCCAGCGTGGTGGCAATCTCGAGTGCGCGCTTGCGCCCGTACGGCAACTCGACCGCGACCGTGCCGGCAAATTTCTCCAGGTCCACCGCATCCAGCAGTTGCATCGCCCGCGGGTCGAGCACCGCCAGGCTCGATTCCCGGCTCCAGAAATGAAACGACGTCCCCAGGGTGCGCTGCAGGGCGACCCGCACGTTCTCCAGCACCGTCAGGTGCGGAAACACCGCCGACATCTGGAACGAGCGCACCATGCCGCGACGCGCGACCTCGGCCGCCTTGGCGAAGGTGATGTCCTCGCCTTTGTAGAGGATGCGTCCACGGGTAGGTATCTGGAATTTGGTCAGCAGGTTGAAGCACGTGGTCTTGCCGGCGCCATTGGGGCCGATCAGCGCATGAATCTGGCCGCGACGCACCCGCAGATTGACGTCATTGACGGCAACGAAGCCGTTGAACTCTTTCGTCAGGCCGCGGGTTTCAATAATGAACTGCTCAGCCATATCCTGCGTCGCGGCTGTCGTGGCGGCTGCGCCGGTTTCTTCTGCACGCCATTATGCGATATCGGCACGGGCCTTAGGGCCGCAGCTGACATATGCTGCATGCCAGCATCCTACTCCGCCTGGCCTATGTGCGGTCGACGTAAATGACGACGATGCCGCTGAGCATTACCGCAGCGCTTTGGCGCTGCCTGTCGGCCCTGCTGCTGCAGCTTCCGGTATTCGCGTGGGCCCAGGGCGGCCCGCCTTTCCTCACCAACGACCCCGGAACGCCGGGCCACGCCAACTGGGAAATCAATCTGGGTTCGATGCAGAACGTCGCGCGCGGCGGGTCGGCCTACCAGTTGCCGCAACTCGACCTCAATCTCGGACTGGGCGATCGCGTGCAGCTGAGCTATGAGATTCCCTATGCGCTGCAGGCCGGTGCCGGGCAGCCATTGCACGGCGGCTGGGGCAATGCGCTCGCAGGCGTGAAATGGCGTTTTCTGGACCAGGGCGAACAGGGCTGGCAGGTGTCGACATTCCCGCAGATCGAGACCGGCGTTGCAGCGCACGCGCAGCTCACGGGAATCGGTATCGCCGGACCGCGCTATCTCGTGCCGCTGGAGGTGAGCCGGCCGCTCGGCCCCTGGCAACTCAATGTAGAGGCGGGCTACTACATTCCCGGACATGGGCCGAGAGAGCGCATCCTCGGTTTCGTCACCGGCCGACAGCTCAGCATGCGACTGGAACTGGATGCCGAACTCTACGATGACCGCACCTACGGTGTGCTGTCGCATGCCACCACGTTCGATGTCGGCGGCCGCTACCAGCTGCGTCCCGGCCTCATCGCGCTGTTTCTGGCGGGTCGCAGTATCAACGGAACTGCCGACGGCCAGCCACAGTTGTTCGGCTATCTGGGGGTGCAGATCCTGCTGAAGAATTACGGCCGCAGCTTGAACAAGTTACAACGTTGATCGCTGCATCGCCTTACGACTACAGTGCAGCGCGCGCGTGCGCGGCAGTGGCAGAGGCGCCTGGTGACGTTCGAGACCATCGAGACGGTCGAAGAGCGACGGTTGGAGGCCGCGCGTTCGGGCCTCGCCGCCTGGCGGCGCTGGGGTCCATATCTGAGCGAGCGCCAATGGGGAACGGTGCGCGAGGACTACAGCGCATCCGGGGACGCCTGGGAGTATTGCCCGCACGACGACGCGCGCTCCAGGGCGTATCGCTGGGGCGAAGACGGCATCGCCGGCATCTGCGACGATCGGCAACAACTGTGCTTCGCACTCGCGCTGTGGAACGGGGTCGACCCGATTCTCAAGGAGCGCATGTTCGGCCTGACCGGCAGCGAGGGCAATCATGGCGAGGATGTAAAGGAGTATTACTTCTACCTCGACAATATCCCAAGCCATGCCTACATGAAGTATCTGTACAAATACCCGCAGCTCGCCTTTCCGTACGCGCAGCTGGTGGAGGAGAACCGCCGGCGCAGCCGCAAAGATCCCGAATACGAACTGCTCGACACCGGGATATTCGATGACGATCGCTACTTCGACGTGTTCGCCGAATATGCCAAGGAATCCCCGCAGGACAATCTGATACGCATCAGCGTCTTCAATCGCGGGCCGGTCGCCGCCTGCCTGCACCTGCTGCCGACGCTGTGGTTCAAGGACGACTGGAGCTGGTTTCCGAGCAACGCCAGGCCGCGCATCCAGATCGAGCGCTCCGACGCTGCCGCGCTGGTGCTGAAGACGACTCACCGCAAAATGGAATCGTACTGGCTGTACTGCCAGCCGCCGCGCGAGGCGCTGTTCACCGAGAACGAGTCAAATTCGCAGCGCCTGTATGGCACGCCGAACGCCGGTCGATACGTCAAGGACGGTATCAACGACTACCTGGTAGACGGTCGGGACGGCAAGGTAAACCCGCAGCAGATCGGATCCAAGGCCGCCGTGCATTACCTGTGCAATATCGCTCCCGGGGCCAGCGTGGTGCTTAAGCTGCGTCTGAGCGATGTCGGCGATCTTCCAGGTCCCCTCGGTACCAGTTTCGATGAGACCTTCATCCGACGGCAAAAAGAGACGGATGACTTCTACTCCCGCATAACGCCCGGGCCGATCCCTGAGGACATGCGCAACGTTCAGCGCCAGGCTTTTGCCGGCATGCTATGGACCAAGCAGTATTACCGTTACCTCGTGAACCGGTGGCTGGAAGGCGACGCCGCGGTAGCGGCCCCTCCAGGGCAACGCAAGAGCGGGCGCAATCACGAATGGTGGCATTTCTCAGCCGCGGACGTACTGTCGATGCCCGACAAGTGGGAGTACCCGTGGTTCGCCGCCTGGGACACGGCGTTTCATGTGATTGCGTTCGCGATGATCGATCCGGAGTTCGCCAAGCAGCAGTTGCTGCTGCTGACGCGCGAGTGGTACATGCATCCCAACGGCCAGATCCCGGCCTACGAGTGGGCCCTGGGCGATGCCAATCCGCCGGTGCACGCCTGGGCCGCGATCCGCGTGTACCAGATCGAGCAGAAAATCTACGGACGCAGGGACCGTGGATTCCTCGAGCGCATATTTCAGAAGCTGCTGATCAACTTCACCTGGTGGGTCAATCGCAAGGATACCCAGGGCCACAACCTGTTCGAGGGCGGCTTTCTCGGCCTGGACAATATCGGCGCTTTCGACCGCTCTTCCGGGCTACCCGCCGGGGGTATACTCGAGCAGGTAGACGGGACCAGCTGGATGGCGATGTATTGCCTGGACATGCTGACCATCGCCGTCGAGCTCGGCCAGGAGAATCCTGCCTACCAGGATCTGGCGACCAAGTTCTTCGAGCATTTCGTCTACATCGGGGCCGCTGTGAATCGACTGGGCGGCGAGCGCCCGGGCCTGTGGAATGAGCAGGAAGGATTCTACTGCGATGCGCTCAAGCTGCCCGACGGACGCCGGTTTCCGATCGCCGCGCACACCATCGCCGGGCTGATTCCGATCTTTGCGATCACCTCGTTCGACCGCAACGCCATGCGGGCATTTCCCGGTTTCGACGATCGCTATGGCTGGTTCGCCAAGTATCGGCCGCACCTGCTGCAGGGCCTGGCCGATCTGACGCCTCATGGGCTCGAACAGCGGCTGCGCTTCGCGCTGGTGGATTCGGACAAGCTGCGGCGCCTGATCGAACATATGCTGCGCGAAGACGACCTGCTCAGCCCGTTCGGCGTGCGTTCGCTCTCCAAACAGCACGCCGCCAAGCCGTTCGTGCTCGAATTCGACGGCCAGCGCTTCGAACTGGACTATCAGCCCGGCGAGTCGACCAGCACCATGTTCGGCGGCAATTCAAACTGGCGCGGACCGGTGTGGTTCCCGTTGAACTTCCTGCTGATTGAAGCGCTGCAGAAACATCACCATTTTCTGGGCGACGACTTCAAGGTGCAGCTGCCGACCGGTGCCGCGAGTGACGCCAGCCTGTGGCAGGTGACCACTGACCTGTCGCTGCGGCTGATCAGCATTTTTCTCAAGGACGCGAGCGGCCGCCGGGCCGTCAATGGCCAGCGGGAGAAATTCCACCACGACCCGCATTGGCGGGACCTGATCCTGTTCCATGAATACTTTCACGGCGACAGTGGCGCCGGCCTGGGTGCCAGTCACCAGACCGGATGGGCCGGGGTGGTCGCGAAGCTGATCCAGCAGTACTGCGAGTACCAGTTACAGGCCAAGGCGCCGTGACGCCCAGGCCCACCTGCCGGAGCGCTGCTTTCAGCGCTGAGCGATGGAGGCTACGCGCACAGTCTGGCGTTGCCGGGAAAAGGAGGTCAGCGGCTCACGATTGATGCCGGCGACTACCTTCTCCACTGTGTCCGTCACGCAGTGGTCGTACCTCGAGGAAATCACATACGAGCCATTGAGTGCACGCTGGTGGCAGACCTGCTCGGCGGCGGAGTTGATGCGCTCATACATCACGGCCACGTCCGCGGGCCGATCAAGATTCAGATCCCCGAGGTGCACCACGGTGCGGCCGTGTACCACGTCGCTCGAGGAATCAGCCGCGTAAGCCGCCGGCACCGCGACTAGAGCAGAAGCGGCGATGATCCCGAGAATGATCCGAAGGTTCAGCGACATGTTGCCTCCCTGGAGGAACTGGGTGCCCTGGTGGGCTGCCTGAATGCTCTGCGACGGTGCACATTTTCATTATCCCACTTGAGATTGCACTCTGCCAGCGCGAATATTATCGGTAGGTCGCAGTTTGGCTGAACCGCCTGCCAATCGCGCCTCAGCAGCCGCTATCCTTATCACTCATGGCTTTGCTATCCACTAGTTTGGGCGACTTAGAGCGCCATTTGTGCACTTTTATAGTGCGTCATGGGCTCACGACTTTGCGCGTTGACGATGAGGCGGCAAATACCGTGGCCAAAACTGTGCAATAGCCCGTCAGGGCTTGGCGTCGCGGCGGCAAATGGCGTTGTTGCGCCGATTCAGCGCACACAGCGCAGCGAGGACGGCTGGTTCTTGTCGAAGTTCTCGTGAAAACCATCGCTGAACAGCTGACCCCAGGCATCGTCGTTGGTGACCTGCAGCGACGACCAGTAATAGCCCGAGGCGCCTTTGAGCCTGCCGGTCTCGTTGAATCCACCAATGTCAGCTCGGTTGGCGAACTGCACGGCCAATTCTCCCAGGCTCGGCACGTGCCAGTCGTTATGGCCATACGCCGACGAGGTTCGGCAATATTCGATCGCCTGGCTCCAGGTATAGACGCCGGGAGCATCCGCGGGCGTTGTATACAAGCTCTTGCCGCTATCGGGTGAAGTGCCGGCGTAGACGGTGCCGTCCGGCATCTTCGCGCCGCCGGCACGCACGAAGGACGGTTTACCGGTGTCCATCGACAATCCGGCGTACACCGTACCGTCGGGCATCTTGGTGCCGATATCCGGCAGAGCCTGCGGCGTAGCACATGCGGCCACGGGCACGTAGCCGCACACTGAACCGAGCACGGCAAGCACCACGGCCGCACCGGGGATGGAAACTGTTTTCACCTGCGGATCACCCGATGTTGCACAAGACGGCTGGAAGTCTACGCCACACGTCGGTGCGCTCCCGACATCACTTTTCGGCAATGCGCCTGACGATCTTGCCGGACTCATCCATGAATTCGATCGATGCCATTCCGTCAGGGGTGACCGTCAGCTTAAGCCGCGCCAGTCCCTTGGCATCGCGCAGTACCACGGTCGACTCGCGCTCCTCGTTCTTACCGATGAACAGCCGCGGATAGCCGAAGCCGCCGGCCTTCGACAGCGTCTCGAATTCATCGCTGCCTTCCTGGGTGTTTATGCGCTCGATGAGCTCCAGCGGTATGGGGCTCGACGGGCGGTCGAAGAAAGTCAGGCCCGCATGGCGCCGGCCGTGATCCTCGGTCTGGTCGAGGGAGATCACCTGGTCCTGCTCGTATTGATCGAAGCTCAGATGACCGCCGCTACTGGCGTTCTGCCCCTTCTTCGCACCGCCAAACAGCAGACCGCCGTCTTCGGTACCCTCGTCGTCGAAGAACAGTATCCCGGCTGCCTGTCGGTTCGGAAACGCGTGTTCCTTGCCTTTGAAGATCAGGCCCGGCGCGGTGGCCGAGCTGGAGATCGTCATGCGCAACGTCCCATCCGGCTCGCGCACATTGATCCGCTGTACGTCGATCTCGGCGAAGCTGGTCACCTCACGCTCCGCCGCTGCCCGCCCCCACCCGACGATGGCGAGCAATACGCTGACTGCCGTCAGCCAGCTGTAAATCAGACTTTTCCCAACGAATGTGGCCATCGCTCGAGTCCTCCGACTACGGATTATCACGACGTCACGCTTCTAACGCTCGGTATTTTCATCCGTTCACACGCCCTGTATCGCGAGCAGCGTCGATATCGCGGCGCGGTTACGAATCTCCAGCAACGGCTGATACTCGCTGCATCGGTAAAACGCCTTGAGCCGCGCCATGTCCGGAAACTCGACGATCACCAGCCTGTTTCTGGGCGCATCACCTTCCAGGACATCGACGCTGCCACCGCGCACCAGGTAGCGGCCACCGTGGGCTGCAATGACCGCGGGTATCCGGCTCGAATACTCTTCAAACGCCACCGGATCAGTGATCTGCACGCTTGCGAACAGGTAGGCTGGCATCGTCGCGGCTCCAGAATGAGTTAATTGAGTGGTCACCTGGCGCCACGGGCGCGACGGACGCGGCGAACGTCATGCGGCCAAGCGCGCCCAGATCGTAGCTAACTGGCTGGTTTTAAAGAATATCCGACGCCGCCTGGCGCGGCCAGGCGGCCACAATCGTCGCTGGCCGGGCGCCACATAGCATGTCAACATGACGCGATCATGTCAGAAGGCGTTGTTTTCTGGTGGTCCTCTCTGTGCGCGGTCGGTGCACTCAATATCGTGGCGTGGTCGATGTCAGCCGCCGCCCTCAAACGGCGGCGGCCCATCATGGCGCCAGACACCTACGCCGTTCGGCGCCTGCAGCTTCAGCTGTCCGCGATCTACGTATTCGGGTGCGCCTTCCGCTCGGCCGTTCCGGTGTTCGACGTGCCGCGCATCTGCATGTTCAATTCCTGGCTATCGAGCGTCATCGTCGGCCGCTCGGTCGCCACCTGCGCGGAGCTGTGCTTCGTCGCCCAGTGGGCGGTGATGCTGCGCGCCACCTCGCGTTCGACCGGCAGCTCGGTCGGCAGACTCGTATCGCTGGCGGTGGTGCCGCTGATCGCGGTCGCCGAGATCTGTTCCTGGTACTCGGTGCTCAGCACCTCCAACCTGGGTCACGTCGCCGAGGAGTCGATCTGGGGCCTGTCGGCAGCGCTGCTGGTGGTAAGCATGGTCGTGGTCTGGCCGCGTTGTAGTGCCAGCTTGCGGCCGGTGCTGCTCGCCTGGTGCGTCGCGGGTGCCGCCTACGTAGCCTTTATGTTCTTGGTCGATGTCCCGACTTATTGGTCGAGATGGATCGCCGCCGGGGCCAGTGAGGGCCACTACCTGAGCATGACCCAGGGTGCGCGCGACGTCGCCGTGCGGCGCGTGGTGTCGTATCGGTGGGAGGATTGGCGCAGCGAAATGGTGTGGATGTCGCTGTATTTCAGTGTCGCGGTATGGCTCAGTATCGCGCTCATTCACGCGCCGCTATCCGCGGCACGAGTTGCAACCGGACGCGGGCTGCGAAACACCAGCGTAAGCTGATTTCCTGCGGCTGATCTGAGGTGATGCACCTCGTCGGCGAAATGCCGCACCAGTCTGATTCCCCTGCCTCCGGTCCCGGCATCGCTCAACGACGTGGGCAGCGCGGCCGGCACATAGGCGGTTGGGTCAAATGCAGCGCCGTCATCTTCGATTTGAATGACGATTCGTTCGGGCTCATGCCTGAAGCGGATCCTGACCAGGCCGGCCCTGCCGTCCGGATAGCCGTGCTGGATAACGTTGCTTACGAGCTCGGTCAGGCATAAATCGATGTGATGCAACAGAGCGGGCGACAGGAGATGCTCCGCTCCCAGCCGCGCGACCCAGCGTTCCAGATCCTGCAGCTGCTCCGTTCTTGCCTGCAGCACAAGCTGCGAGGAGCGTTCGGTTGCCATCCGGCAGCCGTATCAGGCCGGTCCAAATGCCCCGCGCGCCGCGTCCAGATCGTGGGCGATCGGAATGATCGCCTCAATCCCGGTTGCCCTGAGTACCTCTTCCACCTGGTCGCTCGGCTTATACAGCACCATGGAGCCGCCGCGCAGCTTTTGGGCCTTGGCACTGACGATCAGCGTTCGGATCCCGATCGACGCGATAAAAGTGACGTTGGACAGGTCGACCAGAATCTGGGCCCGGCGGGTCGAGGTCAGAACGCTGAATTTCAAATCAATCTGTTGCGTGCCGACGATGTCCATCCGACCGGAGAGATTGATACCCAGGATTCCGGACTCGAGCTCATGCACCGCCATTTCCATTTCTTTCTTGCCTCGTCTCGATTTCAGATGCAGGTCGATGCGGGTTTTGCCGGCGCGAATATAGCAAACTGGGTGATCGAGGACAAAGCTGCCCGGGCAACGCTGGAAGCCCGAGGAGCGCGCTTTAGGGCGCCGCCGGCGGCGCGTGCTCCCGATGATAGCGGTGAATCGCCCACAGGTAGATTTCCATCAGTGAGTTCTCGCCCAGTTGCTCGACGATCGCGTCGCGCCTGCTTCGACTGGTGGTGCGCTGGAGTTGCTTCCGCGCGCGCTGAAACTGGCGCAGCTGGTTGCGATACTGCCAAAGCAGTTCCTGCACCGCCATCTTGTTCTGGCGCAGCTCCCAAACGCCGAGCATCACGGCCAGGCAGCCGCTACAGAAACTCAGTACGTTTTTAAACGGCAGGCCGGTGCGCGCATCGATGTTGTGCAATGCCCCGCCAAACATGAACATCGCCAGCAGCTCGATCAGCACAGCAATGAACACGCCGCTCTTCAGCCGCCCAATCCAGAAACGGTGCCGTTCCATGCTGGCGACCTTGCGCACGAAGTAGCGATATTGATTGTCGATCCAGTTGCGCTCCACCAGCTGCGCCCGGTCGGCGTGGTTGTCGCTCGAATCGGCCGCGTCGACCGCGGTCGATTCAATGCCATCGAGCACGAAACTTATCCAGCCGAAGCCGGCGAAGCGGTAAATGCCGGTGAGCTCGATCAATTCTCTGCTATGCATGCGCCGATCAATGCCAGCCAGCGCCAGATAGAACCGAACTCGCAATGTTTCTGCCAGCGCGCGATATGCCAGGTATTTCCCGAACCAGCGCTTGGTCTGGACAAAGTAATAGCCGATCAGGCTCGCGAACAGGATCAGCATGTAGAGCATCAGCAGGATCTTGCTCTCGGTGATTTGGTCGTAGATCAGGTATGCGAGCCCCATGGCAAACGCAGTAACTCCGAATGCGTTGAATAACCGGTCGGAGCGCCGCTGCATGTAGCCGGCAAGAGAATCGGCCTTGACGAACTGTCGGTCGATGTCTTCCAGATACGATACATCGCTCAGCGCCATCATCTCGGGGTTGCTGTCCAACAGCGATTGGCTGCGCACCAGGCTGCCATCGGCAGCAGCCCCGTCGAAGTCGGAGTTGTATTCGTTAAAATCAGCGAGCCGTCGCTCCAACGACGACGGCATCGACTGCTGTACCTCCAGAATATTGTCGGCGGCAAACAGCAGATAACAGGGTTGGCCTGCCCCATGGGGCACATCCTGGCCACCACGCTGGATCGGCACCCACGACACCAGCCGCGCCGTGACCTCCAGATCGTCTACCACCGCGCTGGTTTCGATTGTATTGCCGCCCTCGTTTTGGTCGCAGCCAGCCCCAAGGAAGCGAAACACCTGATCGGCCGTGTCGTTGGGGAGCTTCGACGAGTTTCCGTCCCAGCACGCGAGCAGCAGGCTGGCGCGCCGAACGAGCACGTCTGCGAGCGCCCCCTGGAGCGGCTGGTGAGGCTGATCGGGCCCGCGGGACTGTTCCGCCCCCAGCGCGATCCAGCGGACCTGGGGGTGATTCACCAGATCCGTAAGGCCCGGTGCCGGCGCGACCACTAACGCGTCCACCGATAATTCCATTCCCAAAGCGGCCCGGGCGATCGCCAGACTTGCATCATTGCGAGCGTCGAGCATCACCCGAACGTCGGTGTCGGGCAGCCGCTGTTTAATCTCGAGCAGGCAGCTCACCGCCGCCTGCACCAGCGGCGGGATGTGGGCCGCTTCCAGATCGGGGTGGCTCACCAAACCGACAATGAACGGAGAACTGTCGAGCTGGAACGGCTTGATCAAGGTCTGGCTGCCTGCGGGCTGCAGAAATTCAGGGCCGCATTCACGCCGCGTCCCACGCGAGCACGGTGAGCGTGATGTCGTCCGATTGCGGCGCCGTCCCGGCGAACGCCGTGACGCTGCTGCAGATGCGCTCGACCAGCGCCGCCGCCGATTCGGTGCCGTGGGTTTTGACCTCGGCGATCAGTCGCTCGGTGCCGTAGGCCTCACCCGCCGGGCTGAATGCTTCCGTCACACCGTCGGTATAGAGCACCAGTCGATCACCTGGCAGCAGCTGCGCTGTGTGATTCGGATAGTCGATACCCGGCATCACTCCGAGCACCAGCCCGCCGGTTCCGGCGAGAGGCTCCACCGATCCATTGGCGCGGCGCAGGTACGGTGGGTTGTGACCACCATTCGAATAACTGAGCCTGCCCGTGGTCGCATCGAACATGCAATAGAACACGGTCACAAACAGGTCCATCGGGTTTTGCGCGAGCAGTACGTCATTGGTGTGCGCCAGGCAGGCGCCGGGCTCGACATAGTGTGCCGCAAGTTCGCGCAGGTTGGTGCGCGCCACCGCCATGAAGAACGCCGCTGGCACTCCCTTGCCCGACACGTCTGCCATCACCAGTCCGACGCGGCCATCCGGCAACTCGATGAAGTCGTAGAAATCCCCACCCATAGTCGTCGCCGGGATCATGCGCGCTGCGCCGTCGCAGCCCGGTCGCACAGGAAAGGTGGCCGGCAAGATCGCGATCTGCAGCGCCCGGGCGACATCGAGCTCGGCCTTCAGCTGCGCCTGCGTCCGCTCGAGCGCGGCGTTCTTGTCAGCCAGTTCGCGCGTGCGCTCGGCGACCGTGTTCTCCAGCATGTGCGTCTGCAGCTTCAGCACCCGCAGCAGGCGCAGCAGGCGCAGCGCCCGCACCGCGCGGGTGTCGACACCCGCAAGGTAAAAAGGCGCGATCGAGATCAGGTCCACCAGGCCCGCGAAGCTGAACACGAATGCTGTCTTGTTCTCGGCCGCCACCAGGCGCAGCAGGTATTCGAACGAGAACACGGCAACGACGATGATCTCTTCGACGTGGAACGCACGTTTGGCCCACGCCGGCAACCCTGCCGTGGCCTCAAGAATGACGGATGCGACGCTCAGGACGATCAGGGCCAGGATCAGGTTTTCGAACGCATGTCCGAACGGCCTGTCGGGCCGCAGCAGCCGCTGCGCACGCTCGCGGACGGATGCTCTGGCAGAGTGCAAAGCGCGCAGCACCAGTACCCGGCTCGCTGGCGCGCCTGCCTCCAGAACCGCTGGCGCCACCGTCTGGCATACTCCGTCGCTGGCGCCCGTTGCGGGCGCCGCCGGGTCAAACGCGCGCATGTGTCGCACTCCCTCCGTGCCACCGGCCTTCGGACTGCGCCGCGGCGGTTCCAGCGCCCATAATCGGACAAGCGGCCGGTGTCGGCAAGCCGGCGCTCCGGCATTGTGCCGTCCGACCGTTGTCCCAGACCCAAGCGCCCGCTAGCGTGCGCGCGGCGGCTCCGCGCGCCGGCAGCAGCAGCGCCACCGCTTCAAACGCCAGAACCGCGGTAATTCCCGGAGCGGCCTGCCGACGAAACCGCCGGGTTCGCAAATGCCAAAAAGAATGTGTCAGCGGCGACGGTGGGGTAATCGTCAATTGCGTTGATGCCGGCGTTGTCCGAGCGGCATCATTCTTGCCCGTTGCAAGAGCACGTACTTATCGCCGACCTGCGCGGAGGGATGGCGCGCTCATGCGGTTACTCGCAGAATAAGAGCTAACACATTCGACTGACCATTCGCCATCCTCGACGCGCCATGAGCACGGGCTACCGCGCCCCAACGGCGATCGTCCACCGATCGCCTCTCAGTCGAGCTCCAGTTTGCTCACACATGCACTCACAGATGCGGCTTCGAGCACACGGGTGGAGTAAAAGCCGGGTTGAGCAACGGGGATGGCAAGTCGCTGGGCAGATTTGTGATCGGGTTGGGTTGCCCATCGATCCGCGTGTACAACGTATAGAACAGATTCAGGATGCGCGTGCGGGTCCGGCCATAGGAATTCGGATCGATGAGGTTGCCGCCAAACACCGTTCCATTCGCTGTCACGTACGCGTCGGCGTCGTAGAGCGTAGTCTCCGCGCAGGCATGGTTTCCGGTCGCAAGGAACAGCGCGCTCTGAGTGACGATCGCCAGGAGTTTCACCTTATTCGACAGCGGGACGTTGTCTGCTACCACCTCGGTGAAGAGATTGGCGTACTTGTATCCGGCGAACTCGGTCAGGTTGACCAGTGCGGAATTATGCGGAGCCGCTGGCCCCAATTCCTGGATCGCATTGTTTAGATTCAGCGTCACGCCGATCAGCGTCACTGATATGCCGCCACTGGCATTCTTTTGGCCCCCGCAGCCATCCGTCACCTCTTCGACTCGAGGATTTTCGGGGATGAAGCCCTCGACGGCCGACCCGCTCCATGGCGCCCAGCCGACACTGATGCCGTCCGCGTTGCCCGTGATGGGATTGATCGGTAGACCATTCGAGTTGCACTCAGATGCGTACTCACCGCTGGGTGAGAAGTTGAAATACGCATCAGGGTTCGCGTCGCTGACCCACAGCAGTCCAGGGATTGCATTGACGCCGTTGCCAATTCCCTGGAGTACCGCGAGGCCGTTGTTCGGGGCTACAGGGGGCACCACCGGCCCGCTGCTGCTGTAAGAGCCGCACAGGTAGTCCGGCACCACGGTGTTGCCAAATCCGGGACAGAATTCGCTTACCGGGAATGTCGTGTTCTTGGTGTAGTGCGGCGTACTCGAGATTGCGCCGCAGATTGCGCGCGGATCCTGGGCGATGATGCACACGTTCTCCGTGATCAGGGCGTTGCTGCCCGTCAGGCGCGCCAACGCCGCCCCGGCGGCGGCAGTTCCCGCTGCGAGTGTCTGGCTGTCGCCACCGGTAAGATTGCAAACCGACGGGGCGGTGCAGCCGGCGACGGTCCCTGTACTGTTGCTCCCGACCTGATACGCCCCGCTCGAGCACGTTCCTGCTAACGGGCCTGACGCCGGACGCGCCGCGCCGCGCTGGTCCGTTGTCGGGCAATTCGCGACAACGCCGTAGCTGCTTGCCGCGCTACCTCCGAGCACGGCGATCGTCTCGGTCGGCCCACCGTTGTAGGCCAGGCTGCCGAGATTGAGCGGTGTCGGCGGTGGTGTTGGGTTGATATCGGGGACGTTGTTACGGCTGGTCGGAGGGACAAAGTTGCAACTGGCGTCGTCGCTCAGATTCCCACCGGCGTCAGTCAGGGTACTGTCGTCTTCTTCCCCGCCAATGCCGCAGTTCCCGTTGGGAGCGCCAGCCGCCAGGATTGTGTTGGTGAGCGTGCCGGCACCATTGCCGGTGATGTAGATGGCGCCGCCACCGCCAGGGGATCTCACCGTATTGCCCACAAAAGTACTGTTGGTAACGGTCATCATGCAGCCGTCGCAGTTGATCGCCCCTCCCCAGACGGCAGCCGAGTTCTGGTAGAATGTGCTGTTTTGAACAGTCAACGCGGCGTTCTGCATCAGAATCGCGCCGCCCAAGCTTTGCACAGACGAGTTGTTTATGAAGGTGCTGTTGAAGACGGCCAGAGGAGCGTAGTAGCCATTGATAGCGCTGAAGGTGCATCCCTCTTCATTGGAATTGCAGGAGAAATTTGCGATGGTCAGCGCCTTGAGGGTCAGCGGCCCGTTATTTTGGATCATTCCGGGAGTGGGGTTTTCGGACATGCCCTGGTTGCTGCCGCTGATCACGATGCTCTGTATCGAGGTCGTGGCATCGATCGTCAGCGTGAGGTTGCTAAAGGTGGCCGGCAATACGGATAAGAGCGAGAGAGTGCAAATGCCTCCCGAACAACCGGGGTCGCTCGTGGGGATGTTGAAATTGATGGTGTCGGACACCGAGTTTTCGTCCTCTCCCGTGTCCGCGTTCGCCTGGTTGACGGCGTCACGTAATGAGCAAAGGCTGGGTGTGCAGCCGCCCTCGTCGCTGCTATCCGCCGAGGTGTTCACGATGTAAGTGTATCCACTCGGTGGGGGAAGCTCCTCAGCATTCACGAACCCAGGCGGCAGCGTGAGGGTTGCGCCGAGCAAGGCGAGTTGTATCAGGGCGATATTCTTCTTGATGATCGGCTTCACGGCCGGTTCTCCCTTTAGTAGATCTTAGAGACGGCGCGGATACGCGCAACGCATCCGCGCGGCTTGTTTCAAATCTTATTGGTCTCGACACTACGCTCTCGCCCACGCGCCTGTCAAAGCCAGTCAGCCGCGACCCTGAGGAACGGATATTGAACGCAAACTCGAGGGACGGCTTGCTGGCAGGGTCGTGACAGCCACGCTCTCAAGCAGACCTTATGTCAATTGTGCGCGGCGGTAAAAGGCTGCGGTGTCGTGATTGCAGCGGCGCTCCCGGAGCGCGGCTCACTCCTTTCCCGCTGATGCAACTGTGCAAGGTAGCGTTGTGCAAGGTCTCGATAGGCGAGCGGTGTACCGGGATCCTTGCTGAGGATGGCGGCGCCACGCTGCAGGAGCGGTTCGGCATCTGCATAGCGGCCCAGTCCCGTGAGCGCGGCACCCTCGGCGCACTCCGCGAGGGCGGTCTTCCAGTTCGTCGCCGACAGCGCTGTGGTGAAGATCTCGACCGCACTGCGCGCCGACTCGAGGGCTTCGGCGCTCTGTCCACGCGCGACCTGCAGGATCGCGACGACAACCAGGCTGCTGGCGACGTCGGGATGCTTGTCGCCGAACAACCGGCGCCGCATCGCGAGCGCATCCTGCAAGTCGTGGTCGGCTTGCGCGTACTCACCCGCGTCCGTCAGCCAGGAGCCGATACGGTTCTCGATGCGCGCGACCTCGGGGTGGTCGCCGGGAAAAAGCTGCCGCAGTATGCGCAGTGCCTCGCGCTCGTTCGCGAAAGCGGCCGCTCGGTCGCCGCGCGCGTACTGCACGAAGGCCAGATTGTTGAGTGTCGTGGCGATGTCCGGATGTACCCCGCCGAGCGTCTGCTGCTGAACCGCGAGCGCCTCCCGGAACATCGCCTCTGCCCCGGCCAGGTCACCCTTGGCTTGTCTCACCAGACCCAGGCTGGAGAGCGTGCCTGCAATCAAGGGATGCTTATCGCCCAGTAGGCGATGTCTCATCGCGAGAGCTTGGCCATAGAGCTCCTCGGCGCCATCGTAGTTGCCATCCTCGTACAGCAGTTCGGCGAGGTTGTGGATCGCCAGCGCCAGCCCAGGGTCCGGCTGCGAGCCGTTAAGCGCGCGCTGCATATTCACGGCTTCGCGCATCATCGGGATGGCCGCCTTGAGATCACCGGCGTCGTCCATCACCAAAGCGAGGTCCTGCAGCGTTCGTGCGATATCGGCATGCGCTGGCCCGAGTACCTGGCGCTGTATCTCCAGAGCCTTGCGAAAAGCCTGCTCGGCGTCCGCGTCACGACCCTGGCTCGTCAGGACTTCCCCCAGACCGTGCAGAGACTTCGCGACGGTCGCCCGGTTCTGCGGCGTAGCCGGCTGCGCCGACTCGTCGGCAATCGCCTCGCGGTAGCTCTTCTCAGCGGCCGCGTAATCGGCCTGCCAGTACGCGAGCTCCCCGAGGTGGCTTAGCGAGTCGGCCAGCACATCGGGACTAGTGCCCGACAGACTGCGGCGCTGGTCGATGGCACGATCGAGCAGCGGGCGGGCCTCTTTGTAGAGTCCGAGTCCCATGTAGACCGTACCGACGGTATCCATCAGCGTGGCTTGGATCCCGGGCTGTTGCGCGAGCTCGCGATCGATCCGGGCCGCGCCCTTATCGAGCATCTCGCGCGCCGTTACCGTGTTGCCGCGCGCCTCGCTCGGGTCGGAGATTTTGAACAGATCCACCATGAACTTGGTGGTCTGCTTCGCGGTCTCGGCTTCTGCTTCCGCGCGCGCGGTCTGTCTCTTGGCAGCGGCCCGCTGGATCAGGGCGTAGCCGGCCAGCCCGCTGGTCACCACCATTCCCGCGAGCGCCCCACAGGCCACGGCGAGCAACCGGCGGTTACGTCGCTGTGCCTCGCGCCGCCGTAGCGCGTCGTAGCCGACGCCGAGCACCCCGGCGATGACCTTCAGCTTCGCCGCCTGCTTGCCATCCTTGCCCGGGCGCGCGTCGGCGGCGATCGGCTCGGTACGGGTATCGCTCAGCAGCCCGTCGGCGCCTAGCCGAAAGCGCAGTGCCGGCGGGAAGCATTCCTCCTCGCTCCGACCCGGCAGATCGGTGGCGTTGGGTTCGCCGCCGACAATCAGGCAGAAGATCCGGTCCTCGCCACCGAGGCGCTTGAAGGCAATGATTTCCTCGTTTACCCAACGGGAATTGGCTGCCTGCGGCGAACAGACCACGATCTGGCAGGCCGACTGCTGCAGCGCCGCGTTGATGACCGTTCCCAGATCGGTCGCGCTCGCCAGCTCCTCGCGATCTCGAAATATCGGTGTCAGGCGTTTGGGAACCAGGCCGCGGGCGGAGATGGTGCCCACCAGGATTTTTGGCGGCCGGTACGATTCGAGGCTCTTATGCAGCCACGCCGCCCACCTCGCGTCGCGATGGCTATAGCTGAGAAACGCCCGATATTTCGGCTGATCCACCCGAGCCTGCCCCTGTGCGCAGACCAGCCGGTCTTTCGAACATGGTGGCTGGCCGCAGCTTGCTTGACGTTAAATGTATTCCCAACGGAGTGACAGGTCCAAGTTTCATGCAATCGGCAAGGTGGAGTCTGCGACGGGCGGGCTGGCTGCTGTGGTTCTGTGGGGTTCTGCTCGTCGCCGTTGTGGGGATTGGAGGCGCGCTGCTTTACCTCAAGCTACACGAAAGCGAGCTTGTCTTTCATACGACGCTCAGCCATGAGCGCGCGACGGGCCAGCTGCCCCCAGGTGCGGAACGTATCGTGATCCCCGCGCCCGGCGGAGCACAGCTCGCGGGGCTGATTCTGCGGCCGGATGCCGCGCAGGATTCAGGCTACTGGATACTGCATCTTCACGGCAATGCGGATTCGGCGTTTTCACCTGAGCAGCTCAGGCACTGCCAGAGCCTCAAGCAGCTGGGTTTCAGCGTGTTGTGCTTTGACTACCGCGGCTTCGGGCTGACTGCGGGCGTCGCATCCGAGGCGCACGTGGACCAGGACCCCGAGGCGGCCTTTGACGAGCTGCTCGAACGCGACGTGTCGCCGGCTCACATTATCGTCTGGGGGCACTCGCTCGGCTCAGGCCCGGCAGTTGTGCTGGCGAGTGAACACCCGGTCGCCGCGCTGGTACTGTTCGGCGCGTTCACTTCGATTCCGGACGCGGCCCGGGATGCGTATCCGTATCTACCGGTCAAATGGATTGCGAGCGTTCGATTTGCGTCCATCGACCTGATGCCCAGGGTTCATGTGCCGGTCCTCCTCGCACACAGCGCCAGCGATACTCTGATACCCTTGCACCATGCTCAGCGACTGTTCGCCGCTGCGAATGAACCCAAGCGTCTGCTGGTGCTTGACGGCGTGTACTCCGACGGTTTCGGAGGTCACGTCGCGGCGCTGTACGATCACGGCCAGCTGCTCATGCCCGCGCTATGGGAGCTGATTCGCCGGTAGCCAGGCATCGGTTGGCGCCAGTGCCCCGGCGCGTGAAATTTTCATGACGATTCGATGAATTATTATCGCAGCCGCTTTGCAATTGCGACCGATCGATTAACCTGCCGGTCGACCCCCCACTCGCCTCGGACGAGGTTGCAACCATGACGCAGAACGCTGAACAGGACACTGCGGTAAATACAGCAATCAGACGCCGGCTCGACCGCCTGGGGCTGGCCGGGCACGAACACGAGTGGGCCGACCGCTACCTTCTGTGCAACCATCTTCTCACTCCCTCATCGGCCGAGCCGAGACAGAGGTTCGAGGCCACCAGCCGCTTCATCCGCGATCTGGTGGCTCATCGATGGGCCAAGACACAGCAGGCGCGCGAGAAGACCAATCCCAAGCGCATCCACTACCTGTCGATGGAATTCCTGCTGGGCCGCACCCTGCGCAACAACATGATGAACCTGGCAGCCGAGCCGATCGTGCGACGCGCGATGCAGCAGGAAGGCTGGAACCTGGAGGAGCTGATCGAAGAGGAGCCGGATGCCGGACTGGGAAACGGTGGTCTCGGCCGCCTCGCCGCCTGCTTCATCGACTCCCTGGCCACGCTGCAGTATCCGGCCATCGGCTACGGCCTGCGCTATGAGTACGGCATTTTCCGGCAAACGATTTGTAACGGCTGGCAACGCGAACAGCCCGACAACTGGCTGCGCAACACCGATCCCTGGGAGGTGGTGCGCCCCGGCAGGGCATACGTTGTTCCTCTAAACGCCCGCTTCAAGCTGCAGGGATCGGCGCTCAGCATCACGCGAAATCACCCCTCCAACCTGCTCGGGATCGCCTTCGACCGGCCGGTTGTCGGATACGGCGCTCTGTGCATCAACACCCTGCGGCTGTGGGCGGCGGCAGCGCCCGATTCGTTCGATTTTGCCGAGTTCTCGCAGGGCGACTTTGCAGGCGCCGTCATTCAAAATGTGGCTGCAGAATCGCTTACGCGCGTGCTGTATCCGGACGACTCGACCGAAGCTGGCCGAGCGCTGCGATTCCTGCAGCAATACTTCATGGTGAGCTGTTCGCTGCAGGACATCATCACGCGCTTTCGCCGCACTAACGCCAACTGGTCTGCGCTGCCGGATCGCGTCGCCATCCAGCTCAACGACACGCACCCAGCCATAGCCGTAGCCGAACTGATGCGTATTCTTCTGGATCAGGCGCTGCTCTCCTGGGATCAGGCCTGGGACATCACGCTACGCACGCTGGCGTACACCAATCACACCCTGCTTCCTGAGGCTTTGGAGCGCTGGCCAGTAGAGCTGTTCGAGGTGCTGATACCGCGCCACCTGGAACTCGTCTACGAGATCAATCGCCGCTTTCTCGACGATGTCAGGCGCACTTATCCGGGCGATCAGGCCCGGGTAGAGCGCATGAGCCTGATCGAAGAGGGCGCGGCGCGAAAAGTCCGCATGGCGCATCTGGCGGTGGTCGGCTCGCACAGTACCAACGGCGTGGCCGCGATCCACTCAGAGCTGCTTCGGACCCGCGTGCTGAGCGACTTTGCCGAAATGTTCCCGTCGCGTTTCAACAATAAGACCAACGGGGTCACCCCGAGACGCTGGCTGCAACAGGCCAACCCGTTCCTGTCCCGGCTGATCAGCGAGCAGATCGGCGAACACTGGGTCGGCGACCTCGGCCAACTGCGCAATCTGCTGCCCCTGGCCGACGACGCCGGGTTTCGTGAGCAATTTCGCCTCGCGAAACGCAGCGCCAAGATTGCACTGGCCACCTGGCTCAAGGCTACCTCGGGTCAGATTGTCGATCCCGACTCGATATTTGACAGTCAGATTAAACGCATCCACGAATACAAGCGCCAGCTTCTGAACGTACTTCATATCATCATTCTCTACAATCGACTGCGGCTCGACCCGGATCAGGAACTGACGCCGCACACGTTCTTCTTCGCGGGCAAGGCAGCACCGGCCTACCAGTTAGCCAAGCTGGTCGTCAAATTGATCAACAACGTCGCCGGCACCATCAATGCCGATCCGGTGGTACAGGGCCGGCTCAAGGTGCTGTTCCTGCCTGAGTACAACGTCAGCATGGCCGAGCGACTGATCCCCGCGAGCGATGTCTCGGAACAGATCTCGACCGCCGGTTTCGAAGCCAGCGGAACCGGGAATATGAAATTCATGATGAACGGCGCGCTCACCATAGGCACCCGCGACGGGGCCACCATCGAGATGGCCCAGGAAGCCGGCGAGGAAAACTTCTTCCTCTTCGGGCTAACAGCCGAACAAGTGGCCGACAGCGCCGGCTGGTACGACCCTCGCTGGCACTACAGCAACGAACCGGAAACGCGCGCGGCGCTGGATCTGATCTTCACTGATCATTTCAGCAGGTACGAACCAGGTTTGTTCGCTCCAATCCGGGACACCCTGTTAACCCACGGGGATCGGTTCCGACATCTGGCCGATCTGACCGACTACGGCCGTGCTCATCGGGACCTGGCGGCGCTGTACGCGGACCCGCAGGCCTGGGCAAGGGCTGCGATCATCAACGTGGCCTGCTCCGGGCGATTCTCCAGCGATCGAACGATTATCGAGTACGCGAACGAGATCTGGAGCCTGAAGCCGTCTCCGGTGCAGTAGCTGCGTACCCGCGCGGCTCGCATCGATCTGCGCCGCCAGCCAATGCCTCATGATTAACCACACACTCGAGAACTGCCTATGACGTCCATGCCATCGATCGACGCCGAAGAGCTGGTCCGCCGCATCAGCCGCGATCTTGCCGATAGCTACGATGAAGAGTTGGAGATGGAGATCGAGGATCGCCATCCGCTCAGCGACTTCGACTCCGGCCCGGAGGGAGTTGCCGACAGGCGCGAGCGACAACGCTACTTCAGCGAGCTTTTCCGGCTGCAAGCGGAGCTTGTCAAGCTGCAGGACTGGGTGGTTGAGGCGCGCGAAAAAGTCGTGATTCTGTTCGAAGGGCGTGACGCGGCCGGCAAGGGCAGCGCCATCAAGCGCGTCACGCAACGCTTGAATCCGCGCGTTTGCCGGGTGGTAGCGTTGCCGGCCCCCAACGACCGCGAACGCACGCAGTGGTACTTCCAGAGATACGTGCCGCATCTTCCGGCGGCCGGTGAAATCGTTCTGTTCGACCGCAGCTGGTACAACCGCGCCGGGGTCGAGCGCGTGATGGGCTTCTGCACTCCCGAGGAATACGAGGAATTCTACCGGTCAGTGCCGGAATTCGAACGCATGCTGGTACGCTCGGGCGTGCGCCTGCTCAAGTACTGGTTCTCGATCACGGACGAGGAGCAGCATATTCGGTTCCTCGGCCGCATCCACGATCCGTTGAAGCAATGGAAGCTGAGTCCAATGGATCTGGAGTCGCGGCGTCGGTGGGAGGAGTACACCAAGGCCAAGGAAGTCATGCTGGAGCGCACGCACATGCCCGAAGCACGCTGGTGGGTAGTGCAAGCCGTCGACAAGAAACGGGCGCGACTTAATTTCATTCACCACCTGCTGCAACAGTTCCCGTATCACGAAGTGCTCAAACCCGGGATCGTGCTGCCCGACCGGGTTCACCACGAACACTATTCGCGCCAGGCGGTTCCCGCGGACATGCTGGTGCCGGAAATCTACTGACCGCCGGCACGGCCAGCGGGCCGGGCGCCCCGAGGCGCAACAGGCGTTGCACTCACCTCAACCTCAAGCTGGATCAACCGACTTCAGCAAGGACTTGCTGGCAAAGCTGCCAAACGCGCTCGAGCTGATGCGCTAAGGCCTCATGTCCGGTGGCGGCACACGACAAATGTCTCGTCGTTGAACCACAGACCACCGTGCTGCTGCAGCACCTGTTGCGTGGCCTCCAGATACGCCCCTGTCGTCGCAACCACGTCGAGGCGCTCATCTTCGATCTGATTTACGTAGATCGCGGCATTCCACGCGGCAAAAAGCGTCGATGTCCCGATGCGATCGCCAATCTCAGAGGGCAGTGTATGCATCTGGTAACGAAACACGCTCTGGTCATCGGGCAACGCGTTGATCTGAAAATCTTGCCCATCAGGCCCGAGTTCCTGCTTGAGAGCGGCGATCAGTTGATGTCGGTCGACCTGAAACGGATTCTCCCCCGGCCACAGCTTCTGGATGATCTCCAGTCCGGGATCATCCCCACGCGACTGGATGGCCAGAAGGCGGCCGCCTGGCGCCAGGCTGCGCGTGAGAGGCGCCAAAACCTTCTCCGCCTTGAAGGTAGCGGACATCCGCGCGCGCCAGGGTTGCGACGCCAGTATGAAATCGTAACTGTCGGAAATGCACCCAGGTCTGGCGATCACTGAATCGAGCAGAAACTGGTGATCCTCCCGATAAATGACCAGTACTGACGGACGTACGTAGCTCGGATTGCCGGTCTTGGGGCTGGGCTTGGTCTGCCATCCGTAGGCAAGCATCGGACCCAGCTCCTCGATTTGCTCCTCGTATTCATGAGTCGAGCTGCCGGTAAGTCTTACTTCCTGCCAGTTGAGCGCCGTCGCCGACTGCAAATCGCGCGCCATCAGCCGGGGTGCGTCGGCATAGGTCAGGTTTGTCACCACAAACACTGTCGCCGGGTGCTCGAATAATCTGTCGGGCAACTTCTCCAGCCCGAGCCGGACATCTTCCAGGCTAATCTCTTTGGCGACCACCAGCACAGGCACCTGAGGAAACTGATAGTGCACGCTACGCATCAGGCGTGCGAGCACGGTGGCATCCCCCATGCCGGCGTCAAACAGGCGCAGCGCCGGCGGCGTTGCTTGAATATGCGAGAGCTCCAGAGCGGCACGCCGTGCTACGGCTGACTTTTCGTTGCAGGTATTGACGAACGCCAGGTATTTCTGGCGATTGTCATAGAAGCGAAACGGCGTGTTGCTCGCTTGCGCTTTATCCTGAATGCGCGGCGTGGAAGCTGTCACGATCTCATGCACTTCAGCGCCGCCGTGCTGAAAATGGCTTGGCCGGTCATAACGGTCGTATCCTCACCCGCCGCGTCTGCCACCACAGCATTAGCGTTCCTGCGAGCCAGACGCTGACGCGATAGATAGGAATCGATTTGTCACAGTCGATCCTCACGCCGCGGCCTGTCTTGGAGTCGAGAGTCACATCAAAGTGCGGATTCAGAGTGTCGTTGTTCGAGTCGGCCCAGCTGGGGAACGTGTCGGTATCGGTGCCGGCGGGTCGCTGCGGTTGTACCGGACGCCGCCAGGTGAGTCGCCGAGGGTAAGGCCCCCGAGACTGGCGAGCTGCACCGTGAGCCGAGTATAGGAGCGATACACACTATAGAGGGCGTAGGCCACGATGGCGGCGGCCAGCAGAATCTACACGTGTCGCGACCAGGGGGTCTGTTTTTCGAATGCCACGGGGCTCGATTCCAAACTGGCGCCGCGCCGAAGCCTGCATTTTGTTTAATCCGAACTGAGGAAGTCCCCCAATCAGGCAATAAATTCTATCATTTTTAGGTGCTTACGCGTTTTTTAGCCAGGGGCGTTATGCGTGTCTTTATCGCCGGTGCCACAGGCTTTAACCGGCGCCCCGGGTGCACCAGGGCGAGATTGAGGAGCTGGCGAGCGTGGGTAATTTTGCGCCCACCGATCATCAACTGGAGAATCCGGAATCTTCCACCGCCACCGCCAGACCCACGGGCTTGCGCCTGTAAATTGCGCCGATTTAACAGGCAGCTGCGCCGGTTTTTTAAAAGAAGCCGATGCCGATCGAAAGCCTGAGGTACTGTGCCGAACGGCCCCACTGCCCTGGACCGACGCCCCATATAAGCCTGAGCCGAAATCCATAATGCCCGAGTTACTTGAGCTTATTACGGCCAACCTCGCCGAACACCCGACCGCCGCTGCCCTTGGACGTCCAGCCGGACCATTCCTTGACTACGCGGCCCTACATCGGCTCGTCCTCGCCATGGGCGAGACGCTGAGATCCGCGGGTGTAGCGCGAGCGGACCGAGTCGCCCTGTGGCTGCCCGACGCATTCCATTCCGCGGTGGCGTTCATTGCGGTCGCATCGCACGCGGTTTGCGCGCCCATGAACCCCCGATATCGGCGCGTCGAAATCGAGTTTCATCTCAAGGATCTGGCCATTTCAGTCCTGGTGGTTCCGGAGCACGAGAATCCCCCCGCACTGGACGTCGCCACTCGACTAGGCTTGCAGATCCTGCGCCTGGCGTGCGATGGGCAGGGGCTGCCGGTCGCACTCCTTCCGGATGCGATCGTCTCGCATCGCCAGATCACTGGCGGCGCAACCGACCAGGCCCTTGTGTTGCACACCTCCGGAACTACCGCACTTCCCAAAATCGTCTCGCTCTCGCATGCCAACCTGGTCACTTCGTCACGCAACATCGCCCGCTCCTTAGCACTGACACCGCGTGACCGTTGCCTCAATGTCATGCCACTGTTCCATATCCACGGGCTGGTCGGTGCCCTGCTGGCCTCGATGGCGGCAGGATCGAGCGTCGCTCTGCCACGCGCATTCGATCCCGCGTGCTTTTTCGATTGGCTCGATGCCTGCCAGGCGAGCTGGTACACGGCGGTGCCACCGATTCATCAGGCGGTGCTGGCGATGGCGCCGCAGTACCCCGCAGTCCGCTCTCGCCGCCATCTGCGCTTCATTCGTTCTTCCTCGGCCGCGCTACCCTCCAGCATGATGGCCGCGCTGGAGCAGGCGTTTGGCGTGCCGGTGGTGGAAGCCTACGGAATGACCGAGGCGTCGCACCAGATTGCGACCAACCGGCTACCGCCGGAGATTCGCAAGGCCGGATCGGTCGGTGTGCCAACTGGTCCTGAGGTCGCCATCGTCAGCGAGGACGGCCGATTCGTCCCTCGCGGAACGCAGGGTGAGATCTACATCCGCGGCGAGACGGTCATAACCGCTTACGAACGCAACGACGACGCAAATGCGGCTGCGTTTCACGATGGCTGGCTTCGCACCGGTGATCAAGGTTTGTTCGACGCGGATGGCTACCTGCGCATCAGCGGGCGTCTCAAGGAGATGATCAACCGGGGCGGCGAAAATGTATCGCCACTGGAGGTTGAGGCAGCACTGCTGCAGCATCCGGCGATCGCGGAAGCCGCCGTGTTCGCGGTCTCACATCCAACGCTCGGGGAAGATGTGGCCGCGGCTATCGTACTGCAGGCGGGAGCAACGATAGCCGGGACCGATCTGCGTCATTGGCTGCAGGGATCACTTGCAGACATAAAAATCCCGCGGCAGATCATCACCGTGGACACGGTGCCGCGCGGCCCGACGGGCAAGGTGCAGCGACGGCTGCTCGCCGAGCTGACTCAGGAGCAGCGGCGCTCGGAATTCGTCGCTCCGCGCACGCCCACCGAACACGCCATCGCCGCAATC
Organism: uncultured Gammaproteobacteria bacterium; assembly: GCA_963805965.1. Lineage (GTDB taxonomy): Bacteria > Pseudomonadota > Gammaproteobacteria > Steroidobacterales > Steroidobacteraceae > FEN-1191. Next base: position 723,374 of record CAWDVQ010000008.1, read on the forward strand.
TGGTGCGAGGTGCTGCAGATCGAGCGCGTGGGGGTATTCGACAACTTCATGACGCTCGGCGGTGATTCGCTGAACGCGCTGACGGTGATCTCCAGGGTACGCCGGGCGCTGCAGGTTGACGTGGCGCTGGCGTCATTGTTTGACCGGCCGGTGCTGGAGGAATTTGCCAAGGCGGTACGTCAAGCGGCGTCCAGCCCGCTGTCGCCGATCACGCTGGCACGACGCGACCAGCCACCGCCGCTGTCGTTCGCGCAGCAACGGTTTTGGTTCCTGGCGCAGATGAACGGCGACAATCGTGCCTATCACGTGCCGGTGCGGCTGCGGTTGACCGGAGAGCTCGATGCCGCCGCATTGCGGCGCGCGCTGGACCGTCTGGTTGCCCGTCACGAGACGCTGCGCACCAGCTTCAATAGCGTCGAGGGTCAACCCTTTCAGCTCATTGCGGCCGAGGACAGCGGCTTCGACCTGCGGGAGCACGACCTGCGTCAACGCGGCGACGCTGAGACGGAGTTGCAGCGCCTGATCGTTGAGGAGGTCGACACCGCGTTCGATCTTCAGGCCGGACCCCTGATACGCGGGCGGCTGGTGCGGCTGGGTGAGCGCGAACATGTACTGCTCATCACACTGCACCACATCGTTTCGGACGACTGGTCGATGCGCGTCTTGACCCACGAGTTGAACGTTCTGTACGACGCGTACCACCGCGGTCAGCCGGACCCTTTGCCGCGGTTGCCGATCCAGTACGCCGACTACGCCCTGTGGCAGCGTGGCTGGTTGACCGGCGAGGTTCTGCAAAGCCAGAGCGACTATTGGCGGCGCACGCTGGCAAACGCTCCGGCGGTGCTGGAGCTGCCTGTCGATCGTCGCCGGCCGGCCGAGCAGGACTATCGCGGCTCGTTTGTGCCGCTTGAATTGGACGCTGAACTGACAAGCCGCTTGAAGGCTCTCAGCCAGCGCCATGGGGCGACGTTGTTCATGACACTTCTAACAGGCTGGGCGGCGCTGCTGTCCCGTCTGTCGGGACAGCTCGACCTGGTGATAGGCATTCCCACCGCCAACCGCGGCCGCGCCGAGATCGAGCCCCTGATCGGCTTTTTCGTCAACAGCCTGGCATTGCGAGTGGACTTCAGTGGGAATGCGACTGTCAGCGAAGCTCTGCGACGGGTCAGGACCCGGGCGATGGAGGCTCAACAGCACCAGGATCTGCCATTCGAGCAGGTGGTGGAGTTGTTGCGCCCGCCACGTAGCCTGGGTCATACGCCGGTATTTCAGGTGATGTTCGACTGGCGCGGCGCCGAGGCACCCGCGCTGGAGTTGCCCGGGCTGATCGTGGAGCCGCTGGAGGCGCCTCATACACTGGCAAAATTTGATCTGACGCTCGACCTGGCCGAGGTCGGCGGCCGCATCACGGGCGGCCTGGAATATGCCGCTGCACTATTCGACCGCCCGACGATCGAGCGCCATGCCGGCTACCTGCGCAGGCTGCTTTGGGCGATGGCCGCCGATGACGCGCAGCCGGTCGATCGCCTGGCGCTGCTTGGCGATGCCGAACGCAATCAACTGCTGGTGCAGTGGAACGACACCGCGGCGGATTACCCGCGGCACACATGCCTGCATGACCTGTTCGACTTGCAGGCGGCCCGAACCCCGAATGCGCTCGCGATCGTGCACCAGGACGCGCAGCTCACCTATGGCGAGTTGCGTGTTAAGAGCAGCCAACTGGCTCTGCACCTGAAGACGCTGGGCGTGGAACCGCAGGCGTTGGTGGCGATCGGGCTTGAGCGCTCCATTGAGCTGGTGCTGGCCGAACTGGCGATTCTCAAGTGTGGCGCCGGATATGTCCCGCTGGACAGCAACGCTCCGCTGCAGCGGCAGGCGTTCATGCTGACCGACTGCCAGGCCAATATCGTACTGACCACCAAAGGGCGGGTGCTGCCGGCGATCTCTGGCGTGCAGCGCGTCGACATCGAGCAGTGGATGCTGACCGGCCCAGCCTCGAGCGATCCGGGAGCGCCGCTGGACAGCGAAGCGACCGCCTGCGTGCTGTATACGTCCGGCTCGACCGGTCAACCCAAGGGCGTGGTGATTCCACATCGGGCGGTGGCACGGCTGGTGCTGAACAATCGCTTTGCTCAGTTTCAAGCCAGCGACCGCGTAGCTCTCGCCGCCAACCCGGCATTCGACGCCACCAGCCTGGAGGTATGGGCGCCGCTGCTCAACGGCGGTTGCATCGTCGTGATCGATCAGGCTGTCGTGCTGGACCCTGAGGCGTTCAGTCGCTGCTTGCAAGATCAGGCAGTCAACGTGCTGTTCCTGACGACGGGACTGTTTCACCAATACGCTGACGCGCTGGCGCAGGTGTTTCCCCATCTACGCTACCTGATTGTGGGCGGCGATGTGCTGGATCCTCGCATTACCGCGCGGGTATTGCAGCACGGCCCACCGCAGCATCTGGTCAACGCCTATGGCCCGACGGAAACCGCCACCTTCGCCACTACTCATGAAGTGCGCGGGACGGCAGCGGGCACAAACACCATTCCGATTGGCCGCCCTATTTCCAACACGCGGCTCTACATCCTGGATGCACGCGGCGAGCCGGTTCCCATCGGGGTAGTTGGGGAGATCCATATCGGCGGGGCTGGCGTTGCGCGCGGCTACCTGAACCGGCCAGAGCTGACGGCGCAACGCTTCGTTGCGGATCCGTTTGTTGCGTCGAACGATGCGCGCATGTACCGGAGCGGCGATCTTGGTCGCTACCTGCCCGACGGGACCGTCGAATTTATCGGGCGCAACGACTTCCAGGCCAAGATCCGCGGATTCCGGATCGAGCTCGGTGAAATCGAAGTCCGGCTGGCGCAGCACCCGGCGCTGCTCGAAGCCGTGGTGATCGTCCGCGACGACGGCGCCGACAAGCGGCTGGTGGGCTACTACATCCAGGCGCCGAATTCACCGGCAGTTGACGCCAACGAACTGCGCCGTCACCTCCTGGCAACGTTGCCGGAATACATGCTGCCGGCGGCGTTCGTGCGGCTCGACGCTTTTCCGCTCGATGCGAACGGCAAACTCGACCGCAAGGCGCTGCCGGTGCCCGGCGATGCTGCCTACGCGGCGCGCGGCTATGAGGCACCGGAGGGCGCGGTCGAATTACAGCTTGCGCGGCTATGGTCCGAGCTCCTCAAGATCGAGCGGGTGGGCCGGAATGACAATTTCTTCGATCTCGGCGGACACTCTTTCGCAGCATTACGGCTGGTAGCCCGTGTCGCAAGCTCCTTCGGCGTCAAGATTGGCGCCGCGGCACTGTTTGCATCACCGACGCTGCGGGAATTCGCAGTCCGCGTATCGGCGTCGGACCAGCCGCTGGAACCCTGGAACATCGTCCAGATTCAGTCGCTGGGCGACAACACACCGATCATCGCCATCAACAACACGATGATGTATTACGAGCTCGCCCGGAAGATCGGGACAGATCGGCGATTTCTTGCCGTGCAGCTGTTTGATCCCGGCAATCCGATTGCGTTGCCCAGCCGTACGCTGGAGGATATCAGCGCCGACTACGTCCGTCTGATCCGCGATGTGCAGCCGCACGGTCCCTACATTTTAATCGGACTGTGTGTTGCAGGGCTCATTGCCTACGAGGCCGCAAGCCAGTTGCGGCAGGCGGGAGAACCGGTTTCGCTCGTCGTGATGGCCGATACCTGGCGCCCTGGCTATCGGTTCCACGCTCCATTTTTTCGACGCTTGGCGTTCAATCTCAGACGCAGATTCAATCATCGCCGGCATACATTGGAGCTCCTTCTAAGCGGAGTCATGGGGATCGACGAGTTCCTCGCCACCACGCGGCTTGCTAACTGGCGCGGCCTGATGCACCTGTTGTCCGCGTTGCGCGTCATCAAAGGCGCTTCAGTACATACCGAGGTACCGGTGCAGGATCGCTGGTTCTTGCCGGCGCTTGAGAGCGCGCGAAAACACTACAAGCCACCCGTGTCCAGTTGCGATGTGGTGCTGCTGCAAAGCGGAATGCTGCCGGCCACGGACTTCCTGGATCCCAAGATGGGCTGGTCCGACCTGGTGAAGCACCGACTGGTACACTTTCGAGTGCGCGGCTGGCACGACCGCATGTTTCACGGTCAGGGTGCCGCCACCATCGCGGATCATCTCCGGCCTCTGCTCGACCAGGTCGATGCCGAGGCAGGGACGTCGACTATTTTGTCGCCTGCGCGAAACGGATAGCGGCTCGGCGTTCCGCAATCTAAACCCGGAGGCACGCGCGGATCTTACGACGAAATCCGCGGTGCACCGGTCTTACGAAACATCGGGATGACGTCATCCGCTACGGTACGAACTCCAGGATGTTTTGCGGATCGAGCGTGTACAAGCGCCCCATGCTATCTACGGCCACACCGTTGGGGTTATTGAACCCGGACCCGATCGCGACCGCTGTCCCATAGGCGCCGTTGCTGAACGGCAGCTCCTTGACCGCGTTGTTCAAGGTATCCGCCACGAACACATTGTCCAGGGCGTCCACTGCCACGGCGTTGGGCCCATCGAATCCTGATCCGATCGCGACCGGTGCCCCAAAGGCGCCGTTGCTGAACGGGATCTCCTTCACCGCGCTATTGCCTTTATCCGCCACGAACACATTGCCCTGGGCATCCACGGCGACGCCACTGGGAAAACTGAACCCCGATCCGATCGCGACTGCCGCTCCATAGACGCCGTTGCTGAACGGGATCTCCTTCACCGCGTTGTTGCCGTAATCCGCCACGAACACATCGCCTTGCGCATCCACCGCCACGCCTTGGGGGGTATTGAACCCCGACCCGATCGCGACCGGTGCTCCATAGGCGCCGTTGCTGAAGGGGATCTCCTTCACAGCGTTGTTGCCCTCATCCGCCACGAACACATTGTCGTGGGCATCCGCCACCACGCCCACCGGGTGGCTGAACCCCGTTCCGAGCGTGACCGCTGCCCCATAGGCGCCGTTGCTGAACGGGAGCTCCTTGACCGCGTTGTTGTCGTAATCCCCCACGAACACATTGCCTCCGGCATCCAGCGCCACGCTGCCCGGGTGGTTGAAGCCCGAGATCGCGACCGGTGCCCCATAGGTGCCGCTGCTATACGCGATCTCCTTCACGGCGTAGCTGCCGGAATCCCCCACGAATAGATTGCCCTGCGCATCCACCGCCATGCCGTAGGGTTGGTTGAGCCCCGATACGGTCGTGACCGGTGCTCCATAGGTGCCGTTGCTGAACGGGATCTCCTTGACCGCGTTGCCGAGGTAATCCGCCTCAAACACATTGTCCTGCGCATCGACGACGACGCCATAGGGATCGAACCCCGATGCGATCCACGACCGGTGCTCCATAGGTGCCGTTGCTTAACGGGAGCTCCTTGACGTCTCCGTTATAGCTATCACCCACGAACACATTGCCCTGGGCATCGACCGCCACGCCCAAGGGGGTAGCGAACCCCATTCCGATGGTGACCGGTGTCCCATAGGCACCGTTGCTAAACGGGATCTCCTTGACCAAGTTGTTGTCGGTATCCACCAAGAACACGTTACCGTTCGCATCCACGGCCACGCCACACGGTTCGTTGAACCCCGACCCGATCGTGACCGGTGCCCCATAGGCGCCGTTGCTATACGGGATCTTCTTGACCGCGTTGTTCGAGGTATCCGCCACGAACACATTATCGTTCGCATCCACTGCCACGCCCACCGGTGCGTTGAACCCCAATCCGATCGTGACCGGAATCCCATAGGCGCCGTTGCTATACGGGATCTCCTTGACTGCGTTGTTGTCGTAATCCGCCACGAATACGTTCCCGTGGGTATCCACTGCCACGCCGATGAGGAAAATTGATGAGCGTCGCGATTACCTTCTGAATTGGAGTCGCCGTCGCGCAAGCGACGGTTGCCGTGGTTACTGTGGCGTTGACCGTGCCGGTGTTGTTCGAAGGGGTGCAGGCGAGGTCAATACCGTAGGGCTGCGTGCCGACGGTCACGTCATAGGGCGCTCCATAGGCCTCGCTCGTGAGCATCGTGAATTGCGTGGCGTTCGCCATGATGCTCGTGGCATCGGCGCCGTTGTCAAGGAGTACCAGTCCGGTGCGGGTCAGTCCAGCTGATCGATCCGCCGACGGTGTAGCTGTTGACGGAGCATGTCAGCGCCACATCGGTGACCGGATTCGCGGGCATCGTGCCGCTGCCGGACGCTACCGTGCACGTCTCGCCGGTCGGTTGTGTCTGGACCGTCACGCTGTAGCTGCTGGAAAAAGCCACCGGTGTGTTCAGGGTGAAACTGGTGGCACCAGAATTGACGCTGAGCATGTCGGAACCGTTGGCCAGGACCAGCCCGGTCTGCGTAAGCCCGGAAATCGTCCCGCCCAGCGTGTAGGACTGGTCGCTGCAGGTGACCGCGACATTGGTGACATTGCTGGCGCCCACCGTGCCTTGCCCGTTGGCCACGCTGCAGGTAAGCCCTGCAGGGATGCCCGACACGGTCACGTTGTAAGTGGAGCCAAATGGCTCGGCTGTAGGCATGGTGAAGGTCGTTGCGCCGGCTGCAACGGTCAATGTGTCCGACCCATTGCCCAGTACCAGCCCGGAATTGTTGCCCAGGCCAGAGATGGTGCCGCCGACGGTGAACGGCTGATTGGTGCAGCTCACCGAGACATTCGTTACAGCATTCGCCGGCATCGTACCGCTGCCGTTGGTGACGGCGCAGGCCAGGCCCGCCGGCTGCGTCTGCACAGTCACGCTATAGTTACTCGTGTACGCCACCTGCGTGGGCATCGTGAAGCTCGTGGAGTTCACGCTGACCGTGAGCGTGTCCGTGCCGTTGGCGAGTACCAGACCGGAACTGGTCAGACCGGAGACTGAGCCGCCCAACGCAAAGGCTTGATCAGAACAGGTCACCACCACGTTCGCGACATTGGCTGATCCGATGGTGCCACTGCCGGCCGCCACACTGCAGGTCTCGCCGGTGGGCTGGGTTTTGACGGACACTGCGTACGCAGTGCCGGAAGCAAGGCCGGACGCCAGCGCCACGGTGGTGGCGCCACTGGACACCGATATGTCCGCACCGTTGGCAGTGAGTACGAGGCCGGCGCTGTTCAGGCCGGTGACCGTGCCGCTCAACGTATAGGTCTGAGCGCCACCGCTCGACGAACTGCCACTACTCGTGGAAGTGTCACTGCTCGACGAACCGCCCCCGCCGCAACCACCGAGGGTAGCTAGCACGCCGGCGACCAGGAGACCGTAACGGAAAGGCCGTTGAGCCGGAACGTTCAGGTGACGCATAAGTCCTTTGCTTGTGGTTTGGCGTAAGGTTTACAAATTAGAACTCGTTACGATACCTGAACCGTTAATCCCATCACATAACGCGTTCAAACTCTGGGGATTTGTGACTTCTATCACAAATTCCTAACTAACTGTTTGCTCTGGTGAGACGCTCGCCCGGAAATTGCACCTCTTCCTGGGGATGCGCCGTCCATGCAGTTCACGCTCTTCACGCTCTCCACGTTGCTTACACAGCGCTTGCATGTAGAAGAAGAGGCTGGCTAAATTAGCTCTCGTTAATCGTAACGTATTGATTTTACTGGAAGCGTTGGCAGGCTTCGGAAATCTAGGAATACGAATTTCCACGAGATTTTCTTCTATATGAAGGTCTACCGCTACGCCTGCCAGGAAGCGCGGTCGGCGATGCGTTCAAGCGCATCGCCCCCGGGGTGGACACCCTGATCGAGCAAGATCTCAAAATCGACAGCATCTTGGAATCGGTAATCTACGTAACCGGCTTTGGCATGCCGGCGGCGCACACCAGGAATCGCTAGTACGCGTCAGCCGACCCCGCGATGCTGCCGGCCTTGGCACCATCGAGCAGAATGAAGACGCTGCGCCCGAAAAAGAATGGCAGGCCAAAATCGAAATAATTGCTCAACGAATCGGTGCCGCCGCTGGCGCTGGCGGCGGAGCCGCCGACGTCGTCGAAAGCATGATTCGAGGACGACAAGGTGTTCAGATCAGCAATCTCGACCCCCACAATGCTGGTGTTGCCATTCTGGCCTTGATTCACAGCTGATAGCGTCAGCGTCGAGGACGGGCAGTAGAACTCGGCGTTTCCGGAACAGGTGGGAATCGAGTTGTCGACAAAATAGTAGGCATTCGAGCCTGAGTCGATGAAGCCGTTGTCGAGCGTCTGGCCGTCGAACATCGTGGTAAAGGAACCACCGCCGTTCAAGGTCAGCACGGCCGCGCTGCCGAGCCCGTTATTGCTTTGCGTGCCGATGCCAAACGTGATCGACCCGGTGGCCGAGGGTGTCCCTGAGGAGACGATCGCAGGCAACTGCAGGATCACTCCATTGTTCTCGGTGGCAAACGAGATCACCGGGTTACGGACCTGTGCACTGAGGGCGACCTGAGCCGGGTTGCAGGCGCCCGAGGTGGAATTGCAACTGTAATAGACTGTGTTGGCAGGACTACAGCCGCCAGGCGCTGCGGCACACTGCGCACAAGACTCTCCACAGTCGTAGGGAAAGACCCCCACACCCAAGATGCCATTGGCATGCAGCTGTTTGATGTCGCTGAGGGATATATAGTCAACCCCGAACAACCATTCGGCACGTTGGGACTGTAGCTGCCGTTGTCGTCGAGAACATTGATCGGAACACTCGCCGCTGTCTCGCCCCCGATTTGCAACGTCGCCGGGGCGATCGAGCCCCAGGTGTAGCCGTCTGCGAACGGCACGCACTCGGCGATGGTATTGGCGCCGTCATTGGGGTCAGCGACGTTGGACAGGTTCAGGCCCGAGGAGGCCAGCACCGAGGCCAGGATCCTGACACCGTAAGATCCCGTGTCGACCAGCACGTTGTCGTTTGTCGCACAGGTATTGGTGTTCGGTTGGCACAGCGTGACGGTGGCATAGGGAATATTGAGATCGATCGTGCCGCTAGGTCCGGCACCGACCGTGAGTGTGGTTTGATTCGAAGCCGTGGTCCCAGTTGAGCCACCGGGACTGGTGGGGTCGACGCCGGAAGCACCGCCGGTGCACTGCGCGCACGTGCCGGCAGGGCCGCCCACCTGGTCGCTGCCGCCGCCGTTGCATGCGGCCAGTCCACACACCATAAAAATCAAGCTCCAGCGATAACGTTGCATCGTGTGGTCTCTCGAGCGCTACGGCAAAGTGCCGACCGACACCCCCTCGGGTATCAGACTCGGGACGTAAGCCTTGCCCTGATAGGAGCGCATGCGCCCGAGCTCGTGTACGACAAAGTCAGGCTGAGCGATGCTGAGCATTCGATGCGTGCTGCTGCGCGACTGCCGGCCGGACTGCGCCGCGGCCTGGAACTGTTCGTAGTACGAGCCAAACAGCTGCTGCAGATTGGGTGCGAACGGACCGCGCCAGGTCACCGCAAAGACTTTGCCTCGCAGCGTCATGCCCTCAGGGTCTGGCGCGTTGCAGCGGTCTTACCGATGCCATATCGTTGCGAACCGTCGATGCTGTCGACGCCGAGGGATCAGCCTCTTAGCTCTTTCGGCGCCGCATTGAGTTGCTGACAAAAGGCCTCGATGGCGTGGGCCAGAGGCTCTCACGGCGTATGCCAGGCGGTCCGTCAGCGGCCGGTGTATACGTCGCCTCACTGCTCATTACGCCTGTGACGCGCTCTCCTGGATTCACGATCGACCTAGCGACTGATCCCACATGCGACGCCGCGGGCGTTTTGAATACGACGACATGGAGTGGCACAGCCATAACCAGCGGCGCGGCTCGCGAGTGTCTACACACGGGAATTTCGATTGGGAATGACCCTCTCCCTCGAAATAGCGCCCGCACTCCACGTCACTGCTGACTCGGCGGCTGTGGCAGCCGAGTCGGCTCGACCGGCGGATCGAAAGGCGAGCGTAGTAGCTGATGTGCGTTAGCCAGCCACCAGCCCAGCCCCTTGATGACGCGCGCTTGCGACGCCCTGTGACCAACGAGGGTACTGCGTTTCTCAACACAACGATTGACGGTGGGGACGTGGCGCTGCTGACGTGGCTAGCGATGGGCGAGGCAGCCAGTCAATCAGTTATTTTTGCGTTGGTAGCGGGGGCATGATTCGGAATTCTAGGGAACTGAATTTCCACGAGATTTTCTTCGGCCACGACTCGTCAAACGGCGCGCAAAGCAGTCGGTCGTCGACGGATCAGGCTCCCCACCAGGGCAGTAGAGTTCAAGTCGCCCCCGTTTGCTTAACGCTCTATCAGCTGATCTGTTGCTGCACCCTCGTCCTGCGACGCCAATCTGTATCCTGTAGTTTACACGTTGTCTCCTGTGGTATACAGTGCATTAATGTTCGAAGTGAAGCGCACCGATACATTTGATGGGTGGCTCAAAGGACTGAAGGATTCGAAGGGTCGCACGAAGATTCTGGCGCGTATCGACCGGTTGGCCAATGGCAATCCCGGCGATGTCGGCCCGATCGGCGAAGGCTTGAGCGAGCTGCGCATCGATTTCGGCCCTGGCTACCGCGTCTATTACGCGCGAGCCGGCAAGACGCTCTACTTGTTGCTGTGCGGCGGCGATAAGGGCAGCCAGGACTCGGACATACAGAACGCGCACGCGATGTGGAAAGAATTGAATCCGCCAGCCAAAAAGCCGGCCAAGAAGGAGTGACCATGACAGCCAAGAGCAAACGCCGAAAGATTAAGGTGATGGCCTACGATTCGGCGGATTACCTGAAGACCGAAGCGGATATCAAAAACTACCTCGAGGCGGTATTCGAAGAGCCCATGGATCGACAGATGCTGATTCACACGCTCGGTGTTGTCGCTCGAGCGCGCGGCATGATGAAGCTCTCGAAGGACACCGGCATCACACGGGCCGGCCTTTACAAGGCGCTCTCTCCGAACGGCAATCCGAGCTTCGAAACCGTAACGAAGATTGTCGGTGCATTCGGCATGCGGTTGAGCGCGCAAGCGGCCTGAGTGGCGCTGGGCAAGTCGCCCCTGCTGGGCGGAACGCCGATGCGGATCGAACGGCTGGCGGACGCTAGTGCGGCGCTGCGGGTACGCCTCAGTCCGCAAGCACTGCTCATCGCACCGTCACGGGGCGTCGATAAGATGGTAGCGGGGGCACGATTGTGGACTTATTTGCTCAGGCTTCCCAGATAGCGCTCTGCCGCAAGAATTTGCAGGAAATCAATACTTAAGCCTCACATCCGGACGACTCTTTGAAGCTTCTAAGGTGTCCCCCAAGCCGCCGGTCGCGAGTGTCTGGTCTCGGGCGTCGAATTGCCAACGGTCCTCGCAACGGTCAGTGACTCGGCAGCCGGAGCAGGAGGTTGTCGCCGAGCTCCTGACTCACAACGAATACTTCGACGCCACTTTCAGAGCATTCCGAGTGAGATGCGTCGTTGACGGTTATGGCTTCGATGGTCCCACCGGATTGCTTGGTGAATACGACGAGATGGACTTGTCGATAGATATCTTTGCCAGTGTGCTCTGAGGCAAGACGAGTCACCCTCGTCTTCGAAAAGTCGATTTCGCTATTGGTCGTGATTCCGGCGTTCTTCATATGCACAAAGGCCATGCTCGCCGCCCAATTGTCGGGACCCTCGCACTCGGGCGCAGCCGCCATGAATGAGCTAGACGTGCAAGCAAAAGGGATAACAGCAGGGTACGTCTCATCTACCGCTCCTGAAGTGGCTTCGTCGGCTTAGAGATCGGCAAGAGCCAATCCTAGCGTAAACGGATGAACGACCGCATTGCGGAAGCTCAGCTGGATTGACGGATGTCTCAATGTGGCCGGTCGGCGACGCTCGACCTGGCCCGTTCGCCGAGGGCCGTTACCTGACTCCGGGCTGACGCGCCTGAGTCTCAGATCCAGCGCGCGGCGGCAGCGCCAGTATCCTCGGGGCGGCTGTTGAAGGCGATGGCCGTTTGCGGCGCGGCGCGGTGGATGGCGTTGACCACCGCTTCGAACAGAGGCAGCCGGCTCGGTGGCAGGCGGACGCCAGCACCGACTACCACGCAGTCGTAGCGGGCACCGGCCAGGCAGCGCTCCACGGTCGGAACCGCGGTCTCGTCGGGGTTGATAAAGCAGTTCTCGGCAAGCCAGCCCCGCCCGGACATATCGGCGAGCGCAAGCTTGATTCCAGCGTGGATCTTCTCCGCGGTCATGCCCGGCGGCAGCGCCGGATCTGAGAAGTCCACCGTCGCCGGATCGAGGCCGACCAGCAGAACCCGTTTCATCCGCCATCCCCCGAAAGTGCAACGCAGCGACGAAACTCGACGTCACTCAGCGCGGCCACCGAAATACAACAGCCGACGAGCGCAGTTGATGCTATTCGCGGGGTCCGAGTCCGTCAAACATTGCGGCGCGATTTCCGTTCGCCACTTGGTGCAGCGTCCCTTCCACGAAGCCAATGACCGCAATGCGAAGAACGGGAGTCCGGTCAAGAATGGCGGCCTTTGGTCGATCTGGGAGCAGGCCGCCGAACGGGAGCTCGAGATGCTGCGTGCCGCACCGATTCGGTTTCCGCAGACGCAGATCGAGCAGCTGATCCCGCGGCTGAGCGATCGCTGGCGGGCATTTTTCGCAAACTTCGAGAGGCGGATCCTGCCCGAGGACATACCGGCATTTCGGCAGCAGATCGGCCACATGATCGGCCCGATCAGAGTTCGCACGACCGCCACGGAAATCCTGCTCGAAACGCAGGAAGGCCACGCAGAAATCGCTTTTCTGAGCGCTGCGGGCCTCGAGCAGGAAGGCCAGCAAATAAGTGTG
>CAWDVQ010000009.1:0-19123 GCA_963805965.1 uncultured Gammaproteobacteria bacterium
CGAGCTGTGGCGCGTGCCGCAAGAGTTCTGGCCAGGCGCAGGAAGATGCGACCATCATGGCGATCAAGGCGCAGGAGAGCGCCGGACTCGACATCATCACCGACGGTGAGATCCGCCGCGAGAGCTACTCCAACCGTTTTGCCACGGCTCTGGATGGGGTGGACCTGGACAACCCCGGCAGTGCGCTCGACCGCAGCGGCCATCCCAATCCGGTGCCGCGCGTAGTGGGACGGATCCGTCGCCGCCACCCGGTCGAGGTCGGCGACCTGGAATTCCTGCGCCGGCACACGCGGCACCAGGTCAAGGTCACGGTGCCCGGTCCATTCACTATGGCGCAGCAGGCGCAGATCGACTTCTACGGCGGCAGCCGTGAGCTCGCAGCGATGGACTACGCGCTGGCCGTGAATGCCGAGATTCGGGATCTGTTCGCCGCCGGCGCCGATATCGTGCAGATCGACGAACCCTACATGCAGGCGCGTCCCGACGATGCGCGCGCCTACGGTCTGGCGGCGCTCAATCGCGCGCTCGAAGGCATCGATGGCGCGACCGCGGTGCATATCTGCTTCGGCTATGCGGCGATCATCCACTCGCGCCCCTCCGGCTATTCGTTCCTGTCGGAGCTGTCCGGTTGCAGCTGTCGCCAGGTGTCGATCGAGACCGGCCAGTCGAACCTCGACTGTGCGGCGCTCGCCCGATTGCCGGGCAAGAAAATCATCCTCGGCGTCATCGACCTGTCAACCAATGAGGTCGAATCCGCGGAAACGGTCGCGGCGCGCATCCGGCGCGCGCTGCCGTACGTCGATGCGACCGACATCATTGTCGCACCCGACTGCGGCATGAAGTACCTGGCGCGCGAGGTTGCATTCGGCAAACTGCAGGCCATGGTCGCAGGTGCGCAGATCGTACGTTCACAACTCGAACGCGGACCGGCCAAAGGCGCTGCGCCCGCGAAATCTCAATAATCTGTATAGGGGGGCTGTCAAGATGAATATTCCAATGCGTGGTCTCACACCGGTGCTCGTCGCCATGCTGGGCGCGGTGATTGCCGCCGAACCGATCATTGCGGCGGCGGCGGACTCCGATGAACTGCAGGAGATCGTGGTCACGGCGCGCAAGCGCGAGGAATCGCTGCAGAACGTGCCGGTGACAGAAGACGCGTTCACCGAGCAGACCATCAAGTCGGCCGGGATCGAATCGCCGCGCGACTTCGTCGCCATGGTCCCGAACATGACCATCGTCGAGGTGCAGAACGTCGGCAACTCGTTCATCACCATCCGCGGCATCTCCCAGGCGCGCAACAGCGAGCCCTCGACCGCGGTGCTGGTGGACGGCGTGCTCGAGCCCAATCCCTACGAGTTCGACCAGGAGCTGTTCGACATCACGCAGATCGAGGTGCTCAAGGGCCCGCAGGGCGCGCTCTACGGGCGCGATGCCATCGGCGGCGCCATCATCATCCAGACCGCGGAGCTGGCCGATCACTTTGAAGGCGACGGCAAGCTCGGCGTCGGCAACGGCGTGTCCGAGAAGGCGCAGGTGGCGGTCAGCGGGCCGATAGATGATGCCGGAACGCTGCGTTACCGCGCCGCGCTCAATTTCTACAACACCGACGGCTACCTGGAGAACACCAACCTCGACCGCAAGGCCGACCCGTACCGCGACTACTCGGGACGCCTGCGGCTGGTATGGAAGCCCAACGACCAATGGACGGCGGACCTGCGCGCCTACCGCGATCGGGTCGACACCACCGCCTACTATTACGTCATTCCGCGGGCCGTCGAAGCCAATCCGTTCAGCAGCTTCACCACGCCGGCCAACGCGAACGATGTCACCAGCCCGATCCAGGACCAGAACCTCGGCTCCGACTTCCGCGACATCACCGATATCGCGCTCAAGCTCGACTACCACATCGAAGCCGGCACCTTCACCTCGGTCTCGGACTACAACTTCACCAAGGAAATCGACACCGGCGACGCCTACGACTTCCGGCCGATCAAGGACTCCATCGCCTACAACTATTTCTTCGCCGGCATCCCGGCTGCCGACGGCGGCCCGGCTGGCGAGAGCCAGAGCCAGTTCATCTCTGAGAAGACCGAGAGCCAGGAGCTGCGCTTCACCTCCAACAACATGAACGGCTTCTCTTGGATCGCGGGCGCCTATTTCATTCACACCGAGCGCTTCATCTCCACCGGTAACCTGTTCGACCGCGGTGCCGGCGTCCCGGCGGTGTACGAGACGCCGCGGATTGATCCCGCCAATCCGTTCGCCACCAACACCAACGCCACGTTCCTGGCGGATTCACAGAACAACGACGCCTGGGCGGTGTTCGGCGATGCCACCTACGAGTTCAACAAACAGTGGGAGCTCGATGCGGCCATCCGCTACGACCAGGATCATCGCCAGAACACCACCGATACGCCGCAGCAGTTCCTGCCTGATCCGACCGCCCACTCCGGAGAGGTGCGCGACGCGACGTTCGATGCCGCGCAGCCCAAGGCGACGCTGCGCTACAAGCCGACCGACGACCTGACGTTCTATGGCGGCTGGAGCCGCGGGTTTCGCAGCGGCGGCTTCAACCAGACCGGTGTCGGCGCGGTGGCGGCCGCCGACGGCCAGCTCGGTGTGCACGACCTGTTCCAGGCCGAGATCGCCGATACCTGGGAAGTCGGCGCCAAGAGCCAGTGGCTTGATCGCCGCTTAAGCGCGAACCTGGCGCTCTATTACACCAAGGACACCAACGGTTACTTCTTCTTCTACGATGCCACCAGCTCGACGCAGAACCTCGGCAATCTCAACGCCCTGTACAAAGGCGGCGAGCTCGAGCTCAACGCCCGCGCGACCAGCTGGCTCGACCTGTACGCCAACTTCGGCTACAACTACGGCAGCATCACGGCGATGCAGGATCCGAAGGTCATCGGCAACAAGCCGCCGCTGCTCACCCAGGACACCCTAAACGCCGGTGTCCAGGTGCACGAGCCGATCGGCAACGGGCTCAACGCGGTGGCGCGCCTGGACTACCAGATGCTCGGGCGTACCTGGTGGGATCCGTACAACGTGACCTCGCGCGACCCGGTGAGCCTGATCGACCTGCGCGCCGGCGTGGAAGCCGAGCGCTGGTCGGTGACCGCCTGGTCGAAGAACCTCACCAACAAGCTGTACAATGCCGAGTTCTCCACCGGCGGTTTCCTGTGGCGAGCCCCGCCGCGGCGCTACGGGATCGATTTCGGCTTCAAGTTCTGATGGCTATGAGGGAATGCGCTATGGCTCAATCACAACAGATTCCGATCCGGCAACAGGTTCCGATCCGGCTGCATCACAACGCGTACGTCACGCGCGACCAGGAGAAGACGCGCCAGTTCTACGAGGAGATCATCGGCATGCCGCTGGTGGCGACCTGGTGCGAATCGGACGAGCTGTTCGGCAAGGTGCGCACGTACTGCCACACCTTCTATACCATGGCCGATGGCGGCGCCCTGGCCTTCTTCCAGTTCGAGAACCCCGACGACCAGGAGCAATTCGGACCGAAGATGCCGGACTCGCCGTTTCATCACATCGCGCTCGCGGTAGACGCAGCGACGCAGGCCGCCATAGAAAAGCGCATTGCAGCGGCGGGCATCAAGCCGCCGAACACCTACGTGCTGGAGCATGGCTATTGCCGCTCGGTCTATGTCGCGGATCCTAACGGCCTGATGCTGGAATTCACGCTCGATCACCCACAGGCGGACAAGATTTCACAAACCCGGCGAGCGGACGCACACCAGGAACTCAAGCGCTGGCTGGCGGGCAATCACACGTCGAACAATACCTACCGCTGACCGGGAGATCGGACACGCGGTTCGCCCCATGCGCGAGTTCGATGAGAAGAGCATCACCCGTGCGGTGATCGAGCGCCTGGCCGAATGCAGCGATCCGCGCTTCAAGAGCGTCATGAGCTCGCTGGTCACCCATCTGCACGACTTCGTGCGGGAAGTGCAACTGACCGAGGCCGAATGGGCCACGGCCATTCAGTTCCTGACGGACGTGGGCAAGACCTGCACCGACCAGCGCCAGGAGTTCATCCTGCTGTCGGACACGCTGGGTGTGTCCGTGCTGGTCATCACGCTCAATCACCCGGCGGACCAGGGCAGCGCCGAATCGACTGTGCTGGGTCCGTTCTACTGGGAGGGCGCCCCGGATCTACCCCGCGGCAGCAATCTTGCACAAGGGGTCGAGGGCGAGCCGGCGTTCTATTCCGGGCGCGTGCTCAGCGCCGACGGACGGCCGCTCGAGAACGCGCTGCTCGACATCTGGTCGGGCAACGGTGAGGGCTACTACGACATGCAGCTGCCGGAGGAAACCGGCATGAAGGCGCGCGGCAAGATCCGCACCGATGCCGAGGGCCGCTACTGGTTCCGCTCCATCAGGCCCACGTTCTATGCAGTGCCAACCGACGGGCCGGTCGGACGCATGCTGCGCAAGATGGGGCGCCATCCGTATCGCCCCGGTCACATCCACATGATCGTCTCGGCGGCCGGGTACCTGCCTGTCACCACGCATCTGTTCATTGCCGGAAGCGATTACCTGGATTCCGATGCCGTGTTCGGGGTGAAGGAGTCGCTGGTGGCGCAATTCGACCGGCACGCGCCGGGCGTCGGCCCCGACGGCGAGCGCATGGATACGCCGTTCTACACGGTGAACTACGATTTTCGGTTGCGGGCCGCCGCCGCGAGCGGCGGATAAAATGCATCACAGCATCGATCGGATCCTGACCACCCACGTCGGCAGCCTGCCGCGCAGCCAGCGTGTCACCGACGTACTGTTCGCGCGCGAACGCGGTGACGCCATTGACCCGACCGCAGCCTCCAAGGTGATCACCGACGCGGTGGCGGAGGTGGTGCGCCGGCAGGTGATGCTCGGCATCGACGTGGTCAGCGATGGAGAGATGAGCAAGATCAGCTATGCAACCTACATCGCCAAGCGCTTCTCGGGTTTCGGCGGCGACACGCCGCGCGAGCCGGGCCAGGATCTGGTCGAGTTTCCCGGCCTGCTCACAAAACTGGCGGAGCGCGGGTCGACCGCCAAGTACCGCCGGCCACGCTGCATCGGCGCGGTCGCCGTGGAGCACACCGAGCCGATGCTGACCGACCTACGCAATATGCAGGCGGCGATCAGCGCGGCGCCGCCGGTGGAGGCGTTCCTGAATGCGGCATCACCGGGCGTCATCGCATTGTTTCAGCCAAATGACTACTACGGCACCCAGGACGAGTATCTGGACGCCCTGGCCGAGGCGCTGCGCAGCGAATATGAAGCAATTGTGACAGCCGGCATCCTGCTGCAGATCGATGCCCCGGACCTGGCGATGGGACGTCACACCATGTATCGCCACCGCTCGGTGGAGGAATTCGAGATTCTCGCAGCGCAGCACATCGACGTGTTGAACCACGCGCTCCGCAACGTGCCGGCCGATCGCGTTCGCATGCACGTGTGCTGGGGAAACTATGAAGGCCCGCATCATCACGATGTGCCGATGCAGCGGCTGCTGCCCATCGTGCTGAAGGCGAAACCGCAAGCGCTGCTGTTTGAGGCCGCAAATCCGCGGCATGCGCATGAATGGAGCGTATTCGAGAGCACCCGCATCCCGGAGGACAAGATCCTGATTCCCGGCGTGCTTGCCACCACCACCAACTACATCGAGCACCCACTGCTGGTGGCGGAGCGCATCGAACGCTACGCCGGCATCGTCGGACGTGAGCGCGTCATTGCCGGGACCGATTGCGGCTTCGGGACCTTCGCCGGCTTTGGGCCGGTGGAGCCCGATATTGCCTACCTGAAGCTCGCCGCGATGGTCGAGGGCGCCCGCCTCGCGTCACGCAGGTTGTGGGCCTGACCCAGCGCGCCGTTTACATATGGCGCCGTCTTATACCAAGGTCGTAGACCGGGCCGCTATACCAAGGTCGCGGTTGCAGTGGGCCGGCAAGCCTCCGGTATAATTGCGGCGGACGACCGCGCCGGGGCGCTGTGCGCTTCCGCTATCAGGCCGCATGTTTAGGAATAACAATCAGCGACGGGGGAACAGCACATGGCAACGACAATGAGCGAGTCTCTGCCCCAGGCCGGCAAGATGACGGCCGAGGAAAGAAAAGTGATTCTGGCCTCTTCGGTCGGAACGGTTTTCGAGTGGTACGACTTCTACATCTACGGCACGCTCGCCACCATCCTGGCGAAGCAGTTCTTTTCCGGAGTGGAACCGGGCGCGGCCTTCATCTTCACGCTGCTGGCGTTCGCCGCAGGCTTCGCGGTGCGTCCGTTCGGCGCCCTGGTGTTCGGGCATGTCGGTGATCTCGTCGGCCGCAAGTACACCTTCATCGTCACCATTACCTGCATGGGCTTGGGCACATTCCTGATCGGCGTACTGCCATCGTTCGCTTCGGCCGGCATCATCGCACCGGTCCTTTTGATTGCCCTGCGACTGTTGCAGGGCCTGGCGCTGGGCGGGGAGTACGGTGGCGCTGCGATCTATGTCGCCGAGCACGCACCGAAGGGCAAACGCGGGCTCTACACCTCGTGGATCCAGACCACAGCGACACTGGGCCTGTTCGTGGCGCTGCTGCTGGTGCTGGGCGTGCGCACCTATGTCGGGGAGGAGGCGTTCGCCGTCTGGGGCTGGCGCATACCGTTCCTGGTCTCCATCGTGCTGCTGGCAGTGTCACTGTGGATCCGCCTGCAGCTGAACGAGTCGCCGCTGTTCCTGAAGATGAAGGAAGAAGGTACGAGATCGAAGGCCCCGCTGCGCGAAGCCTTCGGCACCTGGCGCCATGCCCGGATCGCAATCCTGGCGCTGTTGGGCGCGACCGCCGGCGAAGCGGTGGTCTGGTACGGTGGACAGTTCTACGCACTGTTTTTCCTGACCACGACATTGAGCGTCAAGGCGACCATTGCCCAGATCATGATCGCGGTGGCGCTGGCACTCGGCACACCATTCTTCATCCTGTTCGGCTGGCTGTCCGACAAGATCGGGCGCAAGCCGATCATCCTGGCCGGTTTCGCGCTCGCGGCACTGACCTACTTCCCGATCTTCCACGCCATTACGCACTACGCCAACCCCGCTCTTGAAACAGCGCTGGCCACCTCGCCCGTGACCGTGACCGCAGACCCGGCGGAATGCGCCTTCCAGTTCAATCCGGTCGGCACGGCGAAGTTCAAGAGCTCGTGCGACACCGTGAAGTCGGGTCTCGCCAAGCTGTCGGTCAACTACAAGAACGTAGTGGCGCCCGCGGGCACCACGGCCTCGGTGCAGATTGGCGATGAGATCATCGCCGCCGATGCGCCTGATTTCGCCAAGGTACTGAAAGCGACGGTGGTCAAGCATGGCTACCCGGCGAGCGCGGATCCGGCCAAGATCGACACCGTCATGACGGTACTGCTGCTCTGGGTACTGGTCATCTACGTGACGCTGGTGTACGCACCGATCGCCGCCTGGCTGGTCGAGCTGTTCCCGACCAGGATCCGCTACAGCGGCCTGTCGCTGCCCTATCACATTGGCAACGGCTGGTTCGGCGGCTTCCTGCCCGCCACGGTGTTCGCGATCGTGGCGGCGACCGGCAACATCTACTCCGGGCTGTGGTATCCAATCGGAATCGCGGCGGCCAGTCTGGTGATCGGCCTGATTTTCCTGCCGGAAACGCACAACGTCGACATCACCAAGGGTTGACGCCCGCATCGCAAAGCCCGACGGTGCCGGAACAGATGCCATGACATGTTCCGTCTCCGTCGGGCCCGTTGCCGTCGCCTTAGCCGTTGCACTGACCGCCTGCGCGTGGTGTCGCATCAAGCCGCCGCAAGTGCCGGCCGCCCTGCAACCGCCGCCGGGGCAGATAGTGTTCCTGCAGGTACGCGCCACCGGCGTGCAGATCTACGAGTGCACGTCCAAGCCCGACGCAGCAGGCGGCTTCAGCTGGACTTTCCAGTCGCCCGAGGCAACGCTGGCCGATCGACACGGTCACGGCATCGGACGGCACTATGCGGGGCCGACCTGGGAGCTGCGGGACGGCAGCCGCGTGGTCGGAGAGGTCACGGCGCGTGATCCCGGGCCCGACGCAGCGGCAATTCCGTGGCTGCTGCTGCGGGCCAAGTCAACCTCCGGCACCGGCGCGTTGAGCCGCACCCAGAGCATCGTGCGCATAGGCACCAGCGGCGGCATTGCACCGAGCACGCCGTGCACCGAGGCCCAGGCGCATACGATCGCGCGCGTGCCCTACACCGGTGAATACTATTTCTACGGGGCGCAGCGCTGACGAGCGCCGCGCGCTCGATCAGTTCGGTTCAGGAATCGGCACATCTGCAATCTGCAGAACCTCGATTCCACCGTACCTGTCGAATCGCACCGCTTTCACGACCTGGCTCCTTGGTTCGAACCCGGATCAGCCCGCGCTGTCGGCAATGGCGGTGGTATGTACTGGTAGGCGCGACTGGGATCGAACCAGCGACCACTTCCATGTCAAGGAAGTGCTCTACCACTGAGCTACGCGCCTATCGTTGCCCGCTTGGAGGCGCTGAAAGATACCGGAGCCGTCCAGCTGCCGCAAGCGTTCAGCGGAGACTTAACATCAGGATTTCACAAGCCTTTCCGCAGCCTTCGCCCGGCGCGTAGTGCCAGCCCCGCCCGGCAGATCGTACGAGGCCACGACGCCGGTAGTCACTTCGAGCTCGAGCTTGCGCAGCTGGTCGAGCTGATCGCGCAGCAATGCGGCCTGCTCGAACTCCAGATTGCGCGCGCGCCGGTACATCTCCGCCTCCACGCGCTTGAGCTCGCGCGCGATGTCGCTCGCGGTGCGCAGCTTGCCGATATCGAGCGCCGCCGCCTTGCCGTCCCTGCTCTTGCGCTCACCGCGGCGGCCAGAAGCCGCGCCCGCCACGCGCGCACCCTCCATGATGTCGGCCACCGGCTTGACGATGCTCTGCGGCGTCACTCCATGTTCAACGTTGTATTCGACCTGCTTCTGGCGCCGTCGGTCGGTCTCGGCGATCGCGCGCTGCATCGAGCCGGTCATTTTATCCGCATAAAGAATCGCGCGGCCGTGCACATTGCGCGCGGCGCGGCCGATGGTCTGGATCAGCGAGCCTTCCGAACGCAGGAAGCCTTCTTTGTCCGCATCCAGGATCGCCACCAGGGCGACCTCGGGCATATCAAGTCCCTCGCGCAGCAGGTTGATGCCGACCAGCACATCGAAGCGACCCAGGCGCAGGTCGCGGATGATCTCGACCCGCTCCACGGTCTCGATGTCGGCATGCAGGTAACGCACCCGCACGCCATGCTCGTGCAGGTACTCAGTCAGATCCTCCGCCATGCGCTTGGTCAGCGTCGTCACCAGCACGCGCTGCTGCAGCTCGACACACTTATGGATCTCCGACAGCAGGTCGTCGACCTGCGTGCGCACCGGCCGCACCTCGACCTCGGGGTCGACCAGCCCGGTCGGGCGCACCACCTGTTCGACTACTTGCGAGGATTTCTTGGCCTCATATGGTCCGGGCGTTGCCGATACGAAGATCATCTGCGGCGCCAACCGCTCCCACTCCTCGAACTTCAGCGGGCGGTTGTCGAGCGCCGACGGCAGGCGAAAGCCGTATTGCACCAGCGTCTCCTTGCGCGAGCGATCGCCGCGGTACATCGCACCGAGCTGCGGGATGGTCTGGTGGCTCTCATCGACGATCAGCAGCGCGTTCGGAGGCAGGTAGTCATACAGGCACGGCGGCGGCTCGCCGGCCGCACGGCCCGACAGGTAGCGCGAGTAGTTCTCGATACCGTTGCAGTAGCCGACCTCCTTGATCATTTCCAGGTCGAACAGCGTGCGCTGCTCCAGCCGCTGGGCTTCCACCAGCTTGCCATCGGCGTGCAACACCGCGAGTCGTTCGCGCAGTTCCTCACGGATAAGGTCCATCGCCTGCATCAAGCGGTCGCGCGGGGTAACGTAGTGAGATCCCGGATAGACCGTGAAGCGCGGAATGCGCCCGATGAGGCTGCCGGTCAGCGGGTCGATCAGCGACAGGTTCTCCAGCTGGTCGTCGAACAGCTCCACGCGTACCGCGTCACGGCCCGATTCCGCCGGGAAGATGTCGATGATGTCGCCGCGCACGCGATAGCTGCCGGGCTGCAGGTCCATGTCGTTGCGCGTGTACTGCATCTCGGCCAGGCGCCGCAGCAGCTTGCGCTGATCAAGGCGCTCGCCGCGCGACAGGTGCAGCACCATCGACAGGTAGGCCTCGGGATCACCGAGGCCGTAAATCGAAGACACGGTCGCGACGATGATGGTGTCGGGTCGTTCCAGCAGCGCCTTGGTGGCCGACAGGCGCATCTGCTCGATGTGCTCGTTGACCGAGGAATCTTTCTCTATATAGGTGTCGCTCGAGGGCACGTACGCCTCGGGCTGGTAGTAATCGTAATAGGAGACGAAGTACTCAACTGCGTTGTTGGGGAAATAGCCGCGGAACTCACCATACAACTGCGCGGCCAGCGTCTTGTTATGCGCCAGCACCAGCGCCGGACGTTGCACGCGGGCGATCACCGAAGCGATCGACATGGTCTTGCCCGATCCCGTGACGCCGAGCAGTGTCTGATGCGACAGCCCGGACGTAAGCCCCTCGGTCAGGTGCTCGATGGCCTCCGGCTGGTCGCCAGCCGGCTGATAATCTGCTTGCAATTCAAAGCGATTGGCGGGTTTATCCATTCCTGTCCAGGCAGTGCGTTGGTCGGCGTGAGGCGAATCCCGTAATATAACCTCCACGCAGATGTGACGACGACTCTCGATGTCTACAAGGGGATAGGTGTGCCTTTTACCGTTTCGCGACGCGTCCAGCGCGTCAAGCCCTCGCCCACCCTCGCGGTAACCGCGCTGGCCATCCGCCTCAAGGCCGAAGGCAAGGACGTCATTGGCCTGGGCGCCGGGGAGCCCGATTTCGACACGCCGGTGCACATTGCCGATGCCGGGGTCGAGGCGATCCGCAAGGGTTTTACGCGCTATACCAGCGTCGAGGGCATCCCCGAGCTCAAGGACGCGATCATCGCCAAGTTCAAGCGCGACAATGGGATCGACTACGAGCGCTCGCAGATCCTGGTGTCCTCCGGCGCCAAGCAGACCATCTTTAACCTGTGCATGGCCGTACTCGACAGCGGCGATGAGGTGATCATTCCTGGGCCCTACTGGGTGTCCTACCCCGACATGGTGCTGCTGGCCGACGGCGTACCAGTAACCCCCACGGCCGGTCCGGAACAGGGCTACAAGATCACCGCCAGGCAGCTGGCCGATGCGATCACCGCCAAAACGCGGCTGGTTCTGCTCAACAGCCCGAGCAATCCGACCGGCGCCGCCTACACGCCGGCGGAACTGCGCGCACTGGCCGATGTGCTGGTTGAACACCCCAAGGTATTGATCGGCACCGATGACATGTACGAGAAGATCTACTGGGCGCCCGAACCGTTCGTCAGCCTTCTGACGATCGCTCCGGAGCTTTACGATCGCACAGTGACGATCAACGGCTGCTCCAAGAGCTACGCCATGACCGGCTGGCGCATCGGTTATTGCGGCGGGCCGAAGGAGATCGTCACCGCCATGGGCACGATCCAGGGCCAGTCGACCTCCAATGCCTGCAGCATTTCGCAGAAGGCCGCTGTGGTCGCGCTCAATGGCAGCCAGCAGTGTGTCACCGACATGAACCGCGCCTACAAGGAGAGGCACGACTATGTAGTCGGTGCCCTCAACACGCTGCCGGGCGTGTCGTGCCTGCCGGGCGCCGGTACCTTCTATGCGTTTGCCGATGTCCGCGGGGCAATCGCGAACCTTGGCCTGCGCGACGACAACGCCTTCGCCGAGCTTCTGATCAACAAAGCGGGCGTCGCGGTGGTCCCAGGCACGGGCTTTGGCGCCCCAGGCCACATGCGCCTGTCATTTGCCTGCAGCAGGCAGACGCTCGAGAAGGCCATCGAGCGCATCCGCGCGATACTGCCGCAGCAAGCTCAGGCGCAGGTCAAGACTGCCTGACCTAAGTCCTTGACGCGGCGGCACCAGACCCTGAGAATCCGCGCCGCCGCTATAAAAGCCCATCCTAGCGTTCCGTTGAAGAACGCATCGTCTACTCCCCGGTAGCTCAGTTGGTAGAGCGTCGGACTGTTAATCCGTTGGTCGTTGGTTCGAGTCCAACCCGGGGAGCCAATAAATCAACAGCTTAAGTAAGACTGCTTGAACCACACCTCCGCGGATCGCACTGTCGTTGCAGTTGCGTTGCAGTTAACGATGTGGCTCAAAGGCACAAATCCGGGTCGACACCAACGGTTCCGGAAGCAGTTCCAGTCGACGCGTGTCGCCCTGCTCATGACCATCGCAGCGCCTCATCAGTGGCGCCTTCGATGTGCGCGGCCGCTGCTTTTGGCATTTCGGGTCTTGGTCTGCGCTAAGGTCTGGTCGAGCACGCGCCAGCGCACGGCCTTCTCGACAAACTTCGCCAGATCGCCTTTCTTCATGCTGCGCCGCGCGAGAAATGAACGCACGGCCGCGTCGGTATCCTTCGATACTCTGACCGTCCACCGTACCGGTGGATTGATACGCCGTGCTTTGCTCAGCTCCAATTGATCGGTGACCTTTTCACCGGCATCAAACTTGCTATCAAATGTCTTCGCTCTCATATAGAGGTTGACCTCTTCATCACGGGAGCGTCTGACGGACATGAGGCGATTGCTCCAGGCGACCGGTGGATCTGGTTCACGCGGACGCGTGGCGCTCGGCCTCCCAACCCCGACAAGCCAACAGCACGTAGCGCGGCACCTCGTGCTCGCCGCTGGCGTAATAGGCAACCTGCCTACGCGACAGACCTAGCGCTTCGGCTGCTGCTGTCAGAGAGAGCCCATTGCGCCAGCGCCACCGAATAAACTCGACGGTGTCGGCGCGGCCGACCTGCTTTAGGCCGAGTTCTAGCAAACGAATGGCGCCGATGTCGAGATCACCGGGCCACGCCACGCTTTGACCCGCTTCGCCGACGACGGCTCGTGCAAACACCGCGGGGTTGCGCAGCGCCCGCAGACCCTTGAGTCGATGCACAATGTCTCGGAGATCGACTGGCAGTTCCTTGCCGCTTACCCACTGAATGCGCAGCGAGTACTCGCCAGCGGGCTTCACACTGGCAACGCGGATCTGGCTCTTGTTAGCCTTGTTCACTCGTTTAACACTAGTGCACAGGCTGCACCAGTGCAATAGGTGCATTGTATAAGAGAGGGATTCGAACCCGGCGGAAGCTCTAGTCAGATCAGTAAGTTGCTGTAAGCGCTAGAGGTCTAGTCCCCTCCCACTTCCGCAAGACCCCACATTTGCCACCAGATTCGCCACCAGAGAATTGGCCCGTATTGCCAAATAGCCGGAGCCGCCCTCGCCTCGACCCCCGGTTAGCGCGCCCGGGACCTCCCGTAGAACCGCCGGGAGGCCGCGTCCATGCTCGGGTATGGCTCTGACCATTGATGTAGAGCTTCATGCTTGATCAACTCCCCATGCCGTCATCGACAGCCGCAACACATCGTGCGCCCACCGGTCAGCGCGTGTTCGCGCGTAGCTCGTCAGAGTGCCCAGCCTGCAGGCGGGACCACTGGGCGATGGGACGTCCATTGGTGCGGAGCTGACTGGCGTCGGCTTCCCATTTTTGCGGCCATCCGGTCGGTGAGTCCTCCCACGTTTCCTGTCGACCGTAGACGGTCAAGTCGAGCAAAGCGAAATTGTTATCCATCGCCTCGACGCCGCGTCTCGTCGTCCAGTAAGTCTCAAAGACATTGGATCCTTGTCGCAGGTAGCAAACGATGTGCATCATGCCCACCCGGCGTCCAACCAAGAGGGTGTCGAGCGAGTCCTGTGCCGAGTACCAAGGCATCTTCCAGCCCATGAAGTCGCGATAGCGGGCGCTCTCCTCGTACGGGCCTTGGCAGAACGTGGCGTAGGTGACGTCGCGGGAATGAATATAGGAGAGTTCGCGCACCTGCGATGTATCCCAGGTGCACCCCTCGCACTGCTCTGGCGCGGGGTGGCCGGTGTGCCACATGAAATAGTAGGCAATGAGCATTCGACGTCCCTCAAACGCGTCCAGCAGCGTCACACTTCCCTGTTTGCCAACAAGCGGGGTGGCGCCGTCGACCGCAATCATCGGAAGCCGTCGACGGGCTGCCGCAATTGCATCGCCTTCGCGCGTGTGGGCTTTCTCCCGCACTCGCAGCGCGTCCAGTTCGGCCTGAAAGGTGGCGCGATCGACGATTTTCGGCGCGCCAATGTTTTCGCTTTTGATGTCGTTCATCGTCTTCTCGTCAGCCTGACATGGCACTCCTCAGAGTTTCACTCTTGACGATCGGCGGACCCCGGTCATCTCTTCGCTTCGATATTCGACCTTGGAAAATTCGCTTCGCCGACATCGGATACTTCGACCCATTTCGGGTCCGGCTGAGAATTGGCAACGTAACTGTCGTGCCAGTTCCACCACTTGTACGGTTGGCTCTGCGGGTAACCTTCCGGCGAATCCTCCCAACGCTCCTGACGGCCGAACGCCGTGATGTCGAGATAGCTCCAGACCGTCCCCATCACCTCGTCACCGCGCCAGTTCGTGAAGTAGGTGCGATAAATTTTTTTGCCATCGCGGATGAACGCATTGTGGCCATGGTATTCGTCGACGTCGAAGTCCTTATCGAAACTGTCGGTGATGGTGTACCAGGGGATCTTTGCCCAACCCATCCGCGTCTTCAGGCGCGCGATGTCCTCCTGCGGCGCGGGTGACGCGTAGACGAGCGTGGTGTCGCGAGCGTTCAGATGGGCTAAGTGAGAGACTTGATCGGCGCCCAAGGAGCAGCCGCGGCAGGCGTGCTCGGGCCAGCCGAACACCCCCGGTTCGAAGAAGGCGCGGTACACAATCAGCTGGCGCCGGCCCTCGAACAGATCGAGCAGGCTTGCCTTGCCGTTGGGGCCTTCAAATTCGTATGTCTTTTCGACGGCCATCCACGGCATCCGCCTGCGTTCCGCCGCTAGGGCGTCTCCGGCCTTCATATGGGCCTTTTCTTTCACCAGCATCTGCTGGCGTGCGGTGCTCCAAACCTCCGGCGACACAATTGGCGGGTGCGTGGTGGGCAGTTCACTCTTCCCATTGTTCTTGACCGTGGCGGTGTTGGTCATGGTGACCTCCTATTTGAACTGGTTCACGTTGACGACTGCGGTGCCCTGACGAATCAAACGGCTGTTCTACTCGGGCCTGATCTCCTCCTGCCGGCGGGCGATCAGCTTCAACCACGGCGACGAATGGAAAATGCTCATGAGCACGTACATCGGTACCATTCCGGCCAGAGGCGAAGCATCGTGCGTGACTGAGCAGAGCATGTCCGGCATGCCCCCACCGGTAAGCAGGGCCATGATGCCGAAGACCGGAGCCGCAGCGAGGCTGAGAGTATTGGACACCGCGACCATTGCCGATCCGCGATTGTTCCCGGCGACCGTCTTCGTGCCCACCGGGCTGTGAATGGCCTGAACGTCACTCATGGCCGTACTCGTCGTGCCGGCGCAACCAGGGGCCCGTCTCGTTGCGTCCCTTGGGAGCGCGGTCTAGCCACGGGTACATGCTCCAGATGGCGTCCACACCGCGAGCGTAGGCGGAGTAAGTGTGATAGATGACGCCGTCCTCGAGCGCGAAGGCGCTTAAACCCTCCCGCTCCCGTGTATATGTGGCCAGATCGGTTCCGGTCGTGGCCGCGTTCCCGCTCGTCACCGGGTTCATCAACGCGCCCCTGCCTGCGTTCATCACCGGGTCATCGCGGCTAAAATTGTAGTAGGCCCCTTTGCGTTG
Source organism: uncultured Gammaproteobacteria bacterium (assembly GCA_963805965.1). Taxonomy (GTDB): domain Bacteria; phylum Pseudomonadota; class Gammaproteobacteria; order Steroidobacterales; family Steroidobacteraceae; genus FEN-1191. The sequence continues at coordinate 15,829 of CAWDVQ010000009.1, forward strand.
TTGTTCCTCCGTGAACGAGGCGCTGAAATCGAAGTTAAAGTCGCCGCCGAAGGACGACGCCCAAGGGAACGACCAACTCATGCGTTTCTTGTAGTCTTGCAGCTTCGCGAGCGGAGCCCGCGACACGGCCCAAAGCATCACGTCGTGATTCGCCAAGTGCGCGGTGATGCCGTTGAATCCGTCGGCGATCGCGGAGCACGATGGACACCCCGCTTTGTACTCGGGTCCGAACATGAAGTGATAGACGAGAAGCTGCGAGCGCCCCGTGAACAGATCGTACAGAGACGCCCGGCCGTCGCCGGTGTCGAACGTGTAATCCTTATCGACGCGAACCCATGGCAGCGCCTGCCGTCGCCGCGCAACCTCGTCGCCCTGGCGCGAATACTCTTTCTCCTCCTTAAGGAGGTCGAGGCGTGCGGTAAGCCATTCTTCGCGTGTTCCTGTCTTGTGGTCGATCATCCTTTCTCTCCTCAATCCACATGTCAGACCGCCCTCGCGTCCCCCACATTAACCCTCGCCAATTCATGCGATTAACAAATATTCTTATTGGATCAAGTGGTACTTCGGACAAACAATTCTCAACAGATGCCGGAGTCGAAATCGAAGTCGCGTTGGCCATCGCGCTGCGGCAAGTCGAGCGCCGCGCCGCACACGGCTTGCGCGGTCGCGGAAGCTGGAGGGCGCAGGCGAAAGACGCAGCGACGATTCACTCATACGCATGCCACGCACAGTTCGAGCCCTTTCCTGGAATATTAGCGCGCCAGGTGGCCTTTTTTTATGGGCCAATTTATGGAAAGTTAGCTGGGCCACTTTTGAACGGGAGGCGCCATGGATCCCCTATTTGAAGTCGACCTTGATCGCGCGGCCATAGCCTCGGGCGTGGCCTCTCGGACTCTCTATCTCCAATTGAGGGCGGCAATCGTAGACGGCCACTTGGGGTTGGGCGCAAGACTGCCTCCCACTCGGCATGCGAAGACTTTCTTCGGCGTATCGCGCAACACCGCGGCGGAGGTGTACGAAAGGCTGCGGCACGACGGCTATGTCGTGGCGCGCCATGGTTCCGGCACCTATGTCGCCGATATCCTGCCCGCTTCACCGCTTCGCGCGGAACGCCGAGCTAACGGCGCATCTGATCGGCGTCTGAACCCATTTTGGCTACAGCCTGAAGTCACCGTAGCCGTCAACTTCTGGCGAGACACATCGGTGCGCCCGCTGTCCACGGACGCCAGCGAAATCGATTTTCGGCCTGCCATGGTTCAGTCTCGCCTGTTCCCGTTTGACGTCTTTCGGCGATCGATGGTCAAGCAATTGCGACAAATGGAAAAAAGGCCCGCAAGCCGCAAGAATCCGCAAGGCGATCAGGGAAACTTTTTTCTTCGCGAGTGGATCGCCCGGCACATCGCGCTGACGCGCGCTGTCGTCTGCAGGCCAGACGACATCGTCGTCACCTCCGGCGCTCAGCAGGCCTTCGACGTGCTCGCACGAATCCTGGTCAAACCCAGCAAGACCATCGTTGCGGTGGAGGACCCCGGCTACCCGCCAATGCGCGTGCCCTTTGTCGCGGCGGGCGCACGAGTTGTCCCCGTTGAAGTCGATGCTGAGGGGCTTATTGTCGAACTGCTCCCACCCGACGCGGGCGTGATCTGCGTTAGTCCATCGCATCAATTTCCGCTCGGAGTGACCATGTCTCGGCGCCGTCGCAAGGCGCTTGTTGAGTTTGCCCGGAGCCGTGGCGCCGTCATTGTCGAAGACGACTATGATGGCGAATTTCACTTCGCCGGAACTTCTTTGCAGGCACTGCGAAGCTCCGATTTCGCCGACGTCGTCTTCTATGTGGGAACGTTCTCGAAATGCATGTTGCCGGCGCTGCGGCTCGGTTTCGTCGTTGCACCCGATTGGGCGTTATCCGCCCTGATCACTGCCAAGAACAGCATGGATTGGCAGTGCTCAACGCTGGTCCAGATTGGCGTGGCCGACTTTATTGCCGAGGGCCACCTGGAGCGCCACATCCGCAAGATGCGTCAGATCTATCGGAAGCGGCGCCAAGCGTTGTTGACCGGACTCGAGGAACATCTCGGCGAATGGCTGGAACCCCAGCCTTCCTACTATGGCATGCACGTTGCGGCGCTCGCCCGTACTTCCCTCGATCTCGACGGCGTTGCTGACGCTCTCGTTCAGAACGAGGTCAGAATGCACACCTTGAGCAGATATCATCTAGGCCGACCGGCGAAGGCTGGGCTGGTGTTCGGCTACGCCGTCACCGACCTGCCTGAGATTGATCACGGTCTCTCCCTGTTGCGTGCGGCACTACGGTCGTAAGATATCGCACAACCATCCGATCTTTGTCCCAACGCCCTCCGCGTTCCTACGGACGAAATCAAGGCCTTCCATCCTTCAGCAGCAATCGCTTTCAATTGCCGTGAGTTCGGAAACCCACGGAGACGGGAGATGGCGTCAGCAGCAGAGCAATTTATTCGATCGAAATCGCATTGCAAGTCCTGCGTCTTGGAGATGCTGTAACAACCCTCAAGGCTGCGGCTTGGGCTTGACACCCAGACCCCCTTGAGCCCCTCTGAATTAATACCTCGAATGCAGCACGTCCGCGAACTCCCGCGGGCGTGGGAGACCGGCTCGAACGCATCCGATCGGGCAAAGCGCTAGATGCGCTGCGGGACTCGCGGCATTAGCTCCGATGTCAAACTTGAATGCGATGGACTCGCAGGAGACTCGGTCGGCGCCATCGCCGATTGACGCACCGCGCTTTTTCCCCACGCTGTCACCCTGCAACGCTCGCCCCTCGGTATTGGGCGCGCACATAGCTAATCAAGTCATCGTGAACGAATACCCACCGGCGAGCGACCTTCGCGCCGGTATCTCCCCCGCTCGCGCCTTAGCCTGCAGCGTAGCGGGATGGATCTTCAGCAACGCGGCAGCCTGTTGCAGGTCCAGCGTGCTCACCGCACATCGTCCGACAGCAGATCCCCGAGCACGTGGTCGTACCCGGAAAGCCGCTTCGGCACCCCTTCGCGACAGAGCTGCGCGACAACCGCGCCGACATCGCCGCGCTCAACCTGGCACATGACATTAATGGCCTTTCCCCCCTGTGTACGGAGGTTCCTGACCATTGGCTCATAGGTGATCTCTGCCCCACGCTGCGTCGTCCTTAGTCGCGATTGTTCCGCATTCAGCACTCGGAGCGCGGGGTACGCCCCGGCCAGGTAGCGCCCCGGCACCGTGACTACCTCCCACGGAACAACCCGCCCTTTGTTGTGAAGTTCCACTCCGGCCCGGACCC
>CAWDVQ010000010.1:0-757695 GCA_963805965.1 uncultured Gammaproteobacteria bacterium
CGAACTCCCGACCCCCTGGTTCGTAGCCAGGTGCTCTATCCAACTGAGCTACGGGCGCGTCGTGTGAAACCGCGGCGCCGGGCGGCCTATGGCCGTAGCGGCGTGTGTCGCAAAAGAGCCGCGCATTCTAAGGGCCGCCGTGAAATCCGTCCACATGAGCGCGTCAGGCCCCGCACTGCCAGCGCCGGACCGGTGACCGCACCATAAGAAAAAGTCTCGATCGAGACCTCCGCTCCGTCGGCAGCCTCAGCGTGCGCCTACAGTAGATACCGCCGAGGGCACCTCGTCCAAAGAGGGCCAGGAACGTAGTCTCAAGCGCTTCGATTCACCCAAGAAGCGGAATTTGACAACAAACCAGTTGGAACTAAGCAAGGCGTTGCCAGGGACGCCCGGGACAGCCCGTTCCAGCCCGCTGTACCTGCTTCTTCTGCTGGCGTGCGGCTGCTTTTCACCTTTGGCGTCGGCGCAGACCCCATCGCCTTTGCAGGAGTGGCAGTACTCGGGCGGCATCATACTCGCAAGGTTATTCGAGCCCGATCTGCCTAAATACCGCACCATACTCGGCGTCGCAGCCGAGCTGCAGCCGGCTTATAGCGGCTCGCGCGCCTACCGTGTGGAGGGCGGGCCCGACATCAATTTCTATTATCGCGATATCGCTTTCATCAGCACCGGAGATGGTATCGGCGTCAATGTCCTGCGCGGAGATCACTTCCAGATTGGAGTAGCGATGGCCTATGACCTGGGACGCAAGGTCTCGCAGGACTATTCGAACCTGCATGGCATGGGGGATATTTCCCCTGCTCCGGTCGCCAAGGTGTATGGCACATGGGTTCTGTCCAGGAAGTTTCCGTTGATTCTGCGCGCCGATGCGCGCCAGTTCATCGGCGGTGCGCAGGGAGCAGTCGGGGACATCGCCGTCTATACGCCGCTGCCGGGAAGCTCCAAGACATTTGTGATGTTTGCCGGGCCTTCGGTCACGCTGGCGACGCACCATTACATGCAGGTTCTGTACGGCGTGACGCCGGAGCAATCAGCCGCTTCCGGACATCCGGTCTACAATTTTGCGCACGATGGCACCACAGCCGCCGGTGTCGGCTTCAGTGCCACCAAGTTTCTCGGACAGCACTGGCTGCTGAACCTCGATGGCGCGATCAATGAAATCAGAGGCAAGTCCGCGCGCAGTCCAGTCGTGGAAAAGCCCGATCAGCACATCGTCGTACTATCACTCAATTATTTCTGGTATTGACCCAGAACGATTGCGCTACCGGCGCGTCGTTTGCAACCGCGACGCCGTGGCGGCTCATGGACTGGTGCTGTCGCCGCTAGAAAGAAAATCCGGCCGCGACCACCAGGGTCTGCGGTCCAAAGCTGACATGAGAATAGCGGGTCACGCCGCCGGTATGAATGCTCGAATCAGTCTCCACCCGGGAGGCGGAATAGGAGGCCATGACGCTCCAGTTGCGCGTGATCTGGTAGTTGAGCCCTGCGGTCACCGCCGGTCCGATCGAGTTGGGCAGCGATACGCTGGTCGGGCCGCCCGCAACCGCGTTTCCGGCCGGGCTTGAATTGCGATCGTAGAACACCACGTAGTTGAGCCCGACGCCAAAATACGGCCGCAGCTTGTAGGTGTCGTCGAGGAACATATATTCCATCAGTACGCTCGGTGCGATCCAGCGCGCGCTGATCAGCTGCTGGCCATTGTACGGTACCGAACCGACGGTCGCCGGGCCCTTGCCATAGGTCTTGGTGAGAGGCGGCACGCCAAACGCGAGCTCGACGGTGAAGTTCGGCGACAGCCGGCGCAGATACGCCACGTACGGTGTCTGAACGTTCTTCACCGTGGAGCCGAGACCGGGCTCGACCAAGGGTCCCGAGAGGTCATCCGCATAGGTGTGATAGAAGACCCAATATTCCCCCAGGCGGAACGTATTGTTCGGGATGTCGTCGGCCCGAGCGATCTGGGCAGTCAGGAGCAGCAGCACGATGGGCAGCGCGCGAAGGGCGAATTTGGTCATGGCCGATCCCTTTTAGAATTGGCTGATTAAAACTGGCTGAAGAACGTGCGCGCGGCGAGCGAACAGAACGGCGGCACCGAGGTTCCGTGATACTCCTCCACCAGCGCCTGTTCAGCGGCCGCAAGCGTCAGGCCACCACCGCCGGGGGTCTGCAGAAACGCCAGCAGCTGCAACTGCGATTGCTGAAAGCCGGCCTGGATCGGGGCAAACGGACCAGCGGGGCCACCGGCAGGATCCACATCGAGCACGGTCACGAGGCCCGCCGGCAGGCCGCTCCAGAACGCCGCCATCGTCAGGGTATCGGGGGTGAAGAACACGGTCGGATCGTTTTCACCGCCGCACATCAAGGTCGGTGAATTCGGCGCCCAGCTGCCATTGCGCAGGTCGTTCTTATACAGATCCAGGCGCAGCCCATACATCGGAGCTGCGGCCGCGAGCGACGCGGACCCGACTGCGGTGCCGTCCGGGTCGCCGGCCGCGTCGAGCGTGTAGTTGACGCGCACGCTGTTGTTGATCAGATACGGATTGCCGAAACCCTGCGCGAACAGCGCCGTCACGGGAACGGCCGGGTTGATCGCCGGGACCGCCAGCAGGTCCGTGAGCTCGGTCGACAGCGTCGGATCGTTCGGCACTGTGACCACCGGCGTGGTGCTGTCGAACAGCGCCAGCTCCGGCAGTAGCCCCTGTGTAAACAGGGCCGTATATGGTGTCACCGTGGTAGGCATCAGTGTGTCGATGCCGGTGGCGTAGGTCGCCGAATAAAAGTCGCTCGGCGTGGTGTAGATGTTGCCGTAGGCGTGCTGATAACTGCTGGTCACCAGTGGCGTGAACAGCGTCGAGCCGAGATTGACATCGCCGGTGACGACGGCGTCGAACAGCGCCTCGAGTGCATAAGGTCCGGACATCGGCGCCGCGGCCGTCACGGGCTGGCCGGCAGCCTCCAGTGCTCGCTGCGTCGCCATCGCGACGTAGCCGCCGGCCGAGTAACCGGTGATGAACAGCTTGCCATTGTCGCTGGTGGAGGCCGCGAAGGTCGTTGGCAACGCGGTGCGCGCCGCCGTCAGCGCATCGATCATCTCGCCCGACTGCTGCGAGGCATTCAGGAACGGGTGATAGCCCAGCGTCGAGATATCGTAGCCGGCAAAGTTCGGCGCCACCACGATGTAGCCCTGGGCGGCGAACATCGCCGCGATCAAGGCGCCTTCGCCGTTGGTGGTGGTGAACGCGGTGGGGTCGGCGATGTTGAATGCCTTTTCGAACTGCGTGCCGTGTCCGTACAGCACGATCGGTCGCGGTCCGGAGCATGCGGGCGCAGCCCCCGTCGGCACCATCAGCGCACCTGAGGACTGCGTGGTCTCACCGGCGGCGCCGGCGGTCCAGAACTTGATGTAGTAGAAATCGACGCCGCAGGCCGGCGCACCTGTGACCTGCAGCAGCTGCGCGCCCGAGGGGCTAGCGCTCAGCTGCGCCTGGAACGTGGCCGCATCAGCCGATGCCACCCGCAGCGGCGGGCTCACTGCCAGCGTCCCGTGCGCCGTGGATGCGGCCGGCACTGCCGTCGGGCTATCCGAGCCGCAAGCCGCCAGCATCGCGGCGGCGCAGGCCACACTTGTAACAGCGCAAAATCGCAACATGCCTGCCTCCACGCCATCGGCAAACGAAAATCGGACTAAAACCCCCGCGCCTAAGGTCTGTTGTTATGCGGTGGGCGCGCAACCGCTCAAGTGGGGAGTTTACGCCTATCGTCTGCGTCACGACATCGGGACGCCGGGCGCTGGGCTGCGTTATTCTCGCTGTTCGGCTCCCGAAAGAGCGCCGCGACGCGGCGATTGGTATGAAATACAAAGACTACTACGCCATCCTCGGGCTCGAGCGCACTGCCACCGAAGAGCAGATCAAGAAGGCCTACCGGCGTCTGGCGCGCAAGTACCACCCGGACGTATCCAAGGAAGCCGGCGCGGAGGAAAAGTTCAAGGAAGTGGCCGAGGCCTACCAGACTCTCAAGGACGCCGACAAGCGCGCCGCCTACGATCAGCTCGGGCAGCAGCGGCCCGGGGAGGAAATTCGCCCGCCGCCCGACTGGCAACAGCACTGGCAGCCCTCCGGTGACGACGCCTTTTCCACTGAAGGACTGGATCTGTCGGAACTGTTCGAGCGGCTGCGCGGCGGCCGCGGTCGCGGCGGTGCCCAGAGATCGATGCCAGGACAGGACTATGAGATCGCCGTGCCGATCACGATCGCCGATGCCTACCATGGCACCGAAATCGATCTTGACCTGAACATGCCCGAGTACGACGCGCAGGGCCAGGTGCGCCGCGTGCCGCACGCCTTCAAGGCGCGCATTCCCAAAGGCGCCAGCGACGGACAGCGACTGCGGGTGCCTGGCAAGGGTGGCAAGGGTTTCAATGGCGGACGCAACGGTGATCTTTACCTGAATATCAGCCTGCGACCGCACCCGTTGTTCCGCGCCAGCGGTCACGACCTGTATCTGGATCTGCCGCTCGCGCCGTGGGAGGCGGTACTGGGTACCTCGGTGGAGGTCCCGACGCCCGGCGGGCCGGTGCGACTCAAGGTGCCCGCCGCTACCCAGGCCGGGCGGCATCTGCGATTGCCGGGACGCGGCTTGCCGACCCCCAAAGGCGGCCAGGGCGACCTGTTCGCGGTGGTACTGATCGTGGTGCCGAGCGTGGTCAGCGAGCCGGAGGCGGCACTGTACCGCCAGCTGCAGACGGCTTCGGCGTTCGACCCGCGGGCGCATTTCTCCGAGGAGGGCAGCCATGCGCATTGAACTGACGGAGATGATCTGGTTTGAACAACATGCGGTATCGTTGCCCGAGCTGGCGGAGCTCACCGGCCTGCCGGCCGCGACGCTGGAGGAACTGGTCAGCAGCGGGGCGATCGCGCCGATCGATGCTGACAGCCCGGAGCCGCGATTCGGCGCCGCCGCACTGAGCGCCGCGCGCCACGCGCGCCGCCTGAGCGAGGATTTCGACCTCGACACCCAGGCGCTGCCGCTGGTGCTCGGGCTGCTCGATCGTATCGATGGGCTCGAGCTGCAACTGCGGGCGCTGCGCGCCAGGCTCCCCGGCCGGATTCGCTAGCGCTACACCAGGATAAGGAGCACGTCTTGAGTCAGCATTTTCATGCGGTAGTGTGGATCGACCACCACGAGGCGCGGGTATTCCATTTCAATGCCGATGACGCCGAGCGCGCCGTGGTGCATCCACATGAGCCGACGCGACACATCCATCACAAGGCGCATTCAATCGGCAGTGGCCACAGTCCCGAGGACCAGCATTTCTTTCATGCCGTGGTTCAGGCTATCGACACTGCCGGTGCGGTGCTGATCGGCGGTCCGGCGAATGCCAAGCATGAGCTGTTCAAGCACATCCAGCGCCATGAGCCGCAGCTGCTGGGGCGTATTTCGGGCGTGGAGACACTGGATCATCCAACCGACCGCGAACTGCTGGCGCATGCGCGCCAGTATTTCCGGGCCGCGGATCGCATGGCGCCGCAGCGCAGCTGACGCGGCGGCCGCACTGGCTGCGCGGCGCGCGGGTGTGATCTTAAGGGGTGTTTATTTCGGTGCGACAGTCGTCTCGCACCTGCGCATTTGCGTTGCAGAGGCGCTGATGGGCTATAGCGCCGGTGCGGCGCTAAGGGGATGTGGTCAGTTGCCTGACTTCATCACTCCCAGCGTCAGGGCCGTATCGACTTCCGCCTCGGCACTCAACCAGTCTTCCGCTTCGTGTCCCGGCTCAAAGCCGCGGCGTTCGGCGCGGTAGTAGGCCACCTCGGCGATCAGCGCACGACGGCGCTCCGGATCGATCACCGCGGCCACCGCATCGGCCCGTAGCGGACGCATGGTCTTGGGGGTCGGGCGGCGAGTGCTGCGTGTGGCGGGCGATGTCTGAGCTGCCATAGATACCTCTCAAATACAGTCACAGTTCGACCGCCTTTAATCTTCTCTCCAATCGAGTAGAAAGAGCAACGGTCTTTAATTTGCGACACGCATCGATGACGTGTGCCAGTACGCAACGATGAAGTTTGTGCGGCGAAATTTCTGCGGTTCAGCTCACAGATTCGAAACCGCTGCGCTCGGTGTTGCGCGATCGACGGCGCGCGCATCTTTCCATAACGCAACCATCACGAGGACGCTGCGCTCGCGTGGTCGCGAATGACGATCAGCCGCGTTACGGATTCAGTGGCATTGCCGGGATCAGGCGCACGCCGGTGGGTCGGCGCGCGATGTCGGACTTGAAGCGCGGCGGTTTGACGATCAACAGGTCGCAGGACAGCTGATCGAGCAGCCCCTCGGCGGTGTCGTCCAGGATCCAGCGCCGTAATCCCGAGCGCGATACCGCTCCCATGACCACGATGTCGCTGCGGATCCTCGTGGCTGTGCGGCCGATGGCCTCAACCGGAGAGCTGGCGATCAGCAGGCGGCGCGTCGCCGGGATCCGAACGCTGGCCAGAGCGTGCTGGAAGCGCCGGCGCACCCCGGCCGACATCCTGGCATTGATACTCGCCGCGCTGCCGCCGCCGGGCACCGGCACATAGGCGTGTACCGCAAACAGGCGCCCACGCAGCGCTTTGCTGACGGTATCGGCCACCCGCAGGATATTTGCATCCAGGCTGGCTGGTTTGCCGTGGCTGCGGCCGGGGTCCACCGCCGCCAGCACCGCCGGTCGATCGTACAGCCGGGATTTTTTCACCAACAGCACCGGCACCGGGCTCAGGCGCAGCAGCTCCCAGTCGTTGAGGTGCAGCAGCCCGGGCGCGAAGTGCCGGCCGGCATGGCGTTCGGCGACAATCAGGTCGGCCTTGGACACCCGGGCACGCCGGATGATGGCCTCGTAGGCGGGCGCATCCCATTCGGCGGCGACGCTGATCTTCGGCCGCCCCCTGCCATGACCCTGGAATCGTAGCGCCAGCGCCAGCAGGCGCTTCTCGGCCTGCTGCTGCGCAGCGCGCGTGATGTCGGGGAAACTGCGATCGCTATAGATAAAGGTGTCGGCGTACAGCGGGGCGGTGATGGCATGAAACAGCTCCAGCCGCGCCCCCAGGGCGCGCGCCAGCTGCATTGCTTTCTTGACCGCAGGCGGCGCTGCGCGCGCAGCCGGTTCTTTGACCGCGACCAGGATCCGGCGTATCGGGCGCATCAGCTGTATCTCCTTGCGGCCGCCACGGCCGCCTGCCTGTCGAGAATACTGCAGCGGCGGCTTTCCGGGCATAGCGGCCCGACCCGAGGGTGCATCGGGTTATGCTGGCCGCCCCTTAACGACCACGAGACCAGCGACGTGGCCCAGGCACCGATTCTGGTGATCAATGCCGGTTCCTCGAGCATCAAGTTCTCGGTGTTCACGACCGCGGCCGATCGCTCGCCGTCCCCAGACTTGCACGGCCAGGTCGAGGGCATCGGCAGTGCGGCGCGGCTGACGATCGAGGATGCGAAGGGAGGCAAGCTCGCCGAGGAGCCTCTGAAGGGGGCCTCCTACGAAGATGCCATCGCGGCGATCCACCAATGGTTTGCGAAGCACGCCGGGGGCGAGGCCGGCTTCGACGGCGTTGGGCACCGCGTGGTGCATGGCGGACAGAAGTACTCGCGACCGGCGCTGGTCGACGCCGCTCTGCTGGCGGATCTGGAACAGCTGGTGCCGCTGGCTCCGCTGCACCAGCCGCACCAGATCGCGGCCATCCGGGCGGTGACCGCCGCCGCGCCCAAGGTGCGCCAGGTGGTATGTTTCGACACCGCGTTTCATCACAGCCAATCGCCATTGGCGCGGGAATATGCGTTACCACGCGAGCTCACCGCCAGGGGCATCCGCCGCTACGGCTTCCACGGCCTGTCGTACGAATACATTGTCTCGGTGCTGCCGCAGGTCGCCCCCGCCTGCGCTCGCGGCAAGCTCATCGTGGCTCACCTTGGAAACGGCGCAAGCATGTGTGCCATCGACCAGGGCCGCGCGGTCTGCAGCACCATGGGTCTGACTGCGGTCGATGGTCTGCCGATGGGCACGCGCAGCGGCACCCTGGACCCCGGTGTCCTACTCTATCTAATGCAGCACGAGCGCATGGATGCGCAGCAGATCGAACAGCTCATCTACCAGCGCTCCGGCCTTTTGGGCGTATCGGGCCTCTCGAGTGACATGCGCACGCTGCTGGCGAGCGAGGCGCCAGCCGCCAGAGAGGCCGTGGATCTGTTCGTCTACCGGATCGGACGCGAACTTGGATCCCTGGTGGCCGCGCTGGGTGGCCTGGACGCGCTGGTGTTCACCGGCGGCATCGGCGAGCACGCCTGGCAGATTCGCGCGCGCGTCTGCCAGGACGCGCACTGGATCGGGCTGACGCTCGATGAGACGGCGAATATCGACGGTGGGCCGCTGATCTCGCGCGCCACCTCTGCGCCGTCGGCCTGGATGGTGCCGACCGATGAGAATCTGATGGTTGCCCGCCATACGCGCCGGCTGCTCGACGCCTGAAGGCGGCACGCCGGGCCCCTTAAGTCAGGGCTTGGCAATCAGTTGCACCAGGTGCTCCATCGCCAGGCGATAGCCGTCGATCCCAAGTCCGGTGATCACACCGGTGGCGGTGCCAGCCAGTATCGACTTGCTGCGCCAGTCCTCGCGGCGATAGAGATTGCTGATGTGCACTTCCACCACCGGGCACTCGCACATCTTCAGCGCATCCAGGATGGCGACCGAGTGGTAGCAGAATGCCGCCGGGTTGATGACGATGCCGGCGGCGTGACGCGCTTCGTGCAGCCAGCCGAGCATCTCGTGCTCGGCATTGGTCTGGCGCGCTATCAGCTCCAGCCGGTGGCGCTCGGCCACCGTGCGGCATAGCGCCTCGACGTCAGCGAGCGTGTGGTGGCCGTAGAGCGCCGGCTCGCGCTCCCCCAACAGATTCAGATTCGGCCCGTTAAGCAGGTAGATCCGGGTGGTCATGTATCGCTTCGAAGGAGCGAGCCCTTGGGGTCTTCAGGTGGCGGGTAATTCCGGAACATCGGTCGCCGGCGCGCCGGCTGGCGGACGCGGTGCCGCTCGCCGCTGCTGCTCGGCGCGAACCTGCGCAATGCTTAAGCCCGTGTTGGCCGCGATCAGCGCCACCAGCCGATGCGCGGCGTCGCGCGGCAGCTCGATAGCGTGCAGCTGCTCCCAGATGTTGATGCGCGCCTGCGCCGAATTGAGCGGTGAGGCCTGCTCGGTCAGCGCTGTCTGGCGCCGCTCGGCCGCCTCGGCCTGCTGCCTGGCCAGTCGCTCACGAAAGTCCGCGGTCGGCTCGCCGGCCAGCGGCAGTGCTGTGCGCCACGAGTTCATGGCGCGCCCTGGGCGACGATGCGGTAGTGGAGTTCGATCGGGCAACCGCTACCGCTGGCGCGATCGCGCGCGCGCGTGCCGGCGCAATGCACCTGGGCGGTGACGGTGCGGCTGCCGCGCCCGGTGGTGGCAGCCAGCTGTGCGACGTTGGTACTCAAATCGAATTCTCCGTCGCAGTCGGCACAAGGACAGCGGAAGCGAAAGAACGCCTGTGCAGGCGGGTAAAAGGCGTGCGATTGCGAGGACGGCACTACTTCCTTGGGGGCGGCGCCGGTGCGGTCGCCGAACGATAACTCGATGTTCAGCTGCAGCAGCTGCGGAAACGCGCTGCGCAGTGCCGGCGAGCGGTCGCGATCATACTGGCGACGATAGCGACGCTGCTCGTCGAGCGAGGAATTTTTCCGGGCCGCGATTTTCATGTCTTGGACTCGATGACGGTGACCTCGGGCGCATTGCTCTGTAGCTCCGCGCCATCGGCGGCGGGCGCATCATCGCGCTCCAGGCGTCGCTTGAGTTTTTCCGCATGACGCGTTTTACGCGCCAGCTCCTTTTGTTTCTTCTGGTGGCGATAATTCGGCTTGGCCAAGCTCATCTCCGGCCGTCGTTCTAAGGTGCTCCCGAGCGCGGTGGGTCGCGATTGCGGGGCCGCAGCGCGGCCTGCTGCTCAGGAAATTCAGAGCGCCAGTTTAGCACATCCGGGCCCCAGGCGGGGCGGCGTTATGTAGCTGGTTTTAGGACGCCCGGAGCGCCGGCCATGCGCTCTAGCTGCCCCCGGTCTTAGCTTTCCAGCTGCGTCCAGCGTGCATAGCCGCCCTCCAGCTCGTCGCTGATCGCCGCCAGACGCTGCAGCCGCTCCTGCAGCGCGCCCGGGCTGCCACGATAGAGCGTGCCGTCGGCGAGCTCGGTTTCGATGCGTGCCTTTTCCGCCTCCAGGCTCTGCAATCGCTCCGGCAGCGCGGTCAACTCACGCTGATCCTTGTACGACAGCCGGCGCGCCTTCGGCGCCGCCGGCGCCACTTGTGGTGCCGCGGCGGAGCGGCCCGGCGCGCTCGCATCGCGTTGCTCGCGCTGTTGCGACTCGCGCGCTCGCCGGTAGCGCACCCAGTCGTTATAGCCGCCGACGAATTCGCGCACCACGCCCTCGCCCTCGAACACCAGCAGACTGGTCACCACGTGATCGAGGAAGGTGCGATCGTGGCTGACCAGCAGTAGCGTGCCGGGGAACTCAGCCACGTACTCTTCCACCAGTTCGAGCGTATCGATGTCAAGATCGTTGGTCGGCTCGTCCATCACCAGCACGTTGGCCGGCTGCGCGAACAGGCGCGCCAGCAGCAGGCGATTGCGTTCACCGCCCGACAGTGCCCGCGCCGGCGTATGCAGCTGTTCCGGGCGGAACAGGAAGTCCTGCAGATAGCCCGACACGTGGCGGCTCTTGCCGTTGACCACCACCTGATCGTTGCGTCCGCTGATGTTCTGCATCACCGATTCATCCAGATTGAGCTGGGCGCGCTCCTGGTCGTAGTACGCCACCTCGAGCCGGCTGCCGCGCTGTACCCGCCCGTGCTGGGTCGCGATTTCTCCCAGCAGTGCCTTGATCAGCGTGCTCTTGCCGGCGCCGTTGGGCCCGATCAGTCCGATGCGATCGCCGCGCATGATGCGTGCGGAAAAATCGCGGATCACCACGCGGCGGTCGAACTCGACACCCAGGTGCTCGGCCTCGAACACCAGCGCTCCGGACTCACCGGCGCTGTGCTGCTCGAGTTCGATGCTGCCGGTTCGCTCGCGCCGCGCGCGGCGTTGCGCGCGTAGCTGGTACAGCGCGCGTACCCGGCCCTCGTTACGGGTGCGCCGCGCCTCCACTCCCTTGCGGATCCAGACCTCTTCCTGTGCCAGCTTCTTGTCGAACAGCGCCTGCTGCTGCGCCTCAGCCGCAAGCTGCTGCGTCTTGATGCGCGCGTAGTCATCGTAGTTGCCGATGGTGGAGCTGAGCGCGCCGCGATCCAGTTCCACGATGCGCGTAGCCAGGCGGTTGATGAAAGCGCGGTCGTGGCTGACGAACAGCAGCGCGCCGGAAAACTCCAGCAGGAACTGCTCCAGCCACTCGATCGCCTCGATATCGAGATGATTGGTCGGCTCGTCGAGCAGCAAGATGTCCGGCTGCGATACCAGTGCCCGCGCCAGCAGCGCCCGCCGCCGCCAGCCGCCCGACAGCTCATCGAAGCGCGCCGCCGGATCGAGCTGCAGGCGCGACGATACGCTCTCGACCCGGCGCTCGAGCTGCCAGCCGTCGGCCGCATCGAGTGCATGATGCAGCTGGTCGAGCCGCCGGCGCTGCGCTGCCGTGTGCAGGCCCTGCGCGGCCAGGATCTGGTACTCCGCCAGCGCCGCACCCTGCTGCGGCAGGCCGCCGGTAACGATCTGCGCCACGGTCTCGCCGGTGAGCGCGGCGATGTCCTGCGCCAGATGCGCAACCTTTGCCCCCGGCCTGACCCACACACTGCCGGCATCGGGCTCGGCCTCACGGCGCACCAGTCGCAGCAGCGAGGACTTGCCTTCGCCGTTGCGTCCCACCAGACCGACGCGCTCGCCTTCATCCAGCTGCAGCGACACCCGATCGAGCAGCGGCCGCGAGCCGTAGGCGAGGGAGACCTTATCTAGACGAAGCAGCACCGATGCACCAATACTAGGGAGAACGCAGCGACGCGAATGGCCGGCATTGTACCGGCCGCCGGTAGGGGCCGCAGACGCGAGCGGGGGAACATATACCATGGATTCGAAGGAAATCTGGAGCCCGACACAGCGACACATCGTGACCGCGAGCTTCCTGGGCTGGATGCTCGATGCGTTCGACTTTTTCCTGGTGGTGTTCGTCCTCAAGCACATCGCCGGGGATTTCGGCGCCGACGTCAAGAGCGTCACCTATGCGCTGTTCCTGACGCTGGCGATGCGCCCGGTGGGCGCGTTCCTGTTCGGCCGCCTGGCCGATCACTTCGGACGCCGCCCGGCGCTGATGGCCAGTGTGCTGCTGTACTCGGCCATGGAGTTTGCTTCCGCATTTGCACCGTCACTGCGGGTGTTCCTGGTGCTGCGGGCGCTCTACGGCATCGCCATGGGCGGGGAATGGGGCGTCGGCGCCTCGCTGGCGTTTGAAAGCATACCGGTCAGGTCGCGCGGCCTGGTATCGGGCATGTTGCAGGCCGGCTATCCGTGCGGGTACCTCTTGGCCTCGATCGTGTTCGGGCTGCTGTTCGATCACATCGGCTGGCGCGGCATGTTCATCGTCGGCGCCGCACCGGCGCTGCTGGTGCTGTATATCCGCAGCAAGGTGCCGGAGTCCGCGGTCTGGTCTGCCGCCCGCGGGGCACCGGCGGCCAAGAGCCTGTGGAGTTCGCTGTCGGGCCAATGGCTGCTGGCGGTGTATGCGATTGCACTGATGACCTGCTTCAACTTCTTCAGCCACGGCACCCAGGATCTGTATCCGCACTTCCTCGAGGTGCAGCGCGGCTTTTCCACCGGCACCGTGTCGATCATCGCCATCGTCTACAACATCGGCGCCATCTGCGGCGGCATCATGTTCGGCACACTGTCGAGCCGCATCGGCCGGCGCCGCGCGATTGCGATTGCCGCGGGGCTCGCGCTGGTGGCGCTGCCGTTCTGGGCCTACTCCCTGACACCGCTGGCGTTGGCGCTGGCGGCGTTCGTGATGCAGTTCATGGTGCAGGGTGCCTGGGGTGTGGTGCCGGTGCATCTCAATGAGCTCTCGCCCGAGGGCATCCGCGCCACGTTTCCAGGTTTCGTCTATCAGCTGGGAAATCTGGTGGCGTCGTACAACGCGACGCTGCAAACCATCATCGCCGAGAAGCACGGCAGCGCGGCGCATCCGGACTTCTCCTTTGCTTTTGTGATGATCGTCGGCACCGTGGCGGTGCTGCTGGTGCTGCTGGCATCGTTCGGACCGGAACGGCGCGATGTGCGCTTTGGGCCGCAATGAGATAGACTGCCAAGCTGGAGTTTGTCGAATGCGCGGTTCGGTCCGCGCGCCGAGGTTCTTCAGCGTCCCTTTAAAGGCCCATCGTGGCCATCTCCCGGGACCTATCGCCCCTCCTGCAAGCCCATCGTAGTTCTCGTCATGAAGGCGAGGCCGATCCAATTCATGATGAACGCGCCATACCGATGGGCCGCCTTGGGCGGTGAGGGCCGTTGCGGAGTATAGATTTTGTTCAAGGATTTCCTGTTGAGCCCGCCGCTGTTGAAGGCGGTGGAAGCACTCGGTTACACCGAGCCGACCCCGGTCCAGCAGCGTGCGATTCCGGTGGTGCTGGAAGGTCATGACCTGATGGCGGCGGCGCAGACCGGCACCGGCAAGACGGCCGCGTTCGGGCTGCCGCTGCTCGAGCGGCTGCTGCAGAACCCGGTGCGCCAGCGCGCGCCACGGGCCCTGATTCTGGTGCCGACACGCGAACTGGCGGCGCAGGTCAGCGATGCGCTTCGCGCCATGGCGCGCAATCTGCCGATACGCGGTGTATTGATCTACGGTGGCGTGAGCGCGAAACCGCAGCTCGACGCCCTGTCGGGTGGTGTGGATCTGGTGATCGCGACGCCCGGCCGGCTGCTCGATCACCTGGAATCGCGCGCGGTGGACCTGTCGAAGATCGAGATGCTGGTGCTGGACGAGGCCGATCGCATGCTCGACATGGGATTCATCCGCCCGATTCGCCGCATCATCGCCGCGCTGCCGGCCAAGCGGCAGAGCCTGATGTTCTCGGCCACATTTTCCGACGACATACGCGTGCTGGCCAAGTCGCTGCTGCGTGACCCGGTGATCATCGACGTCTCGCCGCGCAATGCGCCGCCGGAACTGGTCGATCACAGCGTCTACCACGTCGACTCCTCAGGCAAGCATCCGCTGCTGACGCGCCTGATCGTCGACGGCGGCATGCGCCAGATCCTGGTATTTACCCGCACCAAGCATGGTGCCAACCGGCTGGCCGAGCGCCTGGTGCGCGATGGCCTGGCCTGTGCCGCGATTCACGGCAACAAATCGCAGGGCGCGCGTACGCGTGCGCTGGATGACTTCAAGCAGGGCCGCATCCGGGTGCTGGTCGCCACCGACATCGCGGCGCGCGGCCTGGACATCACCGAGCTGCCGCACGTGGTGAATTTCGAGCTGCCACATGTGCCGGAGGACTACGTGCATCGCATCGGTCGCACCGGGCGCGCCGGTCTGCGCGGCCAGGCGGTATCGCTGGTGAGTCGCGATGAACGTGAGCGCCTGCGCGCCATCGAGAAACTGCTGGGGCGGGCGATACCGGTTGCCGCCTGAAGGCCAGGCAGCGCTGCGGCGCTGCGGCGCTCCAGCCGGGAAGCGCGCTGCTGCACTTTGGCGTTTCCAGGCATCGGTGATATAAGGTCGCTGGTTGTTGCGGCCTGCGGGCCGTAATCGGAGCAAGGCAATTATGGCCGGCGGTCTGGCAACATCAGCGCGACATGCGGTGGAGGCAGGCTTCACTACCGCACGCCTGATGGAGTATTCGGAGCGCTTTCTGGCCCGCGCCGCGCAGGCCGAGCTACCCCAGAGCTCACAGATCGCAGCGCGCCTGCTGCAGGATGCGCCGCTGCACCGGCGCTGGGAGCATACCCACAGCCAGTTGATGCATGGCGTCGCCGCCCCGTCGCGTCCGGCAGCCAAGGCGATGGAGCTCAGGAAGGTGACCTTCCTGACCCTGCATCGCAAGGCGCCGTTCGAGTACATGCGCGATCGGCACGTCACCGGCACCACGCGCCGCAAGCTCATCCGCGCGCTGTTCGGCAGCCAGGACTATGCGCAGTGCCTGGTGCGCGAGCACCAGGCGTTTCTGAGCTCAGCCTGCAGTTACCTGTGCGCCGGCTCGCTGTGCGGTGAGGTGCTGGGTGAGGCGGCGTTTTGCGACGCGCTGGCGCACTACGAGCGCGCCTACACGGAATATTATCGCGCCTACGGCGACTCGCTGCTGGCCGAGCACAGCGGCGGGAACTCGCCGGTGCAGTCGCTGCTGCCCTACCTGCGCTATCAACTGAAGATCATCCGCGAGCACATGGTGTCCGGCAAGCCGCAGCCCAGCGACTTCGAGGCTTTGCAGGCGCTGTACGAGGCGACCGGCGATACCCACGTGCTGCCGGTCATCCAGCAGCCCTGACGCGCTCGCATTGGTCGGCCGCCGTGCCCGGCGGATCCGGCCGCGGGCCCCTGGCCCTTCCGGTAGCAGCGCGCTTGAAATAATTTCAGCGCAATTTGTGCACGGTGCCGACAAAAATTCACAAAAGATTACAAGCCGGCGGCGCTAGAGCCCTGATCCATGGTTGCTGCCAGCCCTGGAGAGCGTGGCATAGCGATTGCACCGTTCAGCATGCCCAGGAGGCACCAGCGGCAGGACGCCACCACCACTGGTCGAGCGTGACAGGAGAGCAGCATGCAGGACTATGACGCTGAGGAATTCAATGAGGTTGCCGACGAGCACAACGGGTCGGGCGCAAAATCGGGCCAGCGACCGCCCAAAGCCCCCTCCAGGCGCGGCTTCGCGGCCATGGACCAGCAGACACAGCGCGAGATTGCCAGCAAGGGCGGACACAGCCAGGGCAAGGAGAACAACCGCGGTAACTTCTGGCACGATCGTGAGCGCGCGCGCATCGCCGGGCGCAAAGGCGGCGAGGCGCATGGCAAGAATCGGCAGCAGCCGGTCGGCGGCGACGAGCGCAGTTGAGAGCTAGCAGGCCTTCAGCAGCTCGCCGCTGATGATGAGCTTGCGCACTTCGGTCGTGCCGGCGCCGATTTCGAGCATCTTGATCGCACGATACAGGCGGTTGACCTCCGACTCCCAGATATAGCCGCTGCCGCCGTGGATCTGCAGCGCGTCGGACACGACCTTGGCCATGGTTTCGGAGGCGTACATCACCGCCGCGGCGCTCAGTGCGTGAATCTCGCCGCGGCCGCCGCGATCGGCGCCGATGCGGTCGGTGGCGGCGAGTACCCGATAGATGAAGCAGCGCATGGTCTCGACCCAGACGTACATGTCTGCGATCTTGGCCTGGATCATTTCGAACTCGGCGATCGGCCGGCCAAACTGCTTGCGCGACTTGGCGTAGTCGATCGATAGCTGCAGCGCGCGCTCGGCGATACCGAGGCAGATGGGTGCAATCGTGGCGCGCTCCAGGTCCAGGCCGGTCATCACCACCGCCAGGCCGGCATTTTCCGCGCCCAGCCGGTTCTCCACCGGCACGCGGCAATTGTCGAACACCAGCTCACCGGTCTGGCTGCCGCGAAAGCCCATCTTGGTGAGCTTCTGCGCCACGCTGAAGCCCGGGAAATCCTTTTGCACGATGAACGCCGAGATGCCGTGCGTGCCCAGTTCCGGCGCGGTCTTGGCATAGGTGATCAGCACGTCGGCGACCGGCCCGTTGGTGATGAAGATCTTGGTGCCGTTGAGTACGTAATGATCGCCGTCGCGGCGCGCGCTCATGCGCATCGAACCCAGGGCGTCGGAGCCGGCGCCCGGTTCGGTCAGTGCCAGCGCACCGACCAGTTTGCCGCTGCACAAGCCGGGCAGGTAACGCCGGCGCTGCGCCTCGGTGCCGTGGCGATACAGATTGTTGGCGCACAGATTATCGTGCGCGATCCATGACAGCCCCAGCGCGTGATTCCAGCGCGAAAACGCCTGCGCCACCAACCCGGTATTCACCAGGTCGAGACCGGCACCGCCATAGGCCGCAGGGATGCTGATGCCCAGATAGCCATCCGCTCCCAGCCGCGCGAATGCTTCCGCCGGCCACCATTCATCGTCATCCATGCGCCGGGCGAGCGGATGCAGCTGCTGCTCGGCATAGCGGTCGGCGGCGTCCAGGATTTCGCGCTGCTCGGCGCTCAGATCAAAGGCGGCAGCGGATGCGGGCGCGGATGGCACCGCGGTGGCGGTTTCGAGCATGACGGGCGACCTCCGGACGGCTTGAAGGGACTAATGAACTCGACTCAGTTATTATAGCAGGCCAGCCGTGGGCCGTGCTGGTGGTTGCGCTGCAGGCAGGTTCCGCTATGCAGCAAAATGCTATGAAAGCGTCACAAGATGCCAATTCTGCCACCCCGGAGGCTGCCGCAGAAATGATGAGCAGTACTCACTAATGAAAAAAAGACAACGCTCGAGGCTGCCGCGCGAGCAGCGCATGCAGGAAATCATGCAGGTGGCGGCCCAGGTGTTTCGCGACAAGGGCTACAGCGAGGCGCTGACGGCGCAGATTGCAGCCCGCGCCGGCGTGGTCGAAGGCACGATCTATCGTTACTTCCCCGGCAAGCGCGAGCTGCTGATCCGCGTGGTCGAGCAGTGGTACGAGCGCATCCTGGCCGACTACGACCTGCAGCTGCAGCGCCTGCAGGGCACGCGCGCACGCCTGCGATTCATGATCTGGCGCCACCTGACCGTGATCCACAACGACCCGGGCATGTGCCGGCTGATTTTCAATCAGCTGCGCGCCTGGCCGGAGTATCGGCGCACTTCGGTGTTCGACCTGACGCGCGAGTACACCCGTCGTACGCTCGAGATTTTGCAGCAGGCAATCGAGGCCGGGGAGTTTCGCGCCGATCTGCCGCTGCGCGTGGTGCGCGACATGATCTACGGCGGCGTCGAGCACCACACCTGGGTGTACCTGCGCGGCGAGGGCGACTTCTCCCCCGACGCGGCCGCGGATGCGATGACCGAGCTGGTGTACCGGGGCCTGGCCCACGCACTGCCTGCGGCGCCGGCCGAAATCGCGCTGCGGCGCCTGGAGGCGGTGGCCAGCCGGCTGGAGCAAAGCGCTGGCTCTGCTACAGTTTGACCAGGTCACGAGTGGGACCATTTGGAGCGCGCGCGCATGGCGGAGGTCGAGATACATACCGGGCACGAGGCCAGTGCCGATGCATTTGGTCAGCGGGTGGGTATCGCGGTGGGCGTCATCGGCGTTCTGCTGTCGGTGGTCACCATCCTCGGCCACCGTGAACACAACGCCGCGGTGGTGCGCAAGACCGAGGCCAATGACCAGTGGGCGTACTACCAGGCCAAGAAAATCCGCGAACACAATGCGCAGGTCGGGGTCACGCTGCTGACTGCGCTGGCTGCCGATCCGGCCAAGGTGGCCAGCGTCGGCGCCAAGCTGACCGCGGACAGCGAACGCTATGGCAGGGAGGGCGAGGACATCAGGGTGCTGGCGCAGCGGCTGGACCAGCAGTCGCAGCATTCCGAGCAGCGCGCGTTGCGGCTGGACGTCGGCGAGGGCTTCCTCGAGCTGGGACTGGTGATGTGTTCACTGTATTTTCTGTCGCGCAAGCGCCTGTTCGTGTTCCTGGGCGCCGCCGGCGCGGTGGCCGGCACGCTCATCGGCGCCTTCGGCTGGTTGAGCTGATGCCGCCGTGATCGGCGCCGCACCGATGCCATCGGTCGATCAGCCGGCCGATGCGCGGGCGATCGCGCGCCTGTGGCGCGCCGATGAAACCGAGTGCGTGCCGCCGTTGATCCGCGCCGCCGAGCTCGATGACGCAGCACGCCAGCGCAGCGTACTGGCGGCATGCCGGCTGATCGAAGGCATGCGGCGGCACCAGGGCCGGCATGGCCTCGAGGCCATCACCGCGGCGTTTCCGCTCAATAGCGCAGCCGGACTGGCATTGCTGTCGCTGGCCGAGGCGCTGCTGCGCGTGCCCGATGCCGCCAATGCGGACCGGCTGGTGCGCGATCGGCTGTCCCGGGTCGACTGGAACCAATACCGCAGCAGCGGCGCCCTGGGCGCCGCGCTGCGGCTGGCGAGCGCCTGCGTGTCTGGCCGCCCACGCGGCTGGCGCACGCTCACCACACCGCTGGTGCGCAGCGCGATGCAATTGGCGATCCGCGCGCTGAGCAATCAGTTCATTTTCGCTCACAGCATCGAGGCCGCGCTGGCGCGCGCCGGCCGCGGCGCTGCCCGTGCCTATCGATATTCGTTCGACATGCTCGGTGAGGCGGCGCTGACCGCACACGACGCGCAGCGCTATTTCCTGGCTTACCGGCAGGCGATACACGCGGTCGGGGCCGCGTACCGCGGCCAGGGGCCGCTCGCCGGCGGCAGCGTGTCGGTGAAGCTGTCGGCGCTGCATCCACGCTACGGCTACACGCAGCACGAGCGCATCATGCGTGAACTGCTGCCGCGGCTGCTGGAGCTGGCGCGCCTGGCGCAGCACTACGACATTGCGCTGGTGATCGATGCCGAGGAAGCGGATCGGTTGGCGCCCTCGCTCGATCTGATCCAGGCGCTGATGTGCGCGCCCGAACTGGCGGACTGGGCCGGGCTCGGAGTGGCGGTGCAGGCCTACCAGAAACGCGCGCCGGCGGTGATCGACTACCTGCTGCAGCTGTCAGTGCGGCGCCGCGCGCGGCTGCTGGTGCGCCTGGTCAAGGGCGCGTACTGGGATTCGGAAATCAAATGGGCGCAGATGGATGGCCTGGCCGGCTATCCGGTATACACGCGCAAGGCCTACACCGACGTGGCGTACCTGGCCTGCGCGCGCCGCCTGCTGGCGGCGCACGCCCACGTGATACCGCAGTTTGCCACCCACAACGCCCACAGCGTGGCGGCCATCGGCGAGATTGCCGCGGCCGAAGGGGCCGCCGACTATGAATTCCAGTGCCTGTTTGGCATGGGTAGCGGGCTGTACCGGCAGCTGCTGCAGACGCCGGCGATCGCCCGGCCGGTGCGTATCTATGCCCCCGTTGGCACGCGCGCGACACTGCTGGCCTACCTGATGCGGCGGCTGATCGAGAACGGGGCGGCCGCCTCGTTCGTGCACCGCGCCGCCTCAGCCAGCACGCCGCTGCAGAGCTTGTGCGCCGACTCTACGCAGGAGGCGGCCCGCTATGGCGGCGCCCCGCATCCGCTGATAGCGCTGCCGCCGGAGCTGTTCGCCCCCGAGCGGCGTAATTCCTCAGGGCTCGACCTGGCCGATGCCGCCGTGCGCGCCTCGCTGCTGGACGCGATCGAGCACGGCAGCCAGCCGATGATCGAGGTGCAGCCGCTGGTGGCCAGCGCCCCGCCCGAGTCCAGCGTCACCGGCGCGGCGAGCGCTGACTTGCGGCGCGAGATCCGCAATCCGGCCGACCTGAACCAGCTGCTGGGCAGCGTGCTCGATGCCGCCGACGCCGTGGTCGATGCGGCCATCGGCACCGCGATCGACAGTGCGCCGGGCTGGGCCGAGACCGAAGTCGAGCAGCGGGCGCAGATTCTCGAGCGCGCCGCGCAGCTCTACCAGCAGCAGCTGCCGTCACTGGTGGCGCTGGCGGTACGCGAGGCGGGCAAGACACTCGCCAATGCGGTGGGCGAGGTCCGGGAAGCGGTGGATTTCCTGCGCTACTACGCGGCGCAGATCCGGGCGCAGTTCGATCACGCGACCCATCTGCCGCTCGGCGCCGTGGTGTGCATCAGCCCATGGAATTTTCCGCTGGCGATCTTCACCGGCCAGGTGGCGGCGGCGCTCGCCGCCGGCAACACCGTGCTCGCCAAGCCGGCGGAGCAGAGCAGTGCCACCGCGGCGCGCGCCGTGCAGCTGCTGCATCAGGCGGGCGTGCCGCGCGCCGTACTGCAACTGCTGCCCGGTGACGGTGAGCGCGTCGGTGCACGGCTGGTCGCGGACGCGCGCATCGGCGGGGTGGTGTTCACCGGCTCGACCGCCGCGGCGCGCTCGATCGCGCGTGCGCTGGCGCTGCGCGGGCCGGTGCCGCTGATCGCCGAGACCGGCGGCCAGAACGCGATGATCGTGGATTCCACCGCGCTGCCGGAACAGGTGGTCGGCGACGTGCTGCGCTCGGCCTTCGATTCCGCCGGGCAGCGCTGCTCGGCGCTGCGGCTGCTGTGCCTGCAGCGCGAGATCGCGGAACCGGTACTGACCATGCTCGAAGGGGCGATGCAGGAGCTGCGCGTAGGCAACCCGGCCGACATTGCCACCGACGTCGGACCGCTGATCGATGCGCAGGCGCGCGCCGGCATCGATGCCCACCTGCGCGCGATGCGTCCGCAGCTGCGCTGCCAGAGCCCGCTGACTGCCGAGTGCGAGCGTGGGGTGTTCGTGGCCCCAACGCTGATCGAAATCGCAGCGGTGAGCGAGCTCAAGGCAGAGGTGTTTGGCCCGGTGCTGCACGTGCTGCGCTTCGACCGGCAGCGACTGGGTGCGCTGCTCGAGGCGATCAACGCCACCGGCTACGGCCTGACGCTCGGCGTTGCTTCACGCATCGACGCCACCATCGACGAGATCATCGAGCGTGCGCGCGTGGGGAACGTCTACGTCAATCGCAATATGATCGGCGCCGTGGTCGGCGTACAGCCGTTCGGCGGACAGGGCCTGTCGGGCACCGGACCGAAAGCCGGCGGCCCGTTGTACCTGCAGCGCCTGCTGCGCCAGGCGCCGGCGCTGCGCTGGCACGCCGATCAGCAGCTGATCCCGTGGCAGCTGCGCGCGCCGTGGCAGCTGCGGCACTTCATCGACTGGCTGCGCGATGCAGCGGTCGATACCGTGGGTTTGACGGCGCAGCAGCGCTCGGAGCTGGTGGCGCAGTCCGAGCGTTACGCCGACACGACCATGCTCGGGGCGCGCATCCCGCTGACCGGCTACGTCGGCGAGAGCAACGAGCTGCGTCTGCGCCCGCGCGGCGTGCTGCGCGCCACGGCACGCTCGGCGGCGGCATTGCTGGCGCAGCTGGCGGCGGCACTGGCGACCGGCAACACGTTGTCGGCGGATCAATCCGAGCTCGCCGCCGCGTTACGCGCCGCGCTGCCGGGAGTGCTACGCGCCGCGCTGCCGGAGCGCGCGCTGCGCCATGAGGCGGTGCTGGTCGACGCTTCTGAGGCGCGGCTCAATCCGCACTGGCTGCGGCAGTTGTGCCAGCAGCTGGCCGCGGCGGACGGCGCCATCGTGCAGGTGGTGGTCGCCAATGAGGATTACGCGCTGGAGCGGCTTATGGTCGAGCAGTCGGTCAGCATCAACACCGCCGCGGTCGGTGGCGATACGCGACTGCTGGCGCTGGATGACAACTGATGGCGCGCCGCCGGCATCGGCGTGCCTTATGGTGCGCCCAGCCAATCCACCAGTGCCGCGGTCACGCGCTGCGGCTGCTCGAGGGGCGACAGATGACCGCTGGCCGGCACCACGGTCAATCGCGCGCCGGGAATCGCGGCTGCGATCTCCTGCGCCAGTGCCGGCGGCGTGAGCTGATCGGCATCGCCCACCAGCACCAGCGTCGGGCAGGCGATCGCAGCCAGACCCGGTCGTGAATCGCATCGATTCATGATCGCGGTTTGCTGGCGGATGTAGCTTTCCGCACCGGTGTCCTGCGCCATGCTGCGCAGCAGTTCGCGCAGCGGCTGATCGCCCAGACGATCGGCATGCACCAGTAGCGGGTAGGACAGATCGGCGATCTCGCCGTAGCGGCCAGCGCGCGCCAGCTCGATCATCTCCCGGCGGCGCGCGCTCTGCACCGCCGTGTCCGGCCGCGCGCTGGTATCGAGCAGTGCCAGGCGCGCCACGCGCTGCGGCGCCTGGCGCAGCAGCTCGAGCGCGATGTAGCCGCCCATCGACAGCCCCAGCAGCGAGAAACGTGGCGGCGCGTGATCGAGCACCCGGCGTGCGATCGCGGCAATGCTGTCGTCGCGCCGGTGATCCGCCACCATCACCGGACCAAACTGCCACAGCGCCGGGATCTGTGCCTCATACAGGCGCGCCGTGAGGCTAAGGCCCGGTACCAGCAGTGTCGGCAGCGGCGCGTTCATGTGATCGTCAGGCGAGCGAATGAAACACGCGCTGCACGTCTTCTTCCTGCTCGAGCTTGTCGATCAGCTCCAGCGCCTCGGTGGCCTGGGCTTCCGGCAGCTCGATCGGGGTGGTGCATACGTAGTCGTGCTCGGCCGACAGCGGCGCGATGCGCCGCGCCTCCAGCGCTTCCTGCAGCTTGCCGAAATCCTCAAAGGCGCAGCGCAGCACCAGCTGTGGCTCGCCTTTTTCTCCGATGCTCTCACCCATTTCCTCCAGGCCGTGATCAATCATCTCCAGCTCCAGCTCGTCCTGGTCGATGCCTGAAGGGTCGAGGCGGAACACCCCCATCTTCCGAAACTGGAAACTGACACTGCCGGTGGTGCCCAGATTGCCGCCGTTCTTGCTCATGATGTTGCGCACATGCGCCACGGTGCGGGTCGGATTGTCGGTGGCGGTCTCGACCAGCAGCGCCACCCCGTGCGGCGCATAGCCCTCGTACAGCACCTGGTGGTAGTTGGTGGCGTCGTGGCCGCTGGCGCGCTTGATCGCCGCCTCGACCTTGTCCTTGGGCATGTTGATGGCGCGCGCGTTCTGCATGATGCGCCGGAGCGTGGGATTTGAGGCCGGATCCGCGCCGCCGGCCTTGACCGCCATGTTGATGTCCTTGGCGATGCGCGCGAAACCCTTGGCCATGCGGTTCCAGCGCGCGAACATGGCGTGCTTGCGAACCTCGAAAATGCGGCCCATGGCTACTCCGACGTCTGCGGCAACTCCAGCGCGATCAGGATCATGCCATTGTCGACGCGCGCGGGCACCGCTATCAGGAACTGTCCGATGGCGGCTTTAAGGCGAAGCCGCCATACGTCGCCGCGGCACGATGCGCAGCCTCAAGTAGGCCGCCGGCTCGGGCATCATCGGCAGCGGGGCACGCTGCGGCATGGCTTCGGGTGCGACATCGATCGCCGGCGGCAGCCCGCGGGCGCGCGCCGCGGCAGCCGTCGCCAGCTCGTACGGCTCCTGGGTTTCCTCCGGCGTCAGCAGCCAGCCGCGGCGTCGCAGTGCCAGTCCCAGATCCGAGCGGCTGGTCATCACGGTCAGCGGTACCGACAGCAACATGCCGACGATGACCGGCGACATCCACCAGATGTAGTTGGGCGCCAGTGCCAGGATCGCACCGCCCCACGCAAGGCCGATGATCAGGTGCCATTTGTGCCGCCGCAGCGCTTCGCGCCACGGGACGCCGCGATCGCCGCGTGGCTGCGCATCCCAGCCAACGCTGCGCCCCAGCAGTGCGCGCAGCACGAATTCCGAGTGGAACAGCATCATGGTCGGGGCCAGAAGGATGCTCAGCAGCTGCTCGAACAGGAAGCCGCCCAGGATCTTGGGCGCGCCGCCAAACGCGGCGCGCAGCGAGCGGTCCTTCAGCACCAGCACGGCGCCGAGCATCTTCGGCAGCAGCAGCACGATGACGGTCATGGTCAGCAGCGCGGCGATTTCGCTGTCGCGATACTGCGGCCAGGTCGGAAACAGTGAGAACGCGCCCGGCTGGAAATAATGATGGCCGCTGACCGCCTGGATGCAGGTGACGATCGAACTGATGATCAGCACCAGCAGCCACAGCGGCGAGCTGACATAGGAGAGAATGCCGGTCAGCAGGTGCAGGCGGCTGAGCCAGTGCAGGCCGCGCATCGGCATCACCCCCACGTGCTGCAGATTGCCCTGCGCCCAGCGGCGATCGCGCGCTGCATAGTCGATGATGTTGGAGGGTATCTCCTCCCAGCTGCCGGTGATTTCGGGCACCAGCCATACCTTGTAGCCGGCGCGGCGCATGAACGCCGCCTCGACGATGTCGTGGCTGAGGATTTCCCCGCCGAACGGCGGGGCGCCCCGCAGGCGCGGCAGCGCGCAGTGCTGCGCGAACGGGCGCAGCCTGATGATCGCATTGTGGCCCCAGTAATTGCTCTCCCCCAGCTGCCAGAAGGCAAGGCCGCTGGCCAGCATCGCGCCGTTGAGCCGCACCGCAAACTGCAGCATGCGTGCGAACAGCGTATCGCGTCCGGCCAGCAGCGGCAGGGTCTGGATGATGCCGACTTCCGGATGCTCGTCCATCATCTCCGCCAGCGACACCAGCGCCTGGCCGGACATGATGCTGTCGGCATCGAGCACGATCATGTAGTCGTAGGCGCCGCCCCAGTTGCGCACGAACTCGGCCAGGTTGCCGGATTTTCGGCCGACGTTGTCGCTGCGGCGACGATAGAACAGCCGCCCTTCGGCGCCATGGCGTGCCACCAGCGCGCGCCAGGCGGCCTCCTCGGCGCTGGCGATCTGCGGATCGCGGGTATCCGACAGGATGAAACAATCGAAGCTCTTCTGCGCCGCCTGCTGCTGCAGTGACGACCAGATGGCGTCCGCGCCGGCGAATACGCGCGCCGTATCCTCGTTGTAGATCGGCGTGACGATGGCGGTGCGGCTGGCCAATGGCTGCGTCGGCGCGCGTTGCGGTTGCAGCACTGCCGGGTCATGGCCCTTGAGACGCACCACGAAGCCGATGATGCCGGCCCAGAAGGCGCCGGCGATCCAGCTGAACAGCACCACGAACAGCGGTAACGCCAGGCAGTTGAGCAGCGTCTGGCCGTTGACCTTGAGGATGTCGAACATCAGGAATCCGGCCACCAGTGCGGTCAGGAATATCAGGCCGAAGAACAGTGAGCGGCGCCACAGCGCCTGGTGACGCAGCGAACGCTGATCCAGCCGCTGGGTGTCGGCCGGAGCCATGGCGTTCATGGCGTCCACAGGTAGGTCCAGGTTTCCGTCAGCGACTCGCCGTACAGCGTCAGGTAGCAGCGCAGGTCCACCGACTGGTTGTTCTTCGGCAGCACCCGGAACGAGACCCGCCACACCCCGTTCTCCGCCAGGCGCTGGATCGAGACGTTATCGATCTCGCCGTTGTGGGAACTGATCTCGGCCTTTACCGGCTGCGTGCCGACCAGCGTGGGAAGATCGCCGCCGGCGAAGTCGACCAGGATCCGCCGCGGCGATTCGCTGCCGCCACGGCCGCGCAGCTGCGCGGTGCGGGTGGCGATCACGCGCCCGCCGGGCGACCACTGCGGTGCCTCCGAGTAGGCCGACAGCAGATAGGAGAAAGTGAACGGCTTGTGCGGCTGCAGCTGCATCGATGGGATCCAGTACGACACTATATTGTCGTGAATATCCTCATCGTTGGGTATTTCAACCAGCTCCACGCTGCCCTTGCCCCAATCCCCGAGCGGCGCCACCCAATAGCTCGGGCGGCGCTGGTAGTGCGCGTCCTCATCCTGGTAGTGGGAAAAGTCGCGATCGCGCTGGGTCAGGCCAAAGCCGCGCGGATGCTCATCCGAAAAGCTCGACACCCGCAGCGCGTGCGGGCTGAACAACGGCCGCCATAGCCATTCACCGCCCCCGGTCTGCAGCAGCAGGCCGTCGCTGTCGTGCACCTCCGGCCGATAGTCATCGAACGGGCGCGGCCGATCCTCGCCGTACAGGTACATCGAGGTCATCGGCGCCATGCCCAGCTTGTCCACGCTCTGGCGGGCGTAGAGCGTGGCCGTGACCTCGACCACGCTCGTGGTTCCCGGCCGCACCTCGAACCGATAGGCACCCACGACGCTGGGACTGTCCAGCAGCGCGTAGATGGTCAGCGTGCGCTGCCCGGGGGCCGGGCGAACCAGCCAGAAATCGGTGAAATAGGTGAACTCTTCCCCACCGGTACCGGCCACGTTGATGGCCAGCCCGCGCGCCGAGGCGCCATAGCTCTGGTCGCGCCCGAGCAGCCGGAAGTAGGAGGCGCCGAGAAATGCGATCAGCTCGTCCTTGTAGTCGGGGCGCTGCAACGGGAAATGCACGCGCAGCCCGGCGAATCCCAGATCGGCGGGCAGGTCCTTGGGCGGCGCGCCTTTGCCGAATTCGAACTGCGACGGATCGTAATTGATGGCGCGCAGCACGCCGTCGTCGCCGATTTCCGTGACGTTGACCCGCCGGTCGTAGGCAAAGCCGCGGTGGAAAAACTGTACTTCGAACAGAGCCTGCCCGCGCCACAGGGCCTGCTCGCCGCGAAACTGGATGTTGCGGTAGTCGTCGTAGCTGATCTTGCTCAGGCTCTCGGGCAGCTTGCCGCTGCGGTCGCGATAGGGCTCGCTGGAGCGTTGCTGCGCGATGTGCTGCACGCTTTCGAAGCCGAAACGGGCCACTGGTTGCGGCTGCGGCGGCCGCGCGCGCGGCGAGGTGGCACTGGAATGCTGCAATAGGACCGCGATCGCTGTCACTGTCAGCAGCAACCATCGTCGCGGGTCCACGGATTACTCCTGCAGTCGGTGATATTCGGCCTCCACGCGCCCCTGTCGGGCCCGGCAGCGCTCATGCGGAGCGCCCGGCGGCTCGGATTGCCGGCCATTGTGACCAAGGCGCCCGCGACGGTCGAGTGGCAAATGTACCGATATCGATGTCGGACGCCGAACGACAGTTTTTATGTCCAGATTCATGTACCTCGGCGCCTGGCGGGGCGGTCTGCTCAGTCGCCCGGCGTCGCCGCGAGGGGCTCCCGGCACCAGGCGATGGGCAGCCAGTCGCCGCTACCGATATTCTTTCCCGCGGTGTGAGCCAGCCGGCAAAAAAGTGAACTCAGATTCATTATTTGCCATCGCTGGAGTACAGTTGGCGCGCGGTCCGATGCACCAGATGCATGAATAACGTCATCCAGTCCAATATCCGGCGCGGCGAGGCGCAGTTCGAGGCCAATGCCGCCGCGATGCGAGCGCTGGTGGCGCAGCTGCGCGAACGCAGCGCGGCGGCGGCGCAAGGCGGGAGCGACGCGGCGCGCGAGCGCCACCACGCGCGCGGCAAGCTGCTGGCGCGCGAGCGCGTCGATCTGCTGCTCGACCCGGGCAGCGCATGGCTTGAACTCAGTGCGCTGGCCGCCTACGACATGTATGGCGGGGAGGTGCCGGCGGCCGGCATCGTCACCGGCATCGGCCGCGTCAGCGGCTGCGAGTGCGTGATCGTGGCCAATGATGCGACCGTCAAGGGCGGTACGTATTACCCGATCACCGTCAAGAAACACCTGCGGGCGCAGGAGATCGCCGGCGAGAATCACCTGCCGTGCATCTACCTGGTGGATTCGGGCGGCGCTTTCCTGCCGCTGCAGGACGATGTGTTCCCGGACAAGGAGCACTTCGGCCGCATCTTCTTCAACCAGGCGCGGCTGTCCGAGCGCGGCATCCCGCAGCTGGCCTGCGTCATGGGCTCATGCACCGCCGGCGGCGCCTACGTGCCGGCGATGTCGGACGAGAGCATCATCGTCAAGGACACCGGCACGATATTTCTTGGCGGCCCGCCGCTGGTCAAGGCCGCAACCGGCGAGGTGGTCAGCGCCGAGGAGCTGGGCGGCGCCGACGTGCATACGCGCATCTCGGGACTGGCCGATCACTACGCGCACAGCGACGCCGATGCGCTGGCGATCCTGCGGCGCATGGTCGGCAATCTGAACCGGCGCCCGCCCGCCGGGCCTGCGATGCAGAGCGCGGAGGAGCCGCGCTACGATCCGGAGGAGCTGTACGGCATCATCCCGGCCGATACCCGCAAACCCTACGATGTACGCGAGGTGATCGCGCGCATCGTCGACGGCTCGCGCCTGGACGAATTCCGGCAGCGCTACGGTGCCACCCTGGTCACCGGCTTTGCCCACATCCACGGCTGCCCGGTCGCGGTGCTGGCCAACAACGGCATTTTGTTCTCCGAGTCAGCTTTGAAGGGTGCGCATTTCATCGAGCTGGCTTCCCAGCGCGGCGTGCCGCTGCTGTTTCTGCAGAATATTTCCGGCTTCATCGTCGGCAAGAAGTACGAGAACGCCGGCATCGCCAAGGACGGCGCCAAGCTGGTGACGGCGGTGGCCACCAGCGCGCTGCCAAAGTTCACGGTGCTGATCGGCGGCTCGTTCGGCGCCGGCAACTACGGCATGTGCGGCCGCGCCTTCGGGCCGCGGTTCCTGTGGAGCTGGCCGAATTCGCGCATCAGCGTCATGGGCGGGGAGCAGGCCGCCAGCGTGCTCGCCACGGTGCGGCGCGACGCGCTGGAAGCTGCGGGCAAGAGCTGGAGCGCGCAGGAGGAGCAGGAATTTCGCCAGCCGACACGCGAGCAGTTCGAACAGCAGGGCAATCCCTACTACGCCACCGCGCGGCTGTGGGACGATGGCATTGCAGACCCGGCGCAAACGCGCCGGCTGCTTGGCCTGGGCCTTGCGGCAGCGCTCAACGCGCCCATCGGCGCGACGCGCTTTGGCGTCTTCAGGATGTAGCGCGCGTGTCGGGCTACCAGTTCCTGCAGCTCGAGGATCGCGCCGGCTGCGCCGTCGTCTGGCTCAACCGGCCCGAACGCCACAACGCGTTTCACGAGGGACTGGTGAGCGAGCTGACGCGCTGCCTTTCGCAGTTGTCGCAGGAGGCGGGCGTGCGCGCCATCGTGCTGGCCGGCCGCGGGCGCAACTTCTGTGCCGGCGCCGATCTGGCGTGGATGCAGCAGCAGGCGGCCGCCGGCTACGACGCCAATCTCGAGGACGCGCGGCGCCTGGCGTGGATGCTGCGCACGCTGGCGCAGTCGCCCAAGCCGACCGTCGCCCGGGTGCACGGTGCGGCGCTCGGCGGCGGCATGGGGCTGGTCGCCGCCTGCGATATCGCGATCGCCGCCCGCGATGCGAGCTTCGGCACCACCGAGGTGCGCTTGGGGCTGACGCCCTCGACCATCGCCCCGTATGTGATCGGCGCGATCGGCGAGCGCGCCGCGCGCCGCTATTTCCTGAGCGGTGAGCGTTTCGATGCGGATGAAGCACTGCGCATCGGATTGATCCACGAGGCGGTCGATGGCGTGGAAATCGATGCACGCCTGGACGGGCTGCTGGCCGATCTGCGCAGCGCGGGGCCGCAAGCCCAGGCGCATTGCAAGCGCTTGCTGGCCGCGCTGCGCGGCCACGACTCGTTCGACCCGCAGGTGGCGGAGCAGACCGCGCGCAGCATCGCCGAGGTGCGTGCCGGGGCGGAGGCGCGCGAAGGCATCGCGGCGTTCTTCGGCAAGCGCAAGCCGGGCTGGACTTAGGGGCATGTTCGACAAGGTTCTCATTGCCAATCGCGGCGAGATCGCCTGCCGCGTCATCGCCACCTGCCGGCGCTTAGGGCTAGCCACGGTCGCGGTATATTCCGAGGCCGACGCGGCGGCGCTGCACGTGCGACTGGCCGATCAGGCGGTGTGCGTGGGTCCGGCCGCGGCGCGCGACAGTTACCTGCGCATCGACGCCATCATCGAGGCGGCGCAGCGCTGCGGTGCCCAGGCGGTTCATCCGGGTTACGGGTTTCTGTCCGAAAATCCACTGTTTGCCGAACGCTGTGCGGCCGCGGGTCTGGTATTCATCGGCCCGTCGGTGGCGGCGATGCGCGCCATGAGCTCCAAGGCGAGCGCCAAACAGATCATGCAGCGCTGCGGCGTGCCGCTGTTGCCGGGTTATCACGGCGAGGCGCAGGACGCGGCGCGGCTTAAGAGCGAAGCCGAGCGCATCGGCTACCCGGTGCTGATCAAAGCCATCGCCGGCGGCGGCGGCAAGGGCATGCGCGTGGTCGAGCGCGCGGCCGAGTTCGACCAGCTACTGGCCTCCTGCCAGCGCGAGGCGCTGGCAAGCTTCAATGATGCACGCGTGCTGCTGGAAAAGTACCTGCTCAATCCGCGCCACATCGAAGTACAGATCTTCGGCGACAGCCAGGGACAGGTGCTGCACCTGTTCGAGCGCGATTGCTCGGCGCAACGGCGCCACCAGAAAGTGCTGGAAGAAGCCCCGGCGCCGCACCTGGGCGAGCTGCAGCGCGAGCGCATGACGCGGGCGGCCTGCGATGCCGCGCGCGCGGTCGGCTACAGCGGTGCCGGCACGGTGGAATTCCTGCTGGAACCGGCCGGCGGCTTCTACTTCATGGAGATGAATACCCGCATCCAGGTCGAGCATCCGGTGACCGAGATGATCACCGGCATCGACCTGGTGGAATGGCAGCTGCGGGTCGCGGCCGGGGAGGCGCTGCCGCGCCGCCAGGGCGAGATTGCCCTGCATGGCCATGCGATCGAGGTGCGCCTGTACGCCGAAGTTCCCGAGGCCGGGTTCCTGCCATCCAGCGGGGTGCTGCGCCGCTTCGAGTTGCCGCAAGCGGGCAGTGCGCTGCGGCTTGAGACCGGCAGTGAGGCCGGGGACAGAGTCGGGATTGATTACGACCCGATGCTCGCGAAGCTGATCGTGCATGCGGATACGCGAGCGGAGGCGGTCGCGGCGCTGGGCCTGGCGCTGTCGCAGGTGCGCATCGCCGGGGTCGGCAACAACGTGATGTTTCTGCGCCGCCTGGTGGCGAGCAAGACCTTCGCCAGCGGACTGCTGGACATCGGCTTCATCGAACGCGAACGCGAGCTGGTGGCAGGCAGCCAGCCCGCGCCCGATGCGCGCGCGCTCGCCGCCGCCGCGTTGTGGACCCTCGGGCAGGAGCGTCCCGCGCTGGCCTCGGCCTGGAACAGCGGCGATGGCTGGCGGCTCAATGGCCAGCTGCGCCGCACCCTGGAGTTCGAACCGGGTGGACCTGTGGCGGTGGAGTATCTGCCCCAGGGACTCTCGCTTGGCATCGGGGAACGCAGCGCCAGCGCATCGCTCGTGGCCGCGGGCGAGGACATATTTCATCTGCAGTACGGGGCCGACGGGGTGCGGGTGCAGATCGAGGAGGAGGCGGGCCAGCTGCGCATTGTCATCGGCGACGATGAATACCGGCTGCGCCGGCGCGATCCGCTGCACTTGGGCGGCGATGCCTATGTTGCCGAGGCGAGCCTTGCGGCGCCGATGCCCGGGCGTGTGATCGCGCAGCTGGTGGAGGCGGGCGCCACGGTCGCCAAGGGCGCGCCATTACTGGTCCTGGAAGCGATGAAGATGGAGCATACGATCTGCGCCCCGGCGAATGGCACCTTGCGCGGCTTTCGGGCCGCGATCGGCGAGCAGGTGCGGGAAGGCGTGGAGCTGATCGATTTCGAGGTCACGACGCTGGAGTCGCCGCGCCCGGGGTCGCGCCGCCCATGATGCCGGCGCGGGTCAGGCTGGTGGAGGTCGGGCCGCGCGACGGGCTGCAGAATGAGAGCGCGGTCGTGGCCACCGAGGTGAAACTGGAACTGATCCGGCGGCTGGCCGATTCCGGGCTGCGGCATATCGAGGCCACCGCGTTCGTGTCGCCCCGGCGGGTGCCGCAGATGGCCGATCACGACGCGGTGATGCGCGGCGTGCCGCGGCGGGCAGGGCTTAGGTACTCGGCACTGACGCCCAACCTTCAGGGCTTCGAGGCCGCGCTGGCGGCCGGCGCGGATGAGGTGGCGGTATTCGGCGCCGCATCGGAGAGCTTCTCGCAGAAGAACATTCACTGTTCGATTGCCGAGAGCCTGCAGCGCTTCGAGCAGGTGATGCAGGCCGCGCGCGCGCACTCGATTCCGGTGCGCGGCTACGTATCGTGCGTGCTGGGTTGTCCGTACCAGGGCGCCGTCGCACCTTCCGCGGTGGCCGACGTCGCCGGCGCGCTGCATGAGATGGGCTGCCATGAGATCTCGCTCGGGGATACCATTGGCGTCGGCACACCAGGACACACCGCGGCGATGATCGATGCCGTGGCGCGGCGGGTACCAATCGAGCGGCTGGCGGGTCATTTCCATGACACTTATGGCCAGGCGCTGGCCAATGTGTACGCGGCCATGCAGCTGGGCGTGGCGGTATTCGATGCGTCAGTCGCCGGCCTCGGCGGCTGCCCCTACGCGCCGGGGGCGTCGGGTAATGTGGCCACGGAGGACCTGCTGTACATGCTCGATGGACTTGGCGTCGACACCGGGGTGCAACTCGACGCGCTGCTCGCGGCCGATCGCTATATCTGCGAGGTACTGCAGCGGCCTACACGCTCACGGGTTGCGCAGGCGCGATGAATCCACCTTCCTCGTCATGGGTGCGCCCGCTGCTGCTGGCGTTGCTGCTGGTAGCCCTGGCGCTGCTGTGCCTGATGATACTGGCGCCGTTCATCGCGCCGATCGTATGGGCCGCGATCCTGGCTTACGCGAGCTGGCCGCTGTACCGGCGCCTGCGCCGCCTGCTGCATGGCTACCGCACGCTTGCGGCGTTGCTGATGACGCTGATCATCGGCTGTGCCGTGGTGCTGCCGGTGCTGTGGATCCTGGTGCTGGTGCAGGGCGAGTTGATCTCGGCCTACCAGAGCACCGCCAAGTATCTCGCCCAGGCACCGCAGGTGGTGCCGAAATTCCTCGGCCGCATCCCCTGGGTCGGCCAGAAGCTCCAGGACACGATGGACAGCTACGCGACCGACCCCTCGGAGCTGACGCGGCAGGTGAGCGCCTGGCTTCTGAGCTGGGCATCCGACCTGGGGCACATCCTCGGCAGCGTCGGCCGCACTATCGTGAGACTGTCGCTGACGCTGCTGACGCTGTTCTTCTTTTTTCGCGACGGCGAGGTCATCGCGACCCAGGCGGATCACGTGGTCGAGGGATTTTTCGGCGACCGGCTCAATGCCTACGTGGTCACGGCCGGCAAGATGACGCGCGCGGTGGTGTACGGGTTGTTGATCACGGCAATCACGCAGGGGGTGCTCGCGGGCATCGGCTACTGGGTGGTGGGCCTTGGAGCCCCGGTGCTGCTGGGGGCGCTCACCGGCATACTCTCCATCGTGCCGCTGGTGGGCACGGCCATCGTCTGGGTGCCGGTCGGCATCTATCTGCTGTCCACCGGTGCGGTGTGGAAGGGCATCGTGATGCTGACCTGGGGCGCGGTGCTGGTGCATCCTGCCGACCAGGTCCTGCGCCCGATACTGATCGGCCACGCCACGCATGTGCCGTTCCTGATCGTGCTGTTCGGAGCCCTGGGCGGATTGTCGGCGTTCGGGCTGATAGGCCTGTTCACCGGTCCGGTGGTGCTGGCGATCGCGATGGCGATCTGGCGCGAGTGGACGCTGCGCGTCAGGGACTGACCGCGCGTATACAGAAACGACTGATGGCCGCGGTAAGGCGCGCGCGTGCGCGCGGCGTCACCGCCTTGCTGCCCGGCGCGATCGGCCCCACCAGCGCCTCGGTGAAGGCGCCGAAGATGCAGGCGGCGGCGACTTCCGCGTCCTGTGGCGGGAATTCACCGCTGCGCATGCCGCCGGTGAGCAGGCGCTGGAACACCTGGCAGAACTCGCGCCGCGAACGCATGCGCGCGACATCCACCTCGGCGCCGATCGGTTCGGCGATGAACGCGTAGGCCAGATTGCGCCCTTCCAGCGCCCGGCGCGCAAAGCTTTCCACCGCGCTCTTCAGGCGCAGCGGCGCGGCGGCGTGGGTGCCGGCGATGCGCTCGAGCAGCTCGATCTCGCGGCTCACCGCGGCCGTGAGTACCTCGATGAACAGCTGCGCCTGGGACGGGAAATAACGGTAGATCGAGCCGGTGGACAACCCGGCCGCAGCGGCCACCGCGCTGATGCGCGCGGCGCGAAAGCCGCCGCGCGCGATCAGCTGGCGCGTGGCGCGCATGATGCGCGCGCGATTATCGGCCAGTCGGTCCTGCATCAATGCCGAGTGTCGGTAGGGCATGGGAGGGGTTTTCCGGACTTGGCGGGCCGAGTGTTCCATTAAGCGTGCCAGCTAGTGTAGGGTTCGGCGGATGGAAACCGCATCTGCAAGCGCATTATCTGCCGGCGCGCGCTTTCGTGCCGCGCTCGCCGACGAGCGGCCGCTGCAGCTGGTCGGCACGGTCAATGCCTATGTGGCGCGCATGGCTGCCGCCACCGGCTTTCGTGCCATCTATCTTTCCGGCGGGGGACTCGCGGCCAATTCGCTCGGCGTGCCGGACCTTGCCATCAGCACCATGGATGACGTGCTGGTGGACATCCGCCGCATCACCGACGTCTGCGCACTGCCGTTGCTGGTGGATGCCGACACCGGCTGGGGCGGAGCGTTCAACATCGCACGCACGGTGCGCAGTTTTGCCAAGGCCGGGGCTGCGGGGCTGCACATCGAGGATCAGGTGCAGGCCAAGCGCTGCGGCCATCGTCCCGGCAAGGAGATCGTGCCGCTCGAGGAGATGGTCGATCGAGTCAAGGCGGCGGTCGACGCGCGCACCGATCGCGAGTTCGTCATCATGGCCCGTACCGATGCACTTGCGAGCGAGGGACTGGAGCGCGCCATCGAGCGTGCGCTCGCCTGCGTTGAGGCCGGCGCGGACATGATCTTCCCCGAGGCGATCAGCGAGCTCGATCAGTATCGGCGCTTCCGGCAGGCGGTCGGGGTGCCGATCCTCGCCAACATCACCGAATTCGGCAAGACGCCGCTGTTCGGCCGCGATGAGCTTGCTGCGGCCGGGGTAGATATCGTGCTGTACTGCTGCGCGGCGTATCGGGCGATGAACGCCGCGGCGCTGGCGACCTTCGAGGCCATTCGCCGCGACGGCACGCAGCGCAATATGATCGAGCGCATGCAGACACGCGCGGATCTGTACAAGTATCTGGACTACGAGGCCTTCGAACAGCATCTGGACCGGCTGTTTGCCGCCGGCAAGGGGCGCTGAAGTGGCCAAGAAATCGGTAGCGCTGTCGGGCGTGGTGGCGGGCAACACCGCGCTGTCCACTGTCGGGCTGGCCGGCAACGACCTGCATTACCGCGGCTTCGACATCCTCGACATCGCCGAGCGATCGGAGTACGAGGAGATCGCTTACCTGCTGATTCACGAGAAATTTCCCAATGCGCGCGAACTGGCGGCCTACAAGGGGCGGCTCAAGGCATGGCGCGATCTGCCGCCGGCGCTGCGCGGCGCGCTCGAGCTGCTGCCGCGCGCGAGTCACCCGATGGATGTGCTGCGCAGCGGCGTGTCGGTGCTCGGCTGTCTCGAGCCGGAGCATCCGCAACATGCGCCCGCGGCGGCGCGTGAGCTGTCGGATCGGATACTGGCGTGCCTGCCTTCGATGCTGTGCTACTGGTACCACTTCAGTCACAGCGGCCGGCGCATCGAAGTGAACACCGACGACGATTCGATCGCCGCGCATTTCCTGCATCTGCTGCACGGCAAAGCGCCGAGCGAGCTGTGGGTGCGCGCCATGCATACCTCGCTGATCCTGTACGCCGAGCACGAGTTCAACGCCTCCACGTTCACCGCACGCGTGATCGCCGGAACCGGGTCGGACCTGTACTCCTGCATCACCGGCGCCATCGGTGCCCTGCGCGGGCCCAAGCACGGCGGCGCGAACGAGGTCGCGTTCGAGATCCAGCAGCGTTACGACTCACCCGATGCCGCCGAAGCCGACATCCGCGCGCGCGTGGCCGGGCGCGAGGTGATCATCGGGTTCGGCCACCCGGTCTACACCAGCGCCGATCCGCGCAACGAAGTCATCAAGCGCGTGGCACATGATCTGGCCGCGGCCGCCGGCGAGTTGCCGCTGTTCAATGTCGCCGAACGCATTGAATCGGTGATGCGGCAGGTGAAGAACATGTTCCCGAATCTCGATTGGTATTCAGCCGTCTCATACCACCTGATGGGCGTGCCGACCGAGATGTTCACGCCGCTGTTCGTGATTGCGCGCACCGCGGGCTGGGCGGCGCACGTGATCGAGCAGCGCATCGATGGCAAGATCATCCGGCCGAGCGCGAATTACACCGGCCCGGAAAACCTGCCGTTTGTCGCGCTGGCGGACCGGCCGTAACGGCGGGTCCCCAAGCCGGCACCAGCGACATGTCACAGGATTACAAGTCGGCCGTGCGTGCAGCTCCGGATGCGGTGCTGAGCGCCATCGCCGACTATGCACGCGGCTACTCGAGCCCGAGCGAGCTGGCGCGCGAGACCGCGTACTACTGCCTGATGGACACGCTGGGATGCGGCTTTCAGGCGCTGCGATTTCCGGCCTGCACCCGGCTCCTCGGCCCGGTGGTGCCCGGCGCGATCATGCGCGGCGGCGCCCGGGTGCCCGGTACCGCGCACGAACTCGATCCGGTGTCGGCGGCCTTCAACATCGGCGCCATGATCCGCTGGCTGGACTTCAACGATACCTGGCTGGCGGCCGAGTGGGGCCATCCCTCCGACAACCTGGGCGGGATCCTGGCGGCGGCGGATTACCTGTCGCGCAATGCGGCGCAGGCCGGGCGCGAGCCGCTCACGGTGCGCGCGCTGCTGCAGGCGATGATCCAGGCGCACGAGATCCAGGGGGTGCTGGCGCTGGAGAACAGTTTCAATCGCGTCGGCCTGGATCACGTGCTGCTGGTGCGGGTGGCATCCACCGCCGTGGTCACGGCGATGCTTGGCGGCACGCGTGAGCAGGTCATCAACGCGGTTTCCAACGCCTGGATCGACGGCGGCGCGCTGCGTACCTACCGTCATGCACCCAACACCGGCTCGCGCAAGAGCTGGGCCGCCGGCGATGCCACCAGCCGCGCGGTATGGCATGCGCTGCTGGCGCTGCGCGGGGAGATGGGCTACCCCTCGGCGCTGTCGGCCAAGACCTGGGGCTTCTACGATGTGCTCTACAAGGGCCGCAGCTTCGCCCTGCCGCAGCCGTTCGGCTGCTACGTGATGGAAAACATCCTGTTCAAGATTTCGTTTCCGGCCGAGTTTCACGCCCAGACCGCGGTCGAGGCGGCGATGACGCTGCATGCCGAGGCGGCATCGCGCCTGGACCAGATCGAGCGCATCGTGATCGAGACCCAGGAGCCGGGAGTACGCATCATCGACAAGACCGGGGAGCTCAATAACCCGGCCGACCGCGATCACTGCATCCAGTACATGGTGGCAATACCGCTGATCTTCGGCCGCCTGAACGCCTCGGACTACGATGACACGGTGGCGCGCGATCCGCGCATCGACGCGCTGCGTGCCCGGATGCAGGTGGTGGAGAACCGCGACTTCACCCGCGACTACTACGATCCGACCAAGCGCTTTATCGGAAACGCCGTCCAGTTGTTCTATCGCGACGGCAGCTGCTCGCGTCGGGTGGCGGTGGACTATCCGATCGGGCATCGCCTGCGGCGTGCGGAAGGGCTGCCGCTGCTGCGGCGTAAATTCGAAGCCAGCGTGCGCGATCATTTCCCCGCGATGCAGGCCGGGCATATCCTGCACCGATTTTCCGAGCGCGCAGCGCTTGAGGCAACCTCGGTTAACGATATGATGTCGGCGCTGATTCTCCAGCGGGGTGGGTAGCGCATGAGTCCGATTCTGGTAGGCATAAAACGCGTCATCGACTACAGCGTGCGCGTGCGGGTGAAACCGGACGGTTCCGGCGTCGTGACCGATGGCGTCAAGATGAGCATCAACCCGTTCGACGAGATCGCGCTGGAGGAGGCGCTGCGCATCAAGGAGCGCAATCTTGCCGGCGAGGTGATCGCGATCAGCATCGGGCCGGCCGAAGCGCAGCAACAGCTGCGCACCGCGCTGGCGATGGGGGCCGACCGTGCGCTGCTGGTGCAGGTGGACGCGCCGGTAGAGCCGTTGACCGCGGCGCAGGTGTTCCTGAAGCTGGTGCAAAAGCATGCGCCGCAGCTGGTGATCCTGGGCAAGCAGGCGATCGATGACGACAACGGCCAGACCGGGCAGATGCTGGCGGCGCTGTGGGAGCGGCCGCAGGCGACCTATGCCTCGAAGCTGGTGCTGGA
The DNA here is from genome assembly GCA_963805965.1 of uncultured Gammaproteobacteria bacterium. Lineage (GTDB taxonomy): Bacteria > Pseudomonadota > Gammaproteobacteria > Steroidobacterales > Steroidobacteraceae > FEN-1191. Next base: position 38,808 of record CAWDVQ010000010.1, read on the forward strand.
AGGCACGCGTGCGCGCGTGACGCGCGAGGTCGATGCCGGGCTCGAGACCATCGAAATCGACCTGCCCGGCGTGGTGACCACGGATCTGCGCCTGAACGAGCCGCGCTACATCAAGCTGCCCGACATCATGAAGGCGAAAAAGAAACCGCTCGACGTCACCACGCTGGCGGAGCTGGGCGTGGTGCCGGCCGCCCGGAGCATGCGGGCGCTGAAGTTCGAGCCGCCGGCGGTGCGCGCGCGCGGCGTCATGGTGAAGGATGCGGCCGAGCTGGTCGCGGCGCTGAAGCAGCGCGGAGTGCTGTAGATGAACCGGGCATTGATCATCGCCGAGCATTTCCAGGGCAGGCTCAATCCCAGTACTGCCAAGTGCGTGAGCTGCGTGCAGGCGATCGGTCAGGTCGAGATCGATATCGCGGTGCTGGCCGCCGATGGCGGCGCGGTCGCGGCCGAGGCGGCAGCGGTTGGCGGCGTCAAGCGGGTGCTGCTGGTCGAGCGTCCCGAGAACGCCGAGGCGCTGGCGGCGCTGCAGGCGCCGCAGCTGGCGGCACTGGCGCGCGGCTACACGCACCTTGTCGGGCCGTCGACCACCTTCGGCAAGGATCTGATGCCGCGCGTCGCCGCGCTGCTCGGTGTCGGTCAGATCAGCGACGTCATGGCGGTGGATTCGCCTTACCGCTATCGCCGTCCGGTCTACGCCAGCAACGCCATCGTCACCGTGGAAGCCCCGGCTGGCAGCATCGTCGTGGCGACCGTGCGCACCGCGTCGTTTCAACCCGCCGCCGCCGGCGGTGCGGCGACGATCGAGCGCGTGTCGGTCGAGGCGACACTGCCGACGCACACCCGGTTCGTGTCGCGCTCGGCGGCCAACGCCGACCGGCCGGACCTGCAGAGCGCCGCGCGGGTGGTCTCGGGCGGTCGCGCGCTTGCCAGCGCGGAGAATTTCAAATTGCTGTATGCGCTGGCCGATGCGCTCGGTGCGGCAGTCGGGGCTTCGCGCGCGGCGGTCGATGCCGGTTACGCCGCCAACGAGCTGCAGGTGGGGCAGACCGGAAAGATCATCGCGCCCGAGCTGTACCTGGCGCTGGGCATCTCGGGCGCCATCCAGCACCTGACCGGCATCAAGGACGCGCGCACCATCGTCGCGGTCAACAAGGACAGTGAAGCGCCGATCTTCGAGGTGGCCGATATCGGCCTGGTGGGCGATCTGTTCCAGATCGTACCGGAGCTCGAGCGGCTGATCCGGGCCGCCGGCTAGCGCCTGGAGCGCGCCGCCGTCTACTTCCGCGCCGGCTCGCGTCGTCCGAGGATCTCGGCGCGGATGTCGGTGATTTCGCGCGCCTTGGACGGCAGCGCCGATTCGCAGCGATCGGTGCGCGGGCAGCGGCTGCTGCGTGGACAGATGATGCGGGCCGGATGCAGCAGCGCCTCTTCGATCCAGGCGATGTTCAGCACCCGCGCGGCCGCGCGCAACGCCTGCGCGGCGGCAGCCGGCATCGGGGTGTCGGCGCGACGGCGCAGGCACTCGTCGGTGATCGCGCCGATGACGGCGGCGGAATCACTGCCGTTGGCATCGAGCGCCGGCGCCAGATCGATGCCCACCGACAGCACGTGGAAATTGCCGGCCATATCGCGCGTGCGCATCGAGTGGCAGCAGTACAGCAGCGAGCGGTCATGGTCGCGCAGTACCGAGATCTGCGAGCCCGATTCCCTGGTCTCAGCGTCGATCATGCGAAACACCGCCCACTGCGGGCACGGATCACTGACCTGCGCCATGTTGCCCCAGGGCAGCGGGATGCCGTTGCCGCGGTAGACCGCACGCAGGTAGCCGGGCGGGTAGGCATCGAAGAAGTGCCAGTACGGATACGGCGACACCTTGGTCATGCGGCGCATCACCACTGCCGGGGTCAGTTGCAGCCGCGTCGCGGGTTCGATGCGATACTGATTGCGCGCCAGGAAGCGCCGGAACGGAATTTTAGGGCACAGCAGCGCACCGGCGAAGAAACTGCATTCGAAATCGCGCCAGGCGTGCAGTACGTCCTGCGCGCGCAGGCCGGCGGTCTCCGATCCGCTCTCCGGACTGCCGCCCATTTCACCGCCGGTGGCGTGCGGCGACTTCATGCCATCACCGCCGTGCAGCACCTTGTGGCCGATGTGAGTGGCTAGGTCGAACTTCAGGCGCGCCGGATCGGCGCGCAGCGCCTGATTCAGGTACACGGTATGCGGCGGCTCGAAGAACGAGCGCACCGTGCTGCGTACCTCCTGGTTGTTGTCGCGTACCAGCACCGAGCGGCGCTCGAACCAGCGCAGGTCGAGCCCGTGGTGGCGCGCCAGGCGCGTCAGATCCTCCACCGTCAGCGGCAGCCGGCGCTCACCGATGCTCTCGGCGGTACGTTCCAGGTCGGGAAAATCGTTGCGCGACATTTCCTGGTGCGAGCGGATCAGCAGGTGCGCAAACTGGCGGCCGCTGGTTCCGGTCTGCGCCAGCAGCTCCGGGATCGCCGACTGCAGCAGTTCCTTGGAGAAAAGGAACGCAGGTTCCAGCGGCACCCGGGTCGCCCCGCCGGCCTTGGGCGCGCCACCGGCACCGGCGATGTCGACCTGCTCGTCCAGGAACCAGGCCACCTGGCGCTGGAACACGCCGGCCAGCAGCCCCAGCACATCCTCGGACGGCATGCGCTTGCCGCTCTCGATCATGCTCAGGTACGACACCGACGGCGCCAGCTGCGCGTTCATCTGGATGCAGCGCGCCGAGAGTTCCTCCAGCGTCAGGCCGTTGCGCTTGCGGATGCTGCGCAGCTTGGCGCCCAGGAAGTGACTCTTGCGCTGCAGGTTGGCCATGTCTTTGTGAAATTAACACTGTGAAGTTTTGTTAGTCAAATATTGCTAATACGGGCGCTATGCTGCCCTGCATGAACCTGCAGCTGCACGGCGCTTCCCAGCGTCCTCCGCCCTTTACCCCGGACAACTGGCCTGCGATCGACATCAGCCGCCGGCCAGTCGAGCGCAGCGATGAGGTGCTCACGCCGGTGGCGCTGGAGCTGCTGGCAAGCCTGCACCGGCAGTTCAATGCGCGCCGGCTGCAGCTGCTGGCACAACGCGCGCGCCGCCAGACAGAACTCGATCGCGGAGTGCTGCCGGATTTTCTGCCGGAGACGGCCCAGATCCGCGCCGATGACTGGCGCATCGCCCCGGTGCCGGCCGATCTGGCCGACCGGCGGGTGGAGATCACCGGTCCGGTGGACCGCAAGATGATCGTCAACGCGCTCAATGCGCCGGTGCGCACCTTCATGGCGGACTTCGAGGATTCGTGTTCGCCGACCTGGGAGAACCTGATCCGCGGCCAGGTCAACCTGTACGACGCGGTACGGCGGAGCATCACCCATTGCGATCCGGTCTCGGGCAAGAGCTATCGGCTCAATGAGCGCATCGCGACCCTGATGGTACGTCCGCGCGGCTGGCATCTGCCGGAAAAGCACGTGCAGGTGGATGGTCAGGCGGTGTCGGGTGCGCTGTTCGATTTCGCGATTTACCTGGCGAACAACCACCGGGCCCTGGCTGAGCACGCTACCGGGCCGTACTTTTATCTGCCCAAGCTCGAAAGCCACCTGGAAGCGCGCCTGTGGAACGACGTGTTCAATGCCGCGCAGGATCAGCTCGGCATGGCGCGCGGCACCATCAAGGCGACGGTACTGATCGAGACCATCCTGGCGGCGTTCGAGATGGACGAGATCCTGTACGAGTTGCGCGAGCACGCGGCCGGGCTGAACTGCGGGCGCTGGGATTACATCTTCAGCTTCATCAAGAAATTCAGAAACCATCGCGATGCGGTGCTGCCCGACCGCGCCGCGGTGACGATGGAGTCTCCGTTCCTCAAGGCTTATGTCGAGCTGCTGATTCACACCTGCCATCGTCGCGGGGCGCACGCCATCGGCGGCATGGCGGCGCAGATCCCGGTGCGTGGCAACCCCCAGGCGAACGAAGCCGCGATGCTCGCGGTGCGGGCCGACAAGCTGCGCGAGGCGCGCGCCGGCCACGACGGCACCTGGGTCGCGCATCCGGCGCTGGCGCCGATCGCGAATGAGGTGTTCGACGCCATCATGCCCGGGCCCAACCAGCTGCACGTGAAGCGTGACGATGTGCGGGTGAGCGCGACCGACCTGCTGCGGGTGCCGGAAGGGCCAATCACCGACGCCGGGCTGCGCCACAACATTCGCGTCGGCCTGCAGTACATCGAGGCCTGGCTGGGCGGCGAGGGCTGCGTGCCGCTCTATCACCTGATGGAGGATGCGGCCACGGCGGAGATCTGCCGGGCGCAGTTGTGGCAGTGGCTGCAGCACGAGGCGCGCACCGTCGATGGCGCGCTGATCTGCCAGGAGCGCTTCGATCGCACGCTGACCCAGGAGATCGAGCGCATCCACGGCGAGGTCGGCGCCCGCCGCATGCTGGCCGGGGTGTTCCCGAGCGCGGCGCGGCTGTTTTCCGCGATGGTCAACAGCGACACGTTTGATGAATTTCTGACGCTGCCGGCATACGAGCTGCTCGGCTGATGGGTCGCAATTGCGACAAGGAGCATGAGAGCATGATGATGCAACGAACCCTGCCCAGTGCCGAGGAGCTCAAGCGCAATTGGCAGGACAGTCCGCGCTGGCGCGGTATCACGCGCGCCTATACGCCCGAGGATGTGGTGCGACTGCGCGGCACGGTACCGATCGAACATTCGATTGCGCGCATCACGGCGGAAAAGCTGTGGCGCTACCTGAACGAGAAACCGTTCGTGAACGCGCTCGGCGCCCTGACCGGCAACCAGGCGATGCAGCAGGTCAAGGCCGGGCTGGATGCGATCTACCTGTCCGGCTGGCAGGTGGCCGGCGACGCCAATCTTGCCGGGCAGATGTATCCCGACCAGTCGCTCTATCCGGCCGACTCGGTGCCCGCGGTGGTGCGCCACATCAACAGCACCCTGCGCCGTGCCGACGAGCTGCATCACGCCGAGGGCGACGACGGCATCGACTGGCTCAAGCCGATCGTGGCCGATGCCGAGGCCGGTTTTGGCGGCGTGTTGAACGCGTTCGAACTGATGAAAGCGATGATCGAGGCCGGCGCCGCCGGTGTGCATTTTGAGGATCAGCTGTCGTCCGCCAAGAAGTGCGGACACATGGGCGGCAAGGTGCTGGTGCCGACGCAGGAGGGCATCAACAAGCTGGTGGCCGCGCGCCTGGCGGCCGATGTGTGCAATGTACCCACGGTGCTGATAGCGCGTACCGATGCGGAATCGGCCACGCTGCTGACCGCGGATGTCGATGAGCGCGACCGCGGCTTCATCGATGGCGCCAAGGGCCGTACCCCCGAGGGCTTCTATCACGTGCGCGCGGGCTTCGATGCGGCCATCGCCCGCGGCCTGGCATACGCACCGTACGTGGACATGCTGTGGTGCGAGACCGGACACCCGGATCTGGCCGAGGCCAGATATTTCGCCGAGGGCATTCATCGGCAGTTCCCCGGGAAAATGCTGGCCTACAACTGCTCGCCCTCGTTCAACTGGAAGCGCAAGCTCGATGACGCGACGATCGCGAAGTTCCAGCGCGAACTGGGCGCCATGGGCTACAAGTTCCTGTTCATCACCCTGGCCGGGTTCCACGCGCTGAATTATTCGATGTTCGAACTGGCCCAGGGCTACAAGGCGCAGCAGATGACCGCCTACGTCAAGCTGCAGCAGGCTGAGTTCGCAGCCGAAACGCACGGCTATACCGCCACCAAGCACCAGCGCGAAGTCGGCGCCGGCTATTTCGACGACGTCACCCAGACTATCGCGGCCGGGACCTCGTCGATCACCGCGCTGGCCGGCAGCACCGAGGAGCAGCAGTTCACCGCCGAGCCGCGCTCGCGCTCGGCCTGAGTTCGGGCGCGGGCGCCAGCACAGCCATGCGTGTCGACTACCCGGAACCGGCCATCGGTTCGACCGTCATGGGCGCGTCGCGCCCGACGCCGTCGCCGGCCGACGGTGAGATCGCGCACGCCTTCGAATCGGCGCTCTACGGCATGCGCTGCGCGCAGCTGGTGGTGGAAGCCTTCCTGAGCTACAACGCCAGCTTTCGCGAGATCACCCGGCGCGCGATCGAGCGCTTCGCCGATCGCGACTGGCACGGCAGCCAGCGCGATGCGGTCGAGCGCATCGAGCTGTACGAGCGCTGGATGCAGGCCACGGTAGTCGAACTCGAGGGCGCGCTGGGTGAGAACGCGCGATCGCGCACGCTGTGGACCGAGGTCAAGCGGCATTTCAGCAACCTGACGGAGGGCTTGCCGGACAACGAGTTCTGCAAGACGTTCTTCAGCTCGGTGACACGCCAATTGTTCGGTACCGTCGGCGTGTCGCCGGACATCGAATTCGTGGCCACCGACCTTGATCCGCTGGCGGCGGCCAAACCCACCCAGCGGGTCACGCGCCGCTACCAGATGTCAGGCGACCTGACGCTGCTGATCAAGAAGCTGCTCGAGTCGCAGCCGCTGCGCGCGCCCTGGGCCGACCTGGATACCAGCGCCTGGGTGGTGGCCTCGGCGCTGGAGCGCATGCTGTGGCAGCGCGGTGAGCTGCGCCACATCGAGTCGCTGGAAGTCATCGACGCGGTGTTCTATCAGTCCACGCGCGCCTACCTGGTCGGGCGCATGGTCGGGCGCAAGATGAGCACTCCGATCGCAATCGCACTGCGCAACACCGAGGCCGGCGTGGTGGTGGACGCGACCATGCTGACCGAGGACGAGATCAGCATCCTGTTCGGTTTCGCGCGCTCGTACTTCCACGTTGACCTCGAGCATGTCGCCGCCACGGTGTCGTTGCTGCGCGAGCTGCTGCCGAAGAAGCCGGCCGGGGAGCTGTTCACCGTGCTGGGCCGGGCCAAGCAGGGCAAGACCGAACGCTACCGGAGCCTGTTCCGTCACCTGTCCACCAGCGATGACCGGTTCGTGCCGGCCCCGGGGCAGCGTGGCCTGGTGATGATCTGCTTTACGCTGCCGTCGTTCGACGTGGTGTTCAAGGTGATCCGTGATCGCATCGCGGAGGTGAAGAGTGTTTCCAAAAAAGACGTCATGGCCAAGTACAGCTTCGTGTTCCGCCACGACCGCGCCGGCAGACTTATCGATGCGCAGGAGTTTCGTCGCCTGCGCTTCCCGCTGGCTCGATTTGCACCGGAGCTACTGGATGAACTGCGCGCCGAGGCCGCGGACAGTGTCCACCTGGTGGGCAGCGATCTCATCTTCGATCACCTCTACATCGAACGACGCGTGACACCGCTGGATATCTTCCTGCGCGACGCGCCGCAGGCGGCCGCGCAGCGCGCGGCGGTCGATTACGGCCGCGCGATCCGCGACCTGGCCTATACCGACGTGTTCCCCGGCGACCTGCTGCTGAAGAATTTCGGCGTCACGCGCCACGGCCGCGTGGTGTTCTACGACTACGACGAGCTATGCCGCGTGTCCGACTGCCAGTTCCGCGACCTGCCCCAGGCCCAGTGCGACGAGGACGAGATGCGCGCCGAGCCGTGGTTCTTCGTCGGCGAGCACGATATCTTCCCCGAGACACTGCTGAGTTTCCTCGGCATGTCGGGCGCGCTGCGCGAGCAGTATCTGCAGGCGCATGCGGATCTGTATCAGCCGGGATTCTGGCGGCGCACACAGCAGCGCATCGCGGCCGGGGAAGTACTGGAAGTATTGCCCTACGTACCGCCCGAGGCCAGCGACGAGGGCGCCGATGCGTCCACGATGGCAGCATCACCGGCCGCGGCGTCTATCTGACGGGCTGGCCGATAGCCCAGACGTAGGCGGCGACCGCGGTTAGGTCGGCCGGGGTCAGCTTCGCGCCGCCCAGCGGCGGCATGGCACCGAAGCTGCGTTTCGGCGTCGTGACGCCCTGGGCGATGGTGCGGGCGATGGCAGCGGGGCTGCCGTCACTCCATAGCCACTGACCGGTGGTCAGATCGGCGCCCACGATGCTGCCCTTGCCGTCCGAGGCGTGACAGCCGCTGCAGGTGCCGCCGGCCGCCTCGCCATGAAACACGTGATCGCCCAGCGCCAGCTGTTCGCGCGTGACGCCGGGCGCCAGCGGCAGCGAGTCGAGCGGGCGGCGCGCGTCGTGATGACCGTCACCCGTGGGCGGGATGCGTGCCGAAACCAGCGTGTCGGCGGCAGCGCCGGGACCGCCGCGCCAGCTGATGCGCCAGATACGGCCGTGCTCGTCATCGGAAACGAACAACGCGCCGTCGGGCGCCACCGCCAGGCCGGTGGGTCGGAAATCGGCCCGTCCCGGCGCTTTCTCCGCGCCGGCAAAGCCGTCCGCGAACACGATGTAGTCGCCTGCCGCATGGCCGTCGGCCAGCGGCAGGAACGCGACGTTGTAGCCGGCCTGCGGCGAGGGTGCGCGGTTCCACGAGCCGTGAAAAGCAATGAAAGCTCCACCGCGGTAGGGCGCGGGAAACTGCTGGCCGTTGTAGATCACCAGGTCATCGGGCGCCCAGTGGGCCGGAAAGAACGCCGACCGGTCCGCGCTTGCCCGCGCACACGCCGAGCGCGTGCCCGCCGTCGCCGCCGTATTCGGGCGCCAGCACCAGGCGCTTCTGGAAGCCGTCGAAGTAGCACATTGGCCAGCCGTAATCGGCGCCCTGTTCGAGCAGCAGCAATTCCTCGGCCGGCAGTTCGTGGCCCTGCGCGGGCGTATAGCGATCCTGCCAGTTCTCCGCCAGCTGATCGCGCCCGTGCTGGGTGACGTACATGCGCCCGGCGCTGTCGAACGACATGCCCTCGCCGTTGCGAATGCCGGTTGCGTAGCGCTCGGCCGCCGAGAATTTCTGGTTCAGACGCGTGGCGTCGTAACGCCAGATACCGCCGCGCGTCTGCAGCTCGGTGCACGGATCGTTGCCCGGCGATAGCGGCATGCGGTTGTGCACGTCGCAGGCGTTGGTGGCGGAAGCAACGTCCACGAGCAGCTTGCCGTGCTCGTCAATGACGAACGGATGCATCGGATGATCGCCGGTGATCGGCAGTCCCGAGACCACCACCTCGGGCGCCGCCGAGGGCACCGGCGATCCGGCTTGCAGCCGGTAGCGCAGGATCTTGTCGTTCTGCTCGACGTAGAGCGCGTTTTTATAGATGGCGATGCCGGTGCCGCCGGCCGAGCCCTGCGCGACGCCGTCGCCGAAACGGCGCACCAGGTCGGCGTGACCGTCGCCCTTGGTATCCTTGAGCGCAATCACGAACCCGCCCGGCGGCGCGGCGGTGCGGTAGTAGGCGCCGCTCCAGGTGTTGACGTAAACCACGCCGTCGGGTGCGACCACCAGGTGGCGCGCGTGACCCAACTTGTCGGCGAACACCGTGGCGCAAAATCCCGGCGGCAGCAGGATGCCGCCGTCGCTGCCGGCGCAGCCATCGCTGCCCGGCTGCGCGGCGAGCCCAGGCGCTCCCGCCGTGCACAGTGCCAGCGCGAGCACCGTTGCCACCGCCCACAACATGCGGTTTGGATTCCAGTCGTGCCCGCTTTTGTCTCGCATCATCGCCATCCTCTACGGCTTGAGATCGGTCAGCACCGCGCCGCTCGCCATGGATTGCACGTCGCGCCGGTAAATTCCCAGATAGCCCTTGGCGTCGATGGGAAATCCGGTCGGCGGCGCCGGGCGCGCGGCCAGCTCCGCGGCCGGCACGTCGAGATCCAGCCGGCGCGCTGCCACATCGATGACGATGCGATCGCCATTGCGCACCTTGCCGATCGGCCCACCGGTGGCGCCCTCCGGGGCGACCTCGGCGACGGTGAGTCCTTTCAGGCACAGGCCGGACAGCTGACCATCGGTCACCAACGCAACGTCGCGCGCGAGGCCCGCGGCATCGATCGCGAACAGCACCAATGAGGCGCCGCCGCCCATGGCTGGACCGCCTTTCAGACCCTGGCCGCGCAATACCAGCACCGAGCCTTTCGCAAGTTTGCCGGCCGCGATGTCCGCCATCGCGCTGGGCGTGTTCTCGTACACGATGGCGCGACCTTCGAAATATTCCGGACGACTGCCGTCGCGGATGCCAAGCTTGACCACTGCGCTCTCCGGAGCGAGCGAGCCCTTGAGGATCGCGATGGCAGGCCCGGCGGAGATCGGGTTGTCCAGTTCGCGGATGATGCCGCTGTCACCCACCGGGGTCGCCGCCAGCACCTCGGCCAGTGTGCGGCCGGTGATGGTCAGGGCGGTTGTATCCAGCAAGGGTGCCAGGCGCTTGAGCATGGCTGCTGCGCCGCCGGCGTCCTCGAACTGCTCGATGCGCACCGCGCCATTGGGACGCACGGCGCTCAATATCGGCACCTTGCGGCCCATCTGTTCCCACAGCGCGTAGATATCGACGCCGGTGCCAGCCTCGACCGCGGTGGCCTGCAGATGCTTGATGGCGTTGATCGAGCCTGACACGCCGAGCACCATCGCGACCGCATTGCGAAAGGCGGCCGCGGTGAGCACCTTGCGGGGTGTGAGGCCCTCGTTGACCATCGCCACAATTCGCGTTCCGGCACGCCGCGCCGCATCGAACATCTTCTCGCTGTTGGCACGTACCGGGGCGGATCCTGGTACACACATCCCCAGCGCCTCGACCACGCAGTGCATGGTGTTGGCGGTCGCCATGCCGGCGCACACGCCCGGGCCGCGGATGGCCTGCTCGCTCAGATCGGCCAGGGCGTACCTGCCGGGCTTGCCCAGTGAGGCGCCAACGCTGCCGGCGAACAGGTCCTCGATGTCCACGTGCTCATCGCCGATCATCCCCGAGGCCTGGTAGCCGCCGATCACCAGCACGGTCGGGATGTTCATCCGCCCGGCCGCCATCAGGTGCCCTGGGGGCGTCTTGTCGCACGACGTCAGGCACACCATGCCATCGAGCAATGCCGCCTCGACCTGGGCCTCGATGTCGTTCGTGACCAGGTCTCGCGCCGCGAGGATGTAGGAACCGGAACAGGCTGCGCCGGTGATGAAATCCGCGGGCGCGGTGGTGCGTACCTCGAACGGGATGCCGCCGGCGGCCCGGATCGCCTCCTTGACGACGCGCGCCACGCCGTCGAGGTGCGCGAAGCACACCGCAAGCTCGGAGGAGGAATTGACCACCGCGATCTTCGGCTTTTCCATGTCTGCCGGCGACAGGCCCAGGGCGCGCCAGTGCGCGCGCCGGATCTGCGAATTAGCCGCAAGGCTGCGCAGTTGCGTCATGGCCGGTGGCCCGAGCCGCCAGTCACCGCCACCAGCGCGGCGCCGGTCGGCGCCGCCGATCTGCGTGCACGCACCACGCTGGCGATACCCAGTCCGCACAGGCACAGGACAGCCGGGCACACGGCCAGCAGTGCATAACTGCCCAGGATCGGGATGCCGCTCGACAGCACGGCACCCCCGGCGATCGGCCCCAGGATAGCGCCGAACTTGGCCATCGAGGTGGCCCAGCCGCCGCCGCTGGCGCGGATCGAACTCGGATAGAACACACCGGCGATCGACAGCACACCGAAATGCCCGCCGCTGATCAGCAGCGTCGACGTGATGACCACCGCCAGAAACTGCGCGCGCGGCACCAGCCCCAGTCCCAGCGCCAAAAGCACCGGCACGCACAACGCCGGATACAAGGCCACCGAGCCGGGCCCGCGCCGGTCGGTAAAGCGCATCAGCAGCAGTCCGGCCCCGGCGCCCAGCAGGCTCCCGGTGGAGGCGACCAGGGCCGCCGTGTGGCGCGGGAACTGCAACTCCTCAACCACGATCGGTCCCCACGACACGGCAAAATAAATCGCCAGCGAACTGGCGAAGTAGCCGAGCCACAGCATCGGCGTGATCAAGCGCAGGTCGCCGCGAAACAGCTGGCCGATATGGAAATTGCGATCCGGCTGCTCCTCGTCGCTCAGGACAAAGTGTCCGGCCGCGGCAACCTCGAGCTTCGGATCCATGCGTCGTAGCGTCGCTCGCACCAGTTGTGGCCGATCGCCCTTGAGCACCAGGAAGCGGATCGATTCGGGCAGCCAGATCCACAGCGCCGCCGCGCACAGCACCGAGCCGATGCCGCCGGCCAGGTATACGCCCTGCCAGCCGTGGTGGGGCGCGACCCAGTTGGTCATCGGCCCGGCAATGGCGCTGCCCAGGCTGAAGCCCACCATGATCACCGTGACTACGGTCGAGCGCATGCGGCTGGGCACGAACTCGATGTTCAGCGCCCAGGCGAGCGGCAGCATGCCGCCCAGCGCCAGCCCATCGAGAAAGCGCAGCGCCACCAGCGCGTGATAGCCGCGCGCCAGTGCGACCGCTGCAGTCAGGATGCCAAATGCAAACGCCGAGGCAACCACGGTGGGACGGCGGCCGACGCGATCACCGACATAGGACAGCAGAAAGCCGCCGATCATCATGCCGACCAGGCCGGCGGAGAACACGTTGGCGAGCATCGGCTTCGACAGGCCGAACTCATCGCGCATGTAGGGCGCGGTGAAGCCGACCATGATCATGTCGAATCCATCGAACACCGTGATCAGCCACGACAGCACGATCAGGCGGTAATTGAAGGCGCTGAGCCGGCGCCCGTTGATAAGCGCCGAAACGTCCACGGTGTTCGGCATGCTCGCCATGGTGTTCAGTTCTCGAGATTGTGTCGCAGGCGCTTCCTGAGTGCGTCGATGTCGATCGCGTGCACGCTGCCGGCGCCTGCCAGGTCCAGTGCGTGCGCCGCGGCCGCACCCATCGCGATGCAGGGTCCCATCACGCGCACCGAGGACAGTGCCGCAGAATCGGCGTCGATGCAACGCCCGACCGCGCACAGGTTGTCGGCACCGGCAACCGCGAGCGAGCCAAACGGGACCGTATGCACGTGATCCTCGCCGAACACCTCCCACACGTAGCCTTCGCGATTGTGATGCTGCTCGAGCGGCCAGGAGCAGCGCGCGATCGCATCGTCGAATCTGGTGGCGGCGCGCACCTCATCGATCGTCAGGTGATGGGTGCCGACGATCCATCGCGTCTGGCGCACGCCCGTCAGGCCGTAGGCCCGGATGCGTGCCTGGCCGAACGCTTCCGGAAATTCGGTGCGCAGGAACACCAGCGTGCGGTCGGCCTGCTCCTTACCGTCGATCTGCTTGGCCGCGGCCTCGAACGGATCGAGCGGCGTCTCGATATGAGTCATGTTGACGATGGCGACGTTGCGGCCAGGGTAGCTGGCGGCAAACCCATCACGACGCATCATGCCGTACTGCATGCCGCGCTCGAGGATGCGTGCCGCCATTTCATCCCAGCTCGGCTTCTTGCTGTCGTCGAAATCCTCGATCACGATCATCTGCGAGCCGTAGATCTGGCCGTGCTTGTGCACGCGACAGTCGAAGCCGGCTTCCCAGGTGATGGCGGCATCGCCAGTGGCGTCGATGAAGCCGGTGGCCGTGATGCGCACGTCCCCATGGCGGGTCGCGACGTCGAGCGATGTCAGGCGCCGGCCCTGGCGATTGACCTTGCGGATGATGGCCCCGGTCAGCGGCGTCACGCCGGCAGCCAGCACCGCCTTTTCCACCCAGCGCCCGAGCGCGACCTCGTTGTACAGCGCCACCTTCATCACGCCGCCCGCGATCACCTTGACGTCGTCCTTGGCGCCCAGGTCATGCAGGATTTCGTCCGCGATGCCATGCGTCAGCTGCCTGCCGTTCGGGCCCGGCGTGTACAGACCGCAGAACATGCCGATGATCGAGTTGACCGCCTGGCCGCCGAGCGTTGGCAGCCCGTCCACCAGGATCACCGCAAGGCCGGCACGCGCCGCCTCGATGGCTGCGGAGATTCCCGATGCACCGGAGCCGACGACGCAGATGTCGCAGCCGCGCTCGCGCATCGGCGGCTGCTCGGCGCGCGACACGATGCGGGTTTCAGGATCAAAAGGGCGGTTCAGCATCTCACAGCCTCAAGGCCAAGATGGCCTGCGCTGCCGCGATCGATGTGGCGCGCACCCGGAAAGCCTTGCGCCGGCCGGGTGCGCGTCGGGGCTGCCTGATCAGAATTTGCGCTGAACAGTCAGACCGTACTCGCGCGGCGGCGCCGGATTGCCCTCCTCGCGTCCGAAGAACGTGATCAGGCTCAGCTTGCCGCTGTAGTACTCTTTGTCGGTGAGGTTGCGTCCCCACAGCGACGCCTGCCATTTCTTGCTCGCGGTCTCGTAGGTAATGCGGCCGTTGAGCAGCGTATAGCCGCCCTGGTTGTCGGTCTGGCCGCAGCCCACCGTCATCGAACCCAGGCAGCCGTTGTTGGCGTTGAAATAAATGGTGGACTGGTAGGTCATGTCGACCCGTGGGGTGAGGCGCCCGCCGGCAACCGGCAGGCTGTACTGCGCACCGAGCGCGGCGGTGAACTTCGGCGTGCGCGGGGAGTAGCAGGTCTGCCCGCCGCACTGGTTGCCGGTGAACAGCAGGCTGTTGCCGCCGTTGGACTCCAGCCAGTAGTTGAGGTAGCCGAAGCTGCCATCGATGCGAAGATTGTCGATCGGCTCGGCCTGCAACTCGCCCTCCAGACCCCAGATGCGTGCCGTGCCGGCGTTGATCTCGCGGAACCAGTTGTTGCCCAGGGCGTCTAGCTGCTGCGCGAAGGTCTGCTGGTCGAGGTACTTGGAATAGTAGAAGTCGGCATTGACGCGCACGCGATGCTCCCAGAACTCGGACTTCTCGCCTAGTTCGGCGGTGCGCAGATACTCCGGCTTGAACGGCGTAGTCTGCAGCGAGTCGGACGGGCGCGGACTGAAGCCGCCGCCCTTGAAACCGGTGGAGTAGCGCACGTAGGTCATCAGGTCATGCGTTACCTGGTAGTTCAGTGAAACATCATAGTCGAAGTGGGTGGTGGAAGTCGGTACGTACTGGCCATTGACGTTGCCGGCCGTGCTGGTGACGGTCGGATCGAAGTTGGTGATCCAGACGGTGGCGTCCTTCTTGTCCGAGGTGTAGCGGCCGCCGCCGGTAATCGAGAACGCATCGGTCAATTGTTCCACGCCGTGCGCGAACACCGCCCAGTTCTCGGTGGTCTGCGACACGTATTGGTCCTGCTCGTGGATGCAGACGAACGGATTTTGCACCGTGCACGGATAGAGGACGTCGTAGCCGCGATCGGAATCATCGGCGTCGTAATAGAACGCACCGGTGGCCCAGTCGAAGCTCGCGACCTTGCCGGTCAGCGTTATCTCCTCGGTGAACTGGTGGTGACGGGCATCGTCATAGGTGGTGTTCTCCGACAACGGCGCGCCGGCGGAGTCGCGGCCGTATTCATTCTCGAATTTGCGATACGCGGTCACCGACTTCAGGCTCACACTGTCGGCCAGTTTCCAGTCCAGCGTACCGGTTACACCCCAGTGATCGAGGTCGTTGATGTCGGGGACGTTGCGGCCGGAAATGGGATCGGTGCCAAAAGCGTTGTAACTGGTATAGAAGTTATTGGTCAGGAAGCGGCTGTCGTAGCCGATCGGCTTGCCGAGGTAGGCCGCAGGGCCGGCGGTGGCATTGCCCAGGGACGCGTAGGTCAAGTTGCCCCACAGCTCGTTCGGAAACGCGCCCGGGTATGCGCCGGCGATGACGGTGTACTTATCGGCTGGGCCTTCCTGAGCCTGGTGCGTGACGTCGTAAATCAGGTTGAACTCAGCGGTCTGGCTGAGCAGGAAGCGAAATGCGGCGCGACCGGACTGGGTGTTCTCGTTGCCCTCGGTTCCAGTCTGGCAGTTGCTGCCCGGCGCGATCGCCGGCGGCATGGTGCCGAGGCTGCCGGCGCCGTTGACGCACACGTAGTCGAGCGTCTTGAAGTAGCCGTCGGCGGTCCTGCTGGCGAAGGAGAAGCGCGCGTTCAGGAAATCGGGAATTATCGATACGTCGGCCATCGCGCGCGCGTTGAGGCGGTTGAAGTTGCCAACGGTGAGCTCGGCATAACCCGAGTCATCGCCCTGCGGCTTGACCGAGATCATGCGGATGGTGCCACCTTCCGCGTTCTTGCCGAACAGCGTGCCCTGCGGCCCGCGCAGTACTTCCACCCGCTCCAGGTCCAACAGGTCGAGCATCGCGCCCTGCGGTCGCCCGATGTAGACATCGTCGATGTAGATCGGCACGCCGGGCTCGAACGACAGGATATTGTCACCAAGACCGACACCGCGGATGAAGGCGGCCATGGTCGCGCCCCAGCCGGCGCCGAGCGGCGCCAGCACCGTGCTCGGCACGTAGGCACCGACATCGGAGATGTTGACCAGACTGCGCGATTGCATGTCCTGGGCGCTGAACGCGGAGATGGAGATAGGCGTGGTCTGCAGCTGCTCGTCGCGGCGCTCGGCGGTCACGACGATCTCCTCCAGCCCCACCCCGGCGGTTTCCTGATTGGCGCTGCTCGCCTGCTGCGCCATGGCCGTCGGTGCTGCCGCGAGCGCGGCCAGGCAGGCGAGGGTGGTTACGGCCGTTGTTGCGGCCATGAGACGCGCTGGACCAGCGGTTACTTGGATCGTCATCGCTACTTCTCCCCTATGCCCGCATTGCGGTACTTTTATTGTCGCAGTGCAGCAATCATCCCTGCTGCCACCTGGCTCATAAAAACGTTAGCATCGAACGGCGCCGGGCAGAACGCCGCATTAAGCGCGATCAGCTTTCTCCATCAGAGAATATTCGGAGAAGCTGAACAACGCGCGCACGCTGCGTGGTCCAGGAGCGAAATGATCGGGGGCCAACACGCACGTGTTGTGAGAGAAATACATTAACAGTCTGCTGAACCTGAAGGCGTTTTTGCGGGTTGCGCGATTGCTCAGTTTCTCGGGCGCCGCACGCGAGCTCGGCGTGGCGCCGTCGGTCATCACCAAGCGCATCAGCCAGCTGGAAAAGGCGCTCGGCGTAAGGCTGGTAAACCGCTCCACGCGCGGGCTCACACTCACCACTGCGGCCGAGAGCTTGCTACCGCGCTTCGTGCGGCTGGCGGCCGAGTTCGATGAGCTGTTCAAGAGCGCAGCGCCGGACGACCAGCAGGTCGATGGCAACCTGCGCATCAAATCGCCAACCACCGTGACCACCGAGTTTCTCGGCAGCGCGTACACCGAGTTCCTGCAACTCTACGCCAGTGTCGATCTGGAAATCGTGCTGGTGGACCGCTCGGTGAATCCGCTCGAGGAGGGCTTCGACTGCTGCATCGGCGCCTTGCCGGTGTCGTACCCGAACGTGATCGACATACCGTTGTGCCCATACGAGCTGGTGGTGTGCTGCGCACCCAGCTACCTGCGCGGCAAGCGCGAGCCGCGCCACCCGACGGAACTGGTGGATTTCGAGTGCCTGACCACGACGCTGTTTCGTACCAGCTGGCTGTTCGACAGTGCGCGCGGTGCGCTGAGCGTCGAGGTGCATTCGCGCCTGCACTCAAGCGATGGGCGCGTGATGCGCGAGGCCGCGCGCCACGGTCTGGGGATCGCGGTGCTGGCGCGATACCTGGCTGAGGAGGACATCCGTTGCGGCCGGCTGGTGCCGTTACTGCAGGAGTTTCCGCTGGCAGCGCACTGGCTCAAGGCGCTGGTGCCGCGCATGAAGATGAATCGTCCGGTGGTGCGCGAATTCGTCACCTTTCTCAAGACGCGGCTCGAGGACGCCTCGTGGTCGCAACCACGGCAGCTGGCGGTGCCGGCGGCGCGTTCGTGAATTGCGAAGGCTGATCGCTCCGCCCGCCGTGTTCTTCGGCGGCGCATCGCCCGCTACCATGGCAGCGTGAAACTGCTAACCGCCGTTTGCCTGGTGGCGCTGCCGGCCGCGGCCGGCGTGGCAGCCGCGCAAGCCTCGCCGGCGCATCGCCCCCCGGCCAACGTTGATGGCCGGCGCATCGAGGCGGCTGACCGTGAGCCGCAGAACTGGATGAGCACCGGGCGCGACTACGCCGAGGACCGCTTCAGCCCACTGCGGCAGATCAACGCCGGCAACGTCGCAAAGCTCGGACTGGCTTGGTACTTCGAGACTGACTCGACCATCGGTACCGAGGCGACGCCGCTGGTGGTGGACGGGGTGATGTACACCAGCAGCGTGTGGAACCGGCTGCACGCGCTCGACGCTCGCAGCGGCAAGGAGCTGTGGACCTACGATCCGAAGGTCAACCGCTCCTGGATGCGCTACATGTGCTGCGGGCCGTCAAACCGTGGGCCGGCGGTCTGGAAGGGTCGGGTGTACGAAGCCACGATCGACGGCCGGCTGATCGCCGTGGACGCGGCCAGCGGCAAGCTCGCATGGTCGGTTCAGACCACCGACCGCGCAAAGCCCTATTCCATCACCGGCGCGCCGCGCATCGTGCGCGACAAGGTGATCATCGGCAATGCCGGGGCGGAATTCGGCGTGCGCGGCTACGTCACCGCGTACGACGCTGCCACCGGCAAGCAGGTGTGGCGCTTCTGGACCGTGCCCGGGGATCCGGCTTTGGGGTTCGAGAGCGACGCGATGGCGATGGCCTCGAAGACCTGGAACGGCGACACCTACATCAGGACCGGCGGCGGTGGCACGGCCTACGATTCGTTCTCGTTCGATCCCGAACTCAACCTGCTCTACATCGGCACCGGCAACGGATCGCCCTGGTCGCGTGACCCGCGCAGTCCCGGGGGCGGCGACAACCTGTTCCTGTGCTCGATCGTGGCGGTGAATCCCGATACCGGCAAGTACGTCTGGCACTACCAGATGGTGCCGGGCGAGAACTGGGACTACACCTGCGTGCACCAGATGACGCTGACCGAGCTGACCATCGACGGTGTGCGCCACAAGGTGCTGCTGCAGGCGCCGAAGAACGGCTTCTTCTATGTGCTCGACCGCACTAACGGCAAGCTGCTGTCGGCCACCAACTTCGTGGCCACCAACTGGGCGTCGCGCATCGACCTGGCGACCGGAAGACCGGTGGAGAACCCGCAGAACCTGTACGACGACAAGAACGGCAAGGTGGTGATTCCGGCGCACTTCGGCGCGCATAACTGGCAGCCGATGTCGTACAGCCCGTTGACGCGCCTGGTGTACTTCCCGGCGCAGGACACCAACTGGGTCTACAGCCACGCCAGCACCTACATCCATCATGAAATGAGCTGGAACCTCGCCCAGAGTCCCACCGCGACGCGCCCGCCGGGATCGGACGACATCCCTTTCAGGGGCTATTTGCTGGCCTGGGACCCGGTGAAACAGGCACCGGCGTGGACCGTGGAGCAGCGTTATCCATGGAATGGTGGCGTGCTCAGCACCGCCGGCAACCTGGTGGCCGAGGGCCTGGCCGATGGGCGCTTCGTCATCTATCGCGCCGACAGCGGGGAGCAGCTGTGGGAAATGCCGATTCAGACCGGAGCCGAAGCCGGCCCGATCAGCTACTCGGTCGATGGCGTGCAGTACATCGCCGTGGCGGCCGGCTGGTCGGGGTCGATCGCCATCACGCGCTGGAAGGACGTGCCGGCCTACCGCGCGCCGACGCGCATCCTGGTGTTCAAGCTTGGCGGCACGGCCCAGCTGCCGCCGGTGCCCGATCGCCAGCCGCCGACCCCGCCGGCGTCGAACGCCTCAGCGGACATCGTCGCGCTGGGTGCGCGGCTGTTTCGGGTCAATTGCCGCATCTGCCACGGTACCGATGCGATCTCCGGCGGCATGACGCCCGATCTGCGCTACCTGGCGCCGCAAACGCACGCCGATTTTCCAGACATCGTGCTCTATGGCGCACGCGCGCATCAGGGCATGCCGCCGTTCGCGGGCGCGTTGACCGCGACCGACGTCGATGCGATACACGCCTACCTGATCGACAAGGCACGTGCACTCGGAGAAGCGCAGTGAAGCTCAGCGATGCCGAACAGGCGATGCTCGATGGCAGCCACGGCCGGGCGACGCAGAAGGCGATGGAGCTGTTGATGCGCTATGCGGAAGCGCTCGGCGCGCAGCGCTTCGTGGAAACCACCAACGTGGCCGGCGTTCCCGGATCCACCACGCCGTTCCTGCAGCAGCATTACCGCGAATCCGGCGGCAGCTATGCGGCGATCTTCTCGCATTTCGATCTCGACAGCGACGAGCTGCTCGATGTGCCGCAGGCGGTCACGCATACCTGTCACCTGCAGAGCGGCTACGATCCGCAGAACTGGAAGCTGTTGGGCGCCAAGCCGGAAGCGTTCGAGCTGGCGCAGGGCAGCGAGCAATTCATCAAGGACCGCGGCGTCGAGATATTGAAGACCTGCACCCCGTACCTGGTCGGCAACGTGCCGCAGTTCGGCGAGCACTGCGCGTGGATGGAGTCCTCGGCGGTGGTGTACTGCAACTCGGTGCTCGGTGCGCGCACCAACACCGAGGGGCGCGAGAGCACCAGCGCGGCGATGCTCACCGGACGTATACCGGATTGGGGCTTTCACCGTGACGACTACCGCCACGGCTCGCACCTGATCGAGGTCGATTTCCCGGTCGAGAGCGTGATGGACTGGGGCATGCTCGGCTATTTCATCGGCGCCGCGGTCGGCGAGCGCATCCCGGTGCTGCGCGGCCGCTATGCGGTACCGGACCTGATCCGCCACAAGCACTTCGGTGCCGCCGCCGCATCCTCCGGCGGCGTCGAGATGTATCACCTGGTAGGTGTCACGCCTGAGGCGCCGAGCGAGCAGGCGGCCTTCGGCGGAAGACGCCCGGTCGAGACCATTCACTATGGCGCGGAACAGCGCCGCCGCGTGTATCAGGATCTCAACTCCGGAGCCAGCGATTCCAATGTGGACTTCGTGATGCTCGGTTGTCCGCACGCTGCGATCGAACAGCTGCGCGAAGCGGCGCGGCTGCTCGAAGGCAAGCACATCAGCGCCAACTGTAACCTCTGGATATTTACCTCACGGGCGGTCAAGGCCGAGGCCGAGCGCGAGGGCATTGTGCGCACCATCCGCGCCGCCGGTGGCGCGGTGCTCACCGATACCTGCTCGGCGATCGGCCAGGCCGTTCCGCCGGGCACCAGGGTAGTCGCGCTCGACTCGGCCAAGCAGACTCACTATCTTCCGGCGATCATGGGGATCCAGGCCTGGTTCGGCACCACCAGCGAGTGCATCGACGCCGCCGTCACGGGGCGCTGGCGCGGGGAACTGCGATGAGCGGCGCGGTGCTTACCGACCGCATCATCACGCTCAGCGGCCGCAAGGTGGTCGGCGGCGTGGCTGAGGGTGAGGCCTTGGTGACCCGCGATACGATTTCCGGATGGGGCGGCGTCAATCCGATGACCGGCGTGATCCTCGAGACCAGGCATGAACTGCGCGGGCAGAGCTTCAAGGACAAGATTCTGGTGTTTCCCGGAGCCAAGGGCTCCTCGGGCTGGTCGGTGGTATTTCACCTGAGCCGCCTGGCGGGCGCCGCACCCCGGGCGATGGTGTTCAACGAGATGACCACCAAGGTGGCACTCGGCGCGGTGGTCATGCGCTGCCCGTCGGTGACGGACCTGGATCAGGACCCGCTGCAAGTCATCGAAACCGGCGACTGGGTGCGGGTGGATGGGGATGCCGGCACCGTGCAGGTGCACAAGCGGCGAGCCGTATAGCCGCGCAGCGGCGCAACCATCTTAAGGCGGCGGCTTGCCGCGCGCAGCGGGTCCGGCCTCGCGTGGCGGCAGGCGGTCGGGTTCGATGGATGCCTTGGCGGCGAATGCACGCAGGCACTCGGGCGAGCACACATAGGCGGCCGGGTGCTTCTCCGCCAGCGCGCCGGCGTTGGGCAGGCGGGTGACCTCGTAGTGCGCGCGCGCGCGCCGTTCGTCCTCGTAGCCGATGTCGCGTTCGCACACATCGCAGGTCATGACCAGGATTTCCTGAGGCGCGTGGAATAATCCGGTCTTGCGCCAGCCCATGATTCCCCATCCTTGGCCGCGAGATCTAAGGTCTACGCTTCCTGCGCAGTCAGGCCGGCAGTGCGGCCCCGGGCCAGTGTCTGCAGGCTGATGGTGGACTGGTGGCGCCGGCACAGTACGATCAGCTCGGTGTTGCGCCCGAGCCGTGCCCGCAGTGTCGTCGGCTCAGCGCACACCGCGCAGGCGCGCTCGCCGCGTCGGGCCAGCCACAGGTCCACTTCCCGATCCAGCTGGTATTGCAGGAAGTGTTCGCTGGCTTCCGCCTCGGTGCTGTGGCCGCCGCAGCTGCCGGCGCAGTAGCCGGCGCGCCGCGGGGTGGTCTTGCCCTCGACCAGCATCATGTACCACTTGCCCTCATCGAGGGCGTCTGTACTCATTTTCGGAATGAACATTGCTGCACCTGGTACGAGTAAAAAGGGATACCGCAGGAAGACCTGCCTCCTGGTTCGCCGATGCTTCTGAGGTGGCAGACTTTGGGCGTACATTCGCGCGCCGGAACGGCGCAACAGGCCCAAGGCAGACAAGCCGAAAGATCACGAGCCGCAGCTACCGTACATCAATGCGCGCAAGCGCGCTTGGCTTTCGCCGCTGCGGGCTAGTGGCGGCAACGCCTCGCACCGCCCGCTGCAAGCGTCGCGTTGGTGCGCTAGCGCACGGACCTGGTCGCATGATGCAGGGGAAAATGCTGACTGTGGCAGGCCAGGTCCTGCGCAATGACAAATCGAGCCCTCGCATGAGATACCGCTCATCGTCCAGCCTGTCCTACCGCAATGTGCTGATCGCCGCCGGATTAGCGGTCGGACTGGGCGTAGGTTCGGCCAGGGCCGAACCCAGTGCCGCTAGCGCCCCGCAACCGCGTACCGACGGGCAGTCTCCCAACAGCCAGTGCCCGAACGCGACCGTGGATCGACCTGAAGCCGAGCTACCGGGATCCAGGCGCTAGCCGCATCGCAGCAGCGGTGCGCCGCTTTTATTTGGCGCTGTGACCGGTAGCGGCCGATTCGACCGCCCGCGCCAGCTGCTGGATCGAGGCCTGCAGGCGCCGGCGGATCTGCGCATCGGAACTCAGATCGACGGCGGATTTGCCGGCCAGTAGATTCTCACTGAGCCGCTCGATCTCACCCGCGCAGGCGCTCACCGCCGGAAAATTGAACGTCGCGCCGCTGCCGTGGATCTTGTGTGCGATCTCGTGCATAGAGGCCAGGCCGCTCGAATCCCCGGCCTGCAGGCTGTCGCTGAGTTGGCGCAACGTGAGCGCCTGAACGCCAGTGCGCTCCAGGAAATTTCCGGCCAGCCGCCCGACCTGTTCGCGCACGCGTGCCTGTTGGCCATCAGCGCCACTCGCGCGCGGCGACTGCGGGGCGATACTCTGCCACAGCGACAGTACCTGCGCCGACAGCTGCATCGGATCGAACGGCTTGGCGATCACAGCCGCTGCCCCCAGCGCGCGCAGGCGTGTCGCATTGTCGGGCGTAGCCTTGGCGGTCACGAATATCGCCGGAATTCGGGCGGTGGCCGGATCGGTGCGCAGCCGCTTCAGCGTAGCCGGGCCATCCAGTCCGGGCATCATGACGTCGAGCAGCACCAGGTCCGGCCGCAATTCGCGGGCCATTTCCAGCGCCTGCTCGCCCGAGTCCGCGGTGTGCACGGTCAGGCCCTGCGCCAGGTTGAGTGCGGTCTGCACGATGAGGCGGATATCCGGGTCGTCATCGACATACAGCACCGTTTGCGGCGGCTGGCGGCCCGCTGGCGCTGAGGCCGGCGCGACTCTCGAGGGCGCGGGCAGGGTTACCCGATTGCGGCCGTTGAGCTTGCTGACGTACATGTTCGAGTCCAGTTCGTGCATCAGCGATTCCACCGAGACGAACTCGTGACTGGTGCCCGGCTGGAACTGCACTACCCCCATGCTGGCGGTGGCGGCGATCAGACCCGCCGGCGTCGGCAGCGGAACCCCGCCAATCGTCTCGCGAATCCGCTCTGCCACCTGGGCGGCACCGGCCAGCGCGGTATTGCCGAGCACTATGACAAACTCCTCGCCACCCACGCGCGCGCACCAGTCGGTCACACGCGGCAGGCACATGGCGATGCGCCGCACCACCTCCTGCAGCACCGCATCGCCTGCGGCATGACCGAAGCGATCGTTGATGCGCTTGAAATGATCGATATCGAGCATCAGCAGCGACAACGGTCCGCCGCCGCGCTGCGCACTCTTGAAGTCGCGTTGCAGATGCTGATCGAAATACCGCCGGTTGTGCGCTCCGGTCAACGGATCGGTCAGTGACTGGCGGCGCTTCTCCTCCACCTCACTCTTCAGCGCCTGTTCCAGGCCGAGGATGCGCTGCGCGCTATGCAGGCGCGCCACCAGCTGCGCCGCGGAAGCGCGCTTGCTCAGATAGTCATCGGCCCCGGCTTCAAGTCCCGCCAGGATGTCCGGCTCGCCGTCGTGCACCGTAAGCAGCAGGACATACACATAGCCGGGCCATGCCTGCTGCCGGATCGCCCGGCACAGCGCCAGTCCGTCCATGGCCGGCATGTTCAGGTCGGTGATGACGATGGGGGTGAAGTGCCGCTCGAGGAAGGCCAGCGCGGCCGCACCGTCGGCGGCGCTATGCACTTCGAAGCCTGCCGCCCGCACCAGTGCCGTCAGATGTGCGAGCACCAGCTCATCGTCATCCACCAGCAATACCGCACGCGCAACGCTGCACTCGGGACGGGAATTGCGCGCGCCAACTTGTAGGTCCTGATCCATGCAGCGATTGCCCGGTTGTCGGGGATCGGCGTGATCAACGCCACCTGCGCTTCAATGGCCCGTGGTTCCGGCGGCGCGCGAGGCCTCGAACAGGAACCAGGTGCGACGCTCGGTCTCATCGATCCACACTTCGATCAGGCTGGCGCTGGCGATGTCCCGATGCTCATCGCACAGGTCGTGTGCCACGCGCAGTTCCGCCACCAGTGTCTTATTGTCCTCGCGCAGTTCCGCCAGCATGTCCAGCGGTTCGACGTACTCGGCGTCGTTATCCTGCAGGCGCTGCGTACGTGCAATGTGTCCGATGGAGCGTAGCGTGGAGCCGCCCAGTTTGCGCACCCGCTCGGCAATCGGATCGGTCATGGCATAGATCTGGTCGGCGTGCTCATCCAGCAGCAGGTGGTAGTCGCGGAAATGCGGGCCACTCATGTGCCAGTGAAAGTTCTTGGTCTTCAGATACAGCGCGAACACGTCCGCCAGGATCGCATTCATGGCGCCGGTAATGTCGCGGGTCGCCGCCGCCGAAAGATCGGTGGGTGTCGCCAGCGGCGCGCTGCGCCGGCGCGCCAGGTCCTGGCGGCTGGCGGTGGGGGTTTTTTTCATGGCTCGAATCCTTGTGGTGACAGCTGTGTATTGCAGCGCAATGCGGCTCGCGCTCAATGATTAGGGCGGCATGCTAGCAAGCCTTGCGTCACTGGTCTGCGAGCGTTTAACGCTGCACGCGATTGTAAAAAGTTCTCAATGCGATTGATAGTTGGAAGTGAGAGCACGGCAGGTGCGGCTGTCGCGGCGTGTCTGTACGCTATCGAACTTGACACGGCCCCGCTGTACGCTGCCGGACCAACCGGGGAGATGTGAATGGAAGTCGTAGCCGCCGATCCGAAGCTCAACCTGAAGCTCAACCTGCTGCTGGCAGCCCTGCCGCCGGCCGAGACCCTGCGTTGGGAGCCGCAGCTGGAAGCGGTGGACATGCCGCTCGGCCAGGTGCTGTACGAGTCGGGAACGCGGCTGAGCCATGTTTATTTTCCGACCACATCGATCGTATCGCTGCTGTACGTGATGGAAAACGGCGCCTCGGCCGAGATCGCGGTTGTGGGGCAGGAAGGTATCGTCGGTATTTCGCTGTTCATGGGCGGCGAATCCACGCCCAGCCGCGCGGTAGTGCAGAGTGCCGGCCAGGGCCTGCGACTCAAGGCGAACCTGATGATGCAGGAATTCAACCGCGGCGGCCCGGTGATGCACCTGCTGCTGCGCTACACCCAGGCGCTGATCACCCAGATGGCGCAGACCGCGGTATGCAATCGGCACCATTCACTCGACCAGCAATTGTGCCGCTGGCTGCTGCTGAGCCTGGATCGCCTGCAGACCAACCAGCTGGTGATGACTCAGGAGCTGATCGCCAATATGCTGGGCGTGCGACGCGAGGGTGTCACTGAGGCAGCGGGCCAATTGCACAAGGCCGGGCTGATTCGCTACCAACGCGGCCACATCACGATATTGGACCGCGCCGGGCTCGAGCGGCGCACCTGCGAGTGCTATGCCGTGGTCAAGAACGAATACGACCGACTGCTGCCCGATACGTTGGCGAGCTGAAGCGCGCGTATCGGTGGCGGTATGAGCGCCCCGGCCGGCGTCGTTGTGCTGTTCGATGTCGACGACACGCTGCTGGACAACGACGCAGTACAGGAAGATCTGAGCGCGCATCTGGAGCGCACCCTCGGCGCCGCCGGCCGCGATCGCTACTGGTCGATATTCGAGTCGCTGCGCGACGAGGTCGGCTATGCCGACTACCTCGGCACTCTGCAGCGCTACCGGCTGCAAGCGCCAGATGACCAGCGCCTGCCGCTGGTGGCGTCATTTCTGCTGGATTATCCATTTGCCAGCCGCCTGTACCGCGGCGCGCTTGCCGCCATCGCGCATATGCAGCAGCTGGGGACCACGGTGATCCTGTCGGATGGCGACGTGGTGTTGCAACCGCGCAAGATCCAGCGCTCCGGGCTGTGGGATGCGGTGCAGGGGCGGGTGCTCATCTACATTCACAAGGAGCAGATGCTGCAGGTGGTCGCCCGGCTCTATCCGGCGCGCCACTACGTCATGGTGGACGACAAGCCGCGGATTCTCGCGGCCGTCAAGCAGCACTGGGGCTCCCAGGTGACCAGCGTGTTGCCGCGCCAGGGGCACTACGCACTCGATGCCCGCGCCGCCGCTGCCTACCCTGCCGCCGATCTGTCGATCGACGCAATCGGTGACCTGCCCGGCTATGATATCGGCGCGATGCTTCAATCGTAAGGCCAGGTGCGGCAAGCGTGAGTAACGAGCGAATCAGTCCACTGGCTGGCAAGCCGGCGCCGCGCCAGCTGCTGGTGAATGTGCCCAGGCTGATCACCGCGTATTACAGCAATCAGCCCGACCCGCACATCGCGCAACAGCGCGTCGCGTTTGGTACCTCCGGACATCGCGGCAATCCGTTTCTCTATGGCTTTAATGAATGGCATGTGCTGGCTATCAGCCAGGCCATCTGCGAGTACCGCAAGCAGCGCGGCATTGACGGTCCATTGTTTCTTGGAATGGACACCCACGCGCTATCCGAGCCGGCGGTCGCCAGCGCGATCGAGGTGCTGGCGGCGAATGGGGTCGATGTCATGCTGGCACAGAACGATGAATACACCCCGACCCCGGCCGTCTCGCACGCCATTCTCTGCTACAACCGCGGGCGCCAGTCACGACGGGCGGACGGAATCGTAATAACTCCGTCGCATAATCCGCCCGATGCCGGCGGATTCAAGTACAACCCACCCAACGGCGGCCCGGCCGACACCGATGTCACCGGATGGATCCAGGACCGCGCCAACGAACTGCTCGCGGCCGGCTTGCGCGGCGTTGTCCGGATGTCACTCGAGCAGGCGCAGCGCAGTGCGACCACACATCGGCACGATTTCCTCGGCAGCTACGTTGCCGACCTCGGTAACGTGATCGACATGGACATCATTCGCGCGTCCGGCATCCGCATGGGAGTGGACCCGCTGGGCGGCGCCGGGGTGCACTATTGGGCGCCGATCGCGCAGCGCTACCAGCTCGATCTGACCGTGGTCAGCGATGAAGTGGATCCGACCTTCCGCTTCATGAGCGTGGACTGGGACGGCAAGATCCGCATGGATCCATCCTCGCCGTATGCGATGCAGCGATTGATCGACCTGAAGGATCGCTTCGACATCGCCTTCGGCTGCGACACCGATCATGACCGGCACGGCATCGTCACCCGCAGCAGCGGGCTGATGCCGCCGAATCACTACCTGTCAGTGGCCATCTATTACCTGTTCCAGAATCGGCCGCAATGGCGCGCCGATGCGGCGGTCGGCAAGACGGTGGTGAGCACTCAGATGATCGACCGGGTGGCAGCCAAGCTCGGTCGCCGCTTGTACGAGGTGCCGGTTGGCTTCAAGTGGTTCGTCGATGGCCTGCTCGACGGTTCGCTGGGTTTCGGCGGCGAGGAGAGTGCCGGGGCGACATTCCTTCGAAAGGACGGCAGTGCCTGGGCGACCGACAAGGACGGCATCATCCCGGCACTGCTGGCGGCGGAAATAACCGCGCGCCTGGGTCGCGATCCGGGCGTGATCTACCGCGAGCTCACCAGCGAGTTCGGTGAGTGTGTCAATGATCGTATCGATGCGCACGCGACCCCGGAGCAAAAGGCCCTGCTGGCAAAGCTGTCACCGCAACGCGTAAAGTCGCAGCAACTCGCCGGCGAGCCGATCCAGAGCATTCTTACCCAGGCGCCCGGCAATGGCGCATCGATCGGTGGCTTGAAGGTCATTGCCGCTCATGGCTGGTTTGCAGCACGCCCATCCGGAACCGAGGACATCTACAAGGTCTATGCCGAGAGTTTTCTGGGAGCCGATCATCTGCAACGCATCCTGGCCGAAGCGCAGGCCATCGTCAGCGAGGCGCTGGCCGCCCCGCAATGAAGCGGCAGCCGATAGGCCATGACCACTAGCGTGCGGACGCTGCTTGGGAATGCCACCTACAGTCGCCTGCCCACGGACGTCGACGGTTTCGGTGCACTGGCGGAGCTGGCGCTGGATGTGCGCTGGTCGTGGAATCACGCCACCGATGGTTTGTGGCAGCAGCTCGATTCCGCGCTCTGGGAGCTGACCCATAACCCCTGGGTGGTGCTGCAGACGGTGTCGCGCCAGCGGCTGCAGCGCATGTGCTCCGACCCGCAGTTTCGCGACCAGGTCGGCACGCTGGTGCGCACGCGGCGGCAGGCGCTCGACGCGCCGGGCTGGTTTGAGCTCAGCCATCCGCGCTCGCCGTTGACGCGCGTGGCCTATTTCAGCATGGAATTCATGCTCAGCGAGGCGCTGCCGATCTACTCCGGCGGCCTCGGCAATGTCGCCGGCGACCAGCTCAAGGCGGCCAGCGACCTGGGAGTGCCGGTCGTGGGTATCGGGCTGCTCTACCAGCAGGGCTATTTCCGCCAGGTGCTCGACCAGCAGGGCGCGCAGCAGGCACTGTTCCCCTACAACGACCCGGGGCAATTGCCGGTCACCCCGTTGCGCGCACCGGATGGCGAATGGCTGCGCATCGAGATCGTCATGCCGGGCTACTCGGTGTGGCTGCGCGCCTGGCAGGTACAGGTCGGGCGGGTGGCGTTGTATCTGCTCGACAGCAACGACGCCGCGAACTTTCCCGCGTGGCGCGGCATCACCAGCGAACTCTATGGCGGCGGGCCGGAAGTGCGGCTGCAGCAGGAATTGCTGCTGGGAATCGGCGGCTGGCGCCTGCTCACCGCGCTCGGTATCCAGCCGGAGGTGTGCCACCTGAACGAGGGGCATGCGGCTTTCGCGGTGCTGGAACGTGCCGCAAGCCTGATGCAACAGACCGGGCATTCGTTCGAAGTCGCCCTGGCGGCGACGCGCGTCGGCAATCTGTTCACCACCCACACCGCCGTCGCCGCTGGCTTTGACCGCTTTGCTCCCGCGCTGATCGAACAGTACCTGGACCGCTACGCGCAGCGCACGCTTGGCATCACCATCGATGAGCTGCTCGCGCTGGGCCGCCGCGATCCGCAGGATCGGTCGGAGGATTTCAACATGGCGTACCTGGCGATCCGCGGCAGCGGCGCAGTCAACGGCGTCAGCCGCCTGCATGGCGCTGTCAGCCGCAAGATCTTTGGCGTGCTGTTTCCCGGCTGGCCGGAGGCGGAAGTGCCGGTGGGCTCGGTCACCAACGGGGTGCATACCCCGTCCTGGGATTCGTCGGCCTCCGATCGACTGTGGACCGGCGCCTGTGGCAAGGATCGCTGGCGCGCCCCGGGTGTGGCCGACCCCGAACTCATTCGCCGCCTCACCGATGGCCAGCTGTGGAGCTACCGCAACAGCAGCCGCGAGACACTGGTCAACTATGCCCGTACCCGATTGTCACGGCAGTGGGCCGCCGGCGGCGCACCGGCCGACGCCGTCGAGCGCGCGCGGCACGTGCTCGATCCGAACGTATTGACGCTCGGATTCGCGCGCCGCTTCGCGACCTATAAGCGTCCGAACCTGCTGCTGCACGACCCGGCGCGGCTGCTGCGGCTGCTGAACGACGCGCAGCGCCCGATGCAGTTGATTCTGGCCGGCAAGGCGCATCCCGCCGATCAGGCTGGGCAGGATCTGATCCGCCAGTGGACGCAGTTCATTCGACGCCCCGAGGTGCGCGAGCGTGTCATCTTCCTGAGTGACTATGATCTGCTGCTCACGGAACAACTGGTGCAAGGTGTTGACCTGTGGCTCAACACGCCGCGGCGTCCCTGGGAAGCCAGTGGCACCAGCGGCATGAAGGTGCTGGTGAACGGCGGCCTGAATCTGTCGATCCTCGACGGCTGGTGGGCCGAAGCCTATGCGCCGGAGGTCGGGTGGGCCATCGGCGATGGACAGGAGCATGGGGATGATCCGGCGTGGGACCGCGCCGACGCGCTGGCGCTATACGACGTTCTGGAGCGCGAGGTGATCCCCGGCTTTTACGCACGCGATGCCGCCGGCATCCCGACCGCCTGGGTCGGCCGCATGCGCGAGAGCATGGCGCGCCTGACGCCGATGTTCTCCAGCCTGCGCGCGGTGCGCGAGTACACCGAACGATACTACCTGCCGGCCTTAGGCCTGGTGCGCGCGCGGCTCGCCGACCAGGACGCCGAAGCCCGGCAGATCATCGACTGGCGGCAACAGCTGGAGCAGCACTGGAGTTCGCTGCGCTTTGGCGAACTCAAGGTGCAATCGATCGGCAGCGGGTATGCGTTCGAGATCGAGCTCGCTCTGGCGGGAATGGCGCCGGATAGCGTGGCCGTAGAGCTGTATGCCGATGTCGCAGGCGATGAACCATCCATCCGACAGCCGATGACCTGGGCGCCGGCAGCGGTCGCCGGCTCTTTCGTCTACCGCTGCGCCGTGACCAGCCGGCGACCGGCAAGCGACTACACGCCACGGGTCATTCCACGCTTCGATGGCGTTGCGGTGCCGCTGGAAGCCAGCCACATTCTGTGGCAAAGATGAATCCGTAAGTACGTTTGCGTACAGACCGTCATCTTCGCGGCGTCTAATCTCTGCAGTGGCGGCGACTGCTGTGCGCCAGGATCCTCCCGAAAATCAAGGAACACCGCGATGGCCGATGAAAATTCGCCCCAAGCGACACAGCCATTGTCGGATGAACTGCTGTCGCGGATGAATGCCTATTGGCGCGCGGCTAACTACCTGTCGGTCGGTCAGATCTACCTGTATGACAATCCCCTGCTGAAGCGGCCGCTGACGCTCGATGACGTCAAGCACATGCTGCTGGGGCACTGGGGCACCACCCCAGGACAGAACTTCATCTACGTGCATCTGAACCGGATCATCGGCAAATACGACCTGAACATGATCTACGTGTCCGGGCCGGGACACGGCGGACCGGCGCTGGTGGCCAACACCTATCTTGAGGGCACCTACAGCGAGATCTATCCGAATATCAGCCAGGACGAGGCGGGACTGCGCAAACTGTTCCTGCAGTTTTCATTTCCCGGCGGCATTCCCAGTCACGTATCGCCCGAATGTCCGGGATCGATCCATGAAGGCGGCGAGCTCGGCTATTCGCTCAGCCACTCGTTCGGGGCGGTGCTGGACAACCCCGACCTGATCGTCGGCTGCGTGGTGGGCGACGGCGAGGCGGAGACCGGACCGCTGGCTACGGCGTGGCATTCCAACAAGTTCCTGGATCCGGTCACCGACGGGGCGGTATTGCCGATTCTGCACCTGAACGGCTACAAGATCGCCAACCCGACGGTGTTCGCGCGCATCGAGCGTGAAGAGCTGGAACAGTGCATGCGCGGCTGCGGCTGGGTGCCGTATTTCGTCGAGGGTCATGAACCGGAACTGATGCACCAGGCGATGGCAGCCACTCTCGATCGCGCCATCGAGGATATCCGGCGCATCCAGAGCCACGCGCGCGCGCACAATGATGCCGCGCGCCCGCGCTGGCCGATGATCGTGCTGCGATCGCCCAAGGGCTGGACCGGACCCAAAATTGTCGACGGATTGCAGATCGAAGGCACTTTCCGGGCACACCAGGTGCCGCTGCTGGTCGATGCTGCGCATCCGGCGCACCTGGCACAGCTTGAGAGCTGGATGCGAAGCTATCGGCCGGAGGAACTATTCGATCAGCGCGGCCGGCTGCGGCCGGAACTGGCGGCACTGGCGCCCCAGGGCGCGCGGCGCATGGGTGCCAATCCGCATGCCAACGGCGGCATACTGCTGCGCGATCTGCGCATGCCGGAGTTTCGCGACTACGCGGCCGCCGTCCCAGAGCCCGGGGCAGGCGGTATCGGCGATACACACGTCCTGGGACCGTTCTTGCGTGACGTGATCAGACTGAACCTGGAGCATCGTAACTTTCGGGTGTTTGGTCCGGACGAGACGCTGTCCAACGGCCTGGAGGCGGTGTTTAAAGTGACCAGCCGCCAATGGGACGCCGCCACAGCGGCGAACGATGAATTCCTGGCGCCCACCGGGCGCGTCATGGAGATGCTCAGCGAGCACCAGTGCGAAGGCTGGCTGGAAGGCTATCTGCTGACCGGCCGGCATGGGCTGTTCAATTGCTACGAAGCCTTCATCCACATCGTCGATTCGATGTTCAACCAGCACGCCAAATGGCTGAAGGTGACCGCAGGCCTGGCGTGGCGGCGCAAGATCGCGTCGTTGAACTACCTGCTGTCGTCGCACGTCTGGCGGCAGGATCACAACGGCTTTACACATCAGGATCCGGGCTTCATCGACCATGTGGTCAATAAGAAGGCGCAGATCGTGCGCGTCTACCTGCCGCCGGATGCCAACTGCCTGCTGTCGGTGATGGACCACTGCCTGCGAAGCCGCCACTACGTCAACGTGGTCATCGCCGGCAAGCATCCGTCGCCGCAGTGGTTGTCGATGGATGCCGCGGCCAGCCATTGTGCCGAGGGCGTTGGCATCTGGCAGTGGGCCAGCAACGATCAGGACGGCGACCCCGACGTCGTCATGGCCTGTTGTGGTGACGTTCCCACGCTCGAGGCGCTGGCGGCGGTGTCCATCATGCGCGAGCACCTGCCGCAGCTGAAAATCCGCCTGGTCAACGTGGTCGACCTGATGAAACTGCAGCCCCAGAGCGAACATCCGCACGGCCTGAGTGATACCGATTTCGATGGGCTGTTCACCACCGACAAACCGGTGATCTTCGCCTTCCATGGCTACCCGACACTGATCCACCGCCTGACCTACCGCCGCACCAATCATGACAACATTCATGTCCGCGGCTACAAGGAAGAGGGCACCATCACGACCGCCTTCGACATGACGGTGCTGAATGACCTGGATCGCTTTCACCTGGTGATGGACACCATCGATCGCCTGCCGCAGACCGGGAGCGCAGGCGTGTATCTCAAGCAGCAGCTGCAGGACAAGCTGATCGAGCACAAGCAGTACATCGACCGCTACGGTCAGGACATGCCGGAGATTCGCAATTGGCGCTGGCAGACGCAGCGGCCCGCCAAAGCCGTGCCGTGATGGCGGCCAGCGGCGACGGCGGCCGTCACGCAAATGTCGGCACCGTGGTCTCGGTGCGCGGCAGCGTGGTCGATGTCCGGTTTGAAAGGCAGCTGCCGCCGATCAACTCGCTGCTGCGCGCCGGCGAAGACGGGCGCGTCCAGATCGAGGTGCTGGCGCAGGTCGACCAGCGCCGCGTGCGCGGCATCGGCCTGACGCCCACGCAGGGTCTGGCGCGTGGCATGAGCGTCGTGGACAGCGGCGTTGCGCTCCGGGCGCCGGTCGGCAAAACCATCCTTGGGCGCATGTTCGATGTGTTCGGCAACGCCATTGATGGCGACCCGCCACCCGCGGCGGTCGAATTGCGCACGGTGCATCGCGACCCGCCGCCGCTGGCGCGGCGGCTGACGAAATCGGAGATCTTTGAGACCGGCATCAAGGTCATCGACGTGTTGGCGCCGCTCGAACGCGGTGGCAAGACCGGTCTGTTCGGTGGCGCCGGGGTGGGAAAGACCGTGCTGCTGACCGAACTGATTCACAACATGGTGGGACACCAGCAGGGGGTGAGCATCTTCTGCGGCATCGGCGAGCGCTGTCGCGAGGGCGAGGAGCTGCACCGGGAAATGAAGCAAGCCGGAGTGCTGTCGGACATGGTGATGGTGTTCGGGCAGATGAACGAACCTCCGGGTGCCCGTTTCCGCGTCGGTCATGTGGCGCTCACCATGGCCGAGTATTTCCGCGACGACCAGCATCGCGATGTGCTGCTGCTGATCGACAACATTTTCCGTTTTATTCAGGCCGGCATGGAAGTATCGGGACTTCTTGGACAGATGCCCTCACGGCTCGGATACCAGCCGACGCTGGCCACCGAGCTCGCCGGGCTGGAAGAGCGCATCGCCAATACCGATGCCGGCGCGATCACGTCGATACAGGCGGTGTACGTACCGGCGGACGACATGACCGACCCGGCCGCCGTGCATACCTTTTCTCACCTGTCGGCGTCCATCGTGCTGTCGCGCAAGCGCGCGAGTGAAGGCCTGTTTCCAGCCGTGGACCTGCTGCAATCGAATTCCACCATGGCCACGCCTGGCATCATCGGGGAACGTCACTATCGTCTGGCACAGCAGATCCGGCGCACGCTCGCGCAGTACGAGGACCTCAAGGACATCATCGCCATGCTCGGACTCGAACAGTTGTCACCCGAGGATCGCAAGATCGTCGGCCGAGCGCGCCAGCTGGAGCGATTCCTGACACAGCCGTTCTATACCACGGAGCAATTTACCGGCATCAAAGGCAAGCTGGTGAGCCGCAAGGATGCGCTCGACGGCTGCGAACGTATTTTGCGCGATGAATTCAAGGACTATCCGGAGCGTGCGCTCTATATGATCGGCGCCATCGGCGAGGCGCAGGTGGCCACAAAGCCTGAAGCAAAGGTGGAGGCGCCGGCCGATGCTCATGCATCTTAAAATATTGCTACCATACGGGATTTTCGCCAACCGGGATGGCGTGGCACGTATCGTCGCCGAGACTCACGGCGGCGCCTGCGGCCTGCTGCCGCGGCGGCTGGATTGTGTGGCGGCGCTGGTGCCGGGAATTCTGGTCTATCAATGCGACTCGCAGCCCGAGACTTACGTCGCAGTCGATGAGGGCATGCTGATCAAGACCGGCCGGGAGGTATTGATCGCGGTGCGCAGAGCGGTCGGCGGCACCGACCTCGGCGAGTTGCGCACAGCAGTGGCGCGGGAATTTCTGCAGCGCGACGCCGAGCAAAAAAGCCTGCGCTCATCGCTGCTGAAGATCGAATCGAGTCTCATGAGCCGTCTGGCTGCACTTCACCGTGGCTAAGCCGCCCACAACCGGCGCCGGGCCGGACGAGGCGCAGTTCGGGCAGCAGATCGCCGCCAAGGTAGCGCGCAAGCTCGACGCGCGGCAGCGGCCCGCCCGGATCGTGTGGTTCGGACTCGGAATGATGGGCCTCATCGGCTGGTCTGTGACCGTGCCTGCGCTGCTTGGCGCAGCACTGGGCGCGTGGCTGGACCGGCATCACCCGGCGGGGTATTCCTGGGCATTGGCGCTACTAGTCGCCGGCCTCACCTTGGGGTGTTGGAATGCATGGCATTGGATAACCAGGGAAAGCCGGGAAATGCACAGCACCGGTAGTGCCGGCGATGACTGAAGCCTCGCCGCTGCTGCTGGCACTTGCGCTTGGCACGATTGTGGGAGCCGTGTTCTTCGGTGGCCTGTGGTGGACCGTCGCGCGTGGCATCGGTTCGCGCAATGCGGCACTGTGGTTTCTGCTTAGTCTGCTGCTGCGTACCAGCGCCGCCACGCTCGGCTTCTATCTGGTCGGCCGAGGATCCTGGGAGAAGCTGGCGGCGTGCCTGGCTGGCTTCGTACTCGCGCGCTTCATGGTGACGCGGCTCGCCGCCGACGAGGCGCTACGGCCGCAATCAGCTGGCAGGACGAGCCATGCACCTTAGCCCCGACCAGCTGATTCTCTGGCAGTACGGGCCGATCAGGCTCAATGCGACTATTGCCTCGACCTGGGCATTGATGCTGGTGCTGTCGGTCGGCTCGAAAATCATCACCACGAGGCTGTCGTCGCGCCCGGAGCGCGCGCGCTGGCAGAATCTTCTGGAGATCGTCGTCACCGGAATCGAGCAGCAGATCGAAGCGGTCGGCCTTCCCCGGCCACGCAGATATCTGCCATTCCTCGGCACGCTGTTTCTGTTTCTGGCAGCCGCGGCATTGTGCATCATCATCCCCGGATACGAGCCCCCGACCGCCTCGCTGTCCACCACCGCGGCGCTCGCGCTGTGCGTTCTGGTGGCAGTGCCGCTGTTTGGCATCATCGAGCAGGGGATCGGCAGCTATCTGGCGTCGTACCTGAAGCCGACGTTCATCATGCTGCCGTTCAATATCATAAGTGAGCTCTCACGTACGCTCGCCCTGGCGGTGCGCTTGTTTGGCAACATGATGAGTGGATCGATGATCGTCGCGATTCTGCTGACTATCACGCCGTTCATATTTCCGATCGTGATGACGCTGCTCGGCCTGCTCACCGGTGTGGTGCAGGCCTACATCTTCAGCGTTCTGGCGGCGGTGTATATCGCCGCCGCAACCCGCGCCAGCGTTGCGGACCCAAAGTCCGGCGCACAGGTGGCGCAATGACCGATGATCCGGTTCAACCGAAGGAGGCACTTTGGACAGCATGACCATCATCGCGGTGGCGTCAATCGTCACCGCCGGCATCACTACCGGATTCGGGGTCCTGGGTCCGGCGCTCGGAGAAGGCAGGGCGGTTGCCACCGCGTTGAGCTCGCTGGCGCAGCAGCCGGATGCGTCGGCCACCATCACCCGCACGCTGTTCGTCGGTCTGGCCATGATCGAATCCACCGCCATCTACTGCTTCGTGATTTCAATGATTCTGATCTTCGCCAACCCATTCTGGAACGCCGTAATCGGCCACGTCGCCGGAAAATGACCCCGTGTTGATCGACTGGTACACCGTTGCCGCGCAGGCACTCAACTTCCTGATCCTGGTTTGGTTGTTGAAGCGTTTTCTGTACCGACCGGTGCTCGATGCCATCAGCGCACGCGAGCAGCGCATCGCCATGCAGCTGGCGGACGCCGCCTCCAAGGCGGCTGCGGCGAGCAAAGAGCGCGAGGAATTCGAGCGCAAGAACGCGGAATTCGACGCGCAGCGCGGCGCGCTGCTGGTCGAGGCGACCGCCGAGGCGAAGGCTGAACTTGCGCGGCTGCTCGAGCTGGCGCGCACGGATGCCGATGCCCTGCGCTACCGGCTGCAGCAGTCGCTACGCAATGAACGAGAGCTGCTGAGCGGCGAGATCGTGCGCAGAACGCGCGATGAGGTGCTCGCGATCGCACGCAAGACGCTTGCCGACCTGTCGACCGCAAGTCTGGAAGAGAGCATGGGGCGCGTATTCATCGATCGGCTTCGGGCGTTGCACGCCGACGACAGCAAGTTGCTCGCCGCGGCCATCCAGGCGGCGTCCGGGACCGCCGTGGTGCGCACCGCTTTCAAGTTGCCGCTACAGCAGCGCACCGAAATAGAACAGACCATGGCAGATATCTTTGGCGCAGCGGTTCGCGTCAGCTACGAGAGCGTTCCGGATCTGATCAGCGGCGTGGAGCTGACCGCGGGCGGACGCAAGCTCGCGTGGAGCATTGCGGATTATCTCGGTGTGCTGGAGCAGAGCGTCGGGGAGATTCTGGCGCCGCCCCAGCTGTCCGCGCTCAGCAAATGAGCGCGCCCGCGGACAACCTCGAAGCCGTGGTCCAGACCGCGTTCGCGCAACTCGGTTGTGCGCGCGAAGCGCACAGCGCGCAGCTCAGGCTGCGCGAAGTAGGCGTCATCACGAGCGTGTCTACAGGCATCGCTACGGTGGCGGGAATTCCCGGCGTGGGCTTCGAGGAGCTGATCGCATTTCCAGGCGATGTGCCCGGCATCGCCTTCAATGTTGACCAGACCGAGGTAGGCGTAGTGCTGCTCGGCGACTACTGGCATCTGCAGGCTGGCGATGAGGTCGAGCGCACCGGCCGTGTGGTGGATGTGGCGGTCGGCGACGGCCTGCTGGGGCGTGTCATCGATCCGTTGGGGCGGCCGCTGGACGGTAAAGGGCCGGTGATCGGCAGCCAGCGGTTGCCAATCGAGCGCCCGGCCCCGCCGATCATGGACCGCGCGCCGGTCACGGTGCCACTGCAGACCGGCCTGAAGGTCATCGACGCGCTGATTCCGATCGGACGCGGCCAGCGGGAATTGATTCTCGGCGATCGCCAGACTGGCAAGACGGCCATCGCGCTGGACACGATCGTCAACCAGCGCGGCCAGAACGTGCTGTGCGTCTATTGCGCCATCGGCCAGCGCGAGTCGGGCGTCGCCAAGGTCGTGGCCGCACTGCGTGACCGGGGCGCGATGGACTACAGCGTCGTCATGGTGACCGCGGGCAATGATGCGCCCGGCCTGACCTACATCGCCCCGTATGCCGCAACCAGCGTTGCCGAGCACTTCATGGCACAGGGCCGCGATGTGCTCATCGTCTACGATGACCTGACCAATCACGCGCGGGCCTACCGCGAGCTATCGCTGCTGTTGCGGCGTCCGCCGGGGCGCGAGGCGTTTCCCGGCGACATCTTTTACATACATTCGCGCCTGCTGGAACGTGCCACCCACCTGAACAAGGAGCGGGGCGGCGGTTCGCTCACCGCACTGCCCATCGTCGAAACCGAAGCACAGGACATCTCCGCCTACATTCCAACCAACCTGATCTCCATCACCGATGGGCAAATCTACCTGTCGCCGTCGCTGTTCGAGTCCGGCACACTGCCGGCGGTCGACGTTGGCATGTCGGTGTCGCGCGTGGGTGGCAAGGCGCAGTTGGCGGCCTACCGTGCGGTCGCGGGCGACCTGAAGCTCGCCTACGCACAGTTCGAGGAGCTGGAGAGCTTCGACCGGTTCGGTGCCCGGCTGGATGACGCTACGCGCATCACCATCGGGCATGGCCGGCGGATCCGTGCCTGTCTCAGGCAACCGGAATTCTCTCCGGTGTCGGTGCCCGCGCAGATCACGGTGCTGCTGGCATTGGCGGCCGGTCTGTTCGATCGGGTGCCACTGGACCAGATGAGCGCTGCCGAACAGGCCCTGCGCGCGACCGCCGACGAACTCCCGGCGCAGCTGCGCGAATGTCTGGCCAGCGACCAGAGACTCAGCGACCCGGATTGTGCAGCAATCATCGCGATTGCCGAACGGGCACTCAGGGGTTTTCAACCGGTGCCCGAGCGGGCCGCGACCGCGGTCGCAAAGCCGTGAGCGACACCGGGGCCCGGCTGCGGCGCAAGATCGGCAGCGCCGGGGATTTGCGCTCGGTTGTCCGTACCATGAAGGCCGTGGCTGCCGCGAGCATCGCGCAATACGAACGTTCGGTGGCCGCGCTGGCCGATTACCGCCTGGCGGTGGAACTCGGTCTGGGGGTGAGCCTGCGCCAGCTGGTTGGCGCGCGTGAGCCCATCGGGATGTGGGCCGCGACCGGCAGCGGCGGCGTGGGCGCGATCGTTTTTGGTTCCGACCAGGGCCTGGTTGGCCAGTTCAACGATGCGATCGCCGATCGTGCCGTCAAGGCGCTGGCGACGCTGCCCGGTCCCGCCCGAGTCTGGGCAGTCGGCGAGCGCGTGCAGGCGCGCCTGACGGATGCCGGCGTTGCGACCATCGGTACGTTCGCCGTTCCCACCTCGGTCAGCGCGATCACGGCGCTGGTGGCGCAGATCGTGGCCGCAGTCGATGCGCCGGATATGCAGCGCCGCGGCGCCGGTTTGTACCTGTTTTACAATGAGCCGACCGTGGGCGCGATCTATGCCCCGGTCGCTGAACAGCTGCTGCCCCTGGACGCGGCGTGGCGCCGCACGGTGATGCAGCGCCAATGGCCGAGTCACAATCTGCCCGAGGTTTTGGGCACCGGCACTGACGTACTGGCGGCCCTGATTGGCGAGTACCTCTTTATCTGCCTGTTCCGCGCCTGCGCCGAGTCGCTCGCCAGCGAGAATGCGAGTCGTCTGGCGGCGATGCAGCGGGCGGAGAAAAACATCGATGAGCTGCTGCGCACAATGTATGCAACGTTTCACCGCCAGCGGCAGAACTCGATCGACGAGGAGCTGTTCGACGTCGTATCCGGCTTCGAGGCGCTGTCACAATAAACCTGTAGGCGCATTTACCGCTTGAATCAGCCGGCGTGCCGACCCACCCGGTGCGGCGGCCGGGCGTAGAATGGCTGCGCGGGCCTGGCCCAGCCGGAGAAATCACGATGACAAGCCGATACCGATGCGTCCTCGGTACGTTATGCCTGCTGCAGATCATCGCCAGCGCGGCGGTCGCTGCACCCACGTTCGTACTGCCGCCGCTGGTACAGCCCGCGAGCACCGAACATCATCCGGGCAAGGTAATCTGGGCTGACCTGGTGACGCCCGATATCGCCGCCGCCAAGCACTTCTATGGCGAGCTGTTTGGCTGGACGTTCAACGACGTTCATACCGGTGCCAGCGATTACTCGGTGGCGCTGCTGGATGGCAACCCGGTGGGCGGACTGTTTCAACGCGCGATGCGCCCGGGGGAGCAGCGCCAGCCGGCGTGGCTCACCTTTATCTCGGTGGCCGATGCTGCCGCGGCGGGCCGCAACATTGTGGCCCACGGCGGCAAAATGCTCGCGCCAATCCACAGTTACCCTGATCGCGGCCGACAGGCCGTGTTCGCCGATCCCCAGGGCGCGGTATTCGCAGTGCTGCAATCATCCAGCGGCGACCCGGAGGACGTGCTGGCGGCGCCCGGGGAATGGATCTGGAGTTCGGTGATGACGCGCGACCCGGACACCGATGCGGCGTTCTATCAGAACGTGTTCGGCTATGAGGTGTTCGAGATCCCAAGCGAGGACGGCTCGAAGCACATCCTGCTGTCTACCGACGACTATGCGCGCGCCAGCCTGAATATGCTGCCGGCGGATGGCGCCAAGCGGCATCCGCATTGGCTCAATTTCGTGCGCGTCAACAGCGCCACCGACACGGTCGCCCGGGCCGAGGCGCTCGGAGGCCGGGTGCTGGTGAAACCCTTTACCGATCGGCACGGGGGCCTGATCGCCGTGGTGGCCGATCCGGCGGGTGCGCCATTCGGATTGCTGGAGTGGACCGATACCGACAGCAAGCAGGGTGCGAAATGAAATCCCTAATGCAGCGGCGCGCAATGCGCGGACTGATGATAGTCATGATTGCCGCAGTTGCCGGCTGCGTGGCTGAGGGCGGCTATGACGGCGGAGCCGAAGTGGGCTACGGCGTGGACTTCTATGAGCCATTTGGCTACGAGTACGGGGGTTGGGGACCAGGCTATGGAGTCGGTCCGCCGCGCCGCGGCTTCGACCGCGGGCGCGGCGATGGCCACGGCGGAGCACCACATCCCCCCTATCGACCAGCAGCGCCGTCGCGTTCCATGCCGTCGCTTCCGACGCATTCGCGCGGCCGATAGCACGGAACAGGTACCCCGGGCGATCATCGGAGGCTACGGCTAGAGCGGATTGCGGCCGCGGATGATGCGCACCAGCACCACTACCACCGCGATCACCAGCAGGATATGGATCATGCCGCCGAAGGTGTGCGAAGACACCATGCCCAGCAGCCACAGAATCAACAACAGAATCGCAATGGTTTCCAGCATTGTTATTTCCTCGCCGGTATTGCACGGCATATGTCCACTTGTCGGCAAACCGTGGGTTTAGACGCACCCGGGTGCTTTCCGATATTGTCGAGCCTTCCGCGGTGAGAGCGTAGGCACACGGACCTGCGCTGTCTGTACGTTGGCGTACCCTTGGGTACGCACCGACTCGAGGAGCGGTCGCGATGCAGGCGATGGTGCTGAAACAGGCGGCCGGGCCGCTGGAATGGTCGCAGCTGGCGGATCGTTTACCCGGACCGGGTGAGATCCGCGTCCGAGTGGCCGCCTGCGGCGTGTGCCGGACGGATCTGCACGTTCTTGATGGCGAGTTGCCGGATCCGAAGTGGCCGATCATTCCCGGTCATGAAATCATCGGCCGCATCGATGCCATCGGGCGCGGGGTGGACGGACTGAGTGTTGACCAGCGGGTCGGAATTCCGTGGCTGGGACATACCTGCGGCGTGTGCCAGTACTGCCGCAGCGGGCGGGAAAATCTGTGCGATCGGCCCCTGTTCACCGGCTACACGCGCGATGGCGGTTTCGCCACGGCGACCATCGCCGATGCACGCTATGCGTTTCCGCTGGGCGAGAGTGGCGAAGACATCGAGCTGGCGCCGCTGCTGTGCGCCGGCCTGATCGGCTGGCGCTCGCTCGCCATCGCCGGCCAGGGTCGCAGCTTGGGGCTGTACGGATTTGGTGCGGCGGCGCATATCGTGGCGCAGGTCGCACGCTGGCAGGGACGGTCGGTATTCGCCTTCACGCGTCCGGGCGATCTGGCCTCGCAGGCGTTCGCGCGCGGGCTCGGCGCCACCTGGGCCGGGGGCTCCGATGAGCCGCCCCCGGAGCCGCTCGACGCGGCAATCATTTTTGCGCCGCTCGGCGATCTGGTGCCACTGGCGCTGGCGGCGGTGCGCAAGGGCGGGCGCGTAGTGTGCGCCGGCATCCACATGAGTGATATTCCCGCGTTCCCGTATCGGCTGCTGTGGGAGGAGCGGCAGCTGGTGTCGGTGGCCAATCTCACCCGTCAGGACGGGCTGGATTTCCTGCGTATGGCGCCGGACATCGGCATCGTCACTCACACCACCCGCTATCCGCTGCAGCAGGCCAATCAGGCGCTGGCCGATCTGCGCGCCGGGAAATTCGAGGGCGCCGCGGTACTGGTGCCGTAGACCGGTCATCTTGAATCGGGCCGTGCCCGAAGGAGCAACATGAAAATCAGTTCCAAGGATTTTCGCGTGCGCGAAGGCGAGCAGATCAAGCTGCGCAAGTGGCCGACCATGGTGGCGGCGGTTTACAAGTCTGAACAGCACTACCAGAAGCTGCTCGACGAGCATGTGGCGCAGCTAAGCGCGCTGCAGCAGCTGCTGTACGCGAGCAACGGCCATGCGATCCTGCTGATCTTCCAGGCCATGGATGCCGCCGGAAAAGACGGCGCCATC
Source organism: uncultured Gammaproteobacteria bacterium (assembly GCA_963805965.1). Lineage (GTDB taxonomy): Bacteria > Pseudomonadota > Gammaproteobacteria > Steroidobacterales > Steroidobacteraceae > FEN-1191. Next base: position 82,052 of record CAWDVQ010000010.1, read on the forward strand.
AAACATGTGATGTCGGGCGTCAACCCGCAAGGCTGCCAGGTATTCAGCTTCAAACATCCGAGCCCGGAGGAGTTGCAGCATGATTTTCTCTGGCGCAGCACCCGCGTGCTGCCGGAGCGCGGCAAGATCGGGATCTTCAATCGCTCCTACTACGAGGAAGTGCTGATCGTGCGCGTGCATCCGGAGATCCTGCGCAGCGAGGGACTGCCGGACGCACCGGCGAGCGAGAAATCACTGTGGCACGGTCGCTATCGTTCCATCGCACACCTGGAACGCCATCTGCACGACAACGGCACCCGGGTGGTGAAGTTCTTTCTTCATCTGTCCAAGGAGGAGCAGCGCAAGCGCTTCCTCGAGCGGATTGACGACCCGCAGAAGAACTGGAAATTCAGCCAGGCCGATATCGCCGAGCGCGCATTCTGGAAACAATACATGCAGGCGTACGAGGATTGCCTGAGTGCAACCAGCAGCGATGACGCCCCGTGGTACATCGTTCCCGCCGACGATAAAAGGACCTGCCGCCTGATCGTGTCGCAGATAACCGTGGAGACGCTCCAGGGGCTCAACATGGCTTACCCCAAGACCGGGGCGCAGCGCCGGCGCGAGCTGTTGTCGATCCGCAGGCGCCTCATCGGCTAGTACTCGTGGGATCGCTTGCTGCACGGCGTCGCAAACCAATAAGCCATTGAAATTCCATGATTTGATTCCAGATAGCGCTAGCGCCGCGCGAGCCCAGGGGCCGGCGGCAGCTAAAGCGGCGCCGTTGCCTGCCGATAGCCTCGTAGACCACAACCGTATACGAGTGTCGCGTGGCCGAAGCCGTCGACTGGAGAAAAAGGCATCTCGACGCGCTGCGCGAGATGGAGAGCGAGGAGCGCCGCTGGCGCGGGGTCGAACAGATCCTGCGCCGTCTGGTGAGCCGTGTATGCGCGGTGGCGATGGGCCGCGACCCGCGCCTGGATATGCAGCTCGATACCTTGTCCGCGGCGGCGCGTCGCAACACCGACGAGGCCGAGCTCAAGGCGCTGTTTGATTCACTCACCGGCGTCGTCATGGCGGTGGAGAAGTCGGCCGCGATAACGTCGCCGTCGCCGTCGCCATCGGCATCGCCGATGCCAGCCGTAACGCCGTCACCGCCGCCAACACGGTCACCGCCAGCGCCGCCTTCTGTTGTCCCGGTGTCGTCGCCGAGCGCAGCGCCAGTGGCCGCCGTTGCGTCGGTGGAGCGGCTATGGCAGTCGAGCTGCGAGGCGGTGGCGATGCTGCTCGACCGGCTCGGGCAGGCTGACCCATCCGGGAGCGAGCTGAGCACACTGCGCTCCGATCTTGCCGCGGTCGCCGATGATGCCGCACTGGCACTGATCCTGCTTCGCGCGAGCGATCTTGTATCCAGGCACATCGCTGCGGTGACGCGCGAACGCGCCGAGGCCGTCGCCACGCTCGCGCAGGTGACCGACCGGCTCAGCGAGATGGCGCAATTCCTGACCGGCGCCAGCGCCGAGCGCGAGCGTGACCACGAGGATCGGCAGACTCTCAATGTCGATCTCCTGGCGCAGATGACGCGCCTGTCGGATGAAGTGAAGTCGCACGATGATCTGTCGCTGCTGCGGGTGCTGGTCACTGACCGCCTGGACGCCGTGGCCAACAACGTGCGCGACTTTCGCGAGCGCGAGCAGCACCGTTTTGCCGAGAATGCAGCCCGTTCGGAGCGCATGCTGTCGCGCCTGGCCGCACTTGAGAATGAGTCACGCGAGCTGCACCGCAACCTTGACCTGGAGAAGCTGCGCTCGCGCATCGACACGCTGACGCGGGTCGCCAATCGGGTGTCGTTCGACGAGCGTTTCGCCGAGGAACTCGCACGCTGGAGCCGCTTCCGCCACCCGGTTGCAATCCTGGTTTGGGACATCGACCGTTTCAAGTCGATCAACGATGCCTGTGGACATCGCGGCGGCGACGCCGTATTGCGCGAAGTGGCGGTGGCACTAAGTCGCGGTCGGCGCGGGGTCGACTTCTTCGCCCGCTTCGGCGGCGAGGAGTTCGTCAGCCTGCTGGTCGGCACCGAGCTCGAAGATGCATTTCGTACCGCGGAAGAGATGCGCGCCGCGGTCGAGGCGCTCAGGTTCCATTTTCACGGATCCCCGGTGCGGGTCACGGTATCGTGCGGGCTAACCGCATTGCGCGAGGGTGATTCGGCGGACACGGTATTCGACCGTGCCGACGCGGCGCTCTACAAGGCCAAGAACAGCGGCCGCAACGTCTGCATAGCGGTCTAAAAACCGCGCGGCGCCCATGTCCGATGTCTGGCGGTCGAATCGGACCACGCCAGCGTCTCCAATATACGACTACCGGTCCCGCAGCAGGCGCAAAATCGCCGACAATCACGGGATCTGTATGGATCGAAGTTCGACATCCACCGCACTGCTGGGTGACACCGTGGCACGCGATTACTCGCGCAAGCTGCGGCTGTTCAACGCCTGCGCCGAGCCGGAACTGCGCCAGGCTATCGCAAGCCTCGCCCTGACTGCGGGCATGCGCGTGCTGGACGCCGGCTGCGGCAGCGGTGAGGCGCTCGGATGGCTGCGTGAGGTCGTGGGCGACGAGGGCACGGTAGTGGGACTGGAACTTGCAGCCGCGCACGCCGTTGCGGCGCGCCAGAGCGTCTCCGCGCGCGCACACATCGTACAAGCCGATGTGCTCAAGCCGCCGCTGGCTGGGGCGGCTTTCGACCTGATCTGGAGCGTCAACACCATCAATCACCTGCGCGACCCGGTGATCGGCATCGAACGCCTGGGGTCGCTGTTGCGACCTGGCGGCCGCCTGGCGCTGGGCCAGAGCTCGCTGTTGCCAGACATGTACTTTGCCTGGGACACGCGCCTCGAACGGGTGGTCAATGAAGCGGTCCGAGCGTACTACCGCGATCGCTACCGGCTCGAGGAGCGCGATCTGGCAGCCATCCGCTCCCTGGTTGGCGTGCTGCGCAAGGCCAACATGAGACGGGTGAGTGCGCGCACCTTTGTCATCGAACGCATCGCGCCGCTGGGCGTCCGCGACCAGGCGTATCTTCTCGAGGCGATATTCCAGGACACCTGGAATGAACGTCTGCGCCCCTACCTGTCGGGCGAGGACTACGAGGAAATCAGTCGCCTGTGTGATCCGCAGAGCCCGGGCTTTGCGCTTCACCGGCCCGATTTCCATTTCCTGCAGACTTTCACCCTCGTGGTCGGCGAAGCCTGAAGCGGCGGCAGCGGTAGCAGCGGCGCTAAGGCGCCGCCGACGAAGTTAATCTCGATTGAATGCCGGGGACCAGCCCCGCATGCTGTACACTGGGCGGGCGCGAGACGCTCCCGTCTCGCATTCCATCCTGTTTCGCGGCCAGCTGTTACCTGCCGTGCGACGGCCCTGTCGCCGGCCCGCTCACGGAGGTGCAAATGACGCCGCCCAGCCGCTTTGCATTCATTGGCAACTCGCTACCGCGCCGCTGCGGAATCGCCACTTTCACCACCGATCTGCAACAGGCAATTGCAGCATCGCGGCCACAGGTGGACACCGCGATCGTGGCAATGACCGATCATGGCCACAGCTACGACTATCCGCCGGCCGTGCGCCTGCAGGTCAACGACCAGCGGCTGGAAGAATACGCACGCGCGGCCGATTGTCTCAACCAGGGCCATTTCGACGTCGCATGCCTGCAGCATGAGTTCGGGATTTTCGGTGGCGAATCCGGCAATCACATCATGGCGTTGCTGTCGCGACTGAGCATGCCGATCGTCACCACGCTGCACACGGTGCTTGCACAGCCCAGGCCGGTGCAGCGCAGCGTGCTCAATAAAGTGATCGGCGTCTCGTCCAAGGTCGTCGTCATGGCCGAGAAGGCTCGGGAGCTGCTGCGTAGCGTGTACGATGTCGCCGCCGACAAGATCGAGGTGATCGCACACGGCATACCCGATGCCGCATTTGTCGCGCCGGATGCGGCCAAGGACAAGCTCGGCTTCGGCCGCAAACCCGTCATCCTGACCTTCGGCCTGCTGTCTCCCAACAAGGGCATCGAAGTCATGATCGATGCCATGCCGTCGATCCTGAAGAGCCGCGCCGATGCGGTATACGTGGTGCTCGGCGCGACCCATCCCAACCTCGTGCGGCGCGAAGGCGAGGCGTACCGCGAGGCCCTGATGGCGCGCGCCAGCGCGCTCGGCGTCGCGCAACACGTGGTGTTCCTGAACCGCTTTGTCGATCAGGCAACATTGCTCGATTTCATCTCCATGTGCGACGTCTACGTCACGCCGTATATGAATGAAGCACAGATGACATCCGGCACGCTGGCCTACAGCTTCGGCCTGGGCAAAGCGGTCGTGTCAACGCCTTACTGGCACGCGCGGGAACTGCTGGCTGACGGACGCGGGATTCTGGTGCCGTTTGGAGATTCCACGGCCATCGGCGTTGAAATCGCCGGCCTGCTAACCGATGACGTTCGACGGCAGGCTATGCGTGAACAAGCCTATGCCAGCAGCCGCTCGATGACCTGGCAGCAGACCGCCGAGCGCTACCTGAGCGTATTCGACCGCGCTCGGCGCGTGCAGCCGCTCAAGGTGATTGCACGCCAGGACGAGATCATGGCGGTGCGCGAAATTCCGCCGCCGCCGCCGATGCAGCTGGGTCATTTTCAGTCGATGTGCGATGACACCGGATTGTTCCAGCATGCGGTGTGTTCCGTGCCCGATCGTTCGCATGGCTATTGCATCGACGACAATGCGCGCGCCCTGCTGGTCGCCTGTGCGCTCAATGCGGCAGGCGAGCAGCCATTGCCTGATGTGCTGACCACGCGCCTGGCCGCCTTCGTCCAGCACGCGTGGAATCCTGAGCGCCGGCGATTTCACAATTTCATGAGCTTTGATCGCCGCTGGCTCGACGACTCGGGCTCGGAGGACAGCCACGGCCGGGCACTGTGGGCGCTGGGTGAGTGCGCCCGCAATGATGCCAGCGCGTCGCGCCGGCAATGGGCGGCCGCGCTGTTCGCCGAGGCGTTGCCGCCGGCGGAGCATTTTCAGTCGCCGCGCGCCTGGGCCTTCGTTCTCCTGGGGCTGGACGCGTATTGTGTCGCGGCCGCAGAGGATTGCCGCGCCCGCGAGCTGCGGCATCTGCTTGCGGACCGCCTCATGGCAATCCTGGCGTCGGTCGAGAGTAGTGACTGGGTGTGGTTCGAACACGCACTGGCGTACGACAACGCGCGCCTGCCACAGGCCCTGATCGTCACGGGTATGGCCATCAGCGCGCCCGCATACCTCGCCGCCGGCCTGAGATCGCTGCGCTGGCTCATGACGCAGCAGACCTCGCCGGCGGGCGTGTTCCGGCCGGTCGGTTCCGGCAGCTTTGGCAACCTGCGCCAACCGCCGCGCGCGTTCGATCAGCAGCCGCTGGAAGCCACGGCGACGATCTCGGCCTGCCTTGCAGCATGGCGCGCCGATGGAGATGTCACATGGAAGACCCACGCGGCACGGGCATTTGCCTGGTTTCTCGGCGGCAACGACTTGCTGTCGCCGCTGGTTGACCTGCAGACGGGCAGTTGCCGCGATGGCCTGCATCCCGACCGCGCCAACCAGAACCGGGGCGGCGAGTCGGTCGTATCCTACCTGCTCAGCCTGGCGGAAATGCGCCAGCTGGCCCGTGTGGCCGGCAATCGCACCCGGCCAGCGCCGCTGCGCGCTCTGCACGCATGACGTGCCTGCGCTAGGTTGCAGTGAGCGGCGCCGAGAGCGTTTTGTCATCCGCGAGGCTGGTCAGCCGGCAGGGGCTGTATCTGCGACCCGATCCCGCGCGCGTGGTGCTCAGGGCATTCAAGCCGTCGACCGAACCGCGAGATCTCAGCCCCACCGACAAGACCCGGGCCAATCACATCGTCGACCGGGTGCTGGGGCTCGACCCCCAGGCAGCTGCCGGCCAACTGGCCGAGGTGCTCGAGAGCTTCCAGGGGCGCCACCGCGATCTGCTGGCCCGATTCGAGGCACGCGCCGACGACATGGAGCAAGCCTTTGCGGTGCATGCGACATTCACCCGGGACCAGCGCCGACTGCTGGGGGCATATTTCCTGCTGGAGTACTCGTTTGAAGCCGCGGCCCTGTTCAATCCGAGCATCGTGGCGCACCTGGATCAATCCGGGGCGCCGCAAGGCGGGCGGCGTTTCATCCTGAGCCTGCGCGCGGTGGGAGAGGGACATGTATCGTCGCTGACGTTTCGCTCCGGGGCGATTGCAGCCGATGGCAGCGTGAGCCTCGACCCATCGGCACGCCTGGCGTGCATACCCAAGGTGAAAAATCGCATCCCCGGGCCGCTGGGGGATCGGGTCGAACTGGAGTTCGCCCCTGACGAGGACATCAGCGAACGGGTCATCATCCCGGTCACCGATGCGCAATCGAACGGCATCGAGGACGCGCGCTTCGTGAAGTTCGATGCCGACGGTGAGCGGATCTACTACGCGACCTACACCGCCTACAGCGGCCGGGCGATCAGGTCGGAATTGATCGAGACGCGCGACTTTCTGTCGTTTCGCATGTCGCCGCTGGGCGGGACTGCCGCCAGCAACAAGGGCATGGCGCTGTTTCCACGCCGCATCGGTGGTCAGTACGCCATGATTGCCCGCCAGGACAACGAGAACCTGTATCTCATCTATTCCGACGACCTTTACACCTGGAACGGCGGTCGCGCGATATTGAAACCTGCGTTCCCGTGGGAGTTCGTCCAGATCGGAAATTGCGGATCGCCGATCGAGCTCGATGAGGGCTGGCTGCTGCTCACCCACGGAGTGGGGCCGGTGCGCCAATATTCCATTGGTGCGGTGCTGCTGGACAAGAGTGATCCGTCGAAGGTACTGGCACGCGCACGCGAGCCGCTGATCCGACCTGAAGCCTTCGAGCGCGAAGGCTACGTTCCGAACGTGGTGTACACCTGCGGCGCCATGCGCCACAACGACCGCATCATCCTGCCTTATGCAGTGGCCGACACTTTTTCCAACTTTGCGAGCGTCAAGATCGCCGCGCTGATGAACATGCTGCACGGCTGAAGCCGGCGTCGCGCTGCCGGCAACCGCACGCTGCAGTCGCACGTTATACTTGCCGAATGGGAATTGCCCAAGCTTAAGCCACCGAAGCAGGCGACTGCCGTGACCATCACCGCTACCCGCGTTACACCCGCCCTGGGCGCCATCGTCGAGGGCGTCAGGCTTGCCGATGAACTGCCGCAGCCCACCATCGAGCGCCTGGGTGCACTACTGGTGGAACACCAGATCCTGCTGTTCCGCCGCCAGGCGCTAACCCCCCAGCAACAGTGCCGGTTTGCCAGATACTTCGGTGCGCTGCACATCCACCCGATTTATCCGGTGCTGCCGGAGCTGCCGGAGATCATGGTCATCGATACCCATGAGGACTTTCTTCCCGACAACGACAACTGGCACACCGACGTCACCTTCAGTCCGACACCGCCGCTGGCCGGCATCCTGGCCGCCAAGCAGCTGCCGAGTGTGGGCGGGGACACGCTCTGGTCAAGCAACCTGGCCGCCTACGAGGCGCTGTCGGAACCGCTCAAGCGCCAGCTGGAAGGCCTGACTGCCGAGCATTCGGTGGTGAAATCCTTCCCGGCCGGCCGCTGGGGTGCGGATCCCGCGCACAAGGAACGCTACGAGCGTGCGGTGGCCAAGCATCCTCCGGTGACGCATCCGGTAGTGCGCACGCATCCGGTATCGGGACGCAAAGCCCTGTTCGTCAACGATGGCTTCACCACCCGTATTCACGAGCTGGGTGCGCGCGAGAGCGAAGCGCTGCTGGCGTTTCTGTTTGCGCACGCGGCGCGGCCGGAGTTCACGATGCGCTGGCGATGGGACGTCGACGATCTGGCGTTCTGGGACAACCGCATCACCCAGCATTACGCGGTCGCGGACTACCTGCCGCAGCGGCGCATCATGCATCGGGCTACCGTCATCGGCGATCGCCCGTTTTAGCGTCTGGGGCCGCGACTACAACTGCTCGTACTGGCGAGGCTCCATCGCCAGCGTCGCGATTTCCGGTTTGCTGCCCAGGCACAGGCGCAGGCCGAACGCCAGCAGCAGCACGCCAAGACTCGCGAGGCCGAATATCAGCGGTGTTCGCTGCTCCGGGATCAGGGCCATTGCCAGAACGATGGCGAGCATGCCGGCGATCGCCACGTAGGTCAGGTACGGATAGGCCCACATGCGCACCCGCAGGCGTGCCGGATCCTCCTTCTCCAGGCGAGCTCGCAGGCGCAGTTGCGAGATGGCAATCAGCACGTAGACGAATATCGCCACCGTCCCGTACGAGTTGACCAGGAAAGCAAACACCGTATCCGGCGACACGTACGACATGACCACCGCGCCATAGCCGAACAGCGTCCCCAGCAGAATGGCGCGCCACGGCACACCATTGCGGTTGAGCCTGGCAAGGCCGATGGGCGCATCGCCGCGCCTGGTCAGGGCAAACAGCATGCGCGAGGACGCGTACAGCCCCGAGTTCAGCGCCGACAGCACCGCGGTGAGGATGACAGCGTTCATTATCTGCGCTGCGGCGGGAATGCGCATGGCGCTCAGGGCACTGACGTAAGGCGTCGCCATGGCGGCGGAATTCCAGGGCACCAGGCACACCACCAGCAGGATCGAGCCGACATAGAACAGCAGCGTGCGCGAGATAACCGAGTTGGTCGCCGCAGCCACGGCTTTGGCCGGCTCGGCCGCTTCCGCCGCCGCCACCGAGACCAGCTCGGCTCCGAAGTAGAAGCCGGTGACGGCTACGGCACCGGTCATGATCGGGAGGATGCCGTTGGGCGCGAAGCCGCCGTGCGCCGTGAGATTGACGACGCTGGCAGCGACGCCCGGCCACAGGCCCAGCACGTACGCGCCCGCCAACACAAGGAACACCACGATCGCAGCAACCTTGATCGATGCGAACCAGAACTCGAACTCGCCGAATGACTTGACCGACACCAGATTCGTCACGGTCAGGGATAACAGCAACACCAGGCTGATGAGCCACGCGGGTTCGTTGGGTAGCCAGAAGCGCACCAGGCTGGCACCGGCGACTGCCTCGAGCGCAACCACGATGACCCAGAAATACCAGTACATCCAACCAGTCAGAAAGCCGGCCAGCTCACCCAGTCGCGGCCGATCGCTGAATGCCAGGCGCGCATATTCGTAAAACGACCCTACCGCAGGCACCGCGACCGCCATTTCGCCCAGCATGCGCATCACCAGCACCACCAGCAGCCCGGTGATGACGAATGAGAGCAGCGCCGCAGGACCTGCCGCCCTGATGACCACACCGCTGCCGACGAACAGGCCGGCGCCGATGACGCCGCCGAGACCGATCATCGTCATGTGACGCTGCTTCAGGCTATGGCGCAGGCCGCTTGCCGTAGGAGTCGTGCTTTGCACTTGGAGTCTGCCTCGGGTGGGTTGTCGCGCGGCCGGTGCCCACATTAGCGGCAGGTCCGGCCCGCCGGCAATGGACCAGGACGGCTTATTGCGGCGGCCTTTGGGTAACCGCATACTTCGTCGGCCATGTCGGCCGGTATCCACGGAAAGGGATCCACGGGCGAAAGCCCTGAATAGCATCATGAAACTACGTCGGACAATGAACAGGCGCCAGGCCACGAGTCTGGCCGTGATCATGCTCGGGGTGGGAGTGACGAGGCTTGCGTCGGCAATCGTTCAACCAACGCATCCGATAGTCTCGGCGATCATTCGCGGCGACTGCGGTGCGGCGGTGAAGCTGCTGAATCCGGTCGTGACGTCAAACGACGATCAGACCTCCTTCCTGGGAGGGCGAATGCTCGACGAGGGCATCTGCGTGAAGACCAATCCGCTGGCCGCGGCCCATTTCTACGAGCGCGCCGCCGGCCTGGGCGACAAGACCGCCGCGCTCGATTACGCGGCCAAGATCGGTCTGGGCGTCGGCAGCGCTCAGAATTACGAACGCGCCGGCGATCTGTGCCACGACGCCGGGCTCGATCCCGACGGCAAATTATCGCGTTATTCGCTCGGTTACGTGTGTACGGTGCGCGCCGTTGCCGGCAAGCTGCTTCGTACCAGCCTGCCCCGGGGCGCATTCCTGGGAAATCCACCAACCGTGCTGGTCGATTTCATCCCTGCGAGCGCGGAAATGCATGTGCGCACCATGCCGCACGTGAAGGCCATGGACGCGCCCACGGGCTCCAATCTTCGCACCCCATTGGTGAATGCACAGCAGGAGATTGAGCGGGCCTGGCGCAGCGCCGTGGAGGCGGTGCCAAAACCCGAGGCGGCGCAGCTGGACAATCAGGTCATCCAGGTTTCGCTCGATGTCGACATGACTCTGGAAGGCGGCCGCGAGGGTACGCGTGAAAACACCAATGCCCAGCCGTTTCGTTCGCTGCTACCCGGAGACATCATGCCTGGCGGCGAGATGCTCAATAGCCCCGGGAAATGACACGCCCGCCGCCCGCCTGAGCCCTCGTGCCGGCTTGCGGCCATCGCTACTGCACGCTGTAGGCGCGGTAGGAATGCGCGGGCACCACGATATGGAAGCTCGAGTGCGCCGCTTCGCCGGGCACGGCCTGGGGCGTGCCGCTGACGCCCGCTTCTGCGCTCACATGCTCATCGGACAACAGATCGCGCAGCTGCGCGTGCGAGCCTGTGACCAGGACATCCACGTCCGCAGAGTCGGGCCGGAATGACTGCACGATGAAGCTGCCGTTATCGTAGGCGAACAGGCTCACCTGGGCCGGAGCATTCAGGCGCACCGGGAAGTTCTGCTGCAGATAGGCGCGGATCGCGTTCGTAACCGCCTGTGGCAGCTGATACAGGTCGCCCGGATTGTCGGGAATGTTCAGCACATACAGCACGCCGCGCGAATAGCGATTCATCAGCAGGATAGGCACTCCATGCGCGTTGGTGACTCCGCGGATGAGCGGCCACGAATCATTGGTGTAGAACCGGATCTCCGGAAACAGGATGGCACGCCCGGAGTTGCCAGGTTCGTTGCCGCTGGTGCCGGCGCCCGCCCCGTAACCCTCGACGAACTTGCGCACCGCGATCCTGCGACCAGTGTCCTCGAGCTCGACGATGTCCCTGAGGCCCCGATCCTGCAACGCGCGCAGCAGGCCGGAGGTGATCACGACGTCCTTGCCCGCAACCAGCTGGCGCTTGATCCTGGCGACGATGTCGGGATCCTGCCGCGCCGATTCGGTGAGCAGTACCAGATTCGCCTGCGTGGGAAATTCCGGCGTCATCTCGATCGGAATACCGATATTGCCCAAATACGCCTGCAGGTAGTCCTCGCCGCTGGACTGGTAGGGCTTGTAGCTCGCGATGCCGATCGGTCGGCCCAGCCGGCCGAGAAGCCGGTCCGCCTGCTCGAGCGCCCAGCCCGCGGCACGCGCCCAGCCCGGTGCGTCACCAGGCGCCGACCCGTCGGCGGTCGAATGCAGCATTGCGTCCCAGTCGAAACTGGTGTGCTGTGCGCTCCAGGCCTGCCGATCGCCCGGCGCCAGTGCCGCCGGTGAGGCCAGGTCGGACCAATTGAACAGCGTGATCTCCGGCGCCCGGGCGAACAGCGTGTCCCACAGCTGCTCGGCGTAGCGATCGACGTAGCGGGTGTCGTAGGTGTCGACCCAGCCACCGCGGTTGCCGCCATGCGGACGCACGTTGTCGAAATAGCGAAACACCAGGTAGCTCTCGTACTGCTGCAGCAGCTGATCGGTGATTTCCGGATCGCGCGTCTCGGTGCCGGTATAGATGAAATCGAATTTCTTCGCCTCGACGTCCAGATCGTAGCCCAGGCCCTGGAAGTGCTCGTACCAGTTCGGATACTTGATGGTCACTCGTACCTGCGGGTTGGCGGTCCTGGCCGGCTTGAGCACCAGATCCTGAGCCACCTCGCGCATCTTCTCGAGCCGGTACTGCGTCCAGCTGCGGCTGCCCTTGGCCGCGATGTCGGCGTCGCTCTTGCTGTTATAGAAAAAGAAGTCATCCAGAATCACTTCGTCGAAGTGCCGCGCGGCCAGCTCGACTGCCCGCAGGCAGGTGGCACGGTCGTCCGGATTCTCGTAATCCAGGGTGGCGAACTGTCCGGCGTGCCCGCGCGCGTCGAGGGCAATGCCGCCGGCCACAGCGATGCCCTTGTCGGTGAAAAACCTCTTGAGCTGCTCCAGCGACGCGTCGTCGGCGAATTGGCCGCCGCGGTAGGTCTCCAGGTACACCTTGTCGAAGCGCAGCTGCTGCGCAATGCGCTGGTACTGCTGCTCACGCAGCTTCGGGTCCTGCAGCTGTCGAACCGCATTCACCGGCAGGTAGATCGCGGCCTTGAAATTCTGATAGGCACCATCGGCCATTGCCGGCAAGACCGCGGCGCCCATCAGTGCGCAAATTGCAAACCTGGCTAGCGTGCGCATACAGGCTCTCACTTGGGCAGCAATGTGATGGTCAGCTTCGCGGGCATGCTGGCTCCTGGTGCGACCATGAACACACCCGGCTTGGCGTTGAAATTTCCTGAATACCCCTGCGGATCGGCGACCCCGTGCCAGGGCTCGATGCAGATGAAATTCGCCTGCGGTTTGCTCCACACACCAAGATACGGTGCGTCGGGGAAGTTCAGGCGGATGCGCGGGCCATCAGCCGCGCCGTAGGAAACGCGGCGGCTGCGCAGATCGTCAAAAATGATCGCATCGTTCTGGAACAGCGCGTCGTCGAGCGCCAGGCGCCGCCCGACCGCCGGTGTCGGAAATCGCTCGGGCATCAATAGCCCCGCCGTGTCGAGGCGCCTCACCGGCGACGGCTCGTCGCTCGCAAACTCGATGGCATGCGCCGAACGCTGCTGCCCATACGGCAGCGGCCAGCGAAACGCGGGGTGATAGCCGAAGCTTGCTGGCATCTTCCTGTCGCCCAGGTTCCTGATCAGCGCCGTCATCGACAGCGTGGCGCCATCGAGCGCAAATCGCACGTCCAGCTGAAATGAGAACGGATAAACCTGCAGGCTGGCGCCGTCGGCTTTCAGCCTGAATACCGCGGAAGTGGCGCTCGCTTCGACAACCTGGAATGCGCTGTTGCGTGCGAAACCATGCCTGGGCAGATGATAGGTTTTCGCATCGACGCGATAGGCGCCGCCGGCGAGCGCCCCGACGATCGGAAACAGCAGCGGGGCGCGACCCGACCAGACCGACGGATCGCCGTTCCACAATAAATCGCGCTCGCCGCTATCCCTGAGTACCGACAGTTGCGCACCCATGGGATCAACCTGGGCGCTAAGCTCCCCCGAGCCAAGGGCTACCCAGGGATTGTTCGGATCTGGCACGTTGCAGGGGCTCCGGAAAAGTTGCGGGAAAAGCAGGGCAGCGACTGATCGAGCGCATTCTACATAACGCCGCCACCAGGTATTGGCACAGCCATCGCGAGGACAGGCCCCTGGTCGCGATGAGGACATTTTGATTGCGGGCCGCTCTCTGTCGATGCTATTCATGTCATTGTCGAAGTCTGGCCAAAACGGGGGGCGCGCCCATCGCTGCTGCCACCGGCGTGACTCTGGTATTGACGCAGCCGGGCTGCGATTTCATCGCCGCGTCCGGGTCGGTGGCGCTGGCGGTGGATCTTTCCGCTGGCATCGCGGCAGGCACTGCCAGGGCCGCGGCCGGGCACATCCGCCAGCCACTGCCGCCGCGCTTCAGCCCGGCACCAACGCGTAGCTTATGACGTGGTGCGCCAGCAGGTGCCCGCCGGCGTCGCGGCATTCCGCGCTACCGTATGAGGTTCGCTTTCCCAGCTTCAGAATCCGCGCGACGCAATAGATGTCGGTCTCGCGCGTACTGCTCAGAAAGGCGGTCTTCATGTCGATGGTGACCCAGCGTTCGGTGGTGCCACGTTCCGTCATGATGGCCAGCCACATTGCAACATCCGCCGCGCCCATGATCGTCATGCCGCTGACCATGCCGCCGGGGCGCTCGGACCAAGGCGCATAGGGCACGACGATGCTGCATTCTCCGGCCGCACAGGACTGAACGACAAAACCGTAGGGCTTCAGGAACGCAGTGTCCGCCAGAACCTGCGTCAATTGGTCGAGCGTACAGGCGAGTTGCGTGTTCATTGGCGCCCCCTAAGACGACCGCGCCGCGGTGACGATCCCCTTACCGGCCAGCACAGTGCGGATTTCGTCGAGCACGGCGGCATCGTCGATTGTGGCCGGAATGGTCCAGGGCTCACCGTCGGCGATTTTCTTGATGGTTGCGCGCAGGATTTTTCCGGACCGGGTCTTCGGCAGCCGCGCCACGGTGATCGCGAGCCGGAAGGAGGCGACCGGGCCGATGCGCTCTCGCACCAGTGCAACGATCTCCTGCTCGATGGACGCCGGGGAGCGCGGCACGCCCTTCTTCAGGACGATGAAGCCGCAGGGCTGCTCGCCCTTGATCTGATCCCGGATGCCCAGGACTGCGCACTCAGCGACGTCGGGATGCGAGGCGAGCACCTCCTCGATGCCACCGGTTGACAGTCGATGGCCGGCGACGTTGATGATGTCATCGGTGCGCCCCAGGATCGTCAGGTAGCCGTCAGCGTCCTTGAAACCTGCATCCGAGGTTTTGTAGAAGCCGGGGAATTCGGTCAGGTAGGACTCGATCATGCGCGCATCATCGCCATACAAGGTCGGCAGCGCGCCCGGAGGCAGCGGCAGGCGGATCACGATGGAGCCCATGCTGCCCGCGGGCAGCGGCTTGGCCGCGGCGTCGACGATCTGTACGTCGTAGCCGGGCATCGGCACCGTGGGTGATCCGCGCTTGACCGGCAACTGGCCGAGGCCGATCGGATTGGCAGCGATCGGCCAGCCGGTTTCCGTCTGCCACCAGTTATCGATCACCGGCACGCCGAGCAGGCGCTCGGCCCAGGCAACGGTGTCCGGATCGGCGCGCTCGCCCGCCAGGAACAGCGCGCGCAGCGAACGCGTGGAGTATTTTTTCCGCAGCAGGCCTTCGGGATCTTCGCGCCGCACGGCGCGAAATGCGGTTGGCGCGGTGAAGAAAGCGCACACCTCATAGTCCTCGATCACGCGCCAGAACGCGCCGGCATCCGGCGTTCCGATCGGTTTGCCTTCGTACAGCACGCTGGTGCAGCCCTGCAGCAGCGGTGCATACACGATATACGAATGCCCGACCACCCAGCCGATATCCGATGCGGTCCAGAAAGTCTCGCCCGGCTGCACCGCGTAGATGTTGGTCATCGACCATTGCAGCGCCACCATGTGACCGCCGTTGTCGCGCACCACGCCCTTGGGTGTGCCGGTGGTGCCGGAGGTATAGAGGATATAGAGCGGATCGGTGGCAGCGAGCTCGACGCAGGCGGCTCGCTTGCCCGCCGCCCTGGCCGCAGCGATGGTCGTGGCCCAATCGTGATCGCGGCCGGACCTGAGGGCGGCTTCGAGCTGCGGGCGCTGCAGCACCAGGCAGGAGGCAGGCTTGTGTGCGGCGAGTTCGATCGCCCGATCGAGCAGCGGCTGGTACGGGACGATGCGCCCCGGTTCCAGTCCGCAGGAAGCGGTCAGCACCAGTACCGGACGCGCATCGTCGATGCGCGTCGCCAGCTCCCTGGCGGCAAAGCCGCCGAACACCACGGAATGCACGGCGCCGATGCGCGCACAGGCGAGCATCGCGGCCACGGCTTGCGGGACCATCGGCATGTACAGCACAACGCGGTCGCCCTTGCCGACGCCAAAATCCGCCAACACTGCCGCCAGCGTGGCGACCTCATCCAGCAGCTCGGCATAGGTCAGGCGCTGTCTTACGGCGGTGACCGGACTGTCGTAGAGCAGCGCAGCTTGCGAGCCGCGCCCGGCGGCGACGTGGCGGTCGAGCGCATTGAAGCAGGTGTTGCAGGTCGCATCCGGAAACCAGCGGCCGTACACGCCCTGCAGCGGGTCGAAGATGCGCTCCGGTTTCCTGTACCAGTCGATGGCCAACGCCGCCTGGGCCCACCATGCCTGCGGATCCGCCTTCCATCGCGCATAGGCTTCAGCATAACGGCTGCTCATCGACGCATCCCCCGTAGCGGCAGCGGCAGTTTACGCTGACATCCGCGGCACAGTGGGGCGGCGCGCACGCTGACCGATTGAGACCGAAACAGGAGCCATATCAAGGCTTAGCACGATTCGATGGTCCCGCGACCAGCCCTATACGGGGATCGCGGCCGGCAGATCGAATCACCGATGTGCGGCCACGTACCGACGCCAGGTGGGGTGCTCTGCTATAAGAGCCGAGCCTACCGCATAACGTGTCGCATGCGGCACTGCGGTATAGCGTCTCCAGCAGCGAGCAGACACCGGGTCATGGTCGCATGGCCCAAGGTAATCGAGTGATTTGCTCCAGCCGGGCTCATGTGGCTTGAACTCATCGCGGCGGTATCGCTGCTCGGAGTTGTTGTGGCTGGCTTCGGCTGGCTCAGAACCGCTCGGCGCCTCCACGTCACTACGCGCGAACGCGAAGACCTGGTCAAATCCGCCCGGGTCATTGAAGTCGAACGCCAGATGCTGGAGCTGGTCGCCAAGGGCGCATCGTTGAGCGAGGTGCTCGACACCCTGACCCGCGCGATCGAACAGCTCTCGCCCGAATCCCATTGCACCATCATGCTGCTGGACGAGAAGACCCGGCGCTACCTGTCGCTCGCCTCTGGCCCAAGTCTTCCAGCGGCATATCTTCAGGCGCTGGATCGTCTCGAGATTGGCCCCGACGTCGGCGCCTGCGGTTCGGCGGCCTTTCGCAATGAAACCATCGTCATCGACAACATCGCGACCGACTACCGATTCGCAGACGCGCGCGATTTCATCCTGAGTCACGGCCTGCGCTCCTGCTGGAGCCAGCCAATTCGAGATTCCAGAAACACGGTCCTGGGAACATTTGCGATCTATCGACGCAAGGTGGCAAGTCCCCGGGCCGAAGAGCTGCGCATGACGCGCGTCGCCGCCCAGCTTGCCGGCAATGCCATCGAACGCATCCGGGCGGAAATACATCTGCGCGAGACGATCGAGCGGCTGAATCTGGCCGAGACGGTGGCGCGGTTTGGAATATGGGAGTGCGACTTCCAGAAGGACAGCATGACGCTGTCGGCAGGACTGGCCCTGATGATGGAGCGGTCGATGTCCCAGTTTCAGCTTACCCGCAGCGAATTTTACGCGATGGTCCATCCTGAAGACCGGCAGAGTTTGCGCGATGCGATAAATCCGGCCGATGCGCGCAGCGGCACTATCCAGGACGAGTTCCGCCTGATGTTGCCGAGCGGCGCCATACACTGGATGCGCAGCCGATGGTGCTTTGAGCCGGGCGAGTCTCCGCCAACACGGGCGAGCGGCGCGATGATCGACATCACCAAGGAACGCGAAGAGGTGGTGCAGGCGGAACAGGAGCTGGCGCGCGCCGAGGCAGCCACGCGCGTGGCCCACAAAGCCGAGAAGCTCGAGCAGGACCGCAACGAGATCCTGGAGCTGGTCGCGAACGATCAGCCGCTGGTAGAGATCATCGCCGCCATGGCCGATGCTGTTGCGAGCCATCTTCCTGGATCGTTGTGCTCGATAAGGATCGAAGCCTCGGACAGTTCGTACATTTCGATCTATCCCAATTTCCCCGACGATCTCGCGGCCGCGCTCGGGCAGATCGGTGTCACGTCCATCAACCCCACCCTGGCGTCAGCGCCGATCGACAAGCTGTCGGACGACGCCCGCTGGCTCACGTTCATCCAGTCGTCCGGACGCCTGCCATTCCGCCACTATCGCGCAGTTCCCGTGTTACGCGGCTCGCGACTGACGGGCATGATCGTCTCCATATTCGCCGAGGATCGACCGGATGGGCAGGGCGAGCAGACCCTGCTGGAATCGTGGGGACGCTTTGCCAGCCTTGCGGTTGAGCGCCGCGGCCTGTACGAGCAGCTGTCATTCCGGGCACAGTACGACTCGCTGACTGCGTTGCTCAATCGCGCTGCGCTCTATGATCGCGTCGATTCCTGGACCCGGGCCAACGCCGCCAAGCCGATTCCGCTGGCGCTGGTATACCTGGATCTGGACGGCTTCAAGGAGATCAACGACACCCACGGACATGCGGCCGGGGACAAAGTCCTGCAGCATGTCGCGGCACACATCCTCGAGAGCGTGCGCAAGACCGATATGGTCGCTCGACTAGGCGGAGATGAGTTCGTCATCGTACTTCCCGGTGTGGGCGAAGCCACCGAGGCGCGCCGCATCGCCGATCTGGTGGCGGCCGCCATCGCGCGGCCGCTTGCCTACGCCGGCGGCGAGCTGCGCATTGGAGTCAGCTTTGGAATCAGCGTATATCCCGCCGACGGCGACACTACCGACGCACTGCTTAAGATTGCCGATGAAGAGATGTACCGCGTGAAGCTGAAGCGCCATCAACTCAAGCTGCCGTCCGCCGAGCAGGCCAAAGGCGACATTATCGCCGCCTGAGGTGACCGCGGCGCAGCCGGCCGGTCATCAGACGGGCGATGGGTTGCGCTCGGTAAACTGCCGCTGATGCCAGTACGGATAAGGCGGTGTCACTGCGCTGGCGGCGTTCAGTCGCTGCATCTGATCGGCCGTCAGACTCCAACCGACAGCTCCCAGGTTCTGCTTCAGCTGCGCCTCGTTTCGGGCACCGATAATGACCGTCGATACGGTCGGACGCTGCAGCAGCCAGTTCAGGGCGATCTGCGGCACGCTCTTTCCTGTCTCGGCGGCCACCTTGTCGATGGCGTCGACCACCCGATACAGGTAATCCTCGCTTACCGGCGGCCCGATGTCGGCTGTCTTCGGCAGGCGGCTGACCTGCGGTAACGGCTGCCCGCGCCGGATCTTGCCGGTCAGGCGTCCCCAGCCGAGCGGGCTCCACACCACGGCCCCCACGCCTTGATCCTGGGCCAGTGGCATCAACTCCCACTCATAATCCCGGCCAACCAGCGAGTAAAACGTCTGATTCGCGACGTAGCGCGGATAGCCGTAGCGGTCGGCCGTTGCCAGTGACTTCATCAGGTGCCAGCCCGAGAAGTTGGAAACGCCCACGTAGCGGATCTTGCCCGCGCGTACCAGCACATCCAGCGTCGACAACACTTCCTCGGTCGGCGTGCGCGCGTCGAAGCCGTGCAGTTGAAACAGGTCGATGTAGTCGGTTCCAAGCCGTAGCAGGGACTTTTCCACCGCCTCTATCAGGTGATAACGCGAGGAGCCGACGTCATTCAGCCCAGCGCCGCTGCGAAACGTGGCCTTGGTGGACAGGATGATGCCGTCGCGCGGGCGACCTTTGATTGCGCTGCCGAGTACTTCCTCCGAAGCACCGGCGGAATAGACGTCGGCGGTATCGAACATATTGATGCCGGCCTCGAGGCAGATATCGACCAGGCGACGCGCCTCGACCGCATCGCTGGCACCCCAGGCCTGGAAGAATTCCCCTTTGCCGCCGAATGTGCCGGCGCCGAAGCTGAGGACGGGGACGTTGAAGCCGGATGCTCCGAGTCGGCGAAATTCCACTGGATTGCTCCTTGCGTTGCTGCGTTGGGTCGTTTAACCCTGCACCGCATGATCGGTCAAGGTCTCCGGGGCTGCCGGGGCCGATTGCGTTTCGGCCCGCGCTGCGCGGCCGGCTGAGCCGATAGCCTGACGAAATCGATGAACGCTCGTAGCGGCGTCGGTACCAGGCGGCGGCCGGAGTAGTACAGAAACGGCCCTGAGAAGCGCTGCCACCACGGCTCAAGCACCGGCTCGAGCGCACCACTTTCGAAATACGGGTGCAACCAATCGTCGAACAAACAGATGATTCCGACGCCGGCAACCGCGGCATCGACGGCCAGATCGGTCGCGGTGCCCATGCTCACCAGCAGCGGCCCCGTGGGTTCGATGCGCACTATCTCGCCGGCGCGCTCGAACTCCCATGGCGGCGTCGCGCCGCTGCTGAAGCGACCACGCAGGCACGCGTGCTCGAGTAGCTCGCGTGGATGCTGGGGGCGACCGTGGCGATCGAGGTAGGCGGGAGCTGCAGCCGCCGCGAAGCTCTGGGTACGCGGACCGATCGGTACCGCGATCATGTCCTGCTCCAGTCGCTCGTCGTACCGGATCCCGGCGTCGAAGCCGGCGGCGATCACGTCGATGAAGCTGTCCTCCGCGACCACCTCCAGACGAATGTCCGGATAAGCTGCGAGAAAGCGCGGCACGATGTGCGGCAGGACCAGCCGCACCGCACTGATCGGCACGCTGATCCTGAGCGTGCCTGCGGGCTTGTCGCGATATCTGTTCACCACATCAAGCGCCGACTCGACTTCCGCCAACGCCGGACTGAGCCGCTCCAGCAGACGCTGGCCGGCCTCGGTGGGAGTGACGCTGCGCGTCGTTCGGTTGAGGAGGCGGATGCCGAGCCGCCCTTCCAGCCGGCGCACCGCTTCGCTCAAGCTGGAGGCACTGGCGTCGGTAGCGCGCGCAGCTTCGCGAAAGCCGCCCGCGCTGGCGACGGCTACCAAAGCGTTCAGATCCGCGAGATCGGTTCGCACTGTTCGGTCTACCGTACAGCCCGTGCGGATTGTGCCAGATTATCACACATGCGGACAGCGATTAGATTGAGCACGCTCAATCAGGAGACCGACCATGCCCACTGCGAACAGGTCCGACATATTCATCCTCGCCGGAAATCGATCCACAAAGCGGCTCGGCTACGGCGCCATGCAGCTCGCCGGCCCCGGTGTTTTCGGTCCGCCGAAGGATCCCGAGGCAGCACTGGCCGTGCTACGCGAAGCGGTGGCGAGCGGTGTCAACCACATCGACACCAGCGATTTCTACGGCCCGCACATCACCAATCAGCTGATTCGCCAGGCGCTGCATCCGTATGCCGATGATCTGCTCATCGTGACCAAGATCGGCGCCCGGCGCGGTGCGGCTGGCTCGTGGCTACCGGCTTTCTCGCCGCAAGAGCTGACCGCGGCGGTGCACGACAACCTGCGAAACCTTGGCCTGGACGTGCTCGAGGTGGTCAATCTTCGCAGCCTGTTCGATGTCCACGGGCCAGCCGAAGGGTCAATCGAGGGGCCGCTGAACGCACTGGCTGAGCTTCAGCGCCGGGGATTGATACGTCACATCGGATTGAGCAACGTTACCGCTGCACAGATCAAGGAAGGACGCCGGATCTGCGACATCGTCTGCGTGCAGAACCATTACAACCTGGCACATCGGGCCGACGATGCGTTGATCGATGAGCTGGGCCGGCATGACATCGCCTACGTGCCGTTCTTTCCCCTTGGCGGCTTCACACCGCTGCAGTCGTCCATCCTATCCGAGGTAGCTTTGCGCCTCGGCGCCACCCCTATGCAAATTGCGCTCGCGTGGCTGCTGCGGCGCGCGCCCAACATCCTTCTGATTCCTGGCACGTCCTCCATCGCGCACCTGCGGGAGAACATTGCAGCAGCCGAGCTGGATCTGCCGCAGGATGCGGTCAGACAGCTGGACGCGATTGGGGCGCGCAGTAACGCTGCCTAGCGTTACGATTTGCCATGGCAAAGGGCATCCCACCAAAGCTTGCGAGCGTCGCGTCATCTCCCAGGGATGGCACTAGCGCGCGCCACCTGATGCAGTTCAGGGCCGTGCGAATCGAGATTCTCGATCAGCACGGCCAGTCGGTGATGGTCACGCCGCGCAACGGTGAGCGCAGAGGTCCTGCGGTTGCAAGCGGATTTCTGTTGCGAGATGACGCTGAGCTCTACCTTTATACGTGCTGGCACGTCGTCACGGGAATTGAGCTCGCCAACCCGGTGTTGCCTGGTAGCAATCAACGTCGAAGTCGACTGAAAGTCTCCATGCAACGCAGTGAGAAGTTCAAAGGGCCGATCGTTGCAGTCGGTGGATCAGACTCGTTCGAAGTCGAACTTTACGAGCAAGCAGGTGAGAAAGCGGGCGAGAAGGTGTTTCTGCCGCGGTGGGAGCAGGACGAAAAGTCGGTATCGAATTCGAGCCTAGCGATGGCAAACCTGGTACAACCGTTCTGGCACGATATCGTCCGGATCCGCTTGGCTGCCAGCGTCGTACCTTCGACCACACCGGTTCTGAACCGGCGCGACCTATGGCCCGACCCGATTGCGCCCGCGGATCCTTTGATGTTGGTTGGGTACCCCTTCGGATTTTGCGCCAGCGAGTTAACTCCGACGCCGATCGTGGTGAAGAGGCATGTAGCCGCGATGTCGCGCGACGGTGCCCGCCGCGAAATTCTGATCGATGGTGCCGGCACGCCCGGGATGTCGGGCGGCGCGGTGTTCTATGAGTGGGACAACCGGCTTTACCTGTTTGGAATGTATGTAGGAGTGATCTTTCCGGATGCTGCTCCGGAAAGCGACCCCGAGCGGACCGGTGCGTTGGGCATCGTCTGTCCGATGAACCTGCTGTCTCATCAGTTGAAATTAGCCCGGGCTCATCCGCCAGCTAATTCATAACTGCCGGGTGGCGGCGTGCAGCGAACGCGCCGCTGCTGCACCAGGTCTTGAAGGTTATGCCGCGGTGGCCCGCGCCTTGTTCACTTCCTCGATTACAGCTTCGGCGACCTGGCGTGGGACCGGGTCATAGTGCGAAAACTCCATCGTGTAGGACGCCCGACCGCTGGTCATGCTGCGTAACTGCCCGATGTAGCCGAACATTTCCGACAGGGGCACCAGGGCAACCACGGCAATGCTGGTGCCGCGCTCGATCTGGTCCTGAATCGAGCCGCGCCGGCGATTGAGATCCCCGATCACGTCCCCGAGATGGTCCTCAGGCGTCACCGTCTCAACCTTCATCACCGGCTCGAGCAAAACCGGTGAGCCCTTGCGGATACCTTCACGAAAGGCAGCCTTGGCCGCGATTTCGAAGGTTAGCGCGTTGGAATCGACATCGTGATAGCTGCCGTCGGTCAGCGTTGCCCGGAAATCCACGGTCGGAAAGTGCGCAAGTACGCCGTCTTCCTTTTGCACGCGCAGGCCTTTCTCCACCGCCGGTACGAACTCCTTCGGCACCGAACCGCCGGAAGTGTCATCGACGAACTCAAAACCCGCACCGCGGGCCAGCGGCTCGAACGTGATCCAGACCTCGGCAAACTGGCCCGAACCCCCGGTCTGCTTCTTGTGGGTGTATTTCTCTTCCACGGTCTGCGTGAAGGTCTCGCGAAACGCCACCTGCGGTTCGCCCATGACACCCTCGACCCCGAATTCCGTGCGCATGCGATCGAGCGTGACTTCCAGATGCAGCTCGCCCATGCCGCGCAGGATGGTCTGGCCGGTCTCACGGTCGGTTTCCAGGTGCAGGGACGGATCGGCGCGAACCATCTTGCCCAGGGCGGCGCCGAACTTCTCCTGTTCGGCCTTGACCTTCGCCTTCACCGATACGCTGATGACCGGATCCGGAAAACGCATGCGCTCGAGGATCACCGGGTTCGCGCTGTCACACAAAGTATCGCCGGTCTCGGTATCCGCCAGGGAGACGAGCGCCACGATATCGCCGGCGCGCGCCTCTTCAATGGGATTGGCTTCCTTGGCGAACATCTCCACCATGCGGCCGATCTTCTCGCGCTTGCCGCGCGTGGAGTTCTGTACCGAGGCTCCCTTGGTCAATACGCCGGAGTAGACGCGGATGAAAGTCAGTGCGCCGTAGACGTCGTTGATAACCTTGAATGCCAACGCCGAGAACGGTTCATCATCGCTGGTCTTGCGCTCACCGATCGGCTCGCCGTCGGCATCGACCGTCTTGATGGCGGGCACGTCGGTCGGTGCCGGCAGGTAGTCGACCACCGCGTCCAGCACCTGCTGCACGCCCTTGTTCTTGTATGACGAGCCGCACAGCACCGGGGTGAACGCGGAGTTGAGCGTGCCCTTGCGCAGCGCCTTGCGCAGTACATCGGCGGAGGGGACGGTGCCATGCGTCAGGTACGCCTCCATGGCCTCATCGTCCTGCTCGAGACAGGTATCGAGCAGCTCGGTGCGATACCTTGCGATCTCGGACAGGATGTTGCGATCAGTGGGTACGGAGATCTTCAGCCTGTCGGCGAGATCCGGGGTCACTTCCAGGCTCTGCCACTGGGCGTCCTTGTCGTCTGAGTCCCAGACCAGGGCCTTCATTTCGACCAGGTCCACCATGCCCTTGAAGTCCTCTTCCGAGCCGATCGGAAGCTGTACCGGCAGCGGGCGCGCGCCGAGGCGCTTTCTGATCATGTCGACGCAGCGGACGAAATTGGCACCTTTACGGTCCATCTTGTTCACGTAGCACAGCCGCGGCACATCGTAGTTGTTGGCCAGGCGCCAGTTGGTCTCCGACTGCGGCTCGACCCCGGCCACGCCGTCGAACACCACCACAGCGCCGTCGAGTACGCGCAGCGATCGGTTGACCTCGATGGTGAAGTCCACGTGTCCCGGGGTGTCGATCAGATTGATTTTCTTCCCGCGCCAGAAGGCGGATACCGCGGCGCTTTGAATCGTGATACCGCGCTTCTGCTCCTGTTCCAGATAATCGGTGGTGGTCGACGTCTTCAGGTCTTTGGTGTCATGAATATCGATAATCGTGTGCTTGCGGCCCGTGTAATACAGGATTCGCTCGGTAGTGGTGGTTTTCCCCGCGTCAACGTGGGCGATGATGCCGATATTGCGGATGTCTGAAAGTGCAGTTGTGCGGGCCACTAGAGTTTCCTGGGCGCTCTTGGAGCGCGATACGAAGTCCTAAAAGTTGGTCGGGGTGACAGGATTTGAACCTGCGACCTATACGTCCCGAACGTAGCGCTCTACCAGGCTGAGCTACACCCCGAATGTGAATCGCACCATCAATGCTGGCGCGCGACGGCAAAGCGCACCAGGGCAGCCAGGGCCACCCGATACGGCGTCTCGGGAAGCACTGCCAGTGCGGCAAGCGCTTGATCGGCCTCGGCCTGCGCGAGCCGCGCAGTGTACTCAAGCCCCCCGGTCGATTCAATTGTTGCCATGATTTCGTCCAAACGCTCGCGACCGCCGTTTTTGATCACCTCACGGATCAAGGCGGTGCGCGCAGGTGGGCATCGCGAGAGCGCGTGGATCAGCGGCAGCGTCGGTTTGCCCTCGGCCAGGTCGTCGCCGAGGTTCTTGCCGCGTGTGACCGGATCGGAGCGGTAGTCGAGCACGTCGTCGATCAACTGGTAGGCGGTGCCAAAATGACGACCGAAGCTTGCGAGTGCACGCTGGATCGGCTCCGGGGCGCCGCTGACGACCGCTGCGACCTCGGCCCCCGCCTGGAACAGCTGCGCGGTCTTGCGGTGGATGACCTCGAGATACCGTGCCTCGGTGGTGTCGGGGTCATGCGCGTTCATCAGCTGCAGTACTTCGCCTTCGGCGATCACGTTAGTCGCGTCGGCCATGATTTCGATGACACGCTGCGAGCGCGTGGCGGCCATGAGCTGGAAGGCACGCGAATAAACGAAGTCACCCACCAGCACGCTGGCCTGATTGCCGTAGATCTCGTTGGCAGTGTCGCGGCCACGGCGGCGTACCGACATGTCGACCACGTCGTCGTGCAGCAAAGTGGCGGTGTGGATGAACTCGATGAACGCCGCTGCCTGGATGCAGCCGGCGCCGATCGGGTCGCAGGCCCGGCCCGCCAGCACCACCATCAATGGCCGCAGGCGCTTGCCGCCGCCGCCGATGATGTGCTCGGAGACCTGGTCCACCAGCGGTACTGCACTGTGAAAGCCGCTGCGGATAGCCTCATCGACCGCCTGCAACTCGGGTGTTACCAGCGCGCGTATGCTCTCGAGCGCCTCGCGGCTGCCGTAATCAATACTCAACTCTTTGATTCCCCAAGAGAATACGGTGTTTGACCGGCTGGCGTTGCATCGTTAGAATGCGCGACCTTTTCGCACTTCCCACGCGGGCGCTCATCAAAGGTGCGGCGACACACGGAGTTTCAAGACAATGTACGCGGTCATCGCCACGGGCGGCAAACAGTATCGGGTTGAGAAGGGCGGCGTGCTGCGCATTGAAAAGCTGACCGCGGAACCCGGTGCCACGGTGGAGTTCAACGAAGTGCTGCTGATCGCCGATGGCGACACGGTGCGGCTGGGCAAGCCGCTGCTGGCCGGCGGCAAGGTGCTGGCCACGGTCGAAAAGCATGCCAAGGGTGACAAGGTCACGATCGTGAAATTCCGCCGCCGCAAGCATTACCTGCGGCAAAAGACGCACCGGCAGCAATACACGCAGGTGCGCGTGACCGACATCAGCGGTCTGTAAGGAGTACTGGCATGGCACACAAGAAAGCGGGCGGCAGTACGCGCAATGGACGCGATTCCCACAGCAAGCGCCTGGGTGTCAAGCGCTACGGCGGCCAGGACGTGCTGGCGGGCAATATCCTGGTACGCCAGCGCGGCACCCGGGTGCGTGCCGGCGAGAACGTCGGCATCGGCACCGATCACACGCTGTATGCCGAGGTCAGCGGCCGGGTGGAGTTTCGCGTCAAAGGAGCCGAGCAGCGCATGTACGTGAACGTGCTGCAGCCCGAAGTTCCGAGCGCGCCCGCGGACAAGTCCAACTAAAGAGTTTCATGCGCCGACGTTGCCATGGACAAACCCCGGCCCGGCCGGGGTTT
The DNA here is from genome assembly GCA_963805965.1 of uncultured Gammaproteobacteria bacterium. Classification (GTDB taxonomy): domain Bacteria; phylum Pseudomonadota; class Gammaproteobacteria; order Steroidobacterales; family Steroidobacteraceae; genus FEN-1191. The sequence continues at coordinate 108,649 of CAWDVQ010000010.1, forward strand.
TTGTTTGGCGGCAAACGGCGCGCCGATCGGGGCAGCGGGCCATGAAATTCGTCGACGAAGCCACCGTCAGGGTGCAGGCCGGGAACGGCGGCCGCGGCAGCGCCAGCTTCCGGCGCGAAAAATCTGTGCCGTTCGGCGGCCCGGACGGCGGCGATGGCGGGCACGGCGGCAGCGTGTGGCTGCAGGCGATGGAAGGCATCAATACGCTGGCCGATTTTCGTATCTCGCGCGTGTTCAAGGCGCCTTCCGGCGAGGGCGGGTCGGCCAACGGCTGCACCGGCCGCAGCGGCGAGGACCTGTTCGTGCTGGTGCCGGCAGGCACCGTGGTGCGGGACGCGGATTCCGAGGAACAGCTCGGGGATCTGGCCGCAGCCGGCCAGCAGCTCAAGGTGGCGCAGGGCGGCAAGGGCGGCTGGGGCAACACTCGCTTCAAATCCAGCACCAACCGTGCGCCGCGGCAGTTCGGTCCCGGGCTGCCCGGCGAGAAGCGCACGCTGGCGCTGGAACTGAAGGTCATCGCCGACGTGGGTCTGCTCGGCCTGCCCAATGCCGGCAAGTCGACGCTGATCCGCGCGGTGTCGGCGGCCCGGCCCAGGGTCGCCGACTACCCGTTCACCACGCTGTATCCGAACCTCGGCGTGGTGTATTGCGGCGAGCATCGCAGTTTCGTCATGGCCGATATCCCAGGGTTGATCGAGGGGGCCGCGGAGGGCGCCGGTCTCGGGATCCGGTTCCTCAGGCATCTGCAGCGTACGCGGGTGCTGCTGCATCTGGTTGATATGCTGCCGCCCGATCCCGATGCCGACCCGGTGCGCGATGCGCGCGCGATCGTCGGCGAGCTTAAAAAATTCAATCGCGAGCTGGCGGCGAAGCCGCGCTGGCTGGTGATCAACAAGCGCGACCTGCTGCCCGATGCGGAAGCGGAGAAGGTGGCTGCGGACATCGCCCGGCGCCTGCGCTACCGCGGGCCGCGCTTCCTGATCTCGGCGGCGACCGGGCGCGGCACGCGCGAACTGGCCGAGGCGCTGATGTCATTTCTGGAGCAGCAAGCGCGGCCGCAAGCGGCCGATTGAGTGCTGCGCCGGGTGCCAGTTCGCCGGTGCCAGTTCGCCGGTGCCAGTTCGCGAAGTGGCCGGCTTGGGAGACAATGGGGGATGCGCAACTCCAAAGTCCGCGCGCGCATCGCCGCCGGTAAACTCAAGCTGCGCGTGCGCGACCTGCGCAATCTGGGCGCAAGATCCGAACAGATGCTGGCGCAGATCGGTGTGCACAGCGCGCAGGAGCTGCGGCGGCGCGGGCCGGTGCGGGCGTTCTTCGAACTCAAGCGCGCCGGGATCAGCTCCTCACTCAATATGCTGTGGGCACTGGCCGGTGCCCTGGAGCCGTGGCCGGAAGGCCAGCACTGGCGCGAGGTGTCGCGCGGCGATTCGCGCCTGTCGCTGCTGCTGGCGCTGGAGGACTACGAACGGCGGTAAGCCGGCGCGCTGAAAGGCGCTCAGGTCGAGACGCTTTTGACGCGCGCCGCGAGGCGGCTCTTGTGTCGATTGGCCTGGTTGCGATGAATGATGCGCTTGTTGACCAGTGTGTCGATCATCGGCACTGCCGCGCGGTAGCTGCTGTTGGCCTCTTCCTTACTGCCCTTGGCGACCGCATCGTTGACCTTGCGGATCGCGGTACGCATGCGCGAGCGCAACGTCACGTTGTGCTCCCGATGCTTTTCGGCCTGCCGGGCGGCCTTTTCCGCTGATTTCGTATTCGCCACGCTTGAACTCCAGAACGAGGGCCGCGTAGTGTGGGGATGGTCCAAAAGCTTGTCAATGCAGGCGCGGCCAAAATGGGCCCGGATCGGGCTATAATCAATCGTTTACATCGCCATGGAGCCTGCCGGTCGGCGGCGCAAGGGCAGTGGCCAGTGCATAGAGGATCATGCAGCTCATTCGCCGACTCGAATCGGTTAGTTCACGTGATTGCGTGGTCACGATCGGCAGCTTCGATGGCCTGCACCTGGGCCACCGGGCACTGATTGAGCGCCTGAGAGGGCACGCCGCAAGGCTGGCGCTGCCGGCGATGATGGTGACCTTCGAGCCGCTGCCGCGCGAGTTCCTGCAGCCCGCCGATCCGCCCGCAAGGCTGACCAACTTTCGCGAGCGATGGCGCCTGCTGTCGGGCTGCGGACTGGACCGCTTGTGCGTCCTGGGCTTCGGCAACCGGCTGCGTGCCTTGTCGGGGCTGCAGTTCATGCAGCTCTTGGCTGCGGCGCGTGCGCGCGTGGTGGTGGTCGGGCACGATTTTCGCTTCGGGCGCGGCGGCGAGGCGAGCGCCGCGTGGTGCGCGGATAATGCCGCGCAGTTCGGTTTCAGCGCCGACCTGGTGGCCGAAGTGCCGGTGGATGGCGAGCGCGTCAGCAGCGGGCGGGTGCGCACCGCGCTGGCGGCCGGAGAGTTTGCCACGGCGGCGCGCATGCTCGGCCGCGGCTACAGCATGCGCGGCCGGGTGCGCCACGGAAACAAGTTCGGCCGCAGCATCGGCTTTCCGACCGCCAATCTGCCGGTCAAACGCCGGCGGGTAGCGCTGACCGGCGTGTTCGCGGTGCGCGTCAGCGGCGCCGGCTTCGTCGGCCGGCCTGCGGTTGCGAGCCTGGGTACGCGGCCGATGGTCAACGGCCAGGAGATGCTGCTCGAGGCACATCTGTTCGATTTCGACGCGGATCTGTATGGTCAGGAGCTGGAAGTGGAATTCATTGCGCGCTTGCGCGAGGAGCTGACGTTCCCATCGATGGGCGCGATGGTGCAGCAGATGGGGCGTGATGCGGCCGAAGCGCGCCGCCTGCTTGGCGTATGAGTGCGGACGGCAGTCATGGTGAACGAGTGGTCGACTATAAGACGACGATAAACCTGCCGCAGACCGACTTTCCGATGAAAGCGGATCTGGCGAAGCGCGAGCCGGCACAGCTGCAGCGTTGGAATGAGCTGCAGATCTATCAGCGCATACGCGAGGTGTCGCGCGGCCGGCCGCCATTCGTGCTGCACGACGGGCCGCCCTATGCCAACGGCGTAATCCACCTCGGGCACGCGGTAAACAAGATCCTCAAGGACATCGTCGTCAAGTCACACACGCTCGACGGGCACGACGCGCCCTATGTTCCGGGCTGGGACTGCCACGGGCTGCCGATCGAGCTGGCGGTGGAAAAGAAATTCGGCAAGCCGGGGCAGAAGCTGGATACCGCCGGCTTTCGCGCCGCGTGCCGCGCGTTTGCGGCCGCACAGGTGGATGCGCAGCGCGCCGACTTCAAGCGCCTGGGCGTGTTCGGCGATTGGGATCATCCCTACCTGACCATGGATCCGCGCTACGAGGCCCAGCAGATCCGCGCCTTGGGGAAGATCATCGCCAACGGCCACCTGTATCGCGGCGCCAAGCCGGTGCACTGGTGCCTGGATTGCCGTTCCGCGCTGGCGGAGGCCGAGGTCGAGTATGAGGATAAGACCTCCAGGTCAATCGACGTCGAATTCCGGGCGGCGGATGCCAGCGATTTCGCTCGCCGCACCGGCATCGATGCCGCGCGTCTGGGCGGCGCGGTGTCGCTGGTCATCTGGACCACCACGCCCTGGACGCTGCCGGCCAATGAAGCGGTCGCGGTCAACGAGGCGTATCGTTATCTGGCGATTGCGGTCGATCGTGCCGGGTCGCGCGAGGTGCTGGTGCTGGCGGCCGAGCTGGCCGACGCCTCGCTGGAGCGCTTCGGCCTGACAGCGCTGGAAGTGCTGGGTGAGTTCACCGGCCAGGCGCTGGAAGGCCTGAAACTGCTGCATCCGTGGCTGCCCAAGCAGGTGCCGGTGATCCTCGGTGAGCACGTCACGCTCGATGCCGGCACCGGTGCCGTGCACACCGCGCCGGCCCACGGTCAGGAAGACTACATCGTGGCGATGCGCTACCGGCTGCCGGTGTTCAATCCCGTGGCAGCGGACGGCCGCTTCGTCGTCGATACGCCGCTGGTGGCGGGACTGAAGGTCTGGGACGCCGATGCGGTGGTGGTGCAGGAGCTGGAGCAGAATGGCACGCTGCTGCACCAGCGGCCGCTGCGACACAGTTACCCGCATTGCTGGCGCCACAAGACCGCGCTGATCTTTCGCGCGACACCGCAGTGGTTCATCAGCATGGATAAGCACGGCCTGCGCGCGCACGCGCTGGCCGACATCAGGCAGGTGCAATGGACGCCGTCCTGGGGCGAGCAGCGCATGTACAGCATGATCGAGACCCGTCCCGACTGGTGCATCTCGCGCCAGCGCATCTGGGGCGTGCCGCTGGCGCTGTTCGTGCACAAGGACAGCGCGGCGCTGCACCCGCGTACCCAGGAACTGCTGCTGCAGGTAGCCGCGCGCGTCGAGAGCGGCGGCATCGATGCCTGGTTTGCGCTTGATGCGGCGGAGCTGCTGGGAGCGGAGGCTGCGCAGTATGACAAGCTGACCGACGTGATGGACGTGTGGGCGGATTCCGGGCTGTCGTTCGAGTGCGTGGCAGCGCTACGCGATGATTTCAAGGCGCCGGTGGACCTGTACCTGGAGGGCTCGGACCAGCATCGAGGCTGGTTTCACAGCTCGCTGCTGATGTCGGAGGCGCTGTATGAGCGCGCACCTTATCGCGGCGTGCTGACCCACGGCTTCACGGTCGACGACAAGGGCCGCAAGATGTCGAAGTCGCTCGGCAACGGCATCGAGCCGCAGGACATCATGCGCACGCTCGGCGCCGACATGCTGCGGCTGTGGATCGCGGCCACCGACTATTCAAACGAGATGAGCCTGTCGCAGGAGATCCTGAAGCGCATGAGCGATTCGTATCGCCGTATGCGCAACACGCTGCGCTTTCTGCTCGGCAACCTGCACGACTTCGAGCCGCAGCAATCAGTCCCGGTCGCGGAACTGGTGGCGCTCGATCGCTGGGCGATCTTGCGCGCGCACGAGCTGCACCAGGAGATCGCCAGCGCCTATCGCGATTATGCGTTTCACCTGATCTACCAGAAGGTGCATAACTTCTGCGTGGTTGATCTCGGCGGCTTCTACCTCGACATCCTCAAGGATCGCCTGTACACCACGCCTAAGGGCAGCCACGCGCGCCGCTCGGCCCAAAGTGCGATGTGGCACATCGCCGAGAGCATGGTGCGCTGGCTGGCGCCGATCCTGTCTTTTACCGCCGAGGAGTTGTGGGGTCATCTGCATGGGGCACGCGCCGAGTCGGTGTTCCTCACTACCTGGCACCAATTACCGCAGACCCCTGCCGATGCGATCGATTGGGCGGCGCTGATCGCCCTGCGCGGCGACGTAGCGCGCGAGCTGGAACGCCTGCGCGTCGCGGATGAGATCGGCGGCCCGCTGGATGCCGAGCTCGATGTGTGGTGCGATGCTGCGCAGTATCCGCGCCTGGCAGCGCTGGGTAAGGAGTTGCGCTTCCTGATGATCACCTCCGATGCGCAGGTGCATAACGCGCCCGCGCCGCCCGAGGCGGTGCCGGCGCCGGGGTTCGAGGGTGGCGGGGTATGGATCCGGGTGCGCCCCTCCAGCCTGACCAAGTGCGTGCGCTGCTGGCAGCACCGTCCCGACGTGGGCGCATCAGCGCAGCACCCGCAGATCTGCGGCCGCTGTGTAGTCAACCTGACATTGCCGGGTGAAAACCGGCGCTTCGCCTGATGCGCCGCTCCGATCCGCACGGCGCGACCACCATCGTGGCGGAAGCGCGCAGCAGTGGCCTTACGTTCCTGTGGCTGACCGCGGCGGTAGTGGCGCTCGATCAACTCACCAAGGCCGCGATCGAGCACAGCCTGGGGCTGTATCAGTCGGTGGTGGTGCTGCCGGTGCTCGAGATCACCCGCTATCACAACACCGGCGCCGCTTTCAGCTTCCTGGCCGATGAAGCCGGCTGGCAGCGCTGGCTATTCACGGCGCTGGCGATCATCGTGAGCGTGGCGCTGATACTATGGCTGCGGCGCATCGATCGGGGCGATGCCACGCTTGCCAGTAGCGTGGCGCTGATCCTCGCCGGGGCGCTCGGCAACGTCATCGACCGCCTGAGGCTTGGCCATGTCATTGATTTCATTCATGTACATTGGGGTGAGCATTACTTTCCGGCCTTCAATGTCGCCGACTCGGCAATTACCATCGGGGCGGCACTGCTGCTACTCGATGCCTGGCTCGAAGCCCGTTAGGATGCCTTAGATGCAGATCGTTCTAGCCAATCCCCGTGGGTTCTGTGCCGGCGTCGATCGGGCGATCGAGATCGTGGAGCGGGCGTTGCAGCTGTTCGGGGCGCCGATCTACGTGCGCCATGAAGTGGTACACAACCGTCATGTGGTCGAGCGCCTGCGCGGGCTGGGAGCGGTGTTCGTCGAGCAGCTGAACGAGGTTCCCGACGGGGCCACGGTGGTGTTCTCGGCGCACGGGGTATCCACTGCAGTGGAAAACGAAGCCGCACGCCGCGCGCTGCAGGTGTTCGATGCCACCTGTCCACTGGTGACCAAAGTCCACATGGAGGTGGCGCATTTTGCGCGCGAGGCGCGTGAAGTGATCCTGATCGGCCACGCCGGGCACCCGGAGATCGAGGGCACGATGGGGCGCTTCGATACCAGTTTTGGCGGCCAGATCTTCCTGGTCGAGAGCATCGAGGATGTGCAACAGGTCGCGGTGCGCGATCCCGAGCGGCTGGCCTTCGTTACGCAGACCACGTTGTCGGTGGATGACACCGCACTGATGGTAGCGGCGTTGCGTGATCGCTTTCCCTCGCTGCAGGCGCCGCGCCGCGAGGATATCTGCTATGCCACGCAGAACCGCCAGGACGCGGTGAAGAAGCTGCTGGAACGCTGCGATGTGCTGCTGGTGGTTGGCTCGCGCAGCAGCTCCAATTCCAATCGCCTGCGCGAGTTGGCCGATCGCGCCGGCATACCGGGTTATCTGGTGGACGGTGCCGACGATCTGCAGCGCGAATGGCTCGATGGCAAGAAGACCGTGGGTGTCACCGCCGGGGCTTCGGCGCCTGAGGTGCGGGTACAGCAGGTGGTGCAGCGGCTACGCGAATGGGGCGCGGCGCTGCCGGCGGAGCTCGCAGGGCGCGAGGAGCAGGTGGTGTTCGGCCTGCCCAGGGCGCTGCGCGGCTGACGCGTCGGGAAAACGGTTTATGCCGCCCGGCTCGGTGCCGATGGCGCCGCTGGGGCCGGGATTCGCGGGTTTTGCAGGTTGCGGAGCTATAATTGCAGAGTATGGGAATAGACGCAGCAGACGTCGAATCTAACTGGACCCGGGCTGCCGCCAGACTTACCGCATGCGGCATTCGCGTCACGGACCAGCGGCTGCAGATCGCCAGCATCCTGCTGGGCGAGCCGCAGCATCTGTCGGCGGAGCAGATCGCGGACGCACTGCGACGCGACGGCGCGCGGGTCTCCAAGGCCACGGTTTACAACACGCTGAACCTGTTCGCCGCCCGTGGCCTGATTCGCCAGCTGACGCTCGATGGCAGCTGCGCCTGGTTCGATTCCAACGTCGCCCCGCACTATCATTTTCAGGACGAGCGGACCGGTGCGTTGAGCGACGTGGCGTTGCGCGACGTGCAGTTCAGCCGCTTGCCGGCGCCGCCGCCCGGCATGGAAGTGGCTGGCATCGATCTCGTGATCCGTCTGCGCCGCCGCGGGTAATCCATTGGCCGGCAGCGTCCGGATACCCCTACTGGCGCAGCCGGCCCGCGATGCTTAACATACGCCGCCTTCGCCGGAGTAGCTCAGTTGGTAGAGCAGCGCATTCGTAATGCGCGGGTCGTAGGTTCGAGTCCTATCTCCGGCATTCTGCCTGCCCCGCTCACAACGTTCTCCTTCATCGAATTTGATAGGCGTCTTGCCATTGAGCATCCGCCACGCCCCTGACCCTGAAATTCTGCGCGTTATCAACGCAGACACATTGCAGTGTGCCGGCGCGAACCCGAATCGCTTCCCGCGCTTGCATCGCGGTCAGGACGCGAACGCTCCAGGGAGCCTTGTTGCTGGGGATTCAGAGTCGATACCCAATCCCGGCGAGCAGAATGTCGCTGTCCCGGTTGTAGTTGGTAACGATTCGGTGCCAGGACACGCGAGCGACCCAGCTGCCGAAAGGATTCCAGCTCGCAGTCGTCGTTACGACGCCTGAGAGTGCGCGTCCGGCCCCCGCCCGGTAATGATCAATCGACAGATAACCACCCACGCCGACTCCAAACGTTACGCGATCACGGAAGAAACTCGGCTCAAGCCAACCCTCCGCGATGGTTCCATTGCGTCGGATGAGTCGAGCATCACCTTCATTGACGTAGGAGGCTGACACTCTCAGGACCGAGCCCCAGCGCCAGCGCAGTTCGGCACTGCTGGCCACTGACTTTGGAGACGAGAAGCTATTCACGATTGTCTGGCCGGTCAGCAAAGTCACCTCCACCGGTCGGGAAAATGCGTGGGCCGATTCGTCGGCTTCGTGGTCCTGGTCCATCTTCCACCCGAATCCCAAGAACGCCATCGTGGTATCGATGTGGTTCAGCAGCTGCACGCGATCCACTCGCAGCTGAATGTCGAATCGCCTGGTTAGAGGATGGGTAGCCGACAGGCTGTAGACAATGCCCCAACCGTGCGCATCGGCAAAACCACCTGGGTTTTCAGCCACAACCGTGTCGAAATAGCGATAGAAGCCGGCACCGCCGGCGAACGTGAATCCCATCAACGGACTGCTCCGTAACCACAACTGGGTCACATTGCCGTCACGATGGTGCCCGGGAAAGTGCCCCTCATTCAGCCACGAGTAACTGGCGCTAACGTGATTGCTGAAATTCTGGGAGTAAGACATGGTCCAGGCGTAACTGTTCGAGACAGGTTTGTCGGTTTGCATCCAACCGCCCAACGCGTAAACCTCTTGCGCGTGCAGTGGATTGGCTGCCATTCCAGAGGCCATGCAGATCAGTCCGGAAAGGAGTATTCGAGTCACGCGATTCCATGCGAGCGCAGGTGTATACATAGAGACCACCGTTTATCGGCCGATGCTTCTCAAGCGATCGTCAAATGTCGTGGGTTCGAACTCTACCTGCTCTGCTTGAGTTGCAGAGGGCTCAACTCTGCCCTTTCTCTACATGCATGACTTCAGCCAGTGTCGGCGCAATCTGACGCATGTCGATCTCGCCGAGTGATCGCCCTGGCGGGATCAGTCGGCCGTGCAATTCAGAGCGCGAATGACAGCGACAGATGCGGCTTCAATTTGGCGGCTGCCATGGCCGAATTGTCGACGCTCAGAACGTTGGAATGATCGCCCGGCAGATCGATGACGTGGCGCCGTCCGTCGGTCAGCGCTGACCAACCGGTAATCACCGTATCGTATCGGTATGCCACCCGGTAGGTCTGACGATCAATGGCACGAAAGATCAGGATTGAGCCGCCATAGGATTTTGGCTGATAGCGCGCCGTCGCCCGATTGTTGGCCGCCTCGACCTCGCGGGCGAATGTCTCTTCCCGCGGGACTTCACCGGTTTCCGGCATCGGCGGGGAATAATCATCTGCGCTGCGCGCCTGTCGTCGGTGCGCCAGCCGCTCGCTGACATATCTGCGTCTGCCCGGATGCGTCGCCAGTATCCAGGCGTGTAAGACTGCTCGCTGCCACCTGGGGCGTATGACGAATCCGTCGGGCGTCGACGTGTCGTACATCGCCAGCAGCGAGACAGTCTCGCCTGCTGCGGTCAGTTGCTGCGCTGCTTCAAATGCCAGCAGTCCGCCGTACGAGTAGCCGGCCAATTGGTACGGTCCTGTGGGTTGCACGCGGCGCAGGTTCTCGAGCATTGCGGCAGCAATCTCTTCCACCCGTTCGAGAGGAGCTTGCTCCCCGTTAAAGCCCGGCACGGTCAATCCATAGCAGGGATAATCGGGCACAAGGCACGTCGCCATGGGCGCGAACGTCACGGGATGACCCCGGGCGCCGGGAAAGCAGAACAGCGGTAACACGTGTCCGAGCGGCTGCAGGTCGATCACGCCCGGGCGGGCGGTCGCGACAGCGGCCGCTTCGGGACTGGTCAATGCCACCGCGATCGCATCGATGGTCGGGTAGTCCCACATCAAAGTCGCAGGCAATTCGCGATTAAGCCAGCCCGCCAACGCGCCGGCCAGTCCGAGCGCCTTGATGGAATCGACGCCGAACGAGTACAGCGGTGCGCCAGGATCGATCGACGAGCGTTCCACCTCCTGCAGCTTCGCTAATTCCGTGACGATCCAGTCGCGGATATCCTCGGACGCGGGCTCAGTCCGGCCGGCCCACGCCGCTTGCGGCGGCCTCCACGAGCCTCCCAGCAAGGGTGCGGCCCCGCCGCATCGATCGTCCGATACCTTCGTGCTATTGCCCCAGATCCGGGTCCTGGCTGAAGTTAGCGCGGACGCGGGCGTGTGAAAGGTGAATGCATGAGCACTCAATGTACCCACATCGACAGTATCGTGACAGTGAAGCCGAGCGCACGAGGCTGCGAGGAGTGCCTTAAAACCGGAAGCCAATGGGTGCATTTGCGGATCTGTCGGCACTGCGGTCACGTCGGCTGCTGCGATCAATCCCCCGGCAAGCACGCGCGCAAGCATTTCAACACCACCCGACATCCAATCATCGAGGGCTACGATCCGCCGGAAGGCTGGGCATGGTGCTATGTCGACAAGGTCGAAGTCGATCTGCACGGCGACACCACGCCGCAAGACGGGCCAATTCCGCGGTTCGTCTGAAAGTAGACCGAGGCACCGCGATCTATCGCCGAAATGCTGCAGCCAATAGGAGGCGAATGGCAGGCAGGCACCCTCGATACCGATACCTAAGTACTATGGATCCAACTGGTCGCGCGGCGCACCGTAACCCTGCGCTTTGCCGTACGGTCGGTCAGGCGGACGGTGAGTTGATGGGGGTTTATTTCGCAGCTCAACGTGTCTCAGGGAAGAGAGCGTATGTCTGATTTTCGGTCATTTGATCGCCGGCAGATGGAAGCCGTGGGAGTACTGGTATCCGTAGTCGATGACGATGACTCGGTGCGTGAGTCGCTGCCTGATCTTCTGCGCGAGTTCGGGTTAGCGGCAAAAACGTTTGCCACGCCGGCTGAGTTCCTTCGATCCGCCTATATTGATAGGACAAAATGCCTGATCCTGGACATTGCAATGCCTGGAATGTCGGGGCCCGAGCTGCGGCGCGAACTGTTAAGGCGCGGCCACGATATTCCGACCATCTTCATAACCGCTCTTGCGGATTACGTCTTGCGGCCCGATATGCGTGAAGGGGCCGTCGAGTGCCTCATGAAGCCGTTTAGCGAGACGCTCTTGCTCGAGGCGCTGAAAAGAGCGCTCGACCCGAAGTTACACCCTCTTGCCTGGGGAGGTGCATCATGCGTTTAATAGATAACACCGATCGCCTTCCGAGGTTGCTTGCAATGCCGCCGACCAGGCCTACGGTCGTCGTTGTTGACGACGATGTATCTGTCCGCGAATCCCTCGAACTTTTGATTCAGGACCAAGGCTGGCAAGCGGCGCTGTTCGAATCGGCGCAAGAGTTCCTGGCGCGACCGTCAACAGTAGACCCGAGCTGCTTGATCCTGGACGTGAATCTGCCGGATCTCAGTGGTCTGGATATTCAGCAGCGCATAAGTGATGAGAAGTCCTCGACTCCGATCATATTCATAACGGGCTATGGCGATATTCCGACTTCGGTCAGGGCAATTAAGGCAGGTGCGGCGGAGTTCTTTACCAAGCCGATCGATGACGGGATATTGATCGCAGCGATTCGCAGCGCGGTGCTTCGCAGCGAAGCCAATCTGAAGCGAGAAGCAGCGCAGCGTCAATTGCAGGAGCGGTTCGCTTTGCTGAGTAAGCGCGAGCGCGAGGTCATGAGTCTCGTCGTAAAGGGACTCATGAACAAGCAGGTCGCGTTTGAACTGGATATCAGTGAGATTACTGTCAAGGCACATCGAGGCAGGGTCATGGAAAAGATGCTCGCTGATACCTTCGTCGATCTGGTCAATATGGCTGGAAAGCTGGGAATCAGCACGGCCCGGGAAGCCTAGGTGGCGCTGGGTGTCCTCATGGGCAGTCCTCGGCGCCACACGCTGACCTAAATACAAGTGCTACTCCGGCACATGGCAGATAGCCGACGAGATGCCGCATCTGGACAACATTCTGGTGTTCTTGAAAGTTGCGGAGTTTGCAAGCTTCAGCAAGGCCGCGCGCGCCCTGGACATGCCTATTTCCACCGTGAGTCGCAAACTCTCGGTACTCGAGTCCGACCTGGGTGTTTCGCTGGTACGGCGAACCACCCGTAGGGTGATCCTCACCTCCCAGGGCCGCGACTACTACAACCAGTGCATAGAACCGCTGAAAAAGCTCCAGGAAGCTGAACAGGCCCTCAGTCAAACGCAGGAGAAGCCCGAAGGAACGCTCGCCATCTCAGTGCCGATGATTCTCGGCCAGGGCGCGTTCATGGATTTTATTTCCAGATTTTCGAAAGAGCATGCCGGCATTCGCGTTGACCTGAACATCACCAATGCGTACTCGAATCTTGTGGCGGAGAACATAGACGTCGCGGTCCGCTTCGGTCATCTCAAGGATTCCAGCGTCGTGGCCGCCAGGCTCGGCAAGAGTGTGCGCTACGTGGTCGCTACGGCTGACTACCTGGAGGGACGCAGACTGCCTGCCGAGCCGGAGGAGCTAAAGGCGTATGACTGCGTGATGTTCAATGCCAAGAACTACGAGGCTGACTGGGATCTGATCTGCGGGCGAAAGAGGGTGCGTGTCCGCGTAACAGGGAACGTGTCAAGCCACGATTGCCAGTCCGTGGCAGCGTTCGTACTGCGCGGACATGGTGTCGGCCTGCTGGAAACCGGCTACTGCGAACAAGCTTTGGCTCGCGGTGAGCTAGTGCGGCTCCTGCCGCGATGGACATCGGTCGAGATCCCCGTCTCCGCCGTGTATCCAACCCGCAAGTTTCTCCCTCCCAGGGTGACGGCCCTACTCAGGGCGCTCACAACGTGGAACAACTCGTTGTGGGTTAGGGAATAGGGCAATTCCTGACGCCAATGTTCCGCATATGGCAGTCGCACTCTGCCATTTGTGAGAAATAGATTCCCGATTTATCGACCTGCCAAAAGAGGCCGGCGTCGCAATAATGGTTGCATGCAGCAGCGGGCACTGATAGCGGTGGTCGATGACGATGTTTCATCGCGCGATTCGCTGCCCGATCTTCTGCGGACGCTCGGATTCTCCGCTATAGCATTCGCTACCGCAGAAGAGTTCCTGATATCCGACGCGCTCTCCGACACTCAGTGCCTGATATTGGACGTGTCGATGCCGGGCATGTCCGGACCGCAGCTGCAGCGCGAACTGAGCCGTCGGGGGCTCAAGATTCCAATCATCTTTATTACCGCTCACCGCAATCAAGACCTTCGTGCCGATCTGCTGGCTCGAGGTGCCGTTGAGTGCTTGTTTAAGCCGTTCAGCGAGCTCGATCTGCGGTCGGCCATCGATCGTGCGGTGGAGCGGCGCCACTCGCTGTGAGCCTGCTCAGGTTATGGCGCGGCGATACTGCACCATGCGTCAATCGAATATTTCCCCGCACCAGTAACGTACAACAGCAAAAAGCCCCCCATGATGCTCAAATCCTTGTAAAAGCCATCCATGGACTCGACCAGGGCCGCATCTTTTAGAGTCCAATATCGATGCCCGATAAGCGCAGTACCCAGGGTGTATAGCGACATAAGCAAAGCCGCAGCATGGGTGAACGCGCCAACGGCGACCGCGAACGCAACCGGAAGCTCCATGAAGGTCGCTACCGCAGCAGCCAGTACTGGCATCGGAGCGCGAAGCTGCACCAACTGATTTACCGTGCCAGAATAGTCCCGCAGCTTTCTCCAGCCAAAAATCAGAAATAGCGTCGCGAGAAGAAGGCGGGCCGCAAGAATGATCTCATCATTCATGCCGTTCATCATAGCGCTGTCTCTGCTCCCTGTTTCTTGTGATTACGCTAACAGCGGCGGGACCTGTACGCTGGTATCGGCAAATGCCGATACCAACGTGTACTAGCGAACCGGCGACGTGGGAGTACTGTGACTGAGTTGCTGCACATGTCTCCCCACGGGGAAGCCGTCATGAATCCATCGACCAGGCCGGCCGGCGGGAGCGTATGGTAGACATGAACCGGCTTTGCGCAAGCGCCGCGGGCTGGCAAGCAAGAGGAGTCTGACCATGCGTTCTGACATCGTACCTGGCAATCCTTTTCCGGACTACGAGTTGCCCGATCACACGGGCAAGCCGCGTAAGCTCAGCGAGCTACAGGGTGACGATCCGTTGATTCTCACGCTTTCGAGGGGTCACTACTGCCCGAAGGAGCACCAGCAGCATCAGGAGCTCGCCACCTTCTATCCCAAGATCGCGGTGGCGTACACCCAGATCGTCACCATCGCCACCGACGACCACCATACGCTCCAGGAATTTCGCGCGTCAGTTGGCGCCGAATGGGTATTTCTTTCCGACCCCGGTCGGACTATTCAGAAGGATCTCGCCATCCAGGAGTACACCGACCCAGAACATGACCCGATGATCCCGCATACGCTTGTGCTCAAGCCGGGTCTGGTGATCTTCAGCATCTACAACGGCTACTGGTTCTGGGGACGCCCGTCGCTCGCCGATCTCTGGCGCGACCTGCGCACTGCGTCGAGCGAAATCCGTCCGGACTGGGATCTGAGCGCCCCTGGACTTCGCGCGGCCTGGAATGCTGGTGACTTCTCGCGTTTCCACGGCTGGAACAAGCGGGCCAGTGGCGCCGGTGGCAATCCCGTTAGCTGAACTCAGTAACCCATTCCCAGACTCACCACTTATGGAGTTCCGATGGCAACCGCTGCAGGCAAATTCGCACCGCTGACTCTTGCGCCGCTTCCTTATCCGGAGAATGCCCTCGAGCCGGCGATCTCGGGCAGGACGCTGAGCTTTCACTACGGTAAGCATTACCGAGGGTATATCGACACCACGAACAAATTGATCGCCGGCTCCGATCTCGCCGATCTGCCTCTCGATCAGATCGTGCGAGCGACTGCGGGCAAAACCGACCGCGCAACCATTTTCCACAATGCGGCGCAGGCGTGGAATCACGGCTTCTACTGGCATTGCCTCAAGCCCAAAGGCGGCGGTGAGCCGCCCGCGGCGCTGAGGAAAAAAATGGAAGCAGCATTTGGAAGCGTCGAGGCGTGCAAGAATGAGCTCGCCAGTTCCGCCGTTGCGCAATTCGGAAGTGGGTGGGCCTGGCTGGTTCTCGACGGCGTGCAACTCAAGGTCGTGAAAACCGCCGACGCGGACACACCGCTGACGCAAGGCATGAAGCCGCTGCTGGCGATCGATGTGTGGGAACATGCCTACTATCTGGACTATCAGAACAGGCGCGCAGACCATGTCAAGGCGCTGATCGAGCAGCTGGCGAATTGGGAATTCGCTGCGGCAAATCTTCTCTAGTATTGATCCTCAGTCGTGGTCGCCCGAGTTCGCGGTCAGGCGTACCGAGTCCAGGTTCAGCTTCTTTCGCGCATTGCGAACGTCGGTAGCCGACACAATCGCCGCCTGGTTGCCCCAGCTGTTGCGCAGGTAGGTGGCTACGTCGGCGATCTCCTGATCCGAGAGCTTCCAGGCGAAGCTCGGCATCGTCAGCGGCGAGGGGCGGGAGGGGCTGGTGCCGATGCGACTTCCCGCAAGGATCAGATGCTCGAGCCCGATCGGGTCTGCCTGTTGCAGCACGGCGTTATGCCCGAGGGGCGGAAAGTATCTCGGCTGGCCCACGCCATCCTCTAAATGGCAGGATGCGCAGGCGTCGGAGTAAATCGCTGCGCCGCGGCGCATAGTGCCCGCGTCTGGCGGGTCATGCGCCAGGTTCGGACTGGCTGCCAGAGTCTTTAGATAGACCGCTATGGCGTGACGATCGGCATCGCTCATCAAGGAAGAGGAGTAGGTGATGACGTCCGCCATGGGGCCGCCGGCGCCCGCGTGGGCATTGCGGCCGGTGCCCAGGTACTCGGCGATATCGTCGACACTCCAGTTGCCAAGGCCGGTGCGATCGTTGGCCGTAAGATCCGGTGCGATCCAGGTATCAAGGTTGCCGCCCTGGAGTCGACGCTCCGACTCGTCTGCACCGAAGGCATTCTTCTGCGTATGGCAGCCGCTGCAATGGCCCGGGCCGTTGACCAGATACGCGCCGCGATTCCATTCGGACGACTGACCGGCATCGGACGAAAAATCATGGCCGCCCAGATAGAGAAGATTCCAGCCTTTCACTATGGGGCGAAAGTTGAGCGGAAAGCGCAAATCATTTTTCGGCGGCGTGTACTTGACCGCCGGCGTGGTCTTCAGGAAGGCCAGGATCGCATCGTCATCCTCGCGACTGATCAGCCTGAACCAGGGATAGGGGAAGGCCGGGTAGAGATTGCTGCCCTCATCGTCGATGCCGTCGTGCATCGCGCGGTAGAACTGATCGCCGGTCCAATTGCCGATTCCCGTATCCTTGTCGGAGGTGATGTTGGGAGAGTAGATGACTCCGAAGGGTGTCCTGAGTCCCAGCCCTCCGGCCAAGGGCTCGCCACCTGCGCGCAGATGGCACGACATGCAATCGCCTGCCGCCACCAGGTATTGGCCGCGACGCAACTGAACGGCGTTGGAGTTCGAGTCGGGGATCGTTTGCGACAGAAGTTGCGTTGCTGTGACTTCATCAGCGACCGGATGCGCGGGCAGACGGGGCGACTCCTGGGCTCCGCCGAGGCGCGCAGCCCCTAGAAGTCCCACGGTGATCGCGACGCGCAGATTTGCCGTATGTGAGTAGCTCAGCGCACTCATGGCGGCTATGCCTGTACCAGCGGGCCAGGATTATTCAAATAGCGCGCCCGGATCTCATGCGCGGCGTGATAGGCCAACGCGGCCACGGTGCCGGTCGGGTTGTAGCCCGCGTTTTGCGGAAACGCGCCGCTACCCAGGGAGAACACGTTCGGCACATCCCATACCTGGAGATACTTGTTGACGACGCTGTTCTTCGGGGTGTCACCCATGATTGCGCCACCGGTGTTGTGGGTGGTCTGGTAGGGAACGACGCTGAAGGAGCCGGTGCGCCGGTTCAGTTTGATCTCCCGCGGGTTCATGGCGCGGGCAACCTCGGCGGCACGGTCGGTCAGGAAGTCCGACATCTTGTGCTCGTTGTCGCTGAAATCGAAGGTCATACGCAGCATCGGACGGCTATGGATGTCCCGGTAGGTGGGATCCAGGTCCAGGTAGTTACCGCGGTGGCTCATGCACGAGCCGTGGACGCTCAGGGAAAATGATCGCAGATAATTCTTTGCAGCGGCATGCTTCCATTCGAGGCCCCAGGCCGGAGTGCCTTCAGGCGTATAGATCATCTCGATCGGCCGACCCCCCGTGACCATGCCTGCGATATAGGCGCCGCCGATGAACCCCAATCCGCCATGATCGAAATTGTCGCCGTTGAAGTCGTCGATCACGGTAGCCAGGGCGCCGGCGCCGATGAAGGGGTTCAGGATCTTGTCCTCGAAGAACACATTCACCGAGGACATGGTCTGATAGGCGTAGTTCTTGCCCACCACGCCGTCGCCGGTCTTGGGATCGTAGGGCTTGCCGATCCCGGACAGCAGCAGCAAACGCACGTTCTGCAGGATGTAGGCGGAGAGAATTACCATCTCGGCCGGCTGAAAGAACTCCTCGCCCGCGCTGTTTACGAATGTCACACCGGTGGCGCGCTTGCGATCGGGCGTGAGCTCGACACGCAACACCTCGCACTCGGTCTTCAGAGCGAAGTTTCCCTTTGTCATCAATGAGGGCAGGATGGTGGTCTGCGGACTCGCCTTGGAGTAGTTGCCGCAGCCGAATTTCTCGCAGAATCCGCAGTAAGTGCAGGCACCCAGCTGTGCACCCAGTGGATTGACGTAAGGTTGCGAGAGATTTCCGGTCGGATGCGGGAAGGGATGGCGCCCCAGCTCGGCCGCAGCCTTGCCGAACAGGGTTGGGCCGTAAGTTTGGGCCATCGGCGGCGTAGGGTATTCGTTCGCCCGCGGTCCCTCGAATGGGTTGCCGCCGGGTTGGATCTTGCCGTTTAGATTGCCCGCCTTGCCGCTGGTGCCGCACAGCTTGTCGAACTGATCGTAAAAGGGTTCAAGTTCCTCGTACGTGATACCCCAATCCTGCACCGTCAGCTCATAGTCGGTGACGGACTTTTTCCCGTAGCGCTGCTGGTTATGACTCCTGGTCAGGAAATCCGAGGGCAAAAACCGCCAGATCTGCCCGTTCCAGTGCACCCCGCCGCTGCCCACCCCGGTGCCGAGCAGAAACGCGCCCAGGTGGCGCATCGGCAGCGCGTCCTGATTGACGTTGTTGCGGATGGTCAGGGTGTCGTCGGCGACGTTTTGAAACAGATGATGCCGCCACATGTAGCGCAGTTCGTCCTGCGCAAAGCCGGTGGCAAAATCCGTCGCCGTATCGCGCCAAGGGCCGCGCTCGAGTGCCAGTACGTTCAACCCCGCCTCGCACAGTTCCTGACCCATGATGGCGCCGGTCCAGCCGAATCCCACCAGCACCGCATCGACCGGCTTGAGAGTGGTTGCCATCGGTCAAGCCTTGGTCCAACCGGGACGGCCCTTGAAACTGACCGTGGGGTAGGGCACGGGTTCGCCGTGGCGGGACACCCATTCCTTGTAGTCGTAATGAGCCCCCGGGAATCCGATCATCTTCCAGGCCGCCATGTCCCTGTTGCCGCCGTAGATCGGATCGGAAAAATACCCTTCCTTGGTGTTTTGCAGCAGCATTGCGAAGAAGGATTTACTGTCGACGCCGTCATCGAGTTGGACCGCGCCGCTCTCTAGTCCCTTCAGCACCTTGTCCTGATCCTCCGGCGAGAGCTTACTGAACGAGGCGCCGTTGAATGTCGCGCCGGCGTACTTGTCGATGGCCGCCAAGGCTGCGCGATACAGTTGGGCAGGGGTGAAGCGGGATTGATAGCCTTGCTCGGGTGTGCCCTTGGGCCACGGGCCGCCGAGGAAATAGTGGTCGCCCTGCCCGAACTTTCCGGCCAGCTGCCGATCAAGGAAAAAGGTGACTCCGGCCTCGACCGCGCCAGGCCCGACGGGGTCGTCCGGGATCAGGCGCCCAACCGCGGCGTCAACCAGGGCCACCTCCGCCGGAGTAAAGAAAATGTAGCCGGAGCCCGAGGCGCCGGGCGGTGCGTCCGCCGTCCCTTCCTGCCAGGGAACAGCCCCCCGAAAGGTTTGCGAAGGTCCACCAAGCTCACCGTCGTGCAGAGCCGCCGCAGCTGCCCCGCCTAGTCCCGCTACCGCCGAGCCAATCAGGAAACGTCGGCGATCCAACTTGGAATTTGCGCCAGAGGGCGCCGGAGCCTTGGACTCATCCCGGGGTGGCATCATCGCGCGTCATCCGGCGGCGGGCACCCGAGCCTGCACTCGGCTGGTCCGTGGTACTGTGCGCGGACGAAGGTAAGGATGTGCCACAAATCATCGGCCGACCCGACCACGCCTGCCATGGCTGGCATCGGAGCCACGACGTTCTCCTCGGCCTTGCGGGTATAGCCCTTGCTCTGCAACGTCTGACTTCCGTACGTGACCAACCTGAAGAGGGTGTCATCGTCGCCGCCGTAGATCCACACGCCGTCTGCCAGCGGCGGACAAATTCCGCCGCCCCCCGTACCACCATGACAACCCTCGCAACCCGCGCCGTTATATAACTTCTGTCCCGAGGCGGCGGCAGCCTTGTCGCTGGCCGCGTAGGGATTCTTCAGCTTGCCCTTTGGAGTGGAGTCGGCAAGCTGTTGGGGATTGGTGCCCGCTGCGGGCGCCGCCGCTGAAGTTTTCGAATCCGCAGGCTTGGCCGGCGTTTGCGCCCAGGTCATCGAGGCGAACATTACCGTCAGGGCGCTAATCCAGGCAGTTCCAAGCATCGGGCACCTCATATCAGATCGCCTGCTACGACCACGGCACAACAGAACGCTCGTTGCCGCATAAATGATCATCAGACATCTAGCTGCATATAGTCCATTGCACGAAAGTATCGCCGCAACGCGCCCAGACCTTCCGGCATCCAGCCATTGAGCGCGCTATCGATGCTGCTCATCCTTCGCTTCCTTCAAAGTGCCACGAATCTGTAACACAATGAATATTGCCGATACTAGTGGGAGACTTGGTGGCAATGGTGTCATCCGTGGCTGATACCTTGGTGCAATAGCACCGCTTTGTTGCTGCAGGCTCAATTGGCCAGTGGGTCGAGTTGCCCTCAAGGCGCCCGCGCGAACCAATCAAGGAATGAAGCAATGGTGAAGAGACGAGATAACAAGGAGCACCTGGGGATGAACCGCAAAATCAAGTGGATTGTTGCCGGCACGATGGTCACGCTCGCGGTGGTGAGCGGGGTCGCGGTTTCAGGGCAGGACAAGTACACCTTGAAACTGCCGGATGGACTCGCGTTCTCTGACTGGAAGGGCTACGAGGACTGGCAGCTTATCTCCAGTGCGCAGACGGATGACCGGATGAAAGTGATCCTCGGCAATTCCACGATAATTGCGGCCTTCAAGTCCGGAATTCCGGGCAACGGCAAGCCATTTCCTGACGGCTCCAAGATCGCAAAGGTCCAGTGGAAGCCGAAGAAGAGCACCGAGGCGCAGTTTTCCGTGCTCGTGCCGGATACCCTGGCAGACCTGTTCTTCATGGAGAAGGACAGCAAGAGATTTCCGACCACCGGCGGGTGGGGCTACGCCCAGTTCGACTACGACCCGGCGTCGGCCACTTTCAGTGCGGACAAAGCCGGCACCCCGAATTGCGGGGATGCGTGCCATCTAGTCGTCAAGAAAAAGGATTACGTCTTCCATCCCTACGAAATGCGATGAGGCGACTGGAAGTTCTCCCCAGATACGGGCCGCTCGAAGACAACCATGACAGCCGAAATCAAGCCAGGCGCTACAAATGAACTGCAAGGGCCCCGGCGCCCGGAGGATGCCGCGGCAATCGAGCGCCTGACGGCCCTCTTGCAGGAAACAGAGCAGCAACATGACGGCCGGCCGGCTGCCGGGTGGCAACGCTGGTATGCGGCCTATCTCAGCCGCCGGCAGCTTGGCGCGAACGTCCAGGCTGCGCGGGCCTTTGCGGACCAGTACACCCGAGAGCAGCCGACGTGAGATACGCAGGAGCAGCCGTGTCGCTTGTCGCGCTTGCCCTGATGCTCATATTGGCGGACACAAGAGATGCGGACGCCCGCGCCAAACTACCAGACCCCATCAGCGCGGGCGTCGCCGATAAACTGTATCGGCTGGATTGTGGTCACTCCCTTGCAAACGACGAGTCGGTGTGGACGCCGGGGGAAAACGTTGGACGCGATATCGAATTCTCGTCCACATGCTGGCTTGTAAAGCACGGGAGCGATTGGCTGCTCTGGGATACCGGAGTTCCCGAATCCACTCTCAACGATCCCCGAGGTTGGTCTACTCTACCCAAATTGATCGTCTATCACCTCGACCGGTCAGTGACAGCTCAACTCGCCGAAATTGGACTGAAGCCCGACGACATCGGCCGCGTCGCGATATCGCACACGCACGGAGACCATATCGGTAACCTGGGCCTGTTCCCCAACTCGACAATCGTGATGCAGCGCGCAGAGTACAACTGGATACATTCCCCCAACGGGCCGAATGACAACGTAAATCAATTGATGGCACTGGCGCGCAAGCTCATGGGAACGCCCAGGAACCTTCAGCTCATCGACGGCGATACCGATGTTTTCAGCGATGGGAGTATCACTTTGATAGCCACGCCCGGACACACCCCCGGCCACCAGTCGCTGATGGTCCATCTCAGGAAGTCCGGCTTTATCATACTGTCGGGCGATGTTGCTCATTTGGAACAGAATTTCGAACAGAACATCGTGCCGTCGCTCAATACCAGTAAGCCAGAATCAATCGCCTCGATGGACCGCGTCAGGCGGTTGATCAAGACATACAAGGCGAGGTTCTTCATCAATCATGACAAGAACCAAGCCGACACGCTTAAACTCATCCCTGCATTCTACGATTGAGGGAGCGGTCTCGGAGCGATCATGGCATCGACGGGAACAGTCAGCGACTTCGACAGAGCCGGCCTGTACGGCTTGATCGTGACGGATGACGGGGAACTTCTGCCCTTCAATCTGCGTGAGACACCGCCCGCGCAGCGACGTCGCTTCGAAATTGGAACACGCGTCAGATTCACCCAGCATGCATCAGAGCCGACAGCTCGCGCCGTTGACGTTGCCCCAATCGAGGAGTCGCACGGCGGCCGATCTTCAAGCGCAAGCAGCTCGAACGCATAAGGGCATCTACATTCGAGTCCCGGATCGGGATCGTTTGGCGGAGGTGTTTGTGAAAGGGGATCAAAGTGAGAGCGGACAGACGGCCGCCACCGGTGGGCATGGCGGGCTGCACGGCGCACACCTCAGGACGCTCGAGGCCCTGTTCCGTCATCCAACGGCGCACAATCTGGAATGGATGGATGTGGTCGCGCTGTTCGAGAAGATCGGTGCGGTACATCGCAAGGCGAACGCGAAATTTACTGTCGAGTTGGGCGAAGAGCATTACCTGATCCATAAGCCGCACACCAAGGAGCTAACCAGTTCCGAGGTGGTCGATCTGCGGCAATTGCTTCAGCGGGCGGGCTGGTCATCTGAAGGTCCCTCCCGGGCGGTCGCCGCTCCCGAGCAGGAGCCGCCCACTCTCATGGTGGTGGTGGATCATCATGGAGCAAAGATCTATCGCATCGACACCGGGCCTGAAGGTGCTTCGCCGCGTGAGATCAGGCCCTACGATCCGCACCATTTCCTGCACCACCTGACGCACAAAGATCAGTCGCGTGAGGAGGGCCAGCGCGCGTCAGAAGATCCGAGCTTCTATTCCAGAATCGGCGATGCTCTCGCCGCGGGTGGCAGGATCCTGGTGGTGGGACATGGAAAAGGAAAGAGCAACGCCGCGCGCCACCTGGTCGAATACCTGCGCACGCACCACCACGAGACGTATCAGCGCGTGGTGCGCGAGATTGAAGTGGACCTGTCCGCCATCACGACGCCGCAACTTCTGGAACTGGCCGAGCAGGCATTTGGGTGGAGGCCATGAACCTCTATGCTGACCAGGGCAGCATTGCGCATAGCGGGGCATCGGCCGAGCGCGCGCCGCTAATACTCACGCTGAGTGGCAAAGTCGGCTATTACGCGGACTTCATTATCTACGGCACGCTGGTAATGGCGTTGGTTGCAAGCCTTCCTGTCCTGGCCGGGGTATTCTTTCTTCCCATGTGGCGCCTGTTTTCGCCCGGCGTCGCATTCGGAGCACTTAGCGGCCTGATCGCCGGCTGGCTCTGGTACGGCATCGTGCACCATGTCATCCATCATCGCCGGCCGCGCCGGTTATGGGACCACCTGTTCGGTACCCGCGTCTCGCCCAGGACGCGAGCGATGAGCGTTGCGGTACCGGGATCCAATAAGGGCGCGCTTCCCGTCAGCGATCGTTGCCGCGTCCGTTGGATCTACTGCCCCCGCCCAGCTGGCGCCAGTCGGTTTCGCGCATCTCGATGTTGTAGTGCCTGGCTGCTTTCTTTATGTTGGCAAATGCGAGGTCGCGCTCCGCATCGCTGACTTCGGCCACCTGATTAAATCTCGCCAGTGCGCTGCGAACATGCGACGCATCCGTTATCGGTTCCTTGCGCGATCGCGGGAACGCGAAAGCGCTGTCGGGCAGCGCGTTAACCTGGGCGGCGTCCAGACGGCCGTGCTCACCGGAATGCCCTATCGGTTCCCAGGTCGAAGTATCCGATGGCGTCGTCATGTGCAATATCCTCTGAGACCTCCGTGCCCAGCTTGATTCAACCACACAGGCTAAATTTTATCGATTGCACCATGGTGTTGGTCTGGCGCGGCGTTACATCGGGGGCCCCTGTCCAAAAAGCGCCGATCAACACCTTCGTGCAGTAGCTGTATGGCCGTCTACGTGGTGCAATCCCCCGCTGGGAAATGCCTCGATCGGCCAGGAGGCCCGCCGATGACAGAGCCACAGAAAACGGCAATCGTGACCGGCGCCTCACGCGGGATAGGCGCCGGACTTGTGTCGGCACTATTGCAACGCGGTTACTGCGTGGTTGCCAACTCGCGCAGCATCACCAGTGAGAATCCATTCCCGGCGTCTGCGAAACTCGCACTGGTCGACGGCGACATCGCCGATCCGGGCACGGCCGCAAAGATCACGGCAACCGCCGTATCGCAGTTCGGCCGGATCGACGTGCTGGTCAATAACGCCGGCGTCAACGTCCGGAAGAACTTCACGGATTATACGGCGGAGGATCTGCGCTCCATCATTTCCATCAATATCCAGGGTTTTCTATTCATCACGCAGTTCGCCGTCAAGCAGATGCTGGCCCAGGGCAGCGGTGGCTGCATCGTCAACATCACGGCGTCGATGGCGAGTCATCCGATTGCCGGGGTCAACGTTGCGGTTCCGATGCTCACTAAAGGCGGCCTCGAGGCCGCCACAAGGAGCCTGGCGATGGAATACGTCCAACAGGGCATACGGGTAAACGCCGTCGCTCCGAGTGTTGTCAACCGACCCTCGTATAAGGACGAGTGGAAGGACTTTGTGCGGACATTTCAACCGATAGGCCGGATACCCGAAGTCAAGGACATCGTGGACGCGGTGGTCTACCTTACCGAAGCCAGCCAGGTCACGGGGGAAGTGCTGCACGTGGATGGCGGTGCACATGTTGGCAAATGGTAGGCCGCGCGACGTTCAGGTAAGTGACAAGGCTGGTATGACAGATCGGGAAATACGTGCTGCACTAAATCGACCTGCTCGCTGATTTTCACCCGGGAGCACTCCAGACCATGGATTTATCCTTCATCACGCAAGGTGTGCAGGCTCCCAACGTCGCACTGACGCTCAATCGTGTGGCGCTCGGGGCATTCTTCGCGATCGGCGGTTATCACAAGCTGTTCAACGCTTCGAGGCACGCGACATTGACTCGTACGCTGCAAGACGACGGTGTCCATGTCCTGCCTGTCATGCAATGGCTGTTGCCCAGCATTGAGTTCGGCGGCGGGTTCGCGCTCATCATTGGTTTGTTGTCGGTGCTGGCGGCGTTCGGGTTGTTCGTAGTTTGCCTTGGAGCCCTGGCACTCGACGCTGTCAAACGCATAAGTGCGTGGCAGCCGATCGATCGGGCCGACTGGATCGGCGACCTGCTGTACCTCCCCGAGTCGCTCTACTGCATCGGCTTGACGGTCGTGATGCTTGCCGGGCCAGGGCCGTGGAGCCTTGACGCCAGAATCGCAGCGCTGCTTGCAGGCTAACGCTTCTGAGCCTAAGCCACCGACCTGTCGCTGCGTTGTTCCATGGAAAGTGAGGGTCCTATGCAACACCCGACATTTTATCGCACCGTCCGGATAGACGGGCTATCCCTCTTCTATAGAGAAGCAGGCCCGAAAGCTGCTCCGACGATTCTGCTGCTGCATGGGCTGCCGTCATCGTCGCGCATGTTCGAACCGCTTTTCGCGCGGCTAGCCGATTCCTATCGTCTTGTCGCGCCTGACTATCCTGGGTTCGGGCACAGCGACTGGCCTGACGCGAAGACTTTTGCCTATACGTTTGATCACCTCGCGGAGAGCGTGACTCACTTTACCGAGGCGCTCGAACTGTCCCGCTACACCCTCTACATGCAGGATTATGGTGGCCCGGTGGGTTTCCGGATGGCGTTGGCCCATCCAGAGCGCATTGAGTCACTTATTGTCCAGAACGCTGTGGCGCATAACGATGGGCTGGGGGCGATTTGGAAGACGCGGCGCGCCTTTTGGGCGGATCGTGCCGCCAACGAACTGGCCCTGCGTGCGAATCTGCTATCGCTGGCGACGACGCGGGCGCGGCACCTGGGGAGCGATCCTGACGTCGAGCGCTATGACCCCGATCTCTGGACCGATGAATTCGCCTTTCTGAGCCAGCCCGGGCAGGCCGACATTCAAAGCGACCTGTTCTACGACTATCGCACGAATGTTGATTCCTATCCCAAATGGCAGGCATGGATGGTCCGGAACCGCCCGCGGCTTCTGGTGCTTTGGGGTAAGTACGACCCGTCGTTCGAACCCTCTGAGCCGGAGGCCTATCGTCGCGACGTACCGACCTCGCAGATCCACGTTCTCGAGGCCGGACACTTTGCATTGGATACGGCGGCGGATGAAATCGCAGGTTTGATGCGGGAGTTCGTCCGCTCGTGATGAACCCCAGCCCCACAGGGCCATATCGACAACGATAATCCTGCGGCGTACAGATGAATTGCTTCAACTATCGGTCGAATATCGCGCCGATGGCCTACAACAAGCAACCACGGGGACTGCGTTTCTCTCAATAAATTCTAAACCACAACGGATGTGGAGGTGTCTCATGCCCGGCTATCGCGCGTGTGCCCTGGTTTGTGTTGCTCCATTGCTATTGTTGTGTTCATCGATCTGCGAGGCGCAGACGTTCGCTGCGCAGGGCTGCCTTGTGCCCCCGCAGGGCGCGAAGGTCTACCCGTTCTACGCGCTACAGCAATCCCGGGGAAGTTGCTCACTGCTGTCTGGGGACTACTCCGGCCCGGGCATCAACAACTTCGGAGGAGACGCGCAGTGATGCAGCTCGCTCGCCAGCAGGCATCCCCGGTGCTATAGACCTCCTCGATCGGGCGGGGTGACCACGGGCACCGCGGCATCGAGTTAGTGATTGTGGCGGGGAATACCCTTGGTACGCGCGATGCGCTGGTACTTGACCGCGGGTTCGAGCACCGCACCGGTGTCTATCTGGCCGATGACGCCGCGCTGCATCTCCTGCCACGGGGTCTGGCTGTCCGGGTAGACATAGCCGCCGGCGGCCTCGAGATTCTTAAAGCGCTGCTGTAGTTCGCATTTGCTGATAAGGACGTTGACCTCGCCTTTCCTCAGATCGACGCGCACACGATCGCCGGTCCTCAGAACTGCAAGGCCGCCGCCGATCGCCGCTTCCGGCGACGCGTGCAGGATCGAAGGCGAAGCCGAGGTGCCGGACTGGCGACCGTCGCCGATGCATGGCAACAGATGAATGCCGTGCGCGATCAACTGCACCGGGGCCCGCATGTTGATCACTTCAGCACCGCCCGGGTACCCGACGGGGCCGGCACCGCGCATCACCAGGATGCAGCGTTGGTCAATGGCAAGGGCCGGATCGTCGATGTGAGCGTGATAATCCTCCGGGCCGTCGAACACGATGGCGCGTCCCTCAAATGCCTCGGGATCCTTCGGATCCGACAGGTAGCGGTCATGAAATTCCTTCGAGATCACGCTGGTCTTCATGATCGCGGACTCGAACAGATTGCCACGCAGCACGCGAAAACCCGCGTTATGCGCCAGCGGGCGCTCGAACGGGCGGATCACCTGCTCATCATGAATGACGGCGCCGCGACAGTTCTCACCGAGCGAGCAACCGTTGGCGGTCAGCGCCGGTTCGAAAATGAGGCCGTGTTCGATCAATTGCGCCACCACCGCCGGCACACCGCCGGCGCGGTAGAAATCCTCGCCCAGATATTCCCCGGCCGGCTGCAGGTTCACCAGCAGCGGCACGTCATGGCCGTAGGTTTGCCAGTCATCGATGTCGAGTTGGATGCCGATGTGCCGGGCCAGCGCGATCAGGTGCATCGGGGCATTGGTGGAGCCGCCCAGGGCGGAATTTACGCGAATCGCATTGATGAACGCATCGCGCGTGAGAATGTCGGATGGCTTGCGATCTGCGTGGACCATCTCTACGATCCGGCGCCCGGTCTCATACGCGCATTCCTGGCGGTCGCGGTGCGGGGCAGGTATCGCCGCCGAGCCCGGCAGCGCCATGCCGAGCGCTTCGGCCAGGCTGTTCATGGTGGTGGCCGTGCCCATGGTGTTGCAGTAGCCGGTGGAGGGCGCGGCGGAAGCCACCAGCTTGATGAATGCCGCACGATCGATCTCGCCGGCCGCGAAGCGCTCGCGCGCTTTCCACACCACCATGCCCGACCCGATGCGCTTGCCACCGGCCCAGGCACTGATCATCGGTCCCACGGGGAGAGCGATCGCGGGGATGTCGACCGTCGCCGCCCCCATCAGGCAGGCGGGCGTGGTCTTGTCACAGCCGGTGGTCAGCACGACGCCATCGAGCGGGTAACCGTACAGGATCTCCACCAGACCGAGGTAGGCGAGATTGCGGTCAAGTCCCGCAGTCGGGCGCTTGCCGGTCTCCTGTATCGGATGCACCGGAAATTCGATCGGGATGCCGCCGGCGTCGCGTATGCCTTCCCTGATTCGCTCGGCCAGAATCAGGTGGTGACGATTGCAGGGTGACAGATCGGATCCGGTTTGCGCGATGCCGACGATCGGACGGCCGGACTGCAGTTCCTGCAGCGTGAGGCCGAAGTTCATGTATCGTTCCAGGTACAATGCGGTCATGTCGGTGTTGTCCTGGTCGTCGAACCAGGCTCGCGAGCGCAGCCGACGCGGTGCAGAGGCCGATGTCATGTCGAGCATCCGATTGCCAATGCGAAGCGTTCGCATGGCTGTATTGAGGTCCGGTATTTACTCAGACAAATTGCCATAGTGGCCCCACCTTGGCAAGATCATGCGGCATCGTCTGCGCGCGCGCCACGCCGGCCGAAACGCTGTTCAAGTAACATCACGCGGCTGGTGGCGCGCGTATTTGTCTGATTAAATATCATTGATCACTGGGGTAGATTATGGCAGGCACGATGCGAGGGCGCCGATCAGTAGCTACGCTGCGGGCCGTGATTTGCCTGGCGTTCTCGGTCGCCGGCGCGCATGGCGCGACGGCAGCCGACCGCGCGCACCATGCGATCGGAAAGGCACCGTTCGGCCGTGTCGGAGACCAGCCGGTGGATATCTACACGCTGACCAACGCTCACGGCATCGAAGCGCGAATCACGACCTATGGAGCGGCCATCGTATCGCTCAGCACGCCGGACCGGGCAGGTCAATTGCGGAATATCGTGCTCGGTTTCGACTCCCTGGATCCGTACCTGGCCGGCATTCCGTACTTCGGAGCCACGGTCGGGCGTTACGCCAACCGCATCGCCGGCGGGCGCTTCAGCCTGGATGGAAACAGCTATCAGCTGGCGACCAATGACGGGCCGAATAGCCTGCATGGCGGTCGCCGCGGGTTTGACAAGCGTGTCTGGAGCGCCGAACCCAGCGCGAGCGCGCACGCACAGGAGTTGCGGTTGACCTATGTGAGCGCGGCAGGGGAGGAGGGCTACCCGGGCGAGCTCACTGTCCACGTCACCTACCGGCTCGGCAATGATGACACGCTCGCGATCGAGTATCAGGCCACGACGACGGCCGCGACGCCGGTGAATCTTGCTAATCACGCCTATTTCAATCTCAGCGGCGATACCGGACGCACGATTCTGGGGCATCAGCTCACGATCAACGCTGATCACTACACGCCGGTTGACGCCACGCTCATTCCAACCGGCGAGCTGCGCGCGGTGGCGGGCACGGCATTCGATTTTCGCGCTCCGCACTCCATCGGCAGCCGGATTGACGATCCGGACGGGCAGTTGCATCTGGGACATGGCTACGATCACAACTGGGTACTCAACAAGGCGCGGCCCGGAACACTGACCCTCGCAGCCGTGCTGTCGGATCCGGACAGCGGACGCTCGCTCGAAATCCGGACCACACAACCGGGATTGCAGTTCTATACGGGAAATTTCCTTAATGGTAAGCCCGCGGGCGCTGGCTCGGTATTCGACTATAGAACCGGACTGTGCCTGGAAACCCAACATTTCCCCGACTCGCCGAACCAGAAGTCGTTCCCCACCACCATCCTGCGTGCCGGGCAGGTTTATACGGAAAAGACGCTGCTGGCGTTCCGCATCCTGAAATAGTCATAGCTCACCGGAGACAGCCGCAACAGGCCGGGCGTCGGCGAGTGCGGCGCGCAGCGCCATGGGGCTTGGCGCGATGCCGGCCAGCAGGTCGCGGCGCGAAAGCGGTATGGCAGTGCGCGCCTTAACTCATTGCAAGTTCAGGACGACGACCGATTTTGCCGGCAGCATCAGCGACAGCACGCCATCGCTGACCGAGGCCCCGGTAAACGCCGTGGAATAGACTGCATACGGCTCTTCAAACGTGTTATGCCCATCCATGCTCGGTGCGGTCAGTATCTCGCCGCTCACGCGCTGCGCGCTGGCGCCGGGGATCGTCGCAGACAGGGGAATTGCCTGGTTCGGGTCGAGATTCACCAAAGCGACGACGATCGCGCCGCCGGTGGTGCGGGCGGCGGAGATACTGACCGCCGGTACCGACACCGAGCCCAGCGAGTACTGCGGCGTCTGCAGGTAGGTTGGCAGCAGCGTTGCATCCTGGAACGCCCGGAACATGCGGAACGTGTAGTAGGTGGGGGTGAGCAGCATCTGCCGCCCCTTGGTCAGGATCATCGCCTGCAGCACATTGACCATTTGCGCGATCGCTGCCAGGCGCACGCGGTCGGCGTGGTGATGGAAGATGTTGAGGTTGATTGCGGCCACCAGCGCGTCGCGCAACGTGTTCTGCTGGTAGAGGAACCCGGGCTCGAGGCCGGCGCCCGGGTCATACCAGGTGCCCCATTCGTCCACCGCGAAGCTGATCTGCTTCCCCGGATCGTACTTGTCCAGCACCGCGCTGTTGCGGGTGATGAAATCCTCCATCCTGAGCGTGTGCGCGAAGGTAGAGATCCACTGATCCTCGCCGAAGCCAGTTGCAGGTCCCTTGTTGTTCCAGGTATCCCCGGGGATGGTGTAGTAGTGAAAGCTGATCGCGCCGATCTCGCGCGCCGGCACCTGTGAACTGAGTGCCTCGGTCCACGAGGTGTCATCGTCATTGCCGCCGCTGGCGATGATGGTCGGTCGTGCGCCCTGTGGGGCTTTCAGGAACGATGCGCTCTGGCGGTACAGGTCGATATAGTGATTCGGCGTCATGTTGCCGCCGCAGCCCCAGGCCTCGTTGCCTACGGCAAAATACGCAATCTTCCACGGGGCCGGATGCCCGTTGCGGGCTCGCTCGGCGGTCAGCGAGGTGGCGCGGTCGGAGGTCATGTACTGCAGCCACTCGGCCATCTCGGCGGCCGAGCCGGTGCCTAGATTTCCATTGATGTAGGCGTCGGCGCCGATCAGTTCGGCAAAGTCGAGAAACTCATGCGTGCCGAACTCGTTGTTCTCCGGAACGCCGCCCCAGTTGGTATTCAAGGTTACGCGGCGCTTGGCGCGCGGACCGATGCCGTCGCGCCAGTGGTATTCGTCCGCAAAGCAGCCACCCGGCCAGCGCACCACCGGCACGTGCAGATCGCGCAGCGCTGCCACCACGTCATTACGAAAGCCGCGGGTATTGGGGATCGACGAATGCTCCCCGACCCACACACCCTCATAGATGCCGCGGCCCAGATGCTCGGTAAATTGGCCGTAGATGTGGCGGTCGATGGTGGCGCCGGGCCGGTCGGCGTGAATCACGGCGCTCGCGGATGGTCCGGGGACGGTTTGTGCCCAAATCGGCGTTGCCCAGAGGGCGATGGATGCCAGCAGCAACCTCGCCCGCTGTATGCGCGAAACTCCTCGCATGAACGTTCTCCCAGGAAGCGCCAGGATCCTGGGGGTCATTTTATCTGAGTTTTGTCGAATCTTTTCCCATCGCCCGCCTTACCAGTAACTCAGGCGCCGACAACATCCCTCGGGCCGGCAACTAGCCGCTGCGCTGGCGGTCGCGGTTTGCGTTTTGGGGCGTGCCGCAGATAACATCGTGGCTCGTGTGTCCTGAGCGCCCCACCTAAACTATCGACGGGCCGGTTGGAGTGCCGCGGTACTGCTCCGGCGAGTCCGACCCAAAATTGTCGCGCAAACCCCCACAGCTGACACGCCTGACCCGTCGCGAATCTGAACCGGGAGCGGGGCCCAAGGCGCGCGACAAGGCGCTGCGGTTGCATGGGACCATTGCGCGCAAGCTCGGCATCTCGATCGTCTCCGGTCGCTTCAAGCCGGGCGATCTGCTCAACGGCGAGATCGCCTCGAGCGAGCAGTTCTCGGTATCGCGCACCGCATATCGTGAGGCGGTGCGAATCCTCGCCGCCAAGGGACTGGTGGACGCGCGACCGAAGGTCGGCACCCGCATCAACGCGCAGTCGGAATGGAATCTGCTCGATCCGGACGTTCTCGACTGGACGTTCGAATCCGAGCCCGATCTGCAGCTGCTGAACAGCCTGTTCGAACTGCGCGATGTGGTGGAATCGGCTGCGGCGGGCATGGCGGCCAAGCGCCGCTCGGCGGCGCACTTGCAAGCCATGCGCGCCGCCCTCGATGGCATGGCGAAGCACACGCTGGCGACCGAGGCCGGGCGGCAGGCGGATCTGGATTTTCACTCCACACTGCTGACCGCGACCAACAACCCGTTCATCATCTCACTGACCAACGGCGTCAACGCCGCGATCAGGACCACAACCATATTCAAGCAGCGCAAGCGTCCGCTGCGCCGCGATCCGCTGCCGGATCACTTGCGGGTATTCGAGGCGATCACCGCCCGCGAAGCGGCCAAGGCCGAGCGGGCGATGAGCGAACTGATCGAGCTGGCGCGCATCGATACACCGGCCTCGAGTCGCCGGCCGCGCAAGCGCAGCCGCTGAGCGCACACCGGGCGGGTCGGCGCCCGGTGCTGAAATATTGTCTGAGTTATCTTATGATGCCGGCCGCCCCGCCAATCCACCCAGACCATCATGCCTTTGAACGGCCAGCTCATCATCGGCTATGACCGCGTGGCCAGCACGTCAAGTTTCCGCGCCACCGATCCGGCGCGCGCATCACAGCTCGATCCGCCATTCTTTGCTGCCGGGGCCACCGAGGTGGCGCGCGCCTGTGTGCTCGCCGCGGCCGCCTTTGATCCCTACCGACAGGCTGAGCTCGCGACGCGGGCGCGGTTTCTCGACGCCTGCGCCGATCGGATCATGGCATTGGGCGATGAATTGCTGGAGCGCGCCGCATTGGAGACGGGTCTGGCGCGCGGGCGTCTTGAGGGCGAACGCGCGCGTACCGTTGGCCAGCTGCGGCTGTTCGCGCAGGTGGTGCGCCAGGGCGATTGGCTCGGGCTGCGCATAGATCCGGCCCTGCCGGAGCGCAAGCCATTGGCGCGCGCCGATCTGCGACAGCGAATGATTGCCCTCGGCCCGGTGGCCGTATTCGGTGCCAGCAACTTTCCGCTGGCGTTCTCCGCTGCCGGCGGGGACGTAGCCTCGGCACTGGCGGCCGGATGCCCCGTGGTGGTGAAGGCGCATCCGTCCCACCCGGGCACCTCGGAGCTGGCCGCCGGCGCCATCAGCGATGCCGCCAGGGAATGCGACCTGCCCAGCGGCACCTACTCGCATCTGAGCGGGCCGGCGAATGACCTCGGAGCCGCGCTGGTAGGCGATCCGCGCGTCCAAGCGGTGGCTTTCACCGGCTCGCGTGCCGGCGGCCTGGCGCTGAGCAGGCTCGCTGCCGCGCGCGCTGAGCCGATCCCGGTGTACGCGGAGATGAGCAGCATCAATCCGGTGGTCTTGATGACCGGTGCCCTGCAGCTGCGAGCCGAGGCAATAGCGGCCGGATTCGTCGCCTCGCTCACCCTGGGAAGCGGACAGTTCTGCACCAATCCGGGCCTGCTGATCGCGATCGACGGCCCCGGCCTCGATCGCTTCATTGCCGCGGCCGCCGACGCATTGGCAAAAACCGCGCCCGGTCAGATGCTGTCAGCGAACATCTGTGCAAATTATCACCAGGGCGTTGCGCGATTGCGCTCGCACGCCGGCGTATCGCAATTGGCGAGTGGCGCCGTCGCCGGCGCCGCCAGCCTCGGCGGCGCTGCGCTGTTTCAGGTGCCGGCACAGCACTTCATCAGTACATCCGCGCTGGCCGAGGAAATCTTCGGTCCCAGCTCGCTCGTCGTTCGTTGCCGCGACGGCGCGGAACTGGAGCGGGTATTGAACCATCTGGATGGGCAGCTCACCGCAACACTGCATCTGGAAAGCAGCGACCAACCGGCAGCAGCGCGATTGATGCCGCTGCTGGAACGCAAGGTGGGGCGCATTCTGGTCAATGGCTGGCCCACCGGCGTCGAGGTGTGCCACGCGATGGTCCACGGCGGACCGTATCCCGCCACTTCGGATTCGCGTGTGACCTCGGTCGGCACGCGTGCCATCGAGCGCTTTTTGCGCCCGGTGTGCTATCAGGATGTGCCGCAGGATCTGCTGCCGCCGGAATTGCGGGACAAGGCAGCAACGCGGCTGCGCCGGCTGGTCGACGGCCAGTACCTGCCGCCATGAGCCTGCGCTTGATCCAGATGCTGGGACCGGCTGGTGAGAGGGCGGTGGTCGCCGGCAATGGCGCCACTCAGGCTCGGCGGGTGATCGGTGCCACTTCGGTCTACGCGCTGGCGCAGGCGGCGATCGCCTCCCATTCGACGCTGTCGGCAGTCACGGAGGCCTTCGGCTATGGCGAATTCGTCGACGTCCATGACGCCCTTCGCCGTGGCCGCATCCTCGCGCCGGTCGATCACCCTGACAGCGCGCGCACCCTGCTCACCGGCACGGGTCTTACGCACCTGGGCTCCGCCGACGCGCGCGATCGCATGCACGCCAAGGCGCAGTCGCGCGATGCCAGTGACTCGATGAAGATGTTTCAGATGGGCGTGGAAGGCGGCAAGCCGGTGCATGGAAAGCCGGGCGTGCAGCCGGAATGGTTTTATAAAGGCGACGGCAGCAGCATTGTCGGGCCGGAACAGCCGTTGACCTCGCCCGACTTTGCGCTCAACGGCGGCGAGGAGCCGGAGCTTGCCGGTATCTACGTCATCGCCGCGGATGGCAGGCCCTTCCGGCTGGGCTTCACGCTTGCCAACGAGTTTTCCGACCACGTGATGGAGCGCATGAACTATCTGTACCTGGCGCATTCCAAATTGCGCCAGGCGTCGATCGGGCCGGAACTGCTGGTGGGCGAGCTGCCCGCCGATATCCATGGCACCGCGCGCATCCGTCGCGGCGGCAAGCCCGTCTGGGAGAAGCCGTTTCTGACCGGGGAGGCGAACATGTCGCATCATGTTCGCAATCTGGAGCATCATCACTTCAAATATCCGCTGTTCCGCAGGCCCGGCGATCTGCACGTACATTTCTTCGGCACCGCCACGATTTCCTTCGCCGACGGCATCGTGGCCCAGGATGGGGATGTGTTCGAAATCGAAGCACCACCGTTCACCTTGCCGCTGCGCAATCCACTGCAAACCGTGCTTTCGCCGCCGACCACGGTCGGCATCCTCTAGCAGGCTGTTGAAAAACTGAGGTCTACTGAGGCTTTCATGATCGAGACCGTCAACTTTGCAGATCGGCACCGGCACACTGGTGGGCGTTTGAACTTGCCGGAGTGCCTCGAGTCTCTGGATTCTCGATCTGCATCGACACGTCTCCTACGCCGGTGCCGGATCGGGCAGCAGCTTGGCAATGCGCAGCAAGCTGTTGCAACCGATCGTCAGGGTGGCCATGAAGGCGGCATTGCTGAAGCCCACCACACGCATCTTGCGCAGCGGCCGTGCGTCCTTGCTCCAGCCAAAGATCTCCTCGATGCGCTTGCGCAGCCGTTGGCTGGCCAAGTAACTATCATGCCGCGCCGTGCGCGCATCGATCGCCGAGCCGCCTGGGCGGGTGATGTTCTGCGCCACATGCGGGACCACACCCAACTCGCGGCAGCCGGCGACAAACTCTCGGGTGTCGTAGGCCTTATCGGCCGCGACGCTCTGGGCGCCTTGGCGCTTGAGCATGCGCAGTGCCGCGCTGCGCTCGGCAAAGCCGTCAGCCGGCGTGATCTCCACGTCCACCGCCAGGCCCTGTCGGTGCTCCATCAGCACGTGTCCGATGTAATAGAGTTTGGTGGGCTGGCTCTTACCCTTGCGAAAGAGCTTCGCCTGCGGTTCGTGCGGGGCCACGTGAGGCTCGTTGCTGCGCCGCTCGCCGTGGAAGTCCACATGGGGGTTGCGCCCCGGGGGCGGCGGATCGTCCTTGCCATCACGCCGGCGCATGCTCTTGACCGCCGACCAGGCCTCGATCAGCGTGCCATCCACGCTGAAGTGCTCCGAGGAGAGCAGCCCCTCGCGTCCGGCCCGAGCCCCAACCAGGCGCAACAGCTTGCGCGCCACGCCCGCCTCGATCAGACGATTGCGATTCTTGGTAAAGCTCGAGTGATCCCACACCGCCTCATCGACCGAGAGGCCCACGAACCAGCGAAACAGCAGGTTGTAGTCGAGCTGCTCGACCAGCAGCCGCTCGCTCCTGATCGAGTAAAGCACCTGCAGCACCAGGGCTCGCACCAGTCGTTCCGGGGCGATCGAGCTGCGGCCGCCACTCGCATAGACGCGCTCGAAATCCCGGTGCATCGACTCGAGCGCCTCATCCAGCAGTGCCCGAACTCGCCGCAACGGATGCTCAGGGGGCACACGGCTCTCCAGCGACACGTAGCTGAACATCCCGCTCTGCTCGATATCTGCTCCACGCATTGCGCCAGCCCTGCGATCAACCATGTTGTTCGTACTGTGCAGCATTCGTGGCGTTTTTCAACAGCCTGCTAGGTCGGGGGCAGTTCGTGCAGCCGATACCGGGCTCGGTATTCAATTTCGAGGACTGGATGGTGGTCGCGCTGTTCATCGCCGTCATGCTGGTCATCGTCCTGTATGCGATGCGCTCCAAGGCGCGGTCCGGCAAGGACTACTTCCTGTCGAGCCGCGACAGCAACTGGGTGCAGATCGGCACCTCGATCTTCTCCTCCAACATCGGTTCGGAACATCTGGTCGGACTGGCGGGCGCGGGATTCGCCACCGGGATGGCGATGGCGCACTGGGAAATGCAGGCCTGGCTGATCCTGGTGCTCGGCTGGGTATTCGTGCCGCTGTACGATCGCATGAAGGTATTCACCATGCCGGAGTTCCTCGAGCTGCGCTTCAGCCGCGGATCCCGCAATGCACTGAGCATTCTCACCATCGCAAGCCTGGTGCTCACCAAGATCGCGGTCACGATCTACGCCGGCGATGTCGTGGTACGCACGCTGCTGGGCATCGATACCGTGAATATACTGGGCACCAGGGTCGATGTGTTCTGGGTGATTGCGCTGGGCCTGGCATTCACCACCGGTCTGTACACCGTGCTCGGCGGCCTGCGGGTCATCATGTACACGGCAGTGCTGCAGGCGCCGGTGCTGATCCTGGGTTCGGTCTGTATCCTGTACGCGGGGCTGAATGCGCTCGGCCATGGCAGTCTGATCGCCGGCTGGCATGCGACTGTCGCAGCTGCCGGCGCCAACATTCACCTGATTCGCCCGCTCGGGGATCCCGAGTGGTCTTGGGCGGCGGTGCTGCCCGGTTCGGCCATCATCGGCTTCTGGTACTGGTGCACCGATCAATACATCGTGCAGCGCGTGCTGGCCGGGCGCAACCAGCAGCAATCGCGCCGCGGCGCAATTCTGGCTGCGTTCCTCAAGCTGACGCCGGTGTTCATCTTCCTGGTGCCCGGTATCATCGCCTTCGCGCTGACGCGGTCGCCGGAGATGGGTTTCAAGACCAGCGGCGATGCTGCCTATACTTCCATGGTGGCGCAGATCCTGCCGCACGGGCTGCGCGGCATGGTCGCGTGCTCGATGATCGTGGCCTTGATGGCTTCGCTGGCATCGAAGTTCAATGCCTCGGCGACGCTGTTCACGATGGACTTCTTCCGCGAGTGGTATCCAAACGCCTCGGGCAGCACCGAAGTGGTCGTCGGGCGCATAGCTACCGCGGTCATCGTCGTGATGGGAATCTGCTGGGTCCTGGTGATCAAGAGCCTGCATTCCGACCTGTATGTCTACCTGCAGAGCGTGCAGGGCTATCTGTCCCCGGCCATCGCGGTGCTATTCCTGCTGGGTGTGTTCTGGACCCGAGCCACGGCGCCGGCGGCTTTTTGGGCATTTGTCGTGGGCATCATTGGTGGCTTCTCCCGGCTGGCGGCCGACCTCGTGATGCGCGACGATGGCGTCACCGTGGCGACCCTCAAGCAGCAACTCTACCGGCACGCGATTACGCGCGAGCAATACGACACGGCGATCGGGCCGATCCGGGCCGCGCATGGCTGGATCTTCCAGTTCTGGAACATCCACTGGCTCTACTACACGCAGATATTACTGGTGGTGACCGCGACACTGGTCGTAGTCATCAGCCTGCTCACCAAGGCGCCCGCATCCGGGGTACGCAGATTTACCTGGTATGGCGCCAGCCCGGAGGAGAAGGCGGCGACCCGTGCAAGCTGGGGCACCTCGGATGTGGTGCTGAGCCTGATCGTGCTGGCGGCGGTGCTGCTGTTCTACATCATCTTCTGGTAGCGGCTAGCCAGACACCCGCTGATACAGGCGCGTGCTCTCGAAACCGAGTGCGTAGTAGGGTTTGAAGCTCTGGGCGCCATCGGCGATGGCCACGCGCCACTCGCTCGAACGCGTTGCAACCTGCCGTACCGACATCAGCTCGCGGCGCGTCAATGGCAGCGGGCGATCGCCGAGTGCGAACAGCGCCAGCGGACCTTGCATCACCGCCAACAGGTCGGGATGCTGCGGGTCCACCATCTCCAGCCGCAACGGCGTGTCGAGGATGAGCGCGATACGGTCGCCGTCCTTCCAGGTGCGCCGCAGTTCGTGCCAGCTGCCGGCGACGATCGGCTGTGGCAGGCGCTTGTCGTTCACGCTGATCGCACTGTCGCCGCCGACCCATCCAGGGATGCGCAGAGTGATCGAAAAAATCTGCGGCGTCGATGTGAAGAGCGTCATCTCGATCGCGGAATCGAGCGGATAAGCCGTGCTCTGCTGCAGGCTCACCGGACGGCCGTTCTGCCGCCAGGACAGCCTCGAGGGCAGGTACAGGTTCACCGCCGCGCCGTGATCGTTGAGCAGGTAGGCGCTGATGCCGTAGTCGGCCACCATCTGCCCGAGCGTTCCCGAGCAGCATGGACATCGGTATTCGAAGTATTTCTTCGAGCCGCTGGTGTTGTAGTCGGCATAATAGAACGCGGTACCGTCCGGCTTCATCGGCAACGCGCCCAGCACCGTGTTGTAGAGCACCCGCTCCATGCTGTCGCCATAGCGGCTGTCGAGCGCAACACCCATCAGGTAGCGCGCGATCTTGAAATGGCCGTAGGCCCCGCACGGGGTTTCGAAGCTGGCGTGCGTGCTGCCAAGTGAATCGCCAAGCGCTCCGGAGCCCGGAACGATAAAGCCCTCGTTCGGCCCCCAGCCGCCGGTTGCGAAACTCTGCGCCAGCACGA
Source organism: uncultured Gammaproteobacteria bacterium (assembly GCA_963805965.1). GTDB lineage: Bacteria > Pseudomonadota > Gammaproteobacteria > Steroidobacterales > Steroidobacteraceae > FEN-1191. Next base: position 148,053 of record CAWDVQ010000010.1, read on the forward strand.
AATCAAAGCCATTTCTGGCCGCCCGCAGGTGCTTGGGATCACCGTCCACCAGATAGGCCTGCATGGCGGAACTGAGCGCATTCACATGGCTGTAGGCGTGCTTGCCGGGTAGTACGTTCTCGCCGCGCGCCAGCGGGTCGAAGTAGTCGGCATCGAGCAGGTAGCGCGCGGCAAGCTCGCGATAGCGACCGCCGGCGCCGCGCCGCCAGGCAAGATAGAGATTCTCCGGCAGCGTGTATGACTCGTCCCAGGTGAAGGCCGCGTTGGGATGCGGGCGCGCCGCCATCTGCGGCCGCGTGAGCGCTTTCTCCGGCAGGTGCGCCAGCGCTGCGTCGAGCGTGCCATCGAGCGCCGGCAGCGCCTTCGGATCGGAAGCGAGCGCATGCGCGTCGATGAGGCCGATATTGATCTTGTCGAACAGATACGCCGGCAGCGGATAGCCGTCGTACAGGCGCGGCGTTATCGTCGCAGCGTATCCGGCGACCAGTCGCTCGACTTTTTGCCGTGTGGTTGCATCGCCGGTAACCGCATAGGCACGCGCCAGGCTGGAGATGTACTGTCCAAGACTGTGGCCGGGTATGAACCCGTGCATATCGCGCGGCGGGTCGAAGGCGGCCGAAGCGTTATACCAGCCGCCCAGATCCTCGCCCGGGGCAGCCAGGCCTGCCGCCGCGCGATATGGCTTGAGCAACGCGTCCTCGTCCATCGCCAGCAGTGTTGCGTGCTGGGCGCGAAACTGATCGAGCAGCGGCCCGTCGAGCAGCGTGACGTTGGCATATGCGGCGAACTTGAAAGCCGGGACAATGGTCGTGGCGGCACGGCAGTGCCCTGCATTGTCGGCCAGGGCGCTGAGCGCTGATAAGCCGCCCAGCTCAAGCAGCCTGCGCCGTGACAACTGGCCCATCGCCTTTCCTATTTGTCTGACATTTAATCTAGCACGATCCGTGTTCGGCCGGATATCCACACTGGCGCGCGTGGACCTGAGCCCGGCACAGCTGGCGAGCCAACTGCATGCTGGAGATCTGTTCGTATACCAGCTCGACGTGAAGGCCTGGCAGAGCCGCGTTTCGCCATGATCCCCCGGTGCATCGGGTAGATCGGACCTGTTCCTGGCGCTTATTCATAATGATTCTCATTTCTTATGTTTTATTTATCGTAGCGGCAGACTGGCCTGGCCTCGCATTCTCGATAAGTGCGTCGATACCTAAGTAGCATTGGCGCTGGCAGTGACACGGCCATGACAAATGCACCCCCGGCCGCGCTAGCCTGCCAACCGTGGAATTGCGCGACATCAATGTCCTGCACTGGCGCGGCGCCCATGTCGCCGCTGCCGCTGCGCCGCTGGCCCGATCGGGCCTGGACTGGTTTGCGATCGATACCTGTCAACGGCGTGTAGCGATCGTTTGTGGCGCTCCAGCCGCAGTCCTTGCGCGGCAGGAATTTCCCGTTGACGGCGCGCTCGAGAGTTTCGAGGGCGCGGACGCCTACGCTTTTCTGCTGCGCTTTGCCGCCGGTCTTGAGAGCAAGCTGGTCGCGGAGACCGAGATTTTCGGCCAGATCAAACAGGCCTGGCGCGAGTTCTCGGAGCGCGGCTCCGCGCTGGCGCGCCAACTCTCGCCCTGGGTGCAGCTGCTGTTCCAGGACGCCAAGGGGGTGCGCGCGCAGCACTTGGGCAGCCTGGGCAGCGCCTCCTACGGTTCGCAAACCCGCCGCTTGCTCGGCGATGAGGCCGGCGGCGGTCCCACGCTTCTAATCGGCGCCGGGCAGTTGGCGCAATCGATCGCGCCCTGGCTCACCGGGTCGGAAATCTGGCTGTGGAACCGTACCGGCGAACGCGCGCTGGAACTGGCGCGCGAGTTGGCAAAACGCGATCCGGAGCGCCCGGTGCGTGTCATCGAAGGGGATCTTGAGCAGGAACTGGCTGCCTGGCGCCGCGCGCGCAACGTGATCATGTGCGTGCCGGGCGAGCCGTCGCGCGACGCGGCGCGCATTGCCGCCTGGCGCGCGCGCACGGACCGCGCCGGCCGTGTGATTCACCTGGGCCTCGGCGCCGATGGCGCGGCGCCGTGGAATGCGGTGCCGGAACTGGTCAGCCTCGGCGCCTTGTTCGACATGCTGCAGGCGCAGTCGGAGCTGCGGCGGCGGCAGTTCGAGCGCGCGCGCCGCGCCTGCCAGGAAAAGGCCCTGTTGCGCTCGCTCGGCGCGAATTCCTCGCACCCGCACAGCTGGGAAGATCTCGCCGCCTTCGATAGTCTTTGAGCCATGCCGCCGCGGGCACTGAAGCTCGGCACGCGCCGTTCCGCGCTGGCACGTGCGCAAAGCGCCGCTGTCGCACGCCAGCTCGAACAGCTGCATCCGGGTCTTGCGGTCGAGCTGGTGGGTATCGAAACCCGCGGTGACCGCATCCTCGATACGCCGCTGTCGAGCGTCGAAGGCAAGGAGTTCTTCACCGATGAGCTGGACGCGGCGCTGCTCGCCGGTCAGGTCGATTTCACCGTACATTCTTACAAGGACCTGAGTCTGGAGCGTTCGGCGCGCCTGCTGCTGGCGGCGGTGCCGCGACGCGAACTGCCGCACGACATTGCGGTGTTCGCCGCTGACGTCCCGGAGCGACTGGCGGCCGGCCATGAGCTGGTGCTGGGCAGCTCCTCGCCACGCCGTGCGAGCTTTGTGCCCGATTTCCTGCAACGCGTGCTGCCGCGGCGGACGTCCGATCGACGCACGCTCGGGCGCGTGCGCCTGGTGGACCTGCGCGGCAATGTCGACTCGCGGCTGCGCCGGCTGCGAGAGCCGCGCGGCTCGCCGCGGCAACTGGATGGCATTGTGCTCGCATTTGCAGGTCTCGCGCGGCTCTGGGCCGATGCCGCAGGGCTGGCGCTGATGCGCGAGCTGTTCTCGGGTCTGCCGCGCATGGCGCTGCCGCTGTCGGTCTGCCCGGCGGCGCCGGCGCAGGGCGCACTGGCGGTCGAGTGCCGACCGGGGGATGTTGAAACCGTGGCACTGCTGCGCGCCATCGACCATGCGCCGACACGCGCCGCAGTCGCGATCGAGCGCGCACTGCTGGCGCAGCGCGGCGGCGGCTGCCATCAGCGCTTCGGCGCCACCCAGATCGAGCTGCCAGGCGTCGGCACACTGCTTTATCTGCGCGACGGCGCCGACTCGGACGCAGCGCCCCATGAGGCGGCGGCGCCACCACAATGGACACCTGCGACGGCGCTCGAGCCGCCTGGCGATGCCGTCAAGGCCTGGGACGGCAGCCGCGCCGCACGCCCGGGGGTGGAACCGATCGTCGCCGGCATTGCGCGCAGCGCCGAGCGCCTGAGCCGCGCCACGGCGCTGTTCGTCAGTCATCGCCGGGCCCTGCCCGAGGGCGACTCCACCCACATCCACCCCGCCGTGCACGTCTGGGTACCCGGCATCGACACCTGGCAGGCGCTGGCTGAGCGCGGCGTGTGGGTAGAGGGCTGCGCCGAAGGGCTGGGATTTGGCGCGCTGGAACCGTTGCTGTCCGAGCCGTTGTTGCAGTTGCCCCCGCGCGATCAATGGACTGTGCTGACCCATGCGGACGCGGTCGAAGGCTGGCCGCCAGGCGATGTGATCGCAACCTACCGCCACGCGTCGCAGGTGGCGCCCGGCGATCCGGCCGGCGCGCCCCCGGCCGATGTCACGCACGTGTACTGGTCCAGCAGCGCCCAGTTTGAACGCTGGCGCGACCTGCTGCGCCCCGGGGTGCACCATGCCTGCGGTCCGGGCAAGACCCATGAACACCTGCGACGCGCCGGGGTGCAGAATCTGCGGGTGTTCCCGCAACCGGCGCACTGGCGCCACTGGTTGGGCGTGTGAGTCGCAGTGCAGGTCAGGGCGGCTTGAGCATCGTGCCGATGCGGCGCACCGCACTGATCGCGGCTGCGGCGCTGATGTGGCTGGCACTGCAGCTAGTGCTGGTGGTGTGGTGGGCGACGCTGATCGAACGCCAGGCGCGGCGCATCGCCGAACTGGAAGCGCTTGGGGGCGCCGGCCAGGATCTTGCCGCTGCGCAGTGGTCACGCACGCGCCTGATGCTGATCGGGGAGTCGAGCACCTTTCTGGCGCTGTTGCTGGCGATATCGCTGCTGCTGGCGTGGCTGTACTGGCGCGAACAACGTCGCGCGCGCAGCATGCAGGCGTTTTTTGCATCGGTGACCCACGAGCTGCGCACGCCGCTGACCAGCATCCGGCTGCAGGCCGAGGCGATCGCGGAGGGCGCGCAGCGCGCGGAACTGGCGCGACGGCTGCTCGAGGATTCGCACCGCCTGGAATCGCAGATAGATAAAACCCTGGAACTGGCGCGCATCGAGGGCGGCGGCTCGCTGTCCGATCAGGAGATCCCGCTGCATCCCTGGCTCGCGCACTCGATCCACGACATTGCCGGCGCCCACGGCGCACGGCTGGACCTGCGCGCCCACCTGGACGCCAGCCTGCCGCCGGTGCAGGCCGACGCCGCGGCGCTGCAATTGATCCTGCGCAACCTGGTGGAGAATTCGGTGCGTCATTCGCGCGTCTCTCCGGTCAGCGTGCGGCTCACGGCCGTAAGACATGGGCGCTACGTGATACTCGAATACCAGGATAACGGCCGTGGCGTCGCGGCCGGCACCGGTCGCCTGGGGCGCCTGTTTGGCCGCGGGGAGGCTTCCCCGGGCGCCGGCGTGGGGCTGTATCTGGTGCGGCGGCTGATGCAGCGCATGCGCGGCCGGGCGCGTTTCGACACCGCCCCGGGCGACGGCTTTCGCTGTGAGCTGTGGTTCAAGGCGGCCGCATGAGCGGCGGCGCGCAGCTGTTACTGGTGGAAGACGAGCGTAATGTCGCCGAGACGCTGCTCGAGCGCCTGGGCGCGGAGGGTTTCGCGGTGACACGTGCCGACTCGATCGCCAGCGCACGCCGGGCGATCGGCGCCGGGAAGTTCGAGCTGGCGCTGCTCGATGTGGGTTTGCCGGACGGCAATGGTTTCGAGCTGGCGCGCCTGGTGCGCGCACGCGCGCCGGCTACCGCGATCATATTCCTCACCGCCCATGCGGCCGCCGAAGACCGGATCCGCGGCCTGGAACTCGGTGCCGACGACTACATCGGCAAGCCATTTCATTTCCGGGAACTGTTGCTGCGAATCCAGAAATGCCTGAAGCGCGCGCAGGAGCTGACGCGCGTACCGGGTGACATGCGCGGCCAGGTGCGCATCGGGCGCGCGCTGGTGGATTTTGAACGCTTCTCGGCCACGGTGGACGGCGAGAGCGTAGCGCTGACGCACAAGGAGTGCGCCGTGCTGCGGCTGCTGGCCGAGCGCGTCGGCAAGGCCGTGAGTCGCGACGAGATCCTCGATCGCGCCTGGTCGACCGATGAGTTTCCGACTTCGCGCACGGTGGACAATTTCATCGTCCGGCTGCGCAAGCTGATCGAAGTCGACGCGGCCGATCCGCGCGTGATCCGCAGCATTCGCGGGGTGGGTTACCTGCTGACCGAGATCAACCGTGAGTGAGTCGCTGCTGCAGCAGGCGATCGGTCGCCGCAATGCCGGGCGGCCGCCGGTGTGGTTCATGCGCCAGGCCGGGCGCTATCACCGCCACTATCAGCGGCTGCGCGCACAGCATGATTTCATCGAGCTGTGCAAGCGGCCGCAGCTGGCGGTCGAAGTCACGCTCGGACCAATCGAGGACTTCGGCTTCGACGCTGCGATCCTGTTTTCCGATCTGCTGTTTCCACTGGAGGCCATGGGAATGGGCCTGCGCTATGAGCCCGGGCCAAAGCTCGACTGGCACCTGCGCCACAGCAGTGACCTGGCGCGCCTGCAGGGCGGTGCGGCTCGTGCCGCGCACATGAATTTCCAGGCGGAGGCCATTGCGTTGCTGCGTGCGCGGCTGCCGGCTGAGTGCTCGCTGATCGGCTTCGTCGGCGGCCCGTTCACGCTCTACGCCTATGCCGTCGCCGGCTCGCACGAGGGATTTGCGCGCGATGGCATCGCCGGCCTCGACAATGGGCTCTACAGCGGCTTCAACGAGCGCTTATGTGAACTGCTGGCGGCCAACATGGCGCTGCAGGCCGAGGCCGGAGCGGATTGCGTGGCAATCTTTGACACAGCGGCGGGTACGCTGGACGCCGCGCAGTTCGCACGCCTGGCGGCGCCGGCGCTGGCGGCAGTGGTGCAGCAGTTTCGAGCCCGCTGCCCGCACACACCGCTGATCTACTATTCGCGCGACACCGGGCCTGCGCATTGGGCGGCGCTGCGCGCCATCGATCTGCAGTGCCTGGGTATCGACTGGCGGCACGACCTGCCTGGCGCGTTGCTCGGGCAGAGCGATCGCTGGGGCGTGCAGGGCAACATCGATCCGCAATGGCTGCTGCTGGCGCCGGCGGAACTGGAGACGCGCCTGCGAGCGCTGTTCGCCGCCGTGCTGGCATTGCCGCCGGCACAGCGTGCCGCATGGGTGTGCGGGTTGGGACACGGTGTGCTGCAGCAGACTCCGGAAGACAACGTGCGGTTGGTGCTCAAGGTTCAGCGGGAGATGTTCGGATGAATGCAAGGCTGGCCGATCCCCTGGTGGCGAAATACGATGTCGCCGGTCCGCGCTACACCAGCTATCCGACGGTGCCGTACTGGGACGCAATGCCGAGCGCCGCGCAATGGATCGAGCGCATAGGCGCAGCGCTGGGCCAGGCGGGCGATCACGGCGCGGCGATCTACCTGCATATCCCATTCTGCCGCGCGTTGTGCACGTTCTGCGGCTGCAACACCCGCATTACCCGCAGCCACGGTTTCGTTGCCCCCTATATCCAGTCGCTGCTGGGGGAACTCGACCTGTACCGCGGGCAGCTCGGATTGGGGCAGCTGGAGTTCGGCGAGCTGCATTTCGGCGGCGGCACGCCCACCTTTCTCACGCCCGACGAGCTCGAGTCGCTGCTGTCAGGCCTGTTCCAGCGCCTCAAGGCGCGCGCCGATGCGGTGGCGTCGATTGAAGTCGATCCGCGCGTGACCAGCGCCGGGCAGCTCGAGGTGTTGGCGCGCTACGGCTTCCGGCGCATCAGCCTGGGAGTGCAGGATTTCGACCCGCGGGTACAGGCCATCGTCAATCGCGTGCAGAGCGAGCAGCAGGTGCACGACGTCACGCAGGCCGCGCGCGCGCTGGGGTTCGACAGCGTCAACTTCGATCTGATCTACGGCTTGCCGCTGCAGACGCGCGCCTCCATCGAGGCCACTATGGACGCGGTGTGCCGGCTGCGTCCGGACCGCATCGCACTATACGGCTATGCGCATGTGCCGTGGATCAAACCCGGACAGCGGCGCTTCACCGAGATTGATCTGCCGGAAGGCGAACAGAAACGCGCGTTGTATGAGCTGGGCCGCGAGCGCCTGGAGCGTGAGGGTTATCGCGAGATCGGGCTCGACCACTTTGCGCTGGAGAGCGACAGCCTGTGGCACGCGCTGCGCGGCGGCACCCTGCATCGCAATTTCATGGGATACACCACCGCCTTCACGCGGCCGATGATCGGCCTGGGAGTGTCTTCGATTGGTGATGCCGGGGACGCCTTTGCGCAGAACGAAAAGGACCTGCAGCGCTACCAGGAGCGGGTCGCGCTCGGGGAGCTGCCCGTACAGCGCGGCCATCTGCTGAATGCCGAGGACCAGGTCCTGCGCCGGCACATCCTGCAGTTGATGACGCGGCTGCGCACCGACTGGCAGCAACCGGCCGACTATACCGGCTACATGAGCACGGCGATGCAGCGGCTGGCGGAACCGGCTGCCGACGGGCTGGTGGAGCTCAGTGCCGAGAGCTGCCGCGTCACTGAAAAAGGCCGCGCCTATCTGCGCAACATCTGCATGGCGTTCGACGCCCGGCTGGCGCGCCGCATGCCGGACAAGGCGCTGTTCAGCCGCACGGTGTGATCGTGGCGGCCGGCCCACAATCCAGGTGCTGGTTTCCCGCCAAGCGCTACGGATGGGGCTGGGGCTTGGTCGCTGGCGCTGGGGCAGGTGATCCGCATCAGCGCAGCTTCAGAACGGCTTTACCACCGCCAGCAGGATGATCGGCACCACCAGCAGCAACGCCGCCTCGTTGAACAAGCGCAGGGCGAGCGGACTCGGCATCGCCGCCGCGTGCTGCAGCCGCGACAGCAGCACTCGGCATGCCAGGTGATAGGCCATCAGGCCGATGACGAACACCAGCTTGAGCATCAGCCAGCGGCCGCCGTCGTGAAAACCCAGCCACAGCCACAGTCCAAACAGCAGCGCGAGCAGCGCCATGATGCTCATGAAGACGAATAACCTTCCTGCCATCACCACCAGCCGGCGCACATCCTCACCCGCGGCGCGGCCTTCGGCGTAGTGCACGAAAATACGCGGCAGGTAGAACAGGCCCGCGAGCCAGGCGGTAACCGCAATCAGATGCAGCGCTTTGATCCACAGCATGATATGGCACCTTAGCGCGACTCGGAGCGCTTAAGCTATCCCGGCAACATGACCCGACAATCCCAACAACAATCCGAAGCACAACTCGCCGCGAACGAGCAAGGCCGCTCGGCACTGTGGATCCGGGCGCTATCGCGATTGCCGTTTGCGTGCCTGTACCGGCTGACCGCGCTCATCATGTGGCTGCTGCGCCATGTGTTTCGTTTCCGCGTCGCGGTCGCGCGTGACAATCTGAGCCGCTGCTTTCCGCAGCGCTCTGGCCCCGAGATCGAGGCGCTGCTCGACCATTACTACCGGCAGCTGTCGCAGGTGGCCGCCGAGTTCATCAAGATGGCGGACATGTCGGCCGATCAATTGCGCTCGCACCTGCAGGTGCACAACGTCGAGCGCGTCCGCACCGAAACCGGCGCCGGCCGATCGGTACTGCTGCTGGGGGCGCACCAGTGCAACTGGGAGTGGGCGCTGCAGGCGACGGTGCTGTATCTGGGCGTGCCGATCGATGCGGCCTACAAACCGCTGCACTCCGCCGGCTTCGACCGTGAGCTGCGTAAGTTGCGCTGCCGTTTTGGCGCGCATCTGATCGCAGCCAAGAAGCTGGCGCGCGAGGTGCTGCGTCGCCGCGGCCGGCTGCATGCGGTGGCGCTGCACGCTGATCAGATGCCATCCTCCAGCGGGCGGCGTCAGTGGCTGACTTTCCTCGGCCGCGCGACCGCCTTCTACCCGGGGCCGGCGGAGATCGCGCGCCTGAGCGGCTATGCGGCGTTCTTCGTGCCGATGCGCCGCTGCGCTCGGGGCCAGTACCAGGTGGATTTTGTGCCGATCTGCGCTGCCGGCGAGCGGCTCGATCCGCAGGTATTTACCGCGCGCTACGCGGCCCTGGTGGAGGCGATGATCCTTGAGAGTCCGGCCGACTGGACCTGGATCCATCGACGCTGGAAAATATCGGCTCCGGCTTAGGGCCTAAGGCGGGGAGGCGACGCGGCGGCGTCGGGCCAGTTCAGAACATCCAGCAGGCGCGACCTCTAACAGACGCGCGAACGTACCCCGTCCCACCAGCGCTGCAAGCTGTGTGACACCTGGTGCATGTCGGCGCTGAGCTGATGGCCCGCTGCGCGCGCACCGTGGGCGGCAAGTAACGCGATTGTTGCGGGGAGCCTTAGTCGTCTGCGAGTCATTGGTGCATCCCTCGACGCGTTGTCTGAAGGTGCCAATTTTAACATTTCCAGCGCCCGGGACGCTGTCGCCTAATGGCGACACGAAATAAAACTGATATAGATCAAACGTTTACTTCGGAAGAAATCGTTTTGTCACGATAGTCTTGGGAGCCCGCATGGTGGCCCCGACGATCTTTCCCGGGTGGCGGCCGGTGAGGCCTGTGACGCTGCTGCGCTGCTTGAGGAGCGCCTCGCGGCTGGTCTTGAGGCTGCCGGTGGCCGCCGACTGCACCGGCGCCTTGAGCACGGCGGTGGGCTTGACCGTGGTCGGATTGGTCGCGGCCGGCGCCGCCTCGCCCAAGGCCGCTATCAATACCGCAGCCAGCAGCGCTGCCACCCCGGGGGCTGGTCGATGGGAGCGGTGCGGTTTGCGCAGGACGGCTGGCATCGACGCCATTATACCTGCCGGCCGGTCGCGCCCTTTAGGACCTGGCGCCCAGACGCGCTGCTTTTCAGTACATGCCGCCGTTGATCGACACCACCTGGCCGGTGATATAGCCGGCGCCGTCGGCGGCCAGGAAGTCGATCAGGCTGGCCACCTCGCTGCCGCTGCCGGCGCGGCGCATCGGCACCAGCCGTGCGATCGCGGCGTCGTCGAACGTGGTTTCGGTCATGCTGGTGCTGATGATTCCCGGTGCGATCGCATTTACTGTGACGCCGCGGGTGGCCACCTCGAGTGCCAGCGCGCGCGTGGCTGAGATCAGCGCGCCTTTGGCGGCGGCGTAGTTGACCTGGCCGCGATTGCCGATCAGGGCCGCCACCGACGATACGTTCACGATCCGGCCCCAGCGCGTGCGCAGCATCGGCAGCAGCAGCGGTTGCGTGACATGGAAGAAACCCTGCAGCGAGACATCGATGACGCGCTGCCACTGCAGTGCGGACATGCCTGGAAACACCGCATCGTCATGGATGCCGGCGTTGTTCACCAGGATCTGAATCGGGCCTGCCGCCAGCATGGCCTCCATCGCTGCGTGCGTCGCGGCAGCGTCGGTGACGTCGAAGCACAGCGCCTCGGCACTCAGGCCGTCGGCCCGAAGCTGCTGCACCTGCGCTTTGGCCTGGGCTTGTGCTCGGTGCGCATGCACGTACACATGGTGCCCCGACTGCGCCAGCCGCTGGCAGATGGCGGCGCCGACGCCGCCGCTGCCGCCGGTGACCAGCGCGCGTCGCGCCGTGGCAGTCATGGGCGCACGGCCGGCGGCGGGTGCGCGGTCGCGCCTGCTTGCGCCGCCGCGACCGCGCCATGCAGCAGGCTCAGGCGTCCCTGTGCCAGCAGTCGCTCGCGATCGTGCAGTGCAAACGAATACAGCGCGCTGACCGCGTCGCTGTGCAGGCGCACGGCGCTGACCAGCAGATCGTGCGCCAGATCGTCCAGGCGAGCGACCGCAAGCTCAACCCGGCGCGCGCTGGTGAGCATGCCAAAGCCGCTGCCGCTTGCCGGCGGGCACTGCAGCAGCGCGCCGTGGACGGCCACGGTCTGCGCCGCGTATTCGATGGCGCAGGCGGCGCCAAGCTTGCCGTGGGCGCGCAGCGGGTTGTCGACCGCGCGATGGCTGGTGCTGCGACAGCTGATGCGCTGCAGATCCCAGGACAGCACCTCTTCCAGCAGGCACATGCTGCCCTGATGAGGAATATGGCCGGTGATCCACGCGTGATCGAGCTTCAAGTCTGCACCTCCACCGCCAGGCGGGCGGCCTCCAGATAATCCAGTACCACGTTGCCGGCGCGCCGCTGTGCCAGGCGCTCGAGCAGCGGCAGGCTGCGGGCCGCGGGAACTGAGGCGCGCAGCGATTCCAGGCCGGCATCACCCATGGTCGTGGCCGGCGCATCGCTCAGGCGCAGTTGCAGTCGCGGCAGCGCGCTGCTCATGGCCGGCGCCGTCAGCAGCAGCGCGACGCCAAACGCGTCCGCTATCGGCCGCTTGGCGTGCAGCGGCGGCGGGTAGTCGGCATCGTACGCCAGCAGCAGGACCGCCGGCGCACCACAAGCCAGTTGCGCCAGGGCTTCGAGCAGCCCGGCGCCGAAGCTGGCATCCCCGGCACACAGCGAAGTCGAGGCTTCGGTGCAGCCGTAGCCGATGCCCCAGTAACCGGCGGCGGCATTGTGCACCGAGTTGTGGAAGCGCGTCGGGGAGATCAGCCGTTCGCTGCCGGCCAGCGAGACGCAGATCTCATGGCAGTTATCGCCGTCGCCGCCGGATGAAGTAAATATCGTCGGCAGCGCATTTCCATCGACCGCTGCGTGCCAGCGCGCGTGCGCCAGCGCTTCTGCGCCCACGGCGAGCGCGAGCTTGATCACGCGGCCGACGCGACGGCGTTCCGCCGGCGGCAGCACGTCAGGCGGCGGCAGTACGGTGCGCGCCGCGACGTACGCCAGCTCGCCATTGAGCACCGCACGGCCGGTGTTCCAGTCGGGCAGTCCCGGCCCGAGCAGTCCCAGGCTATCGATGCAGGCTGCCAGCGTGGTCATGCGCCGCTATCCTGCCCGGCCGAGCAGCAGCGCGCAGTTGGCGCCGCCAAAGCCGAACGAGTTGCTCAGTACCCGCCGCAGCGGCGCGTGCCGATTGGCGGTCAGATAGTTCACCGCAAGCTCAGGATCGCGCCGGCGCAGGTTCAGTCCCGCGGGCATCAGGCTCGCTTTGAGCGCCAGAGCGCAGATGACTGCCTCGAGCGCGCCGGCGGCGCCGAGTGCATGGCCGGTGGCGCCCTTGGTGGAGCTGCAAGGGGTGAGGCTGCCGAATAGCGCGCTCACCGCGCGGCTCTCGGCGCTGTCATTGCTCGGCGTGCCGGTGCCGTGCAGATTGATGTAGTCGACATCATCCGGGGCCAGCCCCGCGCCAGCCAGTGCACGCTGCATCGCGCTGCGTGCGCCGGCCCCTTCCGGATGCGGGCTGGACATGTGATAGGCGTCGCTCGACTCGCCGGCACCCAGCAGCAGGATTGCCTCCGGATCGACGCTCGCCTGCGCGCGCTCGAGCAGCGCGAACGCCGCGGCTTCACCGATCGACAGGCCATCGCGCTCCAGGTCGAATGGCCGGCATGGCTCGACCGAACTCAGCTGCAGGGAATGGAAGCCGTACAGTGTCGTCAGGCACAGCGAATCGACGCCGCCGACGATCGCCGCGCCGATCTGGTCGGCGGCCAGCATGCGCTGCGCGGCGGCGAATACCTTGGCGCTGGAGGAACAGGCGGTGCACACGGTGACCGCCGGGCCGGCGAGGCCAAAGCGGTGCCTGACATAGTCGGCGACGGAAAACGAATTGTGGCTGCCGCGATAGTTGAAGTTCCCGGGCAGCGCCCCGGTGAGCGGATCGAGATGCCGATATGCGATCTCGGTGGTCAGGATGCCCGAAGTGCTGGTGCCGAGAAACACGCCGACGCGTGCCGCGCCCAGGCGCTCGACCGCCGCCAGCACCGCGGCGTCGAAGCCGTCCTGCAGCAACCCGAGCTGTGCCAGGCGGTTATTGCGGCAGTCGAAGTGCTGAAGCGATGCTGGCAGGCGCACGGCGTCGAGACCGGCAACCTCCCCGATATAGGTCTTGAGCTCGACCGTTTCAAAATGGCACGGCGCCAGGCCGCTGTGTGCCGCCTCGAGTGCTGCCAGCGTCGCGCTAAGCCCGCGACCCAGGCAGCTGGTCGCGGTGAAATGGGTCAGCTGTAGTGGTGTCATCGAGGTCGCGCGCACAATAGCGCATTGGCGAATGGTGTTCCCTCGCTGGCCGCCAGCGCCTGGCAGTCAAAGCCGCATTCGAGCAGCAATGCGCGCCACTCGGCCACGCTGCGGCAATGCAGGCGCACCCAGCCGTGTCCGCGCGCAAGCATAGTCGCCCGGTCCCACCACAGGCCGGCTCGAAAGCGCAGGCCGCCCGCGGCATCGCCGACCCGCAACAACAGCACTCCGGTCGGTGCCAGCGCGGCGTGCACGCGCCGTAGCAGCGCCCGCTGCCCACCGGGCTCGATGTAATGCAGTACATCCAGCATGACCACGGCGTCCGCGCTGCCAAAGTCTGCGTCACGGATGTCGCCCTGGATGATCTCGGCCGCAGCGCCGAGTGCGCGCCGGGCGCGCGCCACGGTGCGCGGCCGCAGCTCGATGCCGCGGATCGACAGTCCACGCGGCGCGGCCGGCCAAGCGGCCGGCCAGCCGCCTTCGCGGGCGCAACGTTCCGCGGCCAGCAGCAGCGCTGCCAGCAGCCCCAGTCCGCAGCCCAGATCCAGCAGCCGCCGCCGGCCCTGCAATAGCCCGTGCTCGAGGATCACGCGATAGGCCGGATCGCGCGCGAGTTTGCCGCGCGCGAAGCCGTAGGCAAAGCGCCCAACGCTGCGATAAGGTGCGCGCGCCGCATGCAGTAGTTGGGCCGGCATGGCCCCGACCATCATTGCAACGCCTCGCGCAGCGTCACCGCTCGCAGCGAGCGCTGCGCAATCGCGTCCAGCAGGCGCGGCAGTACCTCCAGCACCAACGGGGTTCCGCCATCGCTGCGCGCCGCGTGGCCATCGTGCAGCAGCAGAATATCGCCGGCGCGCAGATTGCGTGTCAGGCGCGCCAGCACGCTGGCCGCGTCGCTGCTCACGGTGTCGAAGCCGCGCCGCGTCCAGCTGGTCAGCTGCAGTCCCAGCCGCTGCAGCACCATGTCGAGCAGTGGGTTGCGCAGCCCGGCGGGTGCGCGGAAGAAGCACGGTGCGCTGCCGCTGACCTGCAACAGCACCTGTTGCGCCTGTGCGATTTCACGCCGCAGCCGCACCGGGCCGAGCAGCGAAAAATCATGCCGGTGCCGATAGCTGTGATTCTCGATCGCGTGGCCGCCGCGCACGCAATCGCGCACACAGTCGGAAAAGCGCACTGCGCGCTCGCCGATACAGAAGAACGTCGCGCGCGCGCGATACTCGGCCAGGATCGCCAGCACCCGTGGCGTGACTTCCGGGTCCGGCCCGTCGTCGATGGTGATCGCGACCTCACCGCGCGCCGCGGCTGCGGCCGGCAGGCGTGTCATGTTGGCACCCAGGGCGCTGCTGCGCGGCCACAGACCCAATGCGGTGAGTTGCAGCTGATTGGCGATGACGGCGCCGAGTGTCCACGGCCACCAGTGCGGGCGCAGCACCGTGATCAGCAGTGCCGCCCCATGCAGCAGCATGGAGGCGCGCAGCAGCAGCGACGGCCGCCAGCGGGCGCCCGCCGGTCGCGCTGCGCTCGATGGCAGGTGCTGGTTCAAGCCCGGCCTTCGAGCTGGTCGAGGAATTTGTCCCAGAGCGCGCGCCACACCGGCCAGTCGTGACCGCCGGGAATAACGTGGGTCGAATCCGCCGGCAAAGTGCGCGCCAGCAGGCGCTGCGTGTCGGCAAAACGGTCCTCGCGCCCGAATCCGAGGAACACGCGCGGCGCGCCGCTCGCGCCCAGGCGCTGCACCAGGCGCCAGACGCGCCGATCATCGTCATCCTCGGCCAGCGCAGCGGGTTGCCAGGCGGCTAGGCTTCGGTGCGCCGCGACTTCCGCCGCGACGATGCGACTGCCCAGATACGGCGCCAGCAGACACAGACCGTCGATCTCATCCTGAGCCTCGGCAGCGAAACGCAGCGCCATGAAACCTCCCAGCGATATGCCGCCGAGCCACAGTGCACCGCCCGCGCGCGCGCGGGCGGGTGCGATGACCTCGGCTCGCAGCTGCGCGAGCCAGCCACGATCGCCCAGGTGCGCAAGCTCTGGGGCAGCTAGTATCAGCTCCGCCGCCAGCCCGCGCTCGCGCAGCGCCTGGTCGAACCCGGCGCCCACAAAGTCGCCCAGTGCATGATATGCCCCCGGCAGCAACACCAGGCGCGTGGCTTCGGCGCCGGCCGGGCCGCAGCGGATAACCTGCGTGCGCATCTTAAGGTGGCGCCGTCTCAGCTGGCGCCGTCAGGGTGCGCGGCGCCAGCAGCGCGGCGAACAGCAAAGCCAGCAGGGTGCCCGGAGCCACCGTGGCGCCGAGTGCACTGAGTACCGGTACACGCGCGAATGCCAGCACGCCAAAGCCGATCACGGTGCAGGTGTTGGCGATCAGCAGCGAGGCCAGCGTCAACGGCAGGGCGCTGCGGTCGCGATCGGCGGCGCGGCGGTCGAAGAACAGCGCGTAGTTGGAGCCAACCGCGACGATCAGCAGCATGCCGATCAGGTGCAGTATCGTCAGCCGGGTACCTGCCAGTGCGAAGCCGGCGCTCACCGCCAGCACCGCCAGCAACAGCGGCGCAATCACGCGCGCGGTGCGCGCCGCGCTGCGCAGGGCGAGCAGCAACAGCAGTACGATGGCCGCGAGGCCGGCCAGCGACAGGTGTACCGCCTCGGCCAGGTAGCTGCCGTACAGCGCATCGAGCTCCTGCTTGATGTTCATCACCAGAATTTGCCCTGGGGCCAGCGCAGCCAATGCGGCGCGTACCCGCTCGAGGTCGATACTGCCGGCGTCGGACCCATGCGGCGCACCACGCAGCGGCAGCAGCGCGTGCCATTGCCGATCGCGATGCCACAGCAGTGCGTCCGCGCCGAGCGCAAACGAGGTGCCATCCAGCGCAGTGCGTGTGATCGGCGCGCCGCTGCGTGCCACTGCCACCTGCTGCAGGAACGGCTGCAGTGCTTCCGCTCGCAGCGACAGGCTGGCCGCGGCGGCCGCCAGCCGGGCGCGCAGGGTGTCGTCATCCGGCAGACTCGCCACTCGCGCGGCCTGGGTAGCCTCGCTGGGCAAAAAGCGCGCGGCGCTGTCGTAGGCGCCGATGATGCCATCGTCGATCAGGCCATCGAGCCGGGTCCCGACGCGCTCCGATAGCTGCAACGCCGCCTGTTCGCTGTCGGCGTTGACGATCACCAGGGTGCCGATATCGGGCGCACCCAGGTCGGAGCGCATGCTCGCGTCGAGCGCCTGTGCCGCTGCGGATACGGGACTGAGCGCCGACAGGTCGCGATTCCACAGCCGCGCGCGATCATGGTAGAGCAGCGCAAGGCACAGCAACGCCAGTGCGGCTGGCACTACGGCCGGCAGCCGCACGCGCGCCATGGCGCGTGCCGCCGCGGCACCCAGTGGTGTCAGGTCGGCGGCGTGCAGCCTCGCGGGCAGCAGCTGCGGCAGCACGAAACGCGTGACCGCGGCAGCGGCAATGAGCCCGCTGATCGAGAACAGTCCGAGCTGCGCCAGTCCAGGGAAACTCGAGGGCAGGAGCGATGCGAAGCCGCACACCGAGGTCAGCATGCCGAGGCCAATAGTGCGCCACAGTGAGCGCGCCCCGGCAGTGCCGGCGCTGCCCGCGCGGCCGGGCCGTGCCTGCACGAACAGATAGATCGAATAGTCGACCGATTCGCCGATCAGTGTGACGCCAAAGCCCAGCGTGATGCCGTGCACTACCCCGAAACCGAGCGCCACGGCTGCGATGCCGGCCAGCGCGCCGGATGCGACCGGCAGCAATCCGAACAGCAGCGTCGGCAGCGAGCGGTATACCAGCAGCAGCAGCGTGACGATCAGCGTGGTACTGAGCAGCGACAGTCGCACTGCCTCATGTTCGATGGTGGCGCGCGCCTCGACCGAGAATACGCCCGGGCCGCTCAGCAGCAGCCGCGGCGTTGGCGCCGGGGCCGTCGCTGCCGCTGCCGTCGTCGCCGCCGCGATTGCGCCCCGCGCGGCGTCGAACGCGGCGCGAATCAGCGCCAGCGCCGCGGCCTGCGCGTCGGTGTCGGAACCCACCGCCGCGGTCTGAGCGATCAGTAGCGCGCGCCTGCCATCACTCGAGTTCCACACGCCGTAGTCGCGGCGCGGCTGGGCCGCACGTTGCAGTTGATCCACGACCTGCAGCGTCTCGCCGGTCGGATCGCTGAGGAACAGCGATTTCGCCGACAATCCGGCCGGTGACGCCATGAGCTCGAGGTTATCGGCGATCGCGCTGCGCAGCCCGGCGACGCTGAAACGCTGTTCGGTGACCGCCGCGCTAAGCTGGTAGCGATGCTGGAATACGAACTCACGATCGCGGTCCTCGCTGGCAGCCTCGCCGTTGCTGACGCTGACAAATTCGCCATGCGCGCGCAGGGCTGCGGCCAGCTGGCGCGACAGCTGCGCGCGCGTGGCGCCATCGGCGCCTTCGATGCCGATCAGAATCAGCCGCGATGCCAGCCCGTCCTGCAGCTGCTGCACCAGCAGCTGCTGGGTGGCGGAGGGTGAACGTGGCAGGAACGCCGACAGATCGGCGCTGTAGCGCGCGCGCGCAACCACCAATGCCGAAAGCGCCAGCAACAGCAGCCACAGCGACAGACTCACCAGTCGTGGGCGGCTCATTCGCGCGGCGTGATGCTCATGAGCGAATGATCGCCGTCACTCTGCCACACCTGCACCTCGTGCACGGCATCGCGCTGCCCCTGCATGTCGATGCGCTTGAGTGTGGCGCTGAGCGGCGCCGCGCGCGGCTCGAGCCGCAACTGCCAGTGCTCGAGTGTGCCGCTGAAGTCGAGCTGGAACACGCGCTCCAGGGCCGCGCGATCGCCGGCCAGTGTCGCGCGGATGCTGTCGATCAGCGGCGCGAGCTGCGGATAGTCGGCCAGCCGCAGCACGCGCTCGCGGTGCCCGATATGCATCGTCACGACGCCGTGATCGAGCACCACCGATTGCGGGTGCGGCAGGGTAGTGCGCTGTTCCAGGTGCTCGGGCGCGTCGTAGATCAGCAGGCCCGAGGATTCGAGCGGCTGCTTGAGCATCGATAGATATTTCTTTTCGCTGAAATCCGCCTCGCCGTGGCGGCGTTGCGCCATGAGGCTCATCAGTCGATCGAGTTCGGCGCCGGCATCGCTGCCGGGGACGCCGGGGCCAGGGGAGTCGCCCCCGGCTGCCGCGGCGGTGCAAGCGGCGGCCGCCAGCAGCAGGCCCAGCGCCAGCAGCGGTGGTCTCATCCGCGCGGCGGCGGCGGCGCGCCGCCGCGCGAGCCAGCCGCGGCGCTGCCCCAGAAATCGAAGAAGTTGAACCAGTTGTACGGATCGCTGTGGCAGTACTGCTCCAGCAGCGCCGCGTAGCGTGTGATCGCCGCCTCGATCGCGGCCTGGCGCTTCCCTGCTGGCGTAGCCGAGAAGTCGGCCAGCGCTTCAAATACCACGTGATAGCGGTTGCCGCCGCGGTACAGCCCGAGCATGAATATCACCCGCCGCCGCAGCATCGCGGCCGCGCGCATCGGTCCGATCGGCAGATATGCGGTGGCACCCAGGAAGGTCACCGGCAGCACCGCTTCATCGCCGAAGCTGCGATCGGCCAGCATGCCCACCAGGGCGCCCTCATCGAGGCGCGCGCGGATCTTCAGCATCGCATCGATGTGACCTACGGCGATGATTTCCGGCGGATGACGCGGCGCCAGCGCGGCCAGCATGGCATTGACCTTGCGGGCGTTGTCCTCGTACATCGTCATTGCCAGCCCCAGCCCGGCGCGCTTCTCGCCGATCCAGCGCAGCACCTCGAAGCTGCCCATGTGCGCGCCCATCAGGATGGCACCGCCGCCGGCGGCGACCACCTGGTTCATCAGCGGTTCGCCTTGCAGCGACACCTCGAACAGGTGGTAGTGCTCGGCCAGCAGGTAGATGCGATCGTGGATCGAGGTCGAGAACGTCATGATCTGGCGGAAACGGTCGATGGCGCGCGGCTCGCGCCCCAGTGCGCGCCGCAGGTAATCGCGCATGCAGCGCCGCGCCCGGGGTGCGAACACGAAGTAATAGCCGGCGATCAGGTACAGCAGCATGCGTCCCACCGGCCGGCCGAGGCGCATCGACAGCCACGCCATGATGCGCAGCGCGAGCTGGCTGCCGCGCTCCGGGCGGCGACGCCATTCCGCCACCCCCGCGGCGCGCGCCGGCGCCAGTTGCGGACTGGACTGGCTCACGGCGCTGACATCGCAACCAGGCATGCGGCGGGGCGCCGCTCGATGGTGCCACTGGCCACCAGCGCATCGGTGGCGCGCAGCTCGAAGCGTGCGCGGCCGTCGGGTTGCATATCGTACTCGAGCTGCAGCGGCTCGCCGGGCCGCACGGCGCGATGGAACTTGACCGTGCCGATGTGCCACAGCAGGGCCTCGGTGGTCGGCTCGGCGCTGTCTATGGCGTGCAGCGTTTCATCGAGCAGCACCACGCCAGGCACCACCGGAAATTCCGGAAAATGACCGGCCAGCGCCGGATGTTGCGGCGAAATGCACAGCGCCACACTCTGCCGGCTCATGCAAATAAATGCGGCTGCTGCACCGCCGCCTGCGCGGTCAGCGCCTGCAGCGTGTGATGCGGCAATTTGCCGGTGGCATTGCGCGGCAGGTGCTCCACCAGCAGCAGCGGCCGCGGCAGAAATACCGGGTCGATGCGGGCACGCAGCGCCTGGATGATGTGCGCCGGGTCGAGCCTCGGGGCCACCACCAGTGCCGCCAGCCGCGTGACGCCGGCGAGCGAGGCATGGCTGTCGTCACGCACGAAAAAAGCGCCATCGACGACGCCCGGGATCGCATTGAGCTGGTGGTTGAGATAGGCGAGAGAACTGCGCTTGCCGGCGATGTTGACCAGATCGGCGGTGCGCCCATGCAGCACGAAGTGCGCATCGCCGGTGGGCTCGAGCACATCGGCCAGAGCGATCGGCCGCTCGACGTGACCGCCATGTGCCGAGCAGTGTCCGTCTCTGAGCGTTAGGCGCACGCCGGGCCACAGCCACCATTGATCCTCGAGTGCGGTGCGGCGGCTGGCCATCTGGCCGGTTTCGGTCGAGCCGTAGATCTCCAGCAGCGTCGCGCCATAGCGGCTCTCGACCTCGCGCGCAAGATTGGCGGGCAGCATCGCCGTGGCCGACACGATCAGTTCCACCCCCGGCAGAGCCTGCTCGGCCGTGAGCAGTGCACGCAGATGTACCGGGGTGGAGATCAGTATCCGCGGTCGCGGCAGCGCGCGCAGCGCGGCGGCGATATCAGCCGGGAAGAACGGCCGCTCGGCGCACAACGCAGCGCCGCTCTGCAGCGGCAGCAGTACGGTGGATTCGAAGCCATACATGTGCTGCGCCGGCACCGTGCCGAGGATCGCGCACTGAGCCGGATCGATCGGCGCCAGCCGGGTTATTTCGGCACGCACGCACTGCACCAGCCGACCCCAGGTCTTGGCGTGCGGCACCGGCGTACCCGATGAGCCGGAGGTGAATACATACGCGGCCAGCTGGCCGGCGTCGATCCGCGGCACCTGGAACCGGTCGGGAGCGGGCCAGGTGCCGTTGACTGCTGAACCCGATTGCGCGCACAGCAGCTGCGGCAGGTCGAGCGGGCATTGCGGGTCGTCGCTCAGGCAGAACACATCCGGCGCAAATGCGCGCAGGTGGCGGATGACCTCGGGCGTATGAGTCGAGGGCAGGATGCTGCATTTGCCGGTGACCAGGCTGGCCGCAAGCCCGACGGCGAACCAATAGCGGTCATCGCAGAAATTGAGTACGTGCGCGCCGGCGGGCAGGCGCGCCACCAGCACCTGCACGTCATGCAGGAATTGCGCGGCGCTGATCGGCTGGCCGCGCCGATAGGCGACCACCGCGGCCGGCCGGTCGTGAGCGATGAGAGGCAGCGCGGACATACGTGGTGTTACGGCGCCTCAGCAGCGCGGCGCCATGCCGGTCACTTGATTCTCTGCTCGGCTACGTACTGGGCGAAATTGCGCAATGACGTGAAGATGCGCGCGTTCTCCTGGTTGTCGGCGCGCAGCTGGATGCCGTACTGCTTGGAGACGATGAGCGCGATCTCCAGGATGTCGATCGAGTCCAGTCCCAGTCCCTCACCGTAGAGTGGAGCTTCGGGATCGATCTCTTCCGGCTGCAGCGGCAGATTGAGTCCCTTCACGATCAGCTGCGCGATCTCGCGCTCCAGTGCCAGCGCATCGATGCGCGGCGTCGTCTGAGTGGGCAACGCTTGTTCCGACATGATGGGGTCGTTTTCTCCGGCCCGAAGGATCTGATGGCAACGGCCGCCGAGGCTCCAGCCAAATCGGCGTGGATTATATCGGGATTGCCAGCCGCGTGAGCGGGTTTCAGCCCCGCAGCCGTCGCCATGCCAGTAACGGCAGCCGTAGCCAAAACCCTGTAAAAAGGCGCATATGCATCCAGGTCAGTAGTACGTTGTCGCGCCAGTAATTGAAATGCGATACCCCGCCCTCCTCAGGGCGAAAATAGCGCACCGGCGCCCGGATGTTGCGCACCACCAGCCCGCGCCAGCACAGCCGTACCGCGACCTCGGCGTCGAAGTCGAAACGCCGCATCCAGGGCTGATAGTGCATGACCCGCAGCAGCGGCTCGATCGGATAGACCCGAAATCCAAACAGGGAGTCGTGGATACCGGCCCATAGGGTCTCAACGTTGGCCCAGAAGTTCGACAGCTTGCGACCCTGTACCCGCAGTGCCGGGGCGCTGCTATCGAACTGCGGGTCACCCAGCACCAGTGCCGCAGGTTCCGCCAGTGATGCCGTCATGAAGCGATCGATATAGTCGGCCGGATGCTGGCCGTCGGAATCCATGGCGAGGATGTGGGTGTAGCCCGCGGCCTGCGCCACGCGTGCGCCGTGCATCACGGCCGCGCCCTTGCCGCAGTTGCGCGCCAGCTGCAACACGCGCAGCCCCGGGTCGTCCTGCGCCATGGCGGCGAGCGCCGCGCCGCTGCCGTCGTCACTGCCATCGACCACGATCCACACCGGGTTCCAGTGCGCACGCGCCGCCGCCACGGTCTCGTATACCCGCGGACCCGGGTTGTAGCTCGGGATCAGCACCAGGTGCGTGGCGGAAGGCGCTGTCATCGGCAGGTCGGTGCGCGCATGTCATTCATCGCTGTCTACCATCCGGGAGGAGGCACTGATCATCCACACGATACCGATTCCTCCGGCCCAATAGCCCTGCTGCTGCACCAGCGGGCTGTCGATGAAGCTCGCCCGCTGCAGCCAATCATGGCGTACATAGGCCCCGACCCAGTAGGTGGCGAAACGCTTGCTGATCGCGAGCAGCAGCTGCGAGCCGGCGTAGCCGCCCGGCGCCTGGTAGGCCGGCCGCACGTCGGTCGCATACTGCGGTGCCACGCTGTAGAAATAGGCATCGTAGCGACGCTGCGCATAGATCGGCCCGGCCTGCACCCCCAGGTTCCAGCCGGCCGTGCGGCCCACACCGCGATAATCCACGGCAACGTTCGGCGCGAACACCCAGCCGATCGAACGCGGCGGCGATGCAATGGTGATGGCGTTTCGCACCGGCGTGCGCACATCAAGCCGCAGCCGATCCTCGACGCCGCGCCACAGATGCCACTGCAGCGAGGGACCGAGCTCGACCGTCGAATCCAGGTTCGGCATGCCGGCGCGCACGCCGCCGTGGCTGAACACCGGTGCGGTGGCATTGGCGCTGAAGTCGAATTCCAGATAGCGCTGATTGAGCAGGCGGCCGTGTACTCCGTCGCGGTCGGCCTGCAGGATATCGCCGCGGTAGATGAAGTAGGGCACCGGCAGCGGATAGCCGTGTACGCTCGCCGAGCCGCGATAGTCGTTGAAGACGATGGCGCCCACACCCAGGCCAAATTCCCACAGCGGCTGCTCGCTGGCGCGCGCGCCGGCGGGCAGCACGCTTGCCAGCAGCAACACCAGCGCCAGGGGCGCTGCCAGCGCAGCCGGGCGGCTCACAACCGCTCCGGTGTGCCGACCGCCTCGATCTCGAGCAGCAGGTCAGGCCGGCAGATGTCGGCCTTGAGGTACAGCACCCGGGCCGCCGCGCCGACCTGCTGCCGCAGTTCACGATCGATGCTGGGCTGGTGTTCGGCCCGGCGCACATACACCTTGTAGTGCAGCTGCTCGAGCCGGTAGCACTGGCCGTCGAGCCGGGCGTCGGCGGCGCCGATCAGGGCGCGGATATTGCGCACGGTCTCGCGCGTCTGCTCGCGCTGATCACCGGCGTGGGCGCTGGCATGGCCGACGATGCTGGCGGTGCCGGATATGAACAGGGTCTGCGCCGCATCGCTGCTGATGCAGGCGCGGGCGAAGGTCGGGCTCTTCGGGCCGTACTGCGCCGGGTAGTCCCACGCACTGCACTGGCGCGGGTTCTCCAGCGCGACCGGCGCCTGCGCGCTGGCAATGCAGTACACCGTCAGCGGACTGCAGGGCGCCACGCCCACCGCGCTCGCGGCCGGTACGTTACCGGCAATGCTGCGCTTCAGGTCGATGAAGACATGCTGGCGCGCGCTGTTGAAATGCCAGTAGCGCTCGCCATCATCGCCGGAGAGATTGATATCGGATAAGAAATTCCAGATCCGCAGCGGGTAGGGGAAGGCCAGTGCTTCGAGCGCGCCGAACATTTCTCGATAACCCGCCTCGGTGGCACGACGCAGGGCCGTGGCGCCGCCGTCGCCCTGACCGTCGGCAAATTCCGTTTCGGCGATGCTGAGGCTGGCAAACAGTAATCGGCCGTTGTGGCGATAGCGCACACGACCGCGCTGACCGGAATGCATCGGGCCGGCCAGCCGCCATACTTCCGCGCTGCCGCGGTCATCGGCCGTGGCAGCACCACCGTCCATGCCCCCGAGCACCGGTGCGTTCACGTCGGTAAGCGATATTCCGTCCGCCGCTAGCGGGGACGCAGCGCCGTCAAAGCGCACCACCGCGAGCACATCCTGCCACCAGGCCGCCGGCTGCCGGCGCATGGCGTTCAATCGGATGAAGTCGACAGTTAGGGCCGCTGCCACAGCCGTCAATGTCCCGCCATCGCCGTTTCAGACCGGCCGGATGTTGATGCTGCGACGCCTCGCAGCCTGCACGCTGCGGCGCGCACGCAGCAGCGAGAACACATGGTAGGTCAGCTTGAAGGCGCGTACCGACGGCCAGATCGGCGTGCTGCCGAAGATGTCGCCGGCCAGCACCGAGAGCATCGCCTCCTTCATGCGCAGCAGATTGCGTGGCGCCAGCAGCAGCTCGCGCATCGTCGGGGTGGTAACGCGGTAGATGAACCAGGAGTACTCGCGCGGGCCGGTGCGCAGCGCGCGGTCGAACTCGCGCAGCGCGGCGCGCGCACGCGCCGGCGTGCGCAGGCAGGCATCGACCGCAGCGGCGCCTACGAACGCGTTGTGCATCGCCAGCAGCACACCGGAGGAGAACACCGGATCGATGAAAGCGTAAGCGTCGCCGAGCAGCAGATAGCCGTCGCCGTGACTGCGCGTTGCACTGTACGAATAGTTGCCGGTGGCCTCGACTTCGGTGATCAGCGTGGCATTGGCAAGACGCTGCGCCAGCGGCGGGCACTGTGCGATGGTGGCGAGGAAGAACTCCCGCACCGGCACCGAGCGCGATTTGAGGTAGTAGGGCCAGACCACAGCGCCAACGCTGCTGGCGCCATCGTGCAGCGGAATGAACCACAGCCAGCCGTGATCGAACCAATAGATCGTGATGTGGCCGGCGCGCTCGCCCGGATTGCGCTGCGCGCCGCTGAAATGGCCGAAGATGGCCGCGCTGTTGTGGCGCGGATTGCGCTGTTTGATACCCAGCTGGTTACCGAGGAACGTATCGCGGCCCGAGGCATCCACCAGGTAGCGCGCCTGCCAGTGCTGGCTGCGGCCGTCCTGGTGCCGCGCCTCGACGCGCGCGCCACCCTGACCCGTGCCACCCCGGCGCGTGCCACCCTGCAATTGCACGCTAGTCACGCGGCAAGCTTCGATGACGTGGGCACCGGCCTGCGCGGCGTTGCGGATCAGGATCTCGTCGAACTGCGAGCGGCGCACGTGGTAGGCGTACGGCATCGACTTGTCCCAGGCCTCGGCGAAGCGAAAATCCTGCTGGCGCCCGCCGCACGGGGTCACGAACTCGGCGCCCCATTTTTGCATGCCGATGGCACGCACCTGCTCGGCGACCCCGAGCTGTTCGAGCAGCGGCAAATTTGCCGGCAGCAGCGACTCGCCGATATGAAAGCGCGGGTGGCGGTCCTTCTCGAGCAGGGTGACGTGGTAGCCGCGGCGCGCCAGCAGTGCGGCGATGGTTGAACCCGCGGGCCCACCTCCGATCACCAGCACGTCCGTTTGCTGCGCGGCATCGGGCGCTACGCCGTCCATCATGGGCCGGATTCTAGACCTGCGGGCCGCTCCTGTCCTGCGGCCGGCGCCGCGGCGCCGAGCTTCTGTTCGATGAAGCTCGCCAGTGCGGCGATGCTTGAGTGATCGAAGATATCGGTGACATCCACCAGCCCCGGCCACGCTCGGTCGATACGTTCGTGGATCGCGATCAGCTTGAGCGAACTGGCACCGATGTCGAACAGGCTGTCGTCGGGGTCGATGCTGCGCCCGTCCAGCTCCTGTTCGCAGATGGCGCGCAGCTGCTGGGTGATGGCACTGCCGTCGACGCGCGCCGCCGGTTCCTGGGCGCGCAGCCGCGCCAGCTCGGCAAGCTCGGCACTGAAGGCGCCGTCGAGATATTCCTGCTCCAGCAGATGACGCTGGAACTTGCCGCTGGTGGTCTTCGGAATGCGCCGCACCGGTACCATGGCGCCAACTTCCAGCCCGGTGTGCTCGGCAATGCGGGCCGCCACTCGGCGTGCAAGCGGCAGGAACTCGGCCATGTCGGCCCGATGCAGCACGAACACCACGAGCTCGTCGGCCTGGGCGCCGACCGGCCGCACGCCGGCCACCGCCACCTTGCCAAGCTCCAGGCCCGGGACCGTCTCGGCAACGCGCTCCAGGTCATGCGGGTAATAGTTCTGGCCATTGACGAACAGGATCTCCTTGTCGCGACCGGTGATGTAGAGCTCACCCTGGTGCACCAGTCCCAGGTCGCCGGTACGCAGCCAGCCGTCGTTTGTAAAACTTGCAGCATTAACGGCCGCGTCCTCGTAATAGCCGCCGGTCACGTTGTCGCCGCGGATATGAATGTGCCCGACGCGCTCGCCGGCCAACGATTGATCGTCGTCATCGGCGATGCGCAACTGGCAATAGGGAATCGCACGGCCGACACCCGCCAGGCGCATCGCATCGCGCGCAGCGGCCTCGACGATCTGCGGTTCTCCGCCGACCCCGAGCTGATGGCGATTGAAGGCGGTGGTCCGAAATGGCCGGCCCGGTTCGGGAAAGCTCACCGCCAGCGAAGCTTCAGCCAGGCCGTAGACCGGATACATGGCATTGGGCGCCAGACCCAAGGGTGCCAGCCGGCGCATGAACTCCTCGCACAGCTCGACGCTGATCGGCTCGGCGCCATTGAAGATCAGCCGCACCGGCGACAGATCCAGCGCGCCCGGATCGCGCTCGGCGAGCACCTTGAGGTAGTGGCGATAGCCGAAGTTCGGCGAACACAGCACGCTGGCGCTAATGCGTGCGGCGTGCTGCAGCCACAGCAGCGGCCGGCGCACGAACAGCTCGGTCGGCATCAGGTAGGTCTCGATCCGATTGACCAGCATGGTCAAGTGAAAGCCGATCAGGCCCATGTCATGCGTGAGCGGCATCCACGACAGGCTGATGTCGTCCGCAGTGAATTGCGCTGCCTGGCTGATGCCGCGGATGTTGGCCATGAGGTTGGCGTGCGTGAGTACCACGCCCTTGGGTTCGCTGGTGGACCCTGAGGAGAACTGGATGAAGGCCACATCGGCCGGCCGCGCACGATGGGGTTTGCCGCTGCGGCCGAGCTGCTCGAGCTGGTCCACCAGGAATGCGCGTGTGCGCAGTGTTGCCAGCGTGTCCAGGTCCTCCTGGCTGCTGGCCGGGCCGGCGAGGCGCTCCAGCAGCCGCTGCTCGGTATAGATATAAGGAGCACGCAGCTTGCGGGCGATGCGCAGCAGCTTGCGCCGGTGCTCGTCACTGATGCCCGGGGCCACCGGCACCGCGATGATGCCGCCGAGCAGTGACGCCCAGAAGGCATCGATGAACTGCTCGTTGCTGGACAGGAACAGGATCAGCTGGTCGCCGGGCCGGGCGCCGAGGCGTTGCAGATGATGCAGGATGCCGAGCGCACGCTCCTGCAATTCTCCCAGGCTCACCGCGCGCGTCTCGCGCTCACCTTCCAGGTAGGTCACGCTGCGGGGCGCGCCACGGTTGGCTTCCAGCGCCGCGTTCAGCGTATCGGCCGTAAGTCCGGGCACGTTCGGGTCAGGGGGCTTGCGAGTGCTGGCAGGCATGATGGCGGGGGATTCTAGCCGGTGCGCGCACCCGCGAGGGCGCAGCCTTGTCCGGGTGGCATCCATCGCGCAGAATCGGCAAGGCCACAGCATGAGCGAAAACAAGCCCGGCGGCGCATTCCGCAATACGTTCTACCGACAGGTCACGGCATCGGGTCGGCGCATGGGGCCGATGCGCCGCTGGCTGTACCGGCTGGCCGCGCCCATGCTGCTGGCGCTGGTGCGCCTGTGGTGGAGCAGCTGCCGCATCGTGGCGGTGGTGGGTGAGGAGCACCTGGAGGCGGTACTGGCGCGCTGGCCGTCGTTTCTTCCCTGCTACTGGCATCAGCACCAGCTGTTCTGCGCGCGCTATCTGCTGCTGCAGCAGCGACGGCGCCCGTTGCGACTGGGATTTTTGATCAGCCCATCGGTCGATGGCGAACTCGGCGCCATGATCGTGCGGCGCGTCGGCGGCTATGTGATCCGCGGTTCCTCCTCCCACACCGGAGCGCTGGCGCTCAAAGCCTATTTCGAGGCGCTGATGCGCGAGCAGGTGTCGCCGATCATCACGCCCGATGGTCCGCGCGGGCCGCGATTCATATTCAAGCCGGGCGCCATCCTGCTGGCGCAGATGTCGGGCCGGCCGATGCTGCCTTTGTCCTACGCGGCCTCGCGCGCCGCGCTGGTGCACTGGGATCGCTTTGTGCTGCCGCTGCCGTTCGCGCGCATCGCCATCGCGATCGGGGCGCCGCGCGAGGTGCCGCGAACGCTCGACACCGCCGGCCTTTCCGCGCTGCAGCTGGAAATGCAGCACTCGCTCCACGCGGCGTTCGGGGCGGCACAGGCAGCGTTGGCGGCGTCGCGCTAGGACCCTCCCGGCCCCGGGGCGCCGTCCGGCGGGCCGCTTTTCGGTGCAATCCTAGACGTGTGTCAATAAATCAGCGGCTTAGCTTGTAATTCGCCAGTGCTGTGCGAGAATTCTTACAAATGTCGAAGCCGCCGGGCACTATTTCCGATTTATCGGCGTCCGACGTCCTTGCCCCACAATTCTGGACCGGCAAGACGGAACGCTCAGCGCCCGGTATTGAGCTCGCCTGCAGCAAGATCGCGATCGAACTGCAAAACCTGGATCGCGACACCGCCGACGACTGCATCCTGCGCAGCCTGGAGAGTTTCCGCGAGGCGGCCTCGGCCGACGCGGCCTTCGCCGCGGTGCTGGACGCCGACGGCCAGCATATCGAATCGGTTTTGTTCGCCCGTGGTCATTTTGCCCAATGTCACCCGGAAGCGTTGCGCGGCACCACGCTGCAATCCCTGCCGTGGGTGAGCTCGCGCTTCGAGCACCTGCGGCTGTCGGAATTTCGCGATACCGCCTCGCCGCGCAAGGAGCAGGCGGAAGATGCCGGCACGCTGGCGGAGCTGGCCATCGGCTCGGCGCTGCTGGTGTCGTACCGCATCAGGAATCAGCCCGCCGGCCTGCTCGGGGTCGCCTATGGCATGCCGCGCGGCGGTTTCGATGCCACGCTGCAGTTGCTGATGAAGCTGCTCGCCAGCAGCCTGGCGACCGGCCTGGCGCGCCTGCGGCTGTCGCAGGTACTGGGGCGCATCGAGGAGCGCAACGCCCTGGCCGAGCTGGCCGCCAACGACGGCCTGTGGGATTTCAACGTCGAGGGTAGCGACGTCTACTTCTCCCCGCGCTGGCGCGCGATGCTCGGCTACGACGAGGCCGACCTGAAGGGCGGCTTCGACTGGCGCAGCCTGGTGCATCCGGACGACATGTCGCGCGTGCAATCGTCGATCCGCGAGCACGTGGCGGGCAAGACGCCGATCTTCGAGAGCGTGCATCGCATGCGCCATCGCAACGGCGAGTGGCGCTGGGTCATCAGCCGCGCCAAGGCGCAGCTCGATGCGCATGGCCGCCTGCTGCGCCTGGTGGGTGTCGAACTCGACATCACCGAGCGCAAGCTGTACGAGGAGGCGCTGTTTCGCGAAAAAGAGAGCGCGCAGATCACGCTGCAGTCGATCGGCGATGGCGTGATCACCACCGATGCCTCCTCGACCATCGACTACATCAACCCGGTGGCCGAGCAGCTCACCGGCTGGCGCCTGGAAGATGCCATGGGGCGCCCGGTGGAAGAGATCTTCCGTGCATTCCACGAGGAGACCTGCGAGCCGCTGGAAAATCCACTCACCGTGTCGATCCGGCGCGCGCGCGCGATCAAGTCGGTGCGCCCGATGCTGCTGATCCGCCGCGACGGCAACGAGTTGTACGTGGAGAGTTCGGCCTCGCCGATCCGCTCGGGCAACGGCAAGGTGGGCGGCGGTGTGCTGGTATTCCACGACGTGAGCGAGTCGCGCGAGCTCAATCGCCGCTTGAGCTACCACGCCAGCCATGACCTGCTGACCGGGCTGGTCAATCGGCGCGAATTCGAGGACCGGCTGGAGCGGGCGCTCAAGAGCGCCAAGGCGCGCGAGGCCTCGTACGCGCTGTGCTACCTGGATATCGATCAGTTCAAGATCGTCAACGACACCTGCGGCCACAGTGCCGGGGATGCGCTGCTGGGCCAGGTCGGGGCGCTGCTGAAGTCCAAGGTGCGCTGGCGCGATACCCTGTCGCGGCTGCGCGGCGATGAATTCGGCATCCTGCTGGAGAGCTGCACGCTGGATGAGGCCATGCGCATGGCCGAGTCGCTGCGTGAGGCGGTACGTAACTTCCGCTTCAGCTGGGAGGAGCGGGTGTTTCGCCTCGGCGCCAGCATCGGAGTGGTGCCGATCACTGCCGACAACGAGGACGTGGCATCGATCCTGTCAGCCGCCGACAGCGCCTGTGCGGCGGCCAAGGAACAGGGCCGCAACCGCGTTCACAGCTTTGCCGAAAACGACATCGAGCTGATGCGCCGGCGGCGCGAGATGCAATGGGCGGCGCGCATCAACGCGGCGCTGGAAGAGGGCCGCTTCGAGCTGTTTCGCATGCCGATCCTGCCGCTGCAGGTGCCCGAGACCGGCGCCCACTACGAGCTGCTGCTGCGCATGCGCGATGAGAACGGACGCATCGTGGCCCCCGACAGCTTCATCGCCGCGGCCGAGCGCTACGGCATCACCCCAAGCATCGATCGCTGGGTGGTCGAGAATGCGCTGCGCTGGCTGGTCTCGGAGGCCGATGAGCGCGCCCGGCTGGCCATGTGTTCCATCAACCTGTCGGGCCAGAGCCTGGGCGACGACAAGTTCCTGCCCTACGTCATCGATCAGTTTCATCGCAGCGGCCTCGATGCCTCGAAGATCTGCTTTGAGATCACCGAGACCGCCGCGGTCGCAAGCTTTTCCCAGGCCAACCGCTTCATCCAGGCGCTCAAGGAGCTGGGCTGCAAATTTGCGCTGGACGACTTCGGCACCGGACTGTCCTCGTTCGGCTATCTGAAGCATTTCCCGGTGGACTACCTGAAGATCGATGGCAGCTTCGTGCGCGAGATCCTGCACGATCCGATCGATCGCGAGATGGTGCGATCGATCAACGAGATCGGCCATCTCACCGGCAAGCAGACCATCGCCGAGTTCGCCGAGAACGCCGAAATCATCCAGATGCTCCGCAACATCGGCGTGGATTTCGCGCAGGGCTACGGCGTCGCCCAGCCGCAGCGCCTGCTCAAGACCGGCGGCAACGGCTAGCTATTCCGGCAGCGCGTAGGGCAGAGGCAACGCGCGGTAGGCCAGCCCCTGGCCCGCCGGCAGCCCAGCGTCATTGGCATCCACGCTGGCACCCGGCAGCGCCGCCACGGCCAGAAACTCGCAGCTGCCATCCGCGTGCACCACCGCCTCGACCACCCGAAAGCTGCGCCCGTCGTCGAGCCGGCCGGAATCGCCTGCGGCCAGGCGCGGCGCCGCGCGGCTGGAAAAGCGCTGCAGCCGGCGCTTGATGCGGCCGCGATAGTGGGCGCGCGCGATGACTTCCTGGCCGGTGTAGCAACCTTTGGTGAACGAGATGGCATCGATGCAGTCGAGGTTGAGCATCTGTGCCACGAACTGACCCGAGGTCGCGCCATAGACCTGGGGCAGTCCGGCGGCGATGTCCAGCGCGCGCCACTGATCGCGCGCCATCGCGGCGCCGGTAGGCGCAGGCTCCCGCACGCTCTGCAGCAGCAGCATGCGCTGCTGGCCCTGGGCGCCGTAGGCGATGCGCTGTCCGGGGGCCGCAGGGCCGGCGTCGGGCGACGCCAGGCCGCAGATGCGGTATTCCGTACTCAGGTCGCTGATCGTGAGTCTGGCGCGCAACACGTAACGGCGCAGCAGCGGGACGATCACCGCCAGCAGCTCGCGCGGCAGCACGGCGAGGATATCGCCGTCGTCCGCGGCTACCAGCCACAGCAGCGCCAGCGTGCGTCCCTGCGGGTTGTGCATGCCGGCGCGCAGCAGCGCTGTCGCCGCCAGCGCCGACACGTCGTTCGACAACTGCCCCTGGAGGAATTTTCCGGCATCGGCGCCGGAAAATCGCAGCATCCCAAGATCGTCGAGCGCACACACGCTACCGGGCTGGTTCATCGCAAGAGCCGTATTTCGCCGCGGTCGTGCGGTGGTCGGTGATGGACAATTCTGGCACACTTGCAGCCATGCCGGTTTCTAGAGCAGGGCCTGTGGCGTCGAGTGAGCATACAGCGAACGACGCAGGTTCCGGACCTGTGCCCGAGCCGGCGCTCGCGCCGTCGCCGCCCACGCCGGCGCCATTGAACCGGCCTGCCGGCCCGGATCCGACGCGCTTTGGCGACTGGGAGATGCGCGGGCGCTGCATCGATTTCTGATGGGGAGTAGGCATGGCTGAGCGGCCGTTGTCACCGCATATCACGGTGTACCGGTGGGCCTATACGATGACGCTGTCGATCCTGCACCGGATTACCGGTGTGGCGTTGGCGCTCGCGCTGCTCGGTCTGGTGGTCTGGCTGGTCAGCGCCAGCCAGGGTGCCGACGCCTACGCGGCGATGGTGCCGCTGCTGGGTTCGCTGCCGGGCCGGCTGCTGGCAGCACTGGCGGTCGCGGCGCTGATCTATCACTTCTGCAACGGCCTGCGTCATCTCGCCTGGGACATGGGTTGGGGCTTTGAACGCGCGGACGCGCGCCGCAGCGCCGCGCTGGTGGTCGCGGTGACGCTCATCGGCGCGGCGATCTGCATCTATTTCATCTTCGGCCGCAGCGCCGGGGCCGCATGAGTCTGCGCACGCCGCTGGCACGGGCGCTCAGCGATGGCAGTGCGCGCGATGGCGTCGGCCACTGGGTGGCACAGCGGGTCACTGCGATCGCGCTGGCACCGCTGGCGATCTGGCTGCTGGTCGCGCTGCTGTCACTGCCGTTGGCTGACTACGCGAGCGTCACGCGCTGGATAGGTGCCGGACTGCATCCGGTGCTGCTGGCACTGACGGTGCTGATCGCCGCGTGGCACGCCTGGCTCGGGGTGCAGGTGGTGATCGAGGATTACGTGCACGGCTTCCTGTCCAGGACCCTGGCGCTGCTGTGTTCGCTGCTGCTGCATGTACTGGTGGCGGCGGCTGGCGTGTACGCGGTACTGCGCATCGCGCTTGCAGGCGGCGCATGAGCGCCTACGAGTTCGTCGATCACACCTATGACGTGGTGGTGGTCGGCGCCGGCGGCGCCGGCCTGCGCGCTACCCTGGGCCTGGCCGAGGCGGGGCTGGCAACCGCCTGCATCACCAAGGTTTTCCCCACCCGCAGTCACACCGTGGCGGCGCAGGGTGGCATCAGCGCGGCGCTGGGGATCATGGGCGAGGACGACTGGCGCTGGCACATGTACGACACCGTCAAGGGCTCGGACTGGCTGGGTGACCAGGACGCGATCGAATTCATGTGCAAGGAGGCCCCGGCCGCGGTCATCGAGCTGGAGCACTACGGGGTGCCGTTTTCGCGCACCGACGAAGGCCGCATTTATCAGCGTCCGTTTGGCGGCATGACCACTCACTATGGCAAGGGCATCGCCCAGCGCACCTGCGCGGCCGCGGATCGGACCGGCCATGCCATGTTGCACACGCTCTACCAGCAATCGATCCGCAACCAGGCCGAGTTCTTCATCGAGTACTTCGCCATCGACCTGATCATGGAAAACGGCGAGTGCCGCGGCGTGGTGGCGCTCGATCTGGCCGAAGGCAAGCTGCATCGTTTTCGCGCGCAGATGACCATCCTGGCCACCGGCGGTTATGGCCGCACCTACTTCTCCTGCACCTCGGCTCACACCTGCACCGGCGACGGCGGCGGCATGGTGCTGCGCGCGGGTCTGCCGCTGCAGGACATGGAGTTCGTGCAGTTCCATCCGACCGGCATCTACGGTTCGGGCTGCCTGATCACCGAAGGGGCGCGCGGCGAGGGCGGCTACCTGACCAACTCGCTGGGCGAGCGCTTCATGGAGCGCTATGCACCGAATGCGAAGGATCTGGCGTCGCGCGACGTGGTCAGCCGCGCCGAGACCATCGAGATACGCGAGGGTCGCGGGGTCGGTGAGCACAAGGATCATATCTTCCTTCACCTCGAGCACCTGGGTGCGGCCGTGATCCATGAGCGCCTGCCGGGCATCGCCGATACCGCGCGCATATTCGCCGGTGTCGACGTCACCCGTGAACCGATCCCGATACTGCCCACGGTGCACTACAACATGGGCGGCATTCCCTGCACCATCCAGGGCGAAGTGGTGACGCTGAAGAACGGGGATCCGAACGTGGTGGTGCCTGGCATGATGGCGGTGGGCGAGGCGGCCTGCGTCTCGGTGCACGGCGCCAACCGCCTGGGCAGCAATTCCCTGCTCGACCTGGTGGTGTTCGGCCGCGAGGCGGCGCGCCACTGCGCCCAGTTGATCCAGCCCGGCGCCACACAGCGTGCGCTGCCCAAAGATGGCGTCGAGCGCATGCTGTCGCGCCTGGATCGGCTGCGCTATGCCAGCGGTTCGCGTCCCACGGCGGCCATCCGCCTGGAAATGCAGCGCATCATGCAGTCGGACGCGGCGGTGTTTCGCACTGGCGAATCGCTGCAGCAGGGCATCGACAAGCTGTCGCACACCTTTGCGTCATTCGATGACGTCGCGGTCTCCGATCGTGGCCTGATCTGGAACACGGACCTGATCGAGACTCTGGAGCTGCACAACCTGCTGCTGCAGGCGGTGGCCACCATCCATTCGGCGGCCAACCGCAGCGAGAGCCGCGGGGCGCACGCCCGCGAGGATTTTCCGCAGCGCGACGATGTCAACTGGATGAAGCACAGCCTGTGCTGGGTCGATGCCCAGGGCGGGGCGCGCCTCGACTACCGCCCGGTGCACATGCATACGCTGACCGACGAAATCGAAGTCATCGCGCCCAAGGCCAGGACTTACTGACATGGCTGAATTCACACTGCCGCGCAATTCGCGCATCGATCAAAGCGCCGGCAAGAGCTACCAGGCGCCGGCCGGTGCCAGAAACACACGGCGCTTTCGCATCTACCGCTTCGATCCGGCCTCGGGCGCGCGCCCGCGCATCGATAGTTACCAGATCGACATGGCAAGCTGCGGACCGATGGTGCTCGACGCGCTGCTCAAGATCAAAAACGAGATCGATCCGACCCTGTCGCTGCGCCGCTCGTGCCGCGAAGGCATCTGTGGCTCGTGCGCCATGAATATCAACGGCCTGAACACGCTCGCCTGCACCAAGGCCTGCGACGAGCTCGGCCGGGGCGACATCAGCATCTATCCGCTGCCGCACCTGCCGGTACTGAAGGACCTGGTGACCGACCTGACCAATTTCTATGCCCAGTACGCGGCGGTGAAGCCGTGGCTGCAGACCGTTACGCCGCCGCCGCCCGACCGCGAGCGGCTGCAGTCGAAGGAAGAGCAGCAGCGCATCGATCGCCCATCGGCATGCATTCTGTGCGCCTGCTGTTCCACTGCCTGTCCGAGCTATTGGTGGAACTCGGAGCGCTACCTCGGCCCGGCGGCCATCCTCGCCGCCTATCGCTGGATCGTCGACAGTCGTGATGAGGCTACCGGCGAGCGGCTTGATGCACTTGAGGATCCGTTCCGGCTGTACCGTTGTCACACCATCATGAACTGCACCGAGGCGTGTCCGAAGGACCTGAACCCGGCCAAGGCGATCGGCGCCGTCAAGAAAATGCTGTTCGACCGCCAGCACTGACATGGCCGATGCCGTCGCCAGGCAGTTGCCCGCCGCCGCTCGCCCGAGGATGGCCTGGCGCTGCCGCCGCGGCATGAAGGAGCTGGATCTGCTGCTCGCCTGCTGGCTGGACACGCAGTTCGAGCAGGCCAGCCGGGACTTGCGCAGCCAGTTTGAGGCCCTGCTCGAGCTGCCGGACCCGCTGCTGGCGGGCTACCTGCTGGGTGGACAGCGCCCCGAGCGGGCCGATCTGGCGGCGTTAGTCGAGAGCATCCGGGGCGGCAGCGGCGTTATGTCGAGCGCGGCTCAGGATGGGAACCTTCCTGCCGGGACCACGCTCCAAGTGTTGTTGGTGCCTGGCGGCACCGCCGACCGGTCCTAAGCCCCTATGTCCGCTGCAGCTGATAGACTCCGACCGAAGAACTTACAGTACAGTATTGAGTCTATTCAGGTCGTTGACGGACGGCCTGGCAATGCGATGACAGGATTGCCAATGGGCCCCGATGCGAGTGATTTGAGCCTGGTGCGGCGGGTGCAGCGCGGTGAGCGTGGCGCCTACGACCTGCTGGTGCTCAAGTATCAGCACAAGGTGGTGAAGCTGGTCATGCGCTATCTGCGCAACCCGGCCGATGCGGAAGACGTCGCGCAGGAGGCATTCGTCAAAGCCTACCGCGCGCTGCCGCAGTTTCGCGGTGACAGCGCGTTCTACACCTGGCTCTATCGCATCGCCATCAACACCGCCAAGAACGCCCTGGCGGCCCGCGAGCGCAACCCGGTGAGCTACGAACTTGATCTGCAGAACAACGACGATTCCTCGGACATGGTCAGCCGGCTCAAGGATCCGGAAACCCCGGAGGGCCTGGCACTGACCGAGGAGATCCGCGACACCGTCAATCATGCCATCGAGCAGCTGCCCGAGGATCTGCGCACCGCGATCGTGCTGCGCGAACTGGAGGGCATGAGCTATGAGGAGATCGCGGCCTCGATGGACTGTCCGGTAGGTACCGTGCGCTCCAGGATCTTTCGCGCCCGCGAGGCGATCGACCGGCGGCTGCGCGAAGTGTTTGACGGCGGCTTGGGTCGGACGGAGGAGCTGGTGTGATCCAGGATGAAGTTGAAAGCCAGCTGTCGGCGATGTTCGACGGCGAATTGCCGGCCACCGAATGCGAACTGCTGTCGCGGCGCATTGATCGCGATGAGATTCTGCGCGCACGCTGGTCGCGCTACGCCCTGATCGGAGCCGCGATGCGCTCGGAGCCGGTGGCGACCGCGCGCAGCGGGTTTGCGCGGCGCGTCAGCGCCGCGCTGCGCGGGGCGGAGGATAAGCCGCGCGTGGCGCGTGGCCGCAGGATGCTGCTGAGCGCTGCGGTGTCGGCGTCGCTGGTGGTGACGGTGGCGGGTGTGTCGATTTCGCTGCTGCGCGGTGCCGCAGTCGATGTTGGCGCGGGCACAGTGGCGCAGGCGGTGAGTGCCGGCGGCGCGAGCGTCGCCGCGTTGCCGCCGGCCCCGGCCGCGGTCCTGGCACACGTCGCCGAGCCTGCCAGCCTCGCAGCGGTGCGCCGCAGCGGCACCGGCGAGCCGGTCAGTTACGTCACCCCGGTCAGCATGGCGGGCGGCAATACCGCATTGCGCACCGAGCTGGCCGATCTCATCGTCGCCCACAGCGAATATTCCACGCCGCTGATGCGGCGCAATCTGTTGTCCGCGCTGGTGAGCAACGAGGGTGCAGTGGACAACATGTCGCCCGGCGCATCTGCCGCCGGTGTGCCGGCCAACCGCCCGGCAGCTGCACTCGATGCGATCCCCGCGGCGCCTACTGCGAGCCGTTAAGCGGCCGACTGCTGCGGCAATGCTGTGGGCCGCCGGCAGCTGCGCGGCGCTGCTGGGCGGCGCTGGCGCCAGCCTCGCCGACGACACTCCCGCGGACTGGCTGGCCCGGACCGACCGCGCACTGGCGACGCGCAATTACGAGGGCGTGTTCGTCCATGAACATGCCGGCGAGACTGAAACACTGCGCGTGATCCACCGCGTCGGCAGCGACGGGGTGTCCGAGCGGCTGCTGTCGATGGACGGTTCGGGTCGCGAATTCATCCGCAAGGGTAGCCAGCTCACCTGCTACCTGCCCGATCAGCGCACGGTACTGGTGGAACGGGCCAGCGAGGCGCGATTGCTGCTCGGTGGCCTGCCGCGCATCGACGCCACCTCGGCCGGCCTGTACCGCATCAGCGAGCTGCAGAAGATGCGCGTCTCGGGTCGCGATGCGCGCGTCATCGCGGTGACGCCGATGGATCAGATGCGCTATGGCTACCGGGTGTGGATCGACGAGGCCACCGCCATGCCGCTCAAGACACAGCTGCGCAACGGCCAGGGCCAGGTGCTCGAGCAGATCGTGTTCACCGATCTGCGCCTGCCGGCGCACATCGCCGAACGCGAACTCGAACCGGCGGTCGACGCCCGCAATTTCCGCTGGGTGCAGGACCTGGACGATGCGGCGGATGCGCGCGGGCTGCCGGTGGCCTGGGAGGCGAGTGCACTGCCGCCGGGATTTCGCATGACGGTGAGCGCCCGGCAGGTGTTGCACAGCGGGCCGGTTGAACACCTGGTATTCAGCGACGGGCTGGCGTCGGTGTCGGTGTTCGTCGAGATCGGCCGCGAGCAGCCCTCCGAGCAGGTCAGCGACGATGCCGCGACCATCGGTTCGTCCTCGGCCTACTCCACGGTGGTGCAGGGGTATCGCGTCACTGCGGTGGGCGAAGTGCCGCCGGACACCGTGCGCGCCATCGCGCAGTCGATTCATGCCGCGGTGCCCGAGCCGAACATGGCCGAATCGCTGCTGGGCGTCGGTCTGCCGCGCATGCCGGGCAACCGCGCCGGCGACGGCGGCTCGATCTTCGATGCCCTGACCGGCGACCAGGGCAGCGATGCAAGGCCGGACAATCCCGCCATGGGCGGCGGCCGTGCCAGCCTGGGCAACGCCGGTGCGGCCGCCAGTTTTGGCGTACCCGCGGGCGCCGGCCCCGGCACTACGGCCTTCGGTGCCACTCCGGGCGCCGTCCCGGGCCGGCATTGAGCGACGCCGATCGGCAACCGGTCCACGCGCTGACACTGCTGACCCGTGCCGAGTGCGGGCTGTGCGAGGACATGCTGCATGAGCTGCAGGCATTGCATGCGCGCCACGCACTGCCGCCGCTGCGGCTGCTCGACGTGGATTCCGATCGCGAGCTGCAGCGCCGCTATGGCATGAAGATCCCGGTGCTGTTGTTGGACGATGCGCCGCTATGCAGTGGCCGGCTCGACCGGCAAGAGCTGCTGCGTGTGCTGCGGATCGGGCCCGAGTCGGCTTAAGGCTATAATCCGCGCGCCCCGCCGCTCGGGGTTTCCAAGCCCCTAGATGCACCGCATACGCAATTTCTCCATCATCGCGCACGTTGACCACGGAAAATCGACGCTCGCCGACCGGCTGATCCAGCTGTGCGGCGGCCTCGAGGCGCGCGAGATGCAGGCGCAGGTGCTCGACTCCATGGACCTGGAGCGCGAGCGTGGCATTACCATCAAGGCGCAGAGTGTGACGCTGAACTACCAGGCACCCGACGGCGAGCGCTATCAGCTCAACCTGATCGACACCCCGGGCCACGTCGATTTCTCGTACGAGGTATCGAGGAGCCTGGCGGCCGGCGAAGGGGCGTTGCTGGTGGTGGACGCCTCGCAGGGGGTCGAGGCGCAGAGCGTAGCCAATTGCTATACCGCGATCGAGCAGGGACTGACCGTGCTGCCGGTGATCAACAAGATCGATCTGCCCTCGGCCGATCCCAAGCGCGTCATCACCGAGATCGAGGAGATCATCGGCATCGACGCCCAGGACGCGGTGTGCGTCAGCGCCAAGACCGGCGAGGGGGTGCCGCAGCTGCTGGACGCGATCATCGCGCGCATTCCTGCGCCGCAAGGGGATCCTGCGGCACCGGTGCAGGCACTGATCGTGGATTCCTGGTTCGACAACTACGTCGGAGTGGTGTCACTGGTACGCGTGGTGAACGGCACCCTGCAGCGCGGCGACAAGATTCGGGTGATGTCCACCGGTCGCGCCCACAATATCGACAAGCTCGGCCGCTTTACTCCCAAGTCGCTGGCACTGGAGACACTGAGCGCCGGCGAGGTCGGCTTCGTGATCGCCGGCATCCGGGAAATCGACGGCGCACCGGTCGGGGACACCATCACGCTCGATGCCCGCCCGTGCGCCGCGCCTTTGCCCGGCTTCAAACAGATACAGCCGCGCGTGTTCGCGGGCTTATTCCCGATCAACGCCGAGGATTACGAGAGCTTCCGCGACGCGCTCGCCAAGCTGAAGCTCAACGACTCGGCGCTGCACTATGAGCCCGAGTCCTCCACCGCGCTCGGTTTCGGCTTTCGCTGCGGCTTTCTCGGGCTGCTGCACATGGACATCGTGCAGGAGCGGCTGGAGCGAGAATACAACCTCAATCTGGTGACCAGCGCGCCCACCGTGATCTACGAGGTTGCGCGCACCGACGGCAGCGTCGAATACGTCGATAACCCGTCGAAACTCCCGATCCTGAACGTGATCGCCGAGATTCGCGAACCCATGATCACCGCCAGCATCCTGGTGCCGCCGGACTATGTCGGTGCGGTGCTCGGCCTGTGCAGCGAAAAGCGCGGCGTGCAGAAGAAGATGCTCTATCTGGCCGCGCAGGTGTCGCTGCAGTACGAGTTGCCGCTGGCCGAAGTAGTGCTCGACTTCTTCGACCGGCTCAAATCAGCGACCCGTGGCTATGCATCGTTTGATTACGTTTTCAGCCATTTTCAGGCCGCGCCGCTCGCAAAGCTTGATATCCTGATCAACGGCGAGCCGGTCGATGCGCTGTCGATCATCGTGCATCGCGACCACGCCTACGCGCGTGGCCGCGAGCTGGTCGATAAGATGCAGGAGCTGATTCCGCGGCAGATGTTCGAGGTCGCGGTCCAGGCCGCGATCGGCAGTCACGTGATCGCGCGCGCCACGGTGAAGGCGCTGCGCAAGAACGTGCTGGCGAAATGCTACGGCGGCGATGTGTCGCGCAAGCGCAAGCTGCTCGAAAAACAGAAAGAGGGCAAGAAGCGCATGAAGCAGGTGGGCCAGGTCGAGATTCCGCAGGAGGCCTTTCTGGCGGTACTCAAGGTGGGGCGCAAATGATGTCGGCCGCCATTGCAGGGGGCTGTGAATGCTGACCCAGATACTGACGGTGCTGGCCGCGCTGGCGGTGCCTGCCACCATCATCGCGGTCGTCGATGACTGGTTCCTGCGGCCGCGGCGTCGCATCGCCGGGGGCGGCAAATCGGATGGCCCGTTGCTGGCGGCCAATTATTACCTGTTGCCGCTGCTGCTGATCGCAGCGCTGCTGCGCCTGCTGGTGTCGGAGCGGCTGGATTTCAGTCTGGTGCTGGTCACGGTGGTGGCGGTGGCAGGCGTGGTGTGGCTGCTCGATCACCTGCTGTTCGAGCCGGCCAGGCGCCGGGCCGCCAGCGCCGCCGGACAGGATCCGGCCGCGCTGCCGGTGCCGGTCACGGTTGACTATGCGCGCAGCTTTTTCCCGGTCGCGGTGATCGTGCTGCTGGTTCGCGCCTTCATCTTCGAACCGTTTCGCATCCCGTCCGATTCGATGATGCCGACCCTGTTGGACGGGGATTTCATCATCGTGAACAAGTTCACCTACGGCCTGCGACTGCCGGTGGTCGACCAGAAAGTGGTTGCCATCGGCGAACCGCAGCGCGGCGACGTAGTGGTGTTTCACTACCCGCCCGATCCGGCGGTAAACTTCATCAAGCGGGTAGTGGGCCTGCCGGGCGATCACGTGCGCATCACATCCGACCAGCTGATCATCAACGGCGTGCCGGTGCCGCTGCAGAGCGACGGCCGCTACGACGACGGCTGTTATCACAACATGCGCCTGTCCACCGAGGTACTGGGCAGCCACCGCCATCAGATCCTGTCGTGCCTGACTCCGGATGAAATCGTGGCTGCGACCTCGCCCAGCTGCAGCCGGCACCTTGAGCGCAACTACGAATGCATCGAGCCGAGTGTTCCCGGCCTGCGCGATCACAGCGACCGGGAGGAGATGGAGGTGCCGGCGGGGGAGTACCTCATGATCGGCGACAATCGCGATAACAGCTACGATGGCCGCTACTGGGGATTCGTGCCGGAGGACCATCTGGTCGGCAAAGCGACCCGAATCTGGTTCAATTGGGACCTGCAGCGCTCGGGAGGCCCGGTCTGGAGCCGGATTGGTCGGCGCATCGAGTGACCCCGTCGGGGCACGTCAGGGGCTGCGTCGGGTGAAACAGAGCCTATCGGAAGTCAAAGGGAGTCTACGCATGCGCCACTCACAGCGCGGAATCACATTTATCGGCTGGCTGGTCTTGCTGGTGCCGGTGGCGATCGTCGTCTACTCGGGCATCCGGCTGGCCCCGATCTACCTTAACTACATGCGCGTCGCCAAGTCGCTGTCCCAGACGGCCAGCGAAGCCAAGGGTGGCGACAGCACCAACGCCCAGTCGCTGCGTAATTCGCTGGAGAAGCACTTCGATATCGAGAGCATTACCCATCCGACCATCCAGGACGTGGATATCCACCGTGAGAATGAGCACTGGGTGGAGATCGTCGACTACGAGGATGTGGCCCCGATGTTCGCCAATGTCTCGCTGCTGGTGCAGTTCCACAAAGTGGTCGTGGTGCAATAAGGCCGCAGACGCAGCCGATGAACCGCTCCGAGCGCCTGCGCTGCTGGCTTCGCGAGGCGCTCGACTACCAGCCGGTGGATCTGGCGTTGTTCGAAACCGCCCTGACGCATCGCAGCGCCGGGGGTCCCAACAATGAACGGCTCGAGTTCCTGGGCGACGCGGTGCTCGGGATGATCACCGCGCAATACCTGTATGAGCGCTTCGGCGATGCCGACGAAGGCGCCTTGAGCCGCTTGCGCGCCAGCATCGTGAGCGGTGACTCACTGGCGCAGTTGGCGGCCGGTGCGGCGCTCGGGGAGCTCCTGGCGCTGGGCCAGGGCGAGCTCAAGACCGGGGGCTTTCGCCGCGAGTCGATCCTGGCCGACGCGCTCGAGGCGCTGTGCGGCGCGCTGTACCTTGACGGCGGCCTGGACGCGGCGCGGGTAGCGCTGCTGCGCCTGCTGGCCCCGGCGCTGCAGTCGCTCGGGGTGCCGGCCGAGCTGAAAGACCCCAAGACACGGCTGCAGGAGCTGCTGCAGGCGCGCGGACTGCCGCTGCCGCGCTACAGCGTGGACAGCGTCAGCGGCGAATTACACGCGCAGGTGTTTCGCGTAACCTGCGAAATCGAGCCGATGTCGACGCGCGCCACCGCCGCCGGTTCCAGCCGACGGCGGGCCGAACAGGCCGCCGCCGCCTGCATCCTCGAGCAGATCCAGGGCGAAACATGACGGAATTTCGCAGCGGTTTTGTCGCCCTCGCCGGCCGCCCCAACGTCGGCAAGTCGACGCTGCTCAATGCCCTGGTCGGACACAAGCTCAGCATCGTCACGCCGCGGCCGCAGACCACGCGCCACCGGGTGATCGGGCTGGTGCAGCTGCCGGCCGCGCAGATCGCCTTCGTGGACACTCCGGGGCTGCACCTGGGTCCCAAGCGCGCACTCAACCGCGCCATGAATCGCGCGGCAACCGCGGCCGTGGGCGAAGCCGACCTGGTGATATTCGTGGTCGAGGCGCTCAAGTGGACCGACGAGGACGAGCTGGCGCTCGGCCGCATCGCGAGCGCCGGCCGCGAGGTGGTAGCCGTGGTCAACAAGGTTGATCGCGTACGACCGCGCGAGCGGCTGCTGCCGTACATGCAACAGCTGGCCGCGCGGCATGCGTTCCGGGCGATCGTGCCGGTGTCGGCGACCAAAGGCGACAACCTCGAAGACCTGCGGCGCGTGATCGTCGCCGCGCTTCCGGTCGGCGAGGCGATGTTCCCGCTCGATCAGCTGACCGACCGCAGCGACTCGTTTCGCATCGCCGAGATCATCCGCGAGAAGCTGACGCTGGAGCTGGTGGAGGAGCTGCCGTACGGTGTGGCGGTGGAGATCGAGCAGATCGCGGTGGAGGAGGACGGGCGCAAGGCGGTCTCGGCCGTCATCTGGGTGGACCGTGCCGGCCAGAAGCCGATCGTGATTGGCGCCGCGGGAGCCCGGCTCAAGCGCATCGGGCGCGCGGCGCGCCTGGAACTCAACCGCCTGCTGGGCGAGCGCTTTCATCTGATCCTGTGGGTCAAGGTGCGCGAGGACTGGGCGGACGACGCGCGCGCGCTGCAGCAACTGGGGGTGGAATGAGCCGCCCGAGCCCCAGGGTGCAGCTGGCGCGCGCCTACGTGCTGCATCAGCGGCCGTTCCGCGACAGCAGCCTGATCGTCGAGGTATTCGCGCGCGACTACGGCCGCATGACGGTATTTGCGCGCGCGGCGCGCGGTCCGCGCTCTCGCTTTGCGGTGTTGCAGCCATTTCGTGCGCTGCTGTTGTCCTGGAGTGGGCGCGGCGAAGCACCGCAGCTCACCGGCGCCGAGAACGCGCACAGCCCGCCGGGGCTGCCGGCGGCGCGCCTGATGAGCGCCTTTTAT
This sequence comes from uncultured Gammaproteobacteria bacterium, assembly GCA_963805965.1. Taxonomy (GTDB): domain Bacteria; phylum Pseudomonadota; class Gammaproteobacteria; order Steroidobacterales; family Steroidobacteraceae; genus FEN-1191. The sequence continues at coordinate 192,530 of CAWDVQ010000010.1, forward strand.
CTCAATGAGCTGCTGCTGAAGCTGGTGACGCGTCACGATCCGCACCCGCAGCTGTTCGATCAATACGAGGCGACACTGGCGCGGCTGCGCGAACCGCTGTGCGCCGACGCCTCGCTGCGCCAGTTCGAGGCGCGGTTGCTCGAATTCATCGGCTACGGGCTGAATCTGGCCGCGGAGGCGGATACCGGATATCCGGTCCGCAGCGAGGCCTTCTATCATTTTCAGCCCGGCGTCCACGGGGTGGTAATCGCCGAACCGGGCAGCGCCGGCGCGATCGGTGGTAGCGTGCTGCAGCGCCTGGTGCTGGGCGATGGCTTTGACAGCGACAGCGAACTGCGCCAGGCGCGTTCGCTGATGCGTGCAGCACTGGATCACTGTCTGGAAGGACGTCCGCTCCACACCCGAGCCGTGGCCCGATCGCTGCTCAACTATCCGCGCAGGGAGCGTGCCAGCTGATGCATACGGGAATTGCCCTTGGCGTCAACATCGATCACATAGCGACCCTGCGCCAGCAGCGGCACACGCGCTATCCGGAGCCGGTGCAGGCCGCGCTGCTGGCCGAGCACGCCGGCGCGGACAACATCACGCTGCATCTGCGCGAGGATCGCCGCCACATCCAGGAGCGCGACGTGCAGCTGCTGGCCGGCCTGATTACCACGCGCATGAACCTGGAACTGGCCGCGACGCCGGCCATGATCGAATTTGCCTGCGGCGTGCGGCCCGCCGATTGCTGCCTGGTGCCGGAGCGGCGCGCCGAGCTCACCACCGAGGGCGGCCTGGACGTGGTCGGCGCCGGCCAGGCGCTGCGCGAGGCCTGCGCCCGGCTCGGCGCCGCCGGCATCCGCGTCGCGCTGTTCATCGATGCGCAGCCGGCGCAGATCGAGGCGGCCGTCGCGGCGCGCGTGCCGGTGATCGAGCTGCATACCGGGCTGTATGCCGACAGCAGCGGTGCGGCGCAGGCACGCGAGCTGGAGCGACTGCGCGACGCGGCGCGGCTGGCAGCCAGCCGGGGTCTTGAGGTTCATGCCGGTCACGGGCTGAACTATCACAATGTCACCCCGGTAGCGGCGATCCCGCAGATCGTCGAGCTCAACATCGGGCACGCGATCGTCGCACGGGCGCTGTTCGATGGGCTGGCCGCGGCGGTCGGTGAAATGAAGGCGCTGATGCTTGCGGCGCGCACATGATCTTCGGCATCGGCATCGACGTGCTGGAGGCGCAGCGCATGCGCGACAGCTATGCGCGTTTTGGCGCCCATCTGCTCGACCGTCTGCTGCTGCCGCAGGAGCGGCGGCAGTTCCAGCTGGCGCGTCGTCCCGAGCGCTTCCTGGCGATGCGCTTCGCCGCCAAGGAGGCGATCGTCAAGGCGATGGGGACCGGTTTTGCGCACGGGGTGTGGATCCGCGACGTGGGCGTGGTGCAAAACGCCTGGGGCAAGCCCGAGGTGATCTACTCGCCGCGCGGCGAGCGCGTGCGCCGGCGACTGGGGGTGGGCGAGGGGCACGTCACGCTCACCGATGAGGCCGGACTGGTGGTCGCGGTAGCGGTGCTGTTGCGCCGCGGGCGCAAGGCGACCCGGCCGGGCGCCAGGCGTGCCGCACCGAAGCGCGCCGTACGCCGATGAATTGCCTGGTGTTCGACATCGAAACCGTGCCCGATGTGGAACTGGGGCGGCGCCTGTACGGTCTTGAACGGCTGGACGATGCCGCGGTTGCCAAGGCCATGTTCGCGCGCCAGCGCGCCGACAGCGGCAATGACTTCCTGCCGCACATCCAGCACCGCGTGGTGGCAATCGCCTGCCTGCTGCGCACGCGCGATCAGATCAGGTTGTGGAGCCTGGGCGATCTGCAATCGACCGAAGCCGAACTGCTGGCACGCTTCTTCGATGGCATCGAGAAATATTCCCCCGACCTGGTGTCCTGGAACGGCGGCGGCTTCGACCTGCCGGTGCTGCACTATCGCTCGCTCAAGGCCGGGGTGCAGGCACCGCGCTACTGGGAAACCGGCGATGAGGACACGGGTTTTCGCTACAACAATTACCTGAGCCGCTTCCACTGGCGTCACCTCGACCTGATGGATGTGCTGGCGGGATTCCAGGCCCGCGCCCGCGCCAGCCTGGCCGACGTGGCCGCGCTGCTCGGATTTCCGGGCAAGCTCGGGTTTTCGGGCGATCAGGTCTGGGATACCTATCTGGGCGGCGGGCTCGCGGACGTGCGCCGCTATTGCGAAACCGATGTACTGAACACTTACCTGATCTACCTGCGCTTCCAGTTCCTGCGTGGCCGGCTCGATGGCGCCGGCCTGGCCGGTGAACTCGAGCGCGTGCGGGCGCTGCTGCGCGGTTCGGATGAAGGCCATCACGCCGAATTCCTCAACGCCTGGGAGGCACTGGCGTGACGGCTGGCGATGCGCTGCTGGCCGCCGGCGTTGACCAGGTCACGCCGTACTGCGCGCACTTCGATATCTGCGGCGGCTGCGCCTTGCAGCACCTCGACAGCGCCGCGCAACTACGCCTGAAGGAGCAGCGGCTGCGCGACGCGCTCGGCCGCGTGGGGCAGGTCGCGCCGGAGCGCTGGCTCGCGGCCGTGACCAGTCCGCCCTGGGGCTACCGGCGCCGCGCGCGGCTTGGCGTGCGCTACGTGCGGCGCAAGGAGCGCGCGCTGGTGGGCTTTCGCGAACGCCGCTCGCACCTGATCGCGAACCTTACGCGCTGCGAAGTGCTCGCCCCGCCGCTCGATGCGCTGATCATGCCGCTGTCCGCGCTGGTCACCCGGCTCTCGATCCGCGAGCGGTTGCCGCAGATCGAGGTCGCGATCGGCGAGCATGCCGTGGCGCTGGTACTGCGCGTGCTGGCCGCGCCCTCGCTCGAGGATCTGACCAGCCTGCGCGCCTTCGAGCGGCTGCACGGCGTGCACTTCTACCTGCAGCCGGGTGGCATCGGCAGCGTGCAGGCGCTCACCGAGCCGGCGCCGCGCCTGTTCTACTCGTTGCCGGAAGCCGCGCTGGAATTCGAGTTTCTGCCGACCGACTTCATTCAGGTCAACGCCGCGGTCAATCGTGCGCTGGTGACCGCGGCGGCACGGCTGCTGGAGCTCAGCTCCGATTCCAGCGTGCTCGACCTGTACTGCGGGCTGGGCAACTTCTCGCTGGCTCTGGCGCGGCGCGCGCACAACGTGCTCGGGGTGGAAGGCGATGACGGCCTGGTGACACGCGCGCGCGCCAATGCGCGCCGCAACGGCATCGGCAATGCGCAGTTCCTGCATGCCGACCTGGCGGCCGATGTGAGCGCGGCGCCGTGGCTGGGGCAGCGCTTCAGCCATGTGCTGCTCGATCCGCCGCGCGCCGGGGCGCTGGCGCTGCTGCCGCAGATCGAGCGCCTGGCGCCCGAGCGGGTGCTGTATGTGGCCTGTGACCCGGACACCCTGGCCCGCGATGTCGGCTTGCTGGTGCAGCAGCATGGGTTCAAATTGCTGGCGGCCGGAGTAGTCGACATGTTTCCGCATACCGATCACGTCGAGTCGCTGGCGCTGCTGGTGCCAGGGTCGGCCCGTGGCGGTTGAGATCGAGCGCAAGTTTCGCCTGCTGGATGACAGCTGGCGCGATCAGGTGCTGCGAAAGACTTTGCTGCGCCAGGGGTATATCGCCAATACACGCCGCGCATCGGTGCGGGTGCGCCTGGCGGGCGCCAGCGGCTGGCTGTCGGTCAAGGCGATGACGCGCGGATTGTCGCGCGCCGAATACGAGGCCGCGATCCCGGCGGCGGACGCGAACGAAATGCTCGATCGGCTGTGCGAGGGCCCGCTGATCGAGAAGTGGCGCCATATCGTCGTCTACCAGGGCAACGAGTGGGAGATCGATGAATTCCTGGGCGAGAACGCCGGACTGCTGATCGCGGAACTGGAACTGGAAGCCGAGGATGCGGTGTTCGCCAGGCCGCCATGGCTTGGCGTGGAAGTGACCCACGATGAGCGCTACTACAACTTCAGGCTGTCGGAAAAACCGTTCCGGCACTGGCCGGAAAACCTGCAGGCCGGTCGATGAGCCTGGGGCCGCTGATGATCGATGTCGCAGGCACGGACCTGTCCGCGGCCGATCGTGAGGTGCTGGCGCATCCACTGGTCGGAAGCGTCATCCTGTTTACCCGCAACTACCGTGATCCGGTGCAGCTGCAGCAACTGGTGGCCGACATCCAGTCGGTACGCAGTCCGGCGCTGCTGGTTGCGGTCGATCATGAAGGCGGGCGAGTGCAGCGTTTCCGGACGGGATTCTCGGAGCTGCCGCCGCTGCGCCGGATTGGTCATGCCTTCGATGCCGACGCGCAGCAGGGGCTCGCCATGGCGCGCGCCCTGGGCTGGCTCATGGCGGCGGAGCTGGCCGCCTGCGGCCTGGATTTTTCATTCGCCCCGTGTGTCGACCTGGACTACGGGCTGTCGGAGATCATCGGCGATCGCGCGTTTCATGCGCAGGCGAGCGCGGTGGCCCAGCTGGCGATTGCCTACATGCACGGCATGCGCGACGCCGGCATGGCCGCCACCGCCAAGCACTATCCTGGCCACGGCGCCGTGGTCGCTGACTCACACGTTGCCCTGCCACGGGACCGGCGCGAGCTGGTGGACATGGAGCCGGACCTGTTGCCCTATCGCCGCTTGATTGCCAATGGGCTGCCCGCGGTGATGGTCGCCCACGTGCTGTATCCGGCCGTGGACTCGGTGCCGGCGAGCTTCTCACGCCGCTGGATCGAGGGCCTGCTGCGCACCGAGCTTGAGTTCGGGGGGCTGGTGTTTGCCGACGACCTGAGCATGGGCGGAGCTGCGGCGGTGGGTGATCTGTTGCAGCGCGCGCAGCGTGCGCTGGCCGCCGGTTGTGACGTACTTCCGGTGTGCAATGACCGGCCCGGGGTGGAGCGGCTGCTGGATGGCCTTAAGCTGCAGATCGACCCGGCCTCGCAGCTGCGCCTGGTACGCATGCGAGGCCGCAGACAATACCGTTTTGAGACCTTGGCCGCTTCCGCGGCCTGGCAAAGCGCGCGAGAATGGCTGCTACGCAGCGCCTCGCCGCCACCGGAACTGACGTTCAAAGCCGAAGGCGCCGATGCGGGAGACACATAAAAACCATGGATGAGTGGTCGGTCGAATTCCTGCGCGGGGTACTGGACGCCGCTCCTGAAGGTATCGTCGTGTGCCGGACGGGGCCAGCGGATCAGCCGGTGGCGTACGCCAACGCCGCCTTCCAGCGCCTCACCGGTTATAGCAGCGATGAATTGATGAATCAGGACCTGCGCCGCCTGCAGGGTTCCGACCGCGAACAGAAAGGGCGCACGCAGCTGCGCGAGGCCATTGCCCGCGGCCAGTCCTGCCGCGCACTGCTGCGCAACTATCGCAAGGATGGCAGCCAGTTCTGGAACGAGGTGGTGATTCAACCGATGCGCAATGGCGACGGTGCCGTGACGCATATCATCGGCTTTCACCGCGACGTCGGTGAACGCGAGCGCACCGGTTCGCGCCCGGCGCCTGGCCTGCCGAGCTGGCTGCGCGAGGATCGACTCTCCGGCCTGTATTCGCGCGCCTATTTCGAAGAGCTGCTGCAGCATGACTGGCAGATCGGGGTGCGCGAGGCGCGGCCGCTGACGCTGCTGATGTTCGACATCGACCAACTGGGTGCCTATAACGACACCTTCGGCCGCCCCGCGGGCGATGCCTGCATCCGCCGGGTCGCCGGCGTGATCGGCGCTTCCTTCAAGCGCGGCGCCGACGTGGTCGCGCGCTGGGACGGCGGCCGCATCGTCGCCCTGGTGCGCGGCGCCGACGTCGCCGGAGTGCCGGCTTTCGCCGGCTCGGTGGCCCGCAAGGTCCTCGACCAGCATATTCATCATCCGCGCGCATTGCGCCAGAAGTTCGTGACCGTCAGTATCGGGGCTGCGAGCATCTGCCCGGGCGCCGACCGTGCGGTGGAACAGCTGATTCAGGCCGCCACGCGCGCCCTGCAGCGCGCCAAAGAGACCGAGGATGCGCGCATCGCGATCGCCGAGGGAGAGGAGATCGGCTAGAGCGGCGCCAGGCGGGCGGCGCCGCGTTTGCGTTGCCAGGAGGTTTCGATGCCACGGTTGCTGCTCATCGTTTCCACCCTGCTGCTGGCGCTGGCGCTGCCGATGGCAGCTGCCAGCGACGATCTGGCGGCACAGATTCTCGGCAACTGGCTGACCGAACCGCGCGACGGCATCATTCAAATCAGCATCGCGGACGATGGCAGCTATCAGGGCAGGATCGTCGGCGGCAACAATCCGCAACGCCGGGATCAACACAACCCCGACCCGGCGCGGCGATCGCAGCTGCTGCTGGGCCAGACCATCTTCCAGGGCATGAAATACGACGGCGAGGGCAAGTGGTCCGGGGGCACCATCTATGACCCAGACAGCGGCCGCACCTACAAATGCCGGCTGGAGCGGCTCGACTCGGAGCGGCTGCAGGTGCGCGGCTTCATCGGTTTCGCGCTGCTCGGGCGCTCGCAGGTGTGGACGCGCTACCGCGGCGACTCGATGACGCTGCCGGCGGCGGCGCGGTGACAACGGCGCTGTGGTGCGTGATCGGAATATTCGTGATCAGCGCCTGGGCCTGGCGCGCCGCCGGCGCGCTCACTGGGGCGAGGGCGCCTCGCCATGCTTGATCGGCGTTACCAGCGCGATGATGCCGAAAGCGGGGTGATCGAAATACTGCTTGTCGTTGTAGCGTACGCTGCGCATCTCCTTGATGGTGTACGTGCTGCCGGCGCTCAGGTGCACGTCAAACCCCAGGTGCAGGTAGATCGGCGCGCGCTCCAGGTAGATCATCCCGCTCAGCTCCGGCACGTTGATGCCCACGTCGGCGAGCGCGATGCCGCTGTGCGTACCCCAATTCGCCGCGGTCTGTATCCACGCCGCGTGCGCGATCGGGCGCCACGCCCCGCTGGCTCGCAACGTGGCCTCGATCGTGCTCAGGCGGTAGTCGCTGGGGGCTAGCACGCGCAGCACCTGGGGCGCGGCACCCCCGCGTGTGGCGCTGCTGCCAAACCCGCGCCCAGGCGGCACCGCCTCCCAGTCCTCGCCGCCGCTGACGCTCGAGTTGCGAAACACGATCACCTCGACCCCGTACAACGGCGCGCTGCTCTGCTGCGCGACCGTGCGCGCCGCCGGCGCACGCAGCGCTGCAGAGGCAGCGACGCCCTGCGTCGGCGGTGCCAGCACCGCCGGCGCCAGCACGGCGCACCGGGCCGCGGCCAGCAGCCAGCGGTGCGCGTTGCGGGCGAGATGCCCTTGGGTTGCAGGGTTGGTCGGCAGCGCGCGCTTCATCGTTCCCCTATCCTAGCAGGGGCGGGCGGCCGCCAGAGCGCTGTCACGGCGACTCGCCCCCGAGGCGCTCGATCAGCTGCTTGGCATATTGGAACCGCTGCTCGGGCTTGGGCAGCGCGCGCGTAATGCGCAGCTTGAGCGGTCCGTCGAGCCGGTACTCACGCCCCTGGCGCTGCACCAGCGCGATCACGCGCGCGCTGTCGACGCGCGTGTGCTCATCGAACTGCACGCTGCCGCCGGCCGGCCCGAGTTCCAGGCGGCGCAGCCCGAGCGCGCGCGCCATCAGCCGCAGTGCCGCCAGCAGCAGAAGATTATGCGCCGGCGCCGGCAGCGTGCCGAAGCGGTCGATGAGCTCGGCGGTCATGTCCTGCAGCGTAGCGGCGTCGGCCGCGGCGATGCGCTGGTAGAGCGCCAGGCGCAGGTGCACATCCGGCACGTAGTCCTGCGGCAGCAGTGCCGGCACATGCAATTCAATTTCGCTGGCAGAGGCCAGCGGTCGGTCGAGTGCCGGCTCACGGCCCTCGCGCATCGCCTTTACCGCATGCTCGAGCATCTCCAGGTACATGCTCAGCCCGACCTCGCTCAGTTCACCGCTTTGCGCTTCGCCGAGAAACTCGCCGGCGCCGCGTATTTCCAGATCGTGGGTGGCGAGCACGAAACCGGCGCCCAGGTCCTCGAGCGACTCGATCGCCTCCAGGCGCTTGGCGGCATCCCCGCTCAGGCCCTTGCGCGACGGTACTATCAGGTAGGCGTAGGCGCGGTGGTGCGAGCGGCCGACGCGGCCGCGCAGCTGATGCAGCTGCGCCATCCCGAGCCGGTCGGCGCGATTGATCAGGATGGTGTTGGCGCTCGGAACGTCGATACCGCTCTCGATGATGGTGGTGCAGAGCAGCAGGTCGAAGCGCCGGTGATAGAAATCCACCATCAGCTGCTCCAGCTCGCGCTCGCGCATCTGGCCGTGACCGATGCGCAGGCTCGCCTCGGGCACCAGCGCCGTGAGTTCGGCCGCCACCCGCTCGATGCTCTGCACCTCGTTGTGGACGAAATACACCTGGCCGCCGCGCCGCAGCTCGCGCAGCACCGCTTCGCGCAGCGTCGCCGCGTGCCATTCGGTGATGAAGGTCTTGATCGTCAGGCGTCCGGCCGGCGGCGTTGCGATCAGCGACAGCTCGCGCAGGCCGCCGAGCGCCATGTTGAGCGTGCGCGGTATCGGTGTCGCGGTCAGCGTCAGCACGTGCACTTCGGCACGCAGCGCCTTGAGCCGCTCCTTGTCGCGCACACCGAACCGATGCTCTTCATCGACGATGATCAGGCCGAGATTGTGAAAACGCGCGTCGGCGTGCAGCAGCCGGTGGGTCGCGATCACGATATCGATGGTGCCGCGCTGCAGCCCGTCCAGCACCGCCTTGCTCTCGGCGCTGGAGCGGAAACGCGACAGCGCCTCTATGCGTACCGGCCAGTCGGCAAAGCGGTCGCGGAAGCTCTGCACATGCTGCTGCGCCAGCAGCGTGGTGGGTACCAGCATGGCGACCTGGCGGCCGGACTGCACCGCAACGAAGGCCGCGCGCATCGCCACTTCGGTCTTGCCGAAGCCGACGTCGCCGCAGACCACCCGGTCCATCGGCCGGGTCTGCTGCATGTCCTTGAGCACCTGGCGCACCGCCTCGGCCTGATCGGCGGTCTCCTCGAACGGAAAGCCGTTGGCAAAGGTCTGGTACTCGAGTTCGCCGGCGTTCAAGGACGCCGCCTGATGCGCGGCGCGGCGCGCATGCAGGTCGAGCAGTTCTGCGGCCACGTCGCGCACCGCCTCCGCGGCCTTGCGGCGCGCGCGCGCCCACTGGTCGGTACCGAGCTTGTGCAGCGGCGCGCTCTCCGGGGCGCCTCCGGTGTAGCGATTGACCAGATGCAGCGCGTGCACCGGTACGTAGACGCGATCGCCGTCGCGGTATTCCAGCGCCAGGAACTCGCCGCTCTGATCACCGATCTCCATCAGCTGCAGGCCGACATATCGGCCCACGCCATAGGTCTCGTGGACCACTGGGGCGCCGGGCTCCAGGCTCTGCAGATCGCGCAGGATCACGGCCGGATCCGACAGCGCGCTGCGCCGTCGGCGCCGTTCCTGGCGCGCACGCGTGCCGAACAGCTGCGATTCTCCGAGCAGCAGCAGCGGCGGCTGCGCCAGCGCCAGCCCGGCCACGTCTTCGGCGACGCAGATCGCAAGCCGGGCATCCCCGGATGCGAACTGCTCCCAGGATTGCAGCGCGCGCGGTCGGCGACCGTGCGCGCTGAGCATCTCGACGATCACCTCGCGCCGTCCGGCTGAGTCGGCGGCGATCAGCAGCCGGCCGGCATAGGAGCTCAGAAAGCTGGTCAGCGGTGCCAGCGGCTGCGCGGCGCGCGCATCAAGCCGGAATTCCGGCGGTGCGGTGCTGTGAAAATCGTGCACCGTGAGCGAGGCGGACGCATCGGGGCCGGCAAAGCGCTCGATGTCGACCGTGGGGTGGGCCGCGAGCGCGTGGCGAACAGCGGCCGGTTCGATGAATGCCTCGGCCGGTGGCAGCAATGGGCGCTCGATGTCGTGGCGCCGATCCTCGTAGCGCGTGCCGATGCCTTCCCACGCCTGGTCCAGCGCCTGCTCGATCGCGCCATCACTGGCGAGTACCAGCCGCTGCGGCAGATAGTCGGTAATCTGGGCGGTGGCCTCGAAGAACAGCGGCAGGTAGAACTCGATACCCGGGGGTGCGATGCCTTCGCTCACGCCGCGATAGATCGGCATGCGCGTGACATCGCCCTCGAAGCGTGCTCGATAGCGGCGCCGGAATGCCTTGACCGATTCGACATCGAGCGGTAGCTCTCGCGCCGGCAGCATGCGCAGCTGTTCGACGGCATCGAGCGAGCGCTGGGTATCGGGATCGAAGCGGCGTATCGAGTCGATGCGATCGTCCAGCAGATCCACCCGCACCGGTACCTCGCTGCCCATCGGAAACACGTCGAATAACGAGCCACGAAGCGCGAATTCGCCCGGGCTGGTCACCTGGCTGACGCTGGCGTAACCCGCCGCCGCCAGTTGCAGGCGCAGCGGTTCGATCGCAAGCGCGGCGCCGGTCTTGAGCTCGAAGCTGCGTGCCTGCACGTAACTGACCGGCGGCAGTCGCGTGAGCAGGCTGTCGGCGCTGAGCAGCAGGATGCCGCGGGTCAGCAGCGGCAGCAGCGACAGCGTGCGCAACCGCTCCGACACGATATCCGGATGCGGCGAGAACACGTCGTAGGGCAGCACTTCCCAGTCCGGCAGCGTCAGGATCTGCAGCGCTGCGCCGCCGAAGAAGCGCAGTTCCCCGGCCAGCCGCTCCAGCTCGCGCGTGTCGGCGGTAACGAAGACCCACGGCCGGCTGTCGGCACTGATTGCCTCGGCGAGCGCCAGGGCACGCGCGCTGCCGTGCAATCCGCGCCAGCGCCACGGCGCGTCGGTGTCGGAAGGCAGCGGCGGATTGAGCAGGGTCTGCATGGGCGGCGAAGCGGCGGTGAGCGAGCGCAATGAAGCGCGCGAGCTTAAACCGCTGTGGCGCGATTACAAGCTTGCATATAACCGCGCACCTGCGCTAGGAGGGCGTTCGGCCGGCCGCCGGCCGGATTTGATTTCTGCGTCAAGGGGATGCTTAAGTGCTCGCTCATCGATCGGGGGGACGGTACGACGGTGGTCATCAGCAATCAGTGAGGCACGGCATGAGCGCGCTGGTCGAGATCCGCAACTTGAGCAAGGTTTACGAGCGTGGCAGGCAGACGATCGAGGTGCTGCACCACGTGCAGCTTGATATCGAAGCCGGTGACTTCATGGCGCTCATGGGGCCGTCGGGCTCCGGCAAGACCACGCTGCTGAACCTGATCGGCGGCCTGGATTCCCCCACCGATGGCAGCATCACCATCGGCGGCCAGCGCATCGATCGCCTGTCGGAGAACGCGCTGGCCAAGTGGCGCTCGTCCCATGTCGGCTTCGTGTTCCAGTTCTACAACCTGCTGCCGATGCTCTCGGCGCGCAGGAACGTTGAGTTGCCGCTGCTGTTGACCAGGCTGTCGGCGGCGCAGCGCAAGCGCAACGCGGCGATCGCCCTGCAGCTGGTGGGGCTGGCCGATCGCGCCGCGCACAAGCCGAGCGAGCTGTCGGGCGGCCAGCAGCAGCGGGTGGCGATTGCACGCGCCATCGTCTCCGATCCCACGCTGCTGGTGTGCGATGAGCCCACCGGCGACCTGGATCGGCAATCGGCGGCGGAGGTGCTGACACTGCTGCAGCAGCTCAATCGTGATCATGGCAAGACCATCATCATGGTGACGCACGATCCAAAAGCCGCCGAATTCGCCAAGCACACGCTGCAGCTGGACAAGGGCAGCCTGGTGGCGTCGTTGGAGCAGGCGCCGGCGTGAAGTACCTGCAACTGGTCTGGAGCGCGATGTTCCGGCGCAAGACGCGCACCGTGTTCACGCTGTTGTCGGTACTGGCGGCGTTCCTGCTGTTCGGACTGCTCGACTCGGTGCGCAGCGCGTTTGCCAACGCCGCCAGCAGCGTGGCCGGGGTCGACCGCCTGGTCACGGTGTCGAAGATCAGCTTCACGATGTCGCTGCCGAAGAGCCTGCTGTCCGGGATCGGCGCGCTGCCCGGCGTGGCAAGGGTGACCTACGCCAACTGGTTCGGGGGCATCTACCAGGATCCGAAGAATTTCTTCGCCAACGAGGCGGTAGCGGGCAATTTCTTCGATCTATATCCGGAGTGGCAGCTGTCGCCGGCCGAGCGCGCAGCGTTCCACAACACCCGCACCGGGGCGGTGGTGGGCGAGAGCCTGGCCAGGAAATTCAACTGGAAGCTGGGTGACAGGATTCCGCTGCAGGCGACCATCTTCCCGCAGAAGGGCGGCGGCAACACCTGGAGCTTCGACCTGGTCGGCATCTACCGGGTGTCCAATCCCAAGCAGAAGAACCAGGAGAGCATCCTGTTCTTCAACTGGGATTACTTCGACGAGGCGCGCGCCTTCGGCAACGGCAATGTGGGCTGGTACATCACCCAGGTGAGCGACCGCAAGCTGGCGCAGCAGGTGGCTGACGCGATCGATGCGCTGTCGGCCAACTCCGATCACGAGACCAAGACGCAGACCGAGCAGGCGTTCAATGCGGCGTTTGTCAGCCAGTACGGCGACATCGGTCTGATCGTCGGCGCGATCATGGGGGCGGTGTTCTTTACCCTGATTCTGCTCACCGGCAACACCATGGCGCAGGCGGTACGCGAGCGCGTGCCGGAACTGGCGGTGCTGAAGACCATCGGCTTCTCCAATCGCAGCGTGCTGGCGCTGTTGCTGGCTGAATCGGTGCTGCTGATCGTGCTGGGAGGCGCCATCGGGCTGGTGCTTGCCGGAGTGGTGGTGGACGCGGTGCGCGCGGCGGTGGGAGAGGCGGTGCCGATGACGCGGGTCGGCGCCGCCATCTGGCTGCGCGGGGTCGGGTTGATGCTGCTGATCGGGCTCATCGTGGGCGCGCTGCCGGCGCGCCGCGGCATGCGGCTGCGCATCGTGGATGCGCTGGCCGGACGCTAGAGCACGCGCATGGCACAGTCACGCATGAGCCGCGCCGGCTCGTTGATCGGCAGCCTGATCGGAGCTGCCGGCGCCATCGCGCTGCTGGTGGTGGCGCCGTGGTGGCTGCTGCTGGCGGCGGTGCTGCTGGTGGCGCTGTGGACTGTGGCGACGCGCATCGGACGCCAGGCCTGGTCGGTGACCGAAGTCGGCCTGGCGACCATCCCGCAGCGGCTCGGTGCCGCCTCGGTGGTGGTGGTGGGTATCGCCGGGGTGGTGGCCGTGCTGGTGGCGTTGCTGGCGATGGCTGCCGGCTTCGAGGCCGCACTCAAGGAGAGCGGTAGCGACGACACCGCGATCGTGATGCGTGCCGGGGCCCAGACCGAACTCAACTCGGTGCTCGATCATGACAGCGCCACCGTGGTGGCGGAGGCGCCGCAGGTGCTGCGCAACGCCCAGGGGCAGCCGATCGCCTCACCGGAACTGGTGGTGGTGGCAGCACTGCCGAAGAAAAGCAGCGGCCTGGATGCCAACGTGGAGCTACGCGGCGTGGGCGAGCGCGCCTGGAGCCTGCGGCCCGGCGTGCGCATCATCGACGGCCGCAAGTTCGGGTCCGGGCTGCGCGAGCTGATCGTGGGCAAGGGCGCGCATGAGCAGTTCGCCGGGGTTGATATCGGCTCCACGCTCAAACTCAATGGCCAGGCCTGGAGCGTGGTGGGAGTGTTCGACTCCGGCGATGCGCACAACTCCGAGCTGTGGGGCGACACCGATGTGGTCGCGGCCACGTATCGGCGCGGCAGCAGCACCACCGCGGTAACGGTGCGCCTGACCGGCGCGGATGCGTTCGGCGCTTTCAAGGCGGCACTGACGGGCGATCCGCGACTGACGGTGGATGTGAAGACCACGCGCGCGTATTACACCGACCAGTCGGCGGCGCTGGCCAGGCTGATCCGCATACTGGGCGTGACCATTGCCGCGATCATGGCCATCGGCGCCGTTTTCGGCGCGCTGAACACCATGTATGCCGCGGTGGCCACTCGCAGCCGCGAGATCGCGACGCTGCGCGCCATCGGTTTTCGCGGGCTGCCGGTGATCGCCTCGGTGCTGTATGAGACCATGCTGCTGGCGCTGCTGGGCGGGGCGCTCGGGGCAATCCTGACCTGGATCGTGTTCAACCACTATACGGTGTCCACGCTGGGACAGAACTTCACCCAGGTGGTGTTCGCATTCCAGGTATCGCCGCCGGTGCTGTGGACCGGGCTGCGCTGGGCGCTGGCGATCGGACTGATCGGCGGCCTGTTCCCGGCATTGCGTGCGGCGCGCCAGCCGGTCACCGCCGGCCTGCGTGAGCTTTAGGAGCCGGGATCGACCACGGTGTGGATGACGCGGTCCTTCTCAAAGAACACCGTGTAGCCGGAGTAATCCCAGCGTGAGATCGGCGGCTCGCCCACCGCCTCATGGCGCTGCTGCGGGGCGCCGAACTTGGTCTCCACCGCGTGCATGGTCATGCCGCGATGAGGGCGCACGATATCGGACTCGCGCACCATGACCTGGTCGCCTTCTACGACCGTCTCGGCTCGCGCGGTGCCGGCGAGCGTCAGGGCGAGCGCCACGGCCAGCTCTATCGCCCCCAGCCCCGCCAGCTTCTTTTTGACTGTCATAGCGCACCTATACGCCTGTGCTAGAGATTCCAACTATAGCACCGGGGTGACATAGCGCGGACTTTGCACCGCCCGCACGCGGCCGGTTTGTGATCCAGGTCCTGTTTTGCGAGGCGCTGTGCTCTAATGCCGGACCGATGTTTCAGCCGCTCTCAGTGTTCCTCGGCCTGCGTTACGTACGCTCGCGCCAGCACAAGTTCTTCGTCTCGCTGATCACCTGGGTGTCGCTCGCCGGGGTGTCGCTCGGGGTGGCGGCGCTGATCGTCATCCTGTCGGTGATGAACGGCTTTGAAGGCGAGCTGCGCGAGCGGCTGTTGTCGCTGAGTGCGCAGGCGCACGTTACGGCCAAAGGAGTGGCCGCGCCGGACGGTGAGCGGGCGCTGCGCGAGCGGCTGCAACGCCTGCCGGGGGTGATCGGAGTGGCGCCCTATATGGAGCTCACTGCGCTGGTGGTGCGTCTGCCGGAAATGCTGCCGGTGGTGTTGCGCGGTATCGCCCCCGGCCTGGAGGCGGCGGTGGCCGACGTACGGCCGCTGCTGGTGGAGGGCAGCATCGATGCGCTGACACCCGGCAGCAACGCCGTCATCCTCGGCCGCGACATTGCCGATCAGCTGGGGGCGCGGCTCGGTGACCGGGTCACTTTGCTGGTACCCACGGCTGCTGCCAATGGCACGCCCGAGCCGCGCCTGCGCGAGTTCACGGTGGGCGGGGTGTTCCAGGCCGGGCTCGAGGACCATGACAACACACTGGTTCTGGCGCATATCGACGATGTACGGGCGTTCGCACCACTGGCCCTGGGCGCCAGCGGACTGCGGCTGCGCTTCACCGATCCGCTGCGGGTCGGCCAGTTCATGCCGGCGGTGCGCGCCGCAGCGGGCCACGATTACACCAGCAGCGACTGGACGCAGGAGAACGCCAGCTACTTTCGGGCCATCCGCATCGAGAAGACCATGATGGCACTGATCCTGCTGCTGATCGTCGCGGTGGCGGCGTTCAATATCGTGGCGATGCTGGTCATGGTGGTGAATGACAAGCGCACCGACATCGCCATCCTGCGCACCTTCGGCACCTCGCCCCAGACCATCATGCGCGCCTTCATCACCCAGGGGCTGGCGATCGGATGGTTCGGCGTCGCCGTCGGGGTGGGCCTGGGCGTTCTACTGGCACGCAACGTCAGCAGCATCGTGCCGGTGCTCGAGCGCCTGCTGCATTTCCAGTTCCTCGACGCGGAGGTGTATTACATCACCAGCATTCCGTCCGAGCTGCATCCGCACGATGTCGCCTGGATCAGCGGCGCGGCCCTGATACTGACGCTGCTGTCCACCATCTACCCGGCGCTGCGCGCCGCGCGCACGCCGCCGGCCGACGCGCTGCGCTACGAGTAATCCGGCATTGGCGTACGAATGGCTGCTCGGGACACGCTATCTGCGCTCCACGCGCGGGCGTGGCTTCCTGTCGTTCATCTCGCTGGTCTCGGCGCTCGGACTGGCGGTCGGGGTGGCGGTGCTGATCGTGGTGCTGTCGGTGATGAACGGCTTCGAGCGCGAGCTCAAGACCCGCATCCTGAGCGTGACATCGCACGCCACGCTCACCGGCCTGACCGGCAGTCTCAAGGACTGGAGGCGCGACCAGGCGCAGGCGCTGCAGCTGCCGGGAGTGGTCGCCGCGGTACCGTACATCGAGGCCCAGGCGCTGCTGATGCATGGCGCGCACACCGCCGGTACCACCATCCGCGGCGTGCTGCCGGAGCAGGAGCGGCGTGCGGTCGGACTGGCCGAGCGTATCCAGGGCGGGCGCATCGAGGATCTGGCGGACGGCAGCTACCGCATCATTCTCGGCGATGCGCTGGCGAGCGCGCTCGCGGTCACGATCGGCGATGACCTGGTGCTGATCGCACCCCAGGGCGACGCCACACCGGCCGGCATCGAGCCGCGCATGCGGCGCTTTCGCGTGGCCGGAATATTTCATTCCGGCATGTATGAGTACGATCGCGGCCTGGCGCTGCTGCATCTTCGCGACGCGGCGCGAATCTATCAGATGGGCGACAGCGTGACCGGCGTGCGCCTCACCCTCACCGATGCGTTCCTCGCGCCGCGCGTGGTGCGCGATCTGGCGGTGGCACTCGGCGGCGGCTACTTCGTGAGTGACTGGACCCGCATCCATAGTAATTTCTTCCGTTCGATCGAGATCACCAAATCGATGCTGTTCGTGATTTTGCTGCTGGTGGTCGCGGTTGCCGCCTTCAATATCGTCGCCGCGCTGGTCATGGTGGTGAAGGAAAAACGCTCCGACATCGCCATTTTGCGTACGCTCGGCGCCAGGCCTGGCAGTATCCTTGCGGCCTTTTCCATCCAGGGCACCTTCATCGGTCTGGCCGGCACCAGCGCCGGAGCGGCCCTGGGGCTGCTGCTGGCAGCCAACCTGGAGGCACTGGTGCACGCACTGGAGCGGCTGCTCGGCACGCACTTTCTCGATGCCAGGGTGTACTTCATGAGCGACCTGCCGGCCTATGCACAGAGCAGCGATGTGCTGCGCATCTGCGGCGTGGCGTTTGCGCTGTGCGCGCTGGCGACGCTGTATCCGGCGTGGCGTGCCGCCGGCATCCAGCCGGCCGAGGCGCTGCGCCATGACTGACGCCAGCAGTGCCGTGCTGAGTGCGCGCGGGGTGTGTCGCAGCTTTCGCGAGGGGGCGACCACGCTGCAGGTGCTCAACGGAGTCGAGCTGCTGGTGGCGCGCGGTGAGCGGCTGGCGATCATCGGCGCTTCCGGCTCGGGCAAGACCACGCTGCTGCAGATCCTGGGCGGGCTGGACCAGCCCAATGCCGGTGTGATCGAAGTAGGCGGGCGCGACATCCACGCGCTGTCGGAGCGCGAGCGCAGCGCACTGCGCAACCGCACCATCGGTTTCGTCTATCAGTTCCACCATCTGCTGCCGGAGTTCTCGGCGCTGGAGAACGTCGCCATGCCGCTGCTGGTGCGCCGCGAGCGCACCAGCACGGCGCTGGCGCGCGCGCGCGATCTGCTGGCGCGGGTCGGCCTGGCGGAACGGCTGCATCATCGGCCGCACCAATTGTCCGGCGGCGAGCGTCAGCGCACCGCGGTGGCACGCGCGTTGGTGACCTCACCGGCGCTGGTGCTGGCGGATGAGCCGACCGGCAACCTCGATGGCGGCAATGCCGAGCAGCTGTTCGCGCTGATGCTGGAACTGAATCGCGAATTTTCCACCAGCCTGGTGGTGGTGACGCACGACGGCCGCCTGGCCGCGCGCATGGACCGGGTGCTGGAACTCAGCGGCGGCGGCTTGCGTCCACTGACGACACTATAGGCACGACTTTGCAGGCCGCGCGGCGTCGCTCCTGGCGCAGGTGGTAGCGGTGCATGGTCGCCAGCCGCCAGGTGAGTTCGAGCGCATAGCGTCCGGCGAGGCCGCAAACGATGCCGCACACCAGGCAACCGAGCAGGAACGGCTTCCAGGCGGGACCCAGGCCGTGCTCGAGCCAGTTCCAGTTCGGGTGGAACTGGAAATGCCGCGGGCGGTAGCGCAGCAACCAGGCCCCGACCCGATAGGCGAAGTAATACACCGGCACCATGGTGAACGGATTGACGATGTAGGAGCCGGCAATTCCAACCGCGACGTTGAGCCGCCAGATGATCGCCGCCAGCACCACAAGTATCAGGTGTACCGGCAGCGGCACGAAGCTTACGCCGATGCCGACACCGAACGCGGCGGTGATCGAGTGCCGGTTCAGCGACCACAGGCGAGTATCGGTGAGCCGTTCGCCGAACATGCTCAGGTACCACTTGTGGCGCCGTGCGTGGATCAGCTTCGCGAAATGCTTGACGAGTCTTCGAGGCATAGCGCCCCACTCTAGCAGTTGGCGCGTTGCACTCCTAAGCGCCAGTTAGCGAAACTGCGCTGTGGGGCGGGCGCTTTAGGTATCATGCCCCCGCCTAACCGTGAGCGATATCACAGGAGTGGCGCTAACAGATGTGGGAAATCGTGCAGGCGGGCGGGGCACTGATGTGGCCCATCATTCTGTGCTCGATCGTTGCCGCAGCGATCATCCTGGAGAGGCTCTGGACCTTGCAAGATCGGCGCGTGCTGCCGCCGGATCTGACCCGCAAGGTGTGGAAGCTGGTGGAAGCAAACCAGATCAACGACAAGGTGATCGCCGCCCTGGAGCAGAACTCGCCGCTCGGCAAACTGCTGGCGGCGGGACTTGCCAACCGCAACCGACCGCGCGAAGTGCTGATGGAGCGGCTCGAAGACGCCGGCCGTCACGTGGTGCACGAACTGGAGCGTTTCCTCAATACCCTCGGCACCATCGCCGGGGTGTCGCCATTGCTCGGCCTGCTCGGCACGGTCACCGGCATCATCAAGGCCTTCAATGCGATCAACGCCGGCGGCGCCGGTGATCCGCGCATGTTGTCCGGCGGCATCGCCGAGGCTCTGGTGGCGACTGCAGCTGGACTGTGCGTGGCGATTCCGTCGCTGGTCGCCTACAGGTACCTGCGCGGGCGTGTCGAGCGGATAGTGGTGGAGATGGAGAAGCATGCGCTGCGGCTGGCCGACGCGGTGGAGTCGGCGGCCCGCCACAGCCCCGAAGCGCGCGCGGCGCTGAGCTGACGCCGCTGCGAGTGAGTGCAATACAGCCATGAAATTCAAGCCGCGCCGAAGCGAGGAGCCGGAGATCAACGTCGTGTCGCTGATCGACGTGGTGCTGCTGCTGGTGGTGTTCTTCATGCTGTCGTCGAACTTTACCGCCGAGGGCCGCATGCGCATCCGCCTGCCGCAGGCGAGCAGCCTGCCGCAGCAGCGCCCGGCCGACGAGGGGCTGGTGGTCACGGTCAGCGCCAGCGGCTCGTATCTGGTCAACGCACGCGAGCTGATCAATTCGAGCGCCGATACGCTGCGCTCGGCGATCCTCAAGACCGTGGGCGACAGTTCACGTGCCGGCGCGGTGACGATCCGGGCCGATGGCCGTGCCAGCCATCAGTCGGTGGTTACGGCGATGGATGTGCTGGGCCGCCTCGGCTTCACGCAGATGAATGTCGCCACGGTCAACGAGCCCGGAGCGGCGCCCCATTGAAGCGCGCCGCGGCCGGCGGCGCGGCGGGCAAGTCCGGCTCGCCCTCGGCGGCCCGGGTGTACGGCCGGCTGCTACGCTACGCGTGGCCGTATCGCGGCATGTACCTGATCGGCGTGGTCGGCATGATCCTGTATGCGGCCACCGACCTGGTCACGCTGCTGTTCATCAAGACCTACCTGCAGAACACCATAGCGCTGGAACACAATCCGAAGCTGCTCAGCTGGCTGCCACTGGGCGTGCTGGTGATCTTCCTGATGCGCGGCGGCGGTGACTACCTGGCCAATTATTTTCCCGGCTGGGTCGGACGCCAGGTGATCAAGACCATCCGCGGCGATCTGTTTGCGCAGTACCTGCGGCTGCCGACGGCACGCTACGACACCGAGTCGTCGGCCATGATGCTCAATCGCCTGACCTACAATACCGAGATGGTGGCGGGCGCGGCCGTGGATTCGATGACCTCGATCATCCGCGATTCGATGCAGATCCTGTTCAACCTCGGCTACCTGTTTTATACCGACTGGCGGCTGTCGCTGTTCGCGATGATCGTGGCGCCGGCGATCGGCTGGTCGATCCGCAGCATCAACATCCGATTTCGCCGCTACAGCACCCGCATCCAGAACTCGATGGGCGACGTCACGCGCGTCGCCAAGGAGGCATTCGACGCCCATCGCGTGGTCAAGGTGTTCAATGCCCAGCAGCACATCGACGGGCTGTTCGACGACGCCAACGAACTCAATCGACGCTCCAATGTGCGCCTGCTGTCGGCGCGCGCGAGCAGCAATCCGATCGTGCAGCAGATGGCGGCGCTGGGACTGGCCGGCGTGCTGCTGGTGGCGAATCGCGAGATCGCCAGCGGTGCGCTGACGTTCGCCACCTTCGGCGTGTTCGTGATCGCGCTGATGCAGGTGTCGCAGCCGCTGAAGCGCATCCTCAACGTCGCCGGACCCTTGCAGCAGGGCATCGCTGCGGGCGCGAGCGTGTTCGAGGTGCTGGATTCGCCGAGCGAGCCCGAAGGCGGCACGCGCACCCTTGGCCGCGCGCAAGGCACGGTCGAGTTCCGCCACGTCAATTTCGAGTACGCGATCGACAAGGGTGCGGTGCTGCGTGACATCAACCTGACCGTGCCCGCCGGCAGCACGCTGGCGATCGTCGGCCGCTCCGGCAGCGGCAAGTCGACGCTGGTGTCGCTGTTGCCGCGCTTCTACGACCCGATCTCCGGCGCGGTGCTGATCGACGGCGTCGACATCCGCGAGTATCGCCTGGCCGACCTGCGCCGCCAGATCAGCCTCGTGAGCCAGGAGGTCGTGCTGTTCAACGAGACCATTCGCAACAACATCCTGTTCGGCGCCACCGATGTCAGCGAGGCGCAGCTGCTGGCGGCCGCCAGCGCTGCCTACGTAATGGAATTCGTCGAGCAGTTGCCGCAGGGCCTGGACACGATGGTGGGCGATCGTGGCGTGCTGCTATCGGGAGGACAGCGCCAGCGCATCGCGATCGCGCGCGCGCTGCTGCGCGATACGCCGATACTGATCCTCGATGAGGCGACCTCGTCACTCGATACCGCGGCCGAGCGGCACATCCAGGATGCGCTCGATCAGCTGCTGAGGAACCGCACCACGCTGGTCATCGCGCACCGGCTGTCAACCATCGAGCGCGCGGACTGCATACTGGTGATGAGCGACGGCCGGGTGCTCGAGTCAGGCGCGCACGCCGAGCTGCTGGCGCAGCACGGTGTGTACGCGGAGTTGCACCGGCTGCAGTTCAGTGCCTAGCAGCACGCTCGCGGCGCGCCTGCAGGCGATCTGGTACGGCGCTGGCCGCCCGCCCTGGCTGCTGCGCGTGCTGGCGCGGCTGTTCGGCCTGGGCGTGCGGCTGCGGCGCGCCGCCTACGCTCGCGGTATGTGCGTGAGCCGGCGCATGGCCAGACCGGTGATCATGGTCGGCAACATCACAGTCGGCGGCAGCGGCAAGACGCCACTGGTTATCTGGCTGGCGCAGCAGCTGGGTGCGCGCGGGCATCGGCCCGGCGTGGTGTTGCGCGGCTATGGCGGGGCCGCGGCAACCGGCCGCGTGCCATGCCTGGTGACGCCCGACAGCGATGTGGCCGTGGTCGGCGATGAAGCGCTGTTGCTGCGCCTGCGCACCGGGATGCCCGTCGTGGTGGGTCGCGACCGGGTGGCCGCCGCCGAGCGCCTGCTCGCAACCGGCGTGGACCTGATCATCGCCGATGACGGCTTGCAGCACCTGCGGCTGGCGCGCGATTTCGAGATCGGCGTGGTTGACGCGAGCCGCGGCCTGGGCAACCGATACCTGCTGCCCGCCGGTCCGCTGCGTGAGCCGGCCGAGCGCCTGTCACGGGTTGATGCGGTGGTGATCAATGGCGTGCCAGGCGCCGCGGCCGCCGGGGTGCCCGCGGCGTTCGTCATGCGGCTGGAGGGCCAGTGGCTGCGTACGCTGGCGGGCAGCGGCGCTGCCGTGGCACTGTCGAGCCTCGCCGGACAGCGGGTACATGCCGTGGCCGGAATTGGCAATCCGCGACGCTTCTTTGCGCAGCTTGCCGCAGCGGGGCTCGAGGTGGTGGAGCATGCGTTCCCGGATCACCATTACTATCGTGCCGCCGATCTTGAGTTCCACGACGGCCTGCCGCTGCTGATGACGGAGAAGGATGCGGTAAAATGCCGCGCGTTCGCTGCCGCGAACCGCTGGTATCTGCCGGTTGCAGTCAGCTTCGACGGCGCGGACGGCGATGCGCTGCTGGCGCGGCTGCAGCGCTGCCTGGCGGCCTGAGGCTGCCGATTCCAGCGGGAGATTCACTTGGATGCACGTCTACTCGATATCCTGGCCTGCCCGGTGTGCAAGGGTCCGCTGCGCTACGAGCGCAAGGAGGCGCTGCTGATTTGCCGCGCCGACCGGCTGGCATTCCCGATCCGCGATGACATCCCGGTGATGCTCGAGGATGAAGCGCGCGTGCTCGCGCCTGACGACCGCCTGCTCGACCGCTAGATCGACCGCATGTACCGGGTGGTCATACCGGCGCGCTATGGTTCCACCCGGCTGCCGGGCAAGCCGCTGCTGATGCTGGGCGGCAAACCCATGATCCAGCGCGTATACGAATGCGCACGCCGCTCGGGCGCGCACCAGGTCATCGTCGCCACCGATGATGAGCGCATCGCGCAGGTAGCACGCGGCTTCGGCGCTGAAGTGCGAATGACTGCCAGCACCCTGGCGTGCGGCACTGACCGCGTCGCGGCGGTCGCCGTTGGCGAACGATGGGCCGATGTCGATGTCGTGGTGAATGTGCAGGGTGATGAGCCGCTGATGCCCGAGGCCCTGATCGATCAGGTCGCGAGCGAGCTGGCTGCGCGTCCGGCGGCCGACATTGCCACGCTGGCGGTGCCGCTGCAGTCGGTGAGCGTGCTGCTGGATCCGAACGTGGCCAAGGTGGTCACCGACCTGCAGCAGCGCGCGCTGTACTTCAGCCGGGCGCCGATTCCCTGGGCGCGTGATGGCGCGCCGGCCGGCCTCGTCAGCCAGAGCAGCTACGCCGGTGCGCGCCGGCACCTCGGCATCTACGCCTACCGCGTGTCGGCACTGCGTCGTATCGCGGCGCTGCCGCCCAGCGAGCACGAACTGCTCGAGCAGCTCGAACAGTTGCGCGCGCTCGACCATGGCCTGGACATCCGCGTCGCGGACGCGCTCGTGGCTCCCGGCGTCGAGGTCAACACTGCAGCCGATCTCGCCACCGTGGAAGCGCTATTGGCCAGGCGCAGCTGAGTTCCCGCCGCCGCCGCTCCTGATCCGCGCTACTCCTCGTGCGCCGGGCCGTCGAATCCCTGTTCGCCCGAAGGGGGTGGAGCGGCCGACCAGGCGGTCTGCGGCCGATGTTCCGGCGCCGGCGCCGGCGCCGGCGGTGCGGCATACGGTGCATGTTCCGTGCCCCGCTCGACCCCCGAATTGGGCGCGGCAGGGGCCGCCTCAGTCAGCCGGGGCGAGGAGGCCTCGTCAGGGCGCCGTTGCGGGGCGTAGGCCGGCACGCCGGGTGTCGGTGCGCCGTGCTCCGGGGTCTCGCCGTAGCCGTGCGTACCGCTGGTGTGAGCGGGCGATCCGGTCCAGCCCATCTCCTGCTGCCCGGTGTCGCCGTCAAAGCCGGTCTGGGTGTCGATCGAAGCGTCGGGGCCGCCCGAGCTGCCGCCCTGGCCGCCGATGCCCTGATCGCGATTTCCGGCGCCCCGGCGCCGGCGCCTGCCGCCGCGCCTTGAGCGCCCGGTACGCGCTGGCCGGTCGCCCGGCGGTGGACCCTCAGGCGCCGCATCCCGCGCCTCGCGCGGCTCGGGTAATTGCGGTTCCATGCGGCGCGGCTCGTCGCGGCGCGGTTCCTCGCGCCGTGGCTCGTCCCGGCGCGGCTCATCGCGCCGCGGCTCGCGCCGTGGCTCGTCGCGACCGCGTTCCGCATTGCCACGCGGTTCGTAGCGCGCCTCTTCGCGGCCGCGACCATTGCCGTGGCGCTCGGGTCGGCGGTCACGACCGCGTCCGCCGCGACTGCCGCGATCACCGCGTTCGCTGTTGCTGCGACGTGGCTCGCGCGTCGGTTCACGTTCCGCCGCCGCCGGCGTGCCGTTTTGCTGGCTGGTGCCAGCTTGCACCGGTGTCGCTTCGAACCAGCGCTTTAAACGGGCGAACAGTCCTGGGCGCGACACCGCCTCGGCCGTCGGCACGTGCCCTGGAGCGGGCGCGGCAACGAGCGGTGCCGCCGTCCTCGGCAGCAGCGCAGCCACGGCCGGTTGTTCGGCCGGCGGCTTGCGATCACGCTCGGCCGCATCGGCAACCGCTGGGGCCGCCGGAATCTGATAGCTGACCTGGGAGTTTTCCGCCAGCTGTGCTTCATCGTCGCGCACCCGCCGAATCGAGTACTCGGGGGTCTGAATGTGCGGATTGGGCACGATCACCATCTGCGCGTGCGATTTGTCCTCCAGGGCACGCAGCGCGTCGCGCTTTTCATTGATCAGATAAGTCGCCACGTCCACCGGCACCTGCACGATCAGGCGTGCGGTGCGATCCTTGCGCGTCTCCTCGCCGATCAGGCGCAGGATCGAGAGCGCCAGCGATTCGATGCTGCGGATGCTGCCGATACCGTTGCAGCGCGGGCATACCAGATGGCTCGACTCCCCCAGACTCGGCCGCAGCCGCTGGCGCGACATCTCCATCAGCCCGAAGCGCGACAGGCGCCCGATCTGGATGCGCGCCCGGTCCATTTTCATCGCCTCGCGCAGCCGATCCTCGACATCGCGCTGGTTCTTCTGCGACTCCATGTCGATGAAATCGATGACGATGAGGCCGCCGATATCCCGAATACGCAGCTGGCGCGCGATCTCTTCGGCAGCCTCGAGGTTGGTGTTGCAGGCGGTGGCCTCGATGTCGGCCCCGCGGGTGGCGCGCGCCGAGTTGATGTCGATCGACACCAGCGCCTCGGTGTAATCGATCACCAGGCTGCCGCCCGAGGGCAGCTGCACCTTGTGCGCGTAGGCCGATTCAATCTGGCTCTCGATCTGATAGCGCGTGAACAGCGGTATGTCGTCCACATACAGCTTGAGGCGGCGCTGGGTGTCGTTGGGCATGAAACGCTGCATGTATTCCAGGCCCTTCTGGAATGCGCTCTCGTCATCCACCAGGATCTCGCCGATGTCGTCGGTCAGGTAGTCGCGCAGCGCGCGCGTGACCGCATCGCCCTCCTGGTAGACCAGGAAGGGTGCGCCGCGTCCCTTGCCGGCTTCCGCGATCGCCTCCCACTGGGTCTTGAGATTATCCAGGTCCCACTGCAGCTCTTCGGCCGAGCGACCGACGCCGGCGGTACGCACGATGGCCCCCATGCCGTCCGGCACGTTGAGCTGATTCATCACCTCGCGCATCTGGTCGCGGTCCTCGCCTTCGATGCGGCGCGATACGCCGCCGGCGCGCGGGTTATTGGGCATCAGCACCAGAAAACGCCCCGCCAGGCTGATGAAAGTCGTCAGCGCGGCGCCCTTGTTGCCGCGCTCCTCCTTTTCCACCTGCACCAGCAGTTCCTGGCCCTCGGTAACCAGTTCGCGGATATTGAGCCGGCCCTGCGGCTGGGCGCGAAAGTACTCGCGGGAGATTTCCTTCAGCGGCAGGAAGCCGTGCCGCTGTGCGCCGTAGTCGACGAACGCCGCTTCGAGCGAGGGCTCGACGCGCGAGATGCGGGCCTTATAGATATTGGCTTTTTTCTGTTCCCGTGAGGGTATCTCGATGCTCAGGTCATAGAGTTTCTGTCCGTCGACCATTGCCACCCGCAGCTCTTCCTGCTGGGTTGCGTTGACTAGCATTCTTTTCATTTGCCTCTGCCAGAATTGGATGAGAGGCCGCGGTTATCGGAATGTGCACGTGTGGGGGCACATTCACGAAGCCGCCATGGACAGCGGAATACCCGAAGATCGATTGGGGCGTCAGAAGTGTCATCGATTTTGTGCTATCGATTATGTGCTATTGACTCGTGGCCGCCATTGCTTGGGCGGCGCGCCCGGAAATCTTGAGGTCCACTGACCGGCAGCGCGCTCGTGGGCTCGAACTTTCGGAGGAGCAACGTGGGCGAGCGCGGACCAGATCGGCCGACTCATGCGCGATGGCCTCGATTTCGAGGACCAACTACCATGCGGCGCTTGGCCGCAGTCTCGTTGCCATGGCGCCGGACCCGTTCCTTAAAGATTTGGGAATCCGACCTTGGGCAACCAAACGATTATAGACACAGACGTTACTGCAAACAAACACTTAAAGCATAAAGTGTGAGCTTGGAGAGCCCATTGACCCAGATCGAGCCGCCGCCCGCCCTCGCGGAACGCAGATCCGCAGTGCGGCACGTACAGATCGACGACCAGGAGCAGGGCCAGCGGCTGGACAAGGTACTTGCCCGGTTGCTGCCCGGCGTGCCGCGCAGCCGCATCTTTCGCCTCATTCGCCGCGGCGAGGTGCGGGTCAATGGACGGCGCGCCAGTCCCGAGCTGCGACTGGCGGCCGGGGACTCGGTGCGCCTGCCGCCGGTACGCGAGGTGGCGCCCGATGCCCCGCGACGTGTACCGACCGGCATGATCGAAGCCATCGAGCGCGCCATCATCCACGAGGACGAGCGCTTGCTGGTGCTCGACAAGCCGGGCGGTATGGCGGTGCACGGCGGCAGCGGCCTGTCGTTCGGGGTGATCGAGGCGCTGCGCGCCGCGCGCCCGAGCCAGACCCTGGAGCTGGCGCATCGGCTGGATCGCGACACCAGCGGATTGTTGATGGTCGCGAAACGCAGCTCCGCGCTGCGCGCGCTGCATGCGCTGCTGCGCGACGGGATGGTGCAGAAGAGTTATCTGGCACTGGTCAGCGGCCACTGGAATCTCGGGCACAAGCGCATCGACGCGCCGCTGCGCACCGATCTGCGGGTCGGCGGCGAGCGTACCGTCAAAGTGGACGCGCACGGCAAGAATGCGCTGACCGAGTTCAAGCTGATCGAGCATTACGGCGCCCGTGCATCATTGCTGGAGGCCATCATTCATACCGGGCGCACGCACCAGATCCGGGTGCACGCCGCCTATTGCGGCCATCCGGTCGCGGGCGATGCCAAGTACGGCGATGAGGCTTTCAACCAGACTCTGGCGCCGCTCGGCCTGACGCGCATGTTCCTGCATGCCCACAGCCTGTCGTTCATCTGGCCCGACAGCGGTAGCGAGCAGAGTTTCAGCTCCCCGCTGCCGCCGCAGCTGCGCGCGGTGCTCGATCAGTTCGGCGCCAGAGGTGCGCGTGCGCGCGGGCGCGCCAAACCCGCGGCGGCGGGGGCGCCACGGCAACCCCCGGCGCGGCGAGGCTGACGATGTAGGGCTAGAGGACCGGGCGCCGTTGGCGCAGCGTTCACGGCAATTCGTAGCCCAGCTGGCGCAGGGAACGTGCCACGGCGATCAGCGGCAGGCCGACCAGTCCGCTGGGATCCTCGGATACCACGCGACTGAACAGACTGATCCCCAATCCTTCGCAGCGAAAACCACCGGCACAGTCGAACGGGCGCTCGGCGGCGATGTAACGCTCGATTTCCGCATCGCTCAGGGCGCGAAAATACACCGTCGTGGTATCGACAAACTGCATGCTGGGGCTGTGGTCCGCCGGCACTATCGCCACGGCGGTATGGAAAGTCGCGGCTGCGGCCGACAGCCGCTGCAGTTGCGCATGAGCGCGCAGCGCGTCGCCCGGCTTGTCGAGCGACTCGCCCTTGCACACTCCGACCTGATCGCTGCCAATGACGGTGCTGCCGGGACGCCGCTCTGCCACCGCCATGGCTTTCGCCAGAGCCAGGCGCACGGCTCGATCCAGGTGGCTCTCCGCCGGCAATGCGGTCTCATCGACCCCGGGCGTGGCGCATTCGAATGGCAGGCGCAGCCGGCCGAGTAGCTCGCGCCGGTAGCGTGAAGTCGAGGCGAGGATCAGCGGCGGCATGGACGATGTGAAAACGGTGCTCGAATCAAAGGCTTGGATGCCCGGGGTTTTTTGACTTGCCGCGGCACTGAACCTATTATAGCCGGCCCATGCCGGGCGGCGCCTCGAAGCTACGCGACGTCAGAAAGCTAGCGGACGCTCGCGCGACCTTAGACTTGGATATCCCAGTGGCGGAGCTGCCGGGGCTTCCGGGCGAGTTGATCTTGGGTTCCGGTCAGGTACATGCGCATCTGCAGTTCGGCCGCGAGCAGGGATTCATGGTGGCGCAGGTGGCACTGCGGGCGCAGCTGGAGCTGGTCTGCCAGCGCTGCATGGGGCCGATGCCCATGCCGATCGAGACCAGTTCGCCGGTGTTGCTGATCGAATCCGAGGCGGATGCGGAAGCAGCGCCGGTCGAATGGGAAACATATCTTGCGGCCGAAGGGCGCTTGAGTCTGGCGGCACTGGCGGCCGAGGAATTGCTGCTGGCACTGCCAGTGGTGCCGCTGCATGCGGACAGCAGCGCCTGCGAGGCGGCCGCTGGCCGTGCGTTGCAGGCGCGCACTGCCGCGGCGGAGTCGCCGCCGCAGAGTGCGGGTGAGCAGGCGACGGTGCGACCGTTCGCGGATTTACGTGCGCTGCTGGATGGCGGCGCGAAAACGAAAAAATAGTCACGATTTGCTGCAGGAGTTTGGATCATGGCCGTACAAAAAAGCCGCAAGACACCGTCGAAGCGCGGCATGCACCGTTCGCACGATGGACTGGCGACACCGGCATTGTCGACCGATCCACAGTCAGGCGAGCAACACCTGCGGCACTGCGTGACACCGGATGGTTTCTACCGCGGCCGTCGCGTCATCGAAAAGAAGGCCGAGCCGGACAGCGGGGAATAGCAGCAGGCCGCGGCGTTGGAGCGGGCGCAGAGCGTGTTTTCGCGCATCATCGGCACCGGCAGCTACCTGCCGGAGACGGTCGTCACCAATTTCGATCTTGAGCTACGCATGGATACCAGCGATTCCTGGATCCGCGAGCGTACCGGAATAGAGCGCCGGCATATCCTGCCCCCCGGGCAGTCGAACGTCGATATGGCCGAGCACGCGTCGCGCGCGGCCATCGCCGCGGCGGGGCTGGAACCGGGCGACATCGACCTGATTTCCTACGGCACCACCACGCCGGATCTGGTGTTTCCAAATGC
Organism: uncultured Gammaproteobacteria bacterium; assembly: GCA_963805965.1. Lineage (GTDB taxonomy): Bacteria > Pseudomonadota > Gammaproteobacteria > Steroidobacterales > Steroidobacteraceae > FEN-1191. The sequence continues at coordinate 221,818 of CAWDVQ010000010.1, forward strand.
GGGTGTGTTGCTGCAGGATCGCCTCGGCTGCCGCGGTGGGCCGGCGTTCGCGCTGGAAGCGGCCTGCAGCGGGTTCATCTACGCGCTGGCGGTGGCCGATATGTTCGTGCGCACCGGCGCGGCGCGGCGTGCGCTGGTCGTGGGATCGGAAGTACTGTCACGCATCGTCGATCAGGGCGATCGCAGTACCGCGATTCTGTTCGGCGATGGCGCCGGCGCCGTGGTGCTCGCCCCAGCGGAACAACCCGGGATCATCTCGACCCATCTGCACGCCGACGGCAGCTACAAGCACCTGATGTATTGCACCGGTGGCCCGTCGCGGGGCGCGGCGCCCGGCAACATGGCGCCGGGGGACTTCGTGCGCATGGCGGGCAGCGAGGTGTTCAAGCTCGCCGTGACACTGCTCGGCCGCGTGGTCGATGAGACGCTGGCAGCGAACAAACTCGATAAATCCGCGATCGACTGGCTGGTTCCGCACCAGGCCAATCTACGCATCATCCAGGCCGTGGCGAGGAAACTCGGCCTGCCCATGGAGCGCGTTATCGTGACGGTGCAGGAGCACGGCAACACCTCGACCGCCTCAGTACCGATGGCGCTGGACGTCGGGGTGCGCGACGGGCGCATCAAGCGCGGGGATATGCTGCTGCTCGAGGCGCTGGGCGGCGGCGTCACCTGGGGCTCGGCGCTGCTGCGCTATTGATGCGTTGAGGGGTTGCGGCGTCGCTATGGGGGCGACTGGTGCCGGCTGGCGCAGCACGCCGGCGAGCCATTGCGTGCCGCCACGGCGCAATCGCCGGCAGCCCGCGGCGCGGTGTCTGCCGGCAATGCGCTCAATAAAAAACGCCGCTGGAATCGCGGCGTTTTTTCTTCAAGGGCCGGTCGAAATTACTTCGAAACCGACTTCTTGAACATGCGATCAATCTTCTCGTTGGTCGCATCGCACGAAGCCTGCGCCGCCTGGGCCGCAGACAGCGCCTGGTTGGCTGTGCTCTGTGCGCCGCTTGCCGCCGTCGCAGCCTGATTGGCGGAGCTTTGCGCAGCGCTGGCAGCGCGCGAAGCAGCGTCAGCCGACGCCTTGGCCGCATCCACATCAGTTCGCAGCTGGCCGACCTGCTGCTTCAAAGTGTCGACTTCGGCCTGCAGCGGCTTGAGGTCGGTGCAGCCGGCAAGTCCAACCACCAGAGCGGCGGCGGCCAGCTTCACTACGATTGATTTGTTCATCTAAATCCCCTTTATGCACTGAAATAAACCGCATCGCACCGAACGTTTGCGCGGCGGCACGATTTTGCGGGCCACAACTTGACCAAATTTGACCTGCGAATGCAATAGCAACATCGAAATCCGTCTGTCAGCGGACACCGACAGTTTAATAGGATAGCCGGAAAATAATGAATGCGGCATGAACACAGATGGTGGCACTCGATGCATTCACGCGACACGCGCATCACGCCTGCCGGGCTCAAGCGTCAACCTTGAACCATCAGGCTTCGAGCAGGGATGCGACGCAAGGCGCGCAGGACGATCGCTTTCCCTGGGCGGGTCGCGGCAGCTCGGTCGCGATGGCCCACGCACGATGGCACGCTCGATAATCGGGCAGGCGATCGGCAAGCGCCGGCGATGGCGCATGTGGGGCGGCTTGAGGCGCGTACGATCGCGCACCTGGGCGCGGGTAGGCGACGGCATCGAGCAGTGGCCGCCAGAGCGCGGTTGCGGGGTAATCGGAACTACTGTATATAATTACAGTATGTCCGATCTGACCCCACGCCAGGCCAACGTATTGCGCGTCATCCAGCGCTCCCTCAACGACACCGGGATGCCGCCCACGCGCGCCGAAATCGCCGCCGAGCTCGGATTTCGTTCCCCCAATGCCGCCGAGGAGCATCTGCGCGCCCTGGCACGCAAAGGCGTCATCCAGTTGCTGCCGGGTGCGTCGCGCGGTATCCAACTGCGCGACACGATGCGCGAGCAACTGGCATTGCCGCTGGTGGGACGGGTGGCCGCCGGCCGCCCGATGCTGGCGGAAGAGAACATCCTCGAGCACCTGCAGCTCGACCCCGCGGTGTTTCATCCGCGGCCGCACTACCTGCTCACGGTAGTCGGAATGAGCATGAAGGACGCGGGAATTCTCGACGGCGACCTGGTGGCGGTGCATCGCACCAGCGAAGTGCGCAATCGGCAGATCATCGTTGCACGGCTGGAAAACGAGGTGACCGTGAAGCGCTACAAGCAGGAAGGCAGCATCGTGTGGTTGCTGCCGGAGAATCCCGATTTCGAGCCGATACGGGTCGATCTGAAGCAGGAGTCGATGCTGATCGAGGGCGTCGTGGTGGGTGTGCTGCGACGTAGCGTGCCGGTGGCGCCAGCCGGTGGTGCGAGCCAAGGCGTTAGCCGGGCAAGCTAGCGTCGCGATTTGGCGCTGGCGCCGGCGGCCGCCGGGCCGGCGCGCGTTCCCGGATCGCCGATATCGTAGTCCTCGAAGTCGCTGATCAGTTCCGCGGTGCGCTTCTGCTCGAGGCGTTGCTCGAGCCGGCGCCACGCCGGCTCGCCGACCTTGACGTTGCGCCGTTTGGCGATCTCCATGTCCTTGATGGCGCGGTCCAAATCCAGGTCGTCGTCGCCCGTGACCTCGTCGGCGTCATCTTCCTCGAATTCGTCGGAATCCGTATTTCCGCCCATGACCTTGATCTACATGTAGCCCCGTCGCTGTGCCAGCCGCGAGCCGAAAATAATGCGATTCAAATGACGATGCAACGGTCGATTCAGCGGATCAGCGAATTCATTTCAAAAATTGGTAACAGCATCGCAAATACGATGCCCATGACGAACAGGCCCATGGCCACGATCAGCAGCGGACCGAGTAGCCCCACCAGCGCCGCCAGCAGCCCCTCGAGTTCGCGCTCCTGGTTGGTTGCCGCCCGCTCCAGCATGGTCTGCAGCTGGCCGCTGGACTCGCCGCTGGAGATCAGGTGCACCGTCATCGGTGGAAACAGCCGGCTGGCGGCGAGCGAGCGGCCGATCGGCGCGCCCTCGCGCACGCGCGCGGCTGCCTCGGTGACCGCATCGCGCATCGGCAGGTTGATGATGACTTCGCTCGAGATGCGCAGCGCATCGAGTACCGGCACGGCGCTTGCCGTGAGAATGCTCAGGGTGCGCGTGAATTGCGCGGTATTTACCCCGCGTACGATGCGTCCCATGAGCGGCAGGTTCAGCAGCGTCTGGTGTACCCGGCGTCGCGTCTCGCGCGATTTGAGCGCGCGCCAGAAAATGAATGCACCAACGGCGATGGCAATCAGCAACCACAGGCCGTAATTGCGCAGGAAGCTGCTGACCGCAACCAGTACCCGGGTGGCGAGCGGCAGGCGGGCGTGATTGGCCTCGAATACGTCAACCACCTTGGGCACCACGTAGGTCAGCAGGATGGAGACGATGGTGAAGCACATGATCGTCAGCACCAGCGGATAGAGCATCGCGCCCAGGATGTTCTGGCGCATCTGTTCGCGCGATTCGGTGTATTCGGCCAGCCGCTCGAGCACCGCATCGAGGTGACCGGACTGCTCGCCGGCGGAGACCGTGGCGCGATAGATCTCGGGGAACACGCGCGGAAACTCGCCCAGGCCGGTGGCGAGCGTATGGCCCTCGACCACCTTGGCACGCACGCCGAGCAGAATGCTCTGTACCCGCGGCTTCTCGGTCTGTTGCGAGACCGCAAGCAGCGCCTCCTCCAGCGGCAGGCCGGCGCGCACCAGGGTGGACAGCTGGCGTGTCATCAGCGACAGATCCGCGGCCGACACCCCGCGCGCAAAGCCAAAGCGGCTGCCGCGCTGGCGGCGCGATTCGCGCGCCGCGACTTCTTCGACCGTGACCGGCATGAGCTGGCGTTCGCGCAGCAGCGTGCGTACGTGCCGCGGGGTGTCGCCCTCGATGACGCCCTTGCGCGAGCGGCCGCCGGCGTCGAGGGCGGTGTACTCAAATGCGCCCATGGAGGGTTACGTCTAATCCTCGCGCGTCACGCGCAGGACTTCTTCGATCGTGGTCTCGCCCTTGAGCACGCGTGCCAGGCCGTCATCGCGGATCGAAGGGGTAAACTTGCGCGCGTAGCGTTCCAGTTCATGCTCGCCGACACCGTCGTGGATCATGGTGCGCAGCGTATCGTCGATCAGGATCAACTCATAGATGCCGGTGCGGCCGCGGTAGCCGCCGCCGGCATCGCGGCCGGGGCGATACAGCGTCGGGGACGGATCGCCAGGGGCCAGGCCAAGCAGGCGCCGCTCGTATTCACCGGCTGCAAACGCCTGGCGGGTTTCGGGATTGAGTACCCGCACCAGGCGCTGGGCGAGCACGCCGATCAGGCTCGAGGACAGCAGGAACGGCTCGATCCCCATGTCGCGCAGCCGGGTGAGCGCGCCGGCCGCGGTGTTGGTGTGCAAGGTGGACAGCACCAGGTGTCCGGTCAGACTCGCCTGCACTGCGATCTGCGCCGTCTCCAGGTCGCGGATTTCACCTACCAGCACCACATCCGGATCCTGGCGCAGGATGGCACGCAGCCCGCGCGCGAAGGTCATCTCGACCTTGGTGTTGACCTGGGTCTGGCCGATACCGTCGATGTAGTACTCGATCGGATCCTCGACCGTCATGATGTTCTGGGTGTTGTCGTTGAGCTGTTCGAGCGCGGCATACAAGGTCGTGGTCTTGCCCGAGCCGGTCGGGCCGGTGACCAGGAGGATGCCGTGCGGCTTGTGGATCAGCTCGTCGATCAGCTGCTGGGTGTGGTCGCCCATGCCCAGTGAATCCAGATCGAGCCGCCCTGCCTGCTTGTCGAGCAGTCGCAGCACCACGCGTTCGCCGTGACCCGACGGTATGGTAGACACGCGCACGTCGACCGCTCGTCCTGCGATACGCAGCCCGATGCGACCATCCTGCGGCAGGCGCTTTTCGGCGATGTCGAGCTTGGACATGACCTTGATGCGCGACACCACCAGCGGCGCGACGCCGCGCTTGGACTGCAGCACCTCGCGCAGGATGCCGTCGACGCGAAAGCGCACTACCAGGCGATTCTCGAACGGCTCGATGTGGATATCAGAGGCGTTCTCGCGGATCGCCTGCGTCAGCACGGCGTTGATCAGGCGGATGATCGGCGCATCGTCGTTGCTCTCCAGCAGGTCGGCCTGCTCGGGCAGCTCCTGCGCCAGCTGTCCGAGGTCGGTGCTGTCCTCCAGCCCGATCTGCATCGACTCGCCGCCGCCTTCATAGGTCTTGCGCAGCAGCTCGTCGAACGCCTCGCTGTCCACCATGGTGAGTTTCACCGGCAGGCGCAGGTAGCGTCGGGCTTCGGCCAGCGCCACTGGCGACGCCGGTGCGCGATACACGCAGTCCGCGACCCCGGCCTCGATGCCGCGCACCAGCACCCCGTGGCGCCGCGCGAAGGTAAACGGCAGCCGGTTATCGCTCGCCACGCGCTCGGCGATCGCGCTCACCGTGGTGCTCCGGCGTCACTGGCTGGCGCATCGGGCGTGCTGCCATCGCCGCTATACGGTGTCACTGGCTCCGGCATGGCGCCGGTGGGGCCGGAAGGGGCGGCGCCGTTGCCCGCCGGCGGCTTCGAGTGATTGGCCTGTTCGATATCGGGGCTGAGTATCCCGGTGTTCACCCGGCCGTTTTCCATCGACGGCAGCGGATCCGCCGGCGCGTAGGGTTGCAGCGGCAGCACCTTCGGGTCCTTATTGAGGATGCGCTGCTGCTCGCGGATGTAGTCGTACTTGGCGTCGGTTTCGACCGAGGCCTGGGCGTCGTTGCGCAGGATGTGCGGCTGCAGAAAAATCAGGAAATTGGTCTTGGTTTTCTCGGTGCCGCGGGTTCGAAACAGCTCCCCGAGGAACGGAATGGAACCCAGCAGGGGTACCGACTGCTCGCTGTTGGTCACGCTGTCCTGGATCAGCCCGCCGAGCACCAGCGTGCCGCTGTCCTTGATCAGTACGCTGGTGGTGATGGCGCGCTTGTTGGTGATCAGGTCGACCGCGCCGGCGGAGGATGCGGCCAGGCTCGAGCTCTCGACCTGCAGCTTCAGCAGCACCGTGTCGCCCTCACTGATGGTTGGCGTCACCGTCAGGATGGTGCCGACCTCCTCGCGCTGAATGGTCTGAAAGGCGCTACCGGTGCCGTTGGTGGTGGAGTACTGGCCGGTCAGGAACGGCACTTCCTGCGCCACTTCCATCTTCGCTTCCTGGTTGTTGCGCGTGACCACCGACGGGGTGCCCAGAATGTTGGTGCGTGAATCGCCCTGCAGCGCACGCAGCATCATCGCGAAATTGACCCCGGACGCCTTGAGCCGGCCGATGCCGAGCGTAGTGCCGTTGAGAGTGGCATCGGACAGACCGGTGGCCGCGGTAGTACCGGTGGTGGTGCTCGATGCCGCGGCCGACGCGCCGAGCGCGCCCTGCACCAGATCGACGATCGAAGTGCCGCCCACCGGCGATATGAAGCCGCCGACACCGACACTGGAGTTGGTGCCGTCGATGGCCCAGTTCACGCCCAGATCCGCCGTCTTGTCCACCGTCACCTCGGCGATGATGGCCTCCACGTAGACCTGCGGCTGGCGGATGTCGAGCTTGTCGATCACCGCATTGAGCGCCTTCATGCTGCGCTGGCCGGCGGTGATGACCAGCGCATTGTTGGCCTTGTCGGCCCAGATGGTGGCGGTGCCGCCGGCGAGCGACAGCGTGGTGGATCCGCCGGTGGATGCGGCCGCCGCGGCCGCCTCCGGCCGCGGCGTGTTGCCCTGGGCATTGGGCTGTGGCTGGGTGGGCTGGCGATTGAGCAGCGCGGCCATGGCCGAGGACGAGCTGCCGCTGCTGGTACCCGACATCTGCTCCTTGAGCCGTGTCGCCAGATCCTCGGCGTCGGAGAAGCGCAGGTAACGCACCTGGGTCTCGCTGCCGGTATCCACCGGGGTATCGAGGTGCAGCACCAGGGCCTTGACGCGCGCCCGTACGCTGTCGTCGCCGCTGAGCAGGATGCTGTTGGAGCGATCGTCGGCCACGATCTTGAGGTTGCCGCCGGTCTCGCCGCTCTGTGCCAGCAGGGAATTGAGCACCCGCGCGGTATCGGCGGCGACCGCGCTGCGCAGCGTGATGACGTCGACATCCGGACTCCCGACCTCATCGATGCGCGCGATGATGCGCATCATGCGGTTCACGTTACTGGCGCGGTCGGAGATGATCAGGATGTTGGCGCCGGTCACGGCCGAGAGCTGGGCGTTCTGGGGCATGAGCGGGCGCAATACCGGCACCAGCTGTGCGGCGCCGACGTTCTTGACCGCGAGCACCTGCGTCACCAGTTCATCCGAGGTCGAGCTGACGCTGTGCGGCAGGTCGTTGGCCGGATACTGGCGCATGTTGGCATCGGGAATAATCTTGGTCACGTCACCGGCCGGCACCGCGACAAAACCATGCACCTGCAGGATGGCCAGGAACGCCTGGTAGAACTGATCGGGTGTCATCGGCGTCGACGACAGCATCGTCACCTGCGCGCGCACGCGCGGATCGATGATGAAGTTCTTGCCGGTCGCCATGCTGACCGCTTCGATGATCTGCGTGATGTCCGCGTCCTTGAAGTTCGGGGTGATGCGCTGGGTATTGGCATGCTCGCCGGCCGCCATCGGCGGGGGCGAAATGCGCTGCTGGGCGGAGGCCAGCGCGCTCAGGGCAAACGCGGCGATCGCGATCGCGATGTGGCGCCGCAGGCGCGCTGCACGGACGATCGGTGGGCTATGGGACATCAGTGGTCATTCCTGTAATCGTTCGACTGCTCGGGGACTGAGAAGTGCTATCGGTCGCGATCCCCGCCGGCGGGCGCAGCCGGCGCATCGGCCCCGGGCGCAGCGGTGTTCATAGTGCCGGCAGACCCCGCGGGGGCGCCGGGCGCAGTGCTCAGATTCGGAGCGGAAGGCAGGCGGCCCCGGAGCGGGGGCCCTGCCGGCGGGTTTGCGCCTTGTTCCGCGCTCGGCACGGTGACCTGAACGGCCGGCGCATTGTCGCCTGAATCGGCATCGAGGGTGAGGCTGGCGAGATTGAGATTGACCTCCTGCGGCGCACCGTTGCGCGCTACGGTGACGGTCGCGGTAGCCGCTGAGCCCAGGGTCTGAAGCACCTCCATCGCCCGTCCCGCATCGTCCAGTGGCGTGCCGTTGACTGCCTCGATCAGGTCACCGGCCTTGAGCCCCAGCTGCGTGAAGGCGCTGGCGCCGTGATTGGCCCCCGGGAAGATCCGGTAGCCCTGCAGCTTGCCCTGGTTGAACACCGGTTGCACTCGCACCAGCCCGGCCAGCAGCGTGGCAGAGTCACGGTTGCCCGGACTGGCACGCGGCGCGGGGCTGGCGATACCGGCCGCCGCTCCCCTGGCGGTCATCGGGGTTCGCGGCAGCATCAGCGTCTCCAGGCCGCCGTTGCGTTCGAGCAGCACCCGGTCGGCGTACACGGCGTGCAGGTGCACGCCGCCGGGCATCGCCGCGCCCACCGTATACAGTTTTCCGGCGGCCGCATTCTCGCCGATGATGGCCACGCCCTTGCCCGGGTCGGGATCGGCGATCACGCCGGCGAGGATCAGCGGCATGCTGGTGGCCGGCGCATCCGAACCACCGCTGGCCAGGGCGCCGGTGCCAAACAGATGGGCGTTGACGATGGTGGCCAGCTGCAGCGCCGGATTGACGCTTACCCGGGGTAGTACCGGTGCGGCTCCGACCGCTGGCGCGGGCAGATCCGGACCGTGGCCCAGGGCGCGGGTCAGGATCAGGGCGCTGTCCAGCCCCAGGGCCAGCAGCAGCAGCAAAACCACGAGCTGCGCCCCGCGGTCAATCAATAACCGCGTCAGTCCCTGAACAGACTTAAGATCCTCCATCCAAACTGTCGCACTGGCCAACTACTAGCTCCGGGCAGCGCCTTCGGTGTGACATGATACGGCGCAGGCGTTGACGCTCTCAAGTGTTTGTTTCGGCTAATTTCTTTTAGTTCCGAGCGTCGCTCAATGCCGACACCCTCAAGCACTCCCATCGAAGATACCTTGATGCGTCCCAGTGGATTAGACTTCGATGGCAGACGCGCTGCATATCCGCTGCGATTTTGTGACGGGGCGACTTTCACGTGACGGAGTACAGAGCATCTAATCGCCCCGAGCATGGTGTAATTGTCGAGGAGGCTCCGCCCGAGACGGCGCAGCCTCCGCTGTACCGCGTCATACTGCTCAACGACGACTACACGCCGATGGAATTCGTGGTCGAGGTGCTTGAGCGGTTCTTCGCCATGGACCGGCCGACGGCGACACGGGTGATGCTGGAGGTGCATACCCGTGGCAAAGGTGTGTGCGGAGTCTTTACATACGAAATCGCAGAGACCAAAGTGTCACAAGTGACCGGTTACTCACGCGAGCATCAGCACCCGCTGCTGTGTACGCTAGAGGAAGCCTGAACCAGCTGCGGGAGAGACGGAGCAGTGTTGTCGAGCGAGCTCGAATTTTGCCTTAACCAGGCCTTTCACCAGGCGCGCAGCGCGCGCCACGAATTCCTTACCGTGGAGCACCTGCTGCTCGCGATCCTCGATGCGCCCAAGGTGCGCGAGGTGCTCGAGGGCTGCGGCGCGGACATCGAGCGCCTCAGTGCCGACCTCAAACAGCACGTGGAGAGCAACACGCCGCGCCTGGCGCCGAGCGAGGAGCGCGAAGTGCAGCCGACGCTGGGCTTTCAGCGGGTGCTGCAACGTGCGGTATTCCACGTGCAGTCGAGCGGCAAGAAGGAGGTCGGGGTCGTCAATGTGCTGGTCGCGATCTTCAGCGAAAAGCAAAGCCATGCGGTGTTCCTGCTGGCGCGCGCCCAGGTGACGCGCCTGGACGTGGTGAATTTCATCTCCCACGGCCTGTCGCGCACCGGCGAGACCAAGGCCGACAAGGAGCGCGACGACGCCGGCGTGGAGGGCGAGCGCGACACTGAATCGGGCAGCGCGCTGGAGAAATACGCGGTCAACCTCAACGCCCAGGCCCAGGAGGGCCGCATCGATCCGCTCATCGGCCGCAAGCTCGAGATCGAGCGCACCATTGAGATCCTGTGCCGCCGCCGCAAGAACAATCCGCTGTATGTCGGGGAGGCCGGAGTCGGCAAGACCGCGATCGCCGAAGGGCTGGCGCGCCTGATCGTGGAGGGTCGGGTGCCCGAGGTGCTGGCGGACTGCACCATCTTCGCGCTCGACATGGGCGCGCTGATTGCCGGCACCAAATACCGCGGCGATTTCGAGAAGCGGCTCAAGTCCGTGGTCAACGAACTCAAGAAGCAGCCGGGCGCGATCCTGTTCATCGACGAGATCCACACCGTCATTGGGGCCGGTGCGGCCTCCGGCGGCGTGATGGATGCCTCCAATCTGATCAAGCCGGTACTCGCCAACGGCGAGATCCGCTGCATCGGCTCGACCACCTACCAGGAATATCGCGGAATCTTCGAGAAGGATCACGCGCTGGCGCGGCGCTTCCAGAAGATCGATGTGGCCGAGCCGTCGGTGGCCGAGACGGTCGAGATCCTGATGGGCCTGAAGCCGAAATTCGAGGAGCATCACGGCGTTGAATATGCCGATGAGGCGCTGCGCGCGGCGGCCGAACTGGCCGATCGCCACATCAACGAGCGCCACCTGCCCGACAAGGCAATCGACGTGGTGGACGAGGCCGGCGCGCGGCTGCGGCTGCGCCCGGTGGGCGAGCGCGAGGCGCGGGTGGAGGTGGCGCAGATCGAGGACGTCGTGGCGCGCATGGCGCGCATCCCAGCCAAGAACGTTTCGGCCTCGGACCGCGACCTGCTGAAGAACCTCGAGCGCAATCTCAAGCTGGTGATTTTCGGACAGAATCAGGCCATCGAGACTCTGTCGGCCGCGATCAAGATGGCGCGCTCGGGTCTGGGCGACCAGCGCAAGCCGGTCGGCAGCCTGCTGTTCGCCGGCCCCACCGGCGTCGGCAAGACCGAGGTGACGCGCCAGCTGGCGATCGCCCTGGGCATCGAATTCATCCGATTCGACATGTCGGAATACATGGAACGCCACACGGTGTCGCGGCTGATCGGTGCGCCGCCGGGCTATGTGGGTTTCGACCAGGGCGGCCTGCTGACCGAGGCGATCGCCAAGCACCCGCACTGCGTGCTGCTGCTCGATGAGATCGAGAAGGCGCACTCGGACGTGTTCAACCTGCTGCTGCAGGTGATGGATCACGGCACGCTGACCGACAACAACGGCCGCAAGGCTGATTTCCGTCACGTCATCATCGTCATGACCACCAACGCCGGCGCCCAGGAGATGAGCCGGCCGTCGATCGGCTTTACCCACGCCGACAATGCCACCGATGGCATGGAAGCCATCCGGCGGCTGTTCTCACCCGAGTTTCGCAACCGCCTGGATGCGGTGATCCAATTTGCCGCACTCGATGAGGCGACCATCGAGCGCGTGGTGGACAAGCTGCTGATCGAGGTGGAAGCGCAGCTCGAGCCCAAGGGCGTGGTGCTCAACATCGAGGAAGCGGCGCGGCGCTGGATCGCGCAGAAGGGCTACGATCCGAAGATGGGCGCGCGCCCGATGGCGCGCGTGATCCAGGAACACATCAAGCGGCCGCTGGCCGAAGAGCTGCTGTTCGGCAAACTGGTCGGCGGCGGCCAGGTGCGGGTGTCGGTGGCGGCGGATGAGAGCGCGCTGCAGCTGGAATACGCACCGACGGCACAGACGGAAGTGACCGCCTAGCCGCAACTGCTAGCGGCCGCGATAGACGATGCGGCCCTTGGACAGATCGTAGGGCGTCATCTCGACCGTTACCGCATCGCCGGTCAGGATGCGAATATAGTTCTTGCGCATTTTGCCCGAGATATGCGCGGTCACGAGATGCCCGTTCTTCAGCTTCACGCGAAAAGTGGTGTTGGGCAGGGTCTCGACGACCTCACCTTCCATTTGGATGGCGTCTTCTTTGGGCATGCTGCGCTGCGTAACCTTGGGGGCGCGAATTTACGCATAAAGCACGGGGGCAATGCAATGCGAGTCGCATCCAGCGCCTAAGCGGGCTGCAGGAAGCGCAAAAACTGCCGGCGCGGCATGGCGCGGCTGCCCAGGCTGCGCAGATGGGCCGACGGCAGCTGGCAGTCGATCAGATCGATGCCCAGTTCAGCGCTGCGCGCGACCAGTCCCGCCAGAGCGGCCTTTGACGCGTCGGGTTCGCGGCTGAACATGGACTCACCGAAGAACACGCGCCCCAGCAGCACGCCGTAGACGCCGCCCACGAGGCGATTCTCGCGCCAGATTTCATAACTGTGAGCCAGCCCGCGCTGGTGCAGGCCGCAATAGGCAGCGGACATTTCGGCGGTGATCCAGGTGCCCGGGCTGCGCGCGCGCGGTGCCGCGCAGGCGGCGACCACGCCGGCAAAGTCGCGATCCGCCAGCCACTCGAAGCCGCGCGTACGCAGGCTGCGTTGAAAGCGGCGCGAGCGATGAAAGTCCCGCGGCAGCAGCACTTCGCGCGGATCGGGCGACCACCAGAGCACCGGCTGGCCGGGGGAGTACCAGGGGAAGATGCCGCGCTCGTAGGCGGCAATCAGGCGCTCGAATTTCAGATCGCCGCCGGCCGCCAGCAGCCCGGGCGGGTCGCGCAGTGCCGTCTCGTGCGGCGGGAAGCGCTCGGGCGGGTCGTCGGGCGACAGCCAGGTGATCATCGCGGCGGCGCGGCCGGCTCGCCTTTGCGAAACGGCGCGTGCGCATCCGCCTCGCTGGCATAGGCATCGATCGCAAGGCCCTCGCGCGCCAGGTAGGCGCCGATGGCGCGTCGCAACGACAGGTCCGCGATCCAGTGTGCCGACCAGGTAAGCGCCGGCTCGAAGCCGCGCGCGATCTTGTGCTCGCCCTGCGTCCCCGGCTCGAAGGCGGCGAGCCCGTGTGCAATGCAATAGTCGATGCCCTGGTAATAGCAGGCCTCGAAATGCAGGCTGTGATAGTCGGCGTCGGCGCCCCAGTAGCGCCCATAGAGTGTGTCGGCGGAGCGGAAAAATACCGCTGCGGCCACGGCTGTGCCATCGCGCATCGCCAGCTTGACGAAAAAGCTGTCGGCCAGCGAGCGGGCGATGCGGCTGAAGAACGCACGATTCAGGTACGGCGTGTGGCCGTGGCGGATGAAGGTGACCTCGTGCAGCCGGTAGACGCGTTCGATCAGCGCCTCGCTGAGTTCATCGCCGCGCAGGGTCTGAAATTCGATGCCCTGTTCGAGCACGCGCCGGCGCTCGCGCCGCGCCTTCTTGCGCTTGTCGGCCGAGAAACCGTCGAGAAAATCATCGAAGTCGCGATAGCCGCGGTTATGCCACTGGAAGTGGCAGTCGCGCCGCAACAGCCAGCCGTCCGCCTCGCACGCAGCGCGCGCGGCCGAATCCAGAAACAGCGCGTGTACCGACGACAATCCGGCGCCGGCCAGGCATTCGCGCATCGCCCGCAGCAGTCCCGAGCGCAGCGCAGGTGCGGAAACATCGCCACGGCACAGCAACCGCGGGCCGGTGGCCGGGGTGAACGGCACGGCGCACACCAGCTTCGGGTAGTAGGGCAGGCCGCCCTGTTCCGCGGCGCGCGCCCAGGCGAAATCGAACACGAACTCGCCCCAGGAGTGGGTCTTCTCGTACAGCGGCGCCACCGCTGCCAGCCCGTTCGCATCGCTCAGCAGCACATGCCGCGGGCTCCAGCCGCTGCGCGCACTGGCACAGCCGCTGTCCTCCATCGCCGCCAGAAATTCGTGCCGCAGGAACGGGTAATCGCCCACCAGCGCGTTCCACTGCTCGGCCGGCAGTTCGCTCACGCGATTGAGTATCCGGCATTGCACGCGCGATCGAACTCCCTAGGCCGCGCTGGAGTCGAACTGCTCGAGGTAGCGGTCGGCATCGAGCGCGGCCATGCAGCCAGAGCCGGCGGAGGTGATCGCCTGGCGGTACACATGGTCGGCGACGTCACCGGCCGCAAACACGCCGGGCAGGCTGGTCGCGGTGGCGTTGCCATCGCTGCCGCCGTGCACGGTGAGGTAGCCGCCGCGCATCTCGAGCTGGCCGCGAAACAGCTCGGTATTGGGCGTGTGGCCGATGGCGATGAAGATGCCGGTCACGGCAAGGTCACGCACGCTGTCGTCCTGGGTGGAGCGGATGCGCACGCTGTGGACGCCCGAGTCGTCACCGAGGATTTCGTCGACGCCATGGTGCCAGACCAGGCTCACCTTGCCGCTGCGCGCGCGTTCCAGCAGGCGATCCTGCAGAATTTTTTCGGCGCGCAGCTTGTCGCGCCGGTGGATCAGCGTCACATGCTCGGCCAGGTTCGACAGATACAGGCTTTCCTCCACCGCGGTATTGCCGCCGCCGACTACCGCGACGCGGTGGCCGCGGAAGAAAAAGCCATCGCAGGTGGCGCAGGCGGATACCCCGCGGCCGCGAAATTTCTCCTCCGACGGCAAGCCCAGGTATCGGGCCGAGGCGCCGGTGGCGATGATCAGCGCGTCACAGGTATAGCGCGCGGTGCCGCTGGCGAGCGCAAACGGGCGCACCGACAGATCGGCGCGCTCGATGTGGTCGACCACGATCTCGGTGGCGAAGCGCTGGGCGTGTTCCAGCATGCGCTGCATCAACGCGGGCCCCTGCAGTCCTTCGACATCCCCGGGCCAGTTGTCCACGTCGGTGGTGGTCATGAGCTGCCCGCCTTGCTCGAGGCCGCTGATCAGCATCGGCGCACGATTGGCGCGCGCTGCGTATACCGCGGCGGTATAGCCGGCCGGCCCTGAACCGAGGACGATCAGACGGCGGTGCAGCGGCGGAGTCATGTACAATTTCCTTTCATGGTCGCGCGCGGCGCGCCGAACTCCAAGGTTGAATGATGCATGGTAAGTAAGCCGGACCCGCAGGCCAAGTCATATCCTTGAACGAGGATTGTTATTCCGTGGCCGAATCCACCGCCCAGAGCCGAGCACCGTTGCGTTTTTCCGCCGCCGTCGCGCGCGGATTGCGCGAGGGTGCCGCCATTGCGCTGGCGGTGCTGGCGCTGGTGCTGCTGGTGGCGCTGCTGAGCTTCGATGCGCGCGACCCCGGATTCTCATCCACCGGTGAGGGCGCGGCGGTCCACAACCGCGTCGGGCCGATCGGCGCCTGGCTGGCCGATGTGCTGGTGTTTCTTTTCGGCCGGCCCGCGTACCTGCTGCCGCTGATGCTGGTTATCGCCGCGTGGCGGCTGACGCGCAGCGGCAGCGCCGCTCAGCAGCACTCGCGCCTGAATGTCGCGATCCGCAGCGCCGGCTTTGTAGTGGTGCTGGTGGCGAGCTGCGCGCTGGCATCGCTGCACTGGAGCTCGGGCAGCCTGCCCCAGGGCGCCGGCGGTATCGTCGGCAAGGCCGCCGGCGGCAGCCTCGCCGCGGGCCTGAATCTTCTGGGCGCCACGCTGCTGCTGCTCGCGGCCTGGATGGCTGGCGCGGCGGTGGCCTTCGGTGTCTCCTGGTTCACGGTGATGGACCGGATCGGGGCCTGGACCTGGTCCGGTGTGCACTGGGTGCGCGAACGCTGGTTCACCAGCCGCGAGGTCAATGCCGGGCGTAGCGCCAAGCTGACGCGCAAGGAAGTGCTGCAGGCCGAACAACGCCGCGCCGCGCCGCGTATCGCGCCGGCGATCTCCGCCCCGGCGCCGGCCCCGGCCAAGAGCGAGCGGGTGGAAAAGGAGCGCCAGGTGCCGCTGTTCGATCCGCCCTCGGCGCGCGAGCTGCCGCCGCTGGATCTGCTGGATAATCCGCGCGAGCGCGAACCCTCGTATTCATCCGAAGCGCTCGAGGCGATGTCGCGCCTGGTGGAGATCAAGCTCAAGGACTTCGGTGTCGACGTCGACGTGGTGGCCGTGCATCCGGGCCCGGTAGTCACGCGCTTCGAGATGCGGCCGGCGCCGGGGGTGAAGGCGAGCCAGATCAGCTCTTTGTCGAAGGACCTGGCGCGTGCGCTGTCGACCATCAGTGTGCGCGTGGTTGAGGTGATACCCGGCAAATCGGTGATGGGGCTGGAGATCCCGAACGAGAAGCGCGAAGTGGTCACGTTGGGCGAAATCATCCGCTCCAAGGCCTACGAGGATGTCGCCTCGCCGCTGACGCTGGCGCTCGGCAAGGACATCGGCGGCGTGCCGATGGTGGCCGATCTGGCGCGCATGCCGCACCTGCTGATTGCCGGCACCACCGGCTCGGGAAAATCGGTCGCCATCAACGCCATGGTGCTGAGCCTGCTGTACAAGTCCACCGCCGAGCACGTGCGGCTGATCATGATCGATCCGAAGATGCTCGAGCTGTCGGTATACGAGGGTATTCCGCACCTGTTGTCGCCGGTGGTGACCGACATGAAGCAGGCAGCGAATGCGCTGCGCTGGTGCGTGGCCGAGATGGAGCGGCGCTATCAGCTGATGTCGGCGCTCGGGGTGCGCAACATCGCGGGCTACAACCGCCGCGTCAAGGACTCGATCGCCGACAACAAGCCAATCCGCGATCCGGTGATGCTGCAGCGTGCCGCCAACGATCCGAGCATCGATCAGAGCAAGATCCCCAACCTCGAGCCGCTGCCGTTCGTGGTGGTGATCATCGACGAGCTGGCCGATCTGATGATGATCGTCGGCAAGAAGGTCGAGGAGCTGATCGCGCGCCTGGCGCAGAAGGCGCGCGCCTCGGGCATACATCTGATACTGGCCACGCAGCGGCCGTCGGTCGATGTGATCACCGGGCTGATCAAAGCCAACATACCCACGCGCATCGCATTCCAGGTCTCGGCCAAGGTCGACTCGCGCACCATCCTCGACCAGATGGGCGCCGAATCGCTGCTCGGACACGGCGACATGCTGTATCTGCCGCCCGGCACCTCGATGCCCACCCGCATTCACGGCGCCTTCGTCTCCGACGCCGAAGTACATCGTGTGGTGGAAGGGCTCAAGCACTCGGCGCGGCCGAACTACATCGATGAGGTGCTGCGCGGTCCGTCGACACCGATCCCCGGAATTTCCGGTGAGGATGAGGACAATGGCGCTCTCGCCGACGATCCGGAGCAGGACGCGCTGTACGATGAGGCGGTCAAGATCGTCACCAGCGAGCGCAAGCCGTCGATCTCCTACGTGCAGCGGCGGCTGAAAATCGGCTACAACCGCGCCGCGCGCATGCTCGAGGCGATGGAACTGGCGGGCATCGTCGGGCCGCTGCAGTCCAATGGCGGCCGCGAAGTGCTGGCACCGCCTCCAAGTTAGCCCTTGATGTCGCAGCAGATGTTCAGCCCTGTGGCATGGCGAGCGTGGCGGGGCGCGTGCGGGGCGATGTTGCTGCTTGCCGGCGGCGCGGTGCTTGCCGCGCAAGCGGCCTCGGGCACTACCGCCCTGGATCGCTACCTGGATGGACTGAAAAGCCTGCGCACCGCGTTCACCCAGACGGTCACCGATGCGCACGGCACTGAAACCGAGGCCGGCAGCGGTACGCTCGTGGTGCAGCGGCCAGGGAGATTTCGCTGGGACTACCAGCCGCGCGCGGACGCGACGCCGGTTGCCGCCACGCCCGGCAGCAGTGCCGGCGGGAGCGCGCCGGCGCCGCCGGCAACCGCCAGCGGCGGCGAGCGCGGCCAGCTGCTGGTGGCCGATGACAAGAACCTGTGGTTCTACGATCGCGAGCTGGCGCAGGTGTCGGTCAAACCGGTGGCCGCGGCGCTGTCGGCCACTCCGGTGATGCTGCTGTCGGGCAGCGCCGCGCAGCTGCACGACAGCTTCGACATCAGTCCGGCTGGCTCGCACGATGGGCTCGATTGGGTCAGCGTCAAGCCGTACAGCGCGGAGGCGGATTTCAGCCACGCCGAGCTCGGCTTTGCCGGCGATCTGTTGCGTCGCATGGTGGTGCAAGACCGGCTCGGCCAGACGGTGCAGCTCGATTTTCAGCGCAGCGAACGCAACGCCCGCGTCGAGCCGTCCGAGCTGCAGTTTGCGCCGCCCGCCGGTGTGGACGTGATCGGTACGCCGCAGCGATAGCTCCAGGGCGCGCGAATCATGGCCAAGCGCAACTCGACGCAACAGCCGCTGGCACTTGCCGACGGTGACAAGGACTGGCGGCCGCTGGCCGATCGCATGCGGCCGCACCGCATCGAGGAGTTCGTCGGCCAGACACACCTGCTGGCGCCGGGCAAACCGTTGTATGAGGCGATCGCCTCGGGCCAGCCACACTCACTGATTCTCTGGGGCCCGCCGGGGACCGGCAAGACCACGCTCGCGCGCCTGATCGCCGATCGCTCCAAGGCGCGGTTCATAGCGCTGTCGGCGGTGCAGGCGGGCATCAAGGATATCCGCGATGCGGTGGCACTGGCACAGCAGACCGCTGCCGACGGGCATCCCACGGTGCTGTTCCTCGACGAAGTACATCGCTTCAACAAGGCGCAGCAGGACGCTTTCCTGCCGCATGTCGAGGACGGTACGCTGACCTTCATCGGCGCGACTACCGAGAATCCATCGTTCGAGATCGTGGGTGCGCTGCTGTCGCGCGCGCGGGTGTATGTCCTCAAGGCGCTGAGCGTCGAGGAGCTGCGCCGATTGCTGCAGGCCGCGCTGGCCGACCGCGAACGCGGCCTCGGCACGCAGGAACTCACGATCGAGGACGAGGCGCTGGCGTTGCTGGCGCATGCCGCCGATGGTGACGCGCGGCGCGGGCTGGGCATGCTCGAGCTGGCGGCCGCGGTGGCGGCCGCGGGCGGCAGCAAGCTCATCACGCTGGCGCAGGCGCAGGAGATTGCCGGCGGCGGCCGGCGCCGATTTGACAAGGGCGGGGACCAGTTCTACGACCAGATCTCGGCACTGCACAAGGCGGTGCGCGGCAGTGATCCCGATGCGGCGCTCTACTGGTTTGCGCGCATGCTCGACGGCGGCTGCGATCCGCACTATCTGGCGCGGCGTATTACCCGCATGGCCAGCGAGGATATCGGACTTGCCGATCCGCGCGCGCTGCAGCTGACGCTCGACGCCTGGCAGATCTACGAGCGCCTGGGAAGTCCGGAAGGCGAGCTGGCGCTGGCCGAGGCGGTGGTGTATCTCGCAGTCGCCGCCAAGAGCAATGCGGTCTACACCGCATTCGGCGAGGCGCGCGCGGACGTGGAGCGTTATGGCTCACTCGAGGTGCCGCTGCGACTGCGCAATGCGCCTACACGGCTGATGAAGGAGCTGGGTCACGGCAGCGGCTATCGCTACGCGCACGATGAACCGCAGGCCTATGCTCATGGCGAGCGCTATTTGCCGGACGACATGCCGGAGCGTCGCTATTATCATCCGACCACGCGCGGCCTGGAGCAGCGCATCGGCGAAGCTATGGAGCGTCTGCGCCACCCCAAGGCCGACCAGGGAAAATCATGATCGACCCGAAGCTGCTGCGCTCGGCTCCCGAGGAGGTGGCGCGTCTGCTGGCGCGGCGCGGCTACGCGTTCGATTTAGCCGCCTGGCAGGCGCTGGAGCAGCAGCGCCGCCACTGGCAGATCGAGACCGACCGGCTGCGCGCGGCGCGTAATAGCCACGCCAAGGCGGTCGGGCAGGCGCGTGGCCGCGGCGAGGATATCGCACCGCTGCTGCAGCAGGGCGAAGCGCTGACCGCCGGACTGTCGAACGCCGAGCAGCAACTGGCGGCGGTGCAAGCTACGCTTGCACGCTGGCAGCTCGATCTGCCGAACCTGCTGCACGCATCGGTGCCGGACGGCGCGGACGAGAGCGCCAACGTCGAGGTTGCGCGTCACGGGGAACCGCGCCAGCTTGGCTTTCCGCCGCGCGATCACGCGGACATCGGCGAATCGCTCGGCCTGCTCGATTTCGAAGCCGCCGGTCGCATCTCAGGAGCGCGCTTTGTGGTGATGCGCGGCGCACTGGCGCGGCTGCAGCGCGCGCTGGCGCAGTTCATGCTCGACCTGCACACCGGTGAGCATGGCTATACCGAGATCTACGCGCCCTACCTGGTGTCGAGCCAGGCACTGGTCGGCACCGGGCAGTTGCCGAAATTCGAGCAGGATCTGTTTGCGCTGCGCGGTGAGCGCGAGCTGTACCTGATCCCGACGGCGGAGGTGTCGTTGACCAATCTGGTGCGCGAGCAGATCGTCGCCGCCGAAGCGCTGCCGCTGAAATTCGTGGCACACACCCCGTGTTTTCGCTCCGAGGCGGGCGCCGCCGGCCGCGATACGCGCGGCATGATCCGCCAGCATCAGTTCGAGAAAGTCGAGCTGGTGCAGATCGTGCGGCCGCAGGATTCGTATGTCGCGCTCGAGGCACTGCGCGGGCACGCCGAGACGGTGCTGCGGCGGCTGGAACTGCCGTATCGGGTAGTGGTGCTGAGCGCCGCCGACACCGGCTTTGCCAGCGCCAAGACCTACGATCTGGAAGTGTGGCTGCCCTCGCAGAACAAGTATCGCGAGATCTCTTCCTGCAGCAACTGCGAGGCGTTCCAGGCGCGGCGCATGCAGGCACGCTGGCGCAACCCGGTGGACGGCAAGCCCGAACCGGTCCACACGCTCAACGGCTCGGGTGTGGCCGTGGGCCGTGCCCTGGTGGCGGTGCTGGAGAATTACCAGAACGAGGACGGAAGCGTCGAGGTGCCCTCGGTGCTGCGGCCCTACATGGGTGGCGTGGCGCTGATCGGCCGCTAACCCATCCACTGCGTGATGATTCGATTGACGGCGTAGCCTCCCAGCATCAGGAACACAAACAGTGTTGCCGCCAGCAACAGCGGCCTGAGCCCGGCGCGTCGAATCTCCCCCGCATGGGTGCGCAGGCCCAACGCCCCCATCGCCATGGCCAGCAGCAGCAGGTCCAGCTCATTCAACCAGTCGACCACTATCGGCGGCAGCAAGCGCAACGAGTTGACGGCGCTGGCGCCGATGAACAGCAGCGCAAACCAGGGGATCATCACACGCGTCTGGCTGGCGGGGGCGCGCGCCGGCAACGCGGCTGACAGCAGCAGCAGAAACGGTGCCAGCATCATTACCCGCAGCATCTTCTCGATCACCGCCATGCCGGCGGCCTCGTCGCTGACGCTCTTGCCGGCGACGATTACCTGTGCCACCTCGTGAATGGTGGATCCGGCGAAGATGCCAAAAGCGTGCTGCGACAGTCCCAGATGCGAATACAGCGGCGGGTAGATGAACATGGCGATGGTTCCAAACAGCACCACCGTGGCCACCGCGACCGAGACCTTGTGCGGCTGGCCGCGTACCACCGGTTCGGTGGCCATCACCGCGGCGGCGCCGCAGATGGCGCTGCCGGCGCCGATCAGCATGGCGGTTTGCCGATCGAGCCGGAACAGGCGCGTTCCCAGTTGCACCGCGATCAGGAAGGTCAGGCCGATCATCAACGCATCGATCAAGGCGCCGGTCCAGCCGACCTCGGCGATCTGCTGAAAGGAAATCCGGAATCCATACAGGATAATGCCGGCGCGCAGCAGCGTGCTTTTGGAGAAATCGACCCCGGACGCAGTGCGCGTGGCCAGTCGCGGAAAGATGGTGTTGCCGGCGAGGATGCCGAAGGCGATGGTGATGGTGAGGCTGGTCAATCCCAGGCGCTGGAACCCCTGGAGTCGCGCGGCACCGGTGCCGGCGGCCGCCAGGGCGGCGGTCAGCGCCAAGCCGAGCCACCAGGTGCTGTTGCGCCACTGCCGCAGGCCGAGCTGGCTTGATGAGCTGATCGTCAATTGCTCTTCAGGTCGTGCCTGGCGTCCGCCACCAATTGCTTCAGGCCATTCAAATCGACGATACCCGGCAGCAGATCGCGGCCGATGACGATGCCCGGTGTGCCGCGAAGGTGCAGTGCATGTGCCTCGGCATCGTTGCGCGCCAGCAGCGCGTCGATGTCCCTGGCGTGGCTTGCCCGGTCCAGCTTGAGCGCACCGAGGTCAATGCCGGCGCGACTCAAGGCCAGATCCACCTGGTTGTTGCGCGTCAGGCGAGCCCCATTCAAGAGCGCATCGTGCGCGGCAAGGTACTTGCCCTGCCAGCGGGCAGCCAGCGCCGATCTTGCCGCATACACCGACACATCGCCCAGGATGGGCCAGTCCTTGTAGACGATCGCGACGCCATGGTCCGCGGCCACCAGAGTCTGCAGGGTGGGGGCGAACTGCCTGCAATAGGGGCAGTTGTAGTCGAGGAACTCGACTATGGTCACATCGGCATCCGAGGCGCCCACGACCTCGGTTCCGGGATCGGTGGTCATTTCCTTCAGCCCGGCGCTGGTGACGCGCTGGATGTCCTGCGCCGATGAGATGGCCGGGAAACCCGCGACGGTGAGTGCCGCCAGCGACAGCCACAGGGTGGCCAGGCGGCCAGAAGGTTTGCTAGCGCGTCGCGCTGCGCGCTCGCCTGGCGCTACGGGTTCGACCTCGCCGTCCTCAGGGCACGACGTGCGAACTGCCAAGATCCTTCCACTCGTAACGCGGCACCTGCACCCACTGGCCATCTTTGAGCTCGGGCACTTTGTGCACTTTTACCTGGTCGACGCTCATCTTGCCGTCCTTGTCGGTGACCCAGAAGTCGATGTCGTAGATCTGGTCCTTGGTGCCGACCACGCGAAAGTCGGTGCAGGCAAAATAGTGTCCGTTATCGTCGAGTTGCCTGACCGGCTGGTGGGTGTCGATGAACTCCAGCGTCAGCTCCTTGCCGGTCTTGTCATCCTTGAGCTTGAACACACCATTATTCTTGGCACTGACGTCGGTCGCGTTCTGTTCAACAGCCGACATCACTTCCCAGCCGCGCTTGTTGGCAACCTTGCCGGGATGCTCAGACGCAGGTATCCACCACCACGGAACCGGCTCACGCGCCCACTTGGTCCACTTGCCGTCCACCATCAGTGGCGCCTTGTAGATCCGGGTCTCCTGAATCTGCAGCTGTCCGCTGATCGGCATCACCCAGAAATCGATCAGGTAATTCCTGTCAGGGTTGGTCGAGTCGTGAAATTTCACGTCAGGAAAATATCCGTAGCCGTCGATGGTACGGGTGAAGTCGATCCCATCGAAGCTCAGCTTGAGCTGCTCGCCGTTGAGCGGGTCGTCGAAGGGGAAGATCCCATTGTTGGCCTTGAGCTTGGCGGCAATGGTCGCCTTTACGAGCTCTTCCGCATCGCTACCGGTGAAATTCTCCATGCCCTTTTCGGTGGATTCCACGCTGCTGGCAGCGATGAAATCCTGGGCGCGCTTCAGGTTCTCATCCGGGCGCTCGAGGAACGATTTCTTGGCGGCGTCATTGTTGAAGCAATAGACCTTGCCGGCCTTGTCGGTCCAGGTGGTGGTGCAGTCGGTCATCACGTGATGGCCTTCCGCCAGCCCTTCGACGCACTGGCCGCCAAACTGCACCTGCGATGTGGGGGCCGCAGGCTCTGCGGCGGCGGCGGCGCCAGCATAGGAGAGTAATGACAGCAGCGCTGCGTACAGTGCGGCTCGGCACGGCGCAGCTGGTTTGGGTAGATTCATCGGGATTCTCCATGAGGCGCGCCGGGGACGCTGAATGGTGTGCCGGCCGTCGCTATGCGCTGGCCGCGCCAGACTCTCTCGTACAGCGGCCGGCTTCCCAGCGAGTATACCAGCGCCGCCGGCTGTTCCACGTTCCAGATCGCAAGATCGCAGCTCTTGCCGACGTCGATGCTGCCGCGATCCGCCAGCACTCCGAGCGCGCGCGCCGCCTCGCGCGTGACGCCCGCCAGGCACTCGGCCGTGCTCAGGCCGAACTGCACCGCGGCCAGATTCATCGCGGTCAGCAACGAGGACAGGGGCGAGGTGCCCGGATTGCAATCAGACGCGATCGCCATGGGCACCGCGGCGCGGCGCAGGGCCTGCACCGGCGGTGCCTGCCGCTGGCGCAGGAAATGAAACGCGCCCGGCAACAGCACGGCGACGGTACCGGCGGCCGCGAGCGCCGCCACCCCGGCGGCGTCGGTGAACTCCAGGTGATCGGCGGACAGCGCCCGGTAGCCGGCGGCAAGCGCCGCCGCATGCATGTTGGAGAGCTGGTCGGAGTGCAGCTTCAGGGGCAGCCCCAGGGAGCGCGCGCAGTCGAACACCCGCGCCACCTGGTTGACAGAGAACGCAATGTTCTCGCAGTAGGCATCCACCGCATCGGCCATGCCACTGGCGGCTACCGCGGGCAGATATTCCGTACAGACGCGCTCGATGTAGCCATCGCGACCGCCCGGAAACTCTGGCGGCAACACGTGGGCGGCCAGGTAGGTGGTGCTTACCGACACCGGCCGCAGTACTCCGACCTGGCGCGCCGCCCGCAGCGAGCGCAACTCGACCGTAAGCTCCAGCCCATAGCCCGATTTGATCTCGAGCGTGGTGACGCCGTCGGCCAGCAGCGCATCGACCCGCGGCAGCGCGCCAGCCGCCAGTTCGCTCTCACCGAGGCGCGCCGTGGCGGCCGCGGTGCTCAGGATGCCGCCGCCGGCGCGGGCAATGCTCTCGTAGCTCTCACCGGCCAGCCGCCGCTCCATCTCGGCCGAGCGCTCGCCGCCGTGCACGATATGGGTATGGCAGTCGATCAGGCCGGGGGTCACGAGGCGGCCCTGCAGATCGTGCACCCGCGCCCCGGGAAAGCGGCGCCGAAGCTCAGCGTCGCTGCCTATGGCGACGATGCGCTCGCCGGCCGCCGCGATGCTGTCGGAGGGGTCAACGTCGATGGCACTGCCGGGGATGCCGGCGGCACTCATGGTCAGCAGCCGCGCGCGCGTGAATAGCTGCAGCTGCGGCCGGCTGGCGACGGCAGCGGAATCGGAAGCTGAAGTGAGCGGTATCTGCATGGGCGCACAGCGGGTGTTTGGAGGCGGACGCCGCTAGAATCGCGTACCCGAGCCGGTGGCGCCAGTCCTGATGCAATTAATCACATTTGCCAATCTGTGGATCGACGGCGCCTGGCGCTCCGATGTCGCGGTGGAGATCGATGAGCTGGGCCGCGTCGCGCGCATGTTGACCGGCCCTTCGGCCGCCGAGCAATCGGCGGCAGAGCAATCATCGGCGCGCCGCTCCTCGGCCTATGTTCCGGGACTTACGCTGCCAGGTGTGGCCGACGCGCATTGCCACGCGTTTCAGCGCATGTTGCCGGCCTGGACGCAGCGCGCACGCGGCGCGGGCGAAGACTTCTGGAGCTGGCGCGAGGCGATGTATACCGCGGCCGCAAAGATCGGCGCCGACGATCTGGAGGCCATTGCGGCGCGCTGTTATCTGGATCTGCTGCGCGGCGGCTATACCGGTGTGGCGGAGTTTCTCTACCTGCACCGGCTCAGGCGCGGCTCGAACGCGCCACTGGATGCCGATGTGGCGATTGCGCGCGCCGCCGCGCGGGTCGGTATCCGGCTGACGCTGCTGCCGACTCTCTACCAGCACAGCAACTTCGGCCGCGCCGCGCCCACGCCGGCGCAGGCGCCGTTCATCCGCTCCACCGGGCAGTTCATGCAGGACTTCGCCGAGTTGCGGCGCCGCTATCCGCCGGACGGCGACACGCTGCTGGGGGTCGCATTCCACAGCCTGCGCGCGGTGGATGTGGAGACGATCGCCGACGTCAGTGCGCAACTGGCGGCCACGGACGCCTGCGCCGTGACTCACATCCACGTCGCCGAGCAGCCGGCGGAGGTGACCGCGTGCCGCGAGCATTACGGCACTACGCCGGTGGCATTGCTGGCTGAGCGCGGCATGTTGGGCCCGCGCTGGGCATTGGTGCACGGCACGCACACCACGGCCGCGGAGCTCGACCAGCTCGCCGCCAGCGGTGCAACGCTGGTGCTGTGTCCGACCACGGAGGCTGACCTGGGCGATGGCTGCGCGGATGCGGCTCATTATCTTGGCGCTGGTGGTCGGCTGGCTATTGGCTCGGACAGCAATATCGGGTGCAATGCGTGGGCGGAACTGCGCCAGCTGGAATGGGCGCTGCGCCTGCTGCGCGGTCGCCGCAATGTCCTGGCCTCAAGCGCCGAGCCGGCGGTGGCCGATCGGCTCTACCGGGCAGTCCTCTCCGGCGGCTGGGCGGCGCTGGGATGCGAACGGCCGGCAGGCGGCGAACTGGGGCGCGCGGATTTTGTTACGTTTGATTCAAACGAGGGCGATTGGCCGCAATTGCCGCCGGAATATTTCATGAGCGCGCTGGTGTTCGGCTCGATGGCACCGGTGGCCAGACAGGTCATGGTCGGCGGGCGCTGGGTGATCCGTGACGGCCGGCACGAGAAGGAAGCGGAGATCGATGCCCGTTACCGCAGCGCGCTCGAGCGACTGAAGCTGCCGCTGCGTAACGCGTTGAACGACACCATTGCCAGGTGAATGAACATGCCGAATGACTTCCAGAACGTCGCGCGCGGCAGGGTGATCCGCGCCGCCCACGGCACGCGGCTCTCGGCCCGCTCGTGGCTGACCGAAGCGCCGCTGCGCATGCTGATGAACAACCTCGATCCGGAAGTGGCCGAGCGGCCCGAGGACCTGGTGGTCTACGGCGGCATCGGCAAGGCGGCCCGCAACTGGGAGTGCTACGACGCGATCGTTGCCGCCCTGAAAGTGCTCGAGGCCGATCAGACGCTGCTGATCCAGTCGGGCAAGCCGGTGGGGGTGTTTCGCACGCACGAGGATGCGCCGCGGGTGCTGCTCGCCAACTCCAACCTGGTGCCACACTGGGCCAACTGGGAGCATTTCAGCGAGCTCGATCGCAAGGGCCTGATGATGTACGGCCAGATGACTGCCGGCTCGTGGATCTATATCGGCAGCCAGGGCATCGTGCAGGGGACCTACGAGACTTTCGTCGAGCTTGGCCGCCAGCATTTCGGCGGTGATCTGCGCGGGCGCTGGATCCTGACGGCCGGCTTAGGGGGCATGGGCGGCGCGCAGCCGCTGGCGGCGACCATGGCCGGCGCCTCGATGCTGGCGATCGAATGCCAGGAATCGCGCATCGAGAAGCGGCTGTCGAGCGGCTATCTCGATCGGCGCGCGCACAGCCTGGAGGAAGCACTGGCGATCATCCATGCGTCCAAGCGCAGCCGCCAGCCGGTGTCGGTCGCGCTGTGCGCCAATGCGGCGCAGGTGCTGCCGGATCTGTTGCGGCGCGATGTGCGGCCCGATGCCGTCACCGATCAGACCTCAGCGCATGATCCGGTCAACGGTTATCTGCCGATCGGCTGGACGGTGGAGCAGTGGGAGGAATTGCGACGCACCGATCCGCAGCGCGTTGCTGCGGCGGCACGCGAATCCATGGTGCCGCACGTGGAGAGCATGCTGGCATTCAAGCGCATGGGGCTGCCGGTGTTTGATTACGGGAACAACATACGCCAGGTCGCGTTCGAGATGGGCGTCAAGGATGCTTTCGAAATTCCGGGCTTCGTGCCGGAGTACATCCGGCCGCTGTTCTGTCGCGGCGTCGGCCCGTTTCGCTGGGCGGCGCTGTCGGGTGACCCGCGCGATATCGAGCGCACCGACGCCAAGGTGAAACAGCTGCTGCCCAACGACCGCCACCTGCACCACTGGCTCGACATGGCGGCGCAGCGCATCAAGTTCCAGGGCCTGCCGGCGCGCATCTGCTGGGTGGGGTTGGGTGACCGGCATCGGCTCGGCCTGGCGTTCAACGAGATGGTCGCATCCGGCGAGCTGGCGGCACCGATCGTGATCGGCCGCGATCATCTGGATTCAGGTTCCGTGGCGAGCCCGCATCGTGAAACCGAAGCCATGCGTGACGGGTCGGATGCGGTGTCGGACTGGCCGCTGCTGAACGCATTGCTCAACACCGCCAGTGGCGCCACCTGGGTGTCGTTTCATCACGGCGGCGGCGTTGGCATGGGGTACTCGCAGCACGCCGGAGTAGTCATCGTGTGCGACGGCACGCCCGCGGCGGCCCGCCGCGTCCAACGCGTGCTGTGGAACGACCCGGCCAGCGGCGTCATGCGTCACGCCGACGCCGGCTATCCGCTCGCCATTGCCTGCGCGCGCGAGCACAAGTTGACGCTGCCGATGCTGGGCGGTGCCGATGGGGTGCGCTGATGGCGCGTGCGGCCCGCAAGCTGCGCGTCGCGCTGCAGGGATCTGAGCTTACGCTGGATACGTTGCGCGGCGCGCTGCGCTCGCCGGCGCGCGTCACCCTGGGGCAGACCGAGATGCTGCGCGTGCGGCGCTCGGCACTGGCGATCGAGCGCGTGCTGGCCGGCGGCAAATCGGTGTACGGCGTCAATACCGGCTTCGGCTCGCTGGCGCAGACGCGCATTCCCAGCGCGGAGCTCGAGTTGCTGCAGCGAAACCTGGTGTTGTCGCATGCTGCCGGTACCGGTGCGTTGCTGCCCGATCCGATCGTGCGGCTGGTGCTGGTGCTCAAGATCGCAAGTCTTGCGCAGGGCTACTCCGGCGTCAGGCCGGCGACCATGCGGGCGCTGCAACGGCTGCTCGAGACCGAGACTTATCCGTGCATTCCAGGCAAGGGTTCGGTGGGTGCCTCGGGTGATCTGGCGCCGCTGGCGCATATGGCGGCGGCATTGCTGGGCGTGGGCCAGGTGCGCATGCGGGGCCGCGTGATGGGCGCGGAGAAAGCGCTGGCGCGCATTGGTCTCAAACCCTTGCGCCTGGCAGCGAAGGAAGGCCTGGCGCTGCTCAACGGCACCCAGGTATCCACCGCGTTGGCGCTCGCCGGGCTGTTCGCGATCGAGAATGTGTTCGCGGCCGGACTGGTTGCCGGTGCGATGTCGGTGGATGCGCTCAAGGGCAGCGACGCGCCATTCGATGATCGCATTCATGTGCTGCGCCGCCAGGACGGTCAACGGCGCGTCGCCGGCAGCCTGCGTGCACTGCTGTCGGGTAGCCGCATCCGCGCCTCGCATCTGGACTGCGATCGGGTCCAGGACCCGTATTCGCTGCGCTGTCAGCCGCAGGTCATGGGCGCCTGCCTGGATCTGATCCGCGCGGTCTCGGTCACACTGCAGCGCGAAGCCAACGCCGTGACCGACAATCCGCTGGTGTTCGCCCGCGAGCGCGAAATACTGTCCGGCGGCAACTTTCACGCCGAGCCGGTGGCGCTGGCGGCCGATCAGCTGGCACTGGCAATTGCTGAAATCGGCTCGCTGTCGGAGCGCCGCCTGGCGTTGCTGATCGATGCGAAAATGAGCGGCCTGCCGCCGTTCCTGGTACAGAAGAGCGGAGTCAATTCCGGTTTCATGGTGGCGCAGGTCACGGCCGCCGCGCTGGTGTCGGAAAACAAGCTGCTGGCTCATCCGGCCAGCGTTGACAGCATTCCGACCTCCGCCAACCAGGAAGATCACGTGTCGATGGCGACCCATGGCGCACGGCGGCTGCTCGAGATGGCAGACAACGCCGCCACGGTAATCGCGATTGAGCTGCTGGCCGCGGCCCAGGGGCTGGAGTTCCATCGACCGATGAAGAGCTCGCGCCCGCTCGAGCGGGCGCTGCGCCTGGTACGCGCACAGGTGGCGCCATACACCGTCGATCGGTTCTTTGCGCCGGACATCGAGGCGGCCAGGAAGCTCGTCATCTCGGGCCAGTTGCGAGCGCTGCCCGGTGATGGGCTGTTCGCCAATTGAACCGGGCGCGATGATGAACGACACCGGGTCGGAGATATTTCAACTGCGGCGCGGAACTTCGGCGCTGATCCTGAGCATGCCGCACGTCGGCACGCGAGTGCCCGAGGAAATAGAACACGGCTTCACGCCGGTGGCGCGTGCGCTGACCGACACCGACTGGCATGTCGACCGGTTGTATGACTTCGTGCCGGAGCTCGGCGCCAGCGTGATCGCGGCCCGCTATTCGCGCTATGTGATAGATCTGAATCGACCGCCGGGCGATGCAGCCCTGTATCCGGGCATGACCAGTACCGGATTGTGTCCGACGCACAGCTTTGCCGGCGAGCCGCTGTACGGCAGTGGTGTGGACGCGTTGCCCGCCAGTGAAATCGAACTCAGACGTCAGCGCTACTGGCAGCCTTATCATGATGCCCTGGCGAGCCTGATCGCCGATACCCGGCGACGCAGGGGCTTCGCGTTGCTGCTGGATGCACACTCGATACGCAGCCGCGTCCCGCGGCTGTTTACCGGGCGGCTGCCCGATATCAACATCGGAACCGCTGATGGCGCGTCATGCCATCCCGAGCTGCTGCGCCCGCTGCTGGAAATTCTGGCTGCGCAAAGCCAGTTCAGTCATGTGGTCAACGGCCGATTCAAGGGCGGGCACATTACGCGGCACTACGGTTCGCCCGTCGCGGGCGCGCACGCGCTGCAGATCGAGCTGGCCCAGGCCGCCTATATGGACGAGGACCGCGTCAACTACGATGAGACGCGCGCCGCGCCGCTGCGCGAACTGTTGCAGCGCGTCGTGGCCGCGCTATCGCGGTTTGCGCCGGCGATGGCGTCGCGATGAGGCCTCAGGGCTCGGGCGCAAGCCGCCAACGTTATAAGATAGGATCGCATCGGCGCGCCGGAGAGGTGGCAGAGCGGTTGAATGCACCGGTCTTGAAAACCGGCAAGGGCTAACGCCCTTCGTGAGTTCGAATCTCACCCTCTCCGCCAATTCCATAGGTGAGTTCGACAAAATCGCAGGAGCGATTTTGGACGCACGGAGTGCGCCCGCAGGGCGAGGGCCAGGATGGCCCGAGTCAATCTCACCCTCTCCGCCAAACCGAAGCGTGAGTTACCTGGTGCCGCGGAGCACGACCCCGTCATCGCGGCCCCCGGCTCGGACCAGGCGCCCCACAAATCGATTGTTCCGGAATCGCTAAAACTGCTGTTTCTGGATCCGCCCCCCGGGTTCTAACAAGGCTTGCCGGCGCCGGCTGCAGATTTGACCAGCTGCGCCAGTGTGCTGACGCCCTGACGGATCTGCGGAATCGATGCGTGGCCGAAGTTGAGTCGTATGCAGTTTGGATATTTGCGCTGCGCTGAGAAAATCGGACCGGGCGCGATACTGACCCCGGCGGTTTGCGCCAGCCGATACAGCGTCAGGGCGTCGACCGCCTTGGGTAGCTCCACCCAGAGCATATAACCGCCGTCGGGCCGCGTCATGCGACAGCCCGTCGGGAATTCGGATGACACCGCGTTGAGCATCTCCCGGCAGCCCTCAGACAATGCCTGGCGCAAGCGACGCAGATGCTGCTCGAAGCCGCCCCTTTTCAGGTAGCGAACCAGCGCCTCCTGGCACACGGGCGCAGTGGTAAGCGAACTCATGATTTTGCTTTCCCATACGGTGCGCGTGAAGCGTCCGGGAGCTGCCCAGCCGATCCGGTAGCCCGGGGCCACGCATTTGGACAGAGAACCGCAATGCAACACCCATCCGGCGCGATCGAAGGACTTTACCGATCGAGGGCGCGTCGCCCCGAAATACAGCTCGGCGTAGGCGGCATCCTCGATCACCGGCACCCTGTAACGCTCCGCCAGTCGTGCCAGTGCGCGCTTGTGCTCCTCGGGCATGCAGCTTCCAAGCGGATTTTGAAACGTGGGTATCACGACACAGGCCTTGACCGATCCAGATGCAAATGCAAGCTTGAGCGCGTCGAGATCGATGCCGGTGCGCGGATCGGTAGCAATCTCGGCGGCTCTGAGCCCCATCCATTCGAGTATCTGCAGCGTGGCATAAAAGGTGGGGGTTTCAATCGCGACCGTGTCGCCCGAGCGCGTAACGGCACGCAGACAAAGGAAGATCGCTTCCAGCGCCCCGGTGGTGATCACGATGTCATCGGGGTCGACGACATAACCGCTGTCCAGATAGCGCAGCGCGATCAGCCGCCGCAGCTCCGCATTTCCGGGCGGCAGATCCTCCAGCGTCGCCGCCGGCTTCAGTCCCCTGGCCGCGGACGCACCCGCCCGGTTCATCTCGACGGGAAATAGCTCCGGGTTTACAAACGCGGATCCAAACTGCACGAGCGCGTGCTGCTTCATGGTTTCAAATACTTCGAAGATAAGCTCGCTAACGAGCACCGCGCCGGAACGGCGGGTTACCTTGAATTGCTTCGGCTCGGCGAGGCGTTTAACGCCACTCGATCGTACAAAATAGCCTGATCGCGGTCGTGACTCGATCAGGCCCTGCGCCTCCAGGTCACGGAAGGCGCGCAGCACCGTGCCGGGATTCACGCGATGCTTACGCATCGTGCTCCGAACCGACGGCACGCGGTCCCCGGCACGCAGCAGCCCCTTGGCGATCATGCTCGCCAGTTCATTGGCGATCGTCTGATACCTGGTCATGTGCAGCGCCCAAGCCCCGGGGGTGTGCTAGGTGAAATGACGGATATCTGTGTCTTTTACGCGACGCCGGGCAACCCCATAGTACTCCATTCGCCTCAGAGCAATGCCGCTACTCGTTTGAATGACTCTTCCCCGCCAGATCAACTCTATCGATCCAAATCAAAATCACCTGCTGGCTGCGCTGACGCCCACCGAACGTGAACGAATAGTCCCGCACCTGCAGTTGGTCGCGATGCCGCTTGGCAGCGTCGTGTACGAGTCTGGGGCCCGGTTGAGCCACGTCTATTTTCCGACCAATTGCGTCGCTTCCCTGCTGTACACCCTGAAGGATGGCGGATCGGCTGAGCTATCGCTGGTGGGTAGCGAAGGACTCATTGGCATGGCGCTGTTCATGGGTGGAGAAACCACGCCGAGTCGCGCGATCGTGCAGAGCGCCGGCTACGCCTATCGTCTTTCCAGCAAACGAATCAAGGAGGAGTTCCATCACCACGGCGACCTGCGACTGCTGCTGCTGCGTTACACGCAGTCCCTGATTACGCAGATGGCACAGACGGCGGTGTGTAATCGCCATCACACGATAGACCAGCAGCTGTGTCGCTGGCTATTGCTCTACCTCGATCGCCTGCCATGCAACAAATTAACCATGACCCAGCAACTCATCGCCAATACGTTAGGCGTGCGACGCGAGGGCATCAACGAAGCCGCGTCCAGACTGCAGAAGCTTGGCATCGTGCTCTACAGCCGCGGGCACATCACGGTGCTGGATCGACCGAAGCTGGAGAAACTGTGCTGCGAGTGCTACGCGGTCGTCAAGCAGGAAAGTGATCGGCTGATGCTGAATGGTCAGGCGGCGGCGAGAGTCGTCCTCAAGACGCCCACGTATACAGAGGCTGCGCTGACGCGGTCAGGACCGCTGCTAGCGGCCGAAGCCAACGCGGAAATCGCCGTATTGATCGATACGCTGAACAAGTCATGGTCACGTCTGGAAGAGCTGACAGCAGGCGAAACCGATTCGATGACGCAGTGCGCCGCCCGGCTGTTTCCGTTGCGGCACAGGAAGCGCCGGTCGCGACGCAGCGACTCCGACAAACCGGCCGCCATACTGCGCGATCCGTCCGACGGCCAAAGCGCCTCGGCGGACTTGCGTGATAGCGATCGACGGGTCAGCGAAATGCTGAACAATATTGAGCTGGTGTCGATCATGCTCGATCGAAACGGGGACATCAGCTATTGCAACGACTATCTGCTCGACCTTACGGGTTGGCCCCGCGATCAGGTCCTCGGCCAGAGTTTCTTTAAGTTGTTCATACCGCCCGATCTCGATTCCGAAGTGCGGCTCGTTTTTTCTGCCATGCTCGACAATGTTTCGGCGGCGTGGCATCACGAGAACGACATCCTCACACGCTCGGGAGAGCGCCGGCTCATTCGCTGGAACAACTCGCTGCTGCGTTCCAGCGACGGGGAGGCGATAGGAGTCGCCAGCATCGGCGAGGATTTGACGGAAAAAAAACGGGACGAAATCCGAATCAAGCGCCTCAACCGCGTGTACGCGATGCTCAGTCAGATCAACGCGCTAATCGTCCGGGTACGGGAGCGCGGAGAATTATTCAGCGAGGCGTGCCGGATCGCGGTGGATGCGGGCGCGTTCAGGATGGCGTGGATCGGCGTGATCGATTCGAACACACTCGACGGCAAAGTCGTCGCCTGGCACGGCGGCGAAGTAGGCTACGTCGACAAGATAAGGCTTACGGCACGCGACGGCACGCCGGACAGCGAGCGGCCCGCCTGCCGTGCGCTGCGGCAGTCGCAACCCACGGTCTGCAACGATATCGCGACCGACCCGTCGATTGCGGCACTGAGCGATGAGCTGCTGCGACGCGGTCATAGGTCGTTAGCGTGCTTTCCGCTGATGGTAGCCGGACGGCCCGAAGCAGTGATTGCGCTGTTCGCGGGTGAACCAAACGCGTTCGATACGGAGGAGATGCGCCTGCTGTCGGAATTGGCCGGCAATATCTCGTTCGCGGTCGACCACGTTGAAAAGCAGGATCGCCTCAATTATCTCGCCTACTACGATGAGCTCACCGGGCTGGCTAACCGGAGTCTGTTTCTGGAGCGCGTTGCACAGTACATGCGCACCGCGGTTGGCACCGGCTGCAAGCTTGCTGTGGGTCTGATCGACCTGGAACGTTTCAAGAACGTTAACCACAGCCTCGGGCGTCCCGCCGGCGACGCGCTGCTGAAGCAGGTGGCGGATTGGCTAACGCAGAGTCTCGGAGACGCAAGCCAGGTGGCACGGGTGGACGTGGATCACTTCGCGGTGGTATTTCCGCACATTCGTGATGAGGGTGAATTGGCGCGACTCCTGGATAGAACAGTGGATTCCCTATTGCGCCATCCGTTCCACGTGGATGACACCGTGCTTCGCGTCGCTGCGAAAATTGGCATCGCGTTATTTCCGGACGACGGCGCGGAGGCAGAAACCTTGTTCAAGAACGCCGAGGCCGCGCTCAAGAAAGCCAAGGTCAGCGGCGATCGATACCTGTTCTACACCGACAAGATGAGCGCGACGGTGGTTGGCCGGCTGAGTCTGGAATATCAGCTGCGCGAGGCGCTCGACAACGGAGAATTCATTCTCCATTACCAGCCCAAGATAAACCTCGCCAGCGGCAAGGTCACCGGCGCCGAGGCGCTGCTGCGGTGGAATGATCCGCGGACGGGCCTGGTGCTGCCCTCCGGATTCATTCCGATGCTCGAAGAAACCGGATTGATATATGAAGTCGGGCGCTGGGCGCTGCACACGGCAATCCAGGACTACCTGCGCTGGCGTGCGGTCTACATGTCCGCAGTGCGCATCGCAGTGAACGTCTCACCGCTGCAGCTGCGCAATTGCGGCTTCATCTTCGAGGTGAAGCAGATGATCGATGTAGACACGCATGCCGCGGCCGGACTGGAACTGGAGATCACCGAAAGCCTGATCATGGAGAATGTCGAGCACACCATTGCAAGCCTGCAGGCGATACGCGCCATGCGGGTGAGCGTCGCCATCGATGACTTCGGCACTGGCTTCTCATCGCTCAGTTGCCTGTCGAAGCTGCCGCTGGATACGCTGAAGATCGATCGATCGTTCATAAACGACATGACCGCCGGGCAGGCGGGGCTCGCACTGGTGTCCGCTATCATCAATCTCGCGCATTCACTGAAGCTCAATGTGGTCGCCGAAGGCGTCGAAACCAAGGAGCAATCGCGCCTGCTGCGGTTCATGAACTGCGATGAAATACAGGGGTATCTGTTCAGCAGACCGCTGCCGACCGAGATCTTCGAAGCACGTTACCTGCTGCCGCCTTGTGCCGAGGATGTTTCCCAGGTGCCGTGAATTCCCGCCTGATTACAATAGGACCGGGTCTCAATTACCATCATATGGGCGCCGAGGAGGATCGGCACGTCTCCTTTGTCTATTGCGCTCCGCTCCTGGCGTTTTGCGCGCAATTTGCAGTCGTGCTCGAAAAGCCGAGAAATGAAGGGCTTTGAGGACTTGTCGGTAGCTCACGTTTGCAATCACTTACCGCGTGAACCGATGGGATAGCCGCGCGTGTGCGCCGACTTGAAAACCGGCAGCCCTTTACGGGGCTCGTGAGTTCGAATCTCACCCTCTCCGCCAGTGCCTAAGTGAGTTCGACAAAATCGCAGGAGCGATTTTGGACGCACGAAGTGCGCCCGCAAGGCGAGGGCCAGGATGGCCCGAGTCGATCTCACCCTCTCCGCCACTGGAAAAATAATGGGCCCGATCGTGGTGTCGTTATTTTTCCAGCGCAATAGGCTGGGCGGACCAGGTCGCTGGTTCGACGCCATCGGAGCCGCGGCGGTGTAACGCCTGCAGCGTCGTTCGCAGAAAGCCCGACAGCGCTTCTGCAGGCGCGTCGCGATCAGGCGGCACCAGCATGCTGACGTGATCACCGGGCACCACTGTAACCTTGACGCTGCGCACATAAGGCGACCAGATCGTGGCGGGGTCACACCAATGATAGGGTCCATCGGCCGCCTTGAAAAAGTGTACCGGGTGATCGAGGAAGCGCGGGGTGGTGTAGGCCGCCACTGCCTCAATTCCTGCTTCCCTGACCGCCCACTGCGCCGGCGACAACTGCTCACGGTCGCGGTAGAGCGCCGCAAACCGCGAACGCAGGTCGGTGTCGTGGCGACTCAGGAAGTGCGCCACAAGAGCCTTGAAGCGCGAGACGCCAATGCGAAGAAATTCGCGCGGCCCGGCGCCACAGACGTCAGCGAACAGTACCCGCAGCCGATACTGGAGCATCTTGAGCCACACCGACGTGCGCCAATATTTCGCCTCGATCATGGGATCCAATAACGGCTATGGGAGTACCTGCTCGCCCTCCGCCAGCAAAACACGCGCCATTTCCAAAGCCACGACTCCGCCCAGTGAGTATCCGCCGATCAAGTACGGCCCTCGCGGTTGTAGCGCCCGGATAGCTTCGAGGTAAGTTCGAGCCATTTCCTGAACGCTGCGCAGCGGCTGCACGTCGCCGCCGACTCCGCGAGCCTGCACGGCGTAGATCGGCCCGGGAAAGTCCAGCGCGCGCAGCAGCGCCCGCAGCTCCATAACGTGCCCGCCGATACCATGCACCATGAAGAGCGGCTGCGGCCCGGAGTTCTCGCCGAACAGCACCAGCGTATCAGCTGACGGCACCACATGCTCTTCGATGAGGGTGGACAGTTTGGCGATGGTCGCGGCCTGATGAAGGATCGAGATCGGCCGGCTGGTTCCGAGGGGCGCTCCAGCAGCGTGAATACTTGCATCGCTCTCACTGAATCGCCGCCGGCGTCAAAGAAGTTCTCATCGCGGCCGATCGGTCGTCGAGCGAGCACCCGCTCCCAGATGGACTGAACGATCGCTTCCACGGACTGCGACGCCGGCTCGGCGGCCTCATGCGACGTCAGCGGCGCTTCGACCGATCGCAAAGCGGGGTGAGAGGCGATCTCCGACAGGCACTCGGGATTGCTGAGCGCGCTGCAGTTGACGATGGGCCGGCCGCTCACGGCATCCGCGGCGCTCCGTTCCGATATCTTGCCGTTGTGAGTCAGCGGCAAAGCCGAGACCTGGGCGACTATCTCGAGAACGTACGTGGCCGAGAGACGGGCGCGGATCTGATCCTTGATTCTGAGCGTCAGGCTCGCGGTCAGCTCGAGGCCCTGCTGCAGCACTACAAACAGTATCAGGCGCTCGCCACCGGGCATGTCGCCGGACTGGGCCACTGCAATCGCGGTGCCGATTTCCGGCACGTCGCGCAATACCCTGTAGATCTCGCCAGGGCCGATCCTGGTGCCGTGGATATTCATCACCGAGTCGCAGCGTCCGAGGATCCGTGCGCCTCCCTCGGGCGTGAATTCGCCGACGTCACCCAGGCTGAAGTACGGAGCGTTGCGGACGAAATAGTCCGCATGAAAGCCCACGCCGCCCGGATCGTCGAGGTAG
This sequence comes from uncultured Gammaproteobacteria bacterium, assembly GCA_963805965.1. Lineage (GTDB taxonomy): Bacteria > Pseudomonadota > Gammaproteobacteria > Steroidobacterales > Steroidobacteraceae > FEN-1191. The sequence continues at coordinate 259,528 of CAWDVQ010000010.1, forward strand.
CCGATCGGTCGCGTGGGAAACGGGTTCGCTATCACCAGTTCCCCGACCGGCTTGGGGAAGCTGCTCTCGCCCTGACGCACGACGCGTACGTCGAACCCGAGACTGCGCGACTGTAGCTGGCCAGGATGATCAGGAAGATTGGGATTCGGCAGCAGCACGCCTGTATACACATCCGTGGATCCATAACCTGATCGAGCGGTCAGAGACTTTACCGCCGAGCGCACCCACGCCTGGTGCGCTTCCTCCATGATCGACCCGGCGGATATGATGGAGCGCAGGGTTGCCAGCTCGAAGTGACTTCGCGGCGAATAGCCGTGCAATTCGCACAGCTTCAGGTAAGCCGGCGCTACCCCGAAGACGGTAATTGCCTCGTCCGCGACGATTTTCCACAGCGTCTCCGGGTGTGACACCGGTGCGCTGTTGACTACGATCTCTGCCCCAACGGCCAGCATCGACAGCGGGAGCCGCCACATCACCCAGGCAGTGGAGGCCTGCCAGAAGATCTTGTCCGAGGGACGCAGATCGTAGTGCAGCCGGAGCGATTTGACATGCTCGAGCAGAGCTCCACCGGCAGCGTGCACGATGCCGCGCGGTGGCCCACTGGTGCCGGAAGTGAACAGCACGGCGTAAGGCTGGTTAAATGGGTGTCGCGGCCATGAAGCCGTCTCCTGCCCCGCGGCGATCAGGCTGTCGATTGAATGGAATGGGCCTCGCCACCCGCCCGGTGGCTCGTCCGCATCCAGCGCGACGATCAGCCGCAGCGACGGCAGTGAGGCCACCAGATGTGAGATCAGCTCGCGCAGCTTCTGCGCTACGGAGTCAAAGGGGCTGTGCAAGTGACAGAACAGCAGGTTTGGCCGGAATGCGGTCAGCCGTGCAAGGTTGGCTTCGCCGGAAAGTTCGCTCGATCCCGTTGCCACCAGCGCTCCGAGCGCTGCCGCGGCGAGTGCCGCGGTGACAGCAGCATGGCACTCTGGGCCACCATCGCGATGCGCCATTGCGGCGAGACCCCGAGCGCCTGCAGAGACGAGGTGAGTCGGCCGACGCGGCTGCGTAATTCACCACGAGTCAGGCGTACGGGATCCCGAGCGGGGGCGAGCGAGGTGAGGGCGGGTCGGGCAGCATCCTTAGCGTCGCGAACGGGTAGCAGGTTCTCGACCAGATTGAGTCGCAGGTTCGGAAAGAACTCGGCGTGCTCGCAGTCCTCGGCGGTGCACACGGGGTTCGGATCGCCGCTGTAAGCGATTCCGGACCAGTCGAGGAAGCAACGCCAGAACTGTCTATAGTTCTGGATCGTAAATATCTCAAATTCGATGTAATCGACGAATCGCCGTGAGGCAGCACGCTCGCAGAAGCGAATGAATTCGGTCAGCTCCGTTGCGGGCAGGTCTTGGTTGGGACTTGCGTGTGTTGCGTGCATGCCGAGAGCGTCCGCGTAGTTGTCGCTGGCCCCGTTCGGCACTATAGCGCCATGGTTGCAACTTAGCGTAAACGCCGGCGCCCCGGCGCGGCACTGATCGACACCACGCTCTGCGAACCTGAGGCGATGTCAGGGGTCGGGCACACGGTTCCACCAACCGCTGCGCATCCGCTGACCAATGCCTTCTGCTTATGTGAAGTTATCGTGGGGCCGGGCTAGGCGAGGGTCTCCGCGGCGTCCACTGCGGCACACACGATTGAAGATTGCAGGATCCTCCAGCGTCGTGGCGCCGCCGAGCGGTTGGCCATCCGGCGCACGCGCCTACGACCGCGGGGTGGTCGCGCGTGCCGTAGTGCCGTCGCGACCGAACTCGAAGCGCAATAGCCACTCTCGGGAGTTCTGATCGTCTGCCGGAGCGAACCTCCATTTTCTGGCGGCTTCGCTCGCCACGCGGGCGAAGTACTTGCTTGACCCGGGCTCTTCCACCGCCTCGCTGACGACCGCGCCTGAGCGATCAACGGCCACACGAACCGTGACCTTGATATGTCCGTGAATCGATTCGCGTGCACTGCGCGCGACAGTGGGAATTTCCTGATGCAGCACGGAACGTGGAACTTCGGCTGATGCTGGCGCGGGTTGAGCGGCTGCAGGTGCAGCAGCCGGTTGCGAAGCGACCGGCGCAGCATTCGACGCGGGTTGCTGCGATCCTGTGTGACTGTGAAATAGGTGCAGGGCTGCCCAAACCGCGGCCAATACCACCAGCCCCACTGCGACCGCCGGGAGCGACAAATGTCTCTTGGCAGGTTCGTGTGTGGCAGCCACCTGGTCCGGTTCATTGGACACGACTGGGCGAGGAACGGTAACCACCGACACCTGTGGCACCGCCTCTTGTGGCATTTGCCGGTTTAATCTGGGCTTCGAGCTCAGCGATTGTCGGGCGGTCGGCAGGATTGCGAGTCAAGCAGCGCCGAACGATGCCGACGAATTCTGCAGCAAGGCTTGCGGGTAACGAGGCGGTTTCGCACTCCTCATCGGACCATCCAGGCGGGCGCTGTGTGAGAGCTTCCACTATGACTATGCCGAGTCCCCAGATATCGCCCGCGGCAGAATTGCCGCCGACGATTGCTTCCGGAGGATCGTAGCAGGAAGTCCTGGCGAAGCCGGATGCGGATTCGCCTACGCGGCAAATGGCGTCGCTCGAGAGCTTCAGCTGATCATTCACGACCAGAAAGTTTGGCGGCTTCAGCTGGCGATGCACCAGGTTTTGGCGGTGAAGAAAAGCCAACGCGTCGAGGGTCGGAGGCAGCATTTCCCGCACTTCGTCGGCAGTAAGGGCCCGCTGGATAAGAATCTGGGCCAGGGTCTGGTCTGCATACTCCATGACAACGAACAGAAATGGGTATCCGCCGAGCTGGCAACTGCCCAGGTCGAAAAGGCGAATGAGGTGAGGATGGGACAGCGCGGCAACCGCCCTCCAATTTGAGAGCTGTGTGTCCGCTTGCGTCGGGTCAGCCGGGATGAGCTTGATTGCGGCATGCGCCGAGCCTTGTGCCTCGGTAAGGAATACTACGCTGTGATTCGATTTGCCCAGAAATCGAAGCAGGGGGAAGGCCCCGTTAACAATCTGGCTCTCCCACTTGGTCCAATCCTGTGTCATCGTCAGGTGCCCTCACATTCACGAAGGACGAGACGCTCCAGTACAACTATACGAGATTCAGCAACCGGCAGACTGATGTCTGCGGAATCAGACAAGGGCTAACAAGCGCGGTCTATTTTCGGTAAGGGCCAACGATTTGGCCGCGCGCCAATATGTGCCCGTCGATCGCCGTGAGTAACTGCCGTCCTTTGCTCCTCGCGGGCACCCCCAGTTTTGTATCGAGCGCATAGACCGCAATTGTATAGTAGTGCGTCGATGCCGCGGTGGCCGGGCAGGGACCTGAATAGCCGATCTGACCGGCGTCATCTCTGCCCTGCTCGGTGCCATCGGGCCAGCGCGGGCTCAGGCGTAACGGCTCGCCGAACGCGCTTTGCATTACCGCCGGAGCATGCGGATCTCGCGAGCCGGCAGGCCTGTTGAAGCTTCAGTGTGCGCGAGTTGACAGCCGGCGTACCACGCGGCCAGTGTACGCCTACACGCGGCGCGGTCGGTTGCGGAGGATTGCATGCAGCTCTACCCACGTATTGCGGCCACGCTTGCCCTGCTGGCGTGTGTGTTGGCGGCGCCACGCGCTCCGGCAGGCGAGAGCGGCTGTGCGCCGGTGGGCGAGCTGCACTTCATCTGCGGCCCGCATCATCCCGAGGATCTGGTGCAGATTCCAGGTACGCCGTGGATCCTGGTCAGCGGGTTGGGCGGTGGCCTGCCAGGATCGCCGCCGGGGCCGGGCGATCTCTACCTGTTGAACGCGAAGGACAAGCGCTGGCACCCGATCGCCCAGGCCTCACTCGCGGCGGTCAGGCGCAATACCAGGCTCTACGGGGATTGCCCCGCGCCCGACGCCGCGCAGTTCATCTCGCATGGTCTTGCGATCCGCGCCGGCAGCGGCGGCCAACACACGTTGTACGCCGTCAACCACGGCGGGCGCGAGTCAGTGGAGGTATTCAGCATCGATGCACGCGGCGCCGAGCCGCGGCTCAGCTGGACCGGCTGTGCGGTGCTGCCGGCCAGTGCCTGGCTCAACGCCGTCACTCCGTTGCCGCACGATGGCTTCATCGTCACCGATACCTTCGATCCCAAGGATCCGCAGGGACAGGAGAAACTGCAAAGCGGTCAATATGCCGGCACGGTGTACCGGTGGCAGCCCGGACGCGGCTTCACGACGCTGCCGGGTATCACTGGCGACAACGGCGTGACCATATCGGGCGATGGGAAATGGCTCTATTTCAACTGGTTCTTCGGCAGCTCGGTGATCCGGGTGGCGAGCGCCGACCACGGTAATCAGGCCAAGGTTGCGGTGGATTTCCTGCCCGACAACATCCACTACGCCCCGGATGGCAGCCTGTACGTGACCGGCCAGAATGTCGATCCCAAGCAGCTCCTGGGCGGCTGCCCCAGCGGCAACTGCCAGCACGGAACGACGATTGTCAAACTCGATCCGGCAACGATGAAGATCCGCGTCATCGCGCGCCTGGAGCCGAACGCGACCTTCAGTGACGGCACCACCGCGCTGCAGGTCGGCGACACTATATTCATCGGCAGCTACCGCGGCGATGCCGTTGCCTACATGAAGGCGCCGAAGTAATGCACCCTCAGGCCGCGCCTGCTGCCACGTCGATACCCTCGTCCCGCAGGCGCGAGCGGATCGCCTGTGCGAATGCCAGCGCGTGCGGCCCGTCGCCGTGCAGGCAGATGGTATCGACGTGCAGCTGACACCGCGTTCCATCCTGGGCGATGACGGTCCCGGTTTTCACCATGGACAGGACCTGCGCCAGCATGGCTGTCTCATCCTCGATGAGCGCGCCGGCGGTGCCGCGCGCGACCAGGCGGCCATCGTTGGTATAAGCGCGATCGGCAAAGCCCTCTTCGAGTGCGGTCAATCCCTGCGCGCGCGCGATTTTTATGAACAGGCTCGCGGCAAGCCCCATGACCTTCAGGCGCGGGTTGAAGTCGCGTATCGCGCGCGCGATGCAGTGCGCCAGCTCGGGTTCGCGTGCTGCCTGGTTGTATAGCGCGCCGTGCGCCTTGACGTGCGCGAGCGTGCCGCCCTCGGCCCGGACCATGGCGTCGAGCGCACCGATCTGGTAGAGCAAGCCTGATCGCACCGAGTCCAACGGCAAGTTCATTTCCTTCCGGCCAAAATTCGCGCGATCGGGAAAACCAGGATGCGCGCCGATCGCAATGCCGCGCAGCCGCGCCGCGCGCACCAGTCGCAGCATTTCATCCGCACTGCCGGCATGCCAGGCGCAGGCGACGTTGATCGAGGACACACTGTCGAGTAGCTGCATGTCGTATGCACCGCCCTCGCCAAGATCCGCATTCAGGTCAATGAGCACGCAGGCTCCTTTGGATCTGCTGCAGATAGTCGTGCTGCTTGCGCAGCGCCAGCAGTGCCTCGGCGCGGGTGCAGAGCTCGAATCGAATCGACTTGCCCGGTGCGACCTGTGCCAGCCGCCACTGGTCGGCCGCGATTACCGAGGCGATTCTCGGGTAGCCTCCGGTCGCTGGCGCGTCCGCCATGAGAACGATGGGCGCGCCGCCGGCCGGGACCTGAATCACGCCCGGAAACACCGCGTGCGACTTCAGTTCCTCGGAAGTTCGCCGGATGAGTGCGGGGCCATCCAGGCGATAGCCCATTCTGTTGCTCTGGTGCGTCAGCCTCCAGGACGCTTGCAACAGCGCAGCGGGCCAATCCGGCGCGAAATCGTCGCAATCCGGGCCGGCCACAACGCGAATTACGCTGCTCATCTGCGGCAGCAGCACACCCGCGGTCGCACGGTACGGAAGCGTGGGGGCCCCTATCTTCAGAACGTCGCCGTCACGTAGCGCTCGTCCATCAAGGCCGCCCAGGCCCGCCGCAAGATCTGTGCTGCGCGATCCCAGCACCTGCGGGACGTCGATGCCGCCCGACAGACACAGATAGGCGCGGACGCCCGAGCGGGCGGCGGACAGATGCAGTGTCTGACCGGCTCTGACCGCGACACAGCGGCCAACGACGACCGGAGTGCTGTCCAGTTGCGCCGAGCAATCGGCTCCCGTCAGGGCAATGGCGCAGTGCGCATCCAGCCGAATACGCGCTGGAGGCATGCACAGTTCAAGCCCCGCTGCGTCGCCAGTGTTTCCCACCAGATAATTGCCAATCGTCAAGGCAAGGCGATCCATGGCGCCGGCGCTGCCAACGCCAAGGTGCCGCAAGCCGTGGCGCCCCAAATCCTGGACCGTTGTTTGGACGGCGGACTTGAGGATAGTCATCATTACCCGCCGCCGATGTCCACAAACCGCACACTATCCCCGGGTAGCAACAGCGAGGGCGGATCACGCCCGGGATCGAACAGTACCACCGACGTTCGGCCGATAAGTTGCCAGCCGCCGGGCGACGCCAATGGGTAGATGGCGGTCTGTTCACCGCCGATTGCCAGCGACCCCGCCGGCACGGTCAGGCGCGGTTCCTTGCGGCGACTTGTTACCAGCCGCCGGTCCATGCCGCCCAGGTAGGCGAAACCTGGCAGAAATCCCAGGAAATACACTGTGTATTCGCCGCCTTGATGCAGGCGCACGACTTCCTCGCGCGACAGGCCGCTCTGCGTCGCGACCTCGTCCAGGTCCGGTCCATCCGCGCCGCCGTAGCGCACCGGGATTTCGATTCGTCGTGATTGAAAACGCGCGGCTTCGCTTCGGCTCCAGCCCGCCTGCAATGCTTGCGGCAGCTGCTCGAGCTCCGGCGCCGTGTGCTCGAGTTCGACCGTAAGGTTATTCATCCCCGGCACGATGTCGCGTACGCCGGCGTGCGATCGGAAATGATCCGCCAGCCACCAGATCCGGCGCTGGCATTGGATGTTGCTCGGCCCGGGCACGTCGAGCATGGCGGCGCTCTCGCTTACCCAGCAGGTTCGTATGGTGTTCAGAAATGCCCCGTCAGGTCGGCGACGGTCCAGCCGCGAACGGCTTGAGGAAATCGCGCAGATCGATGATGACGTTGCGCACCCCGGTGGCTTCAGTCACGGCGGCCGGCGCGGTAATGTTAAGCAGGTCGTCCTCGAGGCGCGGCAACTGCGCATCGGCGGTCGCGACGAACAATCCCACCACCAGGCGAAACTGCTGCTGCGCGAATCGAAAATCGTCGGGCGACTTGATGGATTTCAAGAAGAAAGCCACCGTGAACACCTTGACTGCTGCGGTAAAGACCAGATTGTCGGCATCCACGACGTCACGCGCCGCATCCGCTTCACTGTCGCCACGCTGATAGGTCATCTGCTGCAGATTCTTGCGCGCCGTGGTCAAGGCGCGCAATCGCAGATCCATTGCCCGCATGGCGTTGTCGGCGTCCGCGACGCTCTGGGCGGGCGCGATGCTGGCGGTGGCGAGCGCCAGCGCGGCGCCCAGGAACATGGCGGCGATCATTCGGCCTGGCATGGAGCGCACTCTCGATTGCAGCACGATTGAGGGTTCGATTATTCCACAGGGTGATGCGCGGCGTGGACCGCCGCTGAAGCGAGGCTGTCGCTGGCTTTTAGGAGAAAACTAAACCCGGCGTCTGGCGCTCGCGCCGAGGCACCAGGTCAATTGGTCTTGGATCTGCGGCCGCCGCGGTTGCGGCGCTCTCCGCCTGCGTACCAGCGGTTGGTTTCAGCCATTCCGAGCAGCCGCCGATCGCCGTCGCGGCGATCTGCGTGCTTTCTGAACTTGCAGCTGCAGCTGGCCGGCGTGGGGCAGCCCGCCATCGGCAGCCGCGGTGCTTCGCGCTGCAGATAGCGCCTGCCTGTGGCAACGTCCTGCGTCGCCACGTCGCAGGCGCTGTTGGGTGCCAGTGAGACCGCCCGGTAGTCGACATTGGCCTGCGTTAGCCGAGGCCGCGTGCTCGCCGCGGGCCGGCTCGCGGGCCTGCTGGTGTGGTGGTCGCGCGATGTGCCGCCAAGCAGAGATTTGAGCAGCTGAATCATGTGGCTTCCTTGACGACGTATGAGTGCGCGTGAGCCCGAGTCTAGCGGTTGCCGGGGACGCGGCAGGGGGCATTTCACTTAAGCGGACAGCGGCAGCGGCGTAGTCACACTGTGACGTTGATACGACAATATATTGAGCCAGCGGCTCCTACAGCTCGCGTCGCCGGTGGTGTCGGATGCCGCTGACAGGCCGCTGCGCCCCGATCAGTGCCCCGCGACGACGCTTTCCGCAGCCGCAGCGCAACTGAACAATTGCCGGTCCAGATCCGCGCTGCATGCCAGCGTCAGACCAGCCGGGGGTTGACCGATCTGGTGCATCGGAATCGAGATCGCGCAGCCGTCGAGAAAATTCACCACCGACGGATTACGCAACACCAGTGCGTTGGTCTTGAAGTAGGCGTCGTCGGCCTGCAGGTCCGCAATGCGCGGCGGGATCACCGGCACGGTCGGCATCAGCAGCGCGTGAAAGCCAGCAATGCGCCCGCTGACGCTGGTGATGAATCTGCTACGCGCGGCAATCAGCATCGCGTAGTCGGCGGCGGTCTGGTTGGCGCCGATCTCGATCCGGGCCCGGACGCGCGGGTCGTACTCGGCGGCGTGCTGGGCCAGAAGTTCGCGGTGCCAGGCAAAGCTTTCCGCGTTGGAGAGCGTACCCCTGGCATGGATCATGGCAAGTTCGGCAAACTCCGGCACATCGATCTCATCGATGCGCGCGCCGGCTGCGGACATGCGCGACAGCGCGGCTGCGAAAGCGCCGGCGACGTGCCGGTCCATGTCCTCCAGCACCAGGGTGCGCGGCACGGCAAAGTGCCGGCCCGCGAGCGAGCCGTCGCTCACGTCGGCCGGCGCCTGCGCGGCCAGCAACGCATCCAGCAGCGCGCAACAGGCGACTGAGCGGCCGATCGGCCCGATCGAATCCAGGCTTGGCGATAGCGGCACCACGCCCTGCCGCGGTACGCGGCGTGCAGTTGGCTTGTAGCCGACCAGTCCGGTGAATGCAGCGGGAATCCTGCAGGAGCCGCCGGTATCGGTACCGAGCGCGGCGTGCGCCATACCATCGGCGACCGAGACCGCCGCGCCTGAGGATGATCCTCCAGGAACGTGCTCCTGGATTCGTTGCCAGGGATTTCGCGGCGTGCCGTAATGCGGATTGAGCCCCAGGCCGGAAAAGGCAAATTCGGTCATGTTGGTGCGGCCGACAAGCACAAATCCGGCGCGGCGCAGGCGCGCCACACTCGGCGCATCCGTTGGCGCCGGGGCTCGATCCGACAGCACGGTCGAGCCGGCGCGCGTCACCTGGCCGGCGATGTCAAACAGATCCTTGATCGATATCGCAATGCCGGCGGTAGCCGGCAGCGCCGCGCCGCTGGCGCGCAGCGCGTCCACCGCATCGGCCTGGGCGCGCGCGCCGTCGCGATCCACCAGCAGGAAAGTCCGCTCGCCCTCGCCGCCGCTCTCATCGATGCGCGCAAGGCATGCCTCCAGCAGTGATCGGCTGCTGACACGTCCGGCGGCGAGATCGGCCGACAATGTCGCCAGGGTCGCAGGCGCGGCAGGCATCGGGGCGGTACTGGCGCTTATTGTCATCGAGCCACCTGTTTTGCTGCGACCTGGATCACAAATGGGCCGCCGGTGAGGGTTGTATCAGGCGCCGCCTCGTTGCGCAAAACGCATATGTTGGCAGGCTGTGATTCATTTAACGTCGGGTCCGGCGGCGCGCCCCTACCATCTTTCATAAGCCCGTATCAGGACCACTAACACATGTCACCCGCATCGCTGCGCGCCCGCAACATGGTCCGCTTCGCGATGGCAGTGCGCTGCGCGGGCTGCCCGTGATCCAGTTTCGAGGTCTGCGAGTACGCATGATCGTGTTCCTGGTGGCGCTGCTCGGCGCCGTACAGGCGGCCGAGTTCGTGCTCACCAACCATGCCAGCTATAACGCGGCGCGCGGCAAGATCGAAGATGAATTGGGCGTCGGCCAGAAAGTGTTCGCGCGTGTGCTGCGGCAGAATGCCGAGCGTGAGGCGCAGGCCGCGGGCGCCTCGGCCTCGGATTTCGCGTTCCGCGAGGCCGCAGCCACCGGTGACGTCGCCACGCTCGCCTCGGCGCTCGACAATCAGCGCGCACGCATCAAGGCCCAGGCAGTACTGTACGTCGATCTTGCGGGCAACGTGATCGCCGACACCATGCATCCCGGCGCCTCGTCGCGCCGCTTCGAATTCGAGCGATTGATCGCGCAGGCGCGCACCGACGGCGAGGCAAGCGCGATCGGCCTGCTGGACGACCATGCGTTTCAACTGATCGCGGTGCCGGTACGCGCGCCGCTTACGATCGGCTGGATCGTCGATTGCTATCCGGTCGATGCCGCGCTGGCGGCAGACCTGCGCCAGCTGACCGGCCTGGACGTGTCGTTCGCGGTTGAGCGCGCCGATCGCTGGGAGCTGCTCGCCACCACGCTCTCCGGCACCGCCGCCAGTACCTTGTCCGGGCAGCTGCCGCCGTACCTTGCGGCGCTGGATACCCGCCTGCTGCAGATGTCGCAGGGCGAGCAGCAGGTGCGGTTCGTGTCGCTCGGCGAGGGCGCCGGCGAGCACATCGTGGCGGTATTGCAGCGGCCGATCGCCGATGCCATGGCGCGCTTCCAGGCGCTGCGCACCACACTGATCGCGCTCGGCATCCTGAGCCTGGCGCTATCGATCGCCGGCAGCGTGATGATCGCCCTGGGCATCACCCGTCCGATTGAATTGCTTCTGGCGGCGGTCAAGCGCATTCGCCAGGGCGACTACACCGCGCCGGTGGCGATGCAGCGCGACGATGAGATCGGCGCACTGGCACAGGGCCTGGATCATATGCGCGCCGGCATTGCGGAGCGCGAGCAACGGATACTGAAACTCGCCTACGAGGACCCGCTCACGCAGCTGCCGAATCGCGCGCAGTTCGGCGAAGCGCTGGAGCGCGGCATCGTGCTGGCGCAGACCCAGGGGCAGTCGCTGGCGATCCTGGTGATGGACCTGGATCGCTTCAAGTTCGTCAACGATTCGCTCGGTCATGGGGTCGGCGATCACGTACTGCGCCAGGTCGGAATGCGGCTGCATACGCTGCTCGGCACGGCCGGCTGCGTGGCGCGGCTGGGAGGTGACGAATTCGCGCTGCTGGTGCCGGCGCTGCACACCGCGCAGGTGGTCGAACTGGCACAGCGCATTCTCGACGCGCTGGAGCGGCCGATCATCTTCCAGGATCAGCCGCTCGATGTCGGCACCAGCATCGGTATAGCGTTGTTTCCCGAGCATGCGGCGGACGCCGAGACGCTGGTGCGTAACGCCGACATTGCGATGTACGTCGCCAAGCGCAACAAGATCGGCTACACGGTCTATGATCCGAAGTTCGATACCAGCCAGCAGGAACACCTGTCGCTGTTGGGCGAGCTGCGACATGCAGTCGAGCATGGCGAGTTGCGCCTGTATTACCAGCCCAAGGTGTCGCTGGCCTCCTCGACGGTGCACGCCGCCGAGGCCCTCATCCGCTGGGTTCATCCCACCAGAGGGCTGGTGCCGCCGGGGCTGTTCATCCCGTTCGCCGAGCACACCGGCTACATCAAGGTGCTGACACGCTGGGTGCTTGCCGAGGCGATCCGGCAGTGCGGCGTGTGGCGGCGCGATGGCTTGCAGCTGCAGGTGTCGGTCAACATCTCGGCCCGCGACCTGATGAATCGCGATTTACCCGAGGCCATCAGCGCGTTGTTGAGCGAGCACGCGGTGCCGCCATCGATGGTGTGCCTGGAGATTACCGAAAGCGGATTCATGGAGGACCCGGCGCATGCGCAGAAGGTGCTCGAGCGTCTCGCCAGCATCGGGCTGCAGCTATCCATCGATGACTACGGCACCGGCTATTCATCGCTGAGCTACATCATGCAGCTACCGGTCAGCGAGCTGAAGATCGATCGCTCATTCGTGTCGCACATGATCGACAATCGCGACCTCACCACGATCGTGCGCTCCACCATCGAGCTCGGGCACAGCCTGGGACTGAAGGTGGTCGCCGAGGGAGTGGAGGACGGCCAGGGCTTCGCACTGCTGCGCGAGCTGGGCTGCGACGGGGCGCAGGGCTACTTTATGAGTCCGCCGTTGCCGGCGGAAGCATTTCGCCGCTGGTATGAGGGCAGCTTACCCGCGCCGGCGCCGGCGCCGGCGGCCGTCGCTGCGCGCCGCAGCGCCGGGGTCGATGACGCTGCCGTGTCCGCCACCGGCTGAAGGCTGCGCCGCCGGCCGCTAGTCGGGCGGCGCCAGCCGGAACTCCGGTACCTCGGTACCTTCCATCAGCATGCGCAACAGCGCTTCGATCTGCTCGCGATCGGTGTCGTCGAACCGGCCCAGCTGTGGGCTGTCCAGATCGAGCACGCCGATGAGCCGGCTGCCCTTGAACACCGGCAGCACCATTTCGGACTGCGACGCCTCATCGCACACGATATGCCCCGGAAAAGCATGCACGTTGGGGACCAGAACGGCGGCGCGCTGTAGCGCCGCGGTCCCGCACACGCCGTCACCCATGGCGATGCACGAGCAGGCCGGCTTGCCCTGGAACGGCCCCAGCACCAGGTCCGAGCCGCGCAGCAGGTAGAAGCCGGCCCAATTCAGATTCGGCAGGCTGCCGAACAGCAGGGCGGCGAAATTGGAAATGTTGGCGAGGAAATCGCTCTGATCGGTGATCAGTTTTCGCAGCTCGCCTCGCACCGATTCGTAGATCGCCGCTTTGGACTGGCCGCCACGGGGCCGCAAGCTACCCGTGTCGCGCGTGGCGGTCGCCGCCTTGGAAGCCTTGTCGTTCATGGTTGCATTCACCCGATGGTCGCGGCGTGCCTGCGGCACGTTTCGAATGGCGGTGAATCTAGCAGCTTATGTGCTAGCGGTGTTCCCAGTGCCCCTGCGCCAGTCGCCAGCCGCCGCCGGCCGCTACCCAGTGGTGCGGTACCCAGCGATAGCCGGGCCTTCCTGGACCCCAATGACCCGCCACCCAGACATGCCGGCCAGCCGACCAGCCCCAGTAGCCACCGAACCAGATGTAGCCTGGTGCGGGGGCGACACCGTACACCTCTTCCTGCGCTGGCGGCGGGGCCACCATGACCGTGTCGCCGACGTAGGCAGGCCTGGCTGTCACCACGCAGCCTCCGAGCATTGCGGTCGCCAGTAATACGGTCGCGGCCGCTGCCATTAATCCTCGAGTGCGCATCATGCTTGCTCCATTACAGGTTGCTCCTAGTGCTAATTAACGCAGAGGCGCAGCATCGGATGACGTGAGCTGCGTCACAACGGCATCGCCACTGCAGGCGCCGTGACCCAATTCCAATGTGCGCCCGATCGGTTCGCGGTTAGGATGCGGACCGAAGTTGCGCGGAGGTGTGCATGGGACTGGATCTGGTTACCCCCGGCAGTCAGGCGCCCGAGATTTTCAATGTCATCATTGAAATCCCGATGAATGCCGACCCGATCAAATACGAGGTCGACAAGGAAACCGGGGCGATATTCGTCGATCGCTTCATGGGCACGGCCATGCACTATCCCTGCAACTATGGCTACGTGCCGCGCACCATGGCATCGGACGGCGATCCGGTCGACGTGCTGGTGATCACGCCGTTTGCGCTGATTCCCGGCGTAGTGGTGCGCTGCCGGCCGCTCGGGCTGCTGAAGATGACCGATGAGGCGGGCGCCGATTCCAAGGTACTCGCGGTACCCGATGACAAGGTACTCCCGATCTACAGTCACTGGCTCAAGCACGAGGATATCAATCCGCAGCGCTTGCATCAGATCCAGCATTTCTTCGAGCACTACAAGGATCTGGAGCCCGGTAAGTGGGTGCGCATCGACGGCTGGGGCGGCGTCGACGACGCCCGGCGCGAAATCGCCGCCGGCATCAAGCTCTACGGCAGTTAGCACTCGCCCCTGAACCAGGTCACGAAGTGCCCGCAGAAGTGCGGCGCTCTCCGGCATCACTTTACTGATATGGTAACTAATGTTATTATATCGTATGTGAGAAATTGCGGGAGCGCTGGGCCAATGATGGTAGCTGCGGATCGGCTGCGTAACTTCGGGTTCCTGGTAAAGGACGTGTACCGGCTGTACGCCAAGCACTTCGAGCGGCACGCCGGTGAGATCGGGCTGACGCTGTCGCAATGCAAGGTGCTCGGGCATCTGTCGCGCAATGAAGGCATCAGCCAGGCGCGGCTGGCGGAGCTCACCGATACCGATCCGATGACACTGGTACGCACGCTCGACCGCATGCAGCAGGACCAGTGGATCGAGCGCCGCCCGGATCCGGAGGATCGGCGCGCCCACCGGTTGTATCTGCGCGAGGCCGCAAAACCGGTGATGAATCGCATGTGGAAGCTCGCCGATCAGGCGCGCCAGGAAGCGCTGTCGCCACTGAGCCCGGCCGAGCGCGAACAGCTGGTGGGCCTGCTGGAACGCGTGCAGGGCGCGCTGCTGCAACTCGAATCGAAGTGAGCGTTGAACATGGATGCCAAAGTGGATGAGCGAGGTGACACCAGCGTCGAGCCGCGGCCGGCGGACAAGGGCCTGGGCCTGCGCTGGCTGCTGATGGGCGGCGGCATCGTGCTCGCGATCGTGGGGGCGCTGTGGTACTACCTGGCCACCGGCCGTTACGTATCCACCGACGATTCGTCGGTGCAGGCCGCACAGACCACGATCAGCGCCAACGTCCCCGGTCGCGTGATCGAACTCGACGTGCATGACAACCAGGCGGTGCGCCGCGGCGACGTGCTGTTCCGGATCGACGACCGCGCGTACCGCATCGCGGTCGAGGAGGCGCAGGCCAAGCTGGCCTCGGCGCGCATGCAGATCGGCGCCGCCAAGGCGACCTACCGTCACCAGTTGTCGGAACAGACCGCGGCGCGCGATACCCTGGCGTACCAGCAACAGGAATATCAGCGCCAGCAGCGGCTGCTCGCCTCGGGCATCAGTTCGCGCGCACAGTTCGAGCAGGTGCAGCACGCGCTGCAGCTGGCGCAGTCGCAGCTCAACTCGGCGCAGCAGACTGCCGGCAGCGTGCTGGCGATGCTCGGCGGCAACCCGGATCTGCCGCTCGATGAGCATCCGGTGGTGATGCAGGCGCAGGCGGTGCTCGATCGGGCCAACCTCGACCTGTCGTATACCGTGATTCGCGCGCCCGATGACGGCGTCGTCGCCAGGGTCGAACAATTGCAGGTCGGCGACTACATCAATGCGGCGACGCCGGTGTTCGGCCTGGTCTCCAGCCGCGACGTCTGGGTCGAGGCGAACTTCAAGGAAGACGATCTGACCTACATGCGAGCCGGTCAGTCGGCCGAGATTCGCATTGACGCTTATCCGGGCCGGCGCTTCAAGGCCCAGGTCGCGAGCCTCTCCCCGGGGACGGGCGCGCAGTTCTCGCTGCTGCCGCCGGAAAATGCCACTGGCAACTGGGTCAAGGTGGTGCAGCGTGTTCCGGTGCGGCTGCAGCTGGCGAGCGGTGAGCTCACCGACACCACGCCGCTGCATGCGGGCTTGAGCGCCGAGGTGACGGTCGACACCCAGCACCACCGCAGCCTGTTCGGCCACAGCGGGAAGCAGCTGGCGCGGCGCTGATGAGTGCGGCCGAGCAAGGCGGGCACGGTGTGCCGCTGCATCGCGGAATGATCACGCTCACGGTGATGGTGGCCTCGATCCTGCAGGCGCTCGATAACACCATCGCCAACGTGGCCCTGCCGCGCATGCAGGGCAGCCTGTCGGCGACGCAGGACCAGATGACCTGGGTGCTGACCTCGTACATCGTGGCGGCCGCGATCATGACGCCGCTGACCGGCTGGATCGCCGATCGCTTCGGCCGCAAGCCGCTGTTCCTGGCATCGATCATCGGTTTCACCTGTGCCTCGGCGCTGTGCGGCATGGCGCAGTCGCTGGAACAGATCGTGCTGTTTCGCGTGCTGCAGGGGCTGTTCGGCGCGGCACTGATACCGATGTCGCAGGCGGTACTGTTCGACGTCTATCCGCCGGCACAGCACGGCCGCGCCATGGCCATCTGGGGCGTTGGCGTGGTGCTCGGTCCGATGCTCGGGCCGATGCTTGGCGGCTGGCTGACCGACGACTACAGCTGGCGCTGGGTGTTCTACATCAACGTGCCGTTCGGCATCCTTGCGGTGGCCGGCGTCATGGCTTATTTCCCCGATACCTCGCACCAGCGCAAGAGCTTCGATTTCTTCGGCTTTGCGCTGCTGAGCATTGCCGTAGGCACACTGCAGCTGCTGCTCGATCGCGGTCCGCTCAAGGACTGGTTCAATTCCGGCGAGATCAAGCTCGAGACGGCGATCACCGCGCTGGCGTTCTACCTGTTCGTGGTGCATACGCTCACGGCCAAGCGGCCGTTCATCCGCCTGGCGCTGTACAAGGACCGTAATTTCCTCACCGGCAATATCCTGATCTTCGTGGTCGGCATCGTGCTGTTCGCGACGCTGGCACTGCTGCCGCCGCTGTTGCAGGGGCTGATGGGCTACTCGGTATTCCAGGCCGGCCTGACCATGGTGCCGCGCGGCGCCGGCACGCTGCTGGCGATGTTGTTCATCGGCCGCCTGGTCGGGCGCATCGACGTGCGCCTGATCATCGGCGTCGGGCTGGTACTGACCGCGTTCTCGTTGTGGCAGATGACGCATCTGTCGATGCAGCTGAGCATGGCATCGATCATCTGGCCGGGAGCGATTCAGGGACTGGGCATCGGCATCGTCTACGTGCCGATGGCCGCGCTGACCTTCGCCACCCTGGCACCAAGCCTGCGTAATGAAGGCACCGCCCTGTTCAACCTGATCCGCAACGTCGGCAGCAGCATCGGTATCTCCACCGTACAGGGGCTGATGGTGCGCAACACCCAGGTGGTGCATGCCTCGCTGGCGCAGCACATCACGCCGCTCACGCTCGCCAACCATTCACTCGGCGTCTACGCGGGCACGCAGGCCATAGCCGCGCTCAATCGCGCCGTCACCGCGCAGGCCTCCATGATCGCGTACCTGGATGACTTCCAGCTGATGCTGATTCTGACGCTACTGGCGCTGCCGCTGCTGCTGCTGGTGCGTTCGCCGCGCGCCGCCGCCGCTGCGGAGGTGAAACATGCCGCGATTGAATGACCAGTGCATGCGCTGCTGCGTGGCTGGCTTTGCAGCGGCGCTCGCGGGCTGCGTGGCCGGACCGAACTTCGTCGCGCCGCCGCCACCGACCGCCAGCAGCTACAGCGCGGACACCACGATCGACGCCACGTTGCCCGAGCCTGACCGATGGTGGGCGCCGCTCAATTCGCCGCGACTCGATAGCGCGATTGCGGAGGCCCTGGCCGCTAATCGCAGCCTGGATGCGGCGCGCGCTACGCTGGCAGAGGCCCAGGAGCTGAGTTCGGCGAGTGAGGCCGGGCGCTACCCGCAGGTGGATCTGGATGCCGGCGCCGGGCGGCAGAAGTACGGCGCGGCGTTCCTGGGGCCGGAGCACCTGCCGCCGTTCACTTATTTCTCGATCGGGCCGGCGGTAAGCTACGCGTTCGATTTCGCCGGCGGCGTGCGGCGCACGATCGAGCAGCAGCAGGCGATGACTGATTACCAGCGCCACGAGCTGGACGCCGCGGCGCTCAGCGTCAGCGGCAACGTCGCGCTGCAGGCCGTGGCTGCCGCCACGGCGCGCGCCCAGCTCGACAACCTCGAGGCATTGCTGGCCGACGATCGCAGCGATCTGAAACTGGTGCAGGACTCGTTCACCGATGGCGCCGCCACGCGGGTCGACGTGCTCAATGCGCAAAGCCAGCTGGCCAACGATCAGACGTTATTGCCGCCGTTGCGCCGCGACCTGAGCGTGGCCAGCCATGCGTTGGCGCTGCTGGCCGGGAGTACGCCGGCCGAGTGGACCGCGCCCGATTTCAAGCTCGATGAATTCGAGCTGCCCGCGCGCTTGCCGCTGACGGTGCCATCCGAACTGGTACATCGGCGCCCCGACATCCTGGCCGCGGAAGCGCAGCTGCACGCAGCGACCGCCGCAGTCGGGGTGGCGAGCGCCAATCTGTACCCGCAGGTCAGCCTGACGGCCACGGCGAGCCTGCAGGCCAACACTCTGCGCACGCTGTTCGACGCCAGCAGTGCCGCCGGCGGACTGGCTGGCAGCCTCGCGCAGCCGTTGTTCGATCACGGCGCGCTGCGCGCCAAACAGCAGGCGGCGAAGGACGCCATGCAGGTGGCGCTTGCCAGCTACGAGCAGGTGGTGCTGAGCGCCTTCGGCCAGGTGGCCGATGCGCTGGAGGACCTGGTGCACGACCAGGAGCTGCTCGCCAGCGAGCAGGGCGCAGTGTCAATCGCGGCCGACAACCTCGCGCTGACTCGCGAGAGTTACAGCGCCGGCAACAGCGGCGTGCTGCAGGTGCTCGAGGCGCAGCGCCAGAATCAGCAGGCGCGCATCGGCCTGGTGCGCGCGCAGTCGCAGCATCTGCGGGATACGGTGCAATTGCTGCTCGCGCTCGGCGGCAGCGTGCCGGGCTCGATGCAGTGAACGCTCGGGGCGCCGGGCGGTCAATATAATGGTGCGCGCCGTGAGCGCCACACGCTTCAAGGGAGTCCCATGCAGCTCAAATTCACCAGCCTGCGCGCCGTCGCCGTTGACCTCGCCGCCGGCGCGCTGGCGCTGTCCGTGATGACCAGTTTCAGCGCCGGCGCGGCGGCCGCAGCAATTCCCGCCTACATCAAGGCAGCCGTGGCGGAACCGACCCGGCCCGATCGTGACCGGCAGCGCGATGCGGATCGCAAACCGGAGCAGGTGATCGCCTTCGCGGGCATCAAGCCAGGCGACCGGGTCGGCGAGCTGATGCCGGGCACCGGCTATTTCACGCGGATTTTCTGCCGCGTGGTAGGTCCGTCGGGCCATGTGTACGCCACCAGCGTGGGGGCGGTGGTCAAGCGCGAGCGCCCGCCGTCGCCCGACGTGGAAGCGGTGACACCCAATCCATGTACCAACGTGACCGTCGACATGATGCTGGCAGCGGATTTCAGCCTGCCTTCCGGCCTGGACGTGGTGTGGACATCGGAGAATTACCACGACCTGCACAACCCGATGTTCGGCACGCCGGATATGAAGGCCTTCGATAGCGCGATCTTCAAGGCGCTGAAGCCCGGCGGCGTATTCATCGTCGAGGATCACGCCGCCGAGGCCGGCTCCGGCGCGCGCGACACCGACACCCTGCATCGCATCGATGCCAGCCTGGTGAAGCAGGAGGTCACCAGCGCCGGCTTCGTGTTCGTCGCGGCCAGCGATCTGCTGCACAACGCCGATGATCCGCACACCGCCAAGGTGTTCGAGCTGCACGGCAAGAGCGACAAGTTTCTGCTTAAGTTCCGCAAGCCCCGAGGCTGAGGAGGCTTTTCAGGGCTTGTGAAAGTTTCGAAAGCGCGGACTGGAGCCACCGGTCGATCCGGGACCGGTGGGTTTTCCTGCCGGTCGCGGTTGCAGGCGCGATTCGACCACGGGCGCGGGCTGCAGTGGCGCACGGCCCTGTGCTGCGGCCGGCTTGGCTGCGGCCGGCTGGGAAGCGGCGGCCTGGGCCGTGCCCGATAACGCCGGCTGAGATCGAGTCGCGGCCTGGGCCCGAACCGGCCGCATGCCGACCGACACATGCAGATGCCGCAGCTCGCCCGGCTGCAGCACACCCACACCGACCACCTGACGCGCCAGCTGCTCGCCGCGCTCGTCGCGGATATCGAGCACTACGAAATATTCGCACGGTTCGAAAGCCTGCTTATGTGCAATGCTGCCATCGACACTGAGCGCGCAATAGCCTTCGTCGGCGGTCGACTGGCCGGCCTCGGCACTGAAGCGCAGATGGTGCCGGCAGCCGGGGCAGATTGCCGCGGTTTCCAGCACCGTTGCCTTGCAATGCGGGCAGACGCGGGTGGCCCCAGGCGAGCCCGAGCGCAGACTGCTCATACCGAGCGCGGAGTCCCCTTGAACTCGACCGCTGCATGCTTTTCATCCCAGCCGAACTCCACATGGCCACGCATGCGCGAACCGGCCGCGACCGTGATCGATGCGGCTTTGACGTCGCCGACGATCACACCGGTACTCAGAACGTCAACCTGCTTGGCGGCCTCGATGTTTCCCTGCAGCTCGCCGCCGACCACGACCACGCCGGCGCGTACCTGGCCTTCCAGCCGGGCACCGGCGTCGATGCGAAAGTTGCCATCGACCTGCACGTCGCCCTTGAACCGCCCGGCGATGCGCACATCGCCCGAACCGGTGATCTTGCCCTCGATGGTGATCTCGGCCGCGATGATCGATTCGACGCCCGCGGCGCGGGCAGGAGTGGTGCGACGGGCGCCGTCGGCGGTGGCGTGTTCAGCGGCTTTATGCAGTTCGGTGACGGTAGTGGGGGTGCCCGAGGCGGGGCTGCCGCTCGCGGTCGGGCTTGGGGTGGAGCTGGGGTCTTTCCAAAGCGCCATGAGCTGATCCTCCAAATAGAGCTTCCGAGGTATTGAGCTGCACACCGTACCGCCAAACCGGGCTGCTGCGCCAGTGTCTTGGGTCACAGACCGCGCTGTTCGATCACGCCCGAAGCGGCGCCGCGGTAGGATCAGTGTGCATGCCGGATGTTACAGATCGACCGCGAGCCAAGTCACTGCGACCGCTGCGGGCCCTATGGCCGTTTCTGGCCCCGCACTGGGTCCTGCTCAGCGGGGCTCTGGGCGCGCTGCTGGTGGCTGCGGCGGCCATGCTGGCCCTGCCCGCGGCGCTGCGCCAGCTGATCGATCACGGCCTGGCATCGGCCAATCCGAGGGTGCTCAACGCCTACCTGGCCGGGTTCCTGGTGGCGGCGGCCGCTTTTGGCGTGTTTGCGGCGCTGCGTTTCTACCTGGTGACCTGGCTCGGCGAGCGCGTGGTGGCCGATCTTCGCCAGGCGGTCTACCGGCGCGTGGTGCGCATGGATCCGACCTTCTTCGAAGTCACCCGCACCGGGGAGGTCCTGTCACGGCTGACCGCCGACACCACGCTGGTGCAGGCCATCGCCGGAGTCAACCTGTCGATCACGCTGCGCTCGGCGCTCAACCTGTGCGGGGCGGTAGTGCTGCTGGCACTCACCAGCACCCGCCTCACGATCTGGATCCTGGCTCTGATGCCGATAGTCATCGTGCCGATGATCGTGATCGGGCGCCGGGTACGACGCCTGTCGCGCGCCACCCAGGACCGGATCGCCGACACCAGCAGCCTGGTGGATGAGTCGCTCAATGCCATCCAGACCGTACAGGCCTTCACGCTCGAGGAGCTGCAGAGCCAGCGCTACGGCGCGGCGGTGGAGGACAGCTTTGTCGCCGCGATCCGCCGCACGCGCGTGCGCGCCGCACTGACCGGGATCGGCACCATGCTGGTGTTCGGTGGCATCACCTATGTGCTGTGGCTGGGTGCCCACGCCGTGCTGGTGCACGCCATGACCTGGGGGCAGCTCAGCCAGTTCTTCGTCTACGCCGCGATCGTCGGCACCGCGGCGGCCGCATTGACCGAGATGTGGGGGGAGATGCAGCGCGCCGCCGGGGCGATGGAGCGCTTGAGCGAGTTGTTGCAGGCGCAGCCCGCAATTTCGGCGCCGCCGCAACCGCTGCTGCTGCCGGCACGGGTACGCGGGGATATCGCCTTCGAGCACGTCAGCTTTCGATATCCGTCGCGGCCCGACACCCTGGCGCTCGACGACTACTCGCTGGCGGTGCGCCCTGGCGAGACGGTCGCGGTGGTCGGACCTTCGGGCGCCGGCAAGAGCACCAGCTTTCAGCTGCTGCTGCGCTTCTACGATCCGCAGAGTGGCCGCATCACGATCGACGGCCACGACATCAGGCGTCTGCGTCCGGAGACACTGCGACAGCAGATCGGCTTCGTGCCGCAGGACACGATGCTGTTCGGCGCCAGCGCGCGCGAGAATATCGGCTATGGACGCCCCGGAGCCGACGATGCCGAGATCGAGGCGGCGGCGCGCGCGGCTGCGGCCGATGAGTTTCTACGCCAGCTACCCTCCGGGTACGATACTTTCCTCGGCGAGCGCGGCACGCGCCTGTCCGGCGGCCAGCGCCAGCGCATCGCGATCGCGCGCGCGATCCTGCGCGATGCGCCGATTCTGCTGCTGGACGAGGCCACCAGTTCGCTCGACGCGGAGTCCGAGCAGCTGGTGCAGATGGCGCTGGCCGAGCTGATGCGCGGCCGCACCACTCTGGTGATTGCACATCGGCTGGCCACGGTGCTCAAGGCCGACCGCATCGTGGTACTGGAGGCCGGGCGGGTGGTGGCGGTGGGAAATCATGCGCAGTTGATGAATTCGAGTGCGCTGTATGCGCGCGTGGCCGCCCTGCAGTTCGGAATCGCCGATCGGTGACCGCATGAGCAATCCCGTCATCGACAACCCGGCGCGCAGCCGCTACGAGCTTGCGCTCGACGGCGGCGTCGCGTTCGTCGATTACCTGGTGGTCGGCAATCTGCGCGTGCTGACCCACAGCGAAGTGCCGGCGGCCCTGCGCGGGCGCGGCGTGGGAGCCGAGCTGGTCGCCGGCGTGCTGCAGCTGGCGCGCGAGCAGGGCGTGCGCGTTAAGGCGCGGTGCTCCTACGTGGCGCAGTTCATCGAGCAGCATCCGCAATACCAGGACCTGCTGCAGCAGCCTTAAGCGCCGTGCGGCTCATCGGCTGCCAGTACTGCGGCCGGCAGATCATGCAACAGTTCGGCGGCGCGAAAATGCTCACCCTCGAGCAGCAGCGTGCGCCCGCTCAGCAACTCACGCCAGCGACGCCGTCGTAACGGTTCGGCAACCGCCACCAGGGTCTCGTCACCAAACTGCTGCGGCTCGCGCCGGCGCGCGTAGCGGGCCACCGCGACTATCAGGATATGCTCACCCGCGGTGCGTGCGTAGGCGCAGACCTCCTCGGTACGCGGGCCGAGCACCGGCAAGGGTTGATAGTCGCCGTCGCTGTAGAGTTCCGGGCAGGCGCGGCGGTGGCCCAGCAGCGTGGTGATGGTCGCCAGCTTGATCCTGCCGTCGTACCAGTCCTGCCACAGCGAGCGCATGCAGCCGCCCCGGTCGGCCCGCAACGGCGCCTCGAGCTGCTCGAGCATGCGCCAGCGCGTTGCGTAGTCCACATGGCGGCGATTGTCGGGATCGACCATCGACAGGTCCCACAGTTCGCTGCCGTTGTACAGGTCGGGCACTCCCGGCGCGGTGAGCTTCAGGACGCTCTGGATCACGCCATTGTGGGCACCGGCGGCGGCCAGGCGGCGCGTGAACGGCAGGAAGGCGCCAAGGAATGCGCCGGCGCGCGCGCCGGTGAGCGCCGCATCGATCATGCCCGTCATCGCCTCTTCGTACTCGGCATTGGGAAATGCCCAGCCGGTGTGTACCCGTGCTTCGCGCATCGACTTCAGCATCGTGTGGCGCACACGCTGCGCATAGGCGCGCAGTCGCTCGTCGTCCGGCGACTCCAGTTGCAGCAGTTCGCACGGCCAGGTTCCCGCCAGCAGCTGGTACAACAGGTACTCATCGTTGCGGTCGGGCCGCAGTCCGGACTCGGCCGGGGCCGGTGGACCGCGCAGGATGCGCGTCCACACCGGCAGCTGGTGTGCCCATTCCTCGGCGAACTCCGACAACGCGGCCAGCCGCGCGCGCGTGTCCTCGCCGCGCTTGGTGTCGTGGGTCGCGGTGGCGAGCATCGCATGCGGCCAGTGCTGCAGGCGCTGCTGGTTGGCCTTGTGGAATGCGCCGACGGTGCTGCCGAAGCGCTCGGGATCCCCGCCCACTTCGTTCACTGCGATGAAACGGTAATAGCGGTAGAACGCCGTGTCTTCGACGCCCTTGGCGTCCACCGGCCCGCTGTACTGCTGCAGCCGCATCGCGCAGCGCAGCAGCGACTGGCGCGAGAAGCCGCTGCGCGGCTGGCGCACCAGGTTACCCGTGAGCACCTGCTCGAGAAAGCTGAAAGCGCTCGGATCGATCTCGGTCTCGTTGCGCCTGGCCTGCGCCAGCGCCCGGCTCAGGTAGTGCTGGTCGGCCTCATCCAGCTCGCCGTTGCTGTCGAGATAGGTACGGTACACCGGAAAACATGCGATCAGCTCCTTGATCGCCCGGCGCAGCAGATTGCGGGTGAAGTCGGCGGTGCGCGGGTTCTGGCGTGCCAGGCGCGCCATGTCGCGTGCCAGCACATTGAGTTCGCTCGCCATCTCGTTTTCCATGATGTGCAGTTTGGACAGGCGCGCGATCTCGGCAAACGAGCGCTGCTCGCCGGTGAATTCGGCATAGCAATCGGTGAAGGCGGATTCGGCGCTGCCGTCGATCAGCAGCGCCAGCACCTGATTGAGAAAATCGTAGCCAGTGGTGCCATCCACCGGCCAGTCGGCGCGCAGTCTTTCGTGGTTCGACAGTATCTTCTCGACCACCAGGTAGAAGTGCCGACCCGAACGGCGCGCGGTCAGGCGTCGCTGTAGCCGCTTGAGGTACGCCTTGGGATCGAACATGCCGTCGATATGGTCGATGCGCAGCCCGTCGAGCACTCCGTCCTTGACCAGCCGCAGCACCCGGTGATGTATGTGCTCGAACACTTCCACCACTTCGGTGCGCAGGCCGGCCAGGTCGTTGACGTTGAAGAAGCGGCGGTAGTTGATGTCGTCGGCGGCGACCCGGAAATGCGCCACGCGCCAGTGCTGCCGCTGGATCAGGGCGTCCAGTTCGCGCCAGCTGGCGCTGTCGCCGGGACGGCCTTCGAAGCGCAGCAGCGCGCGCTGCAGTGCCTCGCGCACCGCGGGCCGCTCGGCCACCAGCGCTGCCAGCTGCGATTTGAATTCCGCCGCGCGCTGCGGCATCTGTTGCCGCCAGTTCGGCAGCCAGGAGAATGCATCGGCCAGCTGCTCGAGCTGCCGCTGTCCGTCACCCAGGATAGCGGCGTAGTGCGGCGGCGAGATCGGCAGCTTGTGGGTGCCATAGGCCCAGACCGCGAAGCTGCCCTCGGTGGCATCGAATTGCAGCCGCAGCATACCGCGCTCGAGTTCGATGCCGTATTGATCGCCGAGCAGGGGTACCAGGATTTTATTGTGCAGGTAACGCCGCTCGGGGTCCCAGTCGATGTCGAACCACCCGGCGTGCGGGGAATCCGCCCCCCATTCCAGCACGTCGAGCCACAGCGGATTATCGGCGCCGCCCACCCCCATGTGATTGGGCACGAAATCGAGGATCTGCAGCAATGAATGCTTCTTCAGCGCCTCGCACATCTGACGGAAAGCGACATCGTCACCGAGCTCGGGATTGAGCTGCCGGTGATCGACGATGTCGTAGCCGTGCGTGCTGCCAGCCCGTGCCTTGAAGTAGGGCGACAGGTACGCATGGCTGATGCCGAGCGCCTGCAGGTACGGCGCCACGTGCGCCACCTGCTCGAAGCCGAAGCCCTGATGCAGCTGCAGGCGGTAGGTGGCGCGCGGGATTATGGCGTGCTGCCTGTGTAGCGCGACGTTACGCGCTCAGGGTCCACCGCAAGCTCCAGGGCGAGAACGTGCCGGCGGCGTCGGTGCGGCCTTCCTGCCACAGCAGGGTGCCATGCTCGGTGGGAAATCCGCGCGTGCTGCGTGCCGACAGGTTGGCCATCAATACCAGCTCGGCGCCGCCGGCCGCCCGCCAGCGCACGATCAGTGCACCATCGTCGATGATGCAAAATTCACCGGCCTGTGCCAATGACGGCAGCAGCGGCACGATGTGGCGCCGGCGCACCGCCAGCAGGTCGCGATACCAGCGCAGCGTGGCGGCGTGACGCGGATCGCTCATCCGCTCCCAGTCCAGTTTACTGTCCTCGAAGGTCTGCAGCGCCTGCGGATCGGGAATCATCGCGCGCCCTCCGGCGTCGCTGAACGCCGCAAAATGCGCAAATTCCTGGCGCCGTCCATCGCGTACGGCGTCGGCCAGTTCGGGGCCGAAGTCGCAGAAGAACGGAAACGGCCGCGAGGAGTGCCATTCCTCGCCCATGAACAGCATGGGAATCTGCGGCAGCAGCAGGTACAGCGCGGTCACGGCCCGCAACGCCGCTGGATCGGCAATCGCCGTCAGGCGCTCGCCCAGTGCGCGATTACCGACCTGGTCGTGGTTCTGGATGAAGGCGACGAATGCCGCCGGCGGCAAATGCACGCAGGGCTCGCCGCGCGCCGCGCCGCGGTAGGGCATCACTTCGCCCTGGAAGGCAAAGCCCTGCGCCAGTGCGCGGCCGAGGCGGTCGGTGCGGCCGATGTAGTCGCCATAGTAGCCTTCCGATTCACCGCTGGCGGCAACGTGCAGCACGTGATGCATGTCGTCATTCCATTGGGCGTCGTACAGCGTGCCCTCGCCGCGCGCGCCACGCGCAAGCCATCGCGCCTGGTTGTGCTCGTTTTCAAGGATCAGGTGCGCGCTGCGCGGCAACGCGGCACTGCGCACCCGCTGCGCCAGCTCCTCCAGGATATGCACCGCGCTGTCATCGACGAACGCGTGGACCGCGTCCAGGCGCAGGCCATCCAGGTGAAACTCCTCGAGCCAGTAGAGCGCGTTATGAATGAAGAATTCGCGCACGCTGTGGTTGTCATCGGCATCGAAATTGATCGCCGCGCCCCAGGGCGTGTGACGGCGTGAATTGAAGAACTGCGGCGCGTACAGCGACAGGTAATTGCCTTCCGGGCCAAAGTGGTTGTAGACCACGTCCAGGATCACCATCAGCCCGCGGGCGTGCGCGGCATCGATCAGTGCCTTGAGATGCTCCGGGCGGCCGTAGCTCGAGTCGGGGGCGTACGGCAGTACCCCGTCATAGCCCCAGTTGCGGCGGCCGGGAAAATCCGCGACCGGCATCAGCTCGAGCACCGTCACCCCCAGCTCCACCAGATGGTCCAGGCGCTCGATCGCCCCAAGGAAAGTGCCGGTCTCGGTGAAGCTGCCGATGTGCAGTTCGTAGATGACAGAGGCAGTCCATGGGCGGCCGTGCCAGTCGCTGTCCTGCCACGCATAGTCCTGCGGATCGACCACTTCGCTTGGACCGTGTACGTCGGCCGGCTGGTAGCGCGAGGCGGGGTCGGGCACCGCAAACCCGTCGGGCAGGATGAACCGGTAGCGCGATCCCGGGCCGGCACAATCGGTGGTCAGACGATGCCAGCCATCGCTCTCACGCTGCATCGCCAGTGCGGCTTCCGCGCCGTCCAGCTGCACCGTGATGCGCTCGTGATTCGGCGCCCAGAGGCTGAAGCGCACGCCGCCGCCGGGCTGAAACTCAGCACCGAACGGCATGAGGTGCCGGCTCGTGGAGCGGCGGCTGTTGCGGGCGCCAGATGTCAATGCATAGCCTCCAGGCGTGGCCGCCGTTGCCAGAAGGCGGTAAGCACGACATCATGAGTTTAGCGTCCGGCGATGGTGTATGCCGATTCCGCCTGCAGCGCGCGCTGCGCCGCCGGAAAGTCCTTCAATCGCTCCACGATCGTGTAAAGCTCACGCTCCATGGTGACGCGCGCGCCGCCCGGCTGGCGCATGGCGTGGCGGATCTCACGCTGACGATGCAGCAGTCGTTGCAGTTCGAACTGTGGCTCCATATTGCGACCTCGAGGGAACTGTCCCTGCCCCCTAGCATGAAGCAGGCTGCCAGCGCCGCCCTATACGCGCGCGCCTCGGGACGGCGTCAGATTTCTCCGACTGGGTTGCGGCATTATCGCCGGATGCTAGAATCGCGCGCCTCGTGGGGCGGTAGCTCAGTTGGGAGAGCGTCGCGTTCGCAATGCGAAGGTCGAGGGTTCGATCCCCTTCCGCTCCACCAGTTACACTCCCAGTTCGCGCAGCACGGCTTCCTTCAGGTTCTGGGCCTCGGGGCTCGAGAGCTTGCGCGGGTGCGCAAATGGCACTTCGAACGCCATCTGGATCCTGGCCGGTCGCGCCGATAGCACCAGGATGCGGTCGGCCAGGTGAATTGCCTCTTCCACGTCGTGGGTAACCAGCACCACGGTGTGGCGCTCCTCGGCCAGGATTCGCAGCAACTCCTTGCGCATGCGCAGGCTCATCAGCGCGTCGAGCGCCGAGAACGGCTCATCCATATAGAGAATCTCGGGCTTCACCACCAATGCCCGCGCCAGTTCGGCGCGCTTGAGCATGCCGCCGGACAGCTCGTGCGGATAGCTCATCTCAAAGCCCTTCAGGCCCACGATGGCTGCGTAGTGGTCGGCGATCTGCTCCCGATTGCCCGGGGCGTGACCGTTGAGTCCAAACATCAGGTTCTGCTGCACCGTCAGCCATGGGAAAACCGAGCCCTGCTGGGGCATCAGGATGCCCTTGGAGCTCGGGCCGTTTCCCCGGCTGCCATCGACCATGACCGAGCCCTGATCGGGGGGATCAAAGCCGGCGATGACGTTCAACAGCGTCGATTTGCCGCAGCCCGAGGGGCCGACGATGGCGACGAATTCGCCTTCGCCAACCTCGAAGCTGACATCCTCGATGACCGGTAGCTGCCCCTGGTCGGTCGCAAAGCCCTTCTTCAGGTCCTTGACCGCGATCTTAGTGGGCATAGCGCCATCGCACCGTGCGCAGGCCTTCCAGCAGCCGCATCAGGCCATCGAGCGACAGGCCGATGAGCCCGATGATTACCATGCCGCCGATCACCAGATCGTAGCGATTGCCGGCATTGCGTGAGTCGATGATCAGGTAGCCCAGGCCGGATCGCAGCGCAATCATTTCGGCCGCGACTACCACCAGCCATGCAACTCCTAGACCGATCCGCATGCCGACGATGATCTGCGGCAGCACCGCCGGAATGATGACGCGGCGGAACAGCGTGTAACGCGAGACGCCGAAATTCTCGGCCGCGCGCAGGTAACGGCGCTCGATGGTGTGCACTCCGGCCGTGGTCTGGACCACCATCGGAAACACCGACGAGATGAATATGAGAAAAATCGGCGATGAATTCCCGACCCCGAACCAGAGAATGGCAATCGGTATCCATGCGATCGGGGAGATGGGGCGAAGTATCTGGAACAGCGGGTTGAGGGTAGAAAACGCGCCCTTGACCCAGCCCATCCACAGGCCGAGCGGCACGGCAACGCTGACCGCGAGCAGGAAGCCGGTGGCGACCCGCATCAGCGAGGCGCCGATGTCATCCCACAGCGTGCCATCGCGAGCCAGTTCCAGAGTGCCGGTCACCACCTGCCACGGCGTCGGGAAGATCGCACTGCCGGTGAGGACCACGGCGAGCCACCAAACGCTCAGCACAACGGCGATCACCGCCAACGAGGGGAACAGCTTGTGCAATCTTGACATCGCGTCCTCAGACTGAGCGCAACCGCCACCACACGCGGGCCCAGGGGGATTCCGGCTTCGGCTCGACGATGATGGTCATCTGCCCGCTGGCGTGTGCGGTGCAGGCAAACTGATAGTCGGCCGCGACCGCAAAGGGTAAGCGGAAGCTCTGCCCGGGCATCATCAGTATGGGTCCGAATACCTGCGGCACGTCATCCAGGTTTTTCAGAACCAGGATGTCCTTGAGCCCGAGCGTCAGGCGGATCCTGGAGGGTAGTATTTCCACTTTGTTGCCCGCCATGCGGCGCGCCCAGGTGCCCTTGGGAATCTCGAACACTACATCGTGCGATGTGGACCGGATGGGAGACAGCGCCGCCCAGGCGGTCGCGCTCACGGCGGTAGCGAGCAGCAGCACGGCCAACCAGCGGGTGTATCGCATGCAGCTAGGGCTGGTTGGTCAACAGGATGCGCATGTCATGCGCGAAATCGTCGGCGCTGTGCCCGTAGGGCATCAGGGCCCGCAGGCCGCCGTCCCGGTCGATCAGGTAGATGTATGACGAATGATTCAGCGCATAACCGCCCGGGATCGGTATCTTTTCACTCACCGAGATTCCATAGTCCGCGCGCACCGCGGCCAGCTGCTGCGCGCTGCCGGTGGCGCCGACAAAGCTGGCGTCAAAGCCTTGCAGGAACTTGCGCATACGCTCGGCGTTATCCCGCTCCGGATCTACCGTGACGTAGACCACCTGCACCTGGTCGGCCGCGGCATCAAGCTTCCTGCGTGCCGCGGCCAGGACGCTCAGGGTGATCGGGCACACTGCGGTACAAGAGGTGTAGCCGAAGGCGAGCGCCACCACCTTGCCGCGGTAGCGACGCAGCGTGAGTTCGCTGCCGTCGGAGCCGCGCAGCGAGAAATCCGGCGCCGCCCGGGCGGGGCTGAAAACCCCGGCAATCAGGCTGGCATCGCCCGCGGTGCTGATGGTAGCGCTACAAAAAAACAGCGCCAGCACTACCGTGAATGGACGGGTCACGCCTGGTCTCCTGATCTACAGTGCAATCGCCGCCGGCTTGGCGTTGTGGGCAAAGCGCTCATCCACGTACGCCTCGTAGGCGATCGGATGCTTGATGGTGCCGGCATCCAGCGACAGCTGCATCAGGTCCTCGAATTCCGCTCTGATCATGCGTAGGTCGCCGTAGGTTACCCGGTCGGTCGGATTATCCATCACGAACTGGATGATGTTGGGATCCTGATTGAAGAATCGCTTGCCGGCGGCGATGGCCACGGCCTTGTCGCGGTTTTCCTGTTTTGCGTCCAGCCACACGCCTGCGCCGAGTACATGGTCCACCAGATCCTGCACCAGCGGGCTGTTGTGCGCGATGAGTTCCTCGCGTACGGTCAGGACGCAGCAGATGTAGTTGCGCCATTCGTCGCGCGTCATGCGCAGCACGCGCGCATAGCCCGCGCGCTGGGCCGAAGCCCCGAAGGGCTCGCCGGTGCAGTAGGCATCGACCGCGCGCGCGTACAGCGCGGCCGGCATATCGGGCGGCGCCATTTCAACGATCTGCACGTCCTTGGCTGTCATGCCTTCCGCCGCCAGCATTTTCCGCAGGAACAGATAGTCCACCGCGAAACGACTGGGGATGGCGATGAGCTTGCCGGCCAGCTCCCTGAAGTGCAGGTACGAGGAGTCGGTGCGCACCATGATGACCGCGCCTGAACGGTGACCCAGGGAGACGATCTTGAGCGG
Source organism: uncultured Gammaproteobacteria bacterium (assembly GCA_963805965.1). Taxonomy (GTDB): domain Bacteria; phylum Pseudomonadota; class Gammaproteobacteria; order Steroidobacterales; family Steroidobacteraceae; genus FEN-1191. The sequence continues at coordinate 290,579 of CAWDVQ010000010.1, forward strand.
GATGCCGCGGTCGGCCAGATCCATGACCAGCGGCGCCAGCATATAAGCTGCCTGGATGCGGCCCGACATCAGCGATTCCTTGACCTCCGGCCAGCCGTTGTACTTGCTGTATTCGTATTCGAAGCGCGGCCCGGCGGCAGGGCCGCTCGCGTTGGCGTTCGCCCTGGCAACGCACGCGATCGGCAGCGTCAGATTGCAGGTCACAGGCAGGCCACCGACGATCAGCGCCTCCGGGCGCGACTGCCTGGAGCAGGACGTCAGGCTCGCGGCAACAGCGGCGGCCATGCCGCCCTGCAGAATCTGCCTGCGGCGCAGAAAGGCCTTCGATTGCCGTTGTTCGCTGTCGGTACTCATTGTCGGTCGCGCGTCAAACCATGCGCACGGATGGGCACCCGGCGCTCTATCCACCCTGTGGTGAGCTGAATTCAGCTGCGGAAGTCTATAGCAACGCGCAGCGCGTTGCAGCGTTGCCGGGCCCCGATGCTGCTGATTTTACACATGAAAATCCGCATCATCGTGGCGCGCGTCGCGCGCGTTTCCATGGCCCCGTCCAGGCGTCGGCTCACTGGGTACGCCAGCGCACCGACCTGCGGCCGCATTCGGGGCAGACTCGCTTCCCAATCTTGGCGCAGCCCTCCACCGGGCGGCCAGGATCTACGCCTAGGAGAAGCCAAGATGACCCGGATTTTTGCAAACACGCGTCGCCCACATGCGTCGGCAGTCACACTGCTCGGCCTCGGCTGCGCACTACTGCTCGCTGCCTGCGCCTCCACACCACCGGTGCCGGAAATCGCGCTGAGCTCGGCCAAGCAGGCCATAGCCGTTGCCGATCAGGCGCGGGTCACCGATGCCGGCTCGCCGGTACTGAGTGAGGCCCGCGACAAACTCGCCGCCGCCGAAACGGCGGTGACCGAAAAGCGCATGGATGACGCTGAGCGCCTGGCCAAGGAGTCACGCGTGGACGCAGAGCTTGCGACCGCGCAGGCATCGGCGACCAAGGATCGGGCCGTCAACGACGAGATGATCAAAAGCACGCAGACCCTGTCGCAGGAGATGCAGCGCAATTCAGGAGTCAAGCAATGAACGCTTTTATTCCCAGCCGTCACACCCTGATCGCCGCGGCCGTAGCCGCGGTGCTGCTGACTGCCTGCGCCAGCACCCCGGTTGAGCCGGATGGCGCGGCCGCGTTGCGTGCCCGCCTGACGCAGTTGCAGTCCGATCCGCAGTTGGGCACCCGCGCGCCGCTGGCGATGGAGCAGGCCAACATTGCCGTCACGGCGGCCGAGAAGCCGGAGACCGACAAGGTTCGGGTGGCACATCTTGAATTCATGGCGGATCGAAAGATCTCCATCGCGCGCGCCCAGGCGGAAAGCCAGCTTGCGGTCGATCAGCGCAAGGGCCTGATCGAGCAACGCGAAGCCATGCGGCTGCAGGCCAGGACCCGAGAAGCCGATGCCGCCGACCAGCGTGCCAGCATGGCGCAGGCCAACGCCGCTAACCAGCAGCAGATGACGGACGCCGCCAATCAGCGCGCGAACATGGCACAGGCCGACGCCGCTAACCAGCAGCAGATGACGGACGCCGCCAACAGCCGCGCCGACGCGGCGCAAGCCAACGCCAACGATCAGGCCGACGCGGCACGCGCTGCCGCGGCGGACGCAGCCCGCCAGGCTGATGAGTTGCAGAGGCAGATCGATGGGCTGCAGGCACGCGTCACGGACCGTGGCCTGGTACTGACACTTGGTGACGTTCTGTTTGCCAGTGGCGCCGCCAACCTGAACCCCAACGGCGATTCGCATCTGGCGAAGCTGGCCGCATTCTTGACCAAATACATGGACCGCACCGCGCTGATCGTGGGCTACACCGACAGCGTCGGCGGCCAGGACTACAATCTCGGATTGTCACAGCGGCGGGCCGACTCGGTAAAGTTCTACCTGGTGCAGCAGGGCATCGACTCGAGCCGGCTGAGCGCTTCGGGGCAGGGCATGAGTTCTCCGGTAGCAGACAACAGCTCTGCCACCGGGCGCCAGCAGAACCGACGTGTCGAGGTAGTGATCGAAAACAGTCGGGTATCGGCTCGATAATTCCTCACGGCCGGGGACAGCCGCTCCTGCAGCGCCTGTCCCCGGGTCCGCGTCCATTCCTGGATGAGTAGTCCGTCGGGAGCACAGGAGTCATGTCGACGTCAAACGGTGCCGCGGACAATCGCTTGCTGGCGGCGTTGCCAAAGTCCGACCGGCGACGCATTCTGGCGGGCTGTGACACGGTGCAATTTGACATCGCCGACGTGCTGTACGCGCCCTGGCAGCCGCTCACCAACGTGTATTTTCCGACCAGCAGTTTCATGTCGCTGACCATGCCGAGCGCGGATTCAACCGCGTTCGAAGTCGGGTTGGTTGGCAACGAGGGCATGCTCGGAATCACCCTGGTGCTCGACGGCGATCTGTCGCCCGAGCGCGCAGTAGTGCTCGGTGCGGGATCCGCCCTGCGAATGGACGCCGCCTTCCTGCGCCGCGAATTCGGACGCAGCGAATCACTGCGACGCAGGCTGGGCCGTTACGTGCAGGTGCGCATCAGCCAGCTGGCGCAGGCCGCGGTATGCGCACACTTCCACCTGCTCGAGGCGCGCCTGGCGCGCCGCCTGCTGATGACCCAGGATCGGGCGCGCGCCAACACCTTCAATGCGACCCAGGAAGTCCTGGCCTCAAAACTTGGCGTACGCCGGGTCGGAGTCACCAAGGCGGCCAGTTCACTGCAGCAACGGCGCCTGATTCATTACAGCCGCGGGGACATCACGGTGCTCGACCGCCGCGGGCTCATGTCCGCGGCCTGCAGGTGCTACAAATCCGATCGCGATTCCTACGATCGACTGCGCGCGCAGTAGACACATCGCCTGAGTCGCTTTAGCCATTGGCGCCGATCGGCGTTGACGGGCTATTCCGGGTTGTGCTTTGGTTGCGCCACCTTGCTGAGCTTTACACAGATCAGGCAACGCCTGAGCGAGCATCCGCTGGCGCGCGTGGGACCTGGCCTCGTCACCGGCGCGGCCGACGACGATCCCAGCGGCATCGCCACCTATTCGCAGGCCGGCGCGCAGTTCGGCCTCAACATGTTGTGGACCATGCCGGTCACATACCCGCTGATGGCCGCCGTGCAGTCGGTCTGCGCGCGCATCGGCCGGGTCACCGGCAAGGGGCTGGCGGTCAACATCAAGCGGGCCTTTCCGGCCTGGGTGCTGTACCTCGCCGTCGGCCTGCTGCTGGTGGCGAACACCATCAACATCGCAGCCGATGTGGCAACCATGGGCGACGTACTGGCCCTGATGATGGGAGGCAATCGTCACCTGTTGACCGTGGCGCTGGTCGCGGCATCGCTGACGGCCCAGGTGGTGGTGCCCTATCACAGCTACGTCAAGTTCCTGAAGTGGGTCACACTGTCGTTGCTGTCCTACGCCGCGGTACTGTTCACGGTGCGCGTGCCCTGGCATCAGGTGGCATTGCGGACCATCGTGCCCAGGCTGACGTTTGACGCCGCGACGGCGACCGTGGTGGTGGGCGTGTTTGGAACCACGATCAGTCCGTACCTGTTTTTCTGGCAGTGCTCGGAGGAGGTCGAGGATCTGCGCGCACTGGCCGATGGGCGCTCGCTTATCGAGGATGCCGCCGCGGCGCCGCGCGAGTTGCGGCGCATTCGATGGGATACCTGGAGCGGGATGCTGTATTCGAATGTGACGGCGTTCTTCATCATACTGGCCACGGCGGTCACACTGCACGTTGCCGGCATCACCGATATACAGAGCGCAACCCAGGCGGCGCAGGCGCTGCGACCGCTGGCCGGCGATTTCGCGTTCTACCTGTTTGCGCTCGGAATCCTCGGCGTCGGTGCGGTCGGCGTGCCGGTACTGGCCGGATCAGCGGCGTATGCCATCGCCGAAGCGATGGGTTGGCCCGGAAGTCTTGCATCCCGGGCGGGCGACGCACGCGGCTTCTACGGTGTCATAGCCGTGTCGATGATCGCCGGCCTGGGCCTGGGGTTCACCCCTATCAACCCGATCAAGGCGCTGTTCTACAGCGCGGTGATCAACGGCGTCGTGGCGGTACCGCTGTTGGTACTGATCCTGCTGCTGGCGAGCCGCCCTTCGGTGCTCGGCCCCTACACTGCCAGCCGATCGTCACTGGTGCTCGGGTGGATCACCGCGTTGCTGATGGCCGCGGCATCGGTCGGGATGCTGATCCCGGCCTGATCCAGCTCGCCGTATCACGGCGCCGGCGGACGCGCGGCCGCTTCGCGCTGACTCTCCAGGACCTCATACCAGATCGCGTTGAGTACCCCGAAGCACAGCGCCAGGCCGAGTCCCAGAATCCAGCTGAAGTACCACATGCTTGCCACTGTCTCCCGATATCAATACCAGCTGCCGTGCTTGCGCAGGTACTCGAGGGTGATCCTGCCCTTGAGCACGTGGAACACCCAGGTCGTATAGGCGAGCACGATCGGCAGCAGCACAATTACGCAGAGCAGCATGATGAACAGCGTCTTGGCGCTGCTGGATGCATCCCAGATGGTGAGGCCCTGATTCGGATCGGTGGACGAGGGCATCAAAAACGGAAATAGCGCGATACCCGCCGTGAGAATCGTTGCTTTCACGGTGAGGGCACTCGAGATAAAGGCAGCGCCAGGGCGGCCGAGGCGCAGCATTACGCCCGCAAAGATAGCGGCGAGCAGAGCGATCAGCGGCGCGAGCCACAGGATCGCGTGGGCGCGGTAGTTGTCGAGCCACGCTCCCTGCGAGACGGCCACGCTCTTCAATAGCGGATTGGATGCGCCCATCGGGTCAGCGCCCGACGTGATGGTCTGGCCGTCCAGCCCGCTCGCCAGCCAGACACCGGCGCCCGCGAATGCAATCACGAACACTGTGGCGGCCGCGCCGCCGATCGACGCCGCGCGGGCCGACATCGGCTCGCCGGCCTTGAGCGCCGCATAAGAGGCACCGTGCAGAATCAGCATCGACAGACTGACCACACCTGCCAATAGCGCAAATGGCTGCAGCAGGCTCAGGAAGCCAGCGCTATAGACCGGCCGCATCAGGTCGTCGAAGTGAAACGCGATCCCGAGGAACAGATTGCCGAATGCCACTCCGAACAGCAGCGCCGGCAGCGCGCCGGCAATCAGCAGCGTCCAGTCCCAGAAATTGCGCCAGCGCGCGTGCGGAAGTTTATTGCGGAAATTAAATCCCACCGGCCGCAGGATCAGCGCGATCAGAATCAGGAACATGGCGAGATAGAGGCAGGAGAACGACGCGGCGTACAGTAGCGGCCAGGCCGCGAACACCGCGCCGCCCGCGAGGATGAACCATACCTGGTTACCTTCCCATACCGGCTCGATGCATTCGAGCAGCGCGCGACGCTCTTCATCGGTACGACCGACAAAGCGGAAGATGATGCCGACGCCGAGATCGAAGCCGTCGGTGACCGCAAACCCGATCAGCAGCGTGCCGAGGATCAGCCACCAGATCACCCGCAGGGTTTCGTAATCAGGCATCGTGAACCTCAGGCCCGCGGCGCCGCAGCTGAATCGGGCGAGGCCGGCGGCCAGTAGCCCAGGCCCTCGGGTCCGCGACGGATCATGAGCGTCATCAGGAACACCTCGACCACGGCGAGCGCCGAATAGAACACCACGAAGCCGACCAGCGAGGCGATCACATTGCTGGCCGGCCGGGTAGAAACGCCGAGGAATGTGGGCAGCACGCCGTCGATGGCCCAGGGCTGGCGCCCGTATTCGGCCACAATCCAGCCCAGTTCGGCCGCGATCCATGGCAGCGGCAGGCTGCACACCGCGACCCGCAGGAACCAATGCGTCTGTTCAAAGCGGTGACGTGTCGACAGGTAGATCGCGACGGCGAACAGCAGGATGAAGAACAGTCCGATGCCGACCATGATGCGGAAACACCAGAACAGCACCGGCACGTTCGGCACCGTGGACCAGGCGGCCTGGTCGATTTGCGCGGGCGTGGCTTCCGACGGGTTCTGCACGTAGCGCAGCAGCAGCAGTCCGTAGCCAAGATCTGTCTGGTGAGCTTCGAATTGCGCCTTGGCTTCGGTGTCGGTCGGATCGGCCCGCAGCCGTCTGAGCGCTGAGTGGGCCTGAATCCCGCTGAGTATCCGGACGCGGGCACGCTGCACCAGGTCGTAGATCCCGGGCACCGGCTTGTTGAGCGAGCGGGTGGCGATCAGACCCAGCAGCCACGGCACCTTCACTGCTGCGTGCGTGGTGCGCGCCTGCACGTCAGGAAAACCGAACAGGGTGAACGCCGCCGGCGGCATCTCGGTGTTCCATTCGGCTTCGATGGCGGCAATCTTCATCTTCTGGTTCTCGCTCGCCACGTAACCGGACTCGTCACCCAGCACCACGACCGACAGCGAACAGGCAAGGCCGAAACTCGCCGCCACGGCCATGGAGCGCTTGGCGACCTGGGTATTGCGACCCCGCAACAGGTACCAGGCGCTGATGGCCAGCACAAATATCGAGCCGACCACGTAGCCGGCGGCGACCGTGTGGACAAATTTCGCCTGCGCGACCGGATTGAACAGCACGTGGCTGAACGAGGACAGTTCCATGCGCATGGTCTGGTAGTTGAAACGCGCGCCGATCGGATTTTGCATCCAGGCGTTGGCGATCAATATCCACAACGCCGACAGGCTGGAGCCGAGCGCCACCAGGGCGGTGACCACCAGGTGACCGATCTTCGACAGCCGGTCCCAGCCGAAGAAGAACAGGCCGACGAAGGTCGACTCGAGAAAGAAGGCCATCAACCCTTCTATGGCCAGCGGGGCGCCAAAGATGTCACCCACGTAGTGCGAGTAGTAGGCCCAGTTGGTGCCGAACTGGAACTCCATGGTGATTCCGGTGGCGACCCCCATGGCGAAATTGATGCCGAACAACAGGCCCCAGAATTGCGTCATGCGTTGCCAGATCTCGCGACCGGTCATGACGTATACCGATTCCATGATCACCAGGATCATCGACAGGCCGATGGTGAGGGGAACGAACAGGAAGTGATAGAGCGCAGTCAGGGCGAACTGCAGGCGCGAAAGTCCCACCACGTCGAGATCAATCAAGCATTCACCCGGCGTTCATGGCGCCGCTGTCGCGACTGCGAGCTGCCGGCTTGCGCTCGGCGCATCTACCAGCGATCGATGCGCGCCCGAGAAAAACAACAGCCACAGTAGTCCGAGCGCAGCGAATTTAGCCCCCAGCAACCAGGCGAGCTCGCGCCGCAAGTGGTGGCGCCGGATAGTCGATGCCCCCGTTACCCTCGCTGTCCGTCTCATATGCACATTTTACTCCGGCCGCCGACCGAAGTCGCATGCTGGGCGCCGGCGATTCAATGATTGGCCTTCAGATACTCCCTGAGGCTGCTGAAGCTTGCCGGGCTGGCATCGGCAGCCTTCGAAACCGGGTCTTTGCCCTGCGGTGGGGCGTTCTGGGTGGCAGTCGCGGGGCTGGGGTTGAGTTTCTCATCTGTCGGCTTGGTTCGGGCTTTGACTCTGAGGGTCGCCATGTTGATCTCCTGAGGAACAATCCCGATGCCGAGGGGCAAGCATCCTAGTCGCGCCGCCGCGCACGCTCTGTGCGCTGGCGCAGGTAGCGGACTTTGCCGCAATCGCGGCGTCGGGCGGCTCGTTAGCGGCTGCGTCTTACAGACTGCCGTGCTGCCGCCGCGTAGCGTCGCGCAGGTACTTAATAAGGAGTTGGACCATGGATTTGCTGATCGTCCTGATCATCCTGCTACTGCTGTTTGGCGGCGGCGGAGGTCTTTATTGGGGCATGGGCGCGGGTTGGGGAATAGGCCCCATCGGCCTGATTGTCATAGCAATAGTCGTGGCCTACCTGCTCTATGGCTATCGGGGCCGACGGGGCCCTCCGCTGTAGCAGCGCTGCAGATCATCGGCGGCGCCGGCGTGCTCTGCTTCGCGCGCCGCCATGCAGCGGTGCCGCGGCCGACGGCCGCGCCACTGTGAGCAGCTTCCTACGGCGCGTGGCGCACGCAGCCGATTATGTGACGCTGATGTAAGTGACACCATCGCATCCCGTGGCGATTCGCATCCACCATCGACACGGAGTAGTGCAGTGACCTACCAAGTCCGAGCGTTTGATCTTTCCGCCGTCCAGGGCCTGTCGAAGAAAGCCATCGATCTGCACCTGGGGCTCTACAAAACATATGTCGAGCAGCTGAATCAGCTCCTCGAACAATCCCCGCAGCGCGCAGGCAGCGCAGCTCCGCTGGCGCTGGATGGCTATAACCGCCGATTTGCATTCGAGTTCAACGGCGTGACGCTGCATGAGCTGTTCTTCGAGCAACTCGCCGGCAGGCCCCGGCAGCCGAAATCGGACGGCGCGTTCGCCGACGCGATCCATGACAACTACGCCGATTTCAATGGCTGGAAAGCCTCGATCGACACGCTCGCGAAAACACGCGGCGTGGGTTGGGTGCTGACGCTGCGCGATCGCGGCCGCGACCGGCTGTACAACTGCTGGATCGATCTGCATCACCTGCACATGCCGGCGAATTGCGACGTCATATTCGCGCTCGATCTGTGGGAACACGCCTATATGATCGACTTCACGCCGGCGCAGCGCGCCGACTACGTCAAGATCATTTTCGAAAACGTTGACTGGACGTCGGTAGAGCAGCGCTGTAAGGCACTGAAGGCGCCCGAGGCCGCACACGCCTGAGGGCCGCCGGTCACGCCGGGGCAATCACCTTGTGCTGGCTCACGTTGGCGCCATCGCCGCTCTTGAGGGTGCGAAATACGGCCGTGGATAGGATGGTGAATCCACCCAGGACCAGGAACGCCTGGTGGATGCCGTGAATAAGCTCGCTCGGATCGGATCGATAGCGATCGGGAACGAAGAACGCGGTGGCCAGGCCGGCGGCCGCGACCCCGAAGCTGATCGACATCTGCTGCAAGGTGCTGGCAATGGAACTGGCATCACTGGTTTGCTCATCACTGATGTCGGCATACACCAGGGTATTCATGCTCGTATATTGCAGCGAGGTGAACGCACCGTAGCAGAATGCCTGCAGCGCGATCAGCCAGATCGGCGTGCGCAACCCGATGGTCGCGAACAGTAACAGCAGTACTCCCAGCGTGACGGTGTTGGAGATCAGCACTGCGCGATAACCCACGCGCGTCAATAGCGGGCGCATCAGGAACTTGGTGCTCATCGCGGCCAGTGCCTGCGGCATGATGAGCAGGCCGGACTGGATGGGGGTGAGCCCGAGGCCGATCTGGTAGAGCAGGGGCAGCAGGAATGGCACGCCGCCGATGCCTATGCGGGTGAAGAAACTGCCGCTGACCGATGTGCTGAAAGTGCGGATGCGCAACAGGCCAAGTTGCAGCAACGGATACTTGATATGCGTCGCATGAAGTCCGTAGCCGCCGATCAGTGCCAGGGAAATCGCCAGCAGTCCCAGGATCTCGGCTACGCCCAGTCGGTGCTCGCCGAAGATCTCCAGCACATACGATAGCAGGGCTACACCCGATCCGAACAGGATCAGGCCGACGATATCGAGCCGCCTGGGGTGTTGCCGCCGATAGTCGGGCAGATGCAGATAAACCATCACCAGGCCGAGCAGCCCGATCGGAATATTCACGAAGAAGATGATCCGCCAATGCAGGTAGCCCACGATCAGGCCGCCGGCGATGGGCCCCAGCATCGGCCCCACCAGGCCCGGAATGGCCACGAAGCTCATCGCCGACACCAGTTCGGATTTCGCGAACGTTCGCACCAGTGTCAGTCGGCCTACCGGCACCATCATGGCCCCGCCGCAGCCCTGCAGGACGCGCGATGCGACCAGCAGATGGATGTTGCTCGACAGCCCGCACAACAGCGATCCGAGGCTGAACAGACCGATGGCGGAGGCAAACACCCGCCGCGTGCCATATCGGTCCGCCATCCAGCCGCTGATTGGAATGAACACCGCCAGGCTCAGCGTGTAGCTGGCCAGCACCGACTTCATGCTCAAGGGCGCCACCTTCAGTGCGTCCGAGATCACGGGCACCGCGGTGTTCAGAATCGTCGTGTCCAGCGATTCCATGAAGAATGCCACCGCGATCAACCAGGGTAGTAGCCGCTTGCTCGCATTGGCCGGCGGGGACGCGGGGGCCGTCAACCGCTTGTGCCCCGACGTGCGGCGATGCCGTGCAATGCCGTGGAACTCTATTTCGGCGCCGGACCCTGAGTCACGCGTACCAGGTCGTCGGGCCGCAACCACTTCTGGAACGCCGTCTGCAGGTCGATCGGCTCGAGGTCGATGTAGCGTTTGGCGGCGAGAATCGGCTCATCGAGCGGGAGGTCCAGGTCGCGCCGATGAATGAAGCCCTGGGCAATATCGTCGATGCTGGCTTCGCTCAGCGGAATTCTGCGCAACAGCAACGCCTTAACCCGTCGCAGTTCGTCCTCACCCACCGGCTGCATCTGCAGCGTCTTCAAATCGCGGATCACGATATCCTGTGCCTTCACCACGTTTTGCGGATCGCAGGCATAACGCACCAGATACACGCCGCGCGTCCTGCCGACCTGAAGCTCGGATGCCACCGAGTACACCAGCCCGGCATTTTTGCGAAGATCGATACTGAGGCGCGTCGAATAGAAGCCGCCGCCCAGAACCGCGCTGCCAAGCTGCAGCGCGTAGTAGTCCGGCTGGCTGCGGGTCAGGTCGAGGTTCTGCGCCAGCAGCACCTCATCCTGAACCCTGCTGGCGTCGGGTACCGCGATGCGCGCCGCCTGATTCGGCGGCACCGACGGCAGATCGATGGTTGGTGTCGGGCCCTTGGCGCTCCAATCGCCGAATTGCTTTTCGATGGTGGTCTGTGCCTGCTGTGGAGTGATGTTGCCGATTACGACGATCGTGGCAAGATCGGGGCGAAAGGTGTCGTGAAAGTAGGATCGCACATCCTCGAGCGTGAGCGAGCCCACGCTCTCCGGCGTCGCCTCGCGCAAACTTGGATCCTGTTTGGGAAACAGCTGCTCGCGCAGGGCATGCTGCGCCAGATGCCCGGGACTCCTGTTGCGAGCCGCGACCACCTGGGCTACCTGCTGGCGCACGATGTCCAGGGCGGCGGGTGGCAGGGCCGGATGCAGTTCATTGTCCGCCAGCAGTTCGACGCCGCGTTCGAAATCCTGGCTTAGCACCTGCAGCGAAAATGCCGTTCCGGCGCGCTCGCGCGCTCCGATCGCATCCAGCGCCTGCTCGTAGGCCACCCGATCGAGCCGCTCGCTGCCGTAAGGCAGCAGCAGATCCAGCAGCTGCGATACCCCCTGCTGATTCAGGGGTGCCTGCACTTCGGGCCGATTGCGGATGTAGCCGTAGACACTCACGGTATCGCTGACGTCCTCGGGTTGAACGATCAGCGTCAGGCCGTTTGAGAGCGTGGAGACGACCGGATGCGTGGTCGAGTCCGGCACCGTGAGCCGGTTCACAGCCGCCTGTGCCCAGTCCGGCAACTCGGTAGCCTTGGCTTCCCCGAGAGCAATGTTTTCCGGTCCGCCAAACCCGCCGCTCGAGGCCACCGGCCGACCTGACCCACGCGGCACCATCACGGCGGTGACCGCGTGGTCGAGGTCGAGGTAGCGGCGCGCCACGCGGTTGACGTCGGCCACGGTTACCTTCTCGATCCGCGCCAGATCATCGTCGGGCGAGTTCAATCCGTACAGTGTGACCGCGTCCGACCAGATCTCGGCCGAGCCGGCGATAGAATTCTTCTGGAATTCCGCCTCGCTGCGCTCCTGCCGCTTCGCGGCCTCGACCAGCTCGGGCGCCACGCCGTCGCTGGCGACTCTCTTCAGGATCGCTCGGACATCGGCCTCCAGCCCCTTGGGATCGCTGCCGGCGGTGAACGATAAAGCGGCAAACGCGAGACCGGCGTGGGGCAACGGATCGAGGGAGAATTCCGCCTCGATCGCCTTGCCCTGCGGGACCAGGCCATAGAGATCGAAGCGGTGACTGCTAAGCACGTCGGCCAGTACCTCGAGCGCCGGAAAATCCGGGCTATCGAGCCCCGGCATGCGCATCGCGATCATTTGCGTGCCGACCGGCTGGTCGGTATCGACGCTGAAGGACTGCGATTTCACCGGACGCAGGCGCACCGGCGGCCGCGGCGGCAAATGCCTGGATGTGATGGCGCCGAATAATTCTCGTACCTCGCGCAGTGTTGCGTCGAGCTCGACGTCGCCGACAATGATCAGTACCGCGTTGTTGGGGGCGTACCAGGCGTCGTGGAAGCTCTTGAGCATGGCGGCGGTGGTCTTATCGAACGATTCGCGCGTGCCAAGCGCGTCGTGCGCATATACCGTGCCGCCGAACATGATCGATCTGACCTTTGCGTACAGCACGTAGCCGGGACTGGAGCGGTCCTGCGCCACCTCCTGCTCGATGGCGCCCCGCTCCTGATCCCAACCCTGCGCGGTATCGAGCACCCCCTGCATTCGCAGCGCCTCGATATGCAGCGCCACATCGATGTCCTCGGCTGGCACGGTGAACAGGTACTGAGTAATGCTCTCGCGCGTATTGGCGTTGAAGTTGCCGCCCATCACGGCGCTGATGTTGGCGAGCTGCTCGGTACTGAGGCCGGGGCTGCCCCGGAACATCATGTGTTCCTGCGCATGCGCCATGCCCGGGAACCCGGGGGCGGCCTCATCCGAGCCCACCAGGTAGTTCACCGACGTTGCGACCACCGGGGCAAGCGTGTTGCGTACGATGATGACGCGCAGACCATTTGCCAGAGTTGCGCGCAACACGTTGCGATCGGCCGCAGTCGTCGCCGCTGTCGATGCGACGGCGGCGGATTCAGCGGCTGAAGCAGCCATGCCCGCGACCGCCAGCAGCGTACATACGGCTGCGGCAAAGAGTCGACGGCGAGGATTCATAGCTGCGAGGATCATGAGATATTCCGTGTCGGTAGCAGCGCGCGATGATAACCGATCGATGGCGCCGACCGGGCGGCGGGTTTGACGGTCAATCGAGCCCTGGCATTAAATAGAATCAATAATTCATCCCGTATGGTCATCCAAACAGGACCTGCGGCGTTGGCATGTCAGGGATAGAACGGAACTGGGCGCTCGGTGCGCCTGTCTTAGGGTAGGTTTAAGGTGCCGGTTGGCTCTTCTATATGGAGGCGGGAGTGCGCGGAAGCGTTGCAACACTGGCTTTAGGTGTCACCGGGATGATCTCCACGGTGGCGATGGCGGCGAACGGTTACGGCTACGGTAGCGATGGCAGCACGGATTACTTCGGTAACGGCTTCTATATCGGCGCCAATGCCGGCGAGGTGTTCTACAAAGAGTCAGGGCTCAACACCATCGTGCCGACGGTCGCTTTCGCGCAGATCGGCGAGCAATTCAATCCCTACCTCGCCGTCGAGGGTCGCATCGGTGGTGGAATAGAAGGTGACCAGTTCGGATTTTTTCATGTGGATGTGCCGTTGGTGTACGGCGGCTACGTCAAGGGCATACTGCCGATGACCCCGTGGTTTTCGGGGTACGCGATAGCCGGCGTCGCCGGTGTGCAGTTGCATCGCAATTACCCTGACTTCAATACCAATAATGTGGGGCTGTCCCTGGGTGTCGGCACCGAATTCACTCTTTTGGGCGGCGCCAGCGTGCATGCGGAATTTGCCCGGCTCGATCAAGGGAACAACGAGGGCTACCACTACAGCGTCGACCAGCTCGCGGTCGGCGTCAGCTGGCGCCTGTAACTGTAAAAGTTACAGCCGACGCCGGCCGATCGCGTTAGCGGCAGTTGGCACCGATTTCGCATCTACTGACCCACGGTTCTTCGGAATCGTTGGTCGATGCCCGCCGATGGCGAATTGCTGGCCCAAACTGTGACGCGTTGCACTCAAACGTCCAGTCTTCGAGGCGCCGCGATGAGCCCGCTGGCAGGCATTGGCCGGCAACCGGTTGCCGCGCGGCAATCCGCGGTGTGGTGAATGCGACGGGGCGTCTATGTCAATTGCATCGATCGGCGGTACCAGCTTCTGGGCCAATCAGATTTTAGCGCTGAGCGCGCAGCGGGCGCTGCAGCCGAATGCAGTCACGGCGGCGGCGGGCACCTCGCCTGGCAGTTCCTCCGCAGCCGTTAGCAGCCGCGGCCAGATCGCCCAGGACCTGCAGAGTTTTACCCAGTCATTGCTGCAGGCCCTGGTGTCGAACCAACCGGCGTCGACGCAAAGCGGCGTTCCCAACAGCGTCGCCGGTACCGGCAGCACGGACACTACCGGCAGCGCGCCCGCACGCGCGTTGCCGCACGGTCACGGACATCATCATGGCGGTGGGCGAAGCAAGCTCGAATCCCTGGTCGACACCCTGAATGGCGGCGCCAATACCAGTTTGCCCAGCGGCAGTTCCAGTTCGACCAGCAGCAGCGTCGACAATCTAAACGCCAGCTTCAACAAGCTGATGACCGATCTTGGTGCCAGCGCCAGCACTGGCGCATCAAGCGGCGTTGCGGCGCCGGGTAGCGCCGCCGGTGTAGCATCCAGCCAGCAGTCGATTCCGCCGCTGCAGGGTCTGCTGCAGGGCATGCTGCGGCATCTGCAGCAGCAGGGGGCGCGAGCCGCTTCGCTTGGCCAGGGCCTGCACGTCGTGGCCTGACGCTTTCTTCCGCGGCGGCACATCACCGCGGGCTCAATCCTCCCCAGCGCTGTCATTCAGATTGCAGGCGGCCTGGCGTTGCTGTCAGTGGATATAATCGCCAGCGCTACCGCATGGTGAATGTGCAGGTCGCGGGGCCCCCGTAGCTCAGTGGATAGAGCGACCGCCTCCTAAGCGGTAGGTCGTCGGTTCAACTCCGGCCGGGGGTGCCAAAAAAATCAATAACTTATTAGTACGTCACACGCCCTGTCTGTCTAGGAGGACAGAATTTCGTAGGGATTGGTCGTGTACCCCTACTGCAGGCTTTGAATAGCAGGTAAAGAGGCTTCGGATTTTTTTGTATCGCCCCTGCAGCGACGTACACGGTGCCGATTCAGGAACGAATATCTTTTTCACAGGGAGCCGGTCTGGGAAAAATCTGGAGCGGCCCCCTTTTCGACCGGACATAGCTGCATAGCGAGAGGCTAGGCGTAAGCCTAGTAATACGACTATGTCTAACAATGCGGAGCGTATTGAAGTGTTTGCCGGCATCCAACGCCGGCGTCGATATACCCCGGATCAGAAGATGGCTGTGGTGCAGTAAGCCGCCCAGCCTGGGATGACGATTTCCTATGTTGCCCGCCCTCATGGTATCTCTCCCAGTCTGATCTTCAGCTGGAGGCGCCGGATGAGCGAGGGCGGCAAAGAGGCTATTCGGGCCGATGACGAGATCGTCGCCCGTGCGGAAGTTGTGGCACTGCAGAAGCAGATCCGGGAGCTGCAGCGGGTGCTGGGCAAGAAGACCTTGGAGAACGAGATCTTGCGCGAGGCAGTGAAGGTTGCGCAAAAAAACTGATATCGCGCTTGCCGTTGTTACCGGACGAGGATTCCCCATGAAGCGCGTGGCGCAGACCCTGGGCGTGTCGCGATCGCAGCTGATCGAGCGACTGAAGGGAGCAAGGCAGCTGCGATCGCATTACTGCAAGGCCAGCGATGGGGAACTGCTGGGGCCGCTGTGAACCCATCGCGAGCGGCGGGATCATTGTGCGGTGTGCGCTCCCCGACGAGTACGGCAGAAAGAGGGGAGCAGATGCGGGGACAGCCCGATTGGCCGTCAAAACTCTGGTGTTGGAAGGGATATGCGCTTGCGGCGCAGGTGATCGCTAACTGAGGGGATCAGGAGAGACGAACCTAGGCAGACGGGCCTTAAAGAGCATGTTATTAGGTTTTAAGTACCTTTTAAAGCATGCAGAGCTTGCAATCCAGCACGTCCGTGGTATGCTTTAAAAAGCATTTAAACTTCATTATGTGCCTTTTAAAGCATGACTAAGCGAAACGCGATCCATACCGCGCCCCCATTCGCCATCGAGCAAAACCTGAAGACGTTCGGAGAGCATCTGCGCACCGCTCGGCTGCGTCGCAATCTGACTCTCGCTGACGCTGCGGCGAAGATTGGCACGGGCGTCCGCGCCGTCCGCGATGCGGAAAATGGGCGACCGAGTGCGAGCATTGGCACCTACTGGGCACTCTTGTGGGCCTACGACCTACTGGGCCCCGCAAACGACCTCGCCAATCCCACCGAGGACGTGGAGGGGCGGGCGCTGGAAAGCAAGCGCCAGCGCGCGAGCGGTCGCGCCACGAAATCCCTCGACAATGATTTCTGAGGTGTTCGTCTATCTGACCCTTCCGGGCGCGATTTCTCCCATTACCGCGGGGCGCTTTCAGCTCGATACCGATCGCCAAGGCGCGAGCATCGGTCGGTTCGTCTACGGCCGCCGCTTCCTGGAGCGCTCGGATGCCGTGTCGATCGATCCGATTGAACTCAAGCTCGAAGAGCGTACCTTCGAGACGGCGCGCCTTCACGGCATGTTCGGAGCGTTTCGCGATGCGAGCCCGGACTATTGGGGCCGCCGGGTCATCGAAAAGCACGCCGGGAAGGCTAATCTGACTGAGCTCGACTATCTTTTGAATTCGCCGGACGATCGGGCCGGCGCACTCGGCTTTGGCTTGAACATTGAACCGCCCGCGCCGCTTCGCAAATTCAATCGCACGATGGACTTGTCGCGATTGCAGGAGCTGGCTGATCTAATTGTGGCAGATGAGGAGCCACCAGAGACTAGGGCCACCGATCAGGCTGATCTCACGCAGGTTCAAGACCTCCTGCTGATCGGCACCGCCATGGGAGGTGCGAGACCCAAGGCTGTAGTCGAGGACGAAGACGCACTCTGGATTGCAAAGTTCAATCGCCAGGATGACAAGTGGAATCAAGCCCGCGTCGAGCACGCGATGCTCACTCTGGCGCGCGAGTGCGGGCTCTCGGTCTCACAGAGCAGAGTCACTCAAATCGCCGAACGCGATGCACTGCTCGTCAAGCGCTTTGATCGACAGCACTCAAGGGACGGTTACCGACGAGCACGTATGCTCAGTGCACTGACACTGCTGCGCACCGAGGATTCGCATCTCGACCGCAATCGTTGGTCGTACGTGGCACTTGCCGAGGAGCTGCGCCGGGTCTGCACGCAACCGAGGATCGATGCGCCCGAGCTATTTCGCCGTATGACCTTCAACGCACTCATTTCGAATCTTGACGATCATCCGCGCAATCATGCCGTGATTGCGATGGACCAGGACTGGAAGCTGTCGCCGGCGTATGACCTCACTCCCTCGCTCGCGGTGAGTCTTGAACGACGCGATCTTGCCATGATCTGCGGGGACCGTGGTCGCTACGCTCACGCAGATAATTTACTCTCCCAGTGCGAGCGTTTCCTTCTGCCGCGCGCCGAGGCTACCCGCATCATCAGCGATATGGAGGCGACTGTGCGGCGGAGATGGTACGACGTGGCGCGCGGAGAGGGGGTGAGCGAGGAGGACTGCCAGCGCATATCCGGTGCTTTTGTCTACGAGGGCTTTCGGCTGCCCCTCGAGCATGTTGTATGAGGGCATTGGCCGTCGGCTTCACAAGCCCTCGCCCGGCCTCGCAGATGGACGCGTCCGGGCTGGCGTAGCGCTGGCGATCTGCGGCCATCGGGTCGGGGCAGACGGTGTATCAGCCGTGGATCGCCCCTTTGCACGACATACGCTCGTCGAATGCCCAACCAATTAAGGAGATCGCGATGTACGACCAATCCAAGCTATCCGAGCTGATCCGGTTCGCACGAGTCGATGCGGGCTCCACCGTCATCGATGTTTACCCAGGCGACGGCGACTGGACCCGTCTGTTCTCCGACATCGTGGGACCCGCAGGACGGGTCTACAGCTTCGTGCCGGCCGAAGTCGCCCACTTCAAGAATGATCCGGTCGGCCGCATTCGGACGCTTGCGAAGGAGCCGGGCCGAGAGAACGTCGAAGCCGTCTCGGCGGACCTCGTGGCGATGCCGGAGGCGACGCAACCAGCGGATGTCCTGTGGCTGCACCTGTTCTACCACGATCTCCACACCGCGCTGATGCAGGCCAAAGGCGCGACGGCGGCCGACTTCAATCGAGCTGTCTACAAGCGGCTGAAGCCCGGCGGGTTCTACGTCATCGTAGACCATGCCGCCGCCGTCGGGGCGGGCACGCGCGACGCCCAGTCGCTGCATCGGATTGAGCCTGCATCCGTTCGCGAGGAGGTGGAGGCGGCCGGCTTCGCACTGGACGCGGAAAGCACCATGCTCGCGAGAAAGGACGATCCGCATTCGACCAAGGTGTTCGATCCATCGATCAAGGGCGAGACCGATCGCTTCGCCTATCGGTTCGTGAAGCCCTGACAGAGTGAAAATCGTCGAACGTCGGATCGACTTAGATCACGATGCGCTCGCCTTCATCGAGCGAAATGCCGTCCTGGCGCCGATGCGAATACGGCTGCGGGTACAGAGAGAACTATAGATATGGAATCTATTGTTGAATCAGTATGTAGCAGCGCTCGTTCAACTCCGGCCGGGGGCGCCAATGAATCAGAGACCGCGTCGATCGTCGATCTGACGAAGCGCGTGGAACCACATTTAAACCGAAGCAACGACTTACTTATGTAATCTAGAGACTAGATAGCTGCGCGTCGAGCGTAGGCTCGGCACAGTGAATGAACGGCACCCGATTTCGTCGACAACCGGTACACGATAATCATAGTTAGGGTGCTAACAGGTAGATCCGCCGCAGCGGAAGGAGGAAGAATGGGGGGCGACTGTCGGCCTGCCCGAGGGCTGCGGGATCTACAATTGGAGCGCAATTCGTGCGTCCAGAACGTGAGAACCAATTGCAGGCGAATACGCATATCGCTCTGACGATTGGCTATTTGTCTTTGCTGAACTATCTGGGACTCTGGGGTAGCTTAGCAAACGCGGACGAGCAGGCGACAGCAGCACGCAACGCGATCAATGTCCCGCCGCCATCGAATGTCGCGATTGGCATCCACGTTATCGTGGCCGGCGAAGTGCGAACACCGGGTCGCTACGTCGTCACGACAAGCAGCTCGATCGCTGCGTTGCTGGCAGAAGCGGGCGGTCTTGCGGAGATGGGGGGCGACACGCTCTACATTGATCGCATCAATGAGTCTGGCCAATCCAAGCGATATAGCATCCGACTCGATGATCAAGGCCGACTTCTAGCCGAGCAATGGCTGCACGACGGCGATACGTTAACTGTGGCGCGGGCGGCGGAGTTTTATATTGTAGGGGAAGTGCAAAAACCCAGCGGTTACCGGCTAGATGCGAACATGACCGTAATGCAGGCCATAGCCAAGGCGGGTGACATTACGGCCTCGGGAAGCTATCGGCGCGTTGAAATTAAGCGCAAAGACAGTAACGGAGTCGAAGTCACCATTAAGGCGAAGCTTGAGGACCTCGTCGAGCCGGGCGACGTGATCCGCGTAAAAGAAAGCTTCTTCTGACCTTCTAACTTCTGACCTAGATTTGTAAGTTTAAAAGCTCAGCTAACACACTTTCCCCATCCCCTTGCCGGGCGTGCAATTGCGACGAACGGCTGGCAACCCAAATTTGCCCACTCCCTCGAAGCGAGCGACGCACGGAATCTTAGCTAGCAGATTAAACGTAGGGCCAACTTTGGGTCTATCAATCTCTTCTTTAGACTCTCGCACAAAGAGTCTTTAGCGGGCGCGTCGAGATTTCGAGAGCTTTGTTGCCTAGCAGGCTGTTGAAAAACGCCACGAATGCTGCACAGTACGAACAACATGGTTGATCGCAGGGCTGGCGCAATGCGTGGAGCAGATATCGAGCAGAGCGGGATGTTCAGCTACGTGTCGCTGGAGAGCCGTGTGCCCCCTGAGCATCCGTTGCGGCGAGTTCGGGCACTGCTGGATGAGGCGCTCGAGTCGATGCACCGGGATTTCGAGCGCGTCTATGCGAGTGGCGGCCGCAGCTCGATCGCCCCGGAACGACTGGTGCGAGCCCTGGTGCTGCAGGTGCTTTACTCGATCAGGAGCGAGCGGCTGCTGGTCGAGCAGCTCGACTACAACCTGCTGTTTCGCTGGTTCGTGGGCCTCTCGGTCGATGAGGCGGTGTGGGATCACTCGAGCTTTACCAAGAATCGCAATCGTCTGATCGAGGCGGGCGTGGCGCGCAAGCTGTTGCGCCTGGTTGGGGCTCGGGCCGGACGCGAGGGGCTGCTCTCCTCGGAGCACTTCAGCGTGGATGGCACGCTGATCGAGGCCTGGTCGGCGGTCAAGAGCATGCGCCGGCGTGATGGCAAGGACGATCCGCCGCCCCCGGGGCGCAACCCCCATGTGGACTTCCACGGCGAGCGGCGCAGCAACGAGCCTCACGTGGCCCCGCACGAACCGCAGGCGTAGCTCTTTCGCAAGGGTAAGAGCCAGCCCACCAAACTCTATTACATCGGACACGTGCTGATGGAGCACCGACAGGGCCTGGCGGTGGACGTGGAGATCACGCCGGCTGACGGCTTTGCCGAGCGCAGCGCGGCACTGCGCATGCTCAAGCGCCAAGGCGCCCAGAGCGTCGCGGCCGATAAGGCCTACGATGCCCGAGAGTTTGTCGCCGGCTGCCGCGAGTTGGGTGTGGTCCCGCATGTGGCGCAGAACATCACCCGCCCAGGCGGCTCGGCGATCGATGCGCGCACGGCGCGGCATGATAGTTACTTGGCCAGCCAACGGCTGCGCAAGCGCATCGAGGAGATCTTTGGCTGGAGCAAGGACGCACGGCCGCTGCGCAAGATGCGTGTGGTGGGCTTCAGCAATGCCGCCTTCATGGCCACCCTGACGATCGGTTGCAACAGCTTGCTGCGCATTGCCAAGCTGCTGCCCGATCCGGCACCGGCGTAGGAGACGTGTCGATGCAGATCGAGAATCCAGAGACTCGAGGCACTCCGGCAAGTTCAAACGCCCACCAGTGTGCCGGTGCCGATCTGCAAAGTTGACGGTCTCGATCATGAAAGCCTCAGTAGACCTCAGTTTTTCAACAGCCTGCTAGGGGTTTGACGTGGTTCTGGCGCTCCAGCGCCAATGCTCGTCTATGGGAAAGTTTGCTGGCCTACGAATTCCGCTCCCATCATGGTTGCAAATCAGAACACCATACAGGGTGTGGCTAAGCCAGGAGCGCCTCGCCCTGACGGGATTCTGAGGGCTGCCAACGAGAAAATCGTCTCTGATTTGGCGTACATGCTGGATTTGCCCGTTCCGCCAGTAACGCGCTGGGACCGGGGCGCAGGCTTTGCAGGCGAAAGGTACTGTGCCATCTCGGCCTGGGCGTTTCCGCAGTGCTTAGAATGACCGGCCGCGCAGGGGAGATTATCCGCAGCTCAAACCGAGCAAGCCAGGATTATCGCGGGATCGATGATGGTATTCGACACATGGATCGCAGCGTCCGACCGAAAGAATGAACACGTTCTGGTCGCGGATGATGGGGACGCAACGTCGCTCGGTCTTGCCTATATCGACTACGCGTTCTCTTTGTCCTACGAATGGACGGGAAAGGCCGGGCGGCAACCTGACCCACGGCCGCACTGGCCGAATACTTTGAATGCTGCGACTAAGACGCCGGTCACACCGCATTTCAGGACGCCTGACAGTCACTGACTAATCAATCGGCACTCAATCCCTACCGGGACGGGCCGTCGCGTTCCGCCTGCAGCGCGGTACGGCCGTCCGGGAGCTTCCAGCGGCGGCAAGCGATGATGAACCAGATGAAGTTTAGCGCGGCGAACAGCCAGCCAGCCCCGGCGGCCCACCAGAACCACTGGCTGACCTGGTCTATGGCCAGGACGGGGACGATGACCAGTGCAACCTCCACTGCCGCGAATCCGAGCGCAAAGAGGAACTTGGTCCAGCTCCAAAGGCCGGCTTTTTCCTCGCGACGAATGCCGATGACGATGAAGCCGACCTGCAGTGCGAGCATGAGAATCCAGACCATGCGTGACGACGCCGCGCGGCGCTAGTAAGCCTGGCCGTTGCCGTGGACCTTGGTGTCTTGGGTCCAGTTGCCACTGAGCGCGCCGTTCGGGTTGGCGTTGGGATCGTTGGTCTGGAACCACTGCGTCTGGTCTCCCACGGTGCTGGACCAGGTATGCGTGTACGAGCTCGAGACCTTGGCCACGCCGCCCTGACCGGCCACGGTCTGTTGGTCGAGTGCGTAGTCGACCCAGTCGGAGGCTGCCGTAGTGCGCGCGTTCATGGCAGCGTTGGCGTTGTTCATGGAGCTGTGGAACGAGGACTCCTGCTGGGCCATGAAGGCCTCGTGGTTGCGCTGGGAGGTGGCCATAAAGTCGTCGAACTGTTTCTTCAGCATCGCCTGACCGGCCTGTTCCTGACGGGTGAGGCGGGCCTGGTCCTCGCGGGCTCGCTGGGCCATCGCCTGTTGTACGCGCTGCAGCCAGGCATCCTCGTTTGGTGTCCGGACCAGATCGTGTGCATCGACTACGCTGCACAGGGCATCGAGCTTCCCCTTCGGAGCGCGCTCCACATCCACATGCGCGGAACAGCCGCCACCATTGGTGTCGGGCCCGCTGGTGGCAATGCGGCACTCCACATACGCGCGCAATCGCTGCTCGATGATGAAGGTGCCATTGACGGTCTCGACTCGCAGCGCCGCGGCGTCGGCGGAGCCGTGGATGTTGGGAGCAATGCGGCTCATGTTCTGAGCGACGCCGGCGACGCGTTGCTGGTACGCCGCGCCGACAGACATCGGCCCGACGACATGTACGCCGTTGTTAGCCACCATCTCGACGTAATGCTTGAGGAAGTCTTGCGCCGACATGGCACCGGTATAGGCGAGGCAGCCGTTAACCGGGCGGAAGCCCTTCAACGCGGGATGAAACGTCCAGTTGAAAGCGGGCAGCAGCCGCATTTCGGTCAACCCATCGGGAGAGTAGGCGCGGAACACGGGCATGGGGACGCGGCTGCACTCAGGGCCGGGCAGCACGGTGCCCTCAAACTTCCAGCCAGCAGGGATGCTGATGTTGAAAGCCTTGATGCCGTAGGCGGGGTCGGTGATGGACACGGTGGTGAGGGACTGCGCGTCTACCGGCGCCACACAAAAGCAGGACACGGCGAACGTCAGGACGCTATAGCGGAGAGCCGACATGCGCGAAGCGAACATGATTCTTAACCGAGCTGGCGGAATTTATAATGGAGGAGCGCGAAGTCGATCAGGCATTAGGACCGACTGGATGTCAAGGGCGCGGCGGATAGTCGCGGGCGCGAACAGTGCTGTAGCCATGGCTGCATTGTGGCTCCGCCGCTGCCTCGACCTCGATTAGGTAATATGCCAGGGTAACGGCCGTTACATGTCATGGTGTGAACAGCCAGGTGCCTCGACATATCCTTCGTCGGATCCTGCTGACGACTTGCGCGCCGACCAGTGGTGCCGTCGAGCAGGACAATGGCGCCGCTGACATGCTGGGTGTTGATGACCTGGTCCATGACCTGAAACTTCTCGCAGGCGAGTAAGCGCCGATGCAGATCAGGAGCGGGCGGCAGTATTGGAGTCCCGATCACAGGATCCCACGTCATCGGCACGATCGGCCATACGCGGCGCTGGTGCTCTCCGGGACCTACGAGGAATGTGGAAGTCGCGGACGATTCCGCGTCGGCCCCGGCGACGTGCTTCTGCACAATGCATTCGATGCCCACCTGGACCGTTTTCAGAAGCAGGGTGCGCAGATCCTGAACCTCATTGCCGGAGATTTGCCGGTGCACTTCAGCGTTGGGCGGGTCCGTGATCCGGATGCGATCGTGCGTGTCGCGGAACGCGATCCGATCGACGCCGGAGTTCTATTGCATGCGCAGCTTTGCGAGGCCCATGCAACGCTGCAAGACTGGCCCGATCTGCTCGCGACCGATCTGTTGCGCGACCCGGATTGCCGTCTGCAAATCTGGGCGCGAAAGCACGGACTTGCCGCCGAAACGATCTCGCGCGGTTTCGGCAAGGTGTTTGGCGTCACCCCCGCGTCGTTTCGCACCGAGGTGCGTGCGCGCAGGGCGTTAGCGCTCATTACCGGCAGCGACCAGACGCTGGCTTGCATCGCAGCGGCTACCGGGTTCGCGGACCAGGCGCATATGTCGCGCGCTACCCGCGCATTGACCGGATCGCCACCGAGCTTTTGGCGCAGGTCAAATCCGTTCAAGACCGGCCGCCCACACAGCGCCTAGATTTCGCGCATGGCGGCCATAGACACCCAGAGCGAGCCGCGTTTCCGGCTGAAGCCGGTTCCTATTCTCGTGACGGCGGCACTTGGTTACGGCCTGCCCATCCTCGGAGCCTACTGCGCATTCTATTGCAGCAAGATCCTCCACACGCCAGGGCCTCATGGGCCGACGTTGCCGTGGCTTTACATGCAGCACGGCTTCCAGCTGCTGGTGGCGCTGCCGGTCATCGCGATTCTGAAGTTCAAGCTGGTGCCGGCCGACTACGGCCTGCACTGGCCGCGTGGCAAGAGCCACATTCTGCCGGCAATTCTATGGGGTGCTTTCTTTGGCGTGCTCATGACGGTAGTGGACTATGCCCCGCAGCTGCTGACACACACCAAACCGGATCCTGGCTTCCCGCTCACCCCTGGCAATATCTGGGGCTGGCTATTGTTCGAGGGCGTGTACGTGGGCCCTACGGAGGAGATTCCATTCCGTGCGCTGCTGGTGACCTATCTGGCGACAACGATGCCCGGAAGGCTTGCGATCGGCCGCTTCAACATGCGCTGGGCCGGCATCATTGTGGCCCTGATTTTCGCGCTGCTGCACATCAACAGCTTCCACACGCGCCCTTGGCCCGAAGCGCTGGGCCAGCAGTGCTACGCATTCGCGTTGGGCGTGATCTACGCCTATTGGCTGGAGAAGTCGAACAGCGTGGTCGCGCCCATTGTGGGCCACAATGTCAGTGACGTGGTCGAATACATAATCTTGTTTGCGTGGCTGGGCGTACTGCCGAGGTAACTAGAATGCATTTGATGGGACTCCAATCGTTCTGCCCTCGGTTCGGCCGGCGGCGGTTGATGGGGAACGGGCGTTCGCCGGCTCAGCCGTCTTGCCCGGTGAGTTATTGGATCAGCCGGCATTTCGGGCGGTGATGGTGGTCTGAGCGCGACAATATCTGTCGCCATTGGGTGAAGTGGTTCACACGGCCACGGCCCTTATGTCAGACAGCACCTGACAGGCCGTGTAGGCCGAACTCCGGCCGGCCGGTAGTCCATCGAGGTCGGGGCAAGGGGATAGTCGCTGACTTAAGCCAGGCGCGGGCGCGCCTTAGCCTTGCAGCTTCCGATTTAACCTTAAGGTGCACTCCATGCCGGACCGTCAGCCAGGGCGGCGATCGCAACGCGAGATACGCGAGGGCAGAGCCCCGCGCCGACTTGCCGAGCGGCGTGATTTTCGAGCAACGCGTTGCCGCGCGCCGAGGTCGGGGGCAGCATGGCTGGCGCGGCGGCTAGCGCTGGCAGTCTCTGTCGTGTTCCTGGTGATCGCGTCGACGCTGGTGCATAGCGATGATCACAGCCTCGCCTCAGGTCTATACGTGAGTGGCGTGAGTGCCGGTGGGCCCGGGGCGGGGGCAATTCGAATTTCATCTCCACGTCGAATTTCATCTCCACGCCTTGAATGACGTCGGCAGTTCCGTTACCGATTCCAATCGCGCGCTTGATTTAACAACGCAACCGCCGCGGCTCGAGCAGCAGGATTGGGGGGCTGGCAGATTTTGGCGGCTACATACCCTTCTGCTATTCTTGCTGCCGGGCACAATGAATCAGTTCGCACGCAACGGGTCAGCATGTCGCCGCCAAAGGGATTGCGTGCGCAAGGCGCGCAACAGCTAGTTTCAGCTCTATCGTCGTCCGCCCTTGCGGCTTGTATCCACCTTGTAAAAATTACAGGGTGCTCTTGCGCTCAGATCATCGGTTTTTCTTTTTATCGCACAGCTCTTACCGACCGCGCGGATGCGCGATTGGATAGCCCATCGCCTCCTATCGCCTCCTATTGCCTCTAACCGCATTTGCCATGGAGCCGTTTGATGGCCACGCAGCAATCTTCTCCCGCCCGCCGTGCGACCCCTCAACCGCCTAAGACCAACGGCTCGGAACATGAGCCGGGATTGGACCTGCGCGAACTGCTGCGCGCGTTGCAAGCGGTGCGCGATGGTGATTTTTCGGTACGTCTGCCCAGTGACAAGACCGGCCTTGCGGGCAAGGTCGCCGATACCTTCAATGAGATCGTTCGCTCCAACCAGCAGATGGCGCTCGAGCTCGGTCGTGTCGGCCAGACGGTGGGCAAGGAGGGCAAGACCCGGCATCGCATGACAGTAAACCGGCGCGGCGGGTCATGGGATGCGATGGAGAGTTGCGTCAACACGCTGATCGACGATCTGCTGTGGCCGACGACAGAAGTGACCCGCACCATCACGGCAGTCGCGAAGGGCGATTTGTCGCAGACCATGCCGCTCGAAGTTGACGGCCGCCCGCTCGAGGGCGAGTTCCTGCGATCGGCGACCGTGGTCAACGCGATGATCCAGCAGATGAGCGCCTTTACCTCCGAGGTGACGCGCGTGGCGCGCGAGGTCGGATCGGAAGGCAAGCTCGGTGGGCAGGCGGTGGTGCCCGGGCTCGCCGGCACCTGGAAGGATCTCACCGACAGCGTGAATTCGATGGCCAGTAATCTGACCGGTCAGGTCAGGAACATATCCGAAGTCACGATCGCCGTCGCGGACGGCGACCTGTCGCGCAAGATCACGGTCGACGTTCGCGGCGAGATCCTGCAGTTGAAGGAGGCCATCAACACCATGGTCGACCAGCTGCGCTCGTTCGCCTCCGAAGTCACGCGCGTGGCGCGCGAGGTCGGTACCGAGGGCAAGCTCGGTGGCCAGGCGATCGTCCCCGGCGTGGCAGGCACCTGGAAGGACCTGACCGATTCGGTCAACGCCATGGCGACCAACCTGACCGGCCAGGTGCGTAACATCGCCGAGGTGACCACCGCGGTGGCGCGCGGTGACCTGTCGCGCAAGATCACCGTGGATGTGCAGGGCGAGATCCTGGAGCTCAAGAACACCATCAACACAATGGTGGACCAGCTCAACGGTTTTGCCGCAGAAGTCACGCGCGTAGCGCGCGAGGTCGGCACTGAAGGCAAGCTCGGCGGCCAGGCGGAGGTCAAGGACGTCAGCGGTGTGTGGAAGGATCTCACCGACAACGTGAATTCGATGGCCAGCAACCTGACTGGCCAGGTCAGGAACATATCCGAGGTCACGATCGCAGTCGCCAACGGCGATTTGTCACGCAAAATCACGGTTGACGTACGCGGCGAGATCCTGCAGTTGAAGGAGGCCATCAACACCATGGTCGACCAGTTGCGCTCGTTCGCCTCCGAGGTTACGCGCGTGGCGCGCGAAGTGGGCACTGAGGGCAAGCTCGGTGGCCAGGCGGTAGTGCCCGGCGTGGGTGGCACCTGGAAGGACCTGACCGACTCGGTCAATGCCATGGCGACCAACCTGACCGGCCAGGTGCGTAACATCGCCGAGGTGACCACCGCGGTGGCGCGCGGTGACCTCTCGCGCAAGATCACGGTGGACGTCAAGGGTGAGATCCTGGAGCTCAAGAACACCATCAACACCATGGTGGACCAGCTCAACAGCTTTGCGGCCGAAGTCACGCGCGTGGCGCGTGAGGTCGGTACCGAGGGGAAACTGGGCGGCCAGGCGGTAGTTCCAGGTGTCGCGGGCACCTGGAAGGACCTGACCGATAACGTCAACTCGATGGCCGGCAACCTGACTGGCCAGGTGCGCAACATCGCCGAGGTCGCTACCGCGATCGCGCGCGGCGACATGTCGCGCAAGATCACCGTGGACGTACGCGGTGAGATCTCACAGCTGAAGGAGACCATCAACACGATGGTCGATCAACTGCGCTCATTCGCCTCGGAAGTCACGCGCGTGGCGCGCGAGGTCGGCACCGACGGCAAGCTGGGCGGCCAGGCGTATGTGCCAGGCGTCGGCGGCACCTGGAAGGATTTGACCGACAACGTCAATTCAATGGCCGGCAACCTGACCGGCCAGGTGCGCAACATCGCCGAGGTCACGACCGCGGTGGCACGCGGCGACCTGTCACGCAAGATCACGGTGGACGTGAAGGGCGAGATCCTGCAACTCAAGGAAGCCATCAATACGATGGTCGATCAGCTCAATGCCTTTGCCGCCGAGGTCACGCGCGTGGCGCGCGAGGTCGGTACCGAGGGCAAGCTCGGCGGCCAGGCGGAGGTCAAGGACGTCAGCGGCGTGTGGAAGGATCTCACCGACAACGTGAATTCGATGGCCAGCAACCTGACCGACCAGGTGCGCAACATCGCCGAGGTCACGACCGCGGTGGCGCGCGGCGATCTGTCGCGCAAGATCACGGTGGATGTGCGCGGCGAGATCCTGCAGCTGAAGGACACCATCAACACGATGGTCGATCAGCTCAATGGCTTTGCCGCCGAGGTCACGCGCGTGGCGCGCGAGGTCGGCACCGAGGGCAAGCTCGGCGGCCAGGCGATCGTGCCCGGCGTCGGCGGCACCTGGAAGGATCTGACCGACTCGGTCAACGCCATGGCGACCAACCTGACCGGCCAGGTGCGTAACATCGCCGAGGTCACCACCGCGGTGGCGCGCGGCGACCTGTCGCGCAAGATCACGGTGGACGTGCGCGGCGAGATCCTGCAGTTGAAGGAGACCATCAACACGATGGTCGATCAGCTCAACGGCTTCGCCGCCGAGGTCACGCGCGTCGCGCGCGAGGTCGGCACCGAGGGCAAGCTTGGCGGCCAGGCGATCGTGCCCGGCGTGGGCGGCACCTGGAAGGACCTGACCGACTCGGTCAACGCCATGGCGACCAACCTGACCGGCCAGGTGCGCAACATCGCCGAGGTCACCACCGCAGTGGCGCGCGGCGACCTGTCGCGCAAGATCACGGTGGACGTCAAGGGTGAGATCCTGCAGCTGAAGGACACCATCAACACGATGGTCGATCAGCTCAACGGCTTCGCGGCCGAGGTCACGCGCGTGGCGCGCGAGGTCGGCACCGAGGGCAAGCTCGGCGGTCAGGCCGTGGTTCCGGGCGTTGCAGGTACCTGGAAGGACCTGACGGACAACGTCAACGTGATGGCCAACAATCTCACCAACCAGGTGCGCGGCATCGTCAAGATTGTGACCAACGTGGCCAACGGCGAGCTGCGCCAGCGGCTTACCGTGGAGTCGAAAGGTGAGGTGGCGGCACTTGCCGACACGATCAACAGCATGACCGACACGCTGGCGATCTTCGCCGACCAGGTGACTACCGTGGCGCGTGAAGTGGGCGTCGAAGGGCGCCTCGGCGGTCAGGCGCACGTGCCCGGCACCGCGGGTACCTGGAAGGACCTGACGGCCAACGTCAATCTGCTGGCCGCCAACTTGACCACGCAAGTGCGCGCGATTGCGGAAGTCGCCACCGCAGTCACCAAGGGCGACTTGACGCGTTCGATCCAGGTCGACACCCGCGGCGAGGTATCCGACCTGAAGGACAATATCAACGCGATGATTGGCAATCTGCGCGAAACCACCGATCGCAATACCGAGCAGGACTGGCTCAAGACCAACCTGGCGAAATTCAGCCGCATGATGCAGGGACAGCGCGATCTGGTCACGGTGGGGCAGATGTTGCTGTCCGAACTGGCGCCGCTGGTCCAGGCCCAGCAGGGCATCGTGTACGTCATGGAAGGCGGCAAGGATGCCCCGGTGCTGAAGCAATTGGCGAGCTTTGCCGACCCGCAGGAAGGCACTGAGCCGCGCCGTTATCGAATCGGCGAGGGTTTGGTCGGACAATGCGCGCTCGACCGGCAACGGGTGTTTCTGGCGGACATTCCGCCCGACTCGATCCACGTTCGCTCCGGCCTGGTGTCCGCCAAGCCGAAAAACATCATCGTGCTGCCGGTGTTGTATGAGGGCCAGGTCAAGGCAGTGGTCGAGCTGGCGTCGTTGAATGCCTTCACCACCTCGCATCTGGCATTTCTCGAGCAACTGACCGGCAGTATCGGCGTGGTGCTCAATACCATTGAGGCCACGATGCGCACCGAGGGCCTGCTGAAACAGTCGCAGCAGCTCGCGGGCGAATTGCAGACGCAGCAGAAGGAGTTGCAACAGACCAACGAGGAGCTGGCGACCAAGGCACGCCTGCTGGCGGAGCAGAATGTCGAGGTGGAGCGAAAGAACCAGGAAATCGAGCTGGCCCGGCGCGCGCTGGAGGAGAAGGCGGCGGAGCTGGCGTTGACCTCGCGCTACAAGTCGGAGTTCCTCGCCAATATGTCGCATGAGTTGCGGACACCGCTCAACAGCATCCTGATCCTGGGCCAGCAGCTGGCCGAGAACGCCGACCAGAACCTGTCGGGGCGGCAGGTCGAGTTCGCCAAGACCATCCACGGTGCGGGCACCGACCTGCTGAACCTCATCAGCGACATCCTGGATCTATCGAAGATCGAGTCGGGTACCGTCACGGTCGAATGCGAGGAGCTCGCGTTTACCCACCTCAAGGATACGCTGGAGCGCAACTTCCGCCATGAGGCCGAGAACCGCAAGTTGACCTTCAGCACCAGCTTCGACACCCACCTGGGTCGCGCCATTTCCACGGACTACAAGCGCCTGATGCAGATCCTGAAGAACCTGCTGTCAAATGCGTTTAAGTTCACCGATCACGGCGGCGTGCGGTTGCATGTCGGCGTGGCGGCGGGGGGTTGGAGCAGCGAGCATCCGGTGCTCAGCCAGGCGCAGCCGGTGATCGAGTTCTCGGTCAGCGATACCGGAATCGGTATTCCGGCAGAAAAGCAGCGCATCATCTTCGAGGCGTTCCAGCAGGCCGATGCCGGTACCGCGCGCAAGTACGGCGGAACCGGCCTGGGCCTGGCAATTTCGCGCGAACTGGCGCATCTGCTGGGTGGGGAGATACGTCTGACCAGCGTTCCGGGCAGCGGCAGTACCTTCACGCTGTTCCTGCCGCTCAATTACGTGGGCGCTGCCTACAGCAAGACGCTGACGCGCGCGGCGGCGCCAGCCGGTACCGCGCCCGCAGCCTATCAGCCGATCGTGCTGCCGGCGGCGCGCGCCGAAGAGATCGTGGATGATCGTGCAGCGCTGCAGCCCGGACAGCCGGTGCTGCTGATCGTCGAAGACGATCAGCACTATGCCCGGGTGCTGCTCAACCTGGCGCGCGACCGGGGCTTCGGCGCCCTGGTCGCCAAGACCGGTACCGATGCGCTCGAGCTGGCGCGGCGTTACAAGCCGACCGCAATCACGCTCGATGTGTTCCTGCCTGATATGCTTGGCTGGACGGTGCTGAGCCAACTCAAGCGCGACCCCGCCACCCGTCACATCCCGGTGCAGATCCTCACCGTCGAAGAGGAGCGGCAGTACGGCCTGGAGCGCGGCGCCTATTCGTTCATCAACAAGCCGCTGACTACCGAGGGCCTGGAAGAGGCGCTGGATCGGGTCAAGCACTTTGCCGAGCCGCGCGTACGCGAGCTACTGGTAGTCGAGGACGACCCGGCCGAGCAGCTGAGTATTCGTGAGCTGATCGGTCACGACGATGTAGCCATCACCACTGCGAGCTCCGGAGCAGAGGCGCTGGAACGGCTCGGTGAGCGCAATTTCGACTGCATGGTGCTCGATCTTCGCCTGCCGGACATGTCCGGGTTCGAACTGCTCGATCGCATGCAGGTGGACGCGGAATACAGCCACGTGCCGGTGGTCGTGTTCACCGGGCGGGATTTGTCGGACAGCGAACAAACCGAATTACGACGCAAGGCCAAGAGCATCGTGCTCAAAGGGGTGCAGTCCCCGGAGCGCCTGCTGGATGAAACCGCACTGTTTCTGCATCGCGTGATCGCGGACTTGCCTGAGTCGAAGCAGAAAATGATCGAGGCGCTGCACCAAAGCGACGAGCCGCTTCTCAATCGCAAGGTGCTGGTGGTGGATGACGACATCAGAAACATCTTTGCGCTCAACAGCCTGCTCGAGCGCCACAACATGCAGGTGATAAACGCCAGCAACGGCCAGGATGCGATACGCCTGGTGGAGGAAACGCAAGATCTGTCGCTGGTACTGATGGACATCATGATGCCGGAGATGGACGGCTACGAGACCATGCGGCGCATCCGCGGTAAGCAGGAGTTCCGCCAGCTGCCGATCATCGCCCTGACCGCCAAGGCGATGAAGGGCGATCGCGAAAAGTGCCTGGAGGCAGGCGCTTCGGACTACGTTGCCAAACCGGTAAATACCGAGCAACTGCTGTCGCTGGTTCGGATGTGGCTGCACCGTTAGCGACCATGCAAAACTCGCACGACAAGGTGAATATCCTGCTGGTTGATGACCAGCCGGCGCGGCTGCTGTCGTACGAATCCATCCTGCGCGACCCCGGGCAGACCCTGGTGATGGCGCACTCCGGTGCGGAGGCCCTGGAAAAGCTGATGTCGGACGAGTTTGCGGTGGTGCTGCTCGACGTAAACATGCCTGGCATGGATGGATTTGAAACCGCGACGCTGATTCATGAACACCCGCGCTACGAGAAGACTCCCATCATCTTCATCACCGGCGTGAATGTCAGCGATCTTGACCGTCTTACGGGTTACAAGCTCGGTGCGGTCGACTACGTGTCGATTCCCGTGGTGCCCGAGATACTGCGCAGCAAGGTGGCGGTGCTGGTGGAGCTGTATTGTCAGCGACGTGAGCTGCGACAGGTCAATCGCAGCCTGGCGGAGGCAAATTCCAGGCTCGCGCTGGCTAACTCGACGCTGCAGGTGGAGAAAACCCGCGAACTGGAACAGCTCAACAGCACACTGCGCGAAGCAAATCGCCACAAGGATGAGT
This sequence comes from uncultured Gammaproteobacteria bacterium, assembly GCA_963805965.1. Lineage (GTDB taxonomy): Bacteria > Pseudomonadota > Gammaproteobacteria > Steroidobacterales > Steroidobacteraceae > FEN-1191. The sequence continues at coordinate 323,500 of CAWDVQ010000010.1, forward strand.
TTCTGGCCATGCTTGCGCACGAGCTGCGCAATCCGTTAGCCCCGATCTACAACGCCGTGCAGCTGATGCGCAACCCGCAGCTGCCGCCGGCGCAGCTGGTCTGGTCACGCGAAGTAATCGAGCGCCAGGTCGGGCATCTGACGAAACTGGTGGACGATCTGCTCGATGTGTCGCGCATTACTCGTGGCAAGATCAATGTCGTGCGCGAGACCATTGAGCTTGCGACCGTCGTGGAGCGCGCGGTCGAGACCGTGCAACCGATGCTGGTACGTCAGCGCCATGAGCTGATCGTCAACGTGCAGCCGGAGCCGGTGCTGCTCGATGGCGACCTGACGCGCCTGACGCAGATCGTCGGCAACATTCTCAGCAACGCCATCAAGTACACCGACGATGGCGGCCGCATCGAGCTGAGCGCCGGCTCGATCGGCGATATTGTGGAAATTCGGGTACGCGACAACGGCATTGGGATTGAACCGGAGGTGCTGCCGCTGGTGTTCGACCTGTTCGCGCAGGCATCGCAGCTCAACGGCCGTAGCCAGACCGGACTCGGGATAGGCCTGGCGCTGGCCAGGCGCCTGGTCGAGATGCACGGCGGCGATGTGCAGGCCGCAAGCGATGGACCCGGGCAGGGCAGCGAGTTCGTAGTGCGGCTGCCGCGCAAGAAAAACGACGGCGTCGCCGCCGCCGGGCATGCGCAGGACGCCCAGGTTTTGGAACGGCCGATGTCGACCGCGGCACGACGCATCCTGCTGGCGGATGATAATCGTGATGCGCTCGAGACCCTGGCCCGATTGCTGCAGCTGGACGGACACGAGATCCATAAGGCGGTCGATGGGGTGCAGGCGCTGGAGGCCGCGGACCGCGTGCGTCCCGATCTGGTGCTGCTCGACATCGGCATGCCAGGAATGGACGGCTACGAAGTCGCGCGCCGCATTCGCTCGCAGCCCTGGGGCCGTGCGGCAACGCTGGTCGCCTTGAGTGGCTGGGGCCAGGAGAGCGATCGTAAGCGCTCACGCGAGGCTGGATTCGACAGTCATTGCATCAAGCCGCTGGATCCGCAGCGGCTCTCGATGCTGCTGGCTTCGCTGTCCGTTCCCGGCGCCGCGGGCGCCGAGCCCGCCGCTCGCGCCGGAGAATAAGCCCTGACGGCCGGGCAGGCGGTGTCATGAGCGTTTTGTTCACGCCATTTGCGCTGCGTGGCGTGGTCGTTCCGAATCGCATCGTGGTGTCGCCGATGTGCCAGTACTCGGCCGACCGCGGTGAGGCCAGTGTGTGGCACCTGATGCACCTGGGTAATCTTGCCCTGTCCGGCGCCGGCATGCTGTGCATCGAGGCGACGGCGGTCGAACCCGAGGGCCGCATAACGCCGGCGTGTCTTGGTCTGTGGGACCAGCGCACGGAAGCCGCGCTGCAGCCGGTGCTGGCCGCCGTGCGCTGCTATTCGAACATTGCGCTGACGGTGCAGTTGGCGCACGCGGGGCGCAAAGGCTCGAGCCGCGTGCCGTGGGAGGGCGGCCAGCTCATTCCGATCGAACAGGGCGGCTGGTTGCCGCAAGCACCGTCGGCGCTGCCGTATAAGCAGGGCGAGCCCGCACCGCTGGCACTGGATGCGTCGGGCCTGGCGCGCGTGCGCCGCGCGTTCGCGGACGCGGCTACCCGGGCGGCGCGCCTGGGGCTGGACGCAATCGAGCTTCATTCGGCCCATGGCTATCTGCTGCATGAGTTCCTATCCCCGATCTCCAATCAGCGCACCGACGAATACGGCGGGTCGCTGGAAAACCGGCTGCGCTTTCCACTTGAGGTGTTCGATGCGGTGCGGGCGGCGTTCCCGTCCGACAAGCCGGTTGGGGTCAAGGTCTCGGCCACCGATTGGGTGGAAGGCGGCTGGGACCTGGCGCAGACCATCGCCTATTCGCGCCAGTTGCAGAAACGCGGCGCCGATTGGGTGGCCGCATCCTCCGGCGGCCTGTCGCCGCTGCAGAAAATCCCGCTTGCGCCCGGTTATCAGGTGCCGTTTGCCCAGGCCGTGAAGCAGGCCAGCGGGGTCAGCACCATGGCGGTCGGCCTGATTACCGAATCCGAGCAAGCCGAAGACATCGTTGCCGGCGGCAGGGCGGATCTGGTCGCGCTGGCGCGCGCGATGCTCTACGACCCGCGTTGGCCCTGGCACGCGGCCGCCCAATTCCATGCGAGCGTGACGGCGCCACCCCAGTACTGGCGCTCGCAGCCGCAGGGGCTGAAGAACCTGTTCGGCGATGTGGCGTTCGGCCAGCGTTGAACTCGACCGGTAGCCCGACGACTCTGGTCAGGCAAAAGACAAGAGTATAGATTGGCACCAAAGCTGTCTGGCAGGGGTCCCGGTCATGGATAAGTCCCAGAAGAAACGCGGCGGTTGGAGCTGGTGGTACCTGCTGTTCGTGGTGCAGTTCGTCGCCGTTCTCTGGCCCCCGTTCTACAACAGCGCCGAGCCGCGCTGGATCGGAATACCGTTCTTCTACTGGTACCAGATGCTGTGGGTGATCATCAGTGCGATCACCACGGCAGTCATCTATCTGGCCGTCAACGAATAACGAAGCTTCTCGGCGCCGGATCAGAGGGGGGATGTCGTGCAGGATGTGAACTGGATTGCGCTCAGTATTTTCCTACTGCTGTTCGCGCTGATCACCTGGTTGGGCTTTGCAGCGGCCCATTGGCGCAAGGGCGATTTGGACCTGCTGCACGAGTGGGGACTGGGCGGCAGGCGCTTCGGCACCGTCGTCACCTGGTTCCTGGTCGGCGGCGACGTCTACACCGCCTACACCTTCATCGCCGTTCCCGCGCTCGCTTTCGGCCAGGGTGCGGTCGCGTTCTTCGCCGTTCCCTACACCATCGTGATCTATCCGTTCCTGTTCCTGGTGTTTCCGCGCCTGTGGAACGTGTGCCGCAAGCACGGCTATGTCACTTCGGGCGATTTTGTGCGTGGTCGCTTTGGCAACCGCTGGCTGGCGCTGGCGATCGCCGTCACCGGGATCGTCGCGACCATGCCTTACATTGCCCTGCAGCTGGTGGGCATCCAGGTCGTGGTGGGCGCGCTGGGCATTTCCGGTAACGGACTGGCCGCCGACCTGCCACTGATCATCGCCTTCCTGGTGCTGGCGGCCTTCACCTATTCGAGCGGACTGCGCGCGCCGGCGTCGATCGCGATCGTGAAGGACATCCTCATCTACATCACCGCTTTCACAGCGATCATCGTCATCCCGGTCGAACTGGGCGGCTTCGGCAAGATATTCGCCGCGGTGCCGGCGCAGAAACTGCTGCTGGCGGTACCCGGCCCCAACACCACCGGCGCCTACGGCAGCTATGCGACATTGGCGCTGGGTTCGGCGCTGGCGCTGTTCCTGTATCCCCATTGCCTGACCGGCATTCTCAGCGCCAGCAGCGGACACGCCATCCGACGCAATGCCGCTATGCTACCGGGCTACTCGTTCATGCTTGGCCTGCTGGCGTTATTCGGCTTCTTCGCCATCGCCGCCGGCGTCTCCAGCCTTCCGCAATATGCCGGAGGCTTCAAGCAGTTCGGCAACAATTTTGCGGTGCCGGCATTGCTGCTGCACAGCTTTCCGTCCTGGTTCGTGGGTATCGCTTTCGCCGCGATCGCCATCGGCGCCCTGGTGCCGGCGGCGATCATGTCGATCGCGGCGGCCAACCTCTATACGCGAAATATCCATCGCGAATTCATCAACACCAACCCGAGTGATCGCCAGGAATCGCAGATGGCGAAATGGGTATCGCTGATCGTCAAGTTCGGTGCACTGATATTCATCCTGTTCGTGCCGACCCAGTACGCGATTCAGCTGCAGCTGCTCGGCGGCATCTGGATCATCCAGACGCTGCCATCGGTGATGCTCGGCGTCTACACCCGCTGGTTCAATGACTGGGCGCTGCTGCTTGGCTGGGCCGCCGGCACATTCGCGGGCACGGCCATGGCGATCGCGGTGAATCTCAAGCCGGCCTATCCGCTGGCGCTGGGCGGCTACACGTTCCCGGGCTATATCGCGGTCTATACCGTCATCCTCAACATCGTCGTGACGGTGGTGCTGACGCCGGTATTCAAGGCGCTGAGCGCGCAGCGTGCGCCGGCGGACCAGACGGCCGTGGGCGACTATTACGCCTGAAGCTCAGGCCCCGGGCGGCAGCACCAGTTGAGCCACGTCCGCGGGCGGCAGTCCCGCCGCGCGCAGCGCCTCGGCCACGCCGGCACGATCAGCCGCCGAGCGATTCTGGCTCGCCTTGAATTTGCCCTCGATGGCCGACGCCCGAATCTCGAAGCCAACGATGGCACGTACCATGCCGTCGATGAAATCCGCCGGAGCGTCGCTGATCCTCCAGCGATTGACGATTCCATGCTCGTGCTCGTCGGTCAGCGATTCGACCAGGCCGCGCAGCCAGGCTGCGTCATCGATGAAGCGGATGTGCCCGCGCACGTGCACCGTGGCGTAGTTCCAGGTCGGTACCGCCTTGCCGTGCTCACGCTTGCTCGGGTACCAGGACGGGGACACGTAGTGGTCGGGGCCGACAAAGACTGCCAGCACCGCGGCGTCGCTCTCCAGCAGGCGCCACAGCGGATTGGCGCGCGCTATATGGCCGCGCAGCACGCCCGGGCCGTCGGCCGCAGGCAGCAGTTGCATCGGGATGTGATTGGCGGTGATGCCCTCCGACGTTACCGCGACCAGCGTGCCCAGCGAATAGCGTGCGATGAGGGTGCGCAGCACCTCGATGCGCGCCTCTCGAAAGTGCTCTGGAACGTACACGCTCTTATCCTCGCAAGCGCAGCAACTATCCTATACTCGATATTAAACCCCACGGGTACGCAATGACATGAAGAGCAAATACGATGTCATAGTCATCGGCTCCGGGCACAATGGCCTGGTGTGCGGCGCCTACCTGGCCAAAGCCGGCCTGGATACGCTGGTGCTGGAACGCCGCGGCATCGTCGGCGGGGCGGCGGTGACCGAGGAATTCTGCCCCGGTTTCCGCGCATCCAGGTTCTCCTACGTGATGAGTCTGCTGCATCCGCGCGTGATCCGCGAACTCGAACTCGATTCACTGGGGCTTGCAGTGCTGCCGGCGAACGATCTGTTCTGTCCGCTGGGCGGTGACGACTACATCATCTACAGCGACGATTTAAAAAAGACGCAGGCCGAATTTGCCCGATTCTCGCGCCACGACGCGGACATCTACCCGCAATTCGCGCGCCAGCTGGAACAGTCCGCGGACGTGGTTCGAAAGCTGCTGTTCGAAACGCCAGTAGATCCGGTGAAGCGCAGCTGGAAGAGTTTCAAACAGACGGCTGCGCTGTTGTGGCGGCATCGAACCATCGGCGATCGGGCCTACCGGCTGGTCGACCTGTTGACGCAAAGTGCCTACGACTACCTTTCGGTCTGGTTCGAGAATGACATCATCAAGTCGGTCATCGCGTACTACGCATCGATCGGCACCTTCGCCGGTCCCAAATCACCGGGTACCGCCTACGTGATCATGCATCACCTGATGGGTGAGCATCAGGGGGCGGGCGGCTGGGGCTTCATCCGCGGCGGCATGGGCGCCATCACCGGCGCCATTGCCCGATCCGGCCAGCGCTTCGGCATGCAGGTGGTGACCGATTCGCCGGTAGCCGAGGTGCTGGTGAGCGCGGGACGTGCGACGGGAGTGCGCACGGCCGACGGGCGCGATTTTCACGCCAAGGTGGTCGTTTCCAACGCGTCCGCGACCACGCTGTTCCGCCGGCTGGTAGCCCCAGCCCATCTGCCGCCGGAGTTGCTATCCGAGATCGATTCGTTCCGGACGTTTTCCAGCGCTTTCAAGATGAACATTGCCGCGCACCAGCCGCCGCGCTACCGCGCGTTCGATGCGGCCAGGGCAGGGTTCGCATATCCGACCTACGTGCACATCGCGCCGGGCATCGACTACCTGGAGCGCGCATACGACGACGCGAAGTATGGCTGGTACTCGACCAAGCCGTTCCTGACTCCGGTGGTGCCAACGATCGTCGATGATTCGCTGGCGCCGGCCGGCAAGCACGTGATCAACATCTTCGGCGGCCACGCGCCCTACAAACTCAGATCGAACGCCTCGTGGGCCGATGAGAAGCCCAAGCTGACCGCCGCTGCGCTCAAGGTGCTGGACGACATGGCGCCGGGATTCTCCGACCAGATCATCGATATCGAGACGCTGGTGGCGCCGGATCTGGAGGCGATCGTGGGCCTGCCGCAGGGTCACATCTTTCACGGCGAACTGAGCGCCGACCAGCTGTTCTGGCAGCGGCCCGCGCCGCACTGGGCCGACTACCGCACGCCGGTGGCGGGGCTCTACCAATGCGGCTCCTCGACCCATCCGGGCGGCGGCGTCTCGGGTATTCCCGGACACAATGCGGCGCGCGAGATTCTCAAGGACTGGAAACGGCTTCGATGAAGGCAGGGCTTGCGTATGGATAACTACACTCCGACCTCCCGTACCAAAGTGCGCCGGCTATCCAAGCGAGGCAGCCACGACAAAACCGTGGTACATGCCATCCTGGACGAGGGTTTCATCTGCCATGTTGGCTTCGCAGTGGACAGCCAGCCTTATGTCATCCCGACGATTTACGCCCGCGCCGGCGACATGATCTACGTTCATGGCTCGGCGGTCAGCCGCATGTTGCGAACCCTGACGCAGGGTGTCGCGGTGTGCATCACCGTGACGCTGCTGGACGGGCTGGTGCTTGCGCGCTCGGCTTTTCATCATTCGCTCAACTATCGGTCGGTGGTGATGATTGGCAATGCGCGCCTGGTGGATGATGCGGACGAGAAGATGCGTGCGCTGCAGACGATTACCGATCATGCGGTGCCGGGACGATGGGCTGAGGTGCGTTGGCCCAATGCGCTGGAGCTGAAACAAACCAGCGTGCTGGCGCTGCCGCTGGCGGAAGTGTCGGCCAAGATCCGCAGCGGGCCGCCGCTGGACGACGACGTCGACTATGCGCTGCCGATCTGGGCCGGCGTGGTACCGGTGTGCACGCGGCTGGGTATGCCGGCCGACGATGGCCGGGTGCCGACTGAAGTACCGGCGATCGATGTGGCGCGAATTACGCGCTTTGCGAGGCGCGCCGGTTAGTGCTTGCCGGCCGGGCCGGCGACGATCTGCACATCGAGCTGCGCGGCGTAGATATCCTTCCTGCGCGGCGCCACGCGGATGGCACGGGTGGCAGTGTGCGACAACGACGGGAAGTCGACCTTGATGTTGCCGGCCGCATCGCGGTCGTCCACCGTATCCTGGTAGAAATTGATCGGATCGGAGCTCAGGAACGCCACCACCAGCGTTGGCCCGATGGGCTCGGCCGCCAGCAGATCAAATGCCATTTGCGCCGTCGGGAAGGTGAAGGTGCCGGCGCCCACGGCGTTGTTCTGCTGGATGCCGTTGGGAAACAGCACCGTCGCGCCGTCCTTGGAATCCACACTGACCACATTCAGAAATCCGTCCGCCGGGATGTTCAGGGTCAACTTCACCGGCTCATTGACCGCGTATTGGCTGCGCGACGCCGTCATGTCGAAGTGCTGCGGCTGCTGAACCACCAGGTCGAGCACCCGCTTGCGATTGGGGCCGTTCGAGGCATTGAGCGCGATAACCTTGATCGGGGCATCGGCCAGCGACTCGTTACCCATAATCTGCGGCGTGTGGACCTGGTTCTTATCGACCTTGCTGCGAATGTACGCGTCGGCGTCGTCGCGTAGCTCCTTGGGAGTGGGATTCTTGCCCTCGCTGGTGAGCCGCTTGACCGATTCGGTCAGACCGAGGGTAAACACGCCGCCATTCATGGTGCCGATGGCCTCCTGGTTGTCGGCAGCGGCCGTAATCGCGATGTAGTTGGCGTGCGGATCCCACTGCGGCTCCTTGCGCTCGGTCGAGCTGGCCAGCCCGCGCGTGACGGCATGCGGCGGCGGAGCCGGCATGCCCGGATAGTTGAATGACTTTACGAATACCGGCGACTTGCCAAGACTGTGATTGTCCATGTTGAACGATCGCGTCATCGTGCCTGAGTGGCAGGAGTCGACGATGAACAGCACGTTGTGGCTCGGAATCGCCGCCAGCAGATCCGAGATCTTGAAATCAGGAATCACGCCGCCGAGCGAGGCGCCGCCTTTGTCGTGGATGCGCTTGACGTCATGGGTGACCAGCACCTGGCTGACATTGTCGTCCTGGTCGCCGCGCAGGTCGGGAATGTTGCTGCCGTGACCGCTGAAGTAGAACACCACGCGGTCATTCGGCTGCACCCCCTGCTTGAGCCAGCCGTTGAATTCGGCGATGACCGCGGTCGAGGTTGCGGCTTCGTCCTGCAGCGTGTGGATCTGGCGATCCTCGAAACCCATGAGATTGAGCATCTCATGCACGCGGTCGAGATCCAGCTCGATGCTCGGCAGATCGTTGCCCGGAATATCAAGCTTACCCACGCCCACCAGCAGCGCGCGTTGCTCGGCCCACGCGTGTCGTGGCGCCCCGCACAGCAGCGCGAGACCCAGTAGCGGCAGCCAGCGGCTGGCGCAGCGCAGAGTGGCTGGTCGGCGCGTGGCGGGCGGGTGCGGCATGGTGGCTCGTTGGGGCAAGGCGCTTGGTTGGCGCATGGCGGTTGGTCGGCGCATGGCGGCTAGGGCTTTTCACCCAGATTGCGGATTTCCACTCTTCGATTGGACGCGTCCTCGGGGTGATCGGGTTGCGCCAGATGTTCGGCGCCGTAGCCGACGGCTTGCAGACGCTCAGGTTCGATGCCGTTGTCCACCAGATAACGCCTGACCGCCTCGGCGCGCCGCTGCGATAGCTGCTGGTTGTATTGCGGATTGCCCCTGGCGTCGGTGTGCCCGGCGACCATGAATCGATCCTTGCTCAGGGCCTGCGAAGTCAGCGCCGAGCGCAGTTGCCTGAGCTGGGCGGTGGCCTGCGGTTGCAATTCGCTGGAATTGAATTCAAACGGGATATTCAGGTCGATCATCTGCTTGGTTTCGGTCCTTGTTTGCACCCGCAGGCCACGCGTCATTGCGGTCGGCGCCGGAGCCGGCGGCGCCTGCAGCGCCTGCTCGATCTGAGTCTCTGCTACCACCGTGCCGGCCGCGTGACCCAGCATCGGCCATGCGGCGATGAACGCCGTGGCCACACGCCGGGTAGTGGTGCCGCGCTGGCGCCGGCGATCGCCATTGCACGCCCGATTGATGGGTGTCATTCAATGAGCTCCAGCCCGAGCGCGCGCCGGGCGTCGTTGTATTTCGTTCTGGCGTCGGCAAGGTTGCGCTGGGCGTCTGTGCCGCCGGCGGCCGCGCCGCCAGTCCTGGCCGCGACCACGGCATCAAAGTAGCGCGCCCGTGTGCTCGCCAGTTCGGTCGCCGGATCCGGCTGCACGGCATGGTCCGTGACATCGAGCGACCTTGAGAACAGCCCGGCGCTTGCGGTGGCGCCGGCGGAGGCGAGTTGCCCGGTGTTGCTGTCGATCACGCTCGCCAGCGCCAGCAGCGCGCTTTTCTCCGACTGCGTCTCGGTCACGCCGACCTCGATCGTCACCGGCATGAATTCCAGCGGCGTTCGTGGCAGATCCTGGTATTCGGCGTTGGTGGCCTCGAGCTCCGCCTGCTGGGTCTGGATCTGGACTGCGACCCTGGTGCGCTCCTGGTTCAGGCCCGCGGCCACGTCACCGCTCGACGCCGCGATGCGCAGATCCAGTGCCGTCAGCTCGCGCTGATTGCGCGTGAGTGCGCGCTTCAGGGCGTCGATCTCGCCGCTGACCTGCTGGTGAACGCTGGTCTTCTGCTCGTAGGCACGCCGGGCCTCGGTGGTCAGGGGCGGCACCTTCAGCCACGGCGGCGAGTCGCTGCCCGAGCCCGCAGCATGGGCACCGGCGCTCACCGTACCCAATCGTACCCATGCAGTGGACAAGGTCTCGCGTTGCTCCGTGGTACTCGGCTGCGATATCTCCAGCGTGTAAAAGGTGCTGCGCGTGGCGCCCTTGTCCTGCGTCGTCAGCAGCGAATCAATGTGGTAGCCAGCGTTCTTCAGGCGATAGGCGGTGCCGTCATCGGAGAACTCGAAGCGCGCCTCGTACACGGCGCGAGCCTTGCCGTCCACGCAGATGTTGGCGCGTCGCAGCTGGTTCTCGATCGAGTCGTCGGCCCTGGAGCTCTTCCACTGGCTCTCCGGCAGTTTCATGGTCTCGCGCGTCAGTAACTTTGGCACGTAGTCCGCGCTGCACTCGGTAGACTCGGGTTTGAACTTCGCCGCCACCACAGTCATGCAGCCGAGCTTGGCATTGAGCCTGACCGCCGGTTCGGGGTCAAAGTCCGCCCGGTAGAGATTCATCTCCTTCGACGTCGCGTAGCGCGTGTCCTTGCGCGCTGCACCGGCTTTGATGTGAGCGGAGGAGGCACTGACCATGTGGTTGATGAGCATCTCGGTGAGCTTGCCGACCACCAGCCCCAGCAGCGGCAGGAAACGAGTCGTGGCCTGATCGGCCGCGTCGCCGGGCTGTGGGGGCGGCAGCAGATAGGGCTCATCGGCAATGATGCAGCTGTCGTTCACGTAGGCGTGTATGTCAGGATCGTTCGATCCAGCGCAGGCCAGATCCAGCGGCAACAACGATGCCGCCAACAGGTAAACCACAGGACGCGCCAGCGCCGGGCTCATTTGTGCGCCGCTTCTGCCGTGGCGGTCGCTGTCGGCGGCGAGGACACCTGGGACTCGGGCGCCAGCAGCACGTTGAGGCGCTTCTGGATCAGCGACCACTGCTGTTTCTGCGTCGGATCGGTCAAGGTGGAAATGTAGGCCTGGACCTGCGCCTGCGCACGATCACCGAGCCGCTTGAGCAGCACCCCGGCTTCCAGCAGGTCATTGCCCTTGCAGATGTCCACATTGAACAGCCACACGCTGAGCGCGCCGCCGGCCCTCTGGTCGGTCATGCCACAGCGCTTCGGCGGCGGGTCGCCGCGCCAGAACAGGCGGAACAGATCGTAGATCGCGCCGCTGCTGGCGGCAAAATAATTGTGACCCAGGCTATCGGCCGGCACCGCCGACATATCGATGGTATCGATGTAGGGCAGCGAGATGATATTGGCTCCCGCCAAGCCGGCTCGCGGCGCGTCGTGCAGAATCTGCGACGATTGCAGCGCCAGGTCCGAATTCGAGGCGTACAGGGTGACGCGCGTGGCAGCGCCGCTCAGGGACTTGATGGCTCCGACGAAGTATTCCCGATCGACATCGGGGGCCGTGAAGACGATCTGATCGAAGATGTGCCGGCGATTGCTGGCGTCACGTTGGGCCAGATAGGTCTGCAGGGCCTCAATCAGCGCGCGATTTCCCATGCTGTGGGCAATCAGATGGATCCGCTCGGCGCCGGATTGGGCTACCACGTCATCGAGCATTTGCGCCATTTTCCGGCCACTGGACGTGACCGTGGCCTCATCCTTGATATAGGCGGTGGCGCTGCCGGCGGACGCCCAGCTGAACATCATCGGGGTGCCGTCGAAGTCCAGATCGTAAGCCAACTGCGCACATCGCCGGGCGGCATCCTCAAAAGTGGAGTTGAAGCCGTGCACGAAGATGAATACGTCCTTGGATGGCGCATCCTTGATCTGCTTTCGCAGCGCGCTCAGGAATCCTTCCCTGGTCTGCGGCGTCACCGAATCCAGCAGCACATAGCGGCTTCTCAGGCCGGACTCGCCCACGAAATAGGACACCATGTCCCAGCGTGAGCGCGTTTCCAGCTCCGCTTCCTGGTGCAGCGCCGGAATGGTGACGTCCAGATAGCCGTACTGCAGATCGCCGCGTTCGCTGCCGTAAACTTCAGCCGGTTTGAGCGAGCCGGTAGGCTTGCGATCGGTGCCATAGAACACGCGTACCGTGGCGTAGCCCTGATTCAGCTTGTAGCGGCGATCCCTGGCCGCGACCGCACCGCCAGGCGCCGGCGCGACCGCCAGGTCCTTTGAGGTGGCGCCAAACAGTTTGATCTGCTGCTCGGTGCGGGCCAGCGCGTCGGTGTCGGCCGCAGCGCGATAGACATCGCGCAGTTGCTGCAGCGTCGCCAGCACGTTCTCGTGCCGCTCGCCGTAGGCAGTGCGTTCAATCTTCAGTATCCGTTGCAGCAACGACGCCGCATCTGCGTAGTGCCGGTCCTTTATCTGTATGTTCGCCAGCGCCGACAGCACCGGCACCAGATCCGGGTGATCCGGGCCGAGCTCGGACTCACGGAGCGCCAGCGTGCGCCGATAGAATTGCAACGCCTGTTGATCATCACCTGCTCTATCCGACACCTCGCCCAGGCGAAGCAAAAGATCGGTGAGCTCATGTGGATCGGCGCCTGGAGTGCTCTCGAGCGCCACCAGCGCGCTGCGTCCATAGGCTTCAGCGGCCGGCAGATCGTTGGCCTCGCGGGCCTGTTCAAATTTCTGGTAGCTCAGCTGCAGTTGCGCCGTCTGCGCCAGACTGAGCGCCGGCGCCAGCAGCGGCAACACGCCGGCGAGCAAGACGATGCGCGCATGCGCGGCACTCCGGCCTGCGGGCTGCCCGAGTCTTGGGTAGGTGCCACTCTCGATCATAATTGCTGCAATGCAACACGATGGCCGGGCCGTGTGCCGCGTTTTGAGATCATCCCCGGTCGGCTCGGAACTGTACCGCAAGTCTCCCCGATCCGCTGCGCTTCCAAAACCAGCTGTTCGTCGCGTTAGAATCGGCGCCGAGGCGCTCAACGTTCACGGCCGTGCAGGGAGAGGTTGGTTCCATGGCAAGAATCGCGCCTGTCTCACGGCGAACGGTCAATAGCGCACTGCTGTGTGCGCTGGCCGCCGGCTGTAATGAGAAGCCCTCGCAGCAAGACGCCCTGCGGAATGCGAACGCCGCCAAGCCACCCGCGCCGCAGGCCGCCGTTGCGTCGGCGACGGTTGCTCCGGTGCCGCCACCGCCACCAATCGTGTCTTTCGATGAGGCGGTCACCAACGCGACCCGCGCAGTGCTGACAGCCGCGCCAGCCCCTGGGGTGGCGCCCGCAATGGTGGTGATCGATCCTCTGGTCGATGGGATGACCGGCTATCAATCCAGCGCGACCCAGAGCATCCAGGACCGCATCGTGGGCCTCATGAAGAAGGAGTTCCCGCAATACGCGGCTCAGCCCATTACGTCGCAGAGCCTGGCGCGACAGCCACGCTTTTTAATCGGCACCTTCACGCCGATTAACTCCGAGCTGAAGCCCGCTGGACCGAGGGAGTCGTACTGGTTTTGCCTCGTTATGGGGGACCTCAAGACTGGAAAAATCGTCGCGAAGTCGGTCGCAAGAGCTCGGCTGCAGGACGTGGATGCCACTCCCGTCGCTGCCTTCGGCGACAGTCCGGTCTGGACGGAAGATCCAAGCATCCAAGCCTACATTACTACCTGTAAAGACAGCCGGGTCGGCGATCCGATCAGAGCGGAATATCTGGACGGCCTGCTTGCGGCTGCTTTGGTGAATGAGGCCGGCAATGCCTACCAGGAAGGGCATTATGCCGAGGCGCTCGATCTCTACCAGATTGCCCGCAAGAGCCCCGCGGGCGAACAACTGCGCGTTTATAACGGCCTTTACCTGTCGCTGACCAAACTGGGACGCGCCGGCCCGGCCAAGGCCGCGTTTGCCGATCTCGTAGACTACGGATTGCGCCGCAAGCGCCTGGCGGTCAAATTCCTATTCCGGCCCGGTTCCATCAGGCTCGTGAGCGATAGCACCTTTAGCGGCAGTTACGACATGTGGATCCAGCAGATCGCGGCCCGAGCGGTAGCCGACCAGGTCTGTCTCCAGGTTACCGGCCATACCAGTCCGTCGGGGACGGCCGCCCTGAATGATCGCTTGTCGCTGCTGCGGGCAGAATATATTCAATCGCGCCTCGAGAGCGATCAGGCAGTGCTGGAAAAACGCATCCTCGCCGCAGGCGTGGGATCACGTGAAAATCTGATTGGCACCGGGCGAGACGATGCGAGCGACATGCTTGACCGGCGCGTGGAACTCAAGCCGATCGACACCTGTACACAGAGCAGTCATGCATGACGGCGCGATGACGTCGTCGAAGTGCAGCGGCCGGTTCTACACGACAATGCCCTGCGCCTGAGTTCGCACTGAGCGCATGCCCAAGATGACGCGACTGGCTGTTGTTCTCGCTGGCGCGAGTGTCGTCGTCATCGCGATCGCCGTGGCGCTGTGGTGGTTCATGGGCCGCCACCGCGAGCGCACCGAGTTGAGCCTTTACGGCAACGTGGATCTGCGCCAGGTCGAACTGCCGTTCAATGGCAGCGAACGCATCGCCGCGGTACTGGTGCAGGAGGGTGATCACGTCAAGCAGGGGCAGTTGCTGGCGCAGCTAGAGACCAGCCGCCTGGCGCCGCAGGTGGCCAAGGCCGAGGCTGACGTGGCCGCCCAGCAGCAGGTAGCCGATCGCCTGCACCATGGTAACCGGCCGGAGGAGATCGCGCAGGCCCGCGCCAACGTCGACGCGGCGGCCGCCGATGCCGGCAACGCGCGCGCGCAATACCAGCGCCTGCGTACATTGTCCGACAGCTCATCCGGGCGCGCGGTCAGTCGCCAGGATATGGATGCGGCCAAAGCCGCACTCGATAATGCTGACGCCAGGCTGGCGGTGAGTCAAAAAGCGCTGGCGCTGCAGCTTGCCGGTCCGCGCAAGGAGGACGTCGCACAGGGTGACGCGCAGCTGCGTGCCGACCAGGCGCAGCTGGAGCTGCTGCAGCAGCAGCTCAAGGACGCCGATCTGCTGGCGCCGCTCGATGCCGTGGTGCGCTCACGCATCGTGGAGCCGGGTGAGATCGCGTCACCGCAGAAGACCGCATTCACCCTGGCTATCATCGATCCGAAATGGGTGCGCGCCTATGTGGGCGAGACGGACCTGGGTCTGGTGCACGAGGGCATGCAAGCCGCGGTGACGGTCGATGCCTTCCGCGACCGCAGTTTCTCCGGCTGGGTCGGCTTCATCTCGCCGGTCGCGGAATTCACACCCAAGTCGGTAGAGACCACGGAATTGCGCTCCAGCCTGGTGTATGAAATCCGCGTGTTCGTGCACGATCCGGGCGATGAGCTGCGTCTTGGAATGCCTGCCACCGTGCATCTGTCGCTGCGGCGTGATGGTGCATGAACGCGCGCGCACCGGCCCTGGTCGCACAGCAGCTTCACAAGCGCTTCCAGCGCAAAGATGAATCGCCGGTGCAGGCGCTGGCCGGAGTCTCATTCGAGGCTCGCTATGGAGAACTCACCGCACTGGTGGGTCCGGACGGCGCCGGCAAGACCACGCTGATGCGCCTGGCGGCGGGCCTGCTGTACGTCGATGCCGGATCGCTCAGCGTGCTCGGTATCGATATCGCCGGCGACCCGCAGCGGGTGCAGGATCGAATCAGCTACATGCCGCAGCGCTTTGGTCTGTACGAGGACCTGAGCGTGCAGGAAAACCTGGATCTGTACGCCGATCTGCACGGCGTGAGTGCGGCCAGTCGCGGGCAACGCTACCCACAGCTGTTCGACATGACCGCGCTCGGTGCATTCCGCTCGCGCCTCGCCGGCCAGCTGTCCGGCGGCATGAAACAGAAGCTTGGCCTGGCCTGCACTCTGGTGCGATCGCCCGAACTGCTGCTGCTGGACGAACCCACGGTTGGTGTGGATCCGATATCGCGGCGCGAGCTGTGGGACATCGTGCGCCGGCTGGTGGCCGACCAGGGCCTGACCGTGCTGCTGAGTACCGCCTACCTGGATGAGGCGGAACGCTGCAGCCGCGTGATCATGCTGCACCAGGGCAAAGTGCTGTCGCAAGGCCCGCCACAGCAGGTGGCCGCCCTGGCCGCGGGGCGCTGCTTCGTGGCCGAGCCGTCGGCGCAGCAGTCCGCGCGCGCGCTGCAGGCGCGCTTGCTGGACCAGCCGGACATGATAGACGCCGTGCCGGAAGGCGGGCGTGTGCGTTTCGTTCGCGCCGCCGCCCAGGCCCCGGCTGTGATCGAGCAAGCACTGCAAGGACTGTCGGTCCATCCGGTGCCGGCGCGCTTCGAGGATGGATTCATGATGCTGCTGAGCGGCGCCGTCGAGCGCGAGCGTTTGCCGGAGATCATCGTTACCCGCCCGCTCGTCGGCCACGCCGGCGATGCGGTGGTGCAGGTGCAGCAGTTGCTGAAGAAATTCGGTGCCTTTACCGCAGTGGATCACATCAGCTTCGAGGTTCGGCGCGGCGAGATTTTCGGGCTGCTCGGTCCCAATGGGGCCGGTAAGACCACGACGTTCAGGATGCTGTGCGGACTGCTGGCACCGAGCGCCGGGCAGTTGCGCGTGGCCGGCGCTGACGTACGCACGGCGTCGGCCGCAGCCCGAGCCCGGTTGGGGTATGTGGCGCAGAAGTTTGCGCTCTATGGCCCGCTGAGCGTCGTTGAAAATCTCGAGTTCTTCGCCAGCGCCTATGGCCTGCGATCCGAGCGCAAGCGCGCCCGCATCGCCTGGGCGACGCAGCAGTTCGAGCTCGGCGAACACCTGCGCACCCCCAGCGCGCAATTGCCGGGCGGCTACAAGCAACGACTCGCGATGGCCGCGGCGCTGCTGCACGAACCGGAGATCCTGTTCCTCGATGAGCCTACCAGCGGGGCCGATCCGCTGGCGCGACGCGCCTTCTGGCGCCGCATCACCGCGCTGGCGGATCAGGGCGTGACCATCATCGTCACCACGCACTTCATGCAGGAGGCTGAGTACTGCGACCGCGTCGCAATCATGGACTCCGGCCAGGTGTTGTCGCAGGGCTCGCCGGCACAAGTACGCCAAGCCGCCAGGACCGAGGCCCGGCCCGAACCGAGCATGGAGGATGCCTTCATCGCCGTGGTCGAGCAGGCGCGGGCGGCGCCGACCGCCGCGTGAACCTGCGGTATCACATTCGGCAGCTGGCGCACGCAAAGCTGCGCCGCATCCGCGCGCTGGTGTGGAAGGAGACCCACCAGGTGCTGCGTGACCCGTCGAGCATTGCAATCGGCGTCATATTGCCGTTGATCCTGATACTGCTGTTTGGTTACGGGTTGTCGCTCGACGTCAGAAACGTACCGATCGCCGTGGTGGTCGAGGAGCAATCGTCGCCCGAGGCCATGGAGCTGGTCGCGGGCTTGCAGCTGTCGGCGTATTTCAAGCCGCAGCTGCTGCGGACCATGCCGCAGGCACAGCGGCTGCTGCTCGCGCATACGGTGGACGGCATCGTGCGCATTCCCGCCGATTTCGCCCGGCGCGTCGACGCCGGCGATGCGCAGGTGCAGCTGATCGTGCACGGCGGGGATGCCAATCGAGCGCGGATCATCCAGGGCTACGTGCAGGGAGCACTCGGGGCATGGTCGGCGCGCCAGGCGGCGCAGGGGCAGCGGACCGCGATCGTGCCGGTCAGCGTACAGACGCGGCTGTGGTTCAACGAGGCCGATAACAGCAGCTACTTCCTGGTGCCGGGGCTGGTGGTGCTGGTCATGACGTTGATCGGCGGTTTGCTGACCGCCATGGTGATGGCGCGCGAATGGGAGCGTGGAACTCTGGAGCCGCTGCTGGTGACCCCGGTGCGCAGCGATGAGATCCTGCTCGGCAAGACCCTACCGTACTTCCTGCTCGCGCTGATCGGCTTTGCATTGTGCGTGCTGTCCGCCAGGTTCCTGTTTCACGTGCCGTTGCGCGGCGCGCTGTGGGTGCTGCTGAGCGCATCGATGCTGTACGTGCTGGTGGCGCTTGGCATTGGCCTGCTGATCTCATCGTGGGTGAAGAACCAGCTGGTGGCCAGCCAGCTCACGATGCTGGTGACATTCATGCCTGCCTTCATGCTGTCCGGCTTTCTGTTCGACCTGCGCAGCACGCCGATCGCGGTGCAGGCGATCAGCTACGCGTTGCCGGCGCGTTACTACGTGGCGTTGCTGCAGACGGTATTTCTGGCCGGCGATGTCTGGTCGGTGATCGTGCCGAACGCGTTGGCGCTGGCGGCGATGGCGGCCGCGCTGGCCCTGGCAAGCCGCGCCGCGATGCGCAAGACCCTGGAGTGACACCAATGCTCGACTCGCTGCTGCGCATTGTGGCCCTGACGCGCAAGGAGCTGCTTGCGGTGCTGAAGGACAAGCGCAGCAGGATGAGCCTGCTGGTTCCACCGGTGGTACAGGCCCTGATCTTCGGCTACGCCGCCACCTACGACTTGAACCATGTCACCTACGCGGCCCTGGATCAGGACCACAGTGCTGCCTCGCGCCAGCTGCTGGCCGCCCTTGACGGTTCGGGTGTCTTCCAGCGCGTCGCGGATCTGCAGCGTGCGAGCGATATCGCAACCTATATCGACGCCCGCCGGGCCGTGCTGGTAGTGCAGATCAATCAGAACTTCGAACGCCAACTGCTGTCCGGCCGCGGCGCTGACCTGCAGGTGATTGCCGACGGGCGCAACTCCAATACCGCCGGCACCGCCATCGGTTACGTCGGCACTGTGGTCGAGCAGTTCAATGCCGACTGGGGCGGGGAGCACGGCTGGACCCCACCACCGGTGCAGCTGGTGACTCGCGCCTGGTATAACCCGAATCTCGAGACCCGCTGGTTCATGATTCCGGGCATGATCGGCACGCTGACGCTGATCCAGACCATGATGTTGACCGCGATGTCGGTGGCGCGTGAGCGCGAGCAGGGCACTTTCGACCAGTTGCTGGTGACGCCATTCCGGCCGTACGAAATCATGGCCGGCAAGGCGCTGCCATCGATGCTGGTCGGCACCATCCAGGCGACCGGGGTGCTGCTGGTCGCGCAGCTGTGGTTTCGCATTCCGTTTGCCGGCTCATACCTGACGCTGTATGCGGGGTTGATGCTGTTCCTGCTGGCGGCGGTGGGCATCGGCCTGCTGTTGTCGGCCGTGGCGGCGACGATGCAGCAGGCGATGCTGTACTCGATGCTGCTGATCATGCCGTTCTCGCTGCTCTCGGGCCTGACCACGCCGCTCAGCAGCATGCCGGACTGGCTGCAGTACCTGACCGCGATCAATCCACTGCGGTACGCGATCGATATCACACGGCGCGTGTACCTGGAGGGAACCGGGCTCGATCTGCTGTTGCCCGACCTGTGGCCGCTCGGGCTGCTCGCGGCGCTGACGCTGTCGGGGGCCTCATGGATGTTTCGCCACCGCATGCAATGACCATGATGCGCCGCCGCCAGCATTGCGTTTCCCGCTCGAGCCGGCCGTGCGCGGCGGCATTGCTGGCGCTGTGCGCCGGCTGCACCGTCGGGCCGCGGTTCGTGCAGCCCACGCCGCAGGTGCCGGAGCACTGGTCGGCGCGGGCGCTGTCGTCCCCAGGCGAACCGCAGCCGCTGAGTGCGGTCAGCGAACAATCGGCGCAGCAACCGCAGTGGTGGGCTGCGTTCAACGACCCGTTGCTGATATCCCTGGCGCAGCGCAGCTTGGAGTCGAATCTGGATCTGCGCGTCGCACTCCTGCGCGTCGAGGAGGCACGCGCGCAGCGTGACGTCACGGCGGCGGGTTATTGGCCGACGCTGTCGGCCGACGCCTCGTTCAGCCGGCAGCGACTCAGCGACACCACACCCACCGGAGCGCTGTTCAATTCGGTGGGCAACCTGCGGTTGCCAGGCGGCGCTGGCTTGAGCATCCCCAATCCCTACAACCAGTATCAGCTCAGTGCCGGCGCGTCGTGGGAAGTCGACCTGTTCGGGCGCGTGCGGCGCGCGGTAGAGGCTGCCGATGCCGGCGTTCAGGTGTCGATCGAGGATCGGCGCGCGGTGCAGGTGTCGGTTCTGGCCGATGTGGCGCAAAGCTACATCGAGCTGCGCGGTGCGCAGTCGCACCTCTCGATCGCCAGGGAGAATCTCGCGACTATCGATGAGCTGCAGGAACTGACGCAACAGCGGCGCGACGCCGGCATGACCACCGACGTGGACGTCGGCAATGCCATCGCACTGTCGACGGTGACGCGCGCGCAAGTGCCGGCCTTTGACCTGCAGGTCACGCGTAGCATCAATCAGCTCAGTCAGCTGCTCGGCCGTGAACCCGAAGCACTGCGCGCCGAACTGGACAGCGCCGTCCCGCTGCCGCCGCTGCCCGATCTGGTGCCCATCGGTTTGCCCGCCGAGCTGGCGCGACGGCGTCCCGATGTGCGCGAAGCTGAGGCCAATGTGCACGCGGCGATCGCGCAGAGCGGCGTGGCGGTGGCCGATCTGTATCCGCGGCTGACGCTCTCGGCGACCGGCGGCTTTCAATCCGAGACCGCCGGCGAGCTGCTCGAATGGGCCAGCCGCTTTGGATCGTTCGGACCCACCTTGCAGCTGCCGGTGTTCGATCGCGGGCGCTGGAAGACGGTACGTCTGTACGATGTACGGGCGCAGCAGGCGGCTCTGAGCTATCAGCGCACGGTGCTCGGTGCGCTGCACGAAGTCGAGAACGCACTGGCGTCTTACGCCGAAGATCAGCAGCGACGCGCGTGGCTGGATACCACAGTGCTGCACGATCGCGACGTGCTGAGCCTGGTGCGGATGCGGTATCAGAGCGGGCTGGCGAATTTCATCGAGGTTCTGGACGCCGAGCGCAGCATGCAGCAGAACCAGGAGTCACTGATCGACAGCGCCACGGCAGTTGCGGTGGATCTGGTAGGCCTGTACCGCGCTCTGGGCGGCGGCTGGGAGGCAGCGGATCGCCCGGCGACCGCGGAGCGGCCTTGACCGCCAATGCATTCAATGATCTGCGATCATTCGTGACCTGCGTCCGTTTCCTTGCGCGGCTCATTCCTATAGAATGTTAAGTCGCGTTGCTACCATCTAGATCATTGAGCTGACAGGTTTTTTTCGAAGCTGTTCCAGGTCGCCCATGCCCCCAACTTTGCCTGAGCTGCTTGCGGGCACTCCGCTGTCGGGTGCCAATGCGCCTTACGTGGAGGCGCTGTACGAACAGTATTTGCGCAGTCCCGACAGCGTGGATCCGGCCTGGCGCCGCTATTTCGATACGCTGCCGCCATCGGCCGGGCCCGAGCAGGCGCACAGCCCAGTCATCGCAGCGGTCGCAGCACGCATGCAGGCCGCCCGCGGCGGCGCGTCGGTAGCGCCAGCGGCGGGCGACGCCGGCGAGAAACAAGCCGCCGTCTCGCGGCTGGTGCAGATCTACAGCAATCGCGGCCATCTGATCGCGCACATCGATCCGCTGGGTCTGCTGCAGCGGCCGCGGCCACGCGTGCTCGACCTCGATTATGCCGGGCTGAGCGAAGCCGATCTCGATAGCGAGTTCTACACCGCCAGCCGCAACGACTGGATGCCGCGGCGCGCGCGCCTGCGCGACATCATCGCGCGCCTGGAGCAGGTCTATTGCGGCCACATTGGCGCCGAGTTCGCGCACGTGTCGGATACCGACGAGCGGCTGTGGCTGCAGGATGAGTTCCAACTCGGGCGCATACAGCACCAGTTTAGCGCCGAGGAACGCCGCAATCTGCTGGCCCAACTGACCGCGGCTGAGGGACTGGAGCGCTACCTGCACACCAAGTACGTGGGCCAGAAGCGTTTTTCACTCGAGGGCGCGGACGCACTGATCGCCTCGCTCAACGAGCTGATCCAGCTCGGAGGCCAATCCGGCATCGATGAATTCGTGCTCGGCATGGCGCATCGCGGCCGGCTCAACGTGCTGGTCAATGTGTTGGGTAAATCGCCCGGACAGCTGTTCTCGGAATTCGAAGGCAAGTACGACGACAATCACGCGCAGGGCTCCGGCGACGTCAAGTATCACAAAGGGTTCTCCGCCGATGTGCGTACGCCCGGCGGCAACGTGCACGTGGTGCTCGCCTTCAATCCCTCGCATCTGGAGATCGTGGATCCCGTGGTTGAAGGATCGGTGCGCGCACGCCAGGACCGCCGCGACGATGCACAGGGCAACAAGGTGGTTCCGGTGCTGATGCACGGCGATGCCGCGTTCGCCGGGCAGGGCGTGGTCATGGAGACGCTGCAGCTGTCCCAGGCGCGCGGCTATCGGACCGGCGGCACGATTCATATCATCATCAACAACCAGATCGGTTTCACCACCTCCGATCCGCGCGATGCCCGCTCCACCGCGTATTGCAGCGACGTCGCGAAGATCGTCGAGGCGCCAATCTTTCACGTCAATGCCGACGATCCCGAGGACGTGCTGTTCGTGACGCGCCTGGCGCTGCGCTATCGCCAGCGCTTCCACAAGGATGTCGTGATCGACCTGGTCTGCTACCGCCGGCTTGGGCACAACGAGGCCGACGAGCCGGCCGCGACGCAGCCGATGATGTATCGGGTCATCCGCCAGCATCCGACGGTTCGCAAGCTGTATGCCGAGCGACTGCTCGCGGATGGCGTGGTGTCAGCGCAGCAGGCCGAGGAGCTGGTCGGCCAGTATCGCCAGGCCCTCGACGCCGGCCGCCTGGAGCTGCACCAGGCGTTGGGACTGATCGGCAACAAATATACGATCGACTGGTCGCGATACGGACGGGCCGATTGGTCCGAGCGTGTAGCGACCGGTATCGAGCCGGCGCGGCTTGCGACGCTAGGCCAGCGCCTGGTGCGCCTGCCGAACGATCTGGTGCTGCAGCCCCGCGTGGCACAGGTCATCGCCAATCGCGCCAGGATGGTCGCGGGCGAGATGCCGCTGGACTGGGGCGCGGCCGAATCCCTGGCCTATGCTTCGTTGCTCGATGAGGGCGTTGCGGTGCGCATCTCCGGCCAGGACAGCGGCCGCGGTACGTTTTTCCACCGCCACGCCGTTCTGCATGATCAGAATACCGGCCGCCGTTTCATTCCGCTGCAGCACATCCGGGACGGCCAGCCGCGCCTCACCGTGATCGACTCGATATTGTCCGAAGAAGCGGTGGTCGGCTTCGAGTACGGGTACGCCACGACCAGTCCGGACTATCTGGTGATCTGGGAGGCGCAGTTCGGCGATTTCGTCAACGGTGCGCAGGTGGTGATCGACCAGTTCATCTCCTCGGGCGAGGCCAAGTGGGGCCGGCTGTGCGGGTTGACGCTGCTGCTGCCACACGGTTATGAGGGCCAGGGCCCGGAGCATTCCTCAGCGCGCCTCGAGCGCTTCCTGCAGCTGTGCGCCGAGGAAAACATGCAGGTAGTGGTGCCGTCCACGCCGGCGCAGATGTTTCACCTGTTGCGCCGCCAGGTCCTGCAGCCGTTTCGACGGCCGCTGATCGTATTCACCCCCAAGAGCCTGCTGCGGCACGAGCTATCGGTGTCGGCGCTGGCTGATCTGAGCAACAACAGCTTCGCCAATTTGATCGGCGAGATCGACGACATTCCGCCCGCGCAGGTGGAGCGGGTCGTGTTCTGCAGCGGCAAGGTGTACTTCGACCTGCTCAAGGCGCGCCGCAGCGCCGGATTGCGCAGCGTCGCCCTGGTGCGAATCGAGCAGCTCTATCCGTTTCCGGTCGAGCAATACCAGGCCGCGCTGGCGCACTATGCCAACGCCAGCGACCTGGTGTGGTGCCAGGAAGAGCCGCAGAACCAGGGTGCCTGGTATCAGATCCGCCACAGGCTGCAGGATCTGGCAGGACCGCGCACCGTGTACTACGCCGGGCGCGCGGCAGCGGCGGCGCCGGCCACCGGCCAAAGCAGGGATCACGAACTCGAACAGCGCCGTCTGGTCGATACCGCGCTGAACGCGATGTCGATCGAACAGACCATGCGCAATACACCGCGGCTGACATTGACGCCCTCCGGCGCCGTGGCTGGGGCGTCCGATCGCACGCCGACGCCGATCAGCACCGCCATAAGGAAGAGCTCATGAGCGTCGAGATTCGCGTGCCGCAACTACCCGAGTCGGTGGCCGATGCGACGCTGGTGGCTTGGCGTAAGCAACCTGGCCAGGCCGTCAGCCGCGATGAGAATCTCGCTGACCTGGAGACCGACAAGGTGGTGCTGGAAGTCCCGGCGCCGATCAGCGGGGTGCTGCGCGAAATCAAGGTGCAGGGCGGCGCATCGGTCAAGAGCGGCGAACTGCTGGCGGTGATCGACGAAGCTGCCGCGGCGAGTGCCAGCGCTGCAGCGCCGGCGCCCGCACCGGCCCCGTCCGCGGCGGCCGGCAATGGCAACGCCGCGGTGACTGCGGCCGCCGCGCCCGGCGCTGGCGCTGCTTCATCCAGGGCAGGTCCGGCCGCGCGCCGCGTGATCGAACAAAACAATCTCGCTCCCGGGTCGATTGCAGGATCCGCGCCTGGCGGCCGGGTCACCAAGAACGATGCGCTGGCAGCTGCCGCCGCGGCCGCACAGGTACCGGCGTCGACGAAGCCGGCAGTAGCCGCGCCCGCCGTAGCCGCGCCCGCGATTGCGCGCTCTGGTCGCACCGAACAGCGTGTGCCGATGACACGGCTGCGCGCGCGGATCGCCGAACGCCTGATCCAGGCGCAATCCACCCAGGCGCTGCTTACTACCTTCAACGAGGTCGACCTGACGACGGTGCAGGAGCTGCGCGCCCGCTACAAGGACAGCTTCGAGAAGAAGCACGGGGTGAAGCTCGGTTTCATGTCGTTCTTCGTCAAGGCCTCGATCGAGGCCCTGAAGCGCTTTCCCGTGGTCAACGCTGCGGTGGAAAACAACGACATCATCTACCATGAATACTTCGATATCGGCGTCGCGGTGTCGACGGAACGCGGCCTGATGGTGCCGGTGCTGCGCAATGCCGACGCCATGAGCTTCGCCGATGTGGAGAGTGGCATTGCCGACTATGCCGCGCGCGCTCGGACCGGATCGATCACTCTCGAGGACCTGACCGGCGGCACCTTCAGCATCACCAACGGCGGCATTTTCGGCTCGCTGATGTCGACCCCGATCGTCAACGCGCCGCAAAGCGCGATCCTCGGCATGCACAAGATTCAGCAGCGACCGATGGCCGTGAATGGCCAGGTCGTGATCCGGCCGATGATGTACCTGGCGGTGACCTACGATCATCGCATCATCGACGGACGCGAGGCAGTACAGTTTCTTGTTACGATCAAGGACTGCCTCGAGGACCCGGGCCGTCTGCTGCTCGGAGTCTGACCATCATGGCTGAGGCGATCGATGTCGTCGTGATCGGCGCGGGCCCGGCCGGCTATCCGGCGGCCATTCGCGCCGCGCAGAACGGCCTGAAGGTGATCTGTGTCGACGCCTGGAGGAATCGCGACGGCGCCAGCGCGCTTGGCGGCACCTGTCTCAATGCCGGCTGCATTCCGTCCAAGGCGCTGCTCGAGTCATCCGAGCTGCTGTACCGTGCGCGGAACGAGTTTGCCGCGCACGGCATCGTTGCCACCGGTGTCGCGCTCGATTTGGGCGTAATGCAAAAGCGCCGTGCCAGCATCGTGCGCAACATGACTGGCGGCATCGCATCGCTGTTCAAGGCAGTGGGTGTCACCGCGGTGTTCGGTCGTGGCCGCCTGCTGCCTGGCCGGCGGGTGGAAGTGACCGCGTCCGATGGTTCCAGGAGCGAGATTGAAGCGCGCCACGTCGTGCTCGCCAGCGGCTCGGTGCCGACCGGTCTCAAGTCGGCGCAGTTTGATCACGAGCGCATTGTCGATTCCTGGGACGCGCTTGAATTCACCGCGGTGCCAAACAAGCTATGCGTCATTGGAGCCGGCGTCATCGGGTTGGAGCTGGGCAGCGTCTGGCGTCGTCTCGGCGCCGAGGTGGTGGTGCTGGAAGCGCTGGAGAGTTTTCTGGCCATCGCCGATCAGCAGCTCGCCGCCGAGGCCGCGCGCCACTTCAGGAAGCAGGGCCTGGATATCCGGCTCGGCGCCAAGGTGACTGGCGCCGTCGCGGCTGATGGCAACGTCACCGTCAGCTACGGCGACAAGAGCGGGGCTCATACGCTCAGCGTCGACAAGCTTATCGTCGCGGTCGGACGCCGGCCGTACACCGACAATCTGCTGGCGCCAGGGAGCGGCGTCGAACTCGACCAGCGCGGATTCATCCAGGTCGATGCGCAATGCCGCACCGCAGCCGAGGGTGTCTGGGCGGTGGGCGACTGCGTGCGCGGGCCGATGCTGGCGCACAAGGGCAAGGAAGAGGGCGTCGCCGTCGCAGATCTGATCGCCGGCCGCTACGCGCACGTCAACTATGACGTCATTCCGTCGGTGATCTACACCGCGCCCGAGATCGCCTGGGTAGGCCAGACCGAGCAGCAGCTGGCGAGTGCCGGGGTCAATTTCAAGATTGGCGTATTTCCGTTTGCCGCCAGTGGCCGCGCCCGCGCGATGGAGGCTGGGGTCGGCTTCGTGAAGATTCTGGCGGCGCGCGAGACCGACACCATCCTTGGCGTGCATATCATCGGGCCGATGGCCGGTGAGCTCATCGCCGAGGCCACGCTCGCCATGGAGTTCCAGGCCAGCGCCGAGGACCTGCAGCGCACTATCCATGCACACCCGACGCTGGCCGAAGCGCTGCACGAAGCAGCGCTGGCGGCGGACAAGCGCGCGATCGACATCATCAACCGCTGACGACCCCCCCGCCCCGGGCAATCAGCCATCTAAATCAGTAGGTTGCGCCGACAGTCCCAGTCGACACTTCCCCGCGCCCACATCAATTGGTAGTTCCGGCTCCCGGTCGGCATTCGGTGCGAGCCGGATAATGACCATGCCGCGCTTCCGCGGGGCGCTGCTGCTCAGCCGCTGCGCAGACCTGCGGGCGCTACCGGCGCACGACGCAGCCGAACCGCAGCGCCTGCTCGGCGACGGGCTGCGCGTCGGTAACGTCCTGCTCAGGCCGCTCATGCTAGCGCTGGGACAGCTGGCGCAGGCGATCATCGATGTACTGTTTCTCACGGCAGGACTCGCCGAGCAGGCAACTCCGGTTGCGATCGCAAGCAGGACCAGGTATTTGCCCTGCATCATCAGTGACCTGTCACAGCTGCACGCAGGTCGCTGCGACGGATTTGTGCACTACCAAACCGCCAGCTACGCCACGCGCGGATTGAACGGAGCTGATCTGGTCGCGATCCTGGTGCATGTTCCGGGCTATTCATCGGCAGACGCGCGCGCGGCTTACCGGCTGACGACACGCGCCACGCTGGCGCTATCGGCACAGAACCTGCCGCATGATCAGCAGATCCAGACCGCGAACTCCGCAGTGGAGCGGCGCGTGCTGGCGACGTTGAGCGTCGACTATTGAAGATTGCCGGGCGCTTCACGCTGTCAGCGCACTCAGCAACAGCGTTGCCGCCACCATGACGACCAGGAAGATCTGATAGACGACACCGACTACGGCGAGCTTGACCAGGGTCGGTGCGCGGCGCTCACCGTAATATCGGCGCATGGCCCGGTAGACGCACCAGATCCCATAGCCGGCCGCGGCGGCGGCGGCGAAGTCGCCGAAGGATGTAAATTCACGCAACCCCGGTACTCGAGGCGCTGCCATACTGAGCAGCATCTCGCAGATCATTACCAGGAACAACGCAGCCTGGATGTGCAGAAAGAACACCACGTGCTCGACGTAGTAATGCCGCGGGCTGCGGTATAGCGGCAGCATCGTCACCGCCACCAGCGGCAGAAACAGGAACATCATCTTCGGGATGTAGGAGCCGAAGGCGCGTGCCGCCGACCTGCCATTGTCGGCGATCTCGCGCCTGCAGGCGGCGCGCAGCCGCGTCTGCAGTGCGGCCTGCATCCAGGGCAGGTGCAGCTCGATGTTGTCGCACTCGCTGGCGTCGGAGCCCGGGGTGGCCGCGGTGCCAGCCGCAGCCGCCATCGCCGGTGCGGGCGCCGCGGATTTGGACAGCAGATTCGAGTTGGCCGCCGTGAGCGCGAAGAAACCAATGCTGATCACGAAGTACAGCCGCACCGGCGACACGTAGCGCGCACGGCGCTCGGCAAAATAATCGAGTGTGAGCTGCCCCGGTTTTGCCAGCAGGGTCCACAGCGTGTACCAGAAGCGCCCGTCAACATGGACAAACAAGTGCCAGCCATCGCTCAGCACCGCGTGCAGCGAGCGGGCGCTTTCGCGCGCATGCTGCCCGCACTGTGCGCAGTACGCGCCGGTCATCGGGGCGTCGCAATTGCCGCAGTGGTCCGCGCCCGCGCGCGCTGTGGGCTGCGGGCCAGTCACCGATTCGCCTGTCATGCCTGCCGTTGAGTGACGCATTTCCTCATAGGAGGCAGCAATCCTACCGCACGCACAATGGCCGCCGACAGCCGGGTAGCTGCCGGGGCGGGTGACTCAATCGGCCAGCGATTGGCGCAGCGCCGCGATTTCCATATCGAGCGCCTTGAGTCGATCAGCCGCCTTGGCCTCCCCCAGCGCCAGTTCGCGCAGCGAGCGGATACCTGACTGTTCGAGCTGGCTGATCCGCAGCATGGCGTGGCGACGTCTTTCCTCTCTGGCGAGGACTTCCGGCTTCACCTGCCAGCGCCGATCAGTCGCGTTCCACTCGTGATCGGCACTGGGTTGCGCCGGCACCTGGTCGATCACTTTTCCGCTCTTGATGTCCATACGCTGCGACAGCGGGTCGAAGTGATCGCCATCGAGCGCAATGTGATCATGCGGCGTATTGAGCACAATCGCCTTGGCGTCGGACGACATCAGATGACGGGCGTGAAACAGACCCGTCACCTTATGGTAGAACGACACCACCCGCATGATCGGCACTGCTTTTTTCATAGCCATGTACGACGTCTCCGGGATCTTCGGATGCTACACCGTTTCAGACAGCGGCGGCCGCAATCGGCTTGGCGCTCATCGGTAGCGAGACGATAAAGTCGCTGCCAAGATCGCGGCCCGGGCTTCGGGCCGCCACGGCGCCGCCATGCGCCTTGACCAGGTCGCGAACCACCGCGAGCCCGATGCCCAGTCCGCCGTCGCAGTGAGCCACGGCGCCTGCGTCCTGCATGTAGAGTTCGAAGATGTTGGGCAACGCCTCGGACATAATGCCGATGCCGTTGTCGGAAACGGTAATTTGCAACGTTCCATCGAGCACCACCGCCGTGAGTGAGATGTCCCCTCCCTGGGGGGTGTATTTGGATGCATTGTCCAGCAGGTTGCTGAATATCTGGCCCAGCCGCAGCGGATCGCCATGCACCAGCAGCGGTGCGGGCGCCAGATGAATGCTCAGGCTCTGCGAGCGCGATTCAACCGCGGGGCGGCAGGTTTCGACCGCCAGACTGAGGATGCCTGCCATCTCCACCGGGCTGCACTCGAGGCGAAATTTGCCGGCGCTCACCCTCGATCCGTCGAGCAGATCGTCCACCAGCCGTGACACCAGCGCTACCTGGCGCTTGATTGCCGCCTGCAGCTGCGCCAGCAGCGGCGCGTTCGTGAGCGCGCGATTGAGCAGGCCGACAGCGGTTTGTATCGGGATCAGGGGGTTACGCAATTCATGCGCTACCATCGCCAGGAACCTGGTCTGGCGCGAATACGCCTCCTCGACTTGCACCTCCATTTGCTGTGCCGTCAATGCTGCGATCACCAGTTGCTCGTTCGCCTCACGCAGCTCGCGAAGTCGTGGTTGTTGTTCGGCCAGGGCCGATTGGTAGCGGCCGATGGCCGCGTGCGGTGCATCCTGGGTTTGTCGTGAGCCCGGTGTGCCCTGGATCTCCTCGCGGTGAAACTCGAAGCCGCCAAGCCGACGCCTCTTCGAGCGGTACATCGCCGCGTCAGCCCGGCTGACGAGAGTGGCCGCGTCCTCGCCATCGTCGGGATAGGTGGCGATGCCGAGGCTCGCGGATAGCCGCAGCAGATGATCGCCCACTCGACACGGCGCCGTGAGCACGGCGAGAATCTTGGCGGCGATCACGGCGGCGTCCGACGCCTTGGACACCTCACCTATGAGCACCAGGAATTCGTCGCCGCCGTGGCGGCTGACCGTGTCCGAGCCGCGTACCACTGACTCCAGGCGCCGCGCTACCAGTTGCAGCACTTCGTCGCCGATTGCATGTCCGAGCGTGTCGTTGATGTGCTTGAACTGGTCGAGGTCGAGAAACAGGACGGCAAGTCGAGTTACGTGCCGACGCGCCAGGGAAATGGCGTTTTCCAGCCGATCGAGCATCAACGCGCGATTCGGCGTGTCGGTCAGTGCATCGCGCTGGCTGGCGCGCGCGAGTTCGTCCAGATGGCTGGTCGCCGTTTCGGCAATGGTCTCGGCCTGGAGTGTGGCCAGCACCAGTTGCTCGTTGGCCTCCGCCAGCTGGGCGGCCCGGGTGCCGCCGGAGTCGCGTTGCAGTTGCTCCAGTTCACGCCGCGAGCGGATGATGTCGGCGCGAATCTCATCCGCCTGTCTATTGAGCAGTTCCACTGCGCGTTCGGCCGCCGCGACATCGCCGCTGTTGTGATACCCGCTCACTTGCACGGCCCGTCGATGTAGAGCTCAAGCATCGGCGGCCCCGGCGTCGGGCACGCGCTTGCGCCGCTCCCGCCTCGGCTGTCCGCCCAGCAGCCCCTCGCGGCCTGCGACCATGGCGCCGATCTTTATGCCATCGGCATCAATGTGGAACAGGCGCAGCTCGTTAGAATGGTCGCTGGCTCGCAGCTTCACCACTGCCAATATGCGCTGCAATCGGCTGTCCACTTCAATGTAGCGTTGGACGATGATTGCGTCGGTCATGAACGCCGTCCCATAGGGGCTGAATCGCAGATCGGTGTAGCGATCTTCCAGCTCGGAAGTCATCAGCACCGAGGCGCCGGTGGCGGTGAGCGACGATACCATCCGTGCCAGCGACTCGCGAAAATCATCGCGAAACGTTGGCGCCAGGGCGAGTTCGAACCCCGACAGGGAATCGATCACCACGCGGGTGGCCTTGAGGCGGTGAATCTCCGTGAGCAGCAGCCTGGTGATCTCCTCGACCGATAAATCCGGCGCCCGCGTGTCGACCACTGCAATGCGGTCGCTGCCGATCAAATCCGCCAGAATGGGGCCGCGGGCCGTGTTGGAGCGCTGCTCGAACGCGGCGATGACGGCGGTCTCCCCGCCGCGCGCGCCTTCGGCCAGAAAGGCTGCGGCCATGATGCTCTTGCCCGACCCCGACGGCCCGGCTACCAACAACGAGTATCCGCGCGGCAGTCCGCCACCCATCATGCGGTCGAGTTCCGGAACTCCCATGCGCAAGCGCGCGGCTGTGGGCCGCACCGCTGACGATGCGTCCGGGGTGGCAACCGATGCCGGCGCAAATATCCGGATGCCCGCCGCGCTGATGCGGAAGGTATGAAGGCCGGGCAAGGTCTGTCGCCCGCGCATCTTCATGATTTCCATTTTTCGCACGACTGAATTGCTGTGCAGGCTCTGGCGCAGCCAGATCAAGCCGTCCGCGACCGTGAATACCGGATTGGAATCGAGCTCGGTCAGGTATTCCCCGATCAGGAACGTGGTTGCCTGCCAGCTGGTCATCACCATGCCCAGCCGCTGGATGAAGTGCTGCAGGTCCATATACGAGGTGGCGCCGACCTGACTGGCGAGCATGACCGAGCGGAACGAATCGACAAATACCGTGCCCGGCCCGTGCGCTTCAACCTCACCGACGATCCGATTCAGGACCCGATCGAGATCACCACTCGCGGTATCCTCGGCGAGGTTGATGAAGCGGATCGCGGCGTTCACTTGCTCGTTGTCGAAAAACTCGAATTGCTGCTGGTAACGCAACATCTTGAGCGGCGGTTCGCCCAGTACCGTGAAGTACAGCGCCGGGCGCTCACGGGTCGCCAGCGCGAACATGATCTGATGGGCCAGCGTGGTCTTGCCGCTGCCGGGCGGCCCGGCAATCAGATTGAACGAGAACTCCGGCAAGCCGCCGCCGAGGATCTCATCCAGTCCAGGCACACCGGTGCCAAGGCAATGGATGGGTGCCCTGGTCGCACTCATCCGGGAGTACCGGGCGCCGCCGGCGTATTTGAAGGCAGGTTCCGAACCGATCGCAGCAGCCGCTCGGTCAACGATACGCCGATGAGGCTGCCCAGCAGATCGCAGAATGTCTGCAGCAGCGCGCCGTTGGCAGCCGCCGTGTGCGCACTGCTCTGCTGGGCCAACACCTGTTGCAGGGCGGAAAATTCACCGGGCCGCACGGCGTCGTCACGCGCCGCGGCAAGAAACGGATGGGTGGCACGCGTCATGTACAGACTCCGCTGGTACAGCGCACTGACACCGCCGGGGCCGATGACAGGAGACAACACCGTGTAGATTTCGCGCCAGGTCGAGGCCGCGACTTCGGCGATGCGTTGCGCATCTTCATTGATCGCTGCCAGGTCAGCGATCGTCGCTTGAATACGTCGTGCTTCACTCTGCATCGGCCATCCGGTGGCGGCCCGCGCACGCGGCACGATGCATGATACGCCTTCTATTCGAGCCGCATTTCACGCAGCGCCGCTGCAGCCGCGATTGAAAAGAATACAAAGAATGCGCGGACACGGCCGGTCGCGCACCTGTAAAAGATGACAGGTGACAAACTAATCCGCGTGCGCCATGGTCTGATGGAGAACGTATAATTTTTGATTGTGCAGAGCATCGCGGATGCGATTGCCTGTGCTCTACACGACGATTCAGCCAGGCAATCGCGTCGTCTGCCGCCACGAGACGAGCGCAGCAACCGAGAGGTGTCTTTGACGATCGGCGCGGACATTGTTGTCGTGTATGACGTCGACGGCATCGTCACTGATTGCAATGCGGCGGCCGCCAGCCTGCTCGGATATGCCGCGCCCGAGCTGGCGGGGCGGCCAATAGCACAAATCATTCCTCCGCGCTTGCGTTCGGAGCATCGCGGACTGATACGACGGCTGCTCGGCAGCGCGGAGGTAGCGTCCGTGAACACGCTGCGTCTTGCGCGCGACGGTTCCGAAGTGGCGGTGCAGCTGACCGTCTGCCCGATCAGGAACGCGGCCGGCACCGTAATGGCGCTGTGCGAAGTTGGCGGCGCGCCGGGTTCCGCCGCCGGCATGGACGCGAGCCCACTGGCTGAGCTCGGGGTTTCCACCCCAACGCAATGGCGTGAAATCTTCGACAGCATCACCGCCTTCGTCGGCGTCATGTCGCGCGACGGGGTGCTGCTCGAAGTCAATCGGGCGGCGCTCGACGCCGCCGGGCTGCGCATCGCCGACGTCATCCGGCGCCAGGTCTGGGATACATACTGGTGGTCCTACTCCAAGGACGCGCAGCAACAGATCCGTGCGGTGATGGAGTCGGTATTAAAAGGCAATCCGGTGCGCCAGGAGCTGGTGGTGCGCATGAAGGGCGAGCAGCTGGTTGCCGTCGACTGCGACTTCAGGCCACTGCGTAACGCCGCCGGCCAGGTGATCGCAGTCGTGGGCAGCGGCGTCGACGTTTCGGCGCGCAAGAGCGCGGAAGGCGCGCTGGGTCAGTCGAATCGCAACCTGCTGATGTTGAGTGATTGCAATCACGAACTCATTCGTGCATCGGATGAGTCGGCGCTGCTGCTCAGCATCTGCCAGGTTATCGTCGATGTCGGCGGCTATCCCCTGGCCTGGGTCGGATACGCACAACATGACATGGCGAATTCGGTGCGGCTGATGGCTGCCGCCGGCTTGGATGCCGGCCAGCTGCAGCGGCTGCAGTTGAGCTGGGGTGCTTCACCGCCCGGCGACGGCCCGACCGCACGGGCGATCCGCGAGGGCATTCCGAGCGTGTGCGCGAATCTGGACCAGGATCCAGCGATAGTGCCGTGGCGCGGCGAAGCGCTGGCGCGCGGCTATGTGGCGTCGATTGCCGTCCCACTTATCCTCGAGTCGGGAACACTGGGTGCGCTCACTATCTATTCGGACCGCGATGTCGCTTTCGAAGCGGATCAGGTAAAGCTGCTGGTAGAGCTGATTGACAATCTGACCTACGGAATATCGGCGCTGCGGGCGCGCGCAGAAAGCGAGCGCGCCGAGGGCAAGCTGCAGCTGTTCTGGCACCTGTTCGACAAGACCCGCGACCTGATCTACATCGCCGAGGTGGCGACCGGGCGCCTGGTCGACGTGAACGAAACCGCTTCCCAGCGACTCGGTTACTCGCGCGACGAGCTGTTGCAGTTGAGCGCTGCCGAGATTTCATCGGGTGGCCCTGATCAGCCTTGGCCCGAGCGTGTGCACGCCGCACAGAGTTCCGGCCCGCTGTTGCGCGAAGGCGTGTATCGCTGCAAGGACGGGCAGCTGTTCCCGGTTGAATTCAGCACCAGCTACGTCGAGTACGGACACCGCGGCTATCTGATCGCGCTGGCACGCGACATCACCGAACGGCGGCAGATTGAAGAACAGACCGCGCATTTTACCCGCGTGGTGCGCATGCAAAGCAGTATCAACGCGGCGGTATTGCGCATCCGCGACCGCGATGACCTGCTTCGGGAGGCGTGCCGTGTCGCCACCGAGATCGGCGGCTACGAGTACGCGACGCTGTGGATCGTGGACTGGGATGGGCGCATAGCCCGACCACTGTTCACTTCGGGCTCGGAGGTGGATGCTGCGGAAAATCAGCCGCTGCAGCTCAGCGACGGGGATGAGCCCGATGCGAGCTTTACCAGCCGGGCGCTGCGCACCGGCGAGCTCGCCGTGTGCAACGACCTGTCACAGACCGGTCCGGCCGCCACTACCCACGAAGCACTGGCGGGGCTTGGCTACCGCTCACTGGTGGTGATACCGCTGGTCCTGGGCAGCTGGCGGCGCGGCGCGCTGATGCTGGCCTCTCGCACCCTCAACCTGGTGCGCGATGAGGAGATCCTGCTGCTGCAGGACATACGCGCCACGCTGGCACTGGCGCTCGAACACGAGGAGAGCGCGGGAGTCGCCGAGTACCTGGCGTCATTCGACTCGCTGGCAGGGCTGGCCAAGCGGGCGCTGTTCTACGAGCGCCTTGATTCAGCGCTGCGCGACCGGCCCGAGCCGCAGAAGGTATTGACGGTTGCGGCGTTCGACATCCACGGCCTGGCCAACATTAACGACAGCTTTGGTCGTCGTGTGGGAGACCTGCTGCTGCGCCAGGTCGCAGAGCGGCTCAAGCGCAATGCCGAGAGCGAGGAGAGGGTCGGATACCTTGGCGGGGGAACCTTCGTCATGGTGGAGCCCGGACCGAGTGCGTCCGCGGAGAACCTCTCGGCGATGCTCGGCAGTGCCGTGTTCGGCAAGCCATTCGAGATCGAAGGCCATGCGATCCGGGTCAATTGCCCGGTGGGAATTGCGCGTTACCCGAACGACGGTGAAAGCGCCGATACGCTGGTGCACAAGGCGGAAGCGGCACTAAAGAGAGCGAAGGACAGCGGCGAGCAGTATCTGACCTACAAGTTGCAGATGCACGGCGAGATCGCGGGTCGCATGCACCTGGAGCACAAGCTTCGAACCGCCCTGGACGAGCAACAATTCTTTCTGCACTACCAACCGCAACTCGATATCGCCACCGGACGCATCCAGTCGCTGGAGGCACTGATCCGCTGGAACGATCCGGAAGGCGGGCTGGTGATGCCCGGGCAATTCCTGCCGATCCTGGAGTCATCCGGGTTGATCGTGCCGGTGGGAAGCTGGGTGCTGGCACGTGCGGCGCAGGATTGCCAGCGCTGGCGCGAGCTTGGCCTGGGGCCGGTTCGTGTCGCGGTTAACGTTGCGGCGCTGCAGATTCGGCAACGGGCCTTCGTGGACGAGGTGTTGGACGCGGCGGCGGGCTGTAGCGGTGGCGGATATGGGATGGACATCGAGATCACCGAGTCCAGCCTGCTGCAGGACATCGATACCACCAGCCGCAAGCTGCAGATGCTACGCGAGGCGGGTATACGTGTCGCGCTGGATGATTTTGGCACCGGGTATTCATTTCTCGGCCTGCTGTCCAGATTGCCGCTGGATATGCTGAAAATCGACCGTTCTTTCATCAGCGGGCTGCCGCTGGACCTGGCCAGCGTGGCGCTCACCACGAGCATCATCGGCCTGGCAGCCGCGTTCGGCCTGGTGACGGTGGCTGAAGGGGTCGAGACCATCGAGCAGCTCGACAAGCTGCGCGAACTCGAGTGCGGTCAACTGCAAGGCTATCTGTATTCGCGGCCGGTTGCGATCGAACAGGTCGAGTTGATGCTTGCGGCACCGCCGCCGCTGGCGGGCGCCGTTGTCGCGGCGCCAATGGTGCGTCGCGCGGCCGCGAAAGTCGCGCCACGCAAACGGCGCTCCAAGTCGCGATCCTGAAAGAGCGTCCCAGCGCGCCTGCTTCAGGCAAGCCGCAGCGCCCGCAGCACATTCGGCACCGCGCTCAGGCGCGCTAGCACGCGTCCCAGCTGCTCGCTGTCGCGCACTGCGGTGCGCATGTCGATGGTGGCGATGCGGTCGTTCGGATCGGTGTCGGAGTTCACGCCGTCGATGCTCAATCGTTCCAGCGCCATCACGTCGGATACGTCGCGCAGCAGGCCGCGGCGATCCAGCGCCTCGACGCGGATCCTGACCGGCAGCAGGCTGTCGGACTCGAGATTCCATTCGACCCGCAACACGCGGCTGGAATTGAGTGATTGCATGCGCAGCAGGTTCGGACAGCGCGCAGCATGCACGGTAACGCCGCGCCCGAGGGTGACATAGCCGGCGATCGGCTCGGGCGGCACCGGCCCGCAGCAACGCGCGATGGTGGTCGGCAAATCGCCAACACCCTCGATCTCCACCGGCGAGCGCGCAGCCGCGCCGCGCCGCGCGCGCTTGCGCACGGGCGTCAGCGGCGCCGCCACCGGCGCGCGCAGCCGTGCCAGTGCCTGGCTCAGGGCTGTGACGCCTATGGCACCCTCGCCGATGCGGCGCTGCAGGTCTTCGGCACTGTCGGCGTGCAGTTCGCGCACCAGGGTTGCGACCAGCTCGGCTGTGGCGCCGACCCGGGCCAGTTCGCGCTCCAGGGTCTCGCGCCCGAGCGCAACATGCCGCGACTCATCGATGCGCCGAAACCAGGCCCGGACCTTGGCGCGGCTCTTGGCCGATACCAGAAACCCCAGTTCCAGGGACAGCCAGTCGCGGCTGGGCGCGGGCTGTTTGCCGGTGATGATCTCCACCACGTCGCCGTTGGCCAGAGCATGATTGAGCGGCACGATGCGGCCACCGATCTTGGCACCGCGACAGCGATGGCCCAGACCGGTGTGCACCTGGTAGGCGAAGTCCAGCGGCGTGGCGCCGCGCGGCAGATCAACTACCTCGCCGCGCGGCGTCATGGCGTAGATGCGATCGGCGAACAGCTCGTGCTTGACGCGCTCGATCAGGTCGCCTTCGAGCTGCGTCGCATGCGTCGGGTCGAGCACATGGCGCACCCATTCGATCTTGCGCTCGTAACCATGATCGCGCGCACCGCCTTCCTTGTAGCGCCAATGCGCCGCGACACCGAGCTCGGCGTACTGGTCCATGTCGCGCGACCGGATCTGCACCTCCAGGGATTTGCCCTCCGGGCCGATCACCGCGG
The DNA here is from genome assembly GCA_963805965.1 of uncultured Gammaproteobacteria bacterium. Classification (GTDB taxonomy): domain Bacteria; phylum Pseudomonadota; class Gammaproteobacteria; order Steroidobacterales; family Steroidobacteraceae; genus FEN-1191. The sequence goes on from CAWDVQ010000010.1 coordinate 360,858, forward strand.
TATGAATCGAGCGGTACTCGTTATCCTTCGGGGTCGCGATGTAATCGTCGAATTCGCCGGGAACGTAGTGCCACAGGGCGTGCACCACGCCCAACGCGGCATAGCACTGCTCGATCGATTCGACCACGATCCGCACCGCGCGCACGTCAAACAGCTGGTCGAACGCGAGCTGCTTGCGCTGCATTTTGCGCCAGATGCTGTAGATATGCTTCGGACGCCCGTATACCGCCAGCGCGGCCACGCCGGCCTGGGACAGTTCGCGCTGCAGCAGCGCACATACCTCACCTATATAGCGTTCGCGATCCACTCGGCGCTCGGACAGGGCGCGCGCGATGCGGTGATAGGCGTCGGGCTCGAGGTAACGAAACGACAGATCCTCCAGTTCCCACTTCAGGCTCCACACACCCAGGCGATTGGCCAGCGGCGCAAGGATCTCGCGCGTCTCGGTAGCCAGCCGCAGCCGCTGCGGCGCCGACAGTGTGCGCGCGTCGCGCAGCTCGACCAGCTGTTCGGCCAGATGCGCCACCACCAGGCGCGGATCGGCGGCCACGGCCAGCAGCATCTTGCGCAGGATCTCCGCCTGCTGCGCATTCAGCCCCTGCTCCGCGGTCCAGCCGGCAGGCAGATGAAGCTCTCCCATGCGCTCGAGTTCGGTTGCGACCCGTATACTGCCGGTCCCGAGGCGCGCCTCGATCTGCGGGTGGTCGCGCAATGGGCCCGCCCGGCGCAGCCGATGCAGCAACGTGCCCAGTGCCAGATCCGCGTCGTGCGTCAGGGCGGCTACGGTCCGGGCGGCCTCAGCCCCGGCCTCGAGCGCCGCCTGATCGGCCCCTGACGCGGCCAGTGACGCGCGCGCAGCGTCGAGCTGTGCGGCGATCTCGGGCGGTGCGGGGGTCGCGGTTTCCATGCTGTGTGGCTGGTGTCTTCCGGCTATCATTCAAGGTATGGCCGCCTGCAGCAAGTGCGTTGGAGATATGCATTCATGACGCGATACGCCAGCAAATCCTGGCGCACTTTCCAGCCGCGCACCGCCGCCACCGCGCCATCGCCGGCGTCAATCCGACTGGTGGCGCGCGACTGCCGGGTGCTCGGCCTGGACCCGGGCTCGCAGCGCACCGGCTATGGGATCATCGATTGCCGCGGCAGCAGCGAGCGCCACGTCGCCAGCGGCTGCGTGGATGTGGTCGGCCATGACATGGTGGTGCGGCTGCAGCGTATCTACGCCGCCGTGACCGCGCTGGTGGCCGAACATCGACCGGACAGTGTCGCGATCGAGCGCGTGTTCGTGCATCGCAATCCCGACAGCGCCCTGAAACTCGGTCAGGCGCGCGGCGTGGCGCTGTGCGCCGCAGCCTCGCTCGGGGCGAGCGTGCACGAATACGCGCCCAGGGCGATCAAGATGGCAGTCACCGGTTACGGTGCCGCGGCCAAGCCGCAGGTAGCGCAAATGGTGCGCACGCTGCTGCTGCTGGAAGTCAGGCTTGGCGCCGATGCCGCCGATGCGCTCGCGGCGGCGCTATGCCATGCCCAGACGCGTCGGCTGGGCGCACTCCATGCGGTCGATGTCGCCTGAGCGGCGGGCGGCCGGCCCATGATCGGCACCCTCACCGGCGTGCTCACCTCCAAATCGCCGCCGCACCTGCTGCTCGAAGTCGGGGGTGTCGGCTATGAGGTCGAGGCGCCGATGTCAACGTTCTACGCCCTGCCTGCCCTCGGCGAACGCACCCGGCTGCTGACGCACCTGGTGGTACGCGAGGACGCGCATGTGCTGTACGGGTTTGCGACCTACGAGGAGCGCACGCTGTTTCGCAATCTGCTGAAGGTATCGGGCGTGGGTCCGCGCATCGCATTGGCGATACTCTCGGGCGGCACCGCGGCCACTTTTGCCCACGCGGTGCGCGAACGCGACGCGACAGCACTGACTCGCATCCCCGGTGTGGGCCGCAAGATAGCCGAACGATTGATCGTCGAAATGCGCGACCGCCTCGAATTAGCCGGTGCCGCGCCGCTGGACGGTGCTGCCGGCGCCGGCGCCGGCGCCGGCGCGGCGCAGGGCGCGGAAGCTGAAGCCTATGGCGCGCTGGTGTCGCTGGGCTACAAGCCGGTGGAGGCGGCCCGGCTGCTCAAAGGTGTCGGCGCGGCCAGTGCCAGCCTCTCCACCGAGGAGCTGATCCGGCGGGCGCTGCAGGTCGCGGTGCATTCATGAGCGCGCTGGAGGGCGAGCGACTGGTGAGCGCGGCCGCCGGGGGTGCGGAGGAGGCGATCGACCAGGCTATTCGCCCGCGCGCTCTGAGCGACTACATCGGCCAGGAGCAGGTGAAGTCGCAGCTGTCGATCTTCATCGATGCGGCACGCATGCGCGCCGAGGCACTCGATCACGTGCTGATCTTCGGACCGCCGGGCCTGGGCAAGACCACTCTGGCGCACATCATCGCCGCCGAATTGGGCGTCAGCCTGCGGCAGACCGCCGGACCGGTGCTGGAGCGACCCGGCGACCTGGCGGCGATCCTGACCAATCTACAGCCGCGCGACGTGCTGTTTGTGGATGAGATTCATCGCCTGAGCCCGGTGGTCGAGGAAGTGCTGTACCCGGCCATGGAGGACTACCAGCTCGATATCATGATCGGCGAGGGCCCGGCCGCGCGCTCCATCAAGCTCAGTCTGCCGCCCTTCACTCTCGTGGGGGCCACCACACGCGCCGGCCTGCTGACCTCACCGCTGCGCGATCGCTTCGGCATCGTGCAGCGGCTCGAGTTCTATACCGTGCCCGAGATCGAGCGCATCGTGCAGCGCTCGGCACGCATCCTCAACGTGGCGATCGACGCCGCGGGTGCGCTGCGCATCGCGCAGCGCGCGCGCGGCACACCGCGCATCGCCAATCGCCTGCTGCGCCGCGTGCGCGACTACGCGCAGGTAAAGGGCGCAGGCCACATCGATGAACCGGCAGCGCACGCAGCTCTGGATCTGCTGCAGGTGGACCCGCAGGGGCTGGACGCGCTGGATCGCAAGCTGCTGCTCACCATCATGGAGAAGTTCGACGGCGGCCCAGTGGGTATCGAGAGCCTGTCTGCGGCCATCGGCGAGGAGCGCGGTACGCTTGAGGATGTCATTGAACCATTCCTGATCCAGCAGGGCTTCATCGCCCGCACCGCGCGCGGCCGCATCGCGACGCGCCTCGCCTGGCAGCATTTCGGGCTGAAGATGCCTGAACGCGCGGCCGCCAATCTGCCGCTGTTCGGCGAGGGCACTTGATTCCCTTCGTCTGGCAGGCGCGTGTCTACTGGGAGGACACTGATGCCGGAGGCATTGTTTATTATGCGAATTATCTGCGATTCCTGGAGCGTGCACGCAGTGAGTGGCTGCGGGCGCACGGGGTGTCGCAACTGGCGCTGGCGCGCGACCCCGGCATAGTGTTCTCGGTGGTGGCCCTGGAAGCGCAATACCGTCGCCCGGCGCGGCTGGACGATATGCTGTCGATCAGCTGCGAGCCGCAATGGCAGGGCGGCGCGAGCCTCAGGTTCGTGCAGCGCATCTGGCGCGATCCGGCCGCGGCGGACCTGCTGGTCAGCGCCTCGGTGCGCGTCGCTTGCCTCGACGCCGCTACGTTGAAACCCCGGCGCCTGCCGCCAGTCATACTCAGAGAGTTGTCGGCATGAGCCTGCGGCGCGGTAACGCAAGGAGTAGCTGATGGGCGGGGATTTGTCGATTCTCAGCATGATCGTCCAGGCCAGCCTGGTGGTGCAGGTTGTCATCGGCATCCTGCTTGCCGCCTCACTGATGTCCTGGGCCATTATCTTCCGCAAGAGCCTGGTGGTGCGGCGTGCGCAGCGTGACGCCGATCGGTTCGAGAACAGCTTCTGGTCCGGCGGCGATCTGAGTTCGCTGTATCGGGCCATCGAATCGCGCGGCAGCGCCACCGGCATGGAGAGCATCTTCGAGTTCGGCTTCCGCGAATTCGCGCGACTGCGTGCGCAGGGCGGCGTCGCGGCCGACATGCTGCTGGAAGGCGCGCGCCGCGCCATGCGCGTCGCGCAGCTCAAGGAGATCGAACGGCTGGAGCACAGCCTGGCGACGCTCGCGACCGTGGGTTCCACCAGCCCCTACGTAGGCCTGTTCGGCACCGTATGGGGCATCATGAACGCCTTCAGCTCGCTCGGTAACGTGCAGCAGGCGACCCTGGCGATGGTGGCGCCGGGAATTTCCGAGGCGCTGATCACCACGGCGATCGGCCTGTTCGCGGCAATTCCGGCGGTCGTGGCCTATAACCGCTACGCTGATCAGACCAGCCGCCTGGAACTGCGCTACGACGCTTTCATGGAGGAGCTGTCCACCATCCTGCAGCGCTATGCCGGCCGTAATCCGGCCGGCGCGGCAGCCGGCGCCGGCGCATCGGCGGCGGCCGGGCCGATGGGCACGACAAGGAGCTGACATGCCCGCACTCACCAAGGGCAAGCGCAGATTGATGGGCGACATCAACGTCGTGCCCTACATTGACGTGATGCTGGTGCTGCTGATTATTTTCATGATCACGGCACCACTGTTGACCCAAGGCATCAAGGTCGACCTGCCGAAGGCAAAGGCCGAACCTATCCCGGCGCAGGCGAACGAGCCGCCGCTGGTGCTGTCGATTGACGCCAGCGGCCGGCTGTACCTGAATGTGGGCGCCACCCCGCGCCAGCCAATTGACGATCAGACCGTGCTGGTGCGCGCTAGCGCCGCGCTGCGGCGCGCACCGGAGCGAGCCGTGCTGGTCAATGGCGATCAGGCGGTCAATTACGGCCGCGTGGTGCAGGCCATGGTCATTCTGCAGCAGGCCGGTGCCCACAAGCTGGGCTTCCAGACCGATCCGCTGCCGAAGGCGCCGACGCCGCCATGACCGAACGCCGGAGCGATCGCGTCCTGGCGATCGTACTGTCGATACTGATCCATGGCGCGATCCTGGGCGTTCTGCTGTGGGGCTGGTTCCAGTACCGGCGGCCAACGGCGACCCCGCCGAGCCTGGCCATCGAAGCCACCGTAGTGCGCAACGCGCCGGCGGCGGCGCAGCCGCCAACCCCGGCGCCGAACCCACCGCCGGAGCCGGCGAATCCGCCGCCCCCGGCGGTGCCAACCCCGGAGGAGCAGGCTGCACAGCAGGCGCGCGAGCAGGAAGCGGCACGGCAAAAAGCGCAGCAACAGGAGCGCGCCGCGCAGGAGAAGCGCAACGCCGAGGAGCAGGCGCAGCAGCAGCGCGAGCGCGAGCAGGCGGAACGCGCCGCGGCCGAGAAGGCGGAGGCCGAGCGTGCCGCGGCCGCCAAGGCGGAGGCGGAGCGTGCCGCTGCTGCCAAGGCCGAAGCCGATCGTAAGGCGCAGCAACTCGCACAGCAGCGCAAGGCCGATCAGGAGCGTGCCCAGCGCGAGGCCGACCTGCGCTCGCAGATGGCTAGCGAAGAGCATATTAACGCGGTGCAGTCGAGCCCGGCCAAGGCGGAGTATCTGTCGCTGATCACCGCGCGCATCAACCACGCATGGATCCGACCGGCCAGTGCGCGCTCGGGCGTCAAGTGCCTGCTGCATATCACGCAGATCCCCGGCGGGGTGGTCACGAACGTCGTGGTCGCCGGCTGCAACGGCGATGAGGCCGTGAGACAGTCGGCAGAAACCGCGGCCTACCGGGCCTCGCCGCTGCCGGCTCCCTCCGACCCGGCATTGTTTGATCCAAACATCGATGTTACGTTCGCGCCCGATGAATAGAGTAATGACCCGGAGACTGGGGGCGGCGGCGCCCCAGTGGGCGCGGCGCCTGGGCGGCTGCGCGCTGCTGCTCGCTGTCGCCATGGGCGTACCGGTTACACCGGCGCGGGCGGATCTGCAGGTACTGATCACCAAGGGGGTGACCGATCCGATACCGATCGCGATCGTACCCTTCGGTCGTGCGGTTCCGGCGGACGGCGCCTTCGACGTCGCTGCCGTGGTTCAGCACGACCTGGAGAGCAGCGGGCGTTTTCGCGCCATGCAGCGCCGCGATATGCTGACTACGCCCACCAACGCCAGCGACGTGCAGGCTGCCGACTGGAAGGCTGCGGGCAACGACTACGTCGTCGTCGGCCGCGTGACCGCGACCTCAGCCAGCGAACTGGACGTCGAGTGCGATCTGATCAACATCCAGACCGGCAGCCGCGTCGCCAGCCAGAAGTTCATCGCCAACAGCGCCAGCCTGCGCAATGCGGCCCACCTGGTCAGTGATTTCATCTACGGCAAGATCCTGGGCGTACGCGGTGCATTTGCCACCCGCATCGCCTACGTGGCGGTGCGCGGCCAGCCGCCCAGCCAGCACTTCCAGCTCATCGTTGCCGATGCCGACGGCGAGAATCCCAAGGTGATTCTCGAATCGGCGCAGCCGATCATGTCGCCCTCATGGTCGCCCGACGAGCAATGGCTGGCCTATGTATCGTTCGAAAACCGACTGTCGGGCGTGTACGTGCAGAAGGTGCACACCGGCGAGCGCCAGCTGGTATCGGCCCGGGTGGGTGTCAACGGCGCGCCGGCTTATTCACCCGATGGCACGCACCTGGCGCTGACGCTGTCGGGCGCCGGCGGGAACCTGGACATCTGGCTGCTCGACCTGAGCACCCAGGGGCTGACGCGGCTGACGGACGACCCGGCGGTCGATACCGAGGCGGCGTGGAGCGCGGATGGCAAGAGCCTGTATTTCACGTCCGATCGTGCGGGTGGCCCGCAGATCTACAAGCTCGATATCGCCCAGCCCAAGCGTGTCGAGCGCATCACCTTTGGTTCCGCCTACAACGCCCGGCCGCGCGTATCGCCGGATGGCAAGAAAATCGCCTATGTCACGCGCGAAGGCGGCAACTATCGAATTGCGGTGCAGGACCTGGTCTCCGGCACCGTGAGCGTGCTGTCACACGGCAGCCTGGATGAATCGCCGAGCTTTGCGCCCAATGGGGCGGTCATCATCTACGCCGGACGTGACGGGGATGTCGGGACACTGCAGACGGTGTCGGTCGACGGGTTGGTGACGCAGCGGCTGAAGTCGGATCAGGGCGAGGTGCGCGAACCGGTGTGGGGACCATTCCCGCGCTAGCGGCGCCTTGCGGGCCGCTCGGAAGGTGTGGCTTCTCGCACAGTATGGTAATAAAGCGGCTGCCGTAACCCGGCAGCGATAAATGGAGTAGCGATATGAACAAGACGGTTCTGATCCTGATCGCTTTGCTCGGTGTTTCGCTGGTCGGTGGCTGCGCCAGCAAGAAGCCGCGCCCGACGCCAACCAGCAGCAACGCCGCGGTTCCGACCGATGAGTCGCAGACCTCGGGAGCCGATGCCTCGAAGGCTTTCGGGTCCGCCGGAGATGCCACCGGGCCTGGCGTCGCCGGCCCAACGGGCGCGCAATTGCAGAATCGGACCATATATTTCGACTTCGACAGCAGCGAGGTCAAGTCGGATTACAACAGCCTGATTACCGCACATGCGCGCTATCTGGCCGCCAATCCGTCGACCCGGGTACGGCTGGAAGGCAATACCGATGAGCGCGGATCGCGAGAATACAACATCGGCCTCGGCGAACGCCGCGCGCAGTCGGTGCGCCGGGCGCTGACGCTGCAGGGGGTGGCGGAGTCGCAGATTACGACGGTGAGCTATGGCGAGGAGCGGCCGGCGGTCACCGGCCACACGGAAGAGGCCTGGGCACGCAATCGACGCGTCGACATCGTCTACCTGAATTGAAGCTGCCGCATATGTCACCGCTTCCACATCGACGGTTGCCACCCCGATGGGTTGCAGCGGCGATAACGGCGCTGCTGCTGGGCGGGTGCGAGTCGACACCGACGCAGCCCGACCCGACGCTGGTCAAGCTCAATGACGTTGATGCGCGACTCGGGCGTATCGAGCACGTCAACCAGGGGTTGCTGCAGCTGTCGGAGCGCATCGATGCGCTCGAGGCGCAGATGCGCCAGATGCGCGGCGAGTTGGAAGAGCTGCAAAACACCAACGATACGCTGCGCAAGCAGCAGCGCGACCTGTATGCCGACCTGGATCGCAGGCTCACGGCGCTACAGGCCGGGGCGAAGAGTGCGGCCGCCGGGCCGGGCGATGGCGGCGCCGGCGCGCCAGGCGGCGACGGCGCCGGGGGCGACCAGGCCGCCTATACGCGTGCATTCGACGCCCTGAAGTCCACCGACTACGCCGGCGCAATCACGCGCTTTCGCGACTTCCTGCGCACCTATCCACAGAGCCAGCTCGCCGGCAATGCCCAGTACTGGCTCGGCGAGGCCTACTACGTCACCCACGACTACGACAATGCGGCGCTGGCCTTTCGCGCGGTTGGTGAGCAGTATCCGCAGTCGCCCAAAGTTGCCGATGCACTGGTGAAGCTCGGTCTGACGCTGATCGACCAGAAAAAACTGGTCGAGGCCCGGCTGACGCTGAAGCAGGTGATACAGCGCTTTCCAGGCACCGATGCGGCCAAGCTCGCCAGCACCAGACTGCAGACCATCCCGCCCGACGAGCACTAGGTGTGTGCATTGAGCGTCCGGCTCAAGCTCACGGAGATCTTCTACTCGTTGCAGGGTGAGGCCGACACCGCGGGAATCCCGACCGTGTTCGTGCGCCTTACCGGCTGCCCGCTGCGCTGCCAGTACTGCGATACGGCCTATGCATTCCATGGCGGGAAGTGGTGGCAGCTGGCCGCCATACTCGAGCGCGTGGCTGAGTTCGGATCGCGCCACGTGTGCGTCACCGGCGGGGAGCCGCTGGCGCAGCCAGCCTGCCTGGCGCTGCTCCGCGCGCTGGCCGAGGCCGGCTACCGGGTATCGCTCGAGACCAGCGGCGCCATGGCGATCGACGCGGTCGATTCGCGGGTCATCCGCGTGGTCGACGTCAAGACGCCCGGATCGGGCGAAGAACACCGCAACCGCTACGAGCAACTGGCGCTGTTGCGGGCCGAAGAGCAGATCAAGTTCGTGCTGTGCGATCGCGCCGACTACGAGTGGAGCCTCGGCAAGCTGGCATCGCTGCAGCTGGCCGAGCGCTGCCAGGTGCTGTTTTCCCCCAGTCACCAGCAGCTGCCGGCGCGGCAGCTGGCCGACTGGATTCTGGCCGATCACTTGCCGGTGCGTTTCCAGATCCAGTTGCACAAGTACCTGTGGGGCAATGAGCCGGGCCGCTGACACCGACGCGCGCCGCCGCGCCGTGGTGTTGCTTTCCGGCGGCCTTGATTCGAGTACCGCACTGGCCTGGGCGCGCGCTCAGGGCTTCGATTGCTACGCTCTCACGGTGTCCTATGGGCAGCGGCACCAGTCCGAACTTGCGGCCGCGGCACGCGTCGGACGGGCGCTGGCGGCGTGTGAGCATCGGGTGATGCAGGTGGACCTGGCCGGCATCGGCGGCTCGGCTTTGACCGACTGGAGCATTGCGTTGCCGGAGCAGCCGGCCAGCGGCATTCCCGTCAGCTACGTCCCGGCGAGAAATACCATACTGCTGGCATTGGCGCTGGCCTGGGCCGAGGTGCTCGGGGCACGCGATCTGGTGGTCGGCGTTACAGCGGTCGACTACAGCGGCTATCCGGACTGCCGCCCGGAATTCATCCGCGCCTTCGAGGCGCTCGCCTTGCTGGCAACCAAGGCCGGCGTGGAAGGCGCACGATTCACGGTGCACGCGCCGCTGATTTCGATGAGCAAGGCGCAGATCATCCAGAGTGGCGTCAGGCTTGGGGTTGATTACGCGATGACGGTGTCCTGCTACCAGGCCGATGCAGCGGGCCGGGCCTGTGGCCGCTGTGATTCCTGCAGGTTGCGGCGCGATGGCTTCGAGGCGGCAGGAATTGCGGATCCGACCGTCTATCAGTAAGGCCGCACCGGTGTCCCGGGATAGGGTGTTTTCGGTATCATGCGCGGCCGTTTGCGCAGCGGTCAGCGGGTCGGTAGCTCAGTCGGTAGAGCAGCGCCCTTTTAAGGCGTTGGTCGTGGGTTCGAGCCCCACCCGACCCACATAATTCATCATGAAAACAAGGCATTGGGAGACGTGAGGGGACTGTGGAACAGCGACGAGGCGGCGCGCTGTGACGGCGAGCTGGCGCTGCGCGTCTATAGCTCGCAGCTGCTGGGACGCGATCCATCGCTGGTTCTTCACGGTGGCGGCAATACCTCGCTCAAGCTGCGCGAAGTCAACGTACTGGGCGAAGCGCTCGACATCCTGTACGTCAAAGGCAGCGGATGGGATCTGGCGACCATCCGCGAACCGGGTTTTGCGCCGGTACGACTCGATCATCTGCTCAAACTGGTGACGCTCGATTCCTTATCCGATCCACAGATGGTCAGTGAACTGGCGACCCACGTGGTACGCGCCGGCGCTCCTGCGCCCTCGGTCGAAGCCATCCTGCATGCGATCCTGCCGTACCCGTACGTCGATCACACGCACGCCGATGCGCTGCTTGCTGTCACCGATACTGCCGATGGGGCGCGGCGTGTGCGCGACATCTACGGCGACGATGTGGTGCTGATTCCTTATGTGATGCCAGGGTTTGACCTCGCACGGTTGTGCGCGCAGGAATTTCCGCGCCAGGCGCATGCGGGCACGCTGGGAATGGTGCTGCTGAATCACGGCATTTTCTCCTTCGGCAGCAGTGCACAGGAATCCTACCAGCGGATGATTGACCTGGTGGCGCGCGCGCAAACCTATCTGGAATCCAAGCGCGCCTGGAACCTGGCGCCGGCCGCGGCCGCGGTCCCGACTGCCGGGCGGCAGGATCTTGCGCTGTTACGGCGCGATATCTCCGCCTGCGCCGGCTATCCGCTGGTGCTTGCGACCCACGCAGATGCGAAGTTTCTGGATTTCGCACGGCGTGCCGATATCGCACAGATTTCACAGCAGGGGCCGGTGACGCCTGATCATGTGATACGCACCAAGCGCGTGCCGATGCTGGGGCGTGATGTCGGCGCCTATACGGCATCCTACCGCGACTATTTTGCGCGCCAGGCGGCGCGCGCACGACAGCCAAAGATCATGCTCGATCCGGCGCCGCGTGTGGTGCTCGACGCCGACTTTGGGCTCGGCTGCGCCGGCCGCAGCGCCAGGGAGGCAGCCATCGTGCGCGATATCTATTCGCACACCATCGACGTGATCCTGGCGGCCACGGCGCTCGGCGGCTACCTCGCGTTGCCGGAACAGGACATCTTCGATGTCGAGTACTGGGACCTGGAGCAGGCCAAGCTGCAGAAGGCGGGCGCGCCAAAGCCATTTGCCGGCGAGGTCGCTTTGGTCACCGGCGCAGCCTCAGGTATAGGCAAGGCCTGCGTCGCATCACTGCTGGCACGCGGCGCGGCTGTGATCGCGCTCGACATCAACCCCGACGTCGCGACCATGTTCCCAAAGCCAGAGGTACTGGGGCTGCACTGCGATGTCACCGTGGCCGATGAATTAGCGCGGGCGCTGGACGCCGCCGTAGGCGCATTCGGCGGACTCGACCTGCTGGTGCTCAACGCCGGTGTCTTTCCCGGCGGCACACGCGTGGCGGAGCTGGCGGACGAAGAGTGGCGACACGTCATGCAAGTCAACCTCGACGCCAACCTGACGCTGTTGCGCGAGGCCTACCCGCTGCTCAAGCTCGCGCTGCGCGGCGGACGCGTGGTCATCATTGGTTCGAAGAACGTGCCGGCGCCTGGACCTGGGGCCGCGGCCTATTCGGCCTCCAAGGCGGCCCTGACGCAGCTGGCGCGCGTGATCGCGCTGGAGTGGGGTGTTGACGGCATACGCGTCAATACGCTGCATCCCAATGCGGTGTTCGATACCGGCGTGTGGTCGGATGAAGTCCTGGCGCAACGCGCCCGGCACTACGGTCTTTCGGTGGCCGACTACAAGACCAACAATGTGTTGAAGGTCGAGATCCGCAGCCGTGACGTCGCCGAGTTGGCGGCGGAGATGTGCGGCTCGCTGTTCGACAAGACCACCGGCGCGCAATTGCCCGTCGATGGCGGCAACGAGCGCGTGATTTGACCTCCTGGGGGCGAACATGCTGGCGATGATCGGCGGCAGTGGCGTCTACAACATCGATGGGCTCGCCAACACCCGCTGGGTCAAGGTCGCTTCGCCCTTCGGTGCGCCGTCGGACGAACTGCTGCTGGGTGAACTCGACGGCCAGCCGCTGGCATTCCTCCCGCGGCACGGTCGCGGTCACCGCATACCGCCCTCGGCGATCAATTATCGCGCCAATATCGACGCCCTCAAGCGCGCCGGTGCGACGCAGATCATCTCGGTCAGCGCGGTCGGTTCGCTGCGCGAGCAGCTGGCGCCCGGCATGTTTGTGATCGTCGATCAGTTTATCGACCGTACATTCGCGCGCGCCAACAGTTTCTTTGGCACCGGACTGGCAGCGCACGTGTCGATGGCGCACCCGGTGTGTGCACGATTGGGAGATGGCATCGAAGCCGCCGCCCGCGCCCTACAAATAGGCTACATGCGCGGCGGCACCCATCTCGTGATGGAAGGACCGCAGTTCTCAACCCGCGCCGAATCCGAGCTGTATCGCGCCTGGGGTTGCGATGTCATCGGCATGACCAACATGCCGGAGGCCAAACTCGCGCGCGAAGCCGAGTTGTGCTACGCCACCATCGCCATGGTCACCGACTACGATTGTTGGCATCCTGATCACGACGCGGTCACGGTGGACATGGTGGTGAAAACTGTGCAGGCCAACGCCGGCAAGGCGCGCACACTGCTGAAGTCGGCGGTGCCCAGGGTGCTGCAGGCGCCGGCATCGGTCTGCCCGCACGGGTGTCAGCGCGCGCTGGAGTACGCTCTGATCACCGCGCCACAAGCGCGCGATGCGAATGTGATCAAGACGCTCGATGCGGTCGCCGGCCGCGTGCTGCACCAGCCATCGACCTCCGCAGGTGGTTGAATGACCCAGCTCGGCGCCTCGCTGACCGTACAGACGCTGCGTTGGGACGACGCCAGCGGCCGAATCGAGATGATCGATCAACGGGTGTTGCCGGCGCGTTTCGACGTGCTGGCCTACGATTCGGCGGCTGAAGTCGCCGCTGCCATCCGCAGCATGGTGGTGCGCGGTGCGCCGGCCATCGGCTGTGCCGCCGCGTACGGGGTCGCGCTCGAGGCGCTGCGGCTGCAACAGCTCCCGAGCGCCGGGTTCACTCTCGGCATGAACGCGGCATTCGACCTGCTGGCGCACAGCCGCCCCACCGCGGTGAACCTGTTCTGGGCTCTGGAGCGCATGCGCGCCGCCCTGGCCGCGGTGCAGCTGCAGCCGCAGCCGCTGATCGCCGCCGCGCTGCTGCAGCAGGCGCACGACATACTGGCCGAGGACGTAGCGGCCAACCGTGCCATGGGCGCCCATGGCGCGGCGCTGCTGCCGCTGAGCGCGCAGGTACTGACGCACTGCAATGCCGGCGCCCTGGCTACCGCAGGACACGGCACCGCGCTTGGTGTGATCCGCTCGGCAGTGGCAGCCGGGAAGAGGATCTCGGTGATCGTCGACGAGACCCGGCCGTTTCTGCAGGGCGCCCGCCTGACGGTATGGGAGCTGCAGCAGGAGAACATCCCGGTGACGTTGATCACCGACAACATGGCCGGGCACATGATGCAGCAGGGCGCCGTGGATGCGGTGATCGTCGGTGCCGACCGGATCGCCGCCAATGGCGACTTCGCCAACAAGATCGGCACTTATATGGTTGCGGTGCTGGCGCAGCGGCACGGCATTCCGTTTTACGTCGCCGCGCCACTATCGACCATCGACCGACGGCTGGTGAGCGGCAAGGACATCCCGATCGAAGAGCGCAATGGCGCCGAGGTGCGCGGATTCGCCGATCAGCGCTGGGCGCCGGCCGATGTCGCGGTACGCAATCCGGCCTTCGACGTGACGCCGGCTGAGTTGGTTACCGCGCTGATCACCGAGAAAGGCGTGGTCAAATCGCCCACTGCCGCCGGCATCGCCGCCCTGTTTGGCTAGCTGCCGCGCGCCCGCGCGGCTTTTCACTGCCCCCGTGCTGTCGGGGTTAAAATGCCAGCTCGATACTCCAGGAGCGCGCATGGTCCAACCGCCCACGGCACCGGTCAATCAGCCTCGCGGGCTGCGGGGCGACTACACCCGCGCCGCCGAGGACTACACGGTGGCCCAGGATTGGGAGCGCTACTCGCAGGATGAGCACATCATCTGGGCGACGCTCTATCGCCGTCAGATCGATCTGATCGAGCACTATGCGGCTCCGGAAGTGATGGCCGGCGTACGCGTACTGGGCGCCTCGGCGTCACAGATTCCGCGCTTCGAGGACGCCAATCGAGTGCTGCAGGCCACTACCGGCTGGCGCATCGTGGCGGTGCCGGGTCTGATACCCGAAAACACGTTCTTCGATCACCTGTCGCATCGAAGATTTCCGGTCACGGTCTGGATCCGCAGCCGCGAGGAGCTCGATTATCTGGTGGAGCCGGACGTGTTTCATGACTTCTTCGGACATGTGCCGCTGCTGACCAACCCGATCTTCGCGCGTTTCATGCAGGCTTATGGTGAGGCGGGCCCCAAGGCGATTGCCACCCCGGGGGGCCTGCCGATGCTCGCGCGCCTGTACTGGTACATGGTCGAGTTCGGCCTGATTCGCACCGCCTCCGGACTGCGCGTCTACGGCGCAGGCATCCTGTCGTCCAAGGGCGAGACGGTCTACAGCCTGGAAAGCCCGGAGCCGCAGCGACTGGACTTCGACCTGGTGCGCGTCATGCGCACCGAGTATCGCATCGACGATTTTCAGCGGACCTATTTTGTGCTCGATAGTTTCGAGCAGCTGTTCGAAGCCTGCTACGACACCGACTTCGCGCCGGTGTATCTGCAGTACGGTGCGACGCCGCCATTGGCAGCCGATCAGCTGGAACCGAGCCGGGAATAAAAATAGGCGCACCGTCTGGGAGTGGCCACGGTGCGCCTAATATCGCAGAACAAGTAGTTTGACGGCTCGACAGGGAGGGATAACCGTCGAATTTCACCTACCCGCTGCGGGCCCTTGTAACGTAATGAGCACCCGACGTGCCATGCAACTCCAGTTGCCAAATCTGCTGCACGCCGTGGCGGTGACTGTGCCAGTGGCATCAGCCTGTTATAGAAACTTGTAGGACGATGCCGACACGCCTTCGGGTGGGCGCGGAAGCGGCCACCGGTGCTATTGCCGGATTCGAGGCTGCCGGCGCAACGCCGCCGCGAACGCTTGCTGTAACGCTTGCAAGTTCGAGGCGCAATCTGAGCACTATTTGCTCGCGCGACTTCCGGCCGCAGCAGCTCGCAGATGAACTCGCGATAGCGCAGGCTGATCGCGTGTTGATCGAAGTCCTTGCCCATGACGATGCGCAGGATCGGCATGCCGTTGACGAAGAACTCGCACATGCCGATCACTGCCAGGAACAGAAATGGTACGCTGGTGCGACGAAACACGCCGTCCTTCACGCCCGCGTCGATGGCCTCGGTGTAACCCGCCACCCCTTCGCGGGTGAGCTGCTCCACAAAACGCACCGCAGCCGGTGTGTCCAGAGTCACCAGCTCGTCGATCATCAGGCGATGAAAGAATGGATAGCTGACGTTCAGCTTCAGCAGCGCCGACACCCGCGCCCGCAGCCGGCTCTCGGGCGTCAGGTCCGAGCGCGCCAGTTCTTCGTCCATGAGGTGCGACAATTCGGCGCTGAGCCTCCCCACCGCGGCCAGCAGCAGCGTCGAGCGGTCGCGAAAGTAATAGCGGATCAGCGACGGATCGACATTCATGTGGCGCGCGACTTCAGCCCGGGTGAAGGCCATTGCTGCGAGTGGATACGTTTAAGTGCCCGTTGCGCCTGGTCGTGAGCATCGGCTGCTGCTTAAGCATGCAACGCCGGTGTGATAGGCTGCCACGCAGGCAGGCGCGGGCTACAGCCACACGGCGTCGATCGTGAAGGCGGCGCGCGTCGGCAACAAGTCATCGAAGGCGGCGTGAAGCGATGCTATCGAAGCGTCTGCAGGGCAAAGTTGCAGTCGTCACCGGCACCGGCAGCGGTATCGGTCAGGGTTGCACCTTGATGTTCGCCCGCCACGGCGCAAGCGTGATGGGATGCGACATCGACGCCGTCGCGGCGCAAGCCACGCTCGATCAAGCCAGGGGCGAGGCCTGCGAGGGCGGTCCGCACAACATTCGCGCCAACAGCATCTCGCCTGCCATGATCGTCACCGGAGCCACGAGGGCCGAACTCGAGAAGCCCGGTTACACCGAGGCCATCCTCGACAAGCTCATGATCAAGCGGCGGGGCCAGCCCGAAGACATCGCCTGGTTCGCGACCTATCTGGTTTCCGATGAAGCCAGCTGCGGACGGGTGCCGATTTTCGCATCGATGGCGGCGCGACCGCCTGGTGAACAAGGAGATCACCGATGGCCAAGGCGATACGACTGAGCGAGCGCGGCGGCCCCGAGGTCCTCAAGTGGCAGGAGGTCGACGTCGGCGACCCCGGTCCCGGCGAAGCGTTGGTGCGCCACACTGCGGTAGGGGTCAATTTCTCGGATGTGTACCTGCGCACCGGTCTGTATCCGCACCCGTTGCCTTCTGGAATTGGCTACGAAGCCGCCGGCGTAGTCGAAGCCGTGGGCCGCAAGGTGCGCGTCGTGAAACCGGGTGACCGCGTGGTCTACAATTTTCGGACTCCCGGTGCCTACGCCGAGCAGCGGCTACTGCCAGCCGACGCACTGCTGAAGCTTCCCGCCGGCGTCAGCGATGAGCAGGCGGCTGCGGTTCTGCTCAAGGGCCTGACCAGCTGGTTCCTGCTGCGCCAGACCTGCAAGGTCAAGCGTGGCGACGTGCTGCTGATTCCGGCCGCGGCTGGGGGCGTCGGGCTGATCTTGAGTCAGTGGGCGCGCGCGCTGGGCGCAAGAGTGATCGGCGTGGTGGGCACCGAGGACAAAGCCAGGCTCGCCCGGCGCAGCGGTTGCAACCAGGTGCTGGTGGGTTATGAGCAGCTGGCGGCGAGGGCGCGCAAACTCAACCGCGGGCGTGGCGTCGACCTGGTGTACGACGGCGTGGGTAAGGATACGCTGTTCGCATCGCTCGACAGCTTGCGGCCACGTGGCCTGATGGTGAGCTTCGGCAACGCTTCGGGTGCCGCGCCGCCGTTTTCCCCGCTCGAACTCGCCAAACGCGGGTCGCTGTATTTTACCCGCGCCGGTGCCGGCGATTACCTGACCGGCCCCGAGGCCCAGCGCGCTGGTGCACGCGAGCTGTTTGCCCTGATCAGGCGCCGAGCGATCCGGGTGCATATCGGACAGCGCTATCCGCTTGCGGAGGCGGCGCAGGCGCAGCGCGATCTTGAGAGCCGCCGCACGATTGGGTCGACCGTTCTGATTCCGTAATCCAACGCCCGGAGAATCCACGCCATGGTCACGCGCACTGTGCTCGCAGCGTTCATGGTCGGTACAGCGACGCTCGCGACCGGCTGCGCAACCTCCGGATTGCTGCTCGACGCCGAGGTTGCCAGGACCAACACTCACACAGTGCTGGCATTCGAGGAGACGGTGTTCAACAAGCACCGCGTCAGGGACGGATTCGATCGCTACGTGAGCGCGCAGTTCAGACAGCACGGCGCGCTGCTGCCGGACGATAGGGATGCTGCGATCACGGCGCTCAGCCACCTGGTTACCAGCGAGTATCCCGCATCGCGAAAGATCGTGGAACGTACGGTAGCGCAGGGCGACCTGGTGGCGGTTCAGGCGTTGTGGGACCAGAAGCCCGGAGAGACCCGCGGCGTAGCGACGGTCGACATTTTCCGGCTGGCAGACGGCAAGATCGTCGAGCACTGGGAAGTGGTGCAGAAGCTGGCTGACGGGAACATCAGCGACTAGAGCGTCGCCGGCGCGGATGTCGCGCAGTCTCGCGCTCAGCGCTTGCGGCGGAACAACAGCGTCAGCAGGAACAGTGCGGTGCGAAAATTGAGCAGCCTGAGCGCGGCGCGCGCATCCTCAGGCCGCAGCTTTGCGGTCAACGGCATGGCACCGAACAGCTTGCCCTTCACCACCAGATCGGAGCCGTCGCGCTCCAGCGAAGTGATATTCATCATCTCTCTGTCGTCGGCGCCGTAGATCTTCATGCACGCATTGCCTTTCCGGATCGAAAAGTCGCCGTCCCTGGCGCGCTCTCCCTCCCTAGTCCAGTGGGGCTTTTCGCCTGCGTCCCGGTCGTCGTTGTTGAGATGACTGTGACGTCTATCTACGCGGTTTGCAAGAATTTTCTGGCGCCCGCGCGGGCGTGAATCGGTGCTGCGACGATGCATGAGTCGCGTCGATTTCAGGGAACATTTTTCTTCGCCAGGTGCAGTTTGTAGCCAACGCTCGGAATGGTGCTGAGCCAGCTCGGCTGTTCCGGATCATCGCCGATCTTCTGCCGCAGCCGATGGATCAGCTGCTTTAGCAGCTGGCGATCGCCGCCGCCGCGATGGCCCCAGACGTGCACCAGCAAGCGATCCGTGTGCACCACCTGCCCGGCATTGGCCAGCAGCAGCTGCAACAGGCGCGACTCGAGCGGCGTGACTTTGATTTCGCGATCGCCGATGCGCAGCGTCAGCAGATCCAGATCGAGCGAGAGTTCGCCGGCCTGGGTCTGGCCACCGCTGTCGTGGCCGGTACGGCGCAGTAGTGCCTTGACGCGCGCCACCAGCGTGCGCGGGCTGAAGGGTTTGGTGAGGTAATCATCCGCCCCGAGCTCGAGCGCGCGCACCAGATCAGCTTCCTCGCCGCGCGCGGTGAGCATCATGATGGGCGCAGTGCTTTCCCTGCGCAGCACGCCGCACAGGTCGAAGCCAGAGCCGCCGGGCAGGTTGATATCGAGTATTGCCAGGTCCGGCAGCTCGGTGCGAAAGGTGCTCAGCGCGGTGCCGTAGCTGTTGGCGCTGACCACGGGGAAGCCGGCCTGGCGCAGGGCGAAGCCCACCACGGCCAGCATATCGGCATCGTCATCCACCACCAGCAGTTTCACGCATTACTCTCCGGTTGTCGCGGCAAGGTCAGGATGAAGCGCGTGCGATGCCCGGGGGTGCGCTCCATGCGCACGCTGCCGCCGTGACGCTCGATGATGGACTTGACGATCCACAGTCCCAGTCCAAGTCCCGGCGCGTCCGGCTCGGCCTCGGCACCGCGCTGGAAGCGTTCGAAGATCGCGCCGCGACTGCCCTCGTGCACGCCCGGACCCTCATCTTCCACCCACACCTCGATCCGCGCGCCGTCGCCCTGGCCGCCGATGCGGATGGTGCTGCCTTCGGGGGCGAACTTGGCAGCATTGGCGATCAGGTTCACGAACACCTGCCCGAGTCGCTGCGCATCGCCGCGCACCGTGCCGCCCAGCGCTGAATCGTCCAGCTCGAGCGTCAGCTGGCGCTGTCGCAGCAGCGGCTCGATCAGGTCGCGCGCGTCGGCAATCACCTCCGGCAGGTCCACCGGCTGCTGCCGGATGGAGTGCTGCCCGGCCTCGATGCGCACGCTTTCCAGCAGATTATCGATCAGGCGCATCAGGCGCAGTACGCCGCGTTCGACGTTCGCCAGCAGCTCGCGCTGCGCCTCGGGCTGCATGCCGTTCAGGCCGTCACGCAGCAGCTCGATCGAGGCCAGCAGGGCCGCGAGCGGCGTACGAAATTCGTGCGAGATGTTGCCAAGCACACTGTCGCGGGCGCGGCGCGCGGCCTCCAGATCAGTCTCGTCACGCAGGATCTGGACCTGGATGCCCTGCACCGGCGGCGCACTGAGCACGATGGCCGATCTGGTGCTGCCGTCGCGCAGGCACAGGATTTCGCGCGCACTGCCGTGAGGAGAGTGGCGCGCCGCGAGGATCGGGCAATGGTGTTCGCACGGCCGTTCGCCGTTGACAGGCTGGGGCTGCAGTACGTCGCCGCAGAACTGGCCGACGATCTCCCCCGCCGGGCGTCCCAGCAGTCGTGCCACCTGGGCGTTGGCGTATCGAATGCGCCGCTCGTGATCCACTGCATACACGCCTTCGATGACGCCATTGAGCACGGTCTGCGCTTCCGCCTCGCGCCGTCGCAGCGTGTCGGTCAAATCCACCAGGTTGCCCCGCATGTCATCCATCGAGCGTGCCAGCGCGCCCACCTCCAGCGGCGCCACTGCCGGTAACGCGGCGGAGAAATCGCCGCGGCCGATACGCTCGGCCAGCTCGCGCAAGGCCACCACCGGCCGCGCCAGCCAGCGCCCGTAGAGCACCCCGAGCACGCCGGCAATGGCCGCCACAATGATCGCCGTGGTGCCGAGTACCCAGTCAAAGCTGTGAGTCGCGGCCGCAAATTCCGCGCCGCTCAAGCGCGCATCGAGCAGTCCCACGACCTCGCCGGTCTGCGCTGCCAGCACGATGGTGGCGGCGTACTGGTTGCCGCTGGCGAGCTTGCCCGCGGCCGCGCCGCCCTGGTTGGCGAGGGCACGCGTATGCAGCGGAGTCATATCGTCGTCCGGCGGGGCGTGATAGGTGGCGAAATTCACCGCGCGCAGCTGCGCCCCCACCTGCAGCCCGAGCTTTTCCAGCAACGGCTGGTCGGTGAGCTTGAGCGTGACCGCCCGTACGCCGGTGCCAGGCACCGCCGCGGCGGCTCCCCAGATCAGCGGGCCGCCATCCTTCGGTGCGATGACGAAGCGCTCGCCCTGTTCCTGCAGCGCGGTGGCAATCTCTGGCCACTCCATCGCCGGTCCCGACTGGGCCAGTACCGTCTCGCCGCGCATCAGCGCTGTTACATTGGTCGCCGTGGTTTCGCTGAAGCGGCGCAGGAACGGCTCCAGGCCGCTGTTTTGCTCGGTATCGATCAGGCGCTGCAGCGTCGGGCGCTCGGCCAGCACCCGCGCGTCGCTGAGCGCGTCCTCGCCGGTGCGTCGCAGCAGCTCGCGCGCACTCGCGACCGCCAGCTGCGCACGCACCAGCGCCTGCTGTTGCACCAGCCGGTTGAGTAGTATGGCGCAGGTGATGGCGATGGCGGCGACCGCCAGCAGCACGATGAACACGCTGCCGCCGCCGAGCCAGGAGGCCAGCCCGACCTGCGCCTGCAAATTTGATTTATCGGTGTTCAGGACGCTATGAGTGTGTGTGATGGGCAGCAGCCAGCCTAACCCCCGCGCCGCGCACTGACCAGAGCGGCGGGGTGCGAGGGCCAATGGCGCGTCCCTAGGCCTTATTGTCAGGCGTGAGTGGCGACTCCGGCGCGCAACTCGGGATGCCGGCGCTCGAGCAGCGTCTTGGCCACCAGCGTGACCAGCGCCAGCAGGGCCAGCAGCGAGGCCGAGGCGAACGCGCCCACGTAGTTGTATTCGCTGTGCAGTATCTCGATATGCAGCGGCAGGGTGTTGGTCTGTCCGCGGATGTGACCCGAGACCACTGAGACGGCGCCGAATTCGCCCATTGCGCGCGCGTTGCACAGAAGTACTCCGTACAGCAGGCCCCAGCGGATGTTGGGCAGCGTGACCAGCCGGAAGGTCTGCCAACCGCTGGCGCCGAGCGACAGCGCGGTCACCTCCTCATCATTGCCCTGGGTCTGCATCAGCGGTATGAGTTCGCGCGCGACGAACGGCAGAGTGACGAAGGTCGTGGCCAATACGATGCCGGGCACGGCAAATATAATGCGAATGTCGTGCGCCATGAGCCACGGCCCGAACCAGCCCTGGGCGCCGAACATCAGCACATAGATCAGGCCGGAGATCACCGGCGAGACGGCAAACGGCAGGTCGATCACCGTAATGAGCGCGTTCTTGCCGCGAAATTCGAATTTGGCGATCGCCCAGGCGGCGGCGATGCCGAACGCCAGGTTCAGCGGCACGACGATGGCCGCCGTCAGCAGCGTCAGGCGCATGGCGGCCAGCGCATAGGGATCGAGTAGCGCCTGAATATAGCTGCCGATGCCCTTGGCGAACGCTTCGACGAACACCACCACCAGCGGCAACGCCACCAGCCCGGCCAGATACAGCAGCGCCACCGCCAGCAGCGCATAGCGGCCAAGTCCTTCCGGTATCTGCTGCCCGCGGATCATCGCGACAGCCGCCGCCGCTGCGCCCACAGCTGCAGGCCGTTGATGCCGAACATCAGCGCGAACGAGGCCAGCAGCATTACCACGGCAATCGCGGTGGCCTCGGCGTACTGATACTGCTCCAGCTTGGTCATGATCATCAGCGGCGCGATCTCCGACACCATGGGAATGTTTCCGGCGATGAAAATCACCGAGCCGTATTCGCCCACGGCGCGGGAAAAGCCGAGTGCCACACCGGTCAGCAGCGTCGGCCAGATCGACGGCAGCACCACCCAGATGAAGCTCTGAAATCTCGATGCACCGAGGGTCTCGGCGGCGCGTTCGACTTCGCGATCCAGATCGCCCAGCACCGGCTGCAGCGTTCGCACCACGAACGGCAGGCTGACGAACGCCAGCGCAACGACGATGCCCAGCGGGGTATAGGCGACGCGGATACCCAGCGGCAGCAGCAGCGCTCCGATCCAGCCATTGGGAGCGTACAGGGCCGTGAGCGCGATGCCCGCTACTGCCGTCGGCAGCGCGAACGGCAGGTCGATGATGGCGTCGAACAGGCGCCGACCCGGGAAGCGCTGGCGCGTCAGAGCCCAGGCGATGATGAATCCGAACACGGCATTGAGCGCTGCGGCGAGCAGCGCGGCGCCGAAGCTCAGGCGCAGCGAAGCCAGAACGCGCGGTGTGGTGACAACGTGCCAGAATTTCGCAGGTCCCAGCTCCGCCGAGCGCACAAAGGCGGTGGATATCGGAATCAGCACGATCAGCGACACGTACAGCAGCGTGCATCCCATGGTCAGGCCAAAGCCCGGCAGCGCGCGAAAGGCGCGCCGGCTGCGCCGCCTGGCGGTGCCGACCGGGGGTTGCGTCAGGCGAAGGGCGGTGGCGTGCATCACTGGCCGTAGATCTGATCGAAGGTGCCGCCATCGTCGAAATGCTTGGCCTGCGCCTGCTCCCAGCCGCCAAACGTATCGTCGATGGTCACCAGCTTGAGGCTGGGAAACTGGCTGGCGTACTTGCGTGCGACCTCCGGGTCGCGTGGCCGGTAGAAATTGCGTGCGATGATGTCCTGGCCCTGCGCGCTGTAGAGAAACTTCAGGTAGCCTTCCGCCACTTTGCGCGTGCCGCGCCGATCCACCACCTTGTCGACTATGGTGACCGGCGGTTCGGCCAGGATGCTCAGCGACGGCAACACGATGTCGAGCGTGTCGGGTCCGAGCTGCTGCTTTGCCAGCAGCGCCTCGTTCTCCCAGGCGAGCAGCACATCGCCGATGCCGCGATCCACGAAGGTCACCGTGGCGCCGCGCGCGCCGGAATCCAGCACCGGCACATTCTTGTACAGCCGGTGAACGAAATCCCTGGCCTGCGCGTCGTTGCCGCCAGGCTGCTTGAGCGCCCACGCCCACGCGGCCAGGTAATTCCAGCGCGCCCCGCCGGAGCTCTTCGGATTGGGTGTGATGACCTGGACGCCGGGGCGAACCAGATCGTCCCAGTCGCGGATGTTCTTCGGATTGCCCTTGCGCACCAGGAACACGATGGTGGAAGTGTAGGGAGCGCTGTTGTAGGGCAGACGTGCGGCCCAGTCGGCCGGAATCAGCTGCGCCTTGCGATTCAGCTGGATGATGTCGTAGGCCAGGCCGAGCGTCGCGACGTCGGCATCAAGACCATCGATGATGGCGCGCGCCTGCTTGCCTGAAGCGCCGTGGCTCTGGTGAATGGTCACCCGCTCGCCGGTGCTCGCCAGCCACTCGGCGGCAAACGCCTTGTCTACCGCCTCGTACAACTCACGGGTCGGATCGTAGGAGACGTTCAGCAGCGTGACAGATCCGGGGGTGCCGAGGCCGGCCGGTTTGGAACAGGCCACCAGCAGGCCAGCGCCGATGAGTGCGCCACACGCGGCGGCGGCTAGGCGCGCGCGCGCGCGCCTGCGCATCAACGCGGTCAACTTGGCGATCCCTGCAGTAATTCCAGGGACTTGCTGTCGAACAGCGAGTCGATGCCGCTGGCGCGGCTCTCCGCATTGCGCGGCTGCCCGGTGCACGACAGAAGCACCGCGCAGCTGCCACCGGGATTGAACAGCGGCTGGAAATCGCTACGCAGGGTCTGCTCCAGCTCGTGGGGCGAACCGTCGAGCCCGAGCACCACCAGCACCGGCTCGGATGATGCGGCCAGATGCGCTACCCAGCCGTTCAGGTCGCCGATCTGCACGTCGGTGCGGATGTCCAGGCCGTGGGTTTCCTGCAGCTCGGCACGCGCATCGAGCAGGCGGCGAAAGGAGCTGGTGACCTCCGATCGAGGCGCGGTCGGACTCTGCACGCTGACAAAGGTTGCCTCGGCGTGCAGATGGCGCATGACGCTGGCGACCAGGCCCAGGGTTGCCGAGCGGGCCGCGTCAGTGTTGCACTGGATCAGCATGCGCCGCGGCAGCGCCAGGTGCGGCGGGATGCACAGCATCTGCCGCCGCCCCTGTGCGGCTGCGGCGACGATTTCGTCGATCGCGTGTTCGTCGCGGCCGGCAATCACCGCGACGCCGGTCTGGGTGGCGTCGCGCTCGCCCGGTTCCTGCGCCTCCAGTACCGGCGCCTGCATGCTCTGCACCAGCTGGCGCAGCAGCGGCGCGGAACGCAGCGCCGCCGCGGTCGCCGCGTCGCTGCTCAGGATGCGGAAGCTCGAGATCGGCGTCGGCAACACGTGGAAACGGCGGATAGCGAGCGCCACGCGTTTGCCCGGCGTCAGCGGCAACTGCGCCTGCTCGCCATTGGTACGTGTTACATCGACCACCACCAGCGGCGCACTGTGATTGCCGCCAGCCGCTTCGGTCGCATGTTCCCGCCCGACCGCCGATATGACCCCGGATTCCCGCGGCAGCTGTACCCGCAGGCGTTCGAATACCCCGCCGAAATCCACCGACAGCACATGACCCGGGCTCAATGAGCTGCTGCGCAGCCGCTCTTCGTCCTCCGCGACTTCGACGTCCTCGGGACGTACGATCGTGACCACTTCATTGCCCATGCCGGACGCCTTCAGACTGTCGCCCAGCGCCAGGAAACGGTTACCCAGGCGCAATCCTTCCGAACCGCGCTCGCCCAGAAACAGGTTTGCAGCACCCAGGAAGGTGGCGACGAAGCGCGTAGCCGGACGCCGATACAGCGTTTCCGCCCGTCCGGTCTCGAGCAGGCGGCCATTGTTCATGATGCCGATGCGGTCGGCCAGCGCGAACGCCTCTTCCTGGTCGTGCGTCACCAGAATCGTGGTCATGCCCAGGCGACGCTGCACCTGGCGAATGGTCTCGCGCAGTTCGACCCGGATCTTCGCGTCCAGCGCGCCGAACGGCTCGTCCAGCAGCAGCACCTGCGGCTCGTGCGCCAGCGCCCGGGCGACGGCCACGCGCTGTTGCTGGCCGCCGGACAGCTGCCCCGGCAGGCGGTCGGCATAGCCCTCGAGCGCCACCAGCTGCAGCAGCTCGTCGCGCCGGCGCGCCCGATTGCGACGCCGTACGCCGCGCACCCGCAGGGCGAATTCGACGTTCTGGCCGACCGTCATGTGACGAAACAGCGCGTAGTGCTGGAATACCAGCCCGACGCCGCGCTCGCGGGCGCGGATGTTGGTTACGTCGCGGCCATGAAACGAGATGCGGCCGTGATCGACGTCGGTCAGGCCGGCCGCGATGCGCAGCAGGGTGCTCTTGCCGCTGCCGCTGGGACCCAGGAGCACGAAGAACTCGCCGGCTTCAATCTGCAATGAAACATCGTTGACGACCGGCGCAGCGTTGTAATGCTTGGTAATCTGCTCGAAGTTGATCGACATGCATGCTCCTGCAAGCATGCATCGTATGTAGTTAAGGTATCCGGGTCAGTTCCAAGCTGGTAACAATCTGGTTATGACACGCGCTTCAGCGGCCTGTGCTTTGCCTTGTCGGGGCGCTTCCGCTAGGCTCCGATTTGCAGCTATTTCAAGCCGTTACTCATGAAAGTCACCATCTTCGGCTCCGGCTATGTCGGGCTGGTCTCCGGTGCCTGCCTGGCAGAGGCCGGTAACCATGTCGTCTGCGTCGATATCGATGCCGCCCGGGTCGAGCAGCTCAATCGCGGCGAGGTGCCCATTCACGAGCCGGGGCTCGAGGCGCTGATGCACCGCAATCGCGACGCCGGCCGGCTTGAATTCACCGCCGACACCGCGCGCGGGGTGGAGCACGGGCTGTTTCAGCTGATCTGCGTCGGCACGCCCCCCGAAGAGGACGGCTCAGCCGACTTAAGTCACGTGCTGAAAGTAGCCCGTGCGATCGGCGCGCACCTGCCGCGCTACGCCATCCTGGTGACCAAATCCACGGTACCGGTCGGCACCGCCGACCAGGTGCGCGGGCAAGTGCAGGCGGGCCTGAGCGCGCGCGGGCTGGCGACCGAATTCGATGTGGTATCGAATCCGGAATTCCTGAAGGAGGGCGCGGCGATTGACGACTTCATGCGCCCGGACAGGATCGTGATCGGCACCGACAATCCGCGCACCACCGAGCTAATCCGGGCGCTGTACGAACCGTTCACCCGCAATCACGATCGGCTGGTGGTGATGGACATCCGCTCCGCCGAACTCACCAAGTATGCCGCCAACGCCATGCTCGCCACCAAGATCAGCTTCATGAACGAGCTCGCTGCGGTGGCCGAGCGCGTCGGTGCCGACATCGAGAAGGTTCGCGTCGGCATCGGATCGGATCCGCGCATCGGCTACAGTTTCATTTATCCCGGAATCGGTTATGGCGGCTCGTGCTTTCCCAAGGACGTCAAGGCACTGATCCGCTCTGCGCATCATGTCGGTCACGATGCCACGTTGCTGCGTGCCGTTGACAGCGTGAATGAGCGGCAGAAAACCGTGCTGGTTCAAAAGCTGCGATCGCATTTCAAGGACGGCCTCGGCGGGCGCACGTTCGCGCTCTGGGGCCTGGCCTTCAAACCCAATACCGACGACATGCGCGAGGCGCCGAGCCGGGTCGTCATCGACGCCCTGCTGACCGCTGGCGCCAGAGTGCGCGCTTATGATCCGGTGGCAAGCAGGGAAGCGCGGCGGTTGTATGCCAACGCCCGCCATGCGGACAGTCTGATATTCTGCAAGGATGCCTACGAGGCTGCGCAGGGCGCGGAGGCACTGTTGATTGCGACTGAATGGAAGGAATTTCGCAGCCCGGATTATGACCGGCTCAAATCCCTGCTGGTGCGGCCGCTGATTTTCGACGGCAGAAATCTATACGACCCGGCTCTCATGCAGCGCCTGGGCTTCGAGTATTTTGCGATCGGCCGTGGCCGCATGCCGCAGACCGAGCCCCGTGTCGCCGACCTGACGATGGAGCGTCTGTAAGTCATGCTGGTACCGGTGATTCTCTCCGGCGGCGCCGGCACGCGCCTGTGGCCGCTGTCGCGCGAGCTGCATCCGAAGCAAATGTTGCCGCTGGTGGGCAGCAACACCATGCTGCAGGACACGGTACGCCGCTTGGCGGGCCTGGAGGTGGCCGCGCCCATGGTGGTGTGCAACGAGGCGCATCGTTTCCTGGTGGCCGAACAGCTGCGCTCGATCGACTGTAAACCGCGCGCCATCGTGCTCGAGCCGGCGGGGCGCAACACCGCGCCGGCAATTGCCCTGGCAGCGCACGCGACACTGGCGGGTGAGGAGGGCGACCCGCTGCTGCTGGTGCTGCCGGCAGACCATGTGATCCCCGATGTTGCGGCTTTCCATCGCGCGATCGAGCTCGCCAGTGTGGCGGCGCGCAACGGCTCGCTGGTGACGTTCGGCATTGTCCCGACCAGTCCTGAGACCGGCTACGGCTACATCCGCCGCGGCGGGCTCGCCGGCGGCAGCTATCGCATCGCCGAGTTCGTGGAAAAGCCCGATGTGGCTCGCGCCCAGGCGTTCCTCGCCTCGGGTGACTACTACTGGAACAGCGGCATGTTCCTGTTTCGGGCGCGGCGCTACCTGGAGGAGCTCGAAAAGTTCGCGCCCGACATCGCCGCGGCGTGCGGCAACAGCTTTGCCGGCGCGGTGCGCGACCTGGATTTCACCCGCATCGACCCGGCTGCATTCCGCGAATGCCGCAGCGAATCGATCGACTATGCGGTCATGGAAAAGACCTCCGATGCGGTGGTGGTGCCGCTCGACGCCGGCTGGAGCGATGTCGGCAACTGGACGTCTCTGCACGCTGCCTGCGAGCACGACGCACAGGGAAATGCGCTGTTCGGCGACGTCATGGTCGAGGATACCCACGACAGCTACGTCTACTCCTCCAGCCGCCTGGTGGCGACGGTGGGTCTGCGCGATCATGTGGTGGTCGAGACCAAGGATGCCGTGCTGGTGGCGCCGAGGGATCGCGCCCAGGACGTCAAGAAGCTGGTCGCGCGGCTCAAGGCGTATGGCCGCTACGAGCATGCGCTGCATCGCGAGGTATTTCGCCCCTGGGGCAGCTACGACAGCATCGATGTCGGTGAGCGCTTTCAGGTCAAGCGCCTGATCGTCCATCCCGGCGGCGCGCTGTCGCTGCAAATGCACCATCACCGCGCCGAACATTGGGTCGTGGTATCCGGTACCGCCAGCATTACGCGCGGCGATGAGACCTTCCTGCTGGAGGAGAATCAATCCACCTTCATTCCCATCGGCGTGCGCCATCGCATCGAGAATCCTGGTCGAATTCCGCTGCACATCATCGAGGTGCAGTCGGGCAGCTATTTCGGCGAGGACGACATCGTGCGCTTCGAAGATCGCTATGGACGCCAGGGTACAAATACCTAGTGGTGCCAACGCATGCCGCGGGTAGTGAGTAGCAAGTGGATTTTTTGTAATTAATAAATCCACTTGCTACTCACTACGCGCCACAAGCGACTAATATCGCTCGTTTTGCAGTAGGATCCAAAGGGAAGCGAATGGCCAAGTTGCGTTGTTTCAAGGCCTACGACGTCCGGGGCCGAATCCCCGATGAGCTCAACGACACGCTGGCATACCAGATCGGGCAGGCCTACGCGGCGTTCGTCAAGCCGAAGATGGTGGCGGTCGGGCGCGATATTCGCGGGTCGAGCCTGCAATTGCGTGATTCACTGACGCGCGGCCTGACGGATTCGGGCGTGGACGTGGCCGATATCGGGCTGTGCGGAACCGAGGGCGTGTATTTCGCCACCTTCGCCGAGGAACTCGACGGCGGCATCATGGTGACCGCGAGCCACAATCCGCCGGACTACAACGGCATGAAATTCGTGCGCGAGCAGAGCCGTCCGATCAGTTCCGATACCGGACTGGCCAATATGCAGGCGCTGATCGAGGGCGCCGCGCTGCCGGGCAAGGCCGCCAGGAGCGGTGTGGTCAGCGCACTCGATACCAGTGTCAAATACCTGCAGCACCTGCTGGGCTACGTCAATGCGGACACGCTCAAGCCGTTGAAGGTGGTCGTCAATGCCGGTAACGGCGGCGCCGGCCTGATCGTCGATCAGCTTGAGCCGCATTTGCCGTTTGAGTTCATCAAGATCAATCACCAACCCGACGGCTCGTTTCCGAATGGCGTTCCCAATCCGATGCTGGAGGAGAACCGGGCCAGTACGGTGGCAGCGATTCGCCGCTCCAACGCCGACGTGGGTCTCGCCTGGGATGGCGACTATGATCGATGCTTCTTTTTCGACGAGCACGGCGGCTTCATCGAAGGCTATTACCTGGTCGGCCTGCTGGCCGAAGCATTCCTGCGCCGCAACCGCGGCGCGCGCATCGTGCACGACCCGCGCCTGACCTGGAATACGATCGAAATCGTGCAGCAGTACGGTGGTCAGCCGGTGCTGTGCAAATCCGGCCATGCCTTCATCAAGCAGAAAATGCGCGAAGTCGACGCAGTCTACGGCGGTGAGATGAGTGCGCATCACTATTTCCGCGACTTTGCCTACTGCGACAGCGGCATGATTCCGTGGCTGCTGGTTCTGGCGGTCATGAGCGAGTCCGGAAAGACACTGTCGCAACTGGTCGGGGAGCGCCAGCGGTTGTATCCAGCCAGCGGCGAGATCAATCGTAAGATCAGCGGGCACGTCGGCGCCACCAAGGCGGTACTGGCGCGCGTGCAGCACAACTACCAGGCGCGTGCGAAGTCGATCGACTACACCGATGGCCTGTCGATGGAATTCGAGCGCTGGCGATTCAACCTGCGCGGCTCCAACACCGAGCCACTGGTGCGGCTGAACGTGGAGTCGCGCGCTGACGCCGCGCTGATGCAGGACAAGACCGCCGAGATATTGCGGTTGCTCGATGCAGCGTGAGGCTTCCAATACCATCGAGACCCTGCTGTCGCGCCGTTCGATACCGGCACTGCAGCTGCGCGATCCCGGTCCCTCGCAGGCACAGATCGATATTGCCATCGACGCTGCGTTACGGGCCCCCGACCACGGTGCTCTGAAGCCCTGGCGATTTGTGCTGATTCATGGCGCGGCGCGCTCGCGCCTGTCGGAATTGTTCGTGCGGCGACTGCAGCAGCGCGAACCGGCCACACCGCCGGGCAAGCTCGACAAGGCGCGCAACATGCCTCTGACCGCTCCACTGGTAATCGCCGTGGGAGCGCACCTGCGCCAGGACCACAAGGTGCCCGAAGTCGAGCAGCTGCTGTCGACCGGCGCCGGCGTCATGAACCTGCTGAACGCGTTTCACGCCCAGGGCTATGGCGCGATATGGCTCACCGGCGGCAATGCCTACGATCCGGAAGTAGCCGCGGCGCTGGGATTCGATGCGCGGGAGCGTTGCCTGGGTTTCGTCTATGTGGGCTCGATAGCCGCCCAGGACGGCTCGCCGCCGCGCATTCCTGAGCGCGCCGCGCTCGTGCGCGATTGGAGCGGCTGAGGCGCGATGCCGTTC
This sequence comes from uncultured Gammaproteobacteria bacterium, assembly GCA_963805965.1. GTDB lineage: Bacteria > Pseudomonadota > Gammaproteobacteria > Steroidobacterales > Steroidobacteraceae > FEN-1191. Next base: position 391,717 of record CAWDVQ010000010.1, read on the forward strand.
ACCGTATCGCACATTGCCGCGGTGTTGCCGGGCTACCGGTGGCTCACCCGCGCCAACATATTCTCGGCGGCAGTCATCGGCAGTATGGTGCCGGACTTCGGCGCGCTGCTGCCGGGATCGGTGGCGCGCTGGCAGACTCACAGTGTCGAGGCATTGTTTACGTTTTGCCTGCCGGTAGGGCTGGCGATCTATTGGCTTACGCTGCTCCTGATCCGGCCGGCAGTGATCGAGGTAGTCCCGGATCGGGCCTATGTGCGCTTACGTGCGGCGCCGCCACCGGCGCCAATCACTCGACCCAGCGCCTGGCTGTATGCTGCAGCAGCGCTGCTGCTGGGCGCGGCCACGCATCTGGTGTGGGACACGTTCACGCACGAAAATGCCCGCGGCGTGCGCATGTTTCCCCTGCTGAAGGATTATGGCCCGGAGATTTCCGGCCATCCATTGCACCTGTATCGCTGGCTGCAGTATGGCAGCAGCGTGTTCGGTCTCGCAGTGGTCGCCGCCGCACTGATGCTGTGGATGCGCCATGCGCCGCCACCGCGCGAGCCACCGATGCGTCGCATCGCGCAGGGGGAGCGGATGGCATGGATCGGCGCCTACGTGCTGCCGCCCCTGGTGGTCACCACCTGGTTGCTGCTGCGGCCGTGGCCTGCCGGCCAGACGCCGTTCGACAACGGAGTCGCGCTCGGCGTGGTCGCGGTCGATGCCATGCGCAGCGCCGCGACATCGCTGCTGCTGGTCAGTGCCCTGATCCGGGCGCGTCTGGCCGCGTAGGCTTAGGATGAGCGCATCCGGACCGAAGCCGCCGCCAGCCGAGTCGCCCGTGGGCACGGCGGTCGATGTCGAGGCGCGCACCGAGCGCCTCAATACCAAGGCGGCGGGAATCATCGGTGTGGCCGTGATGTGCAGCCGGATGCTCGGCCTGGCGCGCGAGCAGATCTGCGCGGCGCTGTTCGGCGGCGGCGCCGCGATGGACGCTTTCACGGCGGCGTTCCGCATCCCCAATATCCTGCGCGACCTGTTCGCCGAGGGCGCGCTGTCGACCGCTTTCGTCACCACGTTCAGCAAGACCATAGCGCGCGGCGGCGATGCGGCGGCATGGCGGCTTGCCGACAAGGTGGCGACCCTGACCACCGTCGTTTTGAGCGCCATCTGCCTGCTCGGCATCGTGTTCTCGCCATACCTGGTCGCCACCATGGCGCCTGGATTCGATGTCGACAAGGCGGCGCTGACGGTGACGCTGACGCGAATCATGTTCCCGTTCATCCTGATGGTGTCGGTTGCCGCGCTGGTCATGGGAATGCTCAACGCCAAGAACGTGTTCGGCATGCCGGCCATGGCCTCGAGTTTCTTCAATATCGGTTCCATCGCCGGCGGAGTGCTGCTCGGCGTCTGGCTCGATCCGCATTTCGGTGCGCGTGCGCTCATTGGACTTGCGATCGGGACCCTGATCGGCGGAGCGCTGCAGCTCGGGGTGCAGCTGCCGCGGCTGCGCCGCCTCGGCTACCACTTCCACGCTGATTTCGCCTGGCGCGATGCGGGAGTGAACGCCATCCTCGCCCTCATGGGTCCGTCGGTTATTGCGGCCAGTACCACGCAGTTCAACGTGCTGATCAACTCGATGTTCGCCTCGACGCTGGGCGACGGGCGGATTTTCTGGCTATCGATAGCGTTTCGCCTGATGCAGCTGCCGCTGGGCCTGTTCGGTGTCGCGCTCGGCACGGTGACACTGCCGCTGCTCTCGCGGCTTGCCGTTGCCGATGACATGCCGGCGTTCCGAGCCGAACTCTCGCGCGCCATGCGGCTGGCATTTCTGCTGACGGTGCCGTCTGCGGTTGGCCTGATGATGCTGGCCGAGCCGATCATCTCGGTGCTCTACCAGCACGGCCGGTTCAATGCGTACCAGACGGCGGAGGCGGCTGGTGCGCTGCGCTACTACGCTATCGGGCTGTGCGGTTACGCGGCGCTGAAGATCCTGGTGAATGCGTTCTACGCCCTGGATCGACGCAAAACACCGATGCTGGTGAGTTTCATGGCGGTGGCCGTGAACCTGCTGCTCAACTGGATCTTTACCTTTCGTCTCGGCTGGGGTCACCGTGGACTGGCGTTCTCGACCGGCTGTATTGCGAGCCTGAATTTCCTGGTGCTCTATGGGCTGATGCGTCATCAGCTCAAGCACCTCGAAACGCGTCGCATGCTGGCGATGCTCGGCAAGGTGGCGCTGGCTTCGGCCGCACTGGCAGCGATCTGCTGGCTGTCACAGCACTACCTGCTGGCTGACTGGGCGACGCAGGGTTTCATCAGCAAGCTGGGCTCGCTGCTGGTGACCGTGGCAGTGGGCGTGATGGTGTTCCTCGGCTGCGGTCTGGCGCTGCACATCGACGAGCTGCACCTGCTAAGCGATGCCTTGCGGCGCCGGCTCGCCCGCAGCGCCTGAACGCTGCAGCTCAGGGCCTGGTGTTGCACACCGCCTCGCCCTTGTCGAACACGATGCGCCAGTTATTGTCCGGCTCGAGTCGCCACACCGAGTTGAAGCGACCTACGACCTTGCCATCTTCATATACCGGACCGGTGCTCAGCGCGAGTTTGCCCGAGGCCAGCACTTCGACGTGATCGGGCGCCCACGAGAACGGCGCCTTGCGGCCGTCGTAGTAGGGCCGCCACTGCACCGCGACTTCTGCCGGGCCATGCCTGACGGAGTTACCGCTGAAGAACACCGCATCGGGCGACAGGAACGTGACAAAGGCCTTGAAATCGCGGTCCGCCATGGTCTTGGCAAAAGCCTGCTCGGTGGCGATCACCTGCCGGACGGCAGCCGCCGTCGCCGCCTTGGCCGAGTCCGGATTCAGTGCCATGGCCTGGTCCTGGGCTGCGGTGCTGGGAGAGTGTGCATGCGGCGCAGTCGCGCAGCCGCCGATCAGGCAGGCCGCGAGGGCAGCGGGCGGGATTAGATTGCTATAAGTCACCTGTGGACCTCCTCATTTGACCCTGCGCCTATGGTCCGTCGCGCGGCGCGGCTTGTCGAGATGCGGCACGAAGCACCAGGTCAATTGACCCGCGACGCGCAGCGCGGCAGTCTTGGCGCAACCTGCGGGGTGCAAGCATGGCGATCTTCAACGACAAGGTCACGACCGCATTCGAACTGCCGGGCCAGCGCGTGGTGCAGAATTTTGGCATCGTGCGCGGCATCATCGTGCGCTCGCGCAGCATCGTGGGTTCGGTCGGCGCGGCCCTGCAGACCCTGTTCGGTGGCAACATCACGCTCTACACACAGCTGTGCGAGCGTGCACGTGATGATGCTTACCAACTGATGCTCAGGCACGCGCGCGAATTGGGTGCCAACGCGGTCATTGGTGTGCGCTATGACGCGACCGAAATTGGTGTCGGTATCAGCGAAGTGCTGGCATACGGCACCGCAGTACGGGTCGAGCCGCTGGGGTAGGGGAGTTGACGCACAGCCTGGTCGCGATCGAAGCGCAGCGACTGGCGCTTCAACAAACCCAGGATCAAGGGCGCACGCAGGCTGAGCGAAACCGCCTCGGGCAGTTCGCAACGCCCGGACGGCTGGCCGGGGAACTGCTGCGCTACGCGCGCCAGGCGCTGGGATCCGGGCCGCTACGCTTTCTTGATCCCGCCATCGGTACCGGCGCGTTCTACTCGGCGCTATTGCGCGAGTGGCCAGCCGCTTCGATAGCGGCTGCCACGGGTTTCGAGATCGATCCTCACTACGCCCGGCCCTGTAATGCGCTGTGGCAGGGCACACCGCTGCAATTGCGGGCCGAAGACTTCACTGCGGCCGAGCCGCCGGCTGCGGAAGCGCAGCGCTTTGACCTGGTGATCCGCAACCCCCCTTACGTCCGCCACCACCACCTGGGGCGTTCGGCGAAGGCCCGGCTGCGGATGCGTTCGATGCAGGCTACCGGTCTGCAGCTGAGTGGCCAGGCGGGTCTTTCTGTGCACTTCTTGCTGCAGGCCCATGCGTGGATGCGCCGCGGCGCGCTCGCCGGATGGTTGATTCCGAGTGAATTCATTGACGTGAACTACGGCCGGGAGCTCAAGGCTTATCTGTTGCGCCAGGTCACGCTGTTGCGCATTCACCGCTTCGACCCCCGTGAACCTCAATTCGACGACGCGCTGGTGTCCTCCTCGGTGCTGTGGTTTCGAAACCAGCGCCCGCCCTCATGACACGAGGTGGAGTTCAGTTACGGCGCCACATTGAGCCGACCCAAGACATGCGCTCTGGTGTCGGATTCCCGGCTTGCGGCGGCCGCGAAGTGGAGCGGATTTCCGGCGGCGCCCGCGCCAGCCCATGAGGCCGGCGTGCCCACGCTGGGGCACTACTTTCGCGTACAGCGCGGCATCGCCACCGGTGCCAACCGGTTTTTCATCATGACCGGCGAGCAAGTGCGGCAACGCGGAATACCGCGCCAATACCTGCGTCCAATTCTCCCGGGCCCGCGGTACGTGGAGCTGGACGAAGTACAGGCGGATACGGACGGACGGCCCCTGCTCGCGCGCCCGCTGTGGATTCTCGACTGTCGCTTGCCCGAGCAGGGGCTTCGGCTACGGCACCCGGATCTGTGGCGCTATCTGGAGGACGGAAAGGAGCAGGTCTCCAAAGGGTACCAGTGCAGCAGGCGCGCGCCGTGGTACGCGCAGGAAATTCGCGCGCCGACCTTCTTCCTGTGCACCTACATCGCGCGCAGCGGGCGTGACGGCCGGGCGCAGCGGTTCATCTTCAATCGCTCGCAGGCCATTGCCGCCAACAGCTATCTGATGCTGTATCCACGCGCGGTGCTGGAGCGGTTTATCGGGGGCGATGTGGAGCGCGCCCGGCTGGTCTGGAAGTTGCTGTCCCGGATCGGGCCGGCGGTGGTTATCGGCTGCGGCCGCGTGTATGGCGGCGGTCTGTACAAGGTCGAGCCGAAGGAGCTGGCCAGCGTTCCGGTTCCGCAGCTGGCCGCTCTGCTGCGGGAGTGACTTAACAGCGCTTAATCTGCGCGGCCTAGGACTTCAGCGCAGCTTTCAGGTCGGCCGTATACCAGATCAGAAACCGATCGAGCGGCGGCCGCTTGCGCTGGGCGCTACCGAATACCGAAATGCCAAACACGCGCTGACGTGCCAGCAGGAAAATGACGCCGACATCGCCGTACTCCATGGTCTTGACCCCGGTTGTGTCGTCAATCCGTTGCCGGGTCGGGCTGCCCAGTTGGGCGATGATTCTGGTTTCCGGATCGTCCACTGCCATGCCCAGAAACCTGCCGCAGTAGGACGTTGGTGGACTGGACTGATCGACGCAGGAAATCTTCGCGATATGTCCCGATCGCGAGTCGAACGTCAGGTCAAGATGGGGGCCAAGGCTGCTGCCCAATTCGTACAACCAGGTATGGAAGCTGTTGATGTCCGTGCCCGCTGGCAGGGCGTTGGCGGGATCCTTCTGGGGATCTTTCTCCGGATCGGTATAGTAGACACGCATGCCGGCCTCGCCGGGTTCATCACTGCCATACACGACCGCCGGGACCCCTAATTTGTAGCGCGCGTCACCGCGCGTGTCGCCGAGCGACATACCGCCGAGAGCGGACAGCTGGTCGCTGAATCGTGCATAGGACCGAAGTGTCCAGCCGAAGGCGAACAGCAGGGCGCACAGCACAACGAGGACCCACAGGACGATAGCCCGTGCACGTTGTTTTGGTGGTGCCAAGGGGCTCAATTCCCAGAAACTGCTGGCGAAAGGTATGCCATATCTTAGGGAAAGTTAGCATTTTTGCGTGTCTTCCGACGGGATAAACGCGCCGGGCGTGCCGCCACCGCCATGCCTTCGGCTGGCGAGACGCGGCCTGCATCGGCCAATTTCCGGTCGTCCAACTTACTGACCTTGAACAATTATTTTTGTCGGATGGTGGGCGGTACTGGGATCGAACCAGTGACCCCTGCCGTGTGAAAGCAGTGCTCTACCGCTGAGCTAACCGCCCGGTCGCAAACGGGCGCCGAGTTTAAGCGGCCGCCCGTGGCGAATCAATCCGGGCGCCGCTACCATGCGCGGCCAAAGCGAGTTCCTCACCATGACAGTCGTGACCCGTTTCGCGCCTAGCCCCACCGGCATGCTGCATATCGGCGGCGTACGTACCGCGCTGTTCTCCTGGCTATACGCCCGCCGCTTCGGCGGCAAATTCATTCTGCGGGTCGAGGACACTGACCGCGAGCGATCCACCGACGAGGCGGTACGCGTCATCCTAGATGGCATGCGCTGGCTGGATCTGTCCGCGGACGAAGGGCCGTACTACCAGACCCGACGGTACGATCGTTATCGGGCGGTGATCGCCCAGATGCTCGAGCACGGCCACGCTTATCGCTGTTACTGCACCCGCGAAGAACTGGAACAGATGCGCGAGCAGCAGCTCGCTGCGAAGGAAAAGCCCCGCTACGACGGACGCTGCCGCGAGCGGCATGAGCCACGGCCGGGCGTACCGCCCGTCGTGCGCTTCAAGAACCCGCTCGATGGCGACGTGGTGGTCGAGGATCAGGTCCATGGCGCCGTGGTATTCAAGAATGCCGAACTCGATGACCTGATCATCGAGCGTTCGGACGGCAACCCGACTTACAATTTCTGCGTCGTGGTGGATGACATGGACATGGGCGTCACTCATGTCATTCGCGGTGATGATCATCTTAACAATACGCCGCGACAGATGAACATGCTGCGCGCGCTCGGTGCCTCACCGCCCGTGTATGCGCACGTCCCTATGATCCTCGGTGCCGACGGCGCCAAACTGTCCAAACGGCACGGTGCGGTCAGCGTGCTGCAGTACCAGGAAGAGGGGTACCTGCCCGATGCCCTGCTGAATTACCTGGTGCGCCTCGGCTGGTCGCACGGCGATCAGGAAGTTTTCACGCGCGAGCAGATGGTCGCCGCGTTCGACATCAAGGACGTCAATAAAGCCCCGTCCGCGTTCAACCCGGAAAAGCTGCTTTGGCTCAATCAGCAGCACATGATGCGCGCGCCGCTCGCGACCCTGGTGGCTGCACTGCGCACGCAGCTCGCCGTGCTGGGGATCGAGGTCACCGATGAGCGGCTGCTCGAGGGCGTGGTCAACGCACAGCGTGAGCGCGCCAGGACTACCAAGGAGATGGCGCACAACAGTCTGTTCTTCTTTCGCGAGTTTGAGCGCTACGACGACAAGGCTGCGAAGAAGAATCTGACGGCCGAGGCCGCCACCGTGCTGCAGACCCTGCTTGAAGGTTTTGCGCTGCTCGACGACTGGACCGCGGGCCCAGTTCATCGCCTGATCGATGCGGTCGCGACGCGCTATGGCGTCGGTCTGGGCAAGGTTGCACAGCCGCTGCGCGTCGCGCTGGCCGGCGGAGCGGTGTCGCCGCCGATCGATCTGACCGTGGCGCTGTTGGGACGGGAGCGCACCCTGGCCAGGATCCAGCGTGCACTGCAATGGATCACTGATTCGGGCTGATTGACGCCGTGCATCGCGGCCGCTCTGCGGTCGGCGGCCATCTATTGCCGCCCAGGCAGATTATTGCTGGCCATTTGGGTCGCACAACAGCAAGAGCATGTTGTGCGAAGGCTCGTTGAGGCGACGTGCTGATCACAGGGTTGCCTGGACGGTGCCGGTCAGGGCGCTCTCGACGCCGCTGCTGTTGACCGAGGTCATTGCGAAGTTCCAGGTGCCCGACTGCATGTTCTGGATCACGTAGTTGGTGATACCCACAGTGGTGATGGCGATCTTGTTCGTCATCGCGCTGCTGCTGGTGCCGTAGTAGATGTTGTATCCCGCCAGGTTGGTGAGTGCCGAGCCGTCTGTGTTGTCGGTGGGCGCCGTCCATTGCAGGGTGGCCGAGGTGGTCGTGGTGCCCGAGGAACTCGAGCCGCTGCTGGCCGCCGTCGAGCTGACCTGGATGATGGCGGAGGACGGGTTACCATAACTGGCCTGACCTTTGATGCTGGTCAGCGAGATGGCGAACGTCTTGCCGGAGGCAGAGCCGCCGACCGGTACGACGACGATGCGCGAGCTGGTGTCGCCAGCATTCCAGGTGAGGCTGCCCGAAGTCGCTTTGTAGTCGGTGCCCGCCACGGCGCTGCCGTTGCCGGTGGCGTAGGTGGCTGAGGCCGCTTCGCTGCCAGAGCCGCTGCGGTAGACCGTGACGATCGCGCTCGAACCTGCCGAGGCCTGATAGGTCGCCGACGACAAGGCGATTGTCCCCGCCGCGTTGCCGACCACATGTCCCACGCTGCTGGTGGAGCTCGCTGCGCTATTCGTCGAAGATGCCGAATCCGTGGAGGAACCACCGCAGCCGGTCAGTGCCGTCGCGATGACCATCATGCCGAAAAGGCCCTTCAGTACACTGCCCTTGCCCTTAAGTTCCATTCCTCGCGCCCTCATGTCAGGTGATGCTCCCCGAGCACTCCGGAGTTCGATTTGCACTTGAAGGTGAGGGAGGTATGACGGTTGCTCGACGACCTCGCGATCGTCTGACTACCGGCAACCCCGCTATCTCACCGTTCAAATTGGATCGGAGACCGGAGGCTTTGCGTCCCCGCCTCGCGGCGGGTTTGCCTTTAACGTGCGGGAGTAGTGAAGCACGAGAGTTTTGTGCCGACAAAGTGTCTGCACATACACACGTCGCCATCTTGCGACGCTCGATTTACAGGGGCTTTCTTGCAGCTGGAAGAAGCGAAGAAGAGTCTGCTTTCAGCGGGATTTTCTGCTTGGGCAGCGTGCTGAATCTAGATCTGCAGCCTCCGGTTGCGACGCTGAGTTCGCGCGGTTTCTTGAGCTTGAGAGCTGCTCGTCGGCAAAGAAGCTTTCAGATATCCAAAGATTTTTGCGTCGGGCGGAAGATCCGCCCAAGGATTTGTGGAGAGGGTCACAAAATATGTGTCGCCATCTGGAGACAAAGCGCTATTCGGAGACGAAGTGCGCATCCAGGGGTCATCGCTACCGTGGTGCATTCCAAAGAGCTCTGCACCAGCGCCGGCATGTAAGGGCAACGTGCCGACGCTGGCGAGAGCTTTCCTAGGAACGAGGTGGATCACAGGGTTGCCTGGACGGTGCCGGTCAGGGCGCTCTCGACGCCGCTGCTGTTGACCGAGGTCATTGCGAAGTACCAGCTGCCCGACTGCATGTTCTGGATCACGTAGTCCGTGATACCCACAGTGGTGATGGCGATCTTGTTCGTCATCGCGCTGCTGCTGGTGCCGTAATAGATGTTGTATCCCGCCAGGTTGGTGAGTGCCGAGCCGTCTGTGTTGTCGGTGGGCGCCGTCCATTGCAGGGTGGCCGAGGTGGTCGTGGTGCCCGAGGAACTCGAGCCGCTGCTGGAGCCGCTGCCGCTGGCCACGATCGAACCCGAGCTACTGCTGGAACTGCTGCTGGAGCCGCCGCCGCTGGCCACGGTCGAACCCGAGCTACTGCTGGAACTGCTGCTGGCCGCGGTCGAGCTGACCTGGATGGTGGCCGAGGACGGGTTACCATAACTCGCCTGACCTCCGATGCCGGTCAGCGAGATGGCGAACGTCTTGCCGGAGGCAGAGCCGGCGACCGGTACGACGACGATGCGCGAGCTGGTGTCGCCGGCATTCCAGGTGAGGCTGCCCGAAGTCGCTTTGTAGTCGGTGCCCGCCACGGCGCTGCCGTTGCCGGTGGCGTAGGTGGCTGAGGCCGCGTCGCTGCCAGAGCCGCTGCGGTAGACCGTGACGATCGCGCTCGAAGCCGCCGAGGCCTGATAGGTCGCCGACGACAAAGCGATTGTCCCCACCGCCCTGGCGACCACAGGTCCCACGCTGCTGGTGGGGCTCACTGCGCTAGCCGTCGAAGATGCCGAATCCGTGGAGGAACCACCGCAGCCGGTCAGTGCCGTCGCGATGACCATCATGCCGAAAAGGCCCTTCAGTACACTGCCCTTGCCCTTAAGTTTCATTCCGCGCTCCCTCATGTCAGGTGATGTTCCCCGAGCACTCCGGAGTTCGATTTGCACTTGAAGGTGAGGGAGGTATGACGGTTGCTCGACGACCCCGCGATCGTCCGACTACCGGCAACCCCGCTATCTCACCGATCAAATTGGATCGGAGACCGGAGGCTTTGCGTCCCCGCCTCGCGGCGGGTTTGCCTTTAACGTGCGGGAGTAGTGAAACACGAAATTTTCCTGCCGACAAAGTGTCTGCCCGGACACACGTCGCCATCTTGCGACGCTCGATTTACAGGGGTTTTCTTGCAGCTGGAAGAAGCGAAGAAGAGTCGTCTTTCAGCGGGATTTTCTAATCAGATTGTGTGCCGATTTCGATTCGAATCGGTTCGCAGAAATCTTTGGACAATATATCTCGATGCGCGACGACCACCTTAAGTCGCCACCGCTGCCGCGATGTCAATCGGACCGGTTTACGGATAAACAGGGGTTCGAATCCCCTTGGCGACGCCAAACGTCGTTATCGATACGGGAATGGCGGAGCATGTCACCGGCCACGGCCAGTCATCGATCTACGTCTTCAGGCAACCACACTGGCCCGTTCCCGAAGGGCTGCGGCTTGCAGATGTTCTGCGAGGCGGACCGCCAATGCGACAATCGTCAGCGTTGGATTGGCCTGGCTCGATGTCGGAAAGACCGCGCCGCCCGCGACATACAGATTATCGACGCCATGTATGCGACAGTTGCGATCGACCACACTGGTGCGAACATCACTACCCATGCGCGTCGTGCCAAGATGGTGACCACCGTAGGCGCCGTAGCGCAGCATCTCGGATTCGATGGATTCCGGATCGTACTCAAACCGACCGATACCGCAACGCCCAATGTCCTGCGCGAACAGTCGTACCGATTCGCGCACCGTCCTAAGGTCAAGCGCACTGTAGTGCCAGTCGATCATGACTCGCGGTGTATCGAACTCGTCGCGCTCTTCGGTGAGCGTCACGCGACTGGCGGCCAGCGGTTCCTGTTCGGCGTGGAAGTCGAGGCTGTAGCGCCCGGCTGGCGAGCGCACGATGATCGAGGGGAACTTGCGTGCCGCCAGGAATCGATCGCGCAACATATGATGTCCGAACGCGATGACCTGGCCGGACCCGAGGATGACATTGCGCACATGGCCGAGCCACCGAGTGGCGCTCAGGCGCTCCTCGCCGTGCAGGCGCTTACCGTATTCGTAGGAAATCAATCCTTTTGCCAACTGCAGCGCAGAGAGCACCGCGCTGCGGTGAGCCGGGTCGGTGATTCGCGGATGGTGCAGCCGACCGATGAAGTTTCCGAGCTGCAGCCGACGCTGGGTCTGGCTCGTCAACGCAAATCGTCGTCGACAAAAAATGCCCTCGTCAGAGACGTCATAGCCGTGCCAGACATTATCGACGGCGCGGTTCTGGATGAGCGTACCAACGCTTCCGGCGATGTGACACATGTAGTAGCGACCGACGCTATCATGTTGATTGCCTATACCTTGCAGATGCGTGTCGCGGCTGGACAGCAGCAGCCGCGCGATCTCGATTGCTCCCATTGCCAACACGAATCGCGAGGCCTGAACAGTGATGACGCGTTGGCTGAATGTCCTGCTGAGCAGCGATTGGACCGAGGTGCCCCCTATCCCTAAACGAATCGCGGTCAGGTTGGAATGCAGCAGGACGCGCACATATGGGGATTCCTGCAGGCGCCGCGCGTACCGGGCACCGAAGTCCGTGGGACAGCTGAACCTCTCCAGGCTATCGGTGGTGAAGTGTTCGCTCTCAAAGCCCGCAATGAGTGGCCGCAGCGTGCGCTGAAAGGCAGCTGTGGCGCGATATTCGAACTCCCCGGCCTCGCACAGCTGATTGGCGCGGACATAGAACGGCAACAGGTCGGCGCGTTGGAGCGGCCAGCCGGAATGCTCGACGTAGGAGCGTTGCTCGAAGTCGATCTCGTCGAACGGCACGCAGCGTCCGCCCCAGATGGTGGTGCTGCCGCCAAAGCGACGCTGGCGGTAGCGGTGCGGGGGGCTGTGCATGCGCTCGTCGGCGACGGAACCTTCATACAGGCGCTGGGTGCGCTCTTCGGCCTCACGGCCGCCGGACTCGAGCAGCAGTACATGCACACCTCGGGCAGCCAGCTCGAGTGCAAGTGAGATACCTGCCGCCCCCGCACCGACTACACAGACATCCGTGACAATGGTCCTGTCGGCATCGAATTCCAGCGCATCCTCTATCATCAGCGAATCTTCATGCCGAGCTCAGGTACCACTGCGCTGCCTCCGTGAGCATTTGCTCCGCGTCCTTGAAGCGCACCCCCAACTCCTCTTGAGCGCGCCGGCTGTCTAACTTGATGCCCTGTTCCATAAGGCGCAGCAGCGAAGGGGGGATTGGGGGCGGCGGTCGGTGCAACCCCAGCCTGTCGGCGACGATCTCGAGAATCTTCAAAGGCGGGGCGAGCAATTTCCCCTCGATGCGCAGACGCCGCGCACCGATGCGCCGTACCGGGACTGCGGATAGCGCGACGGCAAAGCGGACCAGGAAATCGTTCCAGGTCAGTACGTCCGGCGCCGCCAGGTTGAACGCTCGACCGTCCACTTGCGGCTTCTCGATCGCGCGCACCACAGCTTGCACGACGTCACCAATATCAACGAGGTTGCAGTACCCATCGCCCGCCGAGCCCAGATCGCCTAAGCGCCGCGCCAGCAACAGGCGCGCGTAGCGAACCGTCCACTGTTCGCTGCCCGGCCCGAACACGCAGCCTGGCCGCAATGTCACGACGCGGGGATAGCCCGAAGCAAGGGCCTCTGCAGCGACCTTGGCTTCCGAATACGCGCCTAAGTCGCCGCGCAACGGTGAAGTCTCATCGACCACGCCAATGCTGCTCCCATATACCGACATAGTACTTAGCTGGACGATGCGCGGTGCGATGTCCGCGCTGCTAGCAGCCTCGATGAGTGCTTTGGCCGAGCTGACGATGGTCTGCGCATCGCCGGCGACGCAGTTGACGATGACGTCCACACCGCTGATCGCTGCCGCGACCGACTGCGCGTCGGTGGCATCCACCGTGCGTTTTTCGAATGTCTGCGTGAATGAAGCGGATGGGTCGCGCACCCCCAGAATCGGTACCGATGACTCGGTTTGCGCCAGTCCAGCAACAACCGCTCTGCCAATGAACCCATTGGCACCGAGCACTAGCACCGACTGCGTCATCTAGCAATCAACCCCATTGGAATGCAGCTTGCGGCGCGGTAGTGGTCGCGGAATGCCGGAACCGAAGCGGTCCGGGCCGTATGCGGTCGCGACCTTTACGAACCGCGGCAGGTCATAGTCATCGATTTCATAAATAGTCTTGCCCACAGGTGTGTTTTAACGGCCACCAACGCCTCGGTAGGCGTTCTTGCTGCCACCAATCGTTAGCCCGAGTGGCCTACTTACTTGCGGTTCATAAACCGATGAGTCTAACAGAGTGGCACTCACGCACAACGGAGCAGCCGGCAAATTGAGACCTGATACACTCAAGACTTAGCGAAGTTAGGCTGTGGGCAATGGTGACAAGGCGAACGCGACGGTACCTCTAGCCACTGCTTTAACTGGTGTTAAGAATTCACTGGAAAATAATTGGGACGCCGACGAAACGCGCCGAACATAGGAGAGTCTCGGTGAATCACATCGGCGGCGGCTCCGAGTGCGAGAATATTGAACTCGTACGCCGCTATCCACTTTGTCCGCCCACCATGGGGGTCAATCACGATTCGGGGGCAGCGGCGCGACGATGACCCTTGGCATGCTGGATGATGTAGGGGATGACCTGCTGCAGGCACGGGTGTGCATTATCGGTGCGGGTGCGGCTGGTATCACCCTCGCCAGTGAACTGGATGCAGCGGGCTTCCGGGTCCTGCTGATCGAGGCCGGTGGGCTAAATCCCGATCGCAGTCTGGCGGACTATTACGGCGGTACCGCCGCAGCGCCTCATGCCGATCCCGTGGAGTTCCGGCGTACGGTATTTGGTGGTACCACGGGGCTCTGGGGCGGACGTTGTGTTCCCTACCGGCCGATCGATTTCGAGACGCGTGAGTACGTTTCCAACAGCGGCTGGCCGATAGCCTACGAGGAACTGGCGCGCCACTATCCACGGGCGCTGGAGTATTGCGATGCCGGTGCCTTCGATTTCACCGCCAGCGGCTCTGTGCGGCCGTTCATCGAGACCATCGAGGGATTCACCGGCGAGGACGTGGTGGTCACGGACCGTATCGAGCGCTATAGCCTTCCGACAGACTTCGGCCGTCGTTACCGCGAGCGGATTCGGCACTCCACCAATGTTATGGCGCTGCTGGGAGCGCGTTGTCTGCGCCTGGTGAAAGCCGCAGGGGTTGACCGCGTAGACGGCGCCGAACTTGTGGATCGCGCGGGCCGCAAGCGCATGGTTTCTGCACAGGTCTTGGTACTCGCCACGGGTGGAGTGGAAGTACCGCGTCTGCTGATGCTCTCCGACCGGCAAGGCGCTGGCTTCGGTAACCGCGGCGACGCGCTCGGCCGCTACTACATGTGCCACTTCGAGAACACCGCCGGATCGCTCGTGCCGCACGGTGCGCGGGTGGTATTCAACTTCGAACGTACCACAGACGGCGTGTACTGTCGGCGGCAGCTGGGGTTCCGCCCGGAGGCCCAGCGGCGTCACCGCCTTCTCGATACCGTTTTTCGGCTGCACTTTCCCAGTTATTCCGATGCCAGCCATGGCAGTTCGGTCATGTCCACGATTTATCTGGCCAAGTCGGTTCTTCTTCCAGAATATCGCAGCATTCTCCAGCAAGGCGCCGAGGCGCCGGCCTCGCCCACGCTGCAGCATCTGCGCAATATCGTGACCGGGCTGCCCCAGCTTGCGAAGTTTACGAGCGATTGGCTGTTCCGCATGCGGCTGGCCCGGCGCAAGCTGCCGTACACACTCGTACCCAACGCCGATGGTAGTTTTCCGGTTGACTTCAACTCCGAGCAGACACCATTGGCCAGCAACCGGGTAACGCTGTCCGAGGACGTCGACCGCCATGGCTTGCGCCGCGTCCACATCGCATGGCGGCTGAGCGCGGAGGACATTGATTCGGCGTACCGGGCATTCCAACTACTGCGCGAGACGCTGAACCGCAGCGGCCGGGCGCGCCTCGGATTTGATGAACAGCACCTGCGGGAGCGGATTTCGCGGTCCACGCCGCTGGGCGGCCATCACATCGGAACGGCACGCATGGCCGCATCGGAACGCATGGGTGTGGTGGACTCAAACTGCGCTGTATTCGGTCTGCCAAACCTGTACGTTGCAAGTTCGGCGGTCTTTCCGACGAGCGGCGATGCGAACCCCACGTTGAGCATAACGGCACTGGCCATCCGCCTGGCCGGCCACCTGCGGACCGCGCTGGCGTGATCCGTCTCCGCCTGCCGATCCGGCCGTGTGGGAACCGGTCACATTCTCTCTCACCCCTGTGGCTGCAGACACTGGATCGGGGTACTCTGCGGACACTTCAAAAACGCACTGACTGCCTGCCGCGTGACTCTCAGCGTCTGTATCGCCACCTATAAGCGCCTCGACCGGCTTGAAGTGCTGCTCGGAGATTTGGAGCAGCAGGAAATGCGCCCGGATGAGATCATCATCGTCGATAACGACGCGGACGGCAGCGCACGCGCCGTCGTCGAGGCCCGTCTACGGTCGGGCTATCCCCTCACCATCCGTTACGAGGTCCAGCCGGAGCGCAACATTTCCCTCACGCGGAATCGTACCGTGCACCTTGCAAGTGGCGACTGGCTGGCTTTTGTAGATGATGACGAGCGGGCGCCGGCACAGTGGCTCCGCCGTCTGATGGAAGCGGCAAGAACATTCGCCGCCGATGCTGTGCTTGCACCCGTTGAACCGCAAATCCCGGACAGCGCGCCCGGCTGGATTCGCAGAGGCCGATTCTATGAATGGCCGCGGCTGGCATCTGGTGCGGTCGTACCGGACTCGAACCTGAGATTCGGCAACGCACTACTGCGGGGGGCTGTGCTGCGTGCGGAGCCGGGCCCGTTCGATCCCTCCTTCCGCCTCTCCACTGGTGAGGACGGGGAGATGCTGCTCCGGCTTCGGAACAACAGAAACGCTCGGATCATTTGGTGCGATGAGGCACCTGTCCAGGAACCTGTGGAGCCAAAACGCCTGTCGCTGCACTGGCTGTTGCAGCGGGCCTTGAGCGGAGGACAGCACTTCGCGCGCCTCGCCATGGAAGGCCGTTACCGGCACGTAGGCCCGCTGGATCGAGCGTTCATGCTGTTGCAATGGGGCGGACAATTCGTGGCAGCGGTCGGGTTGGCTGTCGTCTCGCTTCCCTTCGGCCGGCATCGAGCCGCGGCGTGGCTGATAAAGTCTTCGGCAAATCTGGGCAAGCTGTCGGCGCTCGTGGGTTGGCGCTACGGCGAATACGCTTGAGGCCCGAGTCGGTTGTCGTCCTGGGTGCGGGTGGATTCATCGGCCGACGCATCATCAGCGCCCTGCTGGCCACCGATTGGGCACGCCCGATAGCAGCCGGACGGAGCATCCGGAGCGCCGACTTTCCACGGCAAGTGGAAAGAATCACGCTGGACGCGACCGATCTTTCCGATCTGACGCGCGTGGCCGCGTCGGCATCCGCCCTTGTCAGTTGCATTGCCGGTACGCCTGACCAGATCACCGGCAGCGGCGACGCTCTGTTCGCCGCTGCAGCGTCTGTGTCCCCCTCTCCACGGGTGGTCTATCTGAGCAGCATGGCCATCTATGGTTCCACGACGGGATCAGTTGACGAAACTGCGCCGCTGCGCGGCGATGGCGGGGCATACAGTCATGCCAAGGCGGCCATCGATACGCTGGCTGCCGGCCACCCATTTGCAGTCCGGCTGCGTCCTGGCATTGTCTACGGCCCGGGAAGCGAATGGTGGAGCGATAAGATTGCCCGCCTGTTGCTGCAGGGGCGACTCGGCGACCTCGGGCGGGATGGAGAGGGCATCTGCAACCTCGTGCATGTGGACGATGTGGCCGCGGCCGTAGTCCAGGGCGTACGGCTTCCGGCCGCGGCAGGAAACGCCTTCAACCTGGCAAATCCCGCGCCGCCCTCCTGGAATAGCTATTTCGAGCTTTACGCGAGGGCACTGGGCGTGCAACCGACACGCCTTTCCAAGGCGCGGTTGTTCACTGAGTTGCGCCTCTATGGACCGGCTCTGAAGGTGGCGGACAAGGTTCTGGGTCGCAATAATCCCTGGCAGGCATACGAAGCCCTGCGTCCCTGGCTTATCCAGCTCTGCCGGCACGATATCCGGTTGGAATCCGTCAAGGCCCAGGATGTGCTCGGCATTCGTTTCCGCCCGCTTGCCGAAGGGCTCAATGAAACTGCCAGATGGTTCCTTAAATCGGCGTAGCCCAGCCGGCCTTGAGAATGGCGTCTCGTCACCGGGATCGGCGTCGTTCGCCAACACCACGCCTGCGTTCTCGAGCGATTGACTGAAGCGGTCTTTCACGGTGGTCTGGGCCTCTAGAGGATGGGGACGGGGGTGCCTTTGTTGCCGGAGCAGCCGCAAGGCGGGATCCATTGATTTTCCATAACGCGTGGTACCCTCCCGACCGCACCCAGTGTCGCCAACGACTGATTTACGAGGCCAGGTCGCGGTATCCGAAATGGGAGGCGAGGCGCGGAAACCGGCACTGAAACCAGTGAATAATCACTTTGGGTTCGGACCCCAAAAGGCCGCGGCTCAGACTGGACCAAGTGTCGCACCGCAACGCTAGAATTCACAGTTCTTCACGGATTTTTGGGATTTTTTGACAGTGAACCCAGGCAGATTCAATCCAATGCCGCGCCCCGCCCCTTACCGCCGCCACCCAAGTCCTCGAGTGTCGATGGCACCTCGAGGCTCGCCATGGAATTCCTGAAACCGGCCTCGGAGCTTGTGCTGCTGCTGCTCGCTGTTCCGGCGCTCATTTCCGCAGGCTATCTGCTCTTTCTTACCCTGCTTTCGGGCAAGCCGCCGCTACTGTGCTCGAGGCACCGGCAGCTGCGCTTCGATGTCATCGTGCCGGCACATAATGAGTCGGCGGTGATAGGCCGAACGATATCGAGCCTGAAACGAATTGATTGGCCTGCGGATCGGTTCCGCATTCTGGTCTGCGCCGACAATTGTACCGATAGCACGGCGCAGAAGGCGCGCGAGGCGGGTGCCACGGTCCTGGAGCGGACGGACCCGCTCCAGCGCGGCAAGGGTTATGCACTTGGCTACACGTTCGCCGCGAGCCTCTCGGCAGGATTGGCCGATGCGGTTGTCGTCGTCGATGCGGATACCGAGGTCTCCGCCAATCTGCTCGATGCCATCGCGGCCAGGCTTGAGAACGGCGCGCAAGCGGCCCAGGTCCACTATGGTGTTCTGAATCCCATGGTGTCCTGGCGAACCCGGCTTTTCACCATTGCGACCGGCGCTGTGCATATTCTCCGATCGCGGGCCAGGGACCGGCTCAGCCTGTCCTGCGGGATTCGCGGCACCGGCTGGTGCGTGACGCATCAGGTGCTGCGGCGCGTGCCCTACCGCGCCTACTCGCTCACTGAAGACGTTGAGTACGGGATCGATCTGGGACTTGCCGGGATCATCGTGGCTTACGTGGATGAAGCTGACGCAAATCCCGAGATGGTCTCCGGTGAGCAGGGCGCCCGGACGCAACGCCAACGCTGGGAGCGCGGCCGCTTCCAGCTGATACGTGCCAAGACCAGCCAGCTGCTGGTCGCGGCATGGCAGCGGCGCAGTCTCCCGTGCCTGGATCTTGCGCTCGATCTGCTGGTGCCACCCATCTCATATGTAGCGCTCAACATTATTTTGCTGCTGATCATTGGCGCTGCCGCGACGCATTGGTTGGCGGTGAGCCGGATTTGGCTTTGGCTCGCAGAGGGCAGTGCGCTGGCGGTGATCATCTATGTGTTGCGCGGGTGGCACCTGAGCAAGGTTGGGCTAAGAGGTGCCGTGGATCTCGCCTGCGCGCCGATTTTTCTGGTCTGGAAATTGAGATTGCTGCTCTCAAGGGGGCGCTCAAACGAGTGGACGCGTACCGAGCGTGAGCGGCCCTGAGTCTGCCAACCCTCAGGCTTCGAACTATCCTGGTCGATGGTTGCGTGCAGCGATGGTGGCGCACTTCGCCTGCGGGAAAAAATCCCCGACCTGACGTTGTTTCCGATCCGGGAAAATGTGCGCCTCGCCTCATTTCTGACCTCGGTAGGGCCCCGGCACTTGTGTAGTCGCGCCGTGTTCGGTCAGAGTTCCTGGGCACGAGGACGGGTAATAGCCCTCGCGGGCAGCAACAATGCGTATTGACCGCGATCCCTGAGAACGCAGCTGCAGACCGGGGAATCGGCAACCGGCCACCGTTTGGCATGATCTCGAGGGTGCGCCGTCTTTGCTGCTGACACGGCGCTTGATTCGATCCCGGGATAAAGAGCTTTCGCGCCTGCGTTTGCGCCGGTCGCGACACCTGGTATTGATGAGACAGTGCAGTCCGCATGTAACCTGGGTCACATTCATGCGGACGAAATTCCGGGCGCGGAATCTTTCCTCATTCAGTGTGAGCCAGCTGCGCCTGTTGGGGAGATTGCCTGGTGTAGACTGCGCGCGCAAGCTGACTTGGGTACCATTGCAATGAGTTACGCAGACGTGGAAATGAATCGGCAACGCGGCTCTTGGCGGCCGTAAGCCACTGGATAGCATGATGATCAGAGCCGGAATCGTTGGATTGGGAAAAATGGGGCTGTCACATCAGTCCATCGTCAATGCGCATCCGGCAATCAAGCTGGCCGCCGTCTGCGACACCTCCTCGTACGTGCTCGATGTGCTGTCGAAGTACACCGGGGTGACCACTTACCGCGACTTCAAAAAGATGCTGGCCGAGGTCCCGCTGGACTGCCTGTTCGTTGCCACGCCGTCCAAGCTCCACCTGGATATTGTCCGCACGGCGCTTGATGCCGGCCTGCACGTCTTTTGTGAAAAGCCCTTCGGTCTTGATCCCAGTGCCGGATATGAGCTCGCCGAGCTTGCCGAACAGAAGCAGCTCGTGAACCAGGTGGGCTACCACTACCGCTACGTCGGCGCATTCCAGGAGGCCAAACGGCTGCTCGATCTGGGGGTCATCGGCGATCTTCACCATTTGCGCATCGAGGCCTATGGCCCGGTTGTGTTGCGTCCAAAGGGTTCTACCTGGCGCTCGCAGAAAGAGGAGGGCGGCGGCGCCCTGTTTGACTACGCGTGTCACGCAATCGACCTCGCAAACTATCTGGTCGGGCGCCCGGTGGCCGTCTCCGGAACAGTTCTGAACAGCGTTTTCTCCGAATCAGTCGAGGATGAGATCTACTCGACCTTCAAGTTCTCGGACACTTTCTACGGGCAGCTGGCGACGAACTGGAGCGACGATTCGTTTCGCAAGATGTCGGTCAAGCTGAGTTTCTGGGGTCGCAATGGACGCATCATTGTGGATCGGCAGGAGATCCAGACCTACCTGCGCAAACCGCATGGCGCTGAGCCAGCACTGAAGAAGGGGTGGAATACCCGCTACACGACCGAGCTCACCCGACCGGTATGGTTTTACGTGCGTGGCGAGGAGTATTCGGCGCAGATTGACCAATTCGCTGAATGCATCAAGAGCAAGGGCAAGCCACTCAGCACGTTCCGGACGGCCAGTGACACGGTGCTGGTGGCATCCATGATGCGCGCGGACGCGCTCAAGGCGGGAACTCCTATCGCGCTCGGGACGGCGGCAGGCCTGCCGCAAGCGACGGCAGCTGAGCGCAGCAAGCGCTCCTTTCTGCGGTCATTGCGCGACAGGTTCTGAGTTGACAGCGCCCACATTGCCCACGATAGCGGTCGAACCACACAAGAAGTCATCATGATGGACAGAGTACTTTTCGGCGACAACCAGTTCTTCGGCGTGAACCACATGTCCGAAGAGAAAGCGCGCGCACAGGCGATGCGCTTTCAGGAAATCGGTGCGGTGATTGAGGTCCTGGATGCAGCCTACGCTGAAGGCGTGAAGACCTTCATGTGCACCACCCATGAGCGAATCGAAGAGGTCTGCGACCACGTCCGGGCCAACAGTGAGCGATACCGGGACTTCGTGTTCTATCCCTGTATGCCCTATGCGCACAAATACGCCAACGCCGCGGCGGAACTGGGTGTGCTTGGGGCCGTCCGGAGTTTTCTGCCCGAAGGCAATACCATCGGTGCGCTGCTTCGCGGAGGAATGTCGATGGCGCGCAAGGACATGGATGGTCTGGCGACGCTGCTGATTGACGCCGAAATGAAGATGTTCGCCGGGCTCAAGACGCCGGTGATATTCCTGCAGAATGTCGCGACGGATTTTCTGCTGGGCCTGGGATTCAACGAGGCATTCCGCATGTTTGCCGACTGCGTGCGTGAGCGGTACAACGCCGAACCGGGCTTCATCACCATGAACGCGCCAATGCTGCTCGAGCGACTCGAGCAGGTTGGGATCAGCAATCCAATTATCTGTGCAAATATCAACAAGATTGGATTCCGCATGTGCGGGGGCATGGAATCATACGAGCACCTGATGACCAGCGGCAGATGCCGTCTCATCGCGATGTCGGTCTTCGCAAGCGGCGCGCTGCAGCCCCAGGAAGCTTTGGAGTACGTATGTCGATTTCCGAAGGTGCAGTCGATCGTGTTCGGTGCCTCCAGCCGGCGGAACATTGCACAGACAAAGAAGCTGATAGATCAACTGACTCCGGCGGCGTGAAGCAAGGCGTGCGGTCAACCACTTTTCAGGCATCATTCATGATCGAGACGAACCGCCCAAGGGTCAGACTGCTCAATGCCGATATCGATAACATCACAATGAGTGAATTGGTCACGACATTCAGGCACGGTGTCATGTTGACACTGCATGTCGACTCAATTATGAAACTGCAGAAGGACCGCGATTTCTACAAACTGCTGCCGCACTTCGACGTGGTGACCTGCGACAGCCAGATCATGATTCTGGCGGCGAAACTCCTCGGCACTCCCCTCAAGGAGAGGGTTTCCGGCTCGGATTATTTCCCGCTGTTTTGTCGTTATTACAAAGACGACCCGTCGGTGACGGTATTCGTGTGCGGCGGTGGTCCCGGCATTGCGGAAATTGCCCGCCGCAACGTGAATGCCAAGGTGGGTCGCGAGATGATCGTCGGCACCTGCTCGCCGTCCAAGCAATTCGACGAGAGCCCGGAGGAACTGGAGGCGGTCATCTCTGCCATCAATGACTCCGGTGCTACGGTTCTGCTCGTGGGGCTTGGGGGCGGCCGACAGGAGAAATTCATTTTCAAGTACCGCGATCGGCTGCCGAAAGTAACGCTCTTTCTGCCGCTGGGCGGGACCATAGACTATGAGGCGGAGACTTTGAAGCGGCCGCCCGCTTGGGTCACCAACGCCGGTCTTGAATGGTTATATCGGGTGGTTCTCGAGCCGCGGCAGCGTTGGCGCAGGTACTTGCTGCATCAGCCGCCATTCCTCTATTACCTTGCCTGGCAGCTGGTCGGGCTCTATCGGAATCCTTTTGCGGAGTAGGTGGGCGTGCTCAGCCGCCGAGCAGGGACGCGACGTGCCCGGCCAGCGCCAGGGAGGCGGTCAGGCCGGGGGACTCGATGCCGTAGAGGGCCAGGTACGGGCCGCCGTGCTGCGCCGGTGCGCGGATGCAGAAATCCGCGGCCGGCTCTCCCGGACCGCTGATCTTCGGGCGCATGCCGGTGTACGACGGCTGCAGCCGCGCGGGATCGATCTGCGGGTAGTACAGCGCGATCGCCCGCACGAACTCGTCGCGGCGCGCTTCATCGGGCGCATAGTCAATTGAATCCACCCACTTCACGTCCGGTCCGAAGCGCGCATTACCTGCCAGGTCCAGCGTGACGTGGGTGCCGAGCCCGGCGGAGTTGGCCAGCGGATAGATCAGGCGGCCGAAAGGTGAGCGGCCGGAGAGCGAGAAATAGTGTCCCTTGGCCAGAAAGCGCGGCGGAATCGACTGCGCCGGCACGCCCCGCAGGGCACTGGACACTGCCTGCGCCCCCAGTCCGGCGCAATTCACTGCCGTGCGCGCCTCGAGCGTCAGCGACGCGGCGCCCCCGACCTCGAGTAACACACCGGAGGCGCTCAATTGGCCGCCGATGACCGGACTGTTGCAGGCGACCACGCCGCCACGGGCCTCCAGATCGCCCTGGTAGCTGAGCATCAGTCCGTGGGAATCGACGATGCCCGTGGACGGGGAGGCAAGTCCGGCGACGCAGCGTACGTTCGGCTCGATCGCGGCGACCTGCTGCGCGGTCAGTGGCTGCAGATCGTGCACGCCATTGCCCCGGGCCTGCGCCTGATACTTGGCCAGCATCGGCAGTTCTTCCTCCGAAGTCGCGACGATGATCTTGCCGATGCGGCGGTGCGCGACGCCGTGCTCGTCGCAATGGCGATACAGCAACTCGCGTCCGGCGACGCACATGCTTGCCTTGAGCGAGCCGCTGGGGTAGTAAATACCCGCGTGGATTACCTCGGAATTGCGGCTGCTGATGCCGGTGCCGATGGCGTCCTCGCTCTCCAGCACCAGCACCTCGCGGCCCGCCGATGCCAGCGCACGCGCCACGGCCAGACCGACCACGCCGGCGCCGATCACCACGCAATCGACCTGCTCGCTCATCGCCGCGGTGCCTCAGAGGCGGAATTTGCTGACGTGGAACGTCTCCGCCCAGCCCCGCTGTCACCGCCGGATTCGATGCCCCGCAGGCGCATGAGACCGCGGAAGGTCTCGGTGGTGAACCGGCGCTTGGCGCGCTGGGTCCGATAGCATTCCCACTCGCTGTCGTATTTCGAAATCTCGTATCCGAGAATCAGGTGATTGCGAAATGTGTTCCAGGTCAGTTCGGGCACGATGCGATGGTCCCGGTGCAGATCGGGCCGGTGGTGGGAGAACACCGCTGAAACCGGCGCGGCGGTCACTCGGGCCTTGAAGCACATAGTCTAGAGGCTGATCGCCCGGCGAAAATGATAAATACCTCAATCTTCCGATAGTTGGCCCGAGGGGGGCACGCGGATCATAAGAGTCCGGCCAGAACCTGGATGGCTCGAAGACACCTGTTTGCGCATGTCCGGACTGCGCGAAGTCGTCGAGGGTGTCGATTCGAACCGGCATCGTTTCCGAGAGGTTCCGCTTCAGGCTAAACGAGGGCTCCCGGGATTGACCAGGGCGGCTCCGGTTGCATTGTCAAATCTGTTGTAACTTGAACACAATAGCAACCAGTTAAATGTATGGCTCGCTCACACCTGTCACGTCAAGTAATTGATTGGCAGGGGAAAAACCAGACCAGAAGCCGACTGCCATGTTGAGTAGGTTGGCGAGGGGTGCGCCAACCCGCCATCTCGTGCATTGAGTCAGATGCAGCATGCTTATTGGGGCACAGCGCCTGCGTAGCGGGTTTGCCGCGCCATGCAATTGCGCTGCAGCACACGTTGCCGGCCGGACGTTGCAGCGTCAGGGCTGTTCCGCTAAGTTGCCATGTGACCTGCGGCACGAAACGATTGAACATATCGTCCCTGGGCGGCGGAGCCGATGGGCGTGCCGTGCAATTCACGCGACCAAACTAATGGGCACCGGCCAACTGGGCCCCGGTTACTGGGAGACTTAGGTGAAGCATCGACAACGGGGTCCTGCCCCCAGGGATGGGATTGTGTCGCAATGGCTGGGATCCGCGTGGCGACCGTTGTGGGTGCTGGCGTTGGCTCTGCCGGCGCCTGCATTGGCGGATCTGTCAGTGCAGGCTTCGGCAACTGAGCATTACGAGTACAACAGCGACGTCTATCAGCTGCCGTCAAGTGCCAGTCTTCCGGCCGGTCTTACCGGTACCAGACTTGGCGATTCGTACTTATCTGAAGCCGCTCAGCTCGTAGCCGCCGACGTGGTGAGTAACCAGCAGCTGTATCTGACACTGAACGGCGATCGCGTTCAGTACGACCGTTTCACCGGACTCAATCATACGGATTACACGGCTGAGGCCGGTTGGGACTGGAAGGTTGGACGCATCTGGGACGGGTTCCTGGACGTGAGCCGCATCCGCAGCATGGTGTCGTTCTACAACCTGATCGGTTCGAATCTGACGCTTCAGACGGAGCAGCGCGAAGTCGGCAAGGTCAGGCTCCAGTTCCTGCCGGACTGGCGTACCGCTGTGACTGGCATGACCCGCGTGGTCGACCAACCCCAGACTAACGATCCCAGTCTGAGTGTGAGGGAATCCTCGGGACGGTTCGATCTCGAGTACGTCGGGACGGCCGGGTTGACCTCCGGTGTGACCGCCTCCTATCTCCATGGCTCGTTTTCCGGGACCCAGGGTCTCTTTGAACCTACCTATAACCAACGTTCAGGCGGACTGACGGTCACGGACGATTTCTCGGGTCGCTCGACGCTGCGCGGCGAAGTCGGGTATACCAAACGCACCTCGGACGCCGGGAGCGGCAACATTTCCGGATTGACCGGCGATGTGGACTACCGGATCAACCTGACCGGCAAGACCACCGCGGAAGTCGAGCTCTCCCGGCTGATCAATGTCTTTCTGGCGACCACCAACGCAGATATCGAAAATGCGGCGGCGCTCAGGCTCAATTGGCAGGCCACGAACAAGATCGCGGTCAACCTGCAGTACACCTACACGCACCGCGACTTGCCGGGCCAGGGCACTACGCCGCCCGGCAGCCAGCGCAACGATAATCTGAACATCGGCCAGCTAACGGTGACATACAGAGCGCTGTCGTGGCTGGTTCTGCAGCCGTACTTCCAGTACCAGTCCCTCGCGAGCGGCAGCGCCCCCGCCTACGATTTCAATTCGAAAATTTATGGCATCGAGTTGACGCTGCAGTGGCAAGAGGGCGTGATACCCGTCCGCACACCGGTGGTCTACTAGGCTTGACGGTACCGTCCGATTCCGGCGGTAAATGCAGGAACGGCGTCACGGACCATGCGGCCCGCGGTCTGTATCCTTCGCCGATCTTGCCTAACGACAGCGGGAATCATCACTAGTGGCCTGTACCAACCTGCTGTCGGCCGCACAAGTTGAGATGGCACCCACCGGCGCAGCGCTTTCGTCCGGCACCGGTAGTCAAGCGGCCGCGCCACGCCTGGAAGGCAAAACCCATTCGGCTGGGCGCGACGGCAAGTTGCCCTTCATTCATGGACTGCGCGGATTCGCGTCCACGGCCGTGGCCATATTTCACTGCTACGACTCGACTCCTGTTTCTGCCCAGGTTGCCGCAACAATGCCCGTGGCGATCGATCGCGTGATCAACCTCGGTTTCCTCGGGGTCGACATGTTTTTCGTGATCAGCGGTTTCGTCATTGCACTGACGCTCTATCAGCGCCTGGCGTCGATCGGGGAGTGGGGGCGATTCTTCGTGCGCCGGCAATTGCGTCTGGATCCACCTTACTGGACGGCGATTGTATTGACGATCATTTCCGGGATTGCCGTCAATCGCGCCCATCCAGGCGCGGGCGCGCCGGTACCCAGTGTGAGCGACGTCATCGCGCACATCTTTTACCTCCAGGACTTTTTGGGGATCAAGCAGATCGTCGGTGTTTTCTGGACGCTGTGTCTCGAAGTCCAGTTCTATCTGTTTTTTGGCTTGACGATGTTGCTGTTGGCGAAGTCGAAGCTGTCGGGACGCACCTTTATGTGGCTGATGCTGCCACTCTATGTGCTTTCGATCGTTTGCTTCTGGGGCGTGGTGCCGTTTCCTCGCGGGCTCTTCATTCCCCGCTGGTTCGAGTTCTTCACGGGTGTCGTGCTGTTTATGTACTGGCGGGGGCAGCTGAATCGAACGGTACTCGGTGCCTACCTCGGGGTGCTCGTAGCAGCATTGATCATCAGTCCGCAAATTCACCACAATGAGGCGATTGTTACCCTGGTCAGCTTGCTATTGATTTCCCTGATGTTTCTGTTCGCCATCGAATCCGGGGGGATCAAAACGTGGCTTGCCGCACCGCTGCTGCGTTACCTCGGCGATATTTCCTACAGCCTCTATATCATGCATGCCGTGGTGGGGATTCGCCTCCTGAAGCTCCTGGTTCACCCTCAGAACTCGGCGAGCTACGCCTGGTTCATGTTCGCTGTCGGGCTGCTGCTGTCGGTCGCAGCCTCGGACCTGCTGTTTCGTGTCATCGAAAGACCCAGCATGAATCTGAGTCATCGGCTGAAATGGCGTGCCGCGTGATGGTGCGTCCGGCTGCCGTGGCGTTACGCTAGCCCGGACCGGCCGACGCCTCGCATCGGTGAACAGCATCACATAACGCTACCTCCTGTTTACCACAGGTCGTAGATATAATTGCCGTCGATCGACCGTTGGCCGGTGACAGAACTTCAGACGGGTATTCAGGCATGGCGCTCAGGCGTTTCCAATTCGAGGGCAAGCCGAAGGCGAAGCCGGCACCGGCTGCCGTTGGTGGTGGGAGTGTCGCCAGGGCCTGGGTGGTGGACGGCAAATACGCCTGGTTGGGTGCACTGATAGTAGGAGCGTTGCTTCTTTCCATCATTGTGCCTGCCCCGCTATACAGCGGCGAGGTGAATGAATATTCGAAGGAAGACTCCAGCAACTTCTACCGGGTGCTGAAACTGACCCTGCTGGTGATGGGTCCGTGCGTCATGATCTGGCGATACGCGCTGACGGCCAAGCTGTTGCGTGAACTGAATTTGTTTCTGCCGGCGTTCATTGTGTGGATGTGGCTGAGTATCTCGTGGTCGATCGAGCCGGGAATCACAGCCTGGCGATCCGTTTCCATATGCGTTTTCTTCGTGACTGGCGCCGCCTTCGTCAGTGTGGGATGGCACGACCGGCGCCTGCAAGGCGTCTTACGACCTGTGCTGACCGCATTCCTGGTGGCATCGCTGATCTTTGGTCTCCTGTCGCCTGGGCTGGGCCGCGAAACTAACGTAGAAAATTTTGCTCTCAGGGGCGCGTGGCGCGGTGTTTTCGTGCAGAAAAACGCGTTGGGATACGGGGCCACGCTGGGCACGATCTTCTGGCTGCATGCGTGGCTGGCGGAGGAGACCCGCTTCTCGCGTGTCGCGCTGGGCCTGGCCGTGAGTGTTACCTGCCTGGTCCTGTCGCGCAGCTCGACGTCGCTGTTTGGCACGCTATTAGGGGTGTTCCTGCTGCTCCTGCTGCTGAAGGGACCTTCCAGCAGACGCCGCTACGTCGTGCCGCTCGCTGTGTTCTTTGTGGGGCTGCTGTTGTTCTATTCGCTTGCCGAGCTGAAGATCGTGCCGGGCGACTCTCTGCTGCAGCCGTTCGTTAGCGCCTCCGGGAAGGACATGACGTTTTCAGGGCGTACCAAAATCTGGGCGGTCGTTCGGGAGCACATCAAGCAACATCCAATGCTAGGCACCGGGTATGCCGCCTATTGGATCGGCCCCGTGCCCTGGTCCCCATCGATCGAAACCATGGATCGGTATTCCGATTACTACCCCTCCGAGGCCCATAACGGATACCTCGATGTGATCAATGATCTCGGCTACGTTGGGTTGCTCTGCCTGCTGGGATATATCGTGGTCTTTCTACGGCAGTGCCTCAAATTGCTGCGGCTCGATTACACGCAGGCCGTCCTTTACCTGCTACTGTTTTTCGAAGCACTGGTCGTCAACCTTGTCAGCTCAGACTGGTTTTCGTTCTACAGCTTCGGCTTCGTAATCTCGGTTCTTCTAACGTTCGCTTTGGCGCGGGCAGCGCTTGACCGCCGTTTGCGCGCCGTGCCAGCTATGCCGCCCAACCCGCTGCCAATGCCGCGAGTGGCCGGTCGCGGCTCGCTGCGAAAGAGGTCCATGCTCTGACCGGCATCAGGGGTGTCGCGGCCCTGACCGTATTTAGCCCCTGCGCCGGGTTGACTGGCCGACGGCGGGCTTTTTAGAACTTGTTGAATACCGCTCCGAGCGTTGTCGCGTCCGCCAACGCCAGGCGGCGCAGCATGTCTTTCATGTCTTGGAAGGAAGTGACCCCAGCGCGGCCGACCGCCACTACACGCCGGAACGAACTCGCGACCTGAAGCGCATCGGAGTACTGGGAAACGGCGGGCGTGTCGATCACGATGAAGTCATACTGATTGCCCAGGCCAGTCGTCAGACGGGCGAACCGCGATTGGGACAGCAGTTCGAGTGGATTGTCCGGAACCGGGCCGGATGTCAGCACGGTCAGCTGCGGAAGGCCTTCCACGGTATTCAGGTACGGTGCACTGTCCTGCGCCAGCGCCTGGGACAGGCCCCACTGGTTGTCGGAATCGAATAGTACGTGCTGGCGCGGGTGGCGAAGATCTGCATCCACCAGCAATGTGCGTCTTCCCAGTCGGGCGAATGCGATGGCCAGTTCGGCGCAAAGCTGCGAGCGTCCTTCGTGGCGGCCTGGACTGACGAACGCGAACGGCTTGCTGCGCTGTGTGGAATCGTTGAGCAGCAGCAGGTCGGTGCTCAGGGAACTGATCTGTTCGTTGCGTGGGTGGCCGACGATATTCGTGTGCTGCAGCAGGCTGCCCCGCTGAACAAGTCCTTGGCGCACGGTCAGGGCGGTGGAGGCGGCGAACCGCGCGTTATGGACAGCTTTCTCGAAGATGCCCCCCGATCCGCCGCCGCCGCCGCCGCGTGCGCGCAGCGACGCCTTCACGTCGGCGGTGTCTTTCCGCGTCGCCAGATTGAGGTGGCACGCCGCCTCCTCGAAGGTGAACGGCTGTGCGCGCATGGTCTCCGTAATCCGTGCCACGTCCTCCTGGGACAGCCCGAGATGCACGATGAGCGCGTCGGCGAGGGCGTTGGAGTTGTCAGCACTGTGCATGGGGTCATCGCCATGCACCACGTCGCCTTGCACCACGGTGTCGGTTATGTCGGCTTTCATGCTAGGCCCACCAATCCGGGAATCCGGTCAAGTTCGGCCAGCACGGGCAGGCCCAGGTCACGCTCGATGTCGGCACGGGAATGCAGCCGGCGATGGAACAGCAGCTCGTAGCACACGGGTCCCGCCAAGCCCAGCAGCAATGCCACCAATGTTCCGGCAATCGCCAGCACGGGCTTATTCGGCTTGCTGGACTCGTTCGGTCGCACCGCCCGGCTTGAAAGGCTTGCGGTGGCGAAGAAGCTCTGGTCGTATGCGTCGAGTGCGCGCTTGTATACGGTCTGGGCGGACTCGAGTTCCAGCTGAAGCTTTTGACCCTCGTCCTGCATCACCCGGATCTTCAGCAGCCGGGCGCGCTGATCGTCCACGGCACGACGTAGTTTTGCCTCAAGTTCGGTGGCGCTGGACACTTCTCCGGACGTGTTTTGAGACAAGGCCTGGATCTCATGGTCCAACGAGTGGCGCGTCGAGGCGATCTGCGACTGCAGTTCCAGCACCCGCGGATGCTTCGGGCCCAGCGTGGAGGAGAGTTGCGCCAATTGTGCCTGGAGCGTCGAGAGCTGGTTCTTCAGGCCCTGGATCACCTGTGAACCCATGGCCTGGTCACTCGCGTCCTGCTGGGCCGCGAACCTGGATTCCGCGGTACGGCGCTGATTCTGGGCTACGAGCAGCTGCTGCTCGAGCGCCGCCAGAGTCTGGGTTTCGCCATCGTTCGCCGCAGCGATGTCGGTCACGCCGGTGCGCTGACGAAACTCAGCCATGTGCGCCTCGGCGACCGTGACCTTGTTCTTCAGGTCGGTAAGCTGCTCGGAGTACTCGCGCGCGCGGCGGCTATTCGGATCGTTTCCACGGCCCTGCGTCAAGGATTGATATTGCTCAACGATCGTATTGGCGATGTTTGCCACCTGATTGCGATCCTTGGACGTGACGGAGACGTAGATCAGCTGGATACCCTTGCCCTGCTCAACCGTGAGAGCGGCACCGAGTTTCTTCTCAACGAAGCCCTGCAGCGTGGCGACGCCGTTATCCTCGAAGCCAGAGGTGAACTCCGGATCCTTGGTGAGTCCCAGGCGGTTGATGGTCTCATCCAGAACCTCGCGACTCTGGATTAGCTGCACCTGCGTCTGCAGATAGCTGGTATACAAATCCGGCGGCGCCTGGCGGGTACCGTCATTGGATTCGAAGTTGACCAACACGGTCGCCTGCGCCGTGTAGCTCCTGGGCAGCAGCCAGACGGTGAGGAGAATAGCCGCGAGCAGCAGCAGCGTGATGATCGCAGCGCGGCGCCTGTTCGCGCGCAGGATGGCGGCCAGCTGCCCCCAGTTCAGGCTGCTCTGTGCATACTCCGTGGGCAGGAGCGGGACGGAGGACGGGGGCGCGGGTGTGTTTGTGCGCCTCAACGCCGGAAGATTTCGCTGAGAAATCAAAATATGCTCTCTTTGACGCGGATGACGTCATCGGGCTGCACCAAGTCGTTGGGTCCGGCCTTGGTGGTAACCGGTTCGCTGCCGTTCTTGCCTGCGTGCTTGACCTCAATGCGGCGCGTACTGCCCTTGACCGTCACGCCGCCGGCGAGCGAGACGGCCTTGATCACCGTCAGCTGGTCTTCGATCTTGTACATGCCGGGCCGCTGCACTTCGCCGAGAATGTAGAATTGCTCTGCCTTGGGAACATATACCAAGTCGCCGCCGAGCAGCCGCTGCGGCGGCGCCGATGTTGCCCCGCCGTTCGTCAGCCCGCGCAGGCTCACCGGGTAGCGCTTGACCTTGCCGCTGCTGTCGGTGCGCAGGATATACACGGTATCCGAGGCCACCTCGGTCTCACCGCCCGCCTGGGCCAGAAGGTCGACGATGCTGGTCTTCGCGTCAACGGCGTACCGGCCCGGAGTGCGCACCTCGCCCAGAACCGAGACCCGCTGGCTGAGCGATTGGGTCATGGTCAGCGTGACATGCGGATTCACGAAGTAGCCGCCATCCTTGAGCAGCTTTTCGATTCCCTTGGCGGCTTCCTGCGTCGAGAGGCCCTTGACCTGCACGGCGCCGATGAGCGGGGCGCGGATGGCGCCGTCGTCGGCGACCACCAGCACGCCGTCCATGTCCGGTTGGCCGAAGACATGGAGCGTGACCGAGTCTCCAGGCCCAAGAGGGCTGAGTGGATCCGTGCCGGCAACCACGTCCGCCGGAGCCGGTACGTCCGGTACCGCACTCCATCCTATGCTGCACGGCAACATCATCGCAAGCAGCACAGTGACAAGGCCGAGCTTGGGGCGTGAGAGCAAGCAACACCTCGCTGGAAATCCAGGAATCGGTTACAGGACTTATCCTGCCATCTTAACGATCAGGGTCAGTCATGTGGCTGAAGTGATCAAAAATTGTAGAGCAGTTCACGGGTGACGGGAACTATAGGCGGAAACTATGACGATGTAGTTGGAATATCCCCGCTTTTATAAGACGGTGGCACCGGTCCTTGGACCCGCAGGAGGCGCCACAGCATGCCTGCGAGCACCAGCACGTTCACGGACTCGCCCGCGATCTGTCCGATCAGGACGGAGGCCGTTCCCCAGTGCCCGACGCCGTACCACGTCAGACTCAGCGACACCACGGCGCTGACCGCAATTACCCATGTCATCGACTTCACCCGTCCTGAGGCGAACAGGACCGCCTGCAAGATCTCTCGTGGCAGGAAGATCAGGGCGATGGATGCCCACAGGAGCAGCAGCGTGTCGCGATCGGCAATGGTTTTGTGAAGCACGCTACCTGTCAGCCAGTCGCGGATGCTCCACAAGAGCACGAGGTAAATCAAATCAAGCGCGGTGATGCTCAGCAGCACCAGGAGGAGTCGGCGCAGCGTCTTCGTCAAACCGACCGCGGCGAGCCACTTCGCGGTGGACGTTATCAGCACGTTGTTAACGCCGATTGTGAACACGAAGATCGGCGTGAGCAGCAGTCGTGCGGCGTTCACACTGGCCACCGCCGTGAGGTCAAATCGAGTGGCCAGGATGTAGTTATAGCTCTGGGCGAAAATCCAGTAGATGACAGAGCCTACGGTGGCCCAGATGCCAATATGCCTGAGTTCCCGCCACAGTGGTTTCGCATCCCCGGCTGCCCAACCTGGATCGGCGCCCAGCGTACGATAGGAGACCGCTGCAGCAATGCGCGCGGCTATCAGCAGAGCGCCGATCGCAAAAATCCCGGACCAGGAGGACCAGTAGGTGGCCCCAAGGACGCCGACGATCAGGCAGGCAGCATAGACGACGTCTGATTGCAGCAGCGCACGGGGACGCGTATGCATGATCAGTGCATTGCGCAGGTACTCACGCTGCAGCGCCGCCCAGCATGCGAGCATGATTCCCGCTGTGACGAGAGCGATACCCGGTTTGAGGATGCCTGCGAGCCCTGCGGCAGCGGTTGCCGACAGCAAAGCCAAAGCGAGACCGCGCAGGAATTTGGCCTGTGAGACCCGCATGGTCCCGATGGCTTGCGTTTTTTCCGCCAGCGTTTTTTTCGGAACGACTATCGACAGTGGCCCGGTCAGCCATGAAACCTGAGCGCTGACGAGGAGCAGGATCGCCGACTGTGCCAGCACGAACTGGCCGTAGGCGACATCGCTCGTGCGCCGGATCATGAGCAGGCCGGCCAGGAAATTGGCTCCCGAGAGCACCATCTGGTCGATAACGCCTGCGCCGAAGAAGTGCAGGGTGCGCTCGCCGGCATCTATTTTTTTAGGCGCGCGTGCCAACCTGGTGTACTAAGCCGGGAAGAGAAAAGTAGGTTTTTGCGCCAGTGTCAATTCGGGCGACCGTACGGGCTGGTTTCTTAGCATCCTCGGAGAAATATAGCATGGCCGAAGAGTGTGAGCCGTTCCACAGGTTCGCCAAATAGCGACGTCTCGAATCGCAGACGCCTTGCGTTTGGTCGGCATCGCTTGTTGACTGTCTGGCGAGACGACGAGCGTCTCGAGTCTGACGATCACCGCAAACGGGGTATAAGTATGCGCTTTCCGCCTTCCATTCTGGCACTGATCGCGGCTGGGTTACCGGCGCTCTGCTGTGCCGCGTCGACCGTGCCCATCCCACCGCTGTCACTGACAGTCAATGGCAAAAGCGCCAGCACGACCAGCCCGCAGTTCGGCATCAAGGCGAGCGGTAGCAAACTCGTCTCGACGCTGGACGGCTCGGGGGTAGAACTGATCGGCGCGAACCTCTCGGGCCTTGAGAATGGCCAGTCCCCGTCCTTTTGGACTGCCTATGCGAATAGCACGCTTGCCTTCTATCAGTCGCTTAAGAACTACCAGGGAGCGGCATCAATGTCGTCCGGCTGCAGCTCAACTCGGCCTACTGGCTGGGTTATGCGTGCGGAATTCTCGTCTCGGCTTATCAATCAGCTGTCCAGCACGTGGTGTCAACAGCGAATCAGGCCGGCCTGTATGTGATCATCGCCCTGTTCTGGGACGCCCCGGAACGACCTGTCCGATTGGTCAAGGCGGCTTTCCCAGTACCAACGCGACCGCGTTCTGGAGTCGATTGCCGATATCAAAGAACTCCGCAGTTATTTTCGAGCTGTTCAACGAGCCGTTTGGCACCGAGGGGCATCAGGGCGAGTGATACGGAGTTGGTCAATTGGGGCGCATGGCCCGGGCCCTCCGTGTCCATCCTGGCAAACGGCGGCAATTTCGGTCCGTTCGTGGCGCAGAACAATGGACGGTGGCGATAACGCTATAACCACGACGAATATCACTTATACGGTTGCTGGTGAAATTCAGCTGCTGCAGACCATTCGCGGTGAGGGGGCAACAAATCTCGTCCTTGCTTCCACCGGATATGGGACGGCGCCATTTATCTGGCTCAACATTTACAACCATCAGGGAACCCAGATCCGCTGAAGAATTTCGGCGCGACCTGGCACGACTACCCAGGATGGACCGGGGGTTCCTCGTATCCGCTTGGGATAGTCGCAGCCGGCTACCCTCTGGTCATCACTGAAACCTACGGTTTCGATGCGAACATGAATGGGCTAGGCCACTTCGGCACAGACGCATCAGGCGTTAGCGGCGGCGCCGGTATAAACGGATCAGCAGGCTATGCCTTTGCACGCGCAAACAACATTAGCTATTTTTGCAGCTGGCAGGTGAACGACTGGTCGGGGCAGACCGTGCTGTCGCTGACTGACACGCCACCGTGGTCTGGATGCGCTTCACAATAGTTGCATCATCCTGCAATCGGCTGGAACATCTGCGTAACAGTGGTCGGGGCACGGGGCAGAGATTGGGCAGCAGTCCCCGCTGTCAACGACGGAGTAATTTTCCCCACTTTGGGCGAAGTAAAATTCCCCAGGTATACGGGTGATCAGCCCGGATGAGCCTCGGGGTGCTCCTTTCGGGGTCGGCCCCTTTTGCGGGGTTCTTCGGGCGGCCGGGTCAGCGGTCGCGCCTTCAGGTGTTCGGGGACTAGCTGTGCGTGTTGCCGCAGCCGATAGCTTTGCCCTTCGATCTGCACGACGATGGCGTGGTGCAGCAGGCGATCCAGCAGTGCGCTGGCGACCACGACATCGCCGAAGTGCTCGCACAGCCGAAGATCTCGCCCCACTCGCTGAAGCCGCGGTTGCTGGTCAGGATGAGTGAGCCGCGTTCGTAGCGTGAGTTGATCAACTGGAAGAACAGGTTGGCACCCCCTGGTGTGATCGGCAGATAGCCGATCTCATCGATGATCAGCAGGGCGTTGCGGGTGAGGAAGCGGATGCGTTGCGTGAGCTGACCCTCACGTTCAGCTTTGGCCAGTGATGCGACCAGCTCACCCAGGGTTGCAAAGAACACGCTCTTGCCGACTTTGACCGCCTCGACGCCGAGCGCCAGGGCGAGGTGGGTCTTGCGGCTAACAATCCCTACAAGAGACACTCTAAGGTAATCAAATGCTTACGACAGACCGTATGCCCGCAGCACCGTGAAGGCAAGCTAGTTCGGTGCAGCAAGCGGACATTAGCATGCGCACCGCATGGCTTATTGCTAGGATTCCGAATACATGATCTGTTGCCTTGGCGCTACGATCGCCGGGAGGGCTATCTATGCAGACGGCGTACCAGAGTCCACTTGAGGGGAACGAGACCCCGAGGGCTGACCTTTTGGTAAAGACAAATTGCAACGTATGCGGTGCGAATGACTTCCAAGTCCTCTACGGTGCGGGCGTCGCGCAGATCAACCAAATTGTAAAGTGCAATCAATGCGGTCTCATGTATGCCAGTCCGAGAATAGAAGCTGACGTCGTAAGAATGGAGATGTGGCCGGACGATCCGAATATTGATCTCGAGCAGGAGCGTCTGCAGCGCTTCGAAAAGGAGGGCTTGCAGGTCCGCGATTTGGCCACCACTCGAAAGCAACTGAACGATCTTCACCCAGCCCGCGGAAAGCTCATCGAGATTGGCAGCAGCTTCGGTTGTGGCCTCGAGGCCTTTCGGAAGGATCATTGGGACGTTCTGGGGATTGAGCCCGATCGATATGCCGCCAAGTACACATCCGAAAGGATGAAGATTCAGACGCTCAATTCCACGCTCGAGTCCGCCAAGCTCCCTGCCGAATCAGCTGATGTCGTCGTAATACTGCACGTGATCGAGCACGTGCCAGACCCGGTTGGGACGCTGCGCGAAATCCTGCGGGTATTGAAGCCCGGCGGGCACCTGATTCTGGAAACCCCGCGTTATGACACGGCCATGTTCCGGCTCATGGGGCGGCGTGAGCGGAGCCTGAGCTGCGACGGCCACATTTTCTTCTTTACGACCGACACTTTACGTAGGGCATATACGGCCGCGGGGTTTCAACTGGTGCGACTGGACTATACGGGTCGGTCGCTCACCCTCGACCGGCTCGCCTACAACATCGGAGTGATGAGCAAGAGCCGCAAAGTGCAGCAGGCTGTTGCTTGGCTGTCGCCCCGCCTGTGGCTAAACAAAGTCAGTGTGACTATCAATTTGCGGGATATGCAACGGCTTTGCCTGGTGAAGCCCTGAGGACCAGCCCCGCAGCAGCTCTTCGCGGCTGGTCAGCTGCGGCCATTGGTCTTGCCAAGAATCAGGTCGGCCGCTTTCTCAGAGATCAGGATCACCGGCCCATTGGTATTTCCGGAAATCACTTCTGGCATTATCGAAGCGTCGCAGACTCGAAGTGAGTCGATGCCGCGCACCCGCATGTATGTCACCTGAAAGATCGCGGCCTTCAAGGCGTCCAATTGATTATTTCCGATGCCTGTCGCGGTTTGATCGAGGCCGCAGCGGAAGTGTTCCCCAAGGCGGACTGGCAGCGCTGTACGGTGCATTTCTATCGCAACGTGTTCAGCCACACACCGAACAACAAAGTCGCTGAGGTCGCGCGCATGCTCAAGGCGATTCACGCCCAGGAGGATCGCGCAGCGGCCGAGGCGAAAGGCAAAGAAGTCGCGGCGCGTTTCAAAGCGATGAAGCTCAAAAGCGCCGCGGAGCTGGTCGAGCAGAAAGCCACTGAGACCCTGACCTACTACTCTTTCCCGTCCAATCACTGGCGGCAGATCCGAACCAATAACCCCCTCGAGCGGATTATCCAAGAAATCCGGCGACGCACGCGCGTCGTTGGCGCATTTCCCGACGGGCACTCGGCTCTGATGCTGAGCGCGGCCAGACTGCGGCATGTAGCATCAACCAAGTGGGGCAAGCGACGCCATCTCTCGATGGATGCGCTGCTCACCCCGGCAAAACAGGAGGCAGCAGCCTGAAAGCTCAGACCGATGGCCACTGACTCAAAATGAAAAAGCGAAAGAATCGTTGCACTACCTCACCGAGACCTATGGTTTCGATTCGGATTTCAACGCCATCGGCAATTTCACCACCGGCGGCGCAGGCATCAGCGAGTCTACGGGATATGCGTTTGCGCGCGCCAAGAACATCGGCTACCTGTGCGGGTGGCAGGTGAATGACTGGAACGGGCAGACCACGCTCTCCCTGACGGCGACTCCGCCTTGGTCCGGCTGCGCGTCGCAGTAAATGGTTGGGGCGGACAAGTGCGTGTCAGGTGAGCTTGCTTCCGTCGGTACAGCAGACGCCGGATGAATTGGTACTGGATCAGGGACTTCAACGCCCGGAACTCCGGTGCATGGCGCAGGTATTCGCGCAGCAGCCCGACATGCAGTGCCCGCCTCTGCCGCAACACACCCCAGATCTGCCGGGCCTTGGTGCGGTCGCCGGCTTCGAGAAAGTTCAGGTAGACGGCGGTGAAGTAGCTGTCGAGGAACGCCTTGTGTTCAGGCCGCTCTAAATATCCGCGGTGCTTGGCGATGACCTTGAGGTCGGGCTCTGAATCTGGAGAGCACGTCGGTATGTCGGCTGAGGCTATTGCGAGTCTCGTTTACGTCGATAATGGTGAGAGGTACGGCGGCGCCAACAAAGTTTCCCCGGGCCAGTCTTATCAGCAGGTCCCGGTCCTCGGACATCGGCAGCTGTTCGTCGAAGCCACCGATTGCGCCGAGTACTGCACGGCGAATTGTGAAGGCAGAGCTCGCGGCGGTCTTGAGTACATACGGCAACACTTCTGACCCGCGCACCGTATACGGCACGCTATTCCAATCGTCCTGCCGCGTAGCAATGAGGCGACCTCTGCTGTCGAGTTCGCGAATCATTCGTCCGCCCCACAGGAAATCCAGTCGGGAAGCGCTCGTTCGCTCATGGATCTTTGTGAGCGCATTTGGATGCAACTCGTCATCGTCGTCCAGGAAGACGACAAATTCCCCCGCCGCCTCCACCACACCTCGGTTGCGCGCGGCGGCGACGCCCTTTGCGCGGTCGTGAGTGACGAACCGGATTGGAAACGAGCGTCGCGATGCCAGGATTTGCTGCGTTGCATCCGTTGAACCGTCATCGACGACGATCGCTTCGAACTCGGTGAAGGTCTGTGATGAGAGGCTACGTAGTGCCCGTTCCAGCAGTGTGGCGCGGTTGTGCGTCGGGATGACAACGCTGAACCTGCGTGTTTGCGTCAGGGCGCTGGCCCCGGTACGCCCGGTGCCGATCTCGTCTGCCACCGTAACCGCCCGCGGCGCCGAATTGCGCGATCCAGACTATTCAAGAGCGTCACTCTGCGCCCAACCGCTGGCAGTCGGCGCGAATATTCAAACGATCATAGCAAACCTCAAGCTGCCCCCACATAAACTGTCCGTGATCCTCGTCGCAAAGCTGCTCGACGCATCGGGGCCCAGCTGGTCCTTGCGCCGTGGAGGTATTCCCGAGATCTGGGTTGCCGTGGCATTGTACGTGCTCAGGGCCATGTTAAGAAGCACCTCAATTTGCCGCCGACTAAAAGTAGTCGCGCTCCGATACAGATGTAGGAAGACGCCTAATAGCTGCCAGCCGACACCGCGGGCAGCTGGCTCGAACTCCGCGGTCAGGAAATGGGCGGAGCGCTTTCAGCAGCGCGCACGTCTCGAAGCGAGAGAATCACAATGCCGGCAACATTGAAAACCTCTCCGGTCAGCAACCCCACCAGGGCGCCACCGGACGCCATACGGCGCATCGCAACCACACTGCAGGAAATGGAGATGACAGCGCTCACCGCCGTCAACGACGATGTGAGGTGGAAACGAGCCCGGGCGACAAGAAGATGCAACAGCTGATCG
The DNA here is from genome assembly GCA_963805965.1 of uncultured Gammaproteobacteria bacterium. Classification (GTDB taxonomy): domain Bacteria; phylum Pseudomonadota; class Gammaproteobacteria; order Steroidobacterales; family Steroidobacteraceae; genus FEN-1191. Next base: position 431,197 of record CAWDVQ010000010.1, read on the forward strand.
CGGAAAATCATGACCAGCGAGATCGACACCCACAGCAGCACCAGGGTGTCACCGTTGAGGAAGTGTTTTTTCAGCAGTCGGTCGAATACCCAATCGCGAGCCAGCCACATCACAAGCAGATAGCAACCCGAAGCCAGCGCCATAGCCGATGACACAAGTACGAGCCGCCCGAACACCTTTCCGGGTGCAATGTCGCGCAGCCAACGTGCCGTGGTGGGAAACATCAGCGTCCCGATTCCGGTCGACAACAGATTGACAGGCATCACGAACATGCGAGTCGCGGCAAGCGCAGCGACGGCGTTGATGTCCAGCGTTCCGGCGACAAGGTAGTTGTATCCCTGGCTGAAGCTCCAATGGATTCCGCTGCCCAGAGCGGACAGCGCCCCGAGTGATGCAATTGCACGCATCGTTCCCGGCGGCGGCGCGGGGCTCCACGGTTCGTGTCTGCGCAATGCATTGCCAAGCATGTAGCAACCTGCAATGCATGCCACCAGCACGCCAAGGGTCGCGATGGCTGCAGAGAGCGGTAACAGCGTCGCAATGAATGCCCCCGCGATCAGCAGCAGACAATAGACAAAGTCCGAACGCAGCACGTCATTCGGCCGATGATAGGCGAATAGCACCGAGCGCAGGAAATCCCGGTGCAGTGCCGCCATCATCGCCAGTGCACCCGCAATGAGCGTCACAGCCATTCCCGCGTCGATGCGTCCAGACGGCCACAGCAGCAGCACTGCGATGGCGGCCGCGACCAGCACCCAAGGCAGAAGTCTCAGCTGATCCCGGCGCAAGCCCGCCAATCAGATCCGCACGCTCGGTCCGATCAGCGCTGTTCATACGGATCACCATCGGCGGCGAAATGAGCGACCACTGCACGCTCGTCGCCAGCAGAATCGCTGAGGTAATCAGTACGTAATAGCCGTATTCGGCATTGCTGGTCCTTCGCACCAGCAGCAACCCGACAACGAAGCTTGAGGCCGACAACATCCCCTGAATGGCGACAGCACCGCTGAACATCCGGACAAATACAGCACGCCCGCTGAAAGACCTGTGCAACATGTCTTAGGCAAGCCTCCGTAAAATGTTGCTGCTTCTCGGCATGGGATCAACGCCAACTGGTGTTCAGTTGGCGCCGACAATATCACCGTATCGGCAGAGATTGCTGAGCGAGGTCGAGATCGAATACGTCAGTGGTCAATGCATGCGGATCCGAGGGTGTGTCGATCGCGCCGCGCTGATCCGTGATCGATGCAGCTGTTATCCCATGGGACTCCATATCTTCCAGGGGCACTGGTTTTTCGCCTCCATGCGGTCGAAACTGATCTTGTCCTTGAACGTATCCATGCACTGCCAAAAGCCGCTCCACGGCAGGGCGACCAGGCGCTGCTCGGCGATGAGCCTTGAAAACGGCTTTTCGACCAGCTCATCTCCGTCGTCGATATACGAAAAGATCTCCTTCCTGAACACGAAGAACCCGCCGTTGATCCACAATTCCTGATCAGGCATGGCACCCATGCCGGCTAACGCGGCCGCCCGGTGTCATTTGTACGGCATGGAAACTTTGCGAACTGCGTACAGCGACAAAGCTACCAATGCCATCGGAGGCCAGAAACTCCGCGATTTGCCGGTCGATGGGGACGTTGGAGAGGCCATCTGCATAGTTGGCAAGGAACAGATCCTCGCCCTGCAAGTACTTCTTCGCTTGCAGCAGTCGCTGGCCTATGTTGCTGTGCAGGCCGGTATCGACGAAGGTGATCTTCCAATCTTTGATGTCTTGGGAGTGGAGCGTGACCGACCCGTCTGCGCCATTGAGCGTGAAGTCATTGGTCAGCTCTTCCCGGTAGTTCAGGAAATATTCACGAATCATGTCGCCGCGATAGCCAAGGCAGAGAATGAATTCCTTATGGCCATAGTGGGCGTAGTAGCGCATGAGATGCCACACGATCGGGCGGGTGCCGATATTTACCAGCGGCTTTGGCACAGTGTCTGAATGTTCGCGCATCCGAGTCCCGAGACCGCCACAAAAAAGGACAACCTTCATTTGCAGTTACTTCCCATAAAATTATCTGCCCAAGTCAAAGAGGGCATCGATGCGATCATGGCCAAAGGTGATGTTGGCATATTCGCATACCTTGAACGTCCCTAAAGACAATTTCGTCGCACCTGCGGTTGCCGCACCTGAAAAACCGAGCCGATACGGAACTTGCGGTCGAACCGCAGTCTGCCGGTCCGCATACTACGCACTTGCCCGGGCTGACGTACTGCCACTTGGTATTGGACTGACGCAGCCGTACAGAGGCGCAACTGTCCGATATTGGCACTGACCTCGAACAGATCGGCGGATCGACATGCCCCAGACTGCTTGCCGTCACGCTCGGCGGTGCGCTTGACATTGGCCCGCATACGCTGCTGCTGCTGCAGGCGCTATGATTTTACCTCATAAGTTCTTGTATTTGATATGTTTTATTGTTTTTGTGGCTCGCTCTGGTTTCCTTGGCCATGGCGCTGGCTCCCGTTGCTAGCTGCTTGTGATGTGGCTCGCTCGCGATGGGGCCACTATCTGGTGGCCCGGGCTCGGTTTTCACCTAGACGTCATCGTTGACGCTGGTGAGCGCCATCACCGCCACTTCGTGCAGTGTCATTACAACGTCGCCATATTGGCGTCCAGGGCGCCCTGGTCGGGGCTCCGATCAACCCTGAGACGCAATTTCTGCAAGCTCCCTCAGACGGACTTTCCGTTCCTCGGCAGCTTGCAGTGGCGCCAGGCCAGCCGACTTGAGGACCGCCTCCCAGCGATACACCCAGTCGTGCCGCGTCAAAGCTTGCACGACGCCGGTTCGCCGTATTCTTGCCTGACGCTCGGGATCCGCATCGAGGTCTTTGATGACCACATCTATATCGGATGAATTGTAGGGCACCCAGGTCACTGCATCTGGCCAATCGAACAACGTCTTGAATGCCTCATTGGCGGGTCGCTCCCCGATCATGATGGCACCGGATGCTGCGCCCTCAAAGTACCTGTTGCCGATCTCGATCTGCTGACCTCTCTGAGAGGGGTCATCGATCTTTCCAGGATTAACGATGAAGTACCGACTTCTCCGGATGGCGTTCGCCAACGCCGCTCTGTGTTCCTTCGAATTGATGGTCTGACTTCCACGAATCGTATCGTGAAGATAGAACCGCCTGGTGTCCCGCGCCCACTCCAGAAGTTTTTGGTGTGTTATCTGCGACCGCCGCCCTATGCTGTAAACGTCGATGACGCGCTCGAATGGGTCTGGATAGGGGCAAAACGAAATGGCGTCTATACCAGGTGGCAGGAAGGAAACTCCCTTCTTGATTCGCTCACTGAGAGGCTTCACCGTCTGGCTGTAGTACAGAAGGACAACGTCAAACTTGTCCAGTATGCGCAGAAAGTGCCGATGTTTGGCGATATCGGCTATCCAAAGCTCGTCCAATAGACATACTGACGTTTTGCTGATGTCCCTGAAATTGCTGACCCCACTGAACATCAGCAAATCCTGCGGGAAGGCGCAAATCGTGAAGAGGACGTCGTAGCGGCCCCTATCGGATAGTCCGTGGATCCCCGGATTCAATGTGATGGGGGTTCGATAAGCCAGTCGCGTCGCAAAACTGAAACGCAAGCTGGACACATCGGCCTTGGGTGCAAACAGGTCTGCCGAATCGATCTTGCAAATAATGTCCTCGAATTCAAAATGAGGACATCGGTAGTGTGCATTTCCGTCGATGTTTCTAGACGAAAAAATAAGCACACGTGCCTTACCCGGAGGCTGGGTTTCCATCATCATCTCACTCGCATGCTTGTCCCCGCACGACAGTCCACCCCGCGCTCAGCGGCAGGTCATCGCGAGAGATCAAAAGTCGCCTCAAAGATCCCTTTGGCATCATTCATGCTTAGGCAAGTAGCCACGTCTTGAACGCTTGGGATTACCTCGGCCGAATCATCGGCCAGCCGTGCGGGCGATGCTTGGTCCCAAGCTTTGCTCAAGCGCTCGAGCCAGACTTCGCGCCAGAAAATCAAATCGCTTAGCGGACTTAGGCCAATATACTCGCCTGTCGCTACCACGCCCTCAAGCACTATACATGGGTTTTTCAGTGACAGCATGATTCCATTATCTTCGCGAACGATGGTGTGGACGCGTTTTGCAACGCGAAACTCGCCGCCACAAAAACGGTGCATTTCAACATCGAACCACAGGCCAAGGTTCTTTGATTTCGTCAGCGTCTTTTCGATCTCCCGTTTTGGCTTGACGCGCACGATGTCGCCGGGCTGCAGATCCAGCGGCGGAGACTGATCGGCCGTGCGATCTCCGGTTTCTCTGTAGGGAGCGGTGGGCCCTTTGATCTTCTTCTGCAGCTCATTGAACAGAGCAAGCCCCACGGCCTTCACGACGGGGGTGAACCGGGCATTGCCGGACCAGAATTCGCGCAGGTAGTGCCGGGGATCGTTCCACCACATGAGCTGCCCTAGTCGCGGAAATTCTGTCATTTGACAGACGTATCGCACCTGGCCGTCCTGCGAGACCCGGCTGGCGAGACCTTCGAGCCGCGATGCTCGGACTATCGGCGGTGACGGTGGTGTATCGCTTCGGGGCCTTTGGATAGGTTCAAGCCAAGCCTCTTTCCAGATTAACTGGCAGCCGGCCTGGCAACCGCCATGGGCTGCCCCGCTACAACGCAGATCATCCAACGTCACGGAATCGCGCAACCGGCGCAGCCCGGTACCTCCGGGGGTGAAGTAATCGTGAATTTTGTCAATCCGGCGCAGCACGCGGAAGTCCCTGCCACAATACGGCAACATCTCCGGCATGAATGGCAATGCATCCAAAAAGCCATTTTCGTCGAGTGTCGCTGCGATCGCGGAGAATGGTCTTACCCGCACCCACTCGCCTGGCCAAAGACGAAGTTTCGAACGAGAACCTGGCAGCACGTTCAACAGCCAGCGCCGAAGGTGTGCCGCGATTCCCGGGGCTCGCTCTCTCGGTCGAGTGGAGAAGTATGGCCGCCCAGCTCGCTCCAACGCATCGCGGCGCAACGCGATGATCCCGCCGAAGGCAACGAGTCCCGCGAACGAAGCCAGGGCAAGACAGAGAAGCGATAAAAGCGATGAGAATAATCGGGTCGCCATTCCCTGCCCGATAAAGGACAGCGGGATGATTGCGAGGGCTAGCGCAAGTACTGCCGTGATGAGCGCGAGATAAGTCGTCCTTTGGTAAAGGCGACGATAGTCAGACGAGAATTTGGCAGCCTGAGTTGTCATCGTCGAACCGTTGTTTTTTCCCGTCAATAATTGAATAGAAGGAGTACTACAAGCTCGCGACCGACGGCTTTCCAGTCCGCTGAAGGGATCGCCGGCCATGCCACGCCCGTATGGCAGAATATACATATTGCGACGCTGAAGCCGTGCGCGAGGTCATGAATTGAGACCCGGCGCAAGCGACTTGGGGAGGTTCCCGGCCCGGCGTGCCCTGCCGTATATCGATCCGGTCAAGCCGGTCCCCGCCGATAGCCAGGCGAATCCTCATATAGTGGAGCGCGACCGTTTGCCGAACGAGTCAACACCTGGCCGGCCTAACAGGGCAACTCCAGCTATCGGCCCGCGGCGCGTCCGGTTTGCCCGGGGCAACTCCTCTTATGTCGCAGTGCCGATGGTACCGGGTCAACTCCATCGTCCTTATCCTTCAAGACCTTACCGCAACACGCATGCTCCCGCAGCAGCGATAGCAGGCGCCATTCTTGTCAGGGACGAATCCGAGCGGGAACGGGCTTTGCGACCCAAGTTTATGTTAAAAAGTACGATGGGCGCATTTCTACGGCAGCGTGGCGGCCCGTCGTATTTATAGGCTTTGCGTCAATAGGATTGTGGTGGCCGGATTATTTGGCATTTTGTGCGCTGTTCCATTGTTCGATACCCGAAGGATGGCCATGATTCCTTAGGACCAGCGCGGAGCCATGGGTCGCCAGTTTGCATTACGAAAAGGTCATGATTCCACGTCGCAAAAAAGCCCTCACGGTCGCGCATGAGCGGCACGCGCTGTTCGAACGAACCGAGATCGGGTCGGATACATCCGGTACCGCCGGCGCGAGGCGCACAACGCGACTGGCCAGCCGGTCTGCGCGAACGCCTTGAGCGCGACGGAACAGCTGGCGGCCGGGCATGCAACGCCGCGGCCGGGGAGCTCGCTGCAAGCCTCGACGAGAGAGCTCAGTAGTGCGATCGGCGCCGAGGCGCATGCACTGTGCGCGTCGCTCTTTCCAATCTGCCGTAGCCTGACCGGTGAAGGCGTGCGGGAAACGTTGCGGCAACTGCGCGAAGTCATCCCGCTTACGATCAACGAAGTGCCTTCTGGAACCCGGGCTTTCGACTGGACGGTACCCGACGAGTGGAACATCCGGGATGCGTATGTGCTCGATGGCGACGGCAACCGGGTCATCGACTTCCAGGCCAGCAACCTGCACGTGATCGGCAACAGCGCGCCGATCGATGCCCTGGTTTCGCGAGCGGAACTGCTGCAACATTTGCATACTGATCCGACCCACCCGAACTGGATTCCCTACCGACACACTTACTACCGCGACTCGTGGGGTTTCTGCGCGCCGCACCGTTTACTCGAAAATCTCACTGAGCCCGAATACCGGGTACGCATCGACTCGAGCATTAAGCCGGGAAGCCTGAGTTACGGTGAGCTGCTGCTGCCCGGAACGGAGCGCGGCGAGATATTGATCTCGACGCACATTTGCCACCCTTCATTGGGCAACGACAATCTTTCTGGGATTGCGGTGGCAGCGTTGCTGGCGAGAGATCTGGCCGGGTGCGATCGCAGGTTCGGCGTGCGCTTTCTATTTTTGCCGGCGACTCTTGGTCCTCTCGTATGGCTCTCACGAAACGAGGAATTGGCACCTACGATACGTGGCGGACTGGTGCTCGCAGTCTGCGGGGATGCCGGTGAGCCCACGTATGTACGCTCTCGACAGGGGCATGCGCTGATCGATCGCGCGATAGAACACGTATTTCTGCACAGCAGCCCCAGGGCATCCATTCGAGATTTTGCTCCAACCGGCTACGATCAACGCCAGTACTGCTCTCCCGGATTCGATCTGCCGATGGGCGGTTTCATGCGCACGCCGAACGCCGAGTATGCGCAGTACCACACCTCTGCGGACAACCTCGAATTCATACGACCCGAGGGGCTTGGTGACTCCTGGCGGCTGATAAGATTGGCGATCGATATTCTGCAGGAGGACCGTCGGTACCTGAATCTCTCGCCTAAGGGTGAGCCACGGCTCGGACCGCGCGGCCTGTTTGCGGACGCCCAGCGCCTGGGACTGCTGTGGATTTTGAATTTATCGGATGGACGGCACACGCTTCTGGATATCGCCGAGCGCTCGCGCGTGCCTTTCTGGACCCTGCACGAGGGTGCGCACCGCCTCGTGGAAAGTGGATTATTGCGAGAGGTAACGGAAAGTGTCCCAGGCTGAACCCAATTCCTTCCAAGGTGCGACAGCGCTCGTGACCGGCGCGGCGGGATTCATCGGCAGCGCGCTCAGCGCGCGTCTGGCTGTTTGTGGCGCCGTCGTCCACTCGGTGAGCCGGCGCGCCGAGGGTCCAGCTTCGGCGCGGCACCATTGGAGTGTCGACTTGTCGGATGCATCCGCGGTCGTAAAGCTCATCGAGCGCGTGCGTCCCGACTATGTGTTCCATCTTGCTAGCCACGTGTGGGGTGCGCCTGACCTGAAGCATTATCTGCCGGCGTTTCAAAGCAACCTGCAGACCAGCGTCAACTTGTTTTATGCCTTGGTTCGGACTGGTTGCAGGCGCGTCATCACGACGGGTTCGCTGGTCGAGCCGGACGCCGGTTCTGGGCAAAGTATTCCCAACTCTCCCTATGCCGCTGCCAAATGGGCCAGCGCCAGTTACGCGCGAATGTGTCACGCCCTATATAAGTTGCCCGTCGCGATTGCACGCGTGTTCATGGTCTACGGACCGGCGCAGCAGGATGAGGGCAAGCTGGTGCCGTATGTCATTCGATGCCTGCAGCGCGGTGAGGCGCCAATGATTTCCAGCGGACGGCACGTGATTGATTGGGTATTCGTCGACGATGTCGTCGAAGGTTTCATGAAAATGGCGACCAGCGAGGACATCGGCGGACAGTCGGTTGACTTGGGCACGGGAGTCCAGACTGCTACCGCGGACCTGGTGGAAACGCTGTGCGACCTGATGGGCGGTACCATTCGGCCTGTTTATGGTGCGCTCTCCGATCGTCCACTGGAACCCGTGCGAGTGGCCGACCGAGAGCGGGCGTTCGCGCAGGTGGGCTTTCGGTCTCAGGTCGCGCTGCGCGAGGGTCTGCAGCGCACGATAAACTGGTACAACACGCACCCCGCGCCGGCGGCAAACGAGAAGGCAAATGTCTAAGAATTCTGTAGCGATCCTCGGGACCGGGATGTCAGGGTTTGGCGCTGCCCATACGCTCGAGGCTGCGCGCCGCCCGTTCGTTTGCTACGACAAGAACGATTACCTGGGCGGACACACGCGCTCTTTCCGCTACGGCAGCGGGTTCGTCCTCGATGAGGGCGGGCACATTTCCTTCACCAAACACCAGCACGTCAAGGATATCCTGGCTAATAGCGTTGCAGGCAAGTTTGAGGAGCGCAAACTCCCGATCGACAATTACTGGCACGGTCTGCGCATTCCACATCCGGTGCAAACCAACCTGCGCGGCCTGCCGGCCGATCTTGTTGCCCGGATCATCGCCGATTTCGACTTGGCGGCCGCTCATCCGGCGCCCGATCCGCGAACGCAAACCTACCACCAATGGCTCCACACCACATACGGCAAGACCTTTGCCGAGACATTTCCCGTCGTCTACGGGACCAAGTATCACACGACGACAATGGACCGGCTCGTCACGGACTGGATCGGTCCGCGCATGTACCGGCCGAGCCGGGATGAGATGCTGCGCAGCACGACAGAAGGACCAGTTCCGGGTTCCCACTATGTCGATACATTTCGCTACCCGTCGCACGGTGGGTTCGTGACATACCTGGAGTCGCTCGCCCAAAGCTACGATGTGCGCTTGAATCACAAGGTTACGGGAATCGATCCGGTGGCGCGGCAATTGCGCTTCGCCAACGGCAAGACTGTGGCCTATTCCGAGCTGATCTCCTCGGTTCCGCTACCCGATCTTATCCCCCTGATCGACGGCGCGCCGCCGGAGGTTCTCGCGGCAGCGAAGCGACTCGCATTCACAACAGCGGCGCTGTTCAATTTTGGAATCGACCGCGAGGATCTATCGGAGACGGCGATCACTTACTTTTACGATGAGGACATCGTGTTCTCCCGCATCAACCTGCCGCACATGTTCTCGCCGCACAACGCCCCGCCGGGATGCGGCACCATTCAAGCCGAAATCTATTTTTCGGACAAATACAAACCGTTGACTGGAAGCCCGAACGACTATCTGGCGGAAGTGATTGCGGGATTGCGGCGGTGCGGATTCATCCGCGAAGGGGACCGGATCATTCTCCAGGACACTTCGATTAACCGCTACGCGAATGTGATCTACGACTTGGATCGTGCCGCAGCGGTCAAGACAATCCACGGCTTCCTCGATGAGCAGCATATTGTTTATTGCGGACGCTATGGAAACTGGGATCACGCCTGGACGGATCAGGCATTCATCAGCGGCGAAGTGGCGGCGCGTAAGATTCTCGGTGCGTAGTCTGTCCGGTGCCTCGGTGCCACGGGTGGGCTCCGCCTGGCACCGGACCTCGAGCCGGCGATAGTGGGGTTCGAGGGTATCAAGTCCGAATAGCCAGTCAGCACGGTCTGAGGCGCTGAACGGCCGGCATGAACCCTCCCAGTACCCCCCCCCCCAAGATCGCGATCCAGGGTTGCGCAGGCGCGGCCTGGGACGGACCCGGCATACTGCCTGACGTAGGACGGTTCCGGCCTGCCAAATTATTGCGGCGACTGTGGGCTGCGTATCACTTTTCAGCCACCGGAATGGCGGTAGTGTTGTCCAACTGTAAAAATCTGCGGGCGTTAGAACCCCCTGAATAGCTTCCTTAGGTGAGAACCCATGAGTTCAAGTGCCGATGTGGCCCGTCCTGTGGCGAAATGCCGATTCTGTTCCACCGAGCTGCGGACGAGCTTCGTCGACCTCGGCATGTCGCCGTTGTGTCAGACCCATATTGAGCCTGAGCAGCTCAACTCGATGGAGCGGTTCTACCCACTGCACGCCTGGGTGTGCGACTCGTGTTTTCTGGTGCAACTCGAGGAGTATGTCTCGCCCGACGACATCTTCAGTGACTATGCCTACTTCTCGTCCTATTCCGACAGCTGGGTGGAACACGCGCGCCGCTACACTGATCTGGTCACCAGGCGATTCGGGCTCAGCGGTAACTCCCTGGTCAATGAGATTGCCAGCAACGACGGGTATCTCCTGCAGCACTTCGTTGCGAAGCGGATCCCCTGCTTGGGGATCGAGCCGGCCGCCAATGTCGCCAAGGTTGCGGTCGAGCGTGGTGTCCGTACAACGGTGCGTTTCTTCGGCCGCGACAGCGCCACGCAGATCGCCGCCGAGTTCGGCCGCCCCAACTTGCTGCTAGGGAACAACGTCCTGGCCCATGTGCCGGACATCAACGACTTCGTCGGTGGCATGAAGCTCCTACTCGCCCCTGGTGGCGTGATCACGATGGAGTTCCCGCATTTACTGCGACTGATGCACGAGAACCAGTTCGACACGATCTATCACGAGCACTTTTCATATCTATCGTTCTATTCGGTGGAAAAGGTGTTTGCCCATCACGGCCTGCGGCTGTTCGATGTCGAGCAGATACCAACCCACGGCGGCTCGCTGCGCATCTACGCCTGCCATGCCGACGATGCAGCACAGCCGAACGGACCGGCAGTGGATGCGCTGCGCAACGAGGAGATCGCGCTCGGACTGACAACGATTTCGACGTACAGGCAGTTCGAGGCGGGCGTTAAGCAAACCAAGCGCAAGCTGCTGCAGTTCCTGATTGATGCGCGCAACGCCGGCAAGACGGTTGTCGGCTACGGTGCACCCGGCAAAGGCAATACCCTGCTCAATTATTGTGGTATCCGTACCGACTTCCTGGACTACACGGTCGACCGTAGTCCGCACAAGCAGGGGCGCTACACGCCCGGGACGCACATTCCGATCCTGGCGCCGGAGCGCATCCGCGAAACAAAACCGGATTACGTTCTGATCCTGCCCTGGAACCTGAAGCAGGAAGTCACACAGCAGCATGCCTACGTGAGGGAGTGGGGCGGTCGCTTCGTGGTGCCGATCCCGGCGGTTACGGTTCTTGATCCATAAGGAGCATGTCTTGAAAGTATTCGTAACCGGGACCAACGGCTATATAGGCTGTGTTCTGGGTCCTTATCTCATGGAACGTGGCATCGAAGTCGTCGGTCTCGATACCGGCTATTACCGTGACGGCTGGCTGTACAGCGACAACCAGGCAACTCCGCGCACGCCGCTGACGATCAACAAGGATCTGCGCCAGCTCGATTCCGCCGATCTCGCGGGCGTCGATGCCGTGGCGCATCTCGCCGAGCTCTCCAATGACCCGTTGGGCCAGAATGACCCCGGAATCACCCTCGAGATCAATCACAACGGTTCCGTGCGGCTCGCCGGAATTGCCCGTAAGGCCGGCATCAGGCGTTTTGTGTATACCTCTTCGTGCAGTGTCTATGGCGCCGGCACGGGGGATTTCCTCGATGAAACCTCGGCTACGAATCCCCAGACGGCCTATGCCCAATGCAAGACGCTGGTCGAACGGGACGTTGGCGCCATGGCGGGCAATGATTTCTGCCCGGTTTTCCTGCGTAATGCCACCGCTTACGGACCCTCGCCCCGCATGCGCTTCGACATCGTGATCAACGATCTCTCGGCGCTGGCGTGGACTACGAAAAAGATCGCGATGGTAAGCGACGGCAGTCCCTGGCGCCCGGTCGTCCATGTGTTGGATATCTGCGAGGCCATCTACCGCAGCCTCATCGCTCCGGAGGAGGCGGTACGCGGCGAGATTTTCAATGTCGGCCACACGGACGAAAACTACCGCGTGCGGGAGATCGCCGCCCTCATCGCGGAGGAATTTCCCGGCTGTGAGGTCACCACCGGACCCAGCGGTGGGGATAACCGCAGTTATCGGGTGAACTTTGACAAGATCCTGCGCCAGCTTCCCGGCTTTCGCTGCCAGTACACCGCGAAGGACGGCGCGCGGCAATTGCACCAACTGTTCGAGCGCATCGGGTTTGACGACAGCATGTACAAGTACCGTGCCTTCACACGTCTCAAGCAGTTGCAGTACCTGCAGAGGACGAAGCAGGTGGACGCCAAGCTGTTCTGGCGCTGAAGATGCGAATTCAGCCGCCTGGCATGGACGGCGCCTGGACGGTAACGTTGCGGCCGGCGGCGCATGAACGAGGCTTGTCGTTGAGCTGACTGCGCTACCATGGTTCGGTCGAGGATCGGCCGCTATTATCACCGCCGGCCATGAGGCATAGCCTTGAGGCTCGCAAGGCGAGGAAAGTGCGATTTGTACGATGCCGGCTTGCCGACTGAGCCGTCAAACAGAGGTCATTGAATATGAAGGTTGTCCTGTTTTGCGGAGGTTTGGGCACTCGGCTGCGCGAGCACTCGGATACCATGCCCAAGGCGCTGGTGAATGTCGGCTACCGGCCGATCATCTGGCACCTGATGCGTTATTACGCTCATTACGGACATAAGGATTTTGTGCTCTGCCTCGGCTACCGAGGCGATTTGATCCGCGAGTACTTTCTGAATTACCGCGAAGAACTGACCAACGACTTCACTCTCAATGGCGCCGACCGTTCAGTCGTGCGCCATTCCGAGGACATCCGCGATTGGAAAATAACATTCGTCGATACCGGCCTGCACAACAACATCGGCCAGCGGCTGCTGCGCGCGAAGAAGTACGTGGAGAATGAGGAAATGTTCCTCGCCAACTATGCCGACGGCCTCTCCAACGTGCCCATTGATAAGCAGCTCGCCGAATTCACTGCGAGCGACGCACTGGCGAGCTTCGTGGCCGTGCGCAGTTCGCAGAGCTTCCACGCCGTGCAGATGCAGCCGGACGGCCTCGTCACCAGTATGGGAACGATGTCCGGCCAGGCGCTGTGGATCAATGGTGGATTCCTCGCGCTCAGGAAGGAATTCTTCTCCTACATTGAGGAGGGTGAGGAGTTGGTTGAGAAGCCGTTCTCGCGGCTGATCGCGCAGAAACGGCTGATCACTTTCCCCTGGGACGGTTTCTGGCAGTGCATGGACACGTTCAAGGACAAGATCAGTTTCGATCGGATGGACGCCCGGGGCGAATGTCCCTGGATAATTCGGAAGCCTACGTGATCGGGCTCGCTCTGCCGGCCGGCCAGGAGCCGCGACGGGTTCTTTGCATCGGGGCGCATTGCGACGACATAGAGATCGGCTGTGCGGGCGCGCTGCTGCAGCTGCAGAAGGCTGGTGGCAATCTTTGCATCGACTGGGTAGTGCTGGCGGGGGAGGACAACCGGCGTGCTGAAACGCTCGCAGCGCGGGATCTGTTGATCCAGCCGCAGTGCCGCGGCGAACTTCTGTTTGGCGGCTTTCCGGATTCCAGGCTGCCGACGGTATATGGAGCACTGAAGGAATTCTTCAATCCGCTGGGTGCGCATTTCAGGCCAGACATCGTCTTCTGCCACGATAGGGATGACGCCCACCAGGATCATCGCCTGGTCAGCGAAATGGTGTGGGGCGCGTTCCGTGACCAGCTTATTCTGGAATACGAAATCATCAAGTGGGATGGCGATCTGGGTAGGCCCAACCTATACGTGCCGCTGGACCGGGACGTCGTGCAGAAAAAGATTGACGTTCTGATGAGCGTCTATGGCAGCCAGCGCGGCAAGGATTGGTTCACGCCCGACACTTTTCTTTCGATGATGCGCATCCGGGGCATCGAGTGCCGCGCACCCAACGGACACGCAGAGGCGTTCCACGGCCGCAAGGTTCTGATGTCCCTGCGCTAGCGGGCAACGGCAAGTTGATCCACTACGCAAGTGCGCCGCGAGCGCTGCATGAGAGCCTGCTAGTCGATGGCAATCGATTGAATGCCGAATCCTGACTGGAACGGGCTGTTGCGATCCTCGGTCAGTTCGCCCGTGCCTGGGTCGATCACATACTCGGAAATCGTGCCGTCCGAGTAATTGGAAACGTAAAGGTAGTGTCCGGAGGGGTCGATCTTGGCGTCACTAGGGCCAGCGCCCGTCGCGACCGGCGTACCGACCACAGTGAGCAGCCCCGTCTGCGCTGAGATGGCGTATTGCGTGACGGTGTTGTCGACCGGGGACGTGACATACAGGAAACGCCCCGTCGGATCGATCGCAAGGCCGTCACCTGGTGTAAATCCTCCCGTGCCCGTGCCTGTGCCAAACGTATAGGCCGGTGCCAGCGCAGTCAGCGTGCCGCTGTCATCGTATGCGTAAGCCGTCACCGTGGCATTGTAAAGGCCGGCGACATAGAGATAGCGGGCCGTTGGAGACACCGCGACAGCCGCTGGACCTGAAGCGGCGCCGCCCGCTGGGGTATTGGGAAAGGGCGCGCCGGCGACCGGCGTCAGCGCGCCGGCGACACTGATACCGTATACCCAGATATCATTGTCGAAAAGTTCGGGCGCGAAGAGCAAGGTGCCAGTGGGGTCGATCGTCATGTATAGAGGGTCGTTACCGGCCACGGTGGGAGTGGGAGCGCTCAGCACACCCCCTGCCGAGGCGGTGAATAAATCCACTAGCCCGGCCGGCGGCACGCTATCACTGCCGGCGTAGACGAAGTTAGGCGCCTGCGGATCGACCAGCACCGAAAGTCCCCCGAGCGGATTACCGGGCCCCACTGGTAGAATTCCGCCTGTGCCCGAGGTGGGGTAGCCCGGGTTGGTATGCAAACCCGTGAGCACACCTGTGGTCGGCGATATACTGAAGGTGCTGATGTCGTTCGACTGATTGTTGATCGCGTACAGGATCTGGTTTTGCGTATCCAAAGAGATCGCGAAGGGCTGGCTGTCCGCCGCGTAGGGCGAGCCGACAGCACTGGTCAGATTCCCACTGGCCGGGTTGATCGTATATCCGACAATATCTCCCACATTGCCGGTTCTTACGTCCCAGATGCTGACCGCGAACAGTGCCTGCCCTACATTGCGACAGGTCAGCGTCACGCTGATGTTCGCATTGGTCACCGTGCCGTTGCCGCTGGGTACAATGCAATATTGTGCTGACGAGCTGCCGGTGGGCTGAGTGCCGACCGTCACCGCGTATGGCTGGCCGCTCGCCGGCGCGGTGGCAAACGTAAAGGTGCCGTTGCCTGTCACGGGAAGGCTATCACCCCCATTGTCGAGCACCGTGAGCCCCGTAGCCCCGTTCTGCAGACCGTTCACGGTGACGCTGACCTTGTAGGTGTTGGTCACACAGACAATGCCCACGATCACATTGGCGCCGCCGATCACCCCGGGACCGCCGTTGGTGACGGTGCAGGTCTGGCTCGGATTGGTGGGCTGCGGGGCCGCTACGATGTCATACGCCGAACCGCTTGCCAGAGAGAGGCTGAAGGCGTTGCCGCTGAGTGGTACGGCGTTGCCGTTGTTCTGCACAGCGAGGCCAGCGCCCAGCAGGCCGCTGATCGTGCCACTGAGGGTAAAGCTCTGGGTGACACAGCTTACGGTCACATTACTGACGTTGGCGATCGCCGTACCCGAGCCGTTGGTGACGGTGCAGTCCTGCGTCGGTGTTTTCGGTTGCACCGTCGGCACGATGTTGTAGGGGCTGCCCGCGCTGAGGTAGACGCTGAATATGTTGCCGAAGATCGGCACATTGACCCCGTTGGTCTGCAACACCAGGTTGCTGCCCTGAAGGCCGGTGATCGTGCCGCTAACCAGGACAGTGCTGGTGGTGGTGCTGCCACCGCCGTTGCCACCGATGGTGCCGGTGCCCCCGGCACCGCTGCTGATGGTGTCGCCGGCGCTGTCGAGCGCGTTGCCGCAGCCGACCAGCGTGCCGCTGATGATGAGGAGTGCTGCGAGTGTCGCGTGCTTGCAGCCTGCGAGACGATGACCATTGACGGGCGACATTCGAGCTGGATTCTCCGTGGATTCGTCGGGTGTGCGGACACTAGGGCGGACCGATCCAGGCGCCGGCCGCAAATCTATTCTCACCGCCGCTTTCCGTGGTAACCGTGATTTTCATCACACATATCGCCAGTGCTACCGATGATTCATCGGGGGTCAGTGCTCTGTACATAACGTGCAGGCCAGGGAACATAAGAAAGCTTCCTCCAGGAGCTGCCGTCTGCGCCTTCTACGCTTGGTTTTTGTCTTCGGCGCGGGATATTCTCGCGCCAGGACTTTGGGGCCGGAGATAGCGGGTTGTCCGCTGCGGGTCTAGATTCGACAGGCAGTTGCCTGCCTTCAAGGCGTGTCGGCTTACATCGTCAAGACGGCTTCGCTCTGCTCGCCTACCATACTGCGGCCCCGAATCAGATCCGCGGCCTTTTCAGCGATCATAATCGTCGGCGCGTTAGTGTTGCCAGAGATGATTTCGGGCATGATCGAGGCATCGCAGACTCGCAGGGATTCCACGCCGCGCACGCGCAACTCAGGGGTGACAACGGCTGTGCTGTCTACTCCCATCTTGCACGTTCCCACCATGTGGTATCCGGTATCGACCATATGGCGCGCATAGGTCGCATACTCCGCATCGCTCTTGATGTCGGGACCAGGTGCAAATTCGCGCCTGATAAGGCGCGCTAGGGATGGCTGCGACACGATCGACTGACAGACTTTGATGCCCGCTACCGTTCGTTCAAGATCTCTGGCATCTGCGAGGAAGTTTGGGTCGATCAGCGGATGCTGTTGCGGATCGGCACTGCGCAGCTTGACGCTACCGCGCGAGCGCGGCCGCAGTTCATAGAAGTTGACCGAGCACCCATGCCGGTAGGGGACGCCAGTTGAATGCGGTACGAAAAAGAGCTGTATATTCGGGGTTTCCTCGCTGCGATCAGTCCACCAGAACGCGCCCCCGTCGAGCAAGTTGGTCGCGCACAGGCCACGCTTGTACAACATATATTCGAGTGCGAGCATTCCAGCCCGCACCCGGGTCTTGTGGCGGTCAAGCGAATGCGGACCATTGAGCTCGTAGAACAGGTCCACTCGCGCGTGATCCTGAAGATTTTGCCCAACTCCCGGGAGATCGAGCACAGTAGGGATGTTGAGGCTTCGAAGCTCGTCGCCCGGCCCAATGCCCGACAGCATCAGTAGCTTAGGCGAGCCGATCACTCCTGCTGTTATCAGCACCTCCTTGTCGGCGCGAAGCTCCACCAGACGACCGCGATCCTGAATTTGCACCCCGACCGCGCGACCGTTCTCGATGAGAATTTTCTGGACGGTGGTTCCGGTTCGGACCGTCAGGTTCTGCCGGCCGCTCGCGGCTCGCAGATAAGCCACTGCAGCGCTGCTTCGGCGACCGTCGCGTATGCTGGCCTGATAGAAGCCGGTGCCGGCGAGCGTGGCGCCGCTGAAGTCCGGGTTGAAGGGAATACCGGACTGTTGGGCGGCGCGCACAAACGCCTCTGTCAGAGAAAGCGGCTCAACGTGCGAAACGCCGAGCGGCCCGCTGTCACCGTGATACTCGTCGGCGAAGGTCGAATTCGACTCGCTACGTCTAAAATAGGGAAGGACTTCTCGGTATGACCAGCCTTGGCACTGAAGAGCAGCGGCCCATCGATCGTAGTCGCTTGCTGCCCCACGCGTGACCACCATGGCGTTGACGGTTGAGCTTCCGCCCAAAACCCGCCCTTGTGGCAGCTCAATGGTTCGATTTTCGGCGCTTCGCAATGGGACCGACCTAAACCCCCACATGAAGCGGTTTCCCAGCAGCGCGTAGCCAGCGGGTACGTGGTGGAGCGGATTCTTGTCCTTGGGCCCGGCTTCGAGCAGCACGACGGAAGTGGCCGGGTCTTCAGATAACCGAGACGCGAGCGTACAACCTGACGAACCAGCTCCGACAATTATGTAATCCATCCTGACTTGACCCTCTTAGCCTCAGGCTCTCAATGTATTTACCGCCCCATTCTGCCTTAAAGCTGTGCGGTTGAGATGCTCGACCTGCCGGGCCGAAGCCGGGGACGCGTTGTTAATCGAAGAGTTCATTACTGCTGGCATGGTGAATACTACCTTTAGACACTAAATTGCCGAAGGCAGTTGTTCCAGGTCCCATTGGCACAGCGGGGTGATTGCACCCACTCACCCGAGCCGTCTCGCCGCGATTTTCAGGTTGTTGCTAAACAGATGGGACAAAGTCCGTATGCAGATGGGTGAAATGCCGCATGTCCGCACCTAGCTTGTCGTGTGCAATTCGAACCGCCTGCATAAGCTCCATCTCATCGGCGATCCACTGAGGTGCGGTTTCGGCAGATCCGACTCGAGCGTGACGACTTTCCGCCTCAATTTCCCGACGAAACTTTGCCATGCTGGCCTCCAGAACGCAGAAGTCCGTGTATAGTTCCTCGACCTCGCGTGCTTCGTGCGGCTGAAAAAGCCTCTTCAGACCGGTTTTGATTATGGTTTGCCACGCGGCGTCATTGAATTGAGGGAAGTCGCAATTCCATGTCGCAAGCCCAGCCAGGCTTTCCTGCGGGATATTGCTGCGAGTCCGAAGCGCTTCGACTGCCGCCCAGTTGGTTTGAAGTTGCCGGCCAATCGTCACAAACGATTCGGCGCTGCGCAGGTAGCGCCTCTTGTTGTCTTCGCGCTCCGCGTTGATCATCGCCCATGCCCGGCGCTTTCGGTACTTCCGGTGAACCCATCTGATGGCGACTACGACTAAAAGGCCGACAGTAAGTGCCGTACCGGCGACAATCCACATCCACCCACTATCGAAGCCCGCAAGGCTCATCCAACTCCTCCCAAGACACGGGTAAGTTCCCCCAGCCGCGGCTTACCCCGGGGCCGTTATCGCTCGATCTCAATCTTATATCACTGACCTGTAGTGGTGTCCGACACATTTCGCAGCAATATCAGTTGGTTAGCCATCGAGTGGCATTTTCAGTGCAGATCGACCGCCCGGGCCACCTGCGCCAGCGCGGCTAAGCAACCGTTGGAGACAAAGTGCGAAACGTGGCCGCGTTGAAGACGAGTTGCATCATTTGCACGAATTGCCCAAAGCCCAGTTCTTGAAATGGTCGCTGCCAGTGCCGCACCGAGGTCCACTCCATACCTTCGACGCAGGTGTTCCGACACCACCGGGCCGTCCCATTGGTGGCCGCCAGGTCGAAGTCAACTCGCTGAAATCATCACTACGCCATCAGTTTCGTAGCCATGCAGCAACTCACGGGTCCGCCTTTCTTGACAGGGCTTGGACGCTTCCGTAGCTTTCCGACGCTCGAGTGGGGCTATAGCTCAGCTGGGAGAGCGCTTGCATGGCATGCAAGAGGTCGGCGGTTCGATCCCGCCTAGCTCCACCGTCTTTTCAAGTGGTTAACTCGACGTCCCCATCGTCTAGAGGCCTAGGACATCGCCCTTTCACGGCGGTAACAGGGGTTCGAATCCCCTTGGGGACGCATCAATGAACCATCCCCCGGCCGCTATCAATGCACTGCCGGGGCAGAGAATCCGGACGCCGCTCCAGCGCCTCGATGGTGTGCGCGTCGGCGCGATCAGCCACCGACGGCTGAAGGTCTGTCAAAGTACTTCTACGCGCGTAAACACCATGATTGCGGCCCTGTCAACGATGCAACATAACGCACGTTCGGGTGAGGATCTGTGCTGGTTCACCAGAACGTCGCGCCTGCGCTGCGAAGCCGCCGCAATCGCGCTCAATAGGCTTTGTCGTCGCGGAAAATCCTGACGAAGGTCAGTGCCAGGATCTTGAAATCCAGCAGCGGCGACCAGCCGCGAAGGTATTCCAGGTCGAGTTTGATGCGCGCCTCCATTTCTTCCAGTCGTGACGTCTCGCCGCGCGCGCCGTTGATCTGCGCCAGGCCGGTGATACCCGGCCGCACCTTATGACGCACCATGTAGCCCTTGATGAGCGTGCGATACTGTTCGTTGTGCGCCACGGCGTGCGGTCGCGGCCCCACCAGGCTCATCCGGCCCTGCAAGACATTGATAAATTGCGGCAGTTCATCGAGCGAATAGCGCCTCAGGAAGCGCCCGATCGGCGTGATTCGACTGTCGCTGCGCGACGCCTGGCGAATCTGGCCGCCGTCCTCAGTCACGCTCATGGTGCGAAACTTGTAGACCGTAATTTCGTGGCCGTCGAGCCCATAACGACGCTGTCGGAAAACGACCGGACCCGGAGATGACAGCTTCACCATCGATGTTATGACTAGCAGCAGCGGCGAGAAGCACACCAGGAAAGCTATCGACAGGCTGATGTCGATCAGGCGCTTGGTCAGGCCGCGGTAGCCATAGAACGGCGTTTCGCACATTGCGACTACCGGAATGCCATTCAGCTCGCTGGATCTGGCCTGGATCAGGTCGAACACGAAAATGTCAGGAACGTAGTAGATCGACGCGGTGGTGTCGCGCAGATCGTCGAGTAAATCCAGCACGCGCTTGATGTGACGCACCGGCAGGGCAATGAAGATCACGTCGATGTTGTGCTCTTTGGCAAATGCCGCTAGTTCCGACAGGCGCCCAACCAGGCGCGTATCGGCTTCCATGTTCAGCCGGTCGGACCCACGGTCGTCGAAAAAGCCCTCGACCTGCAGACGCAGGGTCAGGTTACTCTTGAGGGTGCGCGCCAGGGTCAGGCTGCTGCTGTTGTAGCCGGCGAAGATGACCTTGCGGCCGCCGACGGCACGCAACACCGCGCGTCGCATGATCTGTCCCACCAGCAATGAGCTGGCGACCAGGACGACGGGGGTTACGAGCACCCATATCCGGAATGCTTCATGCGGGTAGCTCGACAAGGCGCTGGTGGAGTGGCCGACGATCAGCAATACCGCCAGCAGCAGCGCCCATCGCAATAGCATGCCGATGGAAACGGCGACCGGCCGCCAGGTCAGCTGCGCGCTCAGCTCCTGCGGCGAATGCGTCAGCACCAGGAAATGCAGCGTGATGATGACCGCAAGGGTCGAGGGCGACTGCTCGTATGAGATATGCCAGAGCCGAGACACGACGTAAAGCGATGACAAAGCTGCCAGCGGCGGTGTCAGTGTCTGCACCGCCATCATCAGTACGATCAGTATGTTGCCCTTGATGAGTACCGGTTCGGTCATCGCTCAACCCGGTGGCGCCGGTTTCCGCGAGCGCCACGCTGCTCGTGCGCCTTGTATAGAATCGCAGCTTGAACTGGTCGTGTCGGTCATACGCAATGGAGTGAGGCCTATGTCAAAGGTCGCGAAATCCGCCCAACAGCCGCCGGTCGTCACCGTGCCTCTGCTGGATCTCACGAGACAATATCAGACGCTGGCCCCCGAAATTATTCCTATTCTGGAAGATATTTGTGCAAGTCAGCAATTCATTCTCGGCCGATATGTGACGGACTTCGAAAAGGCAGCCGCTTCCTACTGTAATTGCGCACACGCCGTCGGCGTTTCCTCCGGTACGGACGCCCTGCTGCTGGCCTTAATGGCCCTGGGACTAGGTGCCGGCGACGAGGTTATTACGACGCCATTTTCGTTTTTTGCCACCGCCGGCACCATCGCCCGCGCCGGCGCGCGACCGGTCTTTTGCGACATCGAGGCGCACAGCTTCAACCTCGATCCAGCGGCGGTAGGCGAGTTCCTGCGTCAGCGGTGCGAGCAGCGCGGTGGCAAGACGATCAACCGCGCCAGCGGCGCACAAGTGCGGGCGCTGGTGCCGGTGCATCTGTATGGCCAGTGCGCGGATATGGCGCCGCTTTTGGATCTGGCGCGCGAGTTCGATTTGAAGATCATCGAGGATGCTGCGCAGGCGTTCGGCGCCGATTACGTCGAAGGCCGGCGCGCGGGCAGCATGGGAGAGATCGGCTGCATGTCGTTCTTTCCGACAAAGAACCTGGGCGCGTTCGGTGATGCCGGCATGTGCACGACGCAGGATGCGGAGCTGGCAGAGCGTATGCGTGTGCTGCGCGTTCACGGCGGCAAGCCCAAGTACCATCATGCAGTGATCGGCGGCAACTTTCGGCTCGATGAAATTCAGGCCGCGGTGCTTGGTGTCAAGCTGCGGCGGCTCGATAGCTGGACCGCAGCCCGCGAGCGCAATGCCGGCTACTACGCGGCGGCATTCGCCCGTGCCGGCTTGATCGGCCGAATCCAGCCGCCCGCGGCGACTTCGGGATATCGGCACACCTGGAATCAATACGTGATCCGCGCGCCGCGGCGCGACGAGCTGAGGCATTTCCTAGGGGAGCAGGGTATCGGTACCGAGGTCTACTACCCGGTGCCGCTGCATCGGCAGCCGTGCTTTGCCTACCTTGGCTATGGCGCTGATGATTTTCCCGTGACCGAAGCCGCAGCCCGTGAGGTGCTGGCGCTGCCGATCTTCCCCGAGCTCGAGCAGGAACAGATGCAATACGTGGTGGACCAGCTGGCCGCGTTCTATGGCTGAAATTTCGGTTGTCCGCCGCGCGCGAAGCTGGCGCAGTGGCGCCGGCGCGCGTGCCCGGTGGTGCTATTTGGCCTTGAAGTCATCCGGCACCAGCATGTGCCTGCCGAGCAGCTTGTAGAAGTCGGTGCGGTTGCGCTTGGCGAGCCGCGCCGCCTGACTGACGTTGCCGCTGGTGATCTGCAGAATCTGCGACAGGTAGCTGCGGGTAAATTCCTCCCGCGCCTCGTCGAACGAGGGCAGTTTGCTGCCCTGGGTCCCGCCGAGCGACTGCTGCACGAGTTCCACCGGAATGATCGGCGTCTGCGAGAGCGCGACGTTCTGCCGCACCACGTTCTGCAGCTGGCGCACGTTGCCGGGCCAGTCGCTGGTGGCGAGCAGCTCCACCGCTTCCGGGGCGTAGATCTTGTGGCTGCCGCTGTCGCGGGTAATCCCGGCCAGGAAATGCGCAACCAGCAGCGCTATATCCTCGCGCCGCCGGTTGAGCGATGGCATCTCGATGTGAACGATGTTCAGGCGATAGTAGAGGTCTTCGCGAAATTGTCCGCCGGCGATGAGGCGCAACAGGTCGCTGTGGGTGGAGGAGATCAGGCGCACATTGGTCGGGATGGCCTGGGTGCTGCCCATCGGTCGGATCAGATTTTCCTGCAGCAGGCGCAGCAGCTGCACTTGCAGGCGCATCGGCATGCCACCGATCTCGCCCAGCAGCAGCGTACTGCCCTCGGCGCCCTGGAACAGGCCGCGATGCTCGCTGGTGGCGCCGCTGAAGGCGCCCTTGGCGTGACCGAACAGCTCGCTTTCGAGCGTGTTCTCGTCCATGGCGCTGCAATCGATCGAGACGAAGGGACGATTGCGGCGCGGACTCGCCTTGTGGATCGCGCGCGCCAGCAGTTCCTTGCCGGTGCCGCTCTCGCCGGTGATCAGCACGCGCGCGTCGGTGCCCGCGACCATGTGGGCCTGGGCCAGCTTCTCCTCCATCAGCGGACTGCGCGTGATGAAATCGGCGCGCCAGTCCTGATCGGTATCCACGAAGCCGGAGATCTTGAGCGCCTTTTGCACCTGATCGAGCAGTTCCTGTTTCTCGACCGGCTTGGTCAGGAAACCGAAGGCTCCCATCTGCGTGGCCTGCACTGCATCCGGAATGGTGCCGTGCGCCGTCAACAGAATCACCTTCAGTCCCGGCCATCGACTCTGCAGCTCCTTGAGCAGGCCGATGCCGTCGAGCTCATCCATGCGCAGGTCGGAGATCACCAGATCCGGGCGGAAGCGCAACGCGGCGGCCAGCGCCAGCACGCCGTTCTCCACCGGTTCGACTTCGTATTGTTCGGCACGCAGGCGAATCGTCAGCAAGCGCAGCAGCCCGGGGTCGTCGTCGACCACCAGGATGCGTGCTTTGCGTTTGGCGGTTTGATTCACTTTGGGCGTTCCTCGGTCGGGTTTTTCCGATCACTCAGATTGCGTTCGATGTTGGCAATGGCATCGAGCTTGGCCTGAGCATCCTCGAGCTGCTTGCGCAGCTTTGCGTTTTCGTCCATCTCAGCCTGCAGCCGGTGCTGGGCGGCGGCCGCGACGCGCTCGCGGTCGCCACGCTGGACATCGGCCTGCATGCGATCGTTTTCGGCCTTCAGTCCCAGCTCACGATCGAGCTGCGCGAGTTCCACCAGCGCCACGGCGCGCTCGATCGGCACCAGCGTCTCGGGCTGCGCGACCAGCTGGCGCAGCAGCGTCTGTGCCTTGGGCGCATCGCGGCCCGGATGTCCGGGGGTTGCCAGCAGCAAGGCGTAGCGTAGTTGCGCGCCGCCTTTGGGCGAGCGCTCGTAACCGGAGCGGGCCGCGGCCAGCAGCTCTGCCTGCTCGCCGGCCGGCGCCTGCGACAGCCGCTGCATGCTCTGAAAGGTATTGCCCATCAATACCGCGGCGACCGCGTCGCGATCCACCTCGACGGTTTCATTGCGCTGCGGCGGCGGGGCCGGGCGTGGCGCGATGCCGGTGCAGCTGCACAGCGCGAGCGCGACGCCAACGACAGTGCCGCCACGGGTGCAGTTGCGACGAATGTGGTCGTCACGCGGCATCAGCCTGCCTCTTTAGCGTCTCGAGCGGCGCCACGCGCAGCGGCATGCGGATGCGGAAGTGCGCCCCGGGAACTTCGCCATCGACGATTTCCACGGTGCCGTGGTGCACATTGACAAATTCGTTCACTACCGACAATCCGATGCCGGTACCGCGTACGTGGCCGCCGGGCGCGCGCCCGGTGTAGAAGGCATCGAAGATCCGGGCCCGATCTTCGTGCGGAATGCCCGGGCCGCTGTCGCCCACCTCCAGCACCAGCTGCTCGCCGCTGGTGCTGGCGCGCAGGTAAATGACGCCGCCGCGCGGGGAATACTTGATGGCATTGGACAGCAGGTTCTCCAAAATCAAGCGAATCTTGCCTCGATCGGCCGCCAGCGTCACGTCCTCGACGCGCACGTCGAGCCGCACCCGCTGAGACACCAGCGTGAGCTGTTGGTTCTCCAGGACCTGCTTGACCACCGGGCGCAGACGAAATTCCGTGGCGTCAAGGCCAGTACTGTTGCTCTGCCAGGCGCTGAAGCTCAGCAGGTTCTCGATCAGCCGCTGCAGCTTGATGCCATTGTCACGCAGAATCGCCGTGACCTCGCGCTGGCCGGACTCGAGCTCGCCGACGGCGCCATCCATCAGCAGCTCGGTGCCCTCGCGGATGTTGGCCAGCGGCGTCTTCAGTTCGTGCGACAGATGCCGCAGGAAGCGATTGCGTTCCTGTGCCAGTTCCAGCAACCGATTGCGCAGCCATTCGAGCTGGTGTCCGAGCCGTTCGAGATCCACCGGTCCGTTAATGACGATGCTGTTGGAGAAATTGCCGCGGCCGAGTTCCCCGATTGCTCGATCGATCTGCCGCAGCGGCCGGCTCAGGCGCAGTGCGAACAGCAGCACCACGATCACTATCAGCGGTAGCAGCAGCGTCGACTCCAGAAACAGCTCGCGCTGCGCCTGGTCGGTACGGGCGCGCAGATCATGCGATTCGGCATCGATCTGTTGATCGGTCAGGTTAGCGACGCCGTTGGCAAGATCGCCGAGAAGCACGAACGACTGCGCCAGTTCACTGGTCTGGCCGGCAAGCGCCGGGACCGGCAGCACCAGCGACTCGATTCGCTGCTGCGTATCAGTCAGGCGACGCAATTGCGCCGGCGCATCGGCGGCGCGAAGGCGCTGTCGCAGCGTACCAATGATTTCGCTCAGCCGGGCGTCGTGCTCCCGAAAGGACGCGCGTACTGTCGGCTCGCCCAATACCTGGTACAGGCGCGCCGAGCGCTCGAGCAGTGCGATCTGCGCATACATATCCTGCGTCAGGCGTGTGCTCTGGACGCTGTCAACCACCAGCTGCTGGCTGGTATCCGACAGGCGGCGCATCTGCACCGCCGCATGCAGGATCGCGAGTAGCAGCGGTCCCGCCAGGAAGCCCAGGCCGAGCAGCAGGAAACCATTCAAAGACTTGGGAAGCAACCAGCCCATCAATTCATTCTATGCCACCAGCGCGGCTGATGCTGTGAGGCCAGTCGCGACCGCGGTCACGCAGCCGCGGCCCGTAGGACGCCTGCTCGCGGCGCCGGCCCCTTCAGATCCACCCACTCTGTGCCGGGCTGCTACCAGGGCTCGCGCTGCAGTTTGCGCTCCCAGCGCAACGTGCTGTCCACGATCGCGTCCAGGTCGTCGTGCTGTGGCGTCCAACCGAGCCGTGCGCGGATGCGGTCGGAGCGGGCGATCAGTACCGGCGGGTCACCAACCCGTCGTGGTTCCTCCCTGATTGCCAGCGCCTGGCCGGCGACACGCTGCACACTCGCGAGCACCTGGCGTACGCTGTAACCGTGGCCGTAGCCGCAATTGAACGCGGCCGCGGCGCCGCCGTGACGCAGATAGTCGAGAGCATCGAGGTGGGCGCGCGCCACGTCCTCGATGTGGATGTAGTCGCGTACTCCGGTGCCGTCGGGGGTTTCGTAGTCGGTGCCGAAGATCGATACATAGGGCCGCTTGCCCAGTACTGCCTCGCAGGCGACTTTGATCAGCAGCGTGGCGGCGCGCGTCGACTGCCCGATTCGACCCTGTGGGTCCGAGCCGGCGACATTGAAATAGCGCAGGCTGACATAGCGAAAGTCGCTGACCGCCGCCAGGTCGCGCAGCATCCATTCCGACACCAGTTTTGAACTGCCGTAGGGGTTGACCGGGGCCAGCGCCATGTCTTCATCGGCGATGCCGCCGGTGGGATTGCCGTAAACCGCCGCGGTCGACGAGAAAACCAGCCGCCGCACGCCCTGGGCCATGCACGTATCGAGCAGGTTACGCGTGGCACAGGTGTTATTGCCGTAGTATCTGAGCGGTTCGCGTACCGATTCCGGTACGATCGTATTGGCGGCAAAGTGCATGACCGTATCGATCTGGTGCTCTCGTATGACATTCGCCACCAGGTCGCGGTCGCCAGAATCACCGACCACCAGCGGTGCGCTGAGCACTGCCTGCCGAAAGCCGGTGCGCAGATTGTCGATTGCGACCACGCGCTCGCCACGCGCCTGTAGCTGCATCAGCACATGGCTACCGATGTAGCCGGCGCCGCCGGTGATCAGGATCGCTCTTTGGGGCACGGCGTCGACACCTCGCGACAGCAGGCTTTCGATGGGGCAGAAATGATAGCGGCAATCAAGCGCCGGCGTGGCCGGATATGAGTTCGAAGAAGCGTGGCCGGCGCGCATTGGGCGCGCCCGCAGGCGAGGCAGCGCTGGCGGGCAGCCCCGGCGGGACTGATGCCGCAGCCGCGGCGAGCACGCCGTTCGCGGCGCTGACGCCGGATGCGGTGCTGGATGCCGCCGAGGCGCTCGGGTTGGACCCCGACGGTCGCCTGTTCGCGCTCAATAGCTACGAAAACCGGGTCTACCGGGTAGGGCGCATCGACGCCGAGCCGGTGGTGCTGAAGTTCTATCGTGCCGGCCGCTGGTCGGACCAGCAGATACTCGAGGAGCACGCCTTCGGCGCGGAACTGGCGGCGGCAGAGATTCCGGTGGCAGCACCGCTGCTTCTGGGCGGCAGCACACTGCATCGGCACCTGGAGTTTCGCCTCGCGGCGTTTCCGCTGTGCGCCGGCACCGCACCGGAACTCGACCGGGCCGGGGCGCGCGAGCTGCTCGGCCGTACGCTGGCGCGAATTCATGCGGTCGGATCACGCCGTCGATTCCAGGTGCGACCGACCCTGGAGCGCGCTCTGCTCGGCGCTCGCGCGCGCGCGAGTCTGCTGCGATCACCGCTGATGCCCGAGCACATGCGAGCACGCTACGGCGAGGTCAGCGCCACGCTGGTGCGCGGCATCGAGACTGCATTTGCCCAAGCTGCGCCACTGACACACATCCGCCTGCACGGCGACTGCCATCTGGGCAACATCCTGTGGCAACCGCGTGGCCCGCTGCTGGTCGACCTGGACGATTGCGTGAACGGCCCGCGCATGCAGGACCTGTGGATGTTTCTCTCCGGCAATGCCGACGAGCAGCAGGGCCAGTGGACCGAGATCGTCGAGGGCTACAACCAGTTCGGCGCCATCGAGTTCCGAGAACTGCGGCTGGTGGAGCCGCTGCGTGCGGTGCGAATGCTCAACCACGCGGCCTGGGTGGCCGAACGATG
This sequence comes from uncultured Gammaproteobacteria bacterium, assembly GCA_963805965.1. Classification (GTDB taxonomy): domain Bacteria; phylum Pseudomonadota; class Gammaproteobacteria; order Steroidobacterales; family Steroidobacteraceae; genus FEN-1191. The sequence continues at coordinate 459,493 of CAWDVQ010000010.1, forward strand.
GGCGGATCCGGCCTTTCCGCGCGCCTTCCCCTGGGCGGCTGAAGCGCGCTTCTGGGAAGGCTACGTTGGCGATCTGATGCAGCAGTGCGAAGCGCTGGAGGAGCCGCCGCTGCTGGCGGGAAACCTGTGATAATGTCGCCGGCGGTTCGCGAGGAATGAGGTGAGGGTGGCGCACATGGTGTGGGATCGCCGGACGCTTGTTGCCATAGCGATGGCCGTGATGCCGGTCGCATGCGGACGAGGCGCGCATCATGCGGGCGGCGCCGGTCAGTCGCAGCAACAGAACCGGGATATGGGTGCAGCGGGCAAGTCCGGCGTCGTCGTCGACCCGGACATGGTGGCTGCGGTCAGCTCGGCGCATACCAATACCCCGATCAGCATGCGATTTGCGCTGTCGGCGCGACCGGTGATTGGAACACCGCTGATCGTGAGGGTGGCACTGGTTACCGCCTCGGACGTCGCGATCAGTCATATCCGTGCCTCGTTCCAGCCAGGCGACGGCCTGCAGTTGCAGGTCGAGCGTAACCTCGACATGAGCGAGCCGGGCGCCGGCGCGGTCATCGAGCAGGAGCTCAGTGTGGTGCCGCAGCAGGCTGGCGTCCTGAGTCTCAATGCCACTGTGGTAGTGGACATGGACGGCGGCTCGCTCGCACGCAGCTACTCGATTCCATTGATTGCCGGCGACAACCCTGCGCCGGCACGCGCGCCCTAGCAGAAATCGCTACTGCTTCACACGGGCGGCCGAGGCCGCTTCGTATGATGCCCGTTGGTCTTGCCGCACTGTAGGTTATGTCACACGACTCGGTGGCGTTCGAGGTCATGGCGACCCAGCAGCCGGTGACGCCGCGTGAGCGCGTGGCGCCGATCCCGGAGCTGCATCCGCGCCTGTGCGAGCAGTTGACGCAGGCACGGCTTGCGGCCGCCGGCGCACTCGAACTGAGCCAGCTGCTACCGTTGATCAGCGCCCATTACGAGCAGATCGACGACGAGCGCCGCGGCATCGTGCGCTCGATGCAATTGATCGCCGACGAGGCACGTTCCTTCGGCGATGGGCTGGCGGGCGCGGACGCCGGCCATCTGCAGGCGATCCTCGATCACATCAAGGACGTGGTGATCACGGTCGCGGTCGACGGCACGATCAAGATCTTCAACCCCACCGGCGAGCGCGTGTTCGGCTATTCGCGCTCCGAGATCATCGGACGCCGCATCGAACGGCTGCTGCCCGAGCTGCCGGTGCGCGGCTCGGTCGAGAACGGACTCGAATCGCTCGCCGCGCGGGTTGCCGCCGACCGCGGCGACCTGCGGCCGCGTGAGTTCAATGCGCGCCACAAGGACGGACACCTGTTTCCGGCTGAACTGATCGCCAGCCGGGTGCGCATCGAGCAGCGCGACGTCTACGTGATCTGCCTGCGCGATACCAGCGACCGGGTGCGCACCGAACAGGCGCTGCGCGACAGTGAGGCGCGCTATCGAACGCTGGTGGAGAGTGCACCGGAATTGATCGTGTTGCTGGATCATGCTTCGGGCCACTACGTCGATGCCAATGAAAACGCATTGCGATTCTTCGGCGTCAGCCGCGAACGCTTGCCGCAGCTCAAACCGCTCGATCTGTCGGCGCCGGTGCAGGCGCACGGTGCCGATGCGCAGCCGCTGTTCAACAGCCGCTGCGCCCGCGCGGCCGCCGGCGAGCCGCAGGTATTCGAATGGCTGCATCGCGACGCTCTCGGCAACGAGGTCGAGACTGAAATGCGGCTCATGGCGCTGCCAGGGGCCGGGGGGCTGCTGCGCGCGAGCATCACCGACATCCGGGCGCGCCGCCGGGCCGAGAAGCTCACTGCAGGCGAGCGCGATGTCTTCGAACGCATTGCCGCCGACGCGGCCTTGTCCGAAGTCCTCGGCTCGATCGTCGAGCTGATCGAATCCATCAACAGCAGCTTCACCGCCGCGGTCAGTCGCCTGGGGCCGGACGGACAGAACTTCGTCGAGGTCGTGGGCAAGCGCATGCCGGAGCGCTGGCGTGCGGTCGAGGAGCGCATGCAGATCGACATTCGCAACGGATCCAGTGCCGCTGCGGTCTATCTGGGGCGCCAGGTGCTGGTGGGCGACATCGAACGCGATGCGTTCTGGCAGCGGCGACGTGAACTGGCGCGCGAGGCTGGCTTCAAGGCCGCCTGGGCGGTTCCCATCAAGTCGGCCAGTGGCCGGGTGCTGGGAGCGGTCACCGTCTACCGGCCCCTGGCCGGCACACCGCAGTCCGCCGACCTGGACCTGATGGTGCATGCCGCGCGACTGGCCGGCATCGCGATCGAGCGGCGCCGGGGCGAGGAGGCGCTGCGCGCCAGCGAGACCAAGTTCCGCCGCCTATACGAGCGGGTGCTCGAGGGCGTCTACCAATGCGCGCCCGACGGCAGGGTGCTGGAGGTCAACCCGGCATTCGTCAAGATGCTCGGTTATGGCAGCGCCGAGGAAATCTACGCGCTGTCGGGCATAGCGATGCTGTACCGGAATCCGGCGGAACGCGCGGAATTCGAGCTCGCCCTGGAGCGCCACGGGGAAATTCACAACGCCGAATTCGTGCTGCATTGTCGCGACGGCTCGCAGGTCGTGGTGCTGGAGAGCGCTCGCGTGGTACGCGACGACGAGCAGCGCATCGTGGCCTACGAAGGCACGATCGCGAACATCACCGCCCGCAAACGTGCCGAGCAGGCCATGTTCGCCGAGAAGGAACGCGCGCAGGTGACCTTGCAATCGATCGGCGAAGCGGTGATCACCACCGATCGCGAGGGGCGCATCGACTACATGAACCCGGTGGCCGAGCAACTGTCGGGCTGGAAGAGCGAGGAGGCGCGCGGGGAGAAGCTGGGCACCGTGCTGCGGCTGCTCGACCAGCTGACGCATCGCGAGCTCGAGAATCCGCTGGTGCGATGCCTGCGCGAAGGCCAGCTGGTGCATTTCGCCGAGCACAGCGTGCTGCAGAACCGGCTCGGCAAGGAAATCGAGATCGAGGACTCGGCGGCCCCGATCCGTGATAGGAATGGCGAGATCGTCGGCGCCGTGGTGGTGTTTCGCGACGTCACCAAGGAGCGCCGGTTGAAGCGCGCTTTGTCGTACCAGGCCAGCCACGATGCATTGACCGGGCTGATCAACCGGCGCGAATTCGACAACCGCCTGGCGCACGCGCTGCAGGCGGCGCAGGACGGGCAGGGCCCGCACGCGCTGCTGTACGTCGACCTGGACCAGTTCAAGGTGGTCAATGATACCTGCGGGCATTCGGCCGGCGACCGCTTGTTGCGCGACGTCACCGGACTGCTGCAGGCGCTCGTTCGCAGCGCGGATACTATTGCGCGTCTGGGCGGGGACGAATTCGGTATCCTGGTTCAGCACTGCACCGCCGAGCAGGCGGGGCGCATGGCCGAGAACATCCGCCAGGCGATCCTCGACTACCGCTTCTCCTGGGAGCAGACCACGAGCAGCATCGGCGCCAGCATCGGAGTGGTCGAGATCACGCGCGAGACCGAGAGCGTCGCCAATCTGCTCAGTGCCGCCGACATTGCCTGCTACGCCGCCAAGGACTCGGGCCGCAATCGCGTGCATCTTTATAACTCCAGCGAGGCATCGGGCCGGCATCGCGAGATGTACTGGGTCAGCCGTGTGACCCGGGCGGTGGATGACGGGCGGCTGGAATTGCACTACCAGCCCATCGTCGCGACCGGCTGTGAGGCGCCGAATCTACCGCTGGCGTGCGAACTGCTGGTCCGGCTACGCGACGATGAAGGCGAACTGGTGATGCCGGAGGAATTCATTCCGGCGGCCGAGCGCTACAACCTGGTCTCCTCGATCGATCGCTGGGTGGTGCGGCGCGCCGTGGAGACGCTGCAGCAGCACGCCAGCGGCGAGGAGCCGCCGTTTCTATTTGCACTGAACCTTTCCGGGACCTCGCTCAGCGACAGAAGCTTCCTCGATTTCGTGCTGTCGCTGGTTGAGGAACCACGCATCGCGCGCGGTCTGTGCTTCGAGATCACCGAGACCGCGGTCATCACCAGCATGACGCAGGCGGTGTCGTTTATGCACGAACTGCGCAAGCGCGGCTGCCGCTTCGCGCTCGACGATTTTGGCAGCGGCTTGTCGTCGTTTCACTACCTCAAGACGCTGCCGGTCGACTTTCTGAAGATCGACGGCCAGTTCATCGGCAGCGTCACCACCGATGTGGTGGACCGCAGCATGGTGGAGGCGATCAGCCGCGTCGGCCGGGCGCTCGGCATCGCCACCATCGCCGAGAAAGTCGAGTCGGCCGAGGTATTCGAGGAACTCAAGCGGCTGGGGGTGCAGTTTGCGCAGGGCTTCTTCGTCGCCAAGCCGGCCCCGATCGATACCCTGACTGCCGCCAGAGCGCGCGGTTTCGGCGGCGTCGAGCCGACCTGAGGGTTGCGGCAGCCTCCGCCGGGGCTGTTACAGCGAGTCTGTTACAGCGCGGCTATTACCGTCACTAGCCATCGCCGCTGCACCGGCTCACCCGAGGTTTGCATCTGCTGCTGATGCAGCAGGTTCTGGCCCGACAGGGCAAGTCCCAGATGAGTATTGATCTGGTAGGCGATCCGCCCGTTGACGCTGGCATAGGCCGGCACCACGATCAAGGTACCGGGGACCAGGCCGTTATAGGCCAGCCCCGCGGTCTGTGACTGGTACAGCAGGTAGGCATCGCATTCCCAGCGGCCCTGGCTCCAGCCGGCATTGAATTTGGCCAGGCGGGCCGGCGTCTGGTCCTGCGGGTCGACCGCGCCAACCGCGGCTGCAGTGGCCTCACTGAAATCCTGCCGCACCCGCTCATAGCGCAGGTAGGCGCCCCATCGCCAGTGTTCAGCCAGCCGGCCGTCGAGCGTGACCGAAACTCCCAGGGCGCTCGAATCGCCGATGGTCTCCGGCGTGACGTAAAAGCCCGCCGGTCCCGCCAATACCCCGCCGTCCAGAACGGTCATCTCATCGGTGAGCTGGTAGAACACTGCAGTGCGCAGCTGGCCCCGCAGCTGCGGCAGCGCCCGATCCCAATCGAGTTCGTAGTTCTCGACCCTGGTGGGTGCCAGCGTTGGGGTTCCGGTAACGCCGAACGCCGGCGTCTGATAGAGCAACGCCCCGAGTTCCACCAGGTTGGGCAGCAGCGTGCCGCGCGCGGCCATCAGGCGCAGCGTGTCGTTGTCATCCACGCGCCAGACCAGGCCGCTGTTGAAGCTGGGCACATGCAGTTGCCGGTTCCAGTCCTGGTTAGTCAGCGGGTAGCCGGGCGGCGTGTAACCTTCGCGCCCCAGCGCCAGGTCGTCGAGCCGCAAGGCGTTGGTCAGCGTCACCAGCGGGCTCAGTTGCCAGTTCCACATGGCGCTGGCAGAGATGACGGTGTAGAAAATCTCGGCCCCGGAGATCGGCGCGGTGGTGTCGGACTCGTGCCGGTATTCCAGCGCCACGCGAAACGTGTTGCCGGCGCCGAGTTTGAACACATCCTCCGCCTGCGCCACGTCCATCCGATCGCTGAACTGCAGCGGCTGGCCCGCCAGGCCGGCGCCGGCGGACTGATCCATGCGATTGCTGTAGGCGGTGAGCTGCAGCAGACCATAGTCGCTGTCGGAGCTCAGCTGCGCCTTGATCGAATCGGTGTTGAACGTCTCGAAGTCGTATTGGTAGACCGGATTGACCTCGTTCTGTTCCACGTGCGTAGTGCTGGCTTCGACCCGCAACGAGGTGCCCTCGTTCAGGCGCAATGCCGCGTCGAGGTTGGCGTCGCGCCGCTGGTTGATGTGGCCGACTACATCCGGAGCAGCTGGTGCGCTCACCGGGAAATCCTGGTTGGAGCGTGCGCCGCCGGAGATCCGCACCGCACCGGCCTGTCCGAGCGGCAAGGTCGCGATGGCGGAAGCCTGAGCGAGCTGCTGGCTTCCCGCGCTTACCGACGCGGAATCGATCTGGTCGTAGAGCGGATTATAAGTGATGATGTTGATCACGCCGGCGACGGCATTAAAGCCGAACAGCGCGCTGGCGGGGCCCTTGACGATCTCGATCTGCCGGATCGCGCCGAGTTCGACCGGCAGCGAGCTCCAGGGCGTGAAGCTGTAGTCATCGGCGTACACCTGGCGGCCGTTGATCAGTACCAGCACGCGCTGCGAATACGGCTGGTCGTAGCCGCGCACACTGACCTCGGCCTGATCGTCGGTCCACTGCTCGAAGTCAACGCCGGCGGCGTTTTGCAGTACGCCTGCCAGGTCATAAGCCCCGGAACGGCGGATTTCTTCGGCGGTGATGATCTGCATGTCGGCGGGCACATCGGCCACGCGTTGCGGCGAACCGGTCACGCTGGTGGTGACCGGTTCCTGAAACAGCTGCTCGAGCGCGCCGTAGTCGATCGATTGCGCGAGCGCCGGGTGCTGGGCGCACAACGCAGCGGGCGCGAGAAGCAGGCTCAACCACTTTGACTTGGATGACATGGGAGTGCCTACAGTTCGGTGATCATCACGCGAAATGCCTCGGAGAAACTCATGCCGCTGGCCGCAGCCGCGGCCCGGTTGACCAGGATCTGCACCCTCGGCAGGGCCTGTACCCCCATGGCGCAATTGCCATCCCTGACCTGGGCGATATCGGTGGTGACGCAGGGGATCTTGCGGTCGCGGTTCAACTGCGCCAGCGCGGTGGCGGCATGGCCGAGCTCGGAGGTCAGGAAATACAGCCCGACGTTGGAATTCGCCAGCTCGTCGAGCGGGATCAGTCGCGATCGCAGCACCAGCTGGCCGGCCCGAAAGCCATCATTCATCATGGCATCGAGCTGCTTGGCTTCGCGCGCCGATTGCGCGTTGCCCGGTTGGTACACAATGCCGACGATGACTTCGCCCTGCAGCGGACGTTGCAGGAAGCTCAACGCCCGTACCGCGACCAGCAGCGTTGTGGCGCTGACTTCAGCGGCGGCCGGCAGCGCCATGAGCGCGCCGGCTAGCAGCAGCGCCCACAGGTTGCAGCGCATCCTCAGATACCGTCGACGCTGAGCAATGCCGCGGCTGCCGGCTCAACCGCGCCGGCGCGCAACATGTCGCCCGCGTGCTGCGCATCCACAGCGATGCTGAACAGATGACCCTGAGCCCTGGTTGCGGCGCCGGTGGATACCAGCAGATTGCGCTGCTGCTCGGTCTCGACTCCTTCGGCGATCACGCCGATGCCCAGTTCGCGCGCCAGGTGGATGATGGCGCGCACCGTGGCGGCGACTTCCGGGCGGTCGACCGCCCGTGCAATGTAATCGCGGGCGATTTTCAGGTGGCTGACGCCGTAGGCGCGCGGATAGGTGAACGAGGAATATTCGGTGCCGAAATCGTCGATCGCCACCCGCGCGCCGATCTCGCGCAGGCGGCCCAGTGCGTCATCGCTGGCCAGCGTCGCCTGGCCAAGCGCGGCTTCGGTGACGTCGAATTCCAGCACCGATGGCGACAGTCCCCACAGTGTGGTGATCTCGCGCACATCTTTGATCAATTCCGGGCTGCTCATGAGCTGGGTCAGGCTCAGGTTGATCGCAATCTGCGGCGGGGCGATGCCGGCATCGCTCCACAGCTTCATCTGGCGGCATGACTGGTTCAGCACCCAACGCCCCAGGCGCATCATGGCGCCCGACTTTTCGGCGACGGCGAGGAACTCCTTGGGCAGCAGCATGCCGCGGCGCGGGTGATTCCAGCGCAGCAGCGCCTCCATGCCGACGATGCGACCGGAAACCACCTCGACCTGCGGCTGGTAATGCAGCATCAGCTCGCCGCGATCCAGCGCCAGCTTGAGTTCCTCGGCCAGCTGCATGCGTTGCTGCACCTCCTGGTCGAGCTCGGTGCTGTGAAAATGATATTGGTTGCGTCCCTCGTCTTTCGAGCGATACAGCGCAAGGTCGGCTTGCGACATCATGGTCTCGGGGTCGGGAATGCTGTCGCTGTAGGGGCAGATACCGATGCTGGCCGATACGTGCACGTCGTGGCCGGCGAGGAAATATGGCCGCGCCAGCGCTGCAAGTAATTTTTCCGCGAGCGTTCCGGCGCTTGCCGGGTCTGTCATGTCGAGCTGCAGCAGCGCGAATTCATCGCCGCCAAGGCGCGCCACCACGTCGGTTTCGCGTATCTGGCCGTGCAGCCTGCGCGCCACTTCGCACAGCAGCAGGTCGCCGGTGGCGTGGCCATAGGTGTCGTTCACCGGCTTGAAATGATCGAGGTCGACATAGAACACGGCAAATGGTTTCGCGCCGCGTCGCGACGCGGCGTAGGCAAGCTGCAGGCGCTCGATGAAAGTGGCGCGATTGGCGACGCCGGTGAGCGTGTCGGCACGCGCCAGCAGCGCCAGGTTTTCCTCGGCCGCCTTGCGCTCGGTGATGTCGATGATGATACCCTCGACTTCGATCAGCCGGCCGTCGGCGTCACGCACCGGCGTGTAGCGATTCTCGACCCAGCGCCAGGCGCCCTGGCCGGTACGCAGGCGGAATTCGATCGCCGCGCCGCTCGCATCCTTCTTCAGGATGCTGGCCATCGCGGCGGCAACCTTGCCTGCGTCCTCCGGCGCAACCAGCACGTCCATCCACCGCTTCGAGTCCAGCAGCGCCTGCGGGTCATGCCCGTACTTGCTGATGTTGTGGGAGATATAGCTGAGCGGGAATGGCGGTTCGCCGCGCAGCCGGTACAGGATGGTCGGACTGTTCTGCACGATGGTGTTGGCGTCGGCCAGCAGCTTGATCTGCAGTTCGCGCCCGATGGCGGCTCCCATCAGACCGGCGAGAGTCTTGAGTGTGTCGGTCTCGGCCCAGCTCCATTCGCGCCGCGTGTCCGAGGAGTCGATGAAATTCAAGCTGCCCCAGAGCTGGTTGTTCACCATGACGATCAGCTGCAGGAACGAGCGCATCTTCGCCGCCGCGAACAGGCCGCGGTAAGTGCCGGAGATGTCGTCCAGGAAAAAGCTGGTCGGGGCGCCTCCGGCCAACGGCTTGGTCGCGCGCGGCAGGTGCGCGGTGAGGTCGATCTCCTGCAGAATGCGATTGTCGATCACCGGCTCGATCCCTGGTGCGCACCACTCGTAGCGCACCCGCGAGCGCGTGTGGCCGGAAGGATCGGTATTGAACGAACACAGCTGCACGCGACTGACCGCGATGGTCTTGCCGACCAGCTCCAGCACCGGGACGATGGCGTCCTTGTGTTGCAGGCCCAGCAGCTCCTCGGCGCTTTTCGTGACCACGTTGAGCAGCGCGTCATGCTCGCGCAGCGCGGCCTCCGCCGCGGTGCGGTCGTTGAGCTCCCTTCCCAGCAGCGTATTGCTTTGCTGCAGCTCGGCGGTGCGGCGCGCGACGGTCTCTTCGAGCTCCGCACGGTACTGCGCCTGTTGCAGTCCGCTGGCGCGCTCAGCGGCACGATCACGTTCCGCTTCACTCTGGGCGCGCAGTGCCCGCGACAGATAGCCGGTCACTGTCAGGAAGGCGAGGCTGATCAGCGCGGTGATTATCGCTCGTTGCCACACGCCGCGCTCCCAGTCCGCCAGTGCGTCCTTGCGTGGCAACGCCGCATACACCGACCAGTCGCCGCGGCGTTCTTCGACCACGATCATCGCGGCGCGATTGCCCGGCGGCGGTTGGCCGGCGCTCAGCACGCCGTGCTCCTCCACCCAGATGCTGGCACTCGGATACTGCAGCAGCGCGCGCCAGATGGCGGCGGTACGACTGGCGTTGGTGTCGCCGCCGGCGCCGTCGCGGCTGGGCTGTGCCAGCGCGTTGAAGTCGGCCAGCGTCGCGACGGTGAAGCTCAGCTGTGACTGCACGTGTTCGAGCGTTGCGCGACGTTCGCTCAGGCTGAGGTTGAACAGCAGCCCCCACACCCCGATCAGTGCCAGCACCATTGGCACGAACACCAGTTTGGTATAACGCCGCACGCTGAGGAATTCAGCCATTTTCAGCTGTACTGTCGCTCAATCTGGCTGTAGGCGAGCGCGTTCATCCTTGCCGAGTCATGATACGCGCAGGCGGTGCTGCCCGGCGCACTGATCAGGCCGCAGTTTTTCAAGATCGCGCGCGTGATTGCGGCGCGGGGTTTTGTGATATTTACAATCGTTGCGTCAATTATGGCGACCAGCTTGGATGCGAATATGACAACGTTCGAGATTGATCAGCGCATCAGCGTCGCGCCGATGATGGATTGGACCGACCGCCACTGTCGCTATTTCCTGCGTGGCTTCTCACCGCGAGCCTTGCTCTACACCGAGATGATCACCGCGGCTGCTATCGTGCACGGTGACCGCGAGCGCCTGCTGCGCTACTCCGAGGAAGAGCAGCCACTGGCACTGCAGCTCGGTGGCAGCGACCCGGCGCTGCTCGCGGCCGCGGCCCGCGCCGGCGCCGACTGCGGCTACCGCGAGATCAACCTCAACTGCGGCTGCCCCAGCGATCGGGTGCATGCCGGGGCGTTCGGTGCCTGCCTGATGCTCGATGCCGAACGGGTGGCCGACGCCGTGGCCGCAATGCGAGCCGCGGTGAGCATTCCAGTGAGCGTCAAGATGCGCATCGGTGTGGTGACCGGGGAGGGCGCGCGCGCACAACTTTCGCACTACGACGAGCACGACTATGCGCGCCTGCGGCGCTTCACTGTGCTGGCAGCGCAGGCCGGCTGCAGCCGTTTCATCGTGCACGCGCGTAAAGCGGTGCTCGGTGGCCTGTCGCCACGCGAGAACCGGGAAGTGCCGCCATTGCGCTTCGACGTCGTGCAGCGCCTGAAAGCCGAGCTCCCGCAGCTGGCGATTGCCGTCAACGGTGGCTTGCGGACCACATCGGCGTGCACCGCGGCCCTCGACTGGTCGGATGGGGTAATGCTGGGGCGCGAGGCATATCACCGGCCGCACCTGCTGGCCGAACTGCAACGGCTGCTGTTCGACGATGGTTGGCGTTGCCCCGACGACAGCGCGCTGCTGGAGCGCATGGCTGCATACTCCGAACGGGAAGTCGCCGCTGGCGAGCGACTGGCGGCGATCACGCGGCATATGCTCGGGTTGTGCTCCGGCCGGCCCGGTGCACGCCGCTATCGGCAGTGGCTGTCGGACAGCGCGCGCCGGCACCAGCCCGGGGCGCTGGCGGACGGCCCGCTGAGCGCGGCCGGATTGGTGCGTGCGGCGGCCACGCTGTGTGCGGTATAACCTAAGGCCGCTGTGCGCCGCGGCTGTTTCCAGTAACATTCAGCAGGCATGGGCAAAGACATCGAGCTTGCGATCCTGTTCGCCGACGTGGTCGGCTCCACCCGCCTGTTCGAGATCATGGGAGACCTGCGGGCGCGCGATATGGTCGCTACCTGTCTCGAGGTGATGCGCGAAGCCACCGAACAGCACAGCGGCAGTGTCATCAAGACCATCGGCGATGAGGTGATGTCCACCTTTCCGACTGCGGATGACGCGCTCAACGCCGCCGGAGAGATGCAGAAGCAGATCGCCGCACATACCGAGCTGCGGGTGGACGGTCAGCCGGTCGCGATCCGCATCGGTTGCCATTTCGGCCCGGTGGTGCTCGAGGCGCGTGACGTATTCGGCTCCAGCGTGCACACCGCCAACCGCATGACCAGCCAGGCCAAGGCCGGGCAGATCATCACCACTGCCGCGACTGTGGAGCGGCTGTCACCCGAATGGCGTGCCTCGGTACGGCAGATCGACGTCGCGACCATCCGCGGTCAAGGCGGGGAGATTGCGCTGTACGAAGTGCTGTGGCAGACCGAGGACGTGACCAGCATGCTGCCGGCGCTGGCGATGTCGGGGCGCGAGCATCGCAAGCCGCAGCGTCTGCGCCTGACGGCACAGGAGCGCGAGCTGGTGCTGGATGAACAGCGGCCGTTGATCAACATCGGACGCGCCGACGACAATGACATCGTCATCCGTGGCAACCTGATATCGCGCCTGCACGCGACCATCGAACTGAGCCGCGGCCGCTTCACCATTACCGACCAGAGCACCAACGGCACTTTCGTGCAGATGGTGGGCGAAGAGGAGAGCTTCGTTCGCCGCGACAGCATGGCGATCAAAGGCGAAGGCATGATCGGCCTTGGCAGGATTCCCGATCGCGACTCGCCGCTGACGATTTATTTCGTCTGCGAGGAATGCTAGCCGGCGGCCTCGAGCCGGCGCGCGACTTCATCGGCCTCCGCCAGCATCGCGCCCGGAAGGTGCGAGCCGTACTCCAGCAGGTACTGACGAAAACCCGCTATCTCCTGGCGCCAGGCGGCGTTCGGTACAGCGGTCAGTTCGGCCAGCGCCTCGGGGCCGATGTCGAGGCCGGCGGTGTTGAGATCGCCCGGCCGCGGCATGTTGCCAATCGGCGTGTCGAGTGCACCCACGGTGCCGGCACAGCGATCGAGGATCCATGCCAGCACGCGCAGGTTCTCGCCAAAACCCGGCCACAGGAACTTGCCGGCCGCATTCTGGCGGAACCAGTTAACGTGGAAGATGCGCGGTGGATTCTTCAGCGCGGAGCCGACCTTGAGCCAGTGCGCCCAATAGTCACCGAAGTTGTAGCCCGCGAATGGCTTCATTGCCATCGGGTCGCGGCGCACCACGCCCACTTTGCCGGCGGCGGCGGCGGTGGTCTCCGAGGCCACCGAGGCGCCGACCAGCACACCGTGCTGCCAGTTGCGCGCCTCGTACACCAGCGGCGCAAGTTCGCGCCGGCGGCCGCCGAAGATGAGCGCGGAAATCGGTACGCCACGCGGATCCTCCGCGACCGGGCTGTACGCCGGGTTGAGCGATGCGGCAACGGTAAAGCGCGAGTTGGGGTGCGCCGCCGGGCCGTTGCTCGGATCGTAGGGACGGCCGCGCCAGTCGGTGACCGGGCGACCCTCGGTGCGGCCCTCCCACCACGGCTCATCGTCGGCCGTCAGCGCGACGTTGGTGAACAGCGTATCGCGGCGGATCATGCGGTCGGCGTTGCGATTGGTGCGCTCATTGGTGCCGGGCACGACGCCGAAATAGCCCGACTCGGGATTGATGGCCCACAGCCGCCCATCCGGGCCCGGCTGCAGCCAGGCGATGTCGTCGCCGATGGTGAACACTTTCCAGCCCGGGAGCGAATCCGGGGGGATCAACATCGCAAGATTGGTCTTGCCGCAGGCGGACGGAAACGCCGCTGCCACGTAGTGGGTCTCACCGCGCGGATTCTGCAGACCCACGATCAGCATGTGCTCGGCCAGCCAGCCTTCGTCGCGCGCCTGCCAGCTGGCGATGCGCAGTGCGTGGCATTTCTTGCCGAGCAGTGCATTGCCGCCGTAGCCGGAACCGAAGCTCTCGATCGCAAGCTCCTCGGGGTAGTGCATGATGAAGCGGCGCGCCGGATCAAGATCACCGATGGAATGCAGGCCGCGCACGAAGCTGCCGTCGGTCGCGATACGCTCCAGAGCTGCGCGGCCCATGCGCGTCATGATCGCCATGTTGAGCACCACGTAGGCGCTGTCCGTGATCTCGACGCCACAGCGTGCGTAGGGTGAATCGAGCGGCCCCATGCAATAGGGCACGACATACATGGTGCGGCCGCGCATGCTGCCGCGGAACAGTTCGCGCATCTTGGCGCGCGCGATGGTCGGCTCCATCCAGTTGTTGTTCGGCCCGGCCGCATCCTTCGAGCGCGAGCAGATGTAGGTCAGATGCTCCACCCGTGCGACGTCGTTGGGATTGGAGCGATACAGGTAGCAGCCGGGAAAGCTGGCCTGGTTGAGCCCTTGCAGTTCGCCCTTGGCCGACAGCTCGGCGCGCAGGCGGCGCTCCTCGGCCTCCGATCCATCGCACCAGTAGACCCGGTCCGGCTGTGTCAGCTGCTGCACACCCGCGACCCACTCGGCGACGTTATTCGATACTTCCGACAGGCCAGCAAAGGTGTGGAGAGCGGTCGCCATGACGTATCCTCATCTCTTGAGTGAAGCTGGCCCTGGGAAAAACGGAGCGTGTTACGAACTTTTTCAATTATACGCGCGAGCGCCCGAATTTCTGGATTTATGCAGCATTAAGATTATCCGGCTGCGCAATATGTTGAACCTCGAAGCAATCCTGGGCGCCGACGGGCCGCTGACGCGCCTGCTTCCGGCTTTTCGGCCGCGGCCAGCCCAGCAGCAAATGGCGGCGCGCGTCGATGCAGCGCTGCGTGCGCGCGAAATACTGCTGGTCGAGGCTGGTACCGGTACCGGCAAGACCTATGCGTATCTGGTGCCAGCGTTGCTGTCGGGGCTGCGGATATTGATATCAACCGGCACACGGACACTCCAGGATCAGCTGTTCCACCGCGATCTGCCGCTGCTGGCGGCAGCCTTGGGCAGGCCGGCGCGCGTCGCGCTGCTCAAGGGCCGATCGAATTATCTGTGCCGCGCGCGCCTCGCGGACATAGGGCGGCAGGAACAGCTGCTGCCGGTATCCGCCGACGCGCTGCTGGCGCGCATCCGCGACTGGTCGGCCGGCACCCGCAGCGGAGATCTGGCGGAGCTGCCGGAATTCTCCGATACACATCCGCTACGGGCCGACATCACTTCGACGCGCGACAATTGCAGCGGCACGCGCTGCAGCGAGATCGGGCGCTGTCACGTGTTCGAGGCGCGCCGCGCGGCGATGGAGGCCGACATCGTCGTGGTCAACCACCATCTGCTGCTGGCGGACATGGCGCTCAAGGAGGAGGGATTCGGCGATCTGCTGCCCAGTGTCGATGCCGTGGTGCTCGATGAGGCGCACCAGTTGCCGGATCTGGCCAGCGAATTCTTCGGGGTCAGCGTCAGCAGTCGGCAATTCGAGCTGCTGCTTGCCGATCTCAGGCGCGAGCTCGGCGCCGCGGGGATCGCGCTGCGCGAATCGGCGCGGCTGTGTGCGCAACTGGAACGCCCGCTGGCCGCGGCGCAGGCGACACTTGGGCGGGCCGAGCGGCACCTGAGCTGGCGCGAGCTGCGCGAGGACGCGCGCGCGGCACTGCGGGCCCTGCAGCACTCGAGCCGTGAGCTGGCAGCGCAACTCGATGCGCCCGGTGCGCAACCCGGGCTGCAGGCCTGTGGCGTGCGCGCCCGCGCGCTGGCGCTGGGGCTGGGGCAGATCATCGATGAGGCGCCGGAGCAGGGCGGCGCCGATATCGATACCGATACGGATACCGATGCCGCCGGCGCTGGTGCGACCGTCAGCGTCGCGGGTGCGCGCACAGTGACTACCTACGCCCGCGGTTTTGCGCTGCGACTGCTGCCCTACGAGATCGCCCGCCGTTTTCAGGCGCAGCTGACACAGGCCGGCAACGCCTGGATCTTCACCTCCGCAACGCTTGCGGTGGGCGATGACTTCAGTCATTTCGCAAGCCGCCTGGGGCTGGATGAGGCGGCCACGCTGCGCTTCGACAGCCCATTTGATTTTTCGCGCCAGGCACTGCTCTATCTGCCGCGCGGCCTGCCGCAACCGTCTGATCCGGCCTACGGCGATGCCGTCATCGATCTGGCACAGCCTCTGATTGCCGGCGCTGATGGCGGGGCATTCGTGTTGTTCACCAGTCACCGCGCATTGCGGCATGCGGCGCAGCGGCTCGCCGGCGCGCTGCCGGCCGAATTGCCGTTGCTGGTGCAGGGCACGGCGCCGCGCGAACAGCTGCTGCGCCGGTTTCGCGCCAGCGGCCGGGCGGTGCTGCTCGGGACCGCGAGCTTCTGGGAAGGAGTGGATGTGCAGGGACCGGCCCTGCGCCTGGTGATCATCGACAAGCTGCCATTCGCGTCACCCGAGGATCCGGTGGTGCGCGCTCGCATCGAGTATCTGACCGCACAGGGCGCCAACGCGTTCCGGGATTACCAGCTGCCCGAGGCCGTACTGGCGCTCAAGCAGGGCGTAGGCCGATTGATTCGCAGCGAACAGGATCACGGCGTGGTGGTGATCTGCGATCCGCGCATGAGCGAGCGCGGCTACGGGCGCATCTTTCGCGCCAGCCTGCCGCCGATGGCCACCACGCATTCCGGCGAGGTGACACTGCAGCGACTGCGCGAGCTCACCGGTGAAACTGCTGGCACTTGATTGTGCCACCGAGCGCTGCTCGGTGGCGCTGTGGCTGGACGGCGCAGTCACGGCGCGCGACGCGCTCCGCAATCGCAGCCACAGCGAGCTCGTGCTGCCAATGACCGCAGCGCTGCTGGACGAGGCCGATGTTACCCTGCGTCAGCTCGATGCCATCGCGTTCGGACGCGGCCCGGGTGGCTTCACCGGCGTGCGGCTGGCGGCCAGCATCGCCCAGGGGCTGGGGTTTGCGGCAGACCTGCCGCTGCTACCGATCTCCGACCTGCGCGCGCTGGCGGCCCAGGCGCTGCTGTTACCGGGGGCCCCGGCGTGCGCCTTGATTTGCCAGGATGCGCGCATGGGTGAGGTCTATTGGGGCTGCTTTGAGCGACTGGCGGGGGCAATTCTTCCTGTGGGAGCCGAGGCGGTCGGCCCCCCCGGGGCGCTGGAGCTACCCCGGGCCTTCCGCTCTGAACGCGTGTGCGGGGCCGGCTCCGGGTTTGCCGCGCATGGCGCCAAGCTGGCAGCCCTGGCCGCCGGGCTGACCGGGGTATTTGCCGATTTTCTACCGCGGGCGAGTGAAATCGCGCTGCTCGCAGCGCAGGACGGGCTGGCGAGTGCGCTGCCGGCGGAGCAGGCACTACCGGTGTATCTGCGCGATGACGTCGCCCAGGTGCCCGCAACGACCACGACGCCGACGACGGCCGGCTGAAATTCGGCCGGTGCGTCATACGACTGTAACAAGCGACCCCTAAGGTTCGCGCGCAGGTTGCAACGATATGACTTCAAAGCAGATTTTAGTTGTCGAGGACGAAAGGCCGATTCGCGAGATGATCGCGTTCGGACTGCGGCGCGCCGGTTTTGACGTGCGCGAGGCGGAGGACTGCAGAGCGGCCAGGGCGGCCCTGGCGGATCGCCGCCCTGACCTGATCCTGATCGACTGGATGTTGCCCGATAACAGCGGTCTGGAGCTCACGCGCTCACTGAAGCGCGAGCGCGATACCCGCGATCTGCCGGTCATCATGCTCACCGCGCGTGCGGAGGAAGTGGATAAGGTCGCGGGCCTGGACGGCGGCGCCGACGACTACATGACCAAGCCGTTCTCGCCGCGCGAGCTGATTGCACGGGTGAATGCGGTGCTGCGGCGCAGCGGCGGGCAGGACGAAACCGAGTTGGTGCGCATCGACGAGCTGACGCTCGATCGCGCCGGCCATCGCGTCATGGTGGGTGAGCGCACCGTCACACTGGGGCCGACTGAATATCGCCTGCTGGAATTTTTCATGACGCACCCGGAGCGGGTGTACAGCCGCGAGCAGTTGCTCGATCGCGTCTGGGGTGGAAATGTGTACGTCGAGGAGCGCACCATCGACGTCCATATACGGCGTCTGCGCAAGGCACTCGATGACTACGGCTACGATCGGCTGGTGCAGACCGTGCGTGGAGCGGGCTATCGCTTTTCGGCACGGCCGGAAACCTGACGGACTGGTCGGCTCCCCAAGTGGGACCTAGCCACGCATGAATTCGGGCGGCTGGTTGTCCCTGAGCGTGCGATTGTCGCTGGGGCTGGCGATCGGGCTCGCGGTCGGCCTGGTATTCGGTGTTCCCTGGGCGGGCATCGCGGCGGTGCTGGCGATCGCCCTGGCGCTGCAATTGCTGAACCTGCTGCGCGTGCTGCGCTGGCTGCAGGCGGATCAGACCGAACTGGCGCCGGAGCAGCCCGGACCCTGGGGCCACCTGATTGCGATGATCGTGCGCCTGTACCGGCGCAAGCAGTTTCACAAGCAGCGCCTGCTGCGGCTGCTACGCGAGTTGCGCCGCTCCACTGCGGCCATGCCCGATGGCGTCGTGGTGCTCAATCCGCAGGCCGAGATATTGTGGTTCAACCGCATGGCGGCGAGACTTCTGGGCTTTCGCGGCAAGACCGATTTCGGACTGCGGATCGAAAACCTGGTGCGCCAGCCCGAGTTCGTGCGCTACCTGCGCGGCGGGCAGTATGCGACGCCGGTGATCGTGCGCTCGTCGCTCGGCGCGGAGCAGCATCTGTCGCTGCAGATCGTACCCTATGGAGCCGGGCAGCTGCTGGTGCTGGTGCGCGACGTGACGCGCGAGGCGCGGCTCGAGGCGATGCGCAAGGACTTCGTCGCCAACGCATCGCATGAGCTGCGCTCGCCGCTGACGGTGATCTCCGGTTACCTCGAGACGCTGACCCAGGACAGCGAGGTCGATCCGGCGCTGGCCGGCCCGCTACTCGAGATGCGGCGCCAGGCGCAGCGCATGACCGGCATCGTCCAGGACCTGATCGAGCTGTCGCGGCTGGAGTCATCGGACACCGATGCGATGGGCCAGCCGATCGACGTGGTGTCGCTGATGGCGCAGCTGCGCCAGGACGTGCTGGCGCGCCCGCAGCATCCGGCGCAGGTGCAGGTGCGAGCCGATTCGCACGCCATGCTGCTCGGCGAGGACATGCAGATCCACTCCGCGTTCGCCAACCTGGTGGATAACGCCGCCAAGTACACCCCGCAGGACGGTTCGGTGCAGATCCGCTGGTGGACCGACGATCAGGGCGGCCACTTTTCGGTCTCCGATACCGGCATCGGCATCGCGCCGGAGCACATCCCGCGCCTGACCGAACGCTTCTACCGCGTGGATGCCGGGCGCGGCCGCGCCACCGGCGGCTCCGGGCTGGGGCTGGCGATCGTCAAGCACGTACTGCAGCGACATGGCGCACAGCTGTCGATCGAGAGCGAGGAAGGTCACGGCAGCAAGTTCACCTGTGACTTTCCGCGCGAGCGGCTGCAGCTTCCGGTCAAGGAGGCGGTGGTCTAGTGCGCGCACGGGGTGGTGACTGCGGGCATGGCGCCGCGACTCGCGCGGCTGCACGCCGGGTGTCGCGTTATTTCCCAAAGCTGCGAAATGCATCGCGCGCGGTGGCTTGCGATTGCGCTATATTGCCTCGAGTGCGCGCTACGACGCGCCGCGCCACCGAGCTATCGAGGCCTGAACATGCAAGCCGCTGACATCTCCCACCACACCTCGAAACGCTTCAATGAGGATCTGGAACGGGTGCGCAGCAAGGTGCTGGCGATGGGCGGCTTTGTCGAGGATCAGCTCAGCCGCAGCCTGATGTCGCTGGTGGACGCGGACAGCTCGCTCGGACGCGAAGTGGCCCGCGACGACTACAAGGTCAACGGCATGGAGGTCTCGATCGACGAGGATTGCAGCCGCATCCTGGCGACCCGTTCGCCCGCGGCCGGTGACCTGCGCATGATCGTGGCCACCATAAAGACCATTACCGACCTGGAACGCATCGGCGATGAATGCGAGAAGATCGGTCTGATCGCCGCGCGCCTGGCGACCGTGGAACGTCCGGCCGACCGCTACCGCGAGGTCAAGCACCTGGGACGCACGGTACAGGTGCTGGTGCACGACACGCTCGATGCGTTCGCGCGCCTGGATGCGGACGCCGCGCTCAGGACCTGCCGCCAGGACCGGGTGGTGGACGAGGAATACGAGGCCATCCAGCGTCAGTGCATCACGTTCATGATGGAGGATCCGCGCACCATCCGGCGCGCGCTCGATGTGATGTGGGTGGTGCGGGCCCTGGAGCGCATCGGCGATCACGCCAAGAACATCTGCGAATACGTGATCTACATGGTGCACGGCAAGGACGTGCGCCACACCTCGCTGGATCATATCGAACGCGAGCTAGCCGAACGGGCAGTACGCCGCAGCTGATGCGCCGCGGACTGAATTTCCTGGGCGTCACGCTATGCCTGGGGCTGCTAGGTTACGCCTGGTATGCGCAGGCGCTGCTGCATCTGGAACCCTGCCCGCTGTGCATCTTCCAACGAGTCGGTGTGGCCGCGCTCGGCGTGCTGTTCCTGGTGGCCGCGCTGCACCATCCGAGGCGCTGGGGTGCGCCGGTGTACGGCGTGCTGCTGCTGCTGGCCGCGCTCGCTACCATCGGGGTGGCAGCGCGGCACCTGTGGATCCAGCACCTGCCCGAGGGCGCGGTGCCGGCCTGTGGCGCGACGCTGTCCTACATGCTGGAAGTTTTCCCAGTCACAGACGTAGTGCGCAAAGTTCTAAGTGGATCGGGCGAGTGCGCCCGCGTCACCTGGTCGATGCTCGGCCTGTCGATGCCCGGCTGGGTGCTGCTCGCGGCCGCGGCTTTGGGCGCGCTCGGCGCCTACGCCAACTTTTCCTGGCGGCGCGCCCCGGCCGCCGGGCAGGAGAGCGGTTAGCTCAGCAGGTTTCGCAGCACCTGCAGGTAGATCGTATGCAGCGTGTCGATGTCCTCGATCCGCACGCACTCGTTCACCTTGTGGATGCTGGCGTTGACCACGCCCAGTTCCACCACCTGCGCACCCATCGGGGCGATGAAGCGCCCATCGGAAGTGCCACCGCCGGTCGATAGGGCCGGCTCGCGCCCGGTGACGGTGCGCACCGCCGCGCATACCGCGCTCGAAAGCGGCCCTGGCGGGGTGTAGAACGGCTCGCCGGAAAGATACCACTCGAGCGTGTAGTTCACCCGGTGCCGGCCAAGCACCTCTTCCACCGTGCGCTTGAGCTGCTCGAGCGTCTGCACCGGCGAGTAGCGCAGGTTGAAGCGAGCCTTGAGCTCCCCGGGGATCACGTTCGGAGCCCCGGTGCCGGCATTGAGGTTGGACACCTGGAACGTCGTGGGCTGGAAGTGCTCATTGCCCTGGTCCCACAGGCGGCTGGACAGCTCGGCCAGCGCAGGGGCGAAGCTGTGGATCGGATTGTCGGCGAACTGCGGGTAGGCGATATGGCCTTGCACCCCGTGCACGGTGAGCCGGCCGGACAGCGATCCGCGGCGGCCGATCTTGATGGTGTCGCCGATACTGGTTTCGCTCGACGGCTCCCCGACTATGCACCAGTCGATGTGCTCGCCGCGCTCGCGCAGTGTCTCGATCACGCGCCGGGTGCCGTCCACCGACGGGCCCTCTTCGTCACTGGTGATCAGAAACGCGATGGCGCCGCGATGAGCAGTGCACTCGGCGACGAAACTCTCGGCGGCGGTCAGCATCGCCGCCAGCCCGCTCTTCATGTCGGCTGCGCCGCGACCGTACAGCAGCCCGTCGCGGATCGCCGGCTTGAACGGATCGGAGCGCCACTCCTCGAGCGGGCCGGTGGGCACCACGTCGGTGTGTCCGGCAAAGCACAGCAGCGGCGCCCCATCGCCGCGCCGCGCCCACAGGTTGTCAACGTTCCCATAACGCAGGCGCTCGACCCGAAATCCTATGTCGCTCAAGCGGCTGGCCATCAATTCCTGGCAGCCTTCGTCGGCCGGAGTGACGGAAGCGCGGGCGATCAGGTCGTGAGTCAGTTCGAGCGTGGCGGACATGGTTCCTCTTCCAAAAGCACGCGGGCCGAAAGTCCCGCTGCCGTCGCAGCGGCGCCTGGGACAGCCTCAGGCCCGGATCGGCTCGGCGCCTTATACGGCGCGCGCGCGCCACCCACAAGGGCTGACACAAATCTGTCATTGCGATCCGTATACCATGTGTGGATGAGCACCGAGGGCCTCAGCCACCACATTTCCAGCCGCTACAACACCGATCTGGAGCACGTGCGCAGCAGCGTGCTGGAGATGGGCGGTCTGGTGGAGCGGCAGCTCACACAGGCGATCGGCGGCATCACCGAGCCCGACGCGCGGGTCATGGTGCGCGTGGCGCAGGAGGAACTGCGGGTCAATCAGCTGGAGCGCTCGATCGATGAGGATTGCAGCCGCATCCTGGCCACCCGCGGCCCGACCGCCTCGGATCTGCGGCTGATCATCACCATCCTCAAGACCATCACCGACCTGGAGCGCATCGGCGACGAGGGCGAGAAGGTGGCCGCGATCGCCGCCCGCCTGGCACTGCGCGAGCGGCCTAACAATCGCTATCGCGAGGTGCGCAACCTGGGTGAAGTGGTGATCGACATGGTGCACGATACGCTCGATGCGTTCGCGCGCTTCGACACCAAACTGGCGCTGGAAGTGCTGCGCCGCGACCGTACGGTGGACGAGGAATATGAGGCCATCCACCGCCAGAATATTACCTTCATGATGGAGGACCCGCGCTCAATTCGGCGGGCGCTGGACGTCATGTGGGTGGTACGATCGCTGGAGCGCATCGGGGATCACGCCAAGAATATCTGCGAGTACCTGATCTACCTGGTGCTGGGCAAAGATGTCCGTCACACCAAGATTGAGGAGATAGAGAAGGAGCTGCAGACGCCACGGGGCTGAAGGCGCCGGTAACCTTTGCCGGCGGTAGCTGTATGAATTTATGGAACAATTGGTGAGAAGCAAACCGCCCGAAGCCGGGTCCACCGGCTTCCTGCCAGTGTCGGATATCGACACCGGTGTGATTCCCATGCGCGCCAGCGGCCGCGGCATGTTGCAGGTGGCAGTGGACGAGACCCGGCGTACCGCGGCGCTCAAGGCGCCGCTGAAGGCCCGGGTCGAGGCGCTGGATTTCTACTATGGGGAGCTCAAGGCACTCAAGAGCCTCACCATGGATATCCGCGAGAAGCAGGTCACGGCGCTGATCGGTCCCTCCGGCTGCGGCAAGACCACATTCCTGCGGTGCTTCAACCGCATGCACGACCTGACGCCGGGCACCCGCTACGAGGGCTGCATCCGGCTGTTGCCGGAGGATATCAACCTGGTGGCGCGCAACATCGATCCGATCGAAGTGCGCATGCGCATCGGCATGGTGTTCCAGAAGCCCAACCCGTTTCCGAAGTCGATCTTCGAGAACGTTGCCTACGGGCTGCGCATCCGTGGCGTGCGTTCCCAGATCCGCATCCAGGAAGAAGTCGAAAAGGCGCTGCGCGATGCGGCGCTGTGGGATGAGGTGAAGGATCGCCTCGCGTCCTCGGCACTATCACTGTCCGGCGGCCAGCAGCAGCGCCTGTGCATCGCGCGCGCGCTCGCCACCAGCCCGGAAATGCTGCTGTTCGACGAGCCGACCTCGGCGCTGGATCCGATTGCGACCGCCCGCATCGAGGAGCTGATCGCCGCGCTGCGCGAGCAGGTCACGGTGCTGATCGTCACCCACAACATGCAGCAGGCGGCCCGGGTGTCGGACTACACGGCGTTCATGTACCTGGGTGAGATCATCGAGTTCGACGAGACCTCCCGGATCTTCACCAACCCGGGACAAAAGGCCACCGAAGACTACATCACCGGGCGCTACGGCTGACCTCGACGCGCCCCGGAAAGACCCTCCAGAGATATGAACATTGCGGAGGGATATGGATATAGGGAAAATTTTTTAATTACAAAAAATTTGCCCTATATCCATATCCCTCCACACTCTGCGTACCTGTTGGCGGATCTCTCCGGGCTCGCTTGAGATCAGCCGTAGCGTCAGCTGCTGGAGTGTTGGGTGGTCAATCGGCCCGGAGCAGTTCGTTCAGAGCCGTCTTGGCGCGCGTCTGCGCGTCCACGCGTTTGACGATCACCGCGCAGTACAGGCTGTGGCTGCCGTCCTTGGACGGCATGCTGCCGGAGACTACCACCGAGCCCGGTGGCACCTCGCCCTGCAGCACCGCGCCGGTGGAGCGGTCATAGATACGCGTGCTGGCGCCGATGAAAACCCCCATCGAGATCACCGCGCCGGTGCCGATCACGACCCCCTCGACGATCTCGGAGCGGGCGCCGATGAAGCAGTCGTCTTCGATGATCGTGGGTGTTGCCTGCAGGGGTTCCAGCACCCCGCCGATGCCCACTCCGCCCGACAGGTGCACGTTGCGCCCGATCTGTGCGCATGAGCCGACCGTGGCCCAGGTGTCCACCATGGTCCCGGCGCCCACATACGCGCCGATATTGATGTAGGAGGGCATCAGGATCGCATTGGGTGCCACGTAGGCACCGTAGCGCACCAGCGCGTGCGGTACGACACGCACGCCGCCGGCGGCAAACTGCGCCGCATCGGTGGCCGCGAACTTCAGCGGCACCCGGTCATAGAAGCGCGCATATCCGGCGTCGACCACCACGTTGTCGTGGGTGCGGAAATACAGCAGCACTGCCTTCTTCAGCCAGCTGTGGACCCGCCAGCGGCCGTCGATCTTTTCCGCCACGCGGCACTCGCCGCGATCCAGCGCGTTGACTGCCTGGGTGATGGCGTCGCGCGTCTCCGGATCCACGTTCGAGCTCGACAGCTCGTTGCGGCGCTCGTAGGCGGCTTCGATCCGATGCTGCAGATGCTGTGCGTTCATGTATCGTCGATCGATGGTTGAGGCGCGCATGCTCACCTGAGCCGGGCATGCGAGTCCAGTGAGCCGTGTCGGAACGCTCTGGCGGCACCGCGTATCGCTGGACTACCGCGGCGCCAGCGTGTTCCTATAGCCGCGGCCAAACGCGCTTGGCTACGGTCACCCGATGCCCACAGTGATGCGATGAATAAGACCCTCGAGCCGGTCAAGTCCAGCCCCAGCGGCAGCCATGAGTCCGGGCCTGCGCTGCGTAGTGCGCTCGCGGGCCATGCGCTGTATCTGGACATCGACGGCACCATTCTGGATCTTGCGCCCAGTCCCGAGGCGGTGGAGGTGCCGGTGTGGATGGTGCCGCTGCTGCAGCGCCTGTCGGCAAAACTCGATGGGGCGGTCGCATTCGTGAGCGGGCGCACCATCGCGGCGATCGACCATTTATTCCGGCCGCTGACCTTCGCGGCCGTGGGCGTGCACGGCGGCGAGGTGCGTAGCGCCGACGGCGAGATCGTGGTTGACCGGCAACTGACGGCGGAGCTGCAGGCGGTCGAGCCGCTGTTGCAGCAGGCGATCGCCAGGATTCACGGCGTGCAGCTCGAAAACAAGCGCAGCGTCATCGCGCTGCACTATCGCAGCGTGCCGGAGCGCGGCCGCGAGGTGCTCAAGGTCGCAGAGCTGGTGGCCGGCGGCCTGGGCGGCCAGTTCAGCGTGCTGATGGGCAAGTGTGTGGTCGAGATCCGGCCGCGCCACCTCACCAAGGGCTCGGCCATCCGCCAGCTGATGGAGCGGGCGCCATTTCGCGACCGCATTCCGATCTTCGCCGGCGACGATACTACCGACGAGGATGCGTTCGAAGTCGTGAACGGCCTGGGTGGCATCAGCCTGCGCGTGGGCGACGAGATCCCCACCGCCGCGAAATTCCGCCTCGCAACTCCCGACCAGCTGCGCAGCTGGCTGCTGGAAGTGGCGGCAGCCTGAAGAGCGAGCAGCCATGAGCACCGCAACGCTTGACCTGGGGATGACCGGCAATTGCCAGGTCGCCTCATTGATCGATGCCAACGGCAGCCACGTATGGACCTGCATGCCGCGCTTTGACGGTGATCCGGTGTTCAGCGACCTGATGGCCGGTTCCGACGCGCCCACCCGCTTCGGCCGCTGGGCCATCGAGTTACTCGACCAGGTGAGCAGCAAGCAGACCTACGAGCGCAATACCGCCATCGTCGAGACCACGCTCACCGACAGCCACGGCGCCATCATGGTGATCACCGATTTCTGCCCGCGCTTTCGCCAGTACGACCGAAATTTCCGCCCGGCGATGCTGGTGCGCATCGTGCGCCGGCTGGCCGGGCGCCCGCGGTTACGCATGATTCTTGCGCCGGCCGAGAACTACGGCGAGCGCCCGCGGCCCGGCATCGCCGGCTCGCATCACATGCGCTACACCGGCCGCGACCACGACTGGCGGCTGACCACCAATGCCAGCATCGCGATGATCTGCCAACAGCGTGTGTTCGTGCTGGAAGACACGCTCGCGTTCATCTTCGGGCCGGATGAATCGGTGCATGAATCGGTGACGCTGCTGTCACAACGGCTGCTCGATGCCACGCGCGAATACTGGAACGACTGGGTGCGCAGCCTTGCGGTGCCGTTCGAATGGCAGGAAGCGGTGATCCGGGCCGCGATCACGCTCAAGCTGTGCAGCTACGAGGATACCGGCGCCATCATCGCCGCGATTACCACTTCCATCCCCGAGAGCGCCAACAGTGGCCGCAACTGGGATTACCGCTATTGCTGGATCCGCGACACCTATTTCACCGTGCAGGCGCTCAACCGGCTCGGCGCCACGCGCACCATGGAGGGCTACCTGCGTTTCATCCAGAACCTTACGGCGACGCCACCGGTGCGCCTGCAGCCCTGCTACGGCATCGATGGCGACAAGGAGCTG
Organism: uncultured Gammaproteobacteria bacterium; assembly: GCA_963805965.1. Classification (GTDB taxonomy): domain Bacteria; phylum Pseudomonadota; class Gammaproteobacteria; order Steroidobacterales; family Steroidobacteraceae; genus FEN-1191. Next base: position 485,663 of record CAWDVQ010000010.1, read on the forward strand.
GTCGAGACCATCGTGCCGCACCTGGCCGGCTATCGCGGCATGGGTCCGGTGCGCGTCGGCAACGCGGCCTACGAGCAGGTGCAGCACGATGTCTACGGTGCGGCGATCCTGTCGGTGACCCAGAGCTTCTTCGATGAACGGCTGGTACGGCGCGGCACCGAGGCGCTGTTCACCACGCTCGAGCCGCTGGGCGAGCAGTCGCTGCTCGAGTTCGGGCAGGCCGACGCCGGGATCTGGGAGTACCGCGGGCGTACCGCGGCGCACACCTTTTCCTCCGCGGTGTGCTGGGCGGCCGCCGACCGCCTGGCGCGCGTCGCCGGCCGGCTGGGTCTGTCGGGGCGCGAGAAGTACTGGCGCGAACGCGAGCGCGACATGCGAGCGCGTATACGGACGGCGGCATGGTCGAAGTCCATGAACAGCTTCACCACCACCTTCGATGGCGACAGCGTCGATGCCAGCCTGCTGCTGCTGGCGGAACTCGGGGTGGTGGACTGGTCCGACCCGATGTACGTCGCCACCGTGGAGCGCATCGGCAACACCTTGCGCCGCGGCGCGTTTCTGGCGCGCTACGCCGAGCCGGACGATTTCGGCATGCCGGAGGTGGCTTTCAGCGTCTGTACCTTCTGGTACATCAATGCGCTGTCGAGCATCGGCCGCAAGGCGGAGGCGCGCGAGCTGTTCGAGGAGATGCTCCGGCGCCGCAACGGGCTGGGCCTGATGTCGGAGGATCTGGCCCCCGATAGCGGCGAGATGTGGGGTAATTATCCGCAGACCTACAGCATGGTCGGCATCATCAACAGCGCCATGCGGCTGTCGCGTTCCTGGGAGGACGCCCTGTAACGCGGCGCCGATTTACGCCGGGCGACGATCCAGTGCCTCCGACAGGTGCACTCGCAGCCGTTCGGCAGCCGCGTCATCCAGCGGCCGCTGCGCACGGTCGGTGAGATAGAACACGTCTTCGGCGCGCTCACCGAGCGTGCTGATCTTGGCCGCGTGCAGGTCGACGCGCTCCTCCCACAGCACTTTGCCCACATCACACAGCAGTCCGGGGCGGTCGCCGGCCGTGAGTTCCAGCACCGAGCGGCGATTGCGCTCATCCACCGTGATGGCGATCTGAGTCGGCGTCTTGAACACCCGCATCTGGCGCGTGGCGCGGCGCGACACCGCCAGCGGCGCCTCTTCCGGGCGCTGCAGTGAGCCCCACAGCGCCTGCTCGATTTCCATCAGTCGTTCCGGGTCGGTAATCGCCGAACCGTTATCCTCCAGCACATGGTAGGAGTCGAGCGAGAAGCCGTTGCCCACCGGCGTGATGCGGGCGTCGAGGATGTTGAGACCGAGCTGGTCGAGCACCGCGGTGGCGCGGGCAAAGCCGTGGCGCCGGTGCGGCGCGTAGATCATGACCGCGGTGGTGCCGCGTTCGGTCTGCGGCGCCACTGACACCAGCGCCTCATCGGCATTGGCGTCGCCGGCCGCCAGCGCGCGCGTGTGGCGTGCGATCTCCTCCGCGTCATGGCGCATGAAATACGCGGTCGGCAGGCGCGCCCAGGTGCGCTCGATCGCCTGCGCGCCGACACCCGCGCCGCGCAGCAGTGCGCGCGCCGAGGCTTGTATCTCGCGCACCAGTTCCTCCTGGTCGACCGGGGTTTCCAGGCCGCGGCGCAGAGCCCGCTTCACCACCTCGTAGAACTCGTGGAACAGCGACGCCTTCCATGAGTTCCACAGCTTGGGATTGGTGCCGCGCACATCGGCGCAGGTCAGCACGAACAGGTAATCCAGGTGCACCTCATCACCGACGGTGCGCGCGAACGCGGCAATCACCTCCGGGTCACCGATGTCCTGCTTCTGCGCGGTCATGGACAGCAGCAGGTGGTTCTTGACCAGCCATGCCACCAGGCGCGCATCGTAGCGCGACATGCCCTGTTCCAGGCAGAACGCCTCGGCGTCCACCGCTCCCAGGTCGGAATGATCGCCGCCGCGGCCCTTGGCGATATCATGGAACAGCGCACTCAGGTAGGCGATCTCGGGCTTGGGCAACTGCTGCATGATCGCCGACACGCGCGGCAGTTCGTGGTCGAACTCGCTCATCGCAAGCCGGCGCAGGTTGCTGACCACGAACAGCGAATGGGCGTCGACCGTGTAGGCGTGGAACAGGTCGTACTGCATGCGGCCAATCACGCGGCCAAACGCCGGAATATAGCGCCCGAGCACGCCATAGTCGTTCATGCGCCGCAGCTCATGGGTGACGCCGCGCGGCGCGCGCAGGATCTCGAGGAACAGCCGGTGATTGCGCGGATTCTGGCGAAATTCCTCGTCGATGAGCCACAGATTGCGCACCACGGCGCGGATGGTGCCGGCGCGCACGCCCCGGATCTGCGGGTTCTGCTGCAGCAGCACGAACATTTCCAGCAGCGCCGAGGGGTGGCGGCCATAGACGTCTTCGTTGACCGCCTCCAGGTAGTCGTTATGTACCTGGAAGCGCGGATTGAGCGGCTGCGGCGGCTGGTCGTCGGACAGGATCGCCTCGCGAAACAGCTGCAACAGCAGCTCGTTGAGCAGCGTGACGTCGATGATGGTGCGGTAGTAGCGCTGCATCAGCTGCTCGACCGCAAGGGTGTAGGAGGCATCCTCGTAGCCGAAGCTGCGTGCAAGCTTGATCTGGTAGTCGAATAGCAGCCGGTCCTCATGCCGGCCGGTGAGCACGTGCAGGCCGAAGCGCACCTTCCACAGGAACGCCTGTGCCGCGGTCAGCCGCCGCAACTCCGAGGGCGTCAGGAAGCCATGGGTGACCAGCTCATCGAGCGATTCGGCGCCGAATTGACGCTTGGCCACCCAGGCAATGGTCTGGATGTCGCGCAGCCCGCCCGGGCCGGTCTTGACGTTGGGCTCGAGGTTATAGGCGGTGTCGTTGGCCTTGAGGCGCCGCTCCTGCTGCTCGCGCACCTTGGCTTCGAAGAATTCTCGCACCGGCCACACACGATCGGGCGCGAGTGCGCTGCGCATGGCTTTCACCAGCTCGACCGAGCCGGCCAGGCGCCGCGATTCCATCAGCGTCGTCATGACGCCGACATCGGCGGCGCTCTCCTCGGCGCACTCGGCCACGGTGCGCACGCTGTGGCCCACTTCCAGGCCGATGTCCCACAGGAACGACACCAGCTGCTCGACGCTGGCGCGCTCCGCATCCGCCAGCGGTGCCGGTACCAGCACCAGGAAATCGACGTCCGAATACGGATGCAGCTCGCCACGGCCATAGCCGCCGACGGCGACCAGCGCCAGGCGGGCGGCCAGATCGGGGCTCAGTCGTGCGCGCCACAGCGCACACAGCAGCAGGTCGGTAAAGCGTGAGCGGGCGCGAACCAGGCCCTCGACCGGCTCTTCGGCGAAGAAGCGCGCGCTCAGCTCCTCCTTGGCCTGCGCCAGCAGACCGCGGCAGCTGTCGGCATCGCAGCTGGACTCGGCCAGCAGCCCGGGCAGGCGATTCAGCAGCGGCCAGTCGAGCGGGGCAGGCGCGCGCAGCGGAGCGTCATCGAGCACCGTGGGGTCGGATACCGACACGCCGGTCTCAGTGCGCCGCGCGCGGGCTCAAGGTCAGGACTTCATGCCCGGTGGGGGTTACCAGCACCATGTGTTCCCATTGCGCCGACAGCGAGTGATCTTTGGTGACCACGGTCCAGCCATCGGGCAGAACGCGCACGTGGCGCTTGCCCGCGTTGATCATCGGTTCGATCGTAAAAACCATGCCGGCGTGGATTTCGAGCCCGGTGCCGGGCTCGCCGTAATGCAGGATCTGCGGGTCCTCATGATACACGCGGCCGATGCCGTGGCCGCAGTACTCACGTACTACCGAGAAGCCTTCGGCTTCCGCCAGGGACTGGATTGCATGCCCGATATCCCCCAGGTGCGCACCGGGGCGCACCAGTTCGATGGCGCTCCACATGGCGTCCTTGCACACCTCGGCCAGGCGCTGGGCGAAGGCCGGGGGTTTGCCGACGAAATACATGCGGCTGGTGTCGCCGTGATAGCCGTCCTTGATGACTGCGATGTCGATGTTGAGGATATCGCCGGCCTTGAGCTTGCGATCGTTCGGAATTCCATGACACACCACGTGATTGACCGAAGTGCAGACGGTTTTTGGAAAGCCGCGATAGCCAACGTTGGCCGGGATGGTCTTCTGCACATTGACGATATAGTCGTGGCAGATGCGGTCCAGCTCCTCGGTACTGACACCCGGTTGCACATGCTCGCCGATCATGTCGAGCACATCGGCGGCCAAGGCACCGGCAACACGCAGTTTTTGCTGCTCTTCGGGCGATTTCAGGGGTATCTGGGAGCTGCGTAACATGTCCATGGGATCCGCTTAAAGCGTTGTTCGGGCTGGTACTTCATGGTATAAAGCGCGGCCTTTTTTGGCAACGCAATCCACACGCGCATCGTGAACCTGTGACCGGGTGTCCGCCAGGTGGCGCTGGGGCTCAAAGCTTTTAGCTCCCAGTGTCGCTTCAAGGATCGTCATCCAGGGATGCGCGGAGGCCACAACCCGACTTGGAGGAGTTCTGCTATGCCCGGCGTGTCGATGCGACAGATGCTGGAGGCGGGTGTTCATTTCGGACATCAGACCCGCTTCTGGAACCCGAAGATGGAACCATTCATTTTCGGCGAGCGCAACAAGATTCACATCATCAATCTGGAGAAGACGCAGCCGCTGTTCGCCGATGCGTCCACGTTCATCAAGCAGGTGGTGGGCGATGGCGGCACGGTGCTGTTCGTCGGCACCAAGCGCTCCGCCCGCGATGCGATCGAGAAGGAGGCGTTGCGCTGCGCCATGCCATTCGTCAACCAGCGCTGGCTGGGCGGCATGCTCACCAACTTCAAGACCATCCGCGGCTCGATCAAGCGGCTGGCAGAGTTGCAGGACATGGCCACTTCCGGCGCGCTCGACAAGCGTGGCAAGAAGGAGGCGACCCAGCTGCGGCGCGAGATGGTGAAGCTCGAGCGCAGCCTCGGTGGCATCAAGGGCATGGAAGCACTGCCCGACGCGCTGTTCGTGGTGGATGTCGGCCATGAGCATATCGCGATCCACGAAGCCAGAAAGCTGGGCATCCCGGTGGTGGCGGTGGTGGACACCAATTGCTCACCGGATGGCATCGATCATGTGATTCCCGGCAACGATGACGCGATGCGGGCGATCCAGCTGTATGCCGCCGCCATCGCCGACGCGGTACTGGAAGGCAAGTCCTCGGTGCCGCAGGTGGCCGTGGGTGAGGACGAATTCGTGGAGCTGGACGAGGAAGGCAATCCGCGGCGCAAGAGCGCCAGGCCGGGCCGGCCCAAGCCGGTTGCCACGGTGCGCCGCAAGGCGCCGCCGCGCCGCCGCCCGGCGGTCATTCCGCCGTCAGTGGCGGCCGTAGTACCCGACGAGGCGGCACTGGAGGCGGAGCTGGACGACCCGAGCGAGACCGCGGAGCCAGCCGCGGCGCCGGCACCGATCGGCGTCAAGCGCCGCACCGGGGCCGGTGCGACACGCAGGCCGCGCAGCGGCAACGGCGCCAGCTGATTGCGTGCTGCTGGCGCTCGCGCGCCACGGCCGCAGCGTCGCCCGGTTGAGGGGCGGCATTTTTTACCGACTTAGGATCATTACAAAGTATGAGTGTTACAGCGGAAGCGGTCCGGCAACTGCGCGAGCGCACCGGCGCCGGCATGATGGAGTGCAAGCGAGCGCTGGTTGAGTCCGGCGGTGATCTGGATGCTGCCGCGGAACTGATGCGCAAGCAGGGCCTGGCGAAGGCCGACAAGAAAGCAGCGCGCATCGCGGCCGAAGGCGTGATCGTGATCGAGCGCTCGCCCGACGGCACCGCTGCGGCGATGGTGGAGATCAATTGCGAGACTGATTTCGTCGCTCGCGAGCAGGATTTTCGCAATTTCGCCGCCGATGTCGCGCGCCTGACGCTGGCCGGGCGCCTGGTAGACCTGCCGGCGCTGCTGGCGGCCGAGCTGGCCGCGGGCGAGAGTGTCGACGCGCGTCGCCGTGCGCTGGTGGCCAAGATCGGCGAGAACATCAGCGTGCGGCGCTGCGTGGTGCTCGAGAGCCGCGGCCCGCTCGGCGCCTATGCCCACGGCACCCGCATTGGCGTGCTGGTGGCGCTCGAGGGCGGCAGCGCCGAGCTGGCGCACGACCTGGCAATGCATGTGGCGGCCAGCAATCCGCGCTATCTGAGCGTGGCCGAAGTGCCGCCCGAGGTGCTGGCCAAGGAGCGCGAGATACTCGGCGAGCAGGCCCTGAAGGATGGCAAGAGTCCGGAGATCACCGCCCGGATGGTCGAGGGGCGCTTGCGCAAGTCATTGAATGAAATTAGCCTGCTGGGCCAGCCGTTCGTGAAGAACCCGGAGCAGACCGTCGAGCAGCTGCTCGGAGCCGCCGGAGCCCGCGTGCTGCGCTTCGAGCGCTTCGAGGTCGGCGCCGGCATCGAGAAAAAGCGCGAGGACTTCGTCGCCGAAGTCATGGCGCAGGTCAAGGCGAGCGGGCGTTAGCATCCGCCGCGGCGGCTCCTCGACGCGGAGCAGGGTCAAGGCCATGCAATACCCCGCCCGTAGCGGGGTTTTTTTTGGCAGACTGAAGTGGTTGCAGTCCGGAATGGGCATATGAATCAAAACAGCACGCCTACCTGGAATCGCATTCTGGTCAAGCTGTCGGGCGAGGCCCTGCTCGGCGGCGCCGACTACGGCATCGATCCGGCGGTGTTGAAGCGCATCGCCAGCGACGTCGGCCAGGTGCAGGCGCTCGGGGTGCAGATTGCCATCGTGATCGGGGGCGGCAACCTGTTCCGCGGTGCCGGCCTGGCGCGTTCCGGCATGGATCGCGTCACGGCGGATCAGATGGGCATGCTGGCGACCGTCATGAACGCCCTGGCACTGCAGGATGCGCTCGAGCAGCAGGGCATGCAGGCGCGCGTGATGTCTGCGATCCGCATCAATGAGGTGTGCGAAGACTTCATCCGCAGGCGCGCGGTGCGCCACCTGGAGAAGGGGCGGGCGGTGATCTTCGCCGCCGGTACCGGCAACCCGTTCTTCACCACCGATACCGCCGCCAGCCTGCGCGCCATCGAGATCGAGGCGCAGCTGCTGCTCAAGGCGACCAAGGTCAATGGCATCTATTCGGACGATCCGGTAAAGAACCCCGCGGCGGTGCATTACCCGCGCTTGACCTATGATCGGGTGCTGGACGAGCGTCTGAATGTCATGGATGCGACGGCGATTGTAATGTGCCGCGACTATCGCATGCCGCTGCGAGTATTCAACCTGGGCACGCCGGGCGACCTGCTGCGCATCGTGCGCGGCGAAGACATCGGCACGCTCGTGACCAACGACTAGAAGGGGCGCATGGCCATGCTCGACGATCTGAAGAAAGGCGCGGCGGGGCGCATGCAGAAGTGCGTACAGGCATTCCAGGGCGACCTGAAGAAACTGCGCACCGGGCGGGCACATCCGAGCCTGATCGAACACCTGAAGGTCGACTACTACGGTTCGGACGTGCCATTGCAGCAGGTGGCGAATATCAGCGTCGAGGATGCGCGCACGCTGGTGGTGTCACCGTGGGAGAAGACCATGGTCGGGCCGATCGAGAAGGCGATCCATAAGTCGGAACTCGGTCTGACGCCGAACACCGCCGGCGCCGTCATCCGCATCCCGTTGCCGCCGTTGACCGAAGAGCGCCGCCGCGATATCACCAAGATCGTGCGCCAGGATGCAGAAAATGCCCGCGTCAGCGTGCGTAGCGTGCGCCGCGATGCACTGGCGGACATCAAGGAAATGCTCAAGGAGAAGCAGGTCTCGCAGGACGATGAGCGCCGCGCACAGGACGAGATTCAGAAGCTGACCGACCGGCACATCGCCGAGATCGATCAGATGTTGGCGGCCAAGGAAAAGGAAATTCTTCAGGTTTGAGCAGCGATTCCCCAGGCCCCGCTTCCAGCCCGCTGCCGCGCCACGTGGCCATCGTCATGGATGGCAATGGGCGTTGGGCGCGCGCGCGCGGCGGCGTGCGCGCGGACGGCCATCGCGCGGGCGTGACGCCGGTGCGCATGGTCATCGAAGAGTGCGTGCGGCACGCCATCGGCGCCTTGACGCTGTTCGCCTTCAGCAGCGAGAACTGGCGCCGCCCGCGCGATGAGGTCATGAGCCTGATGTCGCTGTTCGTCGAATCGCTCGAGGCCGAAATCGAGGAACTGCACCGCCGCGGCGTGCGCGTGCGCTTCATCGGCGAGCGCGACGAACTGGACGCACGGCTCAAGGCCAGCATGGCCAGCTCCGAGCAGATCACCGCGGCGAACACCCGCCTGTTGCTGCAGATCGCGCTCAGTTACGGCGGCAGGAGCGACATCGTGCACGCCGCGCGCCGCCTGGCGCTGCAGGTTGAGCGCCATCAGTTGTCGGCGGCGCAGCTCGATGAGACCACCTTTGGCGCGGCGCTGGCGCTGGGTGATGTCTGCGACCCGGATCTGTTCATCAGGACTGGCGGCGAACAGCGCATCAGCAACTTCCTGCTGTGGAACCTGGCCTACACGGAGCTGTATTTCACCGACCGGCTATGGCCGGATTTTGACGCGCCCGCGTTCGAGGCGGCGCTGCAGCACTACGCTGCCCGGCAGCGACGCTTCGGCTTGAGCGGCGAGCAACTCCAGCCTGCCGACGCCAGGGCTTGCTGAGGGCCGCGCCCATGCTGCGCTCGCGCGTGCTCACTGCCTTGGCGCTGACCACACTGCTGGTCGTGGCGATACTCTATTTGCCTTTGGCGGTGACGGCCTCGATCCTGGGACTGATCCTGCTGATCGGCGCCTGGGAGTGGTCGGCGTTCCTGGCGGTGGCCATGCCCTGGCGAGTGCTGTATGTGCTTGCCATCGCTGTGCTGGCGCTGGCCGGCTGGCGATATACCCTCGAACCCACGCGCTTCCGGCAGATGCTGGAGCTGGGACTGGGCTGGTGGGTGCTGGCACTGGCTTGGATCGTCTGGGTGCCGCAGCGCGTCGGCCGCGTGGCCGCGGCGCTCGCCGGGGTGGCGGCGCTGCTACCCACCTGGATCGCGCTGGTGCACATCGATGCGCTGTGGCCCGACGGGGCGCAGTGGACGCTGTTCGTCCTGGCACTGGCATTCCTGGCCGACACCGGCGCGTTCTTTGCCGGCGGCCAGTTCGGCCGGCTGCGCCTGGCGCCGCGCGTGTCGCCCAACAAAACCTGGGAAGGGGTGATCGGCGGTATGCTGTTTGCGCTGGCGTTTTCGGTGCTCGGTGTCTGGTGGTTCACGCTGCCGGCGCTGAGCTTTCTGCCATTGTGCCTGGCGGCCGCGGCCTTCTCCGTCATCGGCGATCTGACCGAGAGCCTGCTCAAGCGCCACGTGCGTCTGAAGGACAGTGGCCGGCTGTTTCCGGGCCATGGCGGCGTGCTGGACCGTATCGACAGCGCCACGGCGGCGACGCCGGTGATGGCGCTGGGTTTGATCTGGCTTGGGGTAGGGAAATGAGCATCCGCGTGGCGGTACTGGGCTCGACCGGCAGCGTGGGCTGCAGCACGCTCGACGTGCTGTGGCTCAATCGCCAGCGCTTCCGGATCGCCGTGCTTGCCGCGCGCAGTAACGTCGAGGTGTTGCTGGGCCAATGCCTTAAGTTCGAGCCGGAATGGGCGGCGATGGAATCGCCCGAATGCGCGCGCGAGCTGGAACGACGATTGCGCAGCGCCGGCAGTCGCACCCGCGTTGGCGGCGGCGCGGAGTCGATTACGCAGCTGGCGGCCGATGCCGGAGTCGATTACGTGATGGCGGCGATCAGCGGCGCGGCCGGCCTGCCCTCGACCCTCGCGGCCGCCGCGGCCGGCAAGCGCCTGCTGCTGGCAAATAAGGAATCCGCCGTCATGGCCGGCTCGCTGCTGATGGCTGCGGTACGCGCCTCGGGTGCTCAGCTGATCCCGATCGACAGCGAACACAACGCCATCTTTCAATGCCTGCCGCCTGGCTTTCGGCCGGGTGTGCGGCCGCCGGGGGTGCGGCGGCTGTTATTGACGGCCTCGGGCGGTCCGTTCCTGAACTGGAGCGCGGAGGCGCTGGCGAGCGCAACGCCGACCCAGGCCTGTGCCCATCCGCGTTGGAACATGGGACGCAAGATCTCGGTGGATTCAGCGACCTTGATGAACAAGGGGCTGGAGGTGATCGAGGCCAGCGTGTTGTTCGGCATGGATGTGCGCGACATCGAGGTGCTGGTGCATCCGCAGAGCATCGTGCATTCGCTGGTCGAGTACGAGGATGGCTCGGTGCTGGCGCAGCTGTCCTCGCCCGATATGCGCACGCCCATCGCCCAGGCGCTCGCATCCCCGGAACGCATGCCGGCGGGTGTAGACTTTCTGGATCTGGTGCGGGCCGGGCGGCTGGATTTTCTGGCGCCGGATCCCGAACGCTTCCCCTGTCTGCGCCACGCCCGGGAGGCGGCTCGCCTCGGCGGCTTGCTCTGCGCCAGCCTGAATGCCGCCGACGAGATAGCGGTTCAGGCTTTCCTCGACAAGCGATTGAACTTTGGTGATATTCCGGCGGTCATTGAAACAGTCATGGCTAGGGTTCAAGGGGGAGCGATGACCGGACTTGCGGCGGTGATGGCGGCGGACGAAGAAGCGCGGGCGCTGGCGTCCGAGGCGATCGCGCGCCGCAGCGCCGGCCAGAGCATGCGTGCATGAGCCTGTCGGGTCTGCATCCGCTTGCATTCCTGGTGACCGTGCTGGCCTTTATCGTGGCCATCTGCCTTTTGGTCACGGTGCACGAGTTCGGCCACTTCTGGGTCGCGCGCCGGCTCGGGTTCAAGGTGTTGCGGTTTTCCGTGGGCTTCGGCAAGGCGCTGTGGAGTCGGGTTGCCGGTGTCGATGGCACGGAATATGTCATAGCCGCGGTGCCACTGGGCGGCTACGTGAAGATGCTGGACGAGCGCGAGGGGCCGGTAGCCCCCGAGGACCTGGCACGCTCCTTCACCCGCCGGCCGCATTGGCAGCGCATCACCGTGCTGCTGGCCGGGCCGGCGTTCAACATCATGTTTGCGGTACTGCTGCTGACCGGCATTTTCCTGGTGTCGGGCATCACGCTGGTGCGCCCGCTACTGGGCACCATCGATGCCGACAGCATCGCCGGACGTGCCGGCCTCAAGTCGGAGGATGAAATCGTCGCGATCAATTCGCGCCCGGTGAATTCGCAACGCGACATCGTGCTGGATCTGCTGGATGCCATCAGCACCAGCGCGCCGATCACGCTCTCGGTGCGCGCGGCCGACGGCAGCCCACGCAGCGCCACGCTCGACATCCCCAACCCCGACGAGCGCCGGCGCCTCACTGAACCCTCGGCGCTGATCAACGGCCTGGGCCTGCGCTTCTACGAGCCGCCGGTTCCGGCGGTGCTCGGGACAGTGGAAACCGGCGGGCCGGCGGCCCGCGCCGGGCTGGCGGCCGGCGATCAGATCCTCAGCGTCAACGGCGAGCCGGTGCACGATTTCCAGCAACTGCAGTCGCGCGTGCAGGCGCACCCGGGTGAGGCCATCCTGATCCGCTTTCGGCGCGGGCCGAGCGAGAGCGGCGTGCGGGTAACCACGCTGGCGGAATCGGTCAACGGCAAGACCGTGGGGCGCATCCACGTGAGCCCGCCGGTGACGCCATTGCCGGCCAGCATGCTGCGCCATACCAGCCTGTCGCTGCCGGCGGCGTTCGCGCACGCCAACGTCGAGGCCTGGGACATGACGGCGCTGCAGGGACGGCTGTTCTGGCGCATGCTCATCGGGCAGGTGTCGATCAAGAACCTGAGCGGCCCGTTAAGCATCGCCGAGTACGCCGGGGATTCCGCTGCCCTGGGACTGTCGTCTTTTCTGCAGTTCCTGGTGATCGTCAGTCTCGCCCTGGGGTTCATGAACCTGCTGCCAATTCCGATCCTCGACGGCGGCCAGATTGTCTTCCAAGCCGTTGAATGGCTAAAGGGCAGTCCCTTGTCTGAACGTTTCCAGACCATCAGCCAGCAGCTGGGCGTGGCGCTGTTAGTCCTGCTGATGGGCGTTGCGCTGTTCAACGACATCACGCGACAGTTCGGTTGAAGCGTCCTTGATCAGCCGCACATGGCGCGCGAAATGGCGTGCACTCCTTGCAGCGCTCGCGTTGGCCGCGGTGCCGCTCATGGCGCCCGCACAGCAGGGCGCTGTCGGCGACTTCATCGTCAAGGACATCCGCATCGAGGGACTGCAGCGCATCTCCGAGGGCACGGTCTTCAACTACCTGCCGGTGAATATCGGCGATCACCTGACCCCGGCGCGCGAGCGCGAGGCGCTGCGCGCGTTGTACACCACCGGCTTCTTTCGCGATGTCGAGCTGCGGCGCGACGGCGACACGCTGGTGGTTGCGGTGGCCGAGCGCCCCTCGCTCGAGAGCATCGATATCAAGGGCAACAAGGACATCAAGACCGAAGATCTGCAGAAGTCGCTGCGCAACGTCGGGCTCTCGGCCGGCAAGACCTTCGACCGCTCGACGCTCGATGAGGTTACCCAGTACCTCACCGACCAGTACTACAGCCGCGGCAAATACGCAGTACAGATCGACACCAAGGTGGAAAATCTTCCCGATAACCGGGTGCGCGTCAATATCGACATCAAGGAAGGCAGCCGCGCCAAGATCCGGCAGATCAATATCGTCGGCAACACCAGGTACAAGGACAAGCAGATCCTCGAGACGCTGCAGCTGACCACCCCGAACTGGACCTCCTGGTACAAGGAGAGCGATCGCTACTCGCGCGAATCGCTGCAGGGCGATCTGGAGAAAATCACCGCCTGGTATCAGGATCGCGGCTATGCGAATTTCCGAATCGACTCGGTGCAGGTAGCCGTGGCGCCGGACAAGAGCGATATTTTCATCACGGTGAATGTAACCGAAGGCCAGGTCTACAAGCTCGGCGAGATCAAGATCGCCGGCAACACCATCGTGCCGGAGCCGGAGCTGCGCCGCTTGCTGGTGGTTCAGAGCGGCCAGACCTATTCGCAGAAAAACATCAGCGTGACGCAGGAGGCGATCAAGAACCGCCTGGGTGCGGAGGGCTTCTACTTCGCCAAGGTGGAGCCGGTGCCCACCAGCGACGATCAGAAGAAAATCGTCGCCCTGACGCTGTTCGTCGATCCGGGCAGCCGGGTGTACGTGCGTCACATCAACTTCACCGGCACCACGCGCAGCAACGACGAGACCCTGCGGCGCGAGCTGCGGCAGCTGGAAGGTTCCTGGCTGTCGAACGTGGCACTGGAGCGCTCCAAGCAGCGGCTGCAGCGCGATCCATTCGTCGAGAGTGTGGAGATGTCGACCGAGCCGGTGGCCGGCGTCCCCGACGAGGTGGACGTGAACTTTGCGGTCAAGGAGCGGCCGAGCGCCACCGTGGGCGGCGGTATCGGCTATTCGGCGTCGCAGAAGTTCGTGCTCAATGGCAATTTCAGCGACAGCGATTTCTTCGGCGGCGGCGACTATGTGGCGCTCAACATCGACGCCGGCGCATTCAACAAGATATACAGCTTCAGCCAGACCGATCCGTATCGCAACGTGGACAACCTGTCGCGCACCATCTCGATGAGTTTCCGCGACTCGACCCAGTTCACCTCGCAGACTTCCGCCTTCGGTTCGAAGAATATCGCGCTCGGCCTGACCTACGGCTATCCGATCAGCGAATACCAGGGCATCAGCGCCGGCGTGTCGCTTCAGCATATCGATCTGCTGACCTTCGAGAGCAGCAGCGCGCAGCAGGCGGTGCGCTGGGTGCAGCAGAACGGCCACCCCTACACCAGCCAGGCGGTATCCACCTTCATCCAGCCCGACGGCGAGACCGTGTCCTATTCGACCACGCTTCTGGGTTCACGCTACGACAGCGTCGAGCTCAGCGCCGGCTGGCAGTACGACTCGCGTAACCGCAGCCTGTTCGCCGATCGGGGCCTGCGTAGCGCGCTGTCACTGACCGTGGTGCCCCCGGGCGGCGGGGTGCGTTACTGGATCGCCAGCTACGAGTTCACGGGTTACCTGCCCATCTGGCACAAATGGGTGCTGACCGAGAGCCTGCAGATAGCCATGGGCAAGCCGCTGGGCGGCGTGATCGGCATGCCGCCCTATAAGCGCTTCTACGCCGGCGGCCCCGATACCGTGCGCGGCTATACCGAGGACACCCTGGGTCCGGTGGATACCAATGGCAACCCCTACGGCGGCAACCTGCTGACGGTGTCGCGCACCGAGGTGATCGTGCCGTTGCCGGAGAAGTGGCAGACCAGCGCCAGGGGCAGCCTGTTCTTCGACATGGGCAACGTGTTCTCCACCGACGGTACGACATATGTCGGCACCGACCTGGCAACCCCCGTGGAGTACAAATTCAGCTATAGTCAGCTCCGACGCTCGACCGGTGTTGCAGTGCAGTGGCTGGCGCCGTCGCTGGGCATTTTTCGCTTCAGCTACGGCATCCCGCTCAACCCGTTTCGGGGCGATACGATCCATTTTCCAGACCGCACCGAGGGCTTCCAATTCTCCATCGGGCAGTCCTTTTAGCGTGACTTGAACAGCACCAGGAGCAGGCATGAGTTTTCGTCGGTGGGCCGTGGTTGTGTCAGGGGTGGTGGCGCTGGCGGCGGTGGCCGCGCCCGCGTGGGCGGATCTGAAGATCGGCGTGGTCAACTATTCAAAGCTGATGCAGGAATCCCCGCAGGCCAAGGCGGCCCAGGATGCGCTGCGCGGGGAATTCGCCGGCAAGCAGAAAGAGCTGCAAACGCAGCAGCAGAGCCTCAAGTCCAAGGAAGACTCGCTGCAGCGCGATTCGGCCACCATGACGGCTGATCAGCGCACCGCGGCTGAGCGCGACCTGCGCGATGGCAATCGCGAGCTGCAGCTCAAGGTGCAGCAATATCAGGATGACTTCAATGCGCGGCAGAACGAGGAACTCTCGAAGCTGCAGAAGACTCTGGTGGAGGAAGTGCAGAACTTCGCACAGGGCCAGAAGTTCGATCTGGTGCTGGCCGACGGGGTGATCTTCGCCAGCCCGGTACTCGATATCACGCCGCAGGTGCTCTCGGGCCTGCAGGCGCGCGGTGTACGCGCACCGGCGACCGGTGGCGCCCCAGCGTCGTCCGGCGGCAGCGCAACGGGGACACCGAAGGGCACGGCGCCGCCGAAGGGCAGCAGCACGCCGAAATAGCCCATCCCGGGCGCAAACGCCATGGGCATTGCACTCGGCGAGCTGGCAGTACGCTTCGGTTGCCAGCTGTCCGGCGATCCGGATGTGGTGGTCGACCATGTGGCGCCGCTGCAATCCGCGGGCCCTGGTGCCCTGAGCTTTCTGGCCAACCCGCGCCTGGCATCCCAGCTGTCCGCGACGCGCGCCTCGGCCGTGGTGCTCGAGCCGCGCAGCCGTGCCGCCACTCCGGTGGCTGCTTTGATCGCCGCCAACCCGCACGCGCTGTTCGCCCGCATCGCCAGCGTATTGCATCCGCCGCCGCCGTTGCGGCCGGGTATCCATCCAACCGCGATCCTCGACGCAAGCGCCCGGGTTGATGCCAGTTGCGAAATCGGCCCCTACACCGTGATCGCCGCCGATGCCGTGATCGGACCGCGCTGCCTGATCGGTCCGGCCTGCCTGGTGGGCGAGGGTGCGCACCTCGGACCCGACTGCCGCCTGCTCGGCCGCGTCACGCTCGAGCACGGCGTGCGACTGGGCGCGCGCGCCCTGGTGCACAGTGGCGCGGTGATCGGGTCTGACGGCTTCGGCCTGGCGCGCGATGGTGGCCGCTGGCTCAAGGTGCCGCAGGTGGGCGGCGTTCGCATAGGCGATGACGTCGAGATTGGCGCCAACACCACCATCGATCGAGGCGCCATGGACGACACGGTGATCGGCGATGGCGTCAAACTCGACAATCAGATCCAGGTCGGCCACAACGTAACGATCGGCGCGCATACCGCGATCGCGGCCTGCACCGGCATTTCCGGCAGCGTGCGCATCGGCGAGCGCTGCATGATCGCAGGCGCCTGCGGCTTGTCCGGCCACATCGAGATCGGCGACGACGTGGTGCTGACCGGCATGTCGATGGTGGCGCATTCGGTGCCGAAGCCCGGGGTCTATACCAGCGTCATACCGGTAGAGCCGATCCGTCACTGGTGGCGGGTGTTGACTACACTGAAGATGCTCGCCGAACGCGAGCGACACGCGCGGACGCCGCAGTCGCGGCCGCACAGCATGCAACAGGAACCGAACGATGAATGAGCCGACCACACTCGATATCAATGGCGTGATGAAATATCTGCCGCATCGCTACCCGTTCCTGCTGGTGGACCGGGTGCTCGAGTTCGTGCCCGGCAAGAGCCTGCGCGCACTCAAGAACATCACCTACAACGAGCCGTATTTCACCGGCCATTTCCCGCACCGACCGCTGATGCCGGGCGTCATCATCCTGGAGGCGCTGGCGCAGGCTGCCGGGCTGCTGGCATTTCTTACCGCCAACGTCATTCCGGATGAAAACACCCGCTTTTATTTCGTCGGCATCGACAAGGCGCGGTTTCGCAAGCCGGTCGAGCCGGGCGATCAGCTCATATTGGCGGTCAACCTGGATCGCACCTTCAAGGGTATCTACCGTTACTCGACCCGGGCGGAGGTTGGCGGCGAGGAAGTCGCCAATGCGCAGATCATGATCGCCCCGGATCTGGCCAGCGTGCCCGCCACGGCCCCGGCTGCGGATCTGCCATGATCGACTCGCGCGCGGTGATCGCAGCCGGCGCGCAAGTGGCGACCGACGCCGAGATCGGTCCTTATGCCGTCATTGGCGCCGAGGTGGTGATCGGATCGCGCACCTGGGTCGGGCCGCACGCGCTGATCGTGGGCCACACCACGATCGGCGAGGACAACCGCATCTTCCAGTTCGCCTCGATCGGCGAGGCGCCGCAGGACAAGAAATACCGCGGTGAGCCTACCCGGCTGGAGATCGGCGATCGCAATGTGATACGCGAGTATTGCACCATCAGTCGCGGCACCGTCCTTGATCAGGGCGTCACCCGCATCGGCAGCGACAACCTGTTCATGGCCTACACGCACGTGGCGCACGACTGTGTGATCGGCGATAACATCATCATGGTGAACCTCGCGATGATCGCCGGCCACGTGCAGATCGGCGATTGGGCGATCCTGAGCGGCTATTGCGCGGTGCACCAGCACTGCAAGATCGGCGCGCATGCGTTCCTCGCCAACAACTGCGGAGTGACCCGCGACGTGCCGCCGTACGTGATGGCGGTGGGTAATCCGGCGGTGCCGCATTCCATCAACGCTGAAGGCCTCAAGCGCCGCGGCTTTTCCGCCGACCAGATCCGCAACCTGCGCAACGCCTATCGGATTTTGTACCGCAGCGACATGCCGCTGGCGGCGGCGATCGAGCAGCTCTCGGCGCTGGTCGCCACGCAACCGGAGCTCAAGCTGTTGCTGGATTTCATCGCCACGTCGGAACGCAGCCTGATCCGCTGATACATGGCCGTTCAGCCAATAGCGGCGTCATTTCAGGCTTGAGTTGACCTGGCAGATGGCTACCCTCAGGGTCGCGATGGTCGCCGGCGAGACGTCCGGTGACACTCTGGGTGCCGGCCTGATGGCGGCATTGCGTGAGCGCAGTCGGACCATTGAATTCCTGGGCGTGGCCGGGCCCGCGATGCGCGCGGCCGGTTGCGTGGCGCTGGCGGACGCCCACGAGCTGGCCGTCATGGGTCTGATCGATCCCATGATGCAGCTGCCGCGGCTGCTGCGCCTGCGTTCGATGCTGATTGAACGCATCAGCGCCTGGAAACCCGATGTATTCATCGGCGTCGACTCGCCCGCCTTCAACCTCGGGTTGGCGGCGCGCTTCAGGGCACGCGGCATTGCCACGGTGCAATACGTCAGTCCGCAGGTCTGGGCCTGGCGGCCTGGCCGGGTGCGACGCATCGCGCGCTGCTGCGATCTGGTGTTGTGCCTGCTGCCATTCGAGCCGGAGTTCTATCGCAATCATGCGGTACGAGCCGAGTTCGTGGGTCATCCCCTGGCCGATCAGATTCCGCTGGTGCCCGATCGCGGCGCGGCGCGCGCCAGTTTCGGCCTGGACGCGCAACGCACGGTGCTGGCATTGCTGCCCGGCAGCCGGCTGGGTGAAGTGCAGCGGCTAGCCGCCCCGTTGCTGGCCGCTGCGATCGAAATCGCGCGCCATCGCACCGGCCTTACGCTGCTGGCGCCGATGGCCAACACCATCGTGCGCGGCGAGTTCGAGCGCGCGGTCGCGCGCTTGCCCGCCAGCCCGCAACTTGATCTGCGCATACTCGACGGACAATCGCGCAATGCACTGACCGCCGCCGATGCGGCTGTGGTGGCTTCCGGCACCGCAACACTGGAAGCACTGCTGTGTCGTTGCCCGATGGTGGTAGCCTACCGCTTTGGTGCTGGGACATTCCTGCTGTTGAAGACACTGCGACTGGTGCGGTTGCCGTATTTTTCGCTGCCGAATCTGCTGGCGGGAACGGCTCTGGTGCCGGAATTCCTGCAGCAGGCGGTCACCGGCGGCAACCTCGCCGCCGCAGTCGCACGCGCGCTCGATGACGGGCCCTATCGGGAGTATTTACAACGCGAGTTTCTGCAGGTACATCAGTCACTGCGGGCGGGTGGGGCCGCCAGCGCTGCTGAGGCGGTGCTGCGGCTGCTGCGCGACCAGGGGTTGGAATCGGAGGGCTTGCGGCATTGACGGAACTGATCGCAGGCGTGGATGAGGCCGGACGCGGCCCGCTGGCGGGACCCGTGGTGGCAGCGGCAGTAATCCTTGACCCGAAGCGCCCGATCCGCGGCCTGCGCGATTCGAAACAATTGCCTGCCGAGCGCCGCGAGGTGCTCGCGCTACGTATCCGCGAACGCGCGATTGCCTGGGCAGTGGCTGAAGCCGACCACGAGGAAATCGATCTGCTGAATATCCTGCAGGCCACGTTGCTCGCGATGAAGCGCGCACTGCTGCAGCTGCGGCATCGGCCTACCATGATCATGATTGACGGGAACTGTTCCCCGTACCTGTTTGATTGTTTTGCTGATTGCAACGTGCGCACCGTGGTCGGCGGGGATGCGATCCTGCCCAGCATCAGCGCCGCTTCGATCATTGCCAAGACCCACCGCGACGCGCTGATGGTGGGCATGTGCGCGCGTTATCCCGGCTACGGCATGTCGCAGCATTTTGGCTACGGCACCCCACAGCACCTGCAGGCGTTGGCGGACCTGGGGCCGTGCCCGATTCATCGGCGCAGCTTCAACCCGCTGCGCAGCTGGCTATGCGCCGCGCTGCCCTGGGGCGAGCCCTGCGGCCAACCGGAGCTCGAGCATTGACGCCAGGCTTCGTTCACCTGCGGCTGCACACCGAGTACTCGTTGATCGACAGCGTGGTGCGGGTGGCGGAA
Organism: uncultured Gammaproteobacteria bacterium; assembly: GCA_963805965.1. Classification (GTDB taxonomy): domain Bacteria; phylum Pseudomonadota; class Gammaproteobacteria; order Steroidobacterales; family Steroidobacteraceae; genus FEN-1191. The sequence continues at coordinate 505,121 of CAWDVQ010000010.1, forward strand.
CTGATGGACACGGTACGGACCCAGGCCATGCCGGCGGTGGCCCTGACCGATCAGTGCAATCTGTTCGCGATGCTGAAGTTCTATCGCGCGGCGCTCGAGCGCGGCATTCAGCCGATCATCGGGGTCGATCTGTGGCTGAGCGAGACGGACGAGAAGCAGGGCCCATCACGCTTTACCCTGCTGTGCCAGAACCTCGCCGGATACCAGAATCTGGCCCGACTGGTGAGCCGGGCTTTTCTCGAGGGCCAGACTGCCGCCGGCGTGCCCCTGGTCGATCGCGCATGGCTCGATCGCCATAGCACCGCCGGCCTGATTGCGCTGTCGGGCGCCGCCGAAGGCGACCTCGGGCGCGCGTTGCTGCGCGAGCGCGAGCAGCAGGCCGCACAGGCATTGGACTTCTGGCTCGGGCTGTTCGATGACCGTTTTTACATCGAGCTGCAGCGCCTCGGAAGGCCCGAGGAGCGGGCATATCTGCCTGCGGCGCTGAAGCTCGCGGGGCAGCGGCGCATTGCCGTAGTTGCCACCAACGATGTGCGTTTTCTGCGCGCCGACGACTTCGAGGCACACGAGGCGCGGGTGTGCATTCACGATGGCACGCTGCTGGCGGACCCGGCGCGCCCGCGGCGCTACACCCCGCAGCAGTACCTGCGCAGCGGCGCCGAAATGGCGGCACTGTTTGCCGACATTCCCGAGGCGCTGGCGAACACGGTGCAGATTGCGCGCCGCTGCAGCCTGCGGCTCACGCTCGACCAGCCGCGGCTGCCGGACTATCCGGTACCGCAAGGCAGTACGCCCAACGATTTCCTGCGCGCCGAGGCGGCGGCCGGCCTTGCGAGCCGTCTGTCCGCGCTTGCGATCGCGGGCGGCGAGGCCACTCGATATAGCGCCCGCCTGGCGGCCGAGCTCGACGTCATCTGCCCGATGGGCTTCGCCGGCTACTTTCTGATCGTGGCCGATTTCATCCGCTGGGCGCGCGACAACGGCGTACCGGTTGGGCCCGGCCGCGGTTCGGGGGCAGGCTCGCTGGTGGCCTACGCGCTGCGCATCACCGACATCGAACCACTGCGCTACGACCTGCTGTTCGAGCGTTTCCTGAATCCCGAGCGCGTTTCGATGCCGGACTTCGATGTCGACTTCTGCATGGAAGGCCGCGATCGCGTCATCGACTACGTGGCCTCGAAGTACGGCCATGATCGCGTATCGCAGATCATCACCTACGGCACGCTGGCGGCAAAGGCGGTAGTGCGCGACGTCGGCCGCGTATTGGGTCATCCGTACGGTTTTGTCGACCGCATTGCCAAGCTGATCCCATTTGAACTCGGTATCACGCTCAGCGATGCAATCGCCAAGGAGGCGGAACTCAAGCGGCTCTACCAGCAGGATGAGGAGGTGCACAACCTGCTCGATCTGGCGCAATCGCTCGAGGGCCTGACGCGCAACGCCGGCAAACACGCCGGCGGCGTGGTCATCGCACCGTCGGTGCTGACCGACTTCACCCCGCTGTACTGCGAACCCGGCCGCACCAGTGTCATCACCCAGTTCGACAAGGATGATGTCGAGGCGGCGGGACTGGTGAAGTTCGATTTCCTCGGCCTGCGCACGCTCACGGTGCTCGACTGGGCGGTGGCGACGGTGAATGCCGAACGTGCCCGCAGCGACACGGCACCGCTCGAGCTCGGCGCGCTGCCAATGGAGGATGCGCCGACCTACGCGTTGCTGAAGAGTTGCCGCACCACGGCGGTGTTCCAGCTGGAATCGCGCGGCATGAAGGACCTGATACGCCGCCTGCAGCCCGACCGTTTCGAGGACATCGTGGCGCTGGTAGCGCTGTTTCGCCCCGGCCCGCTGCAGTCGGGCATGGTCGAGGACTTCATCAATCGCAAGCATGGCCGCAACCAGGCGGCGATCGACTACCTGCACCCGCGCCTGCAGCCGGTGCTGGCCCCCACCTACGGCGTGATCCTCTACCAGGAACAGGTGATGCAGATCGCGCAGGTGCTGGCCGGATACAGCCTGGGCAGTGCCGACCTGCTACGCCGCGCGATGGGCAAGAAGAAAGCCGAGGAGATGGCCAAGCAGCGCTCGGTATTCGTCGATGGCGCCTGCGCGCGCGGGGTGGAGGCGCGGCTGGCAGCGCACATCTTCGACCTGATGGAGAAGTTCGCCGGCTATGGCTTCAACAAATCGCACTCGGCCGCATACGCGTTGCTGTCGTACCAGACTGCGTATCTCAAAGCGCACTATCCGGCGGCGTTCATGGCAGCGGTACTGTCGGCCGACATGGATCACACCGACAAGATCGTCACCCTGATCGACGAGTGCACGCACATCGGCTTGACCGTGCTGCCGCCCGATATCAACAGTTCCAGTTACATGTTCGCGGTCGCCGATGAGCGCACCATCCGCTACGGTCTTGGCGCCATCAAGGGCGTCGGGCGTTCGGCGGTGGAGGCGATGGTGGGAGAGCGTGAGCTCGCCGGCCCGTACAAGAGCCTGGTCGATGTGTGCCGGCGGCTCGATCTGTCACGCCTCAGCCGGCGCGTGTTCGAAGCTTTGATCCGCTCCGGCAGTCTCGATGGCCTGGGGCCGAACCGCGCCACGCTGATGGCCAATCTCGAGCAGGCCATGGCTGCCAGCGAGCAGAGCGCGCGCAGCCGGGAGGCCGGCCAGGTCGATTTCTTCGGCTCCAGCGCGCTGGCTGCGGCCGCTGCGGCCCTGATATTGAAACCGGTGGCCGAATGGAACGCGTCGCAGCGCCTGTCCGGGGAGCGCGAGACCTTAGGGCTGTACCTCACCGGTCACCCGATCGCGCCCTACGAGCAGGACCTGCGCTACTTCGCCTCCGGGCGCATCGCGGATTTCGCCAGTGATCGGCCGACGGCGCCGGTGGACACGGCACGCTCTTACATGGATGCGCGCAGCGTGACGCTCGCCGGTCTGATCGTGGAGATACGGCGGCGCGGACCGCGGGTGAGCTTTATGCTCGATGATCGCAGCGGCCGCATGGAAGTCACGATGTTCGAAGAGGTGTATCAGCGGCATCGCGAGCTGGTGGTCAAGGACGCGCTGGTGCAAGTCGAAGGGACGCTGCGGTTCGACGAGTTCAGCGATGCCTGGCGGCTGGCCGCCCGGCAACTGCAGGCGCTCGACATGGTACGCGAGCGGCTGGCGCGGCATCTGCTGATCACCTGGCCGGAGGTGGCCAATACCCAGGCTCTGCTACCAAAGCTCGAGGCGTTGTTGCGCCAGGCGCGCGATGGGCAGTGCAGCGTGCTGCTGCGCTACCGCTGCCGCCAGGCCGACGGCACGCTGAGCTTCGGCGACGATTGGAAAGTGCGTCCGTCGCGGACCCTGCTCGAGCAGCTCGAACATCTGCTCGGGTCCGGGGCGGCGCGCCTGAGCTACAGTTTCGAGACCCAGTCGGGATCCACGGCATTGGCCAATTAGGGCGGAAGCACAGCGCTCCTTGCGCTTGCCGGGCCTGACCCCGTACCCTTCGCTCCCCGGCTAGAATGAAAAGAGTTGCGTGTTAGATGGCCGTCAGCTTCCTCGATTTTGAGCAGCCAATCGCCGAACTTGAAGCCAAGATCGAGGAGCTTGGCCATGTGACGTCGGATGCCGAGGTCAACATCGAGGAGGAGATCACCAAGCTGCGTGCCAAGAGCCGCGCGCTCACCCGATCGATCTTCTCCAACCTCACGCCCTGGCAGATCACCCAGCTGGCGCGCCACCCGCAGCGGCCCTACACGCTGGACTACATCGGCAGCATTTTCACCGATTTTCAGGAACTGCATGGCGATCGCATGTATGCCGACGACACCGCGATCGTCGCCGGACTGGCACGCCTGGAAGGCGCCCCGGTGATGATCATCGGGCACCAGAAGGGCCGCGACACCAAAGAGCGTGTGCGTCGCAATTACGGCATGCCCAAGCCGGAAGGCTATCGCAAGGCGTTGCGGATGATGAAAATGGCGGAACGCTTCGGGCTGCCATTGATCACGCTGATCGATACCCCGGGCGCCTACCCCGGCGTCGGTTCGGAAGAGCGCGGCCAGAGCGAAGCCATCGCGCGCAACCTGTTCGAAATGTCGATGCTTCGGGTGCCGATCGTCACCGTGGTGATCGGCGAGGGCGGCTCGGGCGGTGCGCTGGCGATCGGTGTGTGCGATCGGCTGCTGATGCTGCAATTCAGCACCTATTCGGTGATCTCGCCGGAAGGCTGCGCGTCGATCCTGTGGAAGAGCGCCGACAAGAAAGAAGTTGCCGCCGATGCGCTCAATCTGACCGCCGCCCGTCTGCGCGACCTGGGATTGGTCGACGAGGTGCTGGCCGAACCGTTGGGCGGTGCGCATCGCGACGCGCTGATGATGAGTAACAGCCTGCGCGAAGCCGTCATTGCCCATCTGGGCCAGCTGCAGACCTTGAGCGTCGATGCGCTGGTCGAGCGACGCGCGCGGCGCATCGCCTCATTCGGGGTGTATCTCGAGAACCAGCCGTGAGCTCGCGTCGAGCGGCGGCGGCCGTCCCGGCCGATCTCGCCGCCGATGTCACGGCGCCGGCGCGCTTCGATGCCGCCTGGCTCGGGTATCAGCTGCGGGCCATGATCGGTGCGCTGCACGCGCGGCGCCTGTGCGTTGCCTATTCCGGCGGCCTCGATTCAGGCGCGCTGCTATCAGCGCTGGCGCAATTGCGCACCCGGGAGCGCTTCCGCTTGCGCGCCGTGCACGTCGATCACGGTATTCAGCCGCAGTCGGCGCGCTGGGCGCGGGCGGCGCGCGCTCGCGCTCGAGTGCTGTGCGTGCCGTGCCGCATCGTCGAACTGTCGATTGAGACAAGCCGCGGTGAGTCGCTGGAGGCGGCGGCCCGCGACGCCCGCTATCGTGCGCTGGCCGCAGCACTCGCGCCCGATGAGCTGCTGCTCACGGCGCATCACCAGGAAGACCAGCTCGAGACGGTACTGCTGGCGCTGTTGCGCGGCAGCGGCGTGCGCGGACTGGCCGCGATGAGCGCCGTGACGCCATGGGCGCATACGCTGCTGCTGCGACCGCTGCTGCCGGTGAGTCGTGCCCAGCTCGAACAGTATGTGCGCCGGCGTGCTCTCGAGTGGAGCGACGACCCCAGCAACGCCGATGAGCGTTTCGATCGCAACTATCTGCGAAGATCGGTATTGCCGCTGATCCGGCAACGCTGGCCGGCCGCCGCGGCGACCGTCACTCGCAGCGCCCGGCACCTGGCCGAGGCGCGCCGGCTGCTCGAGCAGCAGGCCTTAGCCGCGCTCGAGGATGCGCGTGACGGCGCCACGGTGCGCGTCAGCGTGCTGCGGCGCCTGTCATTGCCGCAGCGACGCAATGCCATACAGCTGTGGATTGCCGAGCGCGGGCTGCCGCCACCCGATCACCGCCGGTTGCATGAAATCTGCGGGCCGCTGCTCGCGGCCAGAGGCGATGCGGTTCCCAAGGTGCGCTGGCGCGGCGCCGAGTTGCGCCGCCATATCGATCGCCTGTTCGCATGTAGAGTCACGGAGCAGGCCGAGCAGACAGCGGTCGAGCGGTGGGACTGGCGCGCGCACCCCTGGCTGCCCCTTGCCGGGGGCGGCGCGCTCGGGCTGGTGCGCGACCGCCACGGTGACGTGCATCTGCCGGCGCTGCCGCCGCTGCTGAGCGTGCGCCATCGACTTGGCGGCGAACGCATGCAGGGGCCACAGGGGCGCGTGGCGCTCAAGGATCTGCTGCAAGCGCGCGGCGTTGCGCCCTGGGAGCGTGCCACGGTACCGCTGGTGGTACATGCGGGGCGCATCATTGCGGTCGCGGACCTGTGGCTCGACGGCAGTTATGGCTGCCGGGAGGCCCGGGCGACCGAGCGCGGCCGGTTCCGCTGGCGCCGTGGGCCCGGCGAATTCAATGATTACGATTGAGACACTGCGCCCGATTTGCTAACCTGACTGCCCGTCGTCACAGGCTCTTTCTTCAGGCGGCGGATTCCTCGATGACCCGATTCATTTTCGTCACCGGCGGCGTGGTTTCCTCATTGGGGAAGGGCATCGCCGCTGCATCCCTGGGCGCGATCCTCGAGGCCCGGGGCCTTAAGATTGCGATGGTCAAGCTCGACCCGTACATCAACGTCGATCCCGGGACCATGAGCCCGTTCCAGCATGGCGAAGTATTCGTGACCGCCGACGGCACCGAGACCGACCTGGACCTGGGCCATTACGAGCGCTTCGTGCGCACTACCACCGGCCGCAACAGCAACTTCACCACCGGCCGGATCTATGAGCGTGTGATCGCCAAAGAGCGCCGTGGCGATTACCTCGGTGCCACGGTGCAGGTCATTCCGCACATCACCGACGAGATCAAGCGCAGCATCATGCTGGGCGCGGGAGACGCCGACGTCTGCATGGTCGAGATCGGTGGTACCGTGGGTGACATCGAATCGTTGCCGTTTCTTGAGGCGATCCGCCAGCTCGGAGTGGAGCTGGGACGCAGCAAGACGCTGTATATGCACCTCACTCTGGTGCCGGTGGTCGGCGGTTCGGGTGAGATCAAGACCAAGCCGACGCAGCATTCGGTAAAGGAGCTGCGCTCGATCGGAATCCAGCCGGATATTCTGCTGTGCCGCTGCCGCGAGACGCTGCCCGATGAACAGCGCCGCAAGATCGCGCTGTTCACCAATGTGGAGGAACGCGCGGTGATCTCGGCGGTCGACGCCGACGATATCTACCGTATCCCCTTGTTCCTGCATGAGCAGGCGCTGGACGACATCGTGGTGGACAAACTGCGGCTGGAAGTGCCGCCCGCGGACCTGGCGGCCTGGCGGCAGGTCGCCAACGCCAAGATCAATCCCGACGGGCAGATCGATATCGCCATGGTCGGCAAGTACGTGCAAATCCGCGATTCGTATATCTCGCTGAATGAGGCGCTGATGCACGCGGGCTTAAAGACCCGCACGCGTGTCAAGGTGCACTACATCGAATCCACCGACATCGAGAAAGAGGGTGTCGACTGCCTGTCCGGGATGGACGCGGTGCTGGTGCCGGGCGGCTTCGGCGAGCGCGGCATCGAAGGCAAGATCCAGGCGCTGCGCTATGCGCGCGAACACGGTGTGCCGTATCTCGGCATCTGCCTGGGGATGCAGCTTGCCATCATTGAATACGGTCGGCACGTGCTGCAGCTGGCCGATGCCCACAGCACCGAGTTCAATCGCGCCTCGAGCCACCCGGTGATCGCGCTGATCACCGAATGGCAGGACCGCAGCCACGGCATACAGCAGCGCGACGAGGGCTCGCAGCTCGGCGGCACGATGCGCCTGGGTGCGCAGGAGGTACTGCTGCAGTCCGGCACCGCCGCGCGCGAACTCTATGGGCGCGAGGTGATCGCCGAACGCCATCGCCACCGATTCGAATTCAACAACAACTACCTCGAGGCCTATCAACGCGCCGGCATGAAATTCTCCGGTTTCTCACGCGACGGGCTGGTGGAGATCATCGAGTTGCCGGGACATCCGTGGTTCGTCGCGACCCAGTTCCATCCGGAATTCACTTCCACACCACGCGACGGCCATCCGCTGTTCACCGGCTTCGTGCGGGCGGCGCGCGCCTATCGGGGTTCGCAGCTGCCGGCCGCGGCCGGCGCATGAACCTTGCGGGGTTCGAGGTTGGGATCGACCGGCCACTGTTTCTGATCGCCGGTCCGTGCGTGGTCGAGTCCGAGGCGTTGGTGCAGGAGGTTGCCGGCAAGCTCAAGGAAGTCACCGACGCCCTGCAGGTACCGCTGATCTTCAAGGCCTCGTTCGACAAGGCCAATCGCTCATCGGGCAGCAGTTTTCGCGGGCCCGGCCTTGCGTCGGGCCTGAAGGCGCTGCAATCGGTGCAGAAACTGTTCCAGTTGCCGGTTCTGACCGACGTGCACGAGGACACCCCGATTGCGGAAGTAGCCGCGGTGGTCGATGTACTTCAGACGCCGGCGTTTCTGTGCCGGCAGACGAATTTCATCCTGCAGGTCGCGGCCGCCGGCCGCCCGGTGAACATCAAGAAAGGCCAGTTTCTCTCGCCCTGGGAAATGCAGAACGTGGTGGACAAGGCGCGCTCGACCGGCAACCGCCAGATTATGGTGTGCGAGCGCGGTTTCAGTTTCGGCTACAACAATCTGGTGGCCGATATGCGCTCGCTGTCGGCCATGCGTGCCACCGGCTGCCCGGTGGTGTTCGATGCGACGCATTCGGTGCAGCTGCCAGGTGCGCAAGGCGGCTCCTCGGGCGGGCAGCGCGAATTCATACCGGTGTTGGCGCGCGCCGCGGTCGCCGCGGGGATCGCCGGGATTTTCATGGAGACCCATCCGCGGCCGCAGCAGGCACTGTCGGATGGCCCCAATGCGTGGCCGCTGGCGCGCATGCAGGCGTTGCTGACCACACTCAAGCAGCTCGATACCATCACCAAATCGCGACCATTCGAGGAGTCGTCACTATGAGTCGAATCGCCGGCGTTCACGCGCGTGAAATCATCGATTCGCGCGGCAATCCGACGATCGAAGCCGAGGTCAGGCTGCAGTCGGGTGCCAGCGGGCGCGCCGCCGTGCCCTCCGGGGCTTCCACCGGCACACGCGAGGCGGTGGAACTGCGCGACGGCGATCCCAAGCGCTACCAGGGCAAGGGGGTCACCAAGGCCGTAGACAACGTCAACACGCTGTTGCGCGAAGCGCTCATCGGCCGCGACAGCGCCGACCAGGCCGGGCTCGACGCGCGCATGATCGAGCTCGACGGCACCGACACCAAGGCGCGATTGGGTGCCAACGCGCTGCTGTCGGTGTCGCTCGCCAATGCGCACGCGGCGGCGAATGAGGCCGGGCAGCCGCTGTTCAAGCATCTTGGCGGGGAGCGCGAGCCGGTGATGCCGGTGCCGCAGATGAACATCATCAATGGTGGTGCGCACGCCGACAATTCGCTCGATATCCAGGAATTCATGATCCTGCCGGTCGGCGCGCCGTCGCTGCGCGAAGCACTGCGCTATGGGGCCGAGATCTTTCACACGCTGAAGAGGATCCTGCATGCCAGAGGACTGGCCACGGCGGTGGGTGACGAGGGCGGCTTCGCGCCCGATCTGCCTTCGAACGAAGCCGCACTGCAGACCATCCTCGAGGCGATCGAGAAGGCGGGCTACCAGGCCGGCCGCGACGTTTACCTGGGACTGGATGTCGCCAGTTCCGAGTTGTTCCACGACGGCCAGTATCAGCTTGCGTCCGAACACCGCAACTTCACGGCCGCCGAATTCACCCACTACCTGGCCGATCTGGCCGCCAGGTACCCGATCATCACCATCGAGGATGGTATGAGCGAAGCTGACTGGAACGGCTGGTCGCTGTTGACCAAGGCGCTGGGCCGTAAGATTCAGCTGGTGGGCGACGATGTGTTTGTGACCAACACGCGGATCCTGGCGGAGGGCATTTCGCGCGGTGTGGCCAACGCGATCCTGATCAAGCCGAACCAGATCGGCACCCTGACCGAGACTCTCGCCGCCATCAACATGGCCGAGCAGGCGCGCTACGCGGCGGTCATCTCGCATCGCTCGGGCGAGACCGAGGACTGCACCATCGCGGATATCGCGGTGGCCACTGCCGCCACGCAGATCAAGACCGGCTCGATGTCGCGCTCGGACCGCATCGCCAAGTACAACCAGCTGTTGCGCATCGAGGAAGCCCTCGGCGGCAAGCCGCGCTACGCCGGTCGCGACGCGTTCCCGGTCAAGATTTGAGCGCGCCGCCAGTTTGAACGGTGGTACCCTAGCCGCGCCATGAAATGGCTTGCCATCGCCCTGTTCGCCGCTCTACTGCTGTTGCAGTATCGACTGTGGCTGTCGAACGACGGCGTGGCCGAGGTGCTGCGGTTGCATGCCGCCGTGGTCGCGCGAGGGGCCGACAACGCCGGCGTTGCCGAGCGCAATCGACAGCTGGCCGCCGAAGTGCGCGATCTGAAGCAGGGTTACAGCGCGCTCGAGGAGCGCGCGCGCAGCGATCTCGGGATGATCGCCGGCAACGAATCCTTCTACCAGGTGGTGCCGCCGCGGGCGCAAGCGCCGGCGGCCGCGCCGATGGCACCGGCGCCGCCGAACACGGAGCGAACGGCTGCGGCCCGCTAGCAGCCCGTGGGCAGCCCAGCCAGCTCCACCCCGCCGATGCGCTATTGGATCGTGATGCCGGCGGCAGGCGCCGGCCGCCGCTATGGCGGCAGCAAGCAATACGCTCTGCTCGGGGATCGAACCGTGCTCGAGACCGCTCTGCAGCCGTTCCTCGAGGATGCGCAATGCCTGGGCGGCAGCCTGCTGCTGGCGGCTGATGATCCGCACCGCAGCCGGCTCATTGGCGCGCTACCGCCGTATCTGTCGGTGGACGAGGGCGGCTCCGAGCGCGCGCATTCGGTGTGCAACGGCCTGCGGGCACTCGAGGCGCGCGCCGGCGCCGACGACTGGGTGCTGGTGCACGACGCAGCGCGGCCGCTCCTGAGCGCGGCGGATCTGCAGCGGCTACTGCAATACGGCGGGCTCGATGCGACCGGGGCACTGCTTGCGGCGCCGGTTGCAGACACCGTGAAGCGCGCACAGGACGGCAGCGAGCCAAGCGGGGTGCGCCGCTGTGCCGCAACGCTGCCGCGCGAGGGGCTGTGGCTGGCGCAGACGCCGCAGATGTTCCGTTATGCGCCGCTGCGTGCCGCGCTCGAGCGCGCCATGGCCGACGGCCGCACGCCGACCGACGAAGCGCAGGCCATGGAATGGCAGGGGCACGCCGCACTGCTGGTGCCGGCGCAGGACAGCAACATCAAGATCACCACCGCCACTGATCTGCTGCTCGCGAACGCGATCCTGCAGCAGAGGGGAGTCTAAGTGAGAGTCGGATCGGGTATCGACGTACACGCCTTCGGTCCCGGGGATGCGGTCGTGCTGGGCGGAGTGCGCATCGCACACAATCGCGGTGTCATCGCCCATTCGGACGGCGACGTGCTGCTGCACGCGCTGGTCGACGCGTTGCTGGGCGCCGCGGGGCTGGGCGACATCGGCCAGCATTTCCCGGACAGCGACCCGCGCTGGAAAGGCGCCGACAGTGCCCGCTTCGTAGCCGCCACCGTGCAGCTGCTGGCGCAGGCGGGCTGGCGAGTGGTCAACGCCGATCTGACGCTGCTGGCGGAAGCGCCCCGCATCGGTCCCTGGCGTGAAGCGATTCGAAGCAGCGTCGCGGGCCTGCTGGGGCTGCCGCAATCGTGCGTGAACCTCAAGGCCACGACCACCGAACACCTCGGGTTCGTTGGCCGCAGTGAAGGCCTGATGGCGATGGCGACGGTGCTGGTCGATGCAGGGTGAGCCGGGCCGGTGCAGCGGCGCGGTTTTTCAGGCGCGCGCCAGCAGCACCAGCGTCGCGCCGGTGCCGCCGGCGACCGGCCGCGCGGAGGCGAAGGCGAGCACCGGATCTGAGCGGCGCAGCATTGCATTGACGGTATTCTTGAGCACCGGCCCGCGCGTGCCCGAGCGCAGTCCCTTGCCGTGAATCACCCGCACGCAGCGCAGCCGGTGCGCGCGCGCTTCCCGCAGAAACTCATTCAGCTGCGCCGTGGCTTCGTTCACGCTCAGGCCGTGCAGGTCGATCTCGGACTCGATCCGATAGGTGCCGCGACGCAGCCTTCGCAGCACCGTCTCGGGCACCCCGGCGCGGCGAAACAGCAGTTCGTCCCCGGGCTGCACCTCGTACAGGTCGGCGCCGCCGGTGAGGCTCTCCTGCAGCACCGCCGCACGCTCGGCGCGCGCAAACCTGGCGCGCGCCCCGGGCGTGCGCTTGGCTGGCGGTACACGCGGCGGGCGCTTGAGCGGCTGCACGTCACGCATCGCTTGCCGGAACAGCGCGCGGTCATCCTCCTCCTGCTGGTCGTCCTTGTTGCCCATCGCAGTTCGCTCCTCCCGACGCGGGCATTGAAGTATATTGGCGCGCCCCGTGGCCATTGTGCCGATTAAGGCAGCCTCCGCCGGTAGTTCCCGAAAATATCTTTGCCGTGAAAATACTCGTCAGTAACGATGACGGATATCGTGCCGAGGGTATCTCCCAGTTGCGCGCCGCGATGGCGTCGCTGGGCGAGGTTACCGTGGTCGCGCCGGACCGAAACCGCAGCGGCGCTGGCAACTCCCTGACACTGGACGCGCCGCTGCGCGTGTTTGAGTCCGAGCCAGGGGTGTATTACGTCGCCGGGACGCCGACCGACTGTGTCCACCTGGCGATCTCCGGGGTGTTCGATTTCGAGTTCGACATGGTGGCCTCGGGAATCAATGACGGTGCCAATCTGGGTGACGATGTGCTGTATTCCGGCACCGTGGCAGCGGCGATCGAAGGCCGCTTCCTGGGATTGCCGACCATGGCGATCTCGCTCTGCACCTCCCCAGGGGGCGGGCGGCATTTCGACACCGCCGCTCAGGTGGCGCGGCGCCTGGTCGCGGCACTGCTGCAGCGGCCGCTCGATCGGGCGCTGATACTCAACGTCAACGTGCCGGATCGGCCGTATTCCGAGCTGGCCGGGTTTTCCAGCACGCGGCTGGGTTTCCGTCATCGCTCCGATGCGGTCATTCCGGCGCGTAACCCACGCGGCCAGCCGGTGTATTGGATTGGTCCGGCCGGAGCGGGCGCCGACGCCGGCGCCGGCACCGACTTCCTGGCGGTGGAAAACGGCTGGGTGTCCGTGACCCCGCTGCAGATCGACCTGACGCGGCACGCGGCGTTGCCGACCATCGGGCGCTGGCTGGAAGGGCTATGAGCCGGAGGCGATGAACGACCCGCGCTTTGCCGGCATCGGCATGACCTCGGCGCGCACCCGCGACCGCCTGGTGCAACGGCTGCGCGACCAGGGCATCGTCAATCCGGCGGTGCTGGATCGCATCCGCAATGTGCCGCGGCATATTTTCGTTGACGAGGCGCTGGCGAGCCGTGCCTATGAGGACACCGCGTTGCCGATCGGTTTCGGCCAGACCATATCGCAGCCTTACATCGTCGCCCGGATGACCGAGGCGCTGCTGGAGGGTGGGCCGCTGGCGAAGGTGCTCGAGATCGGCACCGGGTGCGGCTACCAGACCGCGGTGCTCGCGCCGCTGGTGGGGCGCGTGTATTCCGTCGAGCGCATCGCAGCGCTGCTCAAACGTGCGCGCGAGCGGCTCAAGGAATTGCAGATCCGCGACACGCGCTTTCGCCACGGCGACGGCACACAGGGTTGGAAAACCCAGGCACCGTTCGATGGCATCCTGGTCGCGGCCGCGCCGCTGTCGATTCCCGAGGCGTTGGTGGGACAGCTGGCGATCGGTGGCCGTCTGATCGCGCCGGTCGGGCCCGAAGGCGCGCAGCAACTGGTGCGGCTGACGCGACGCGAGCAGGGGATCGAGCGGCGGGTGCTCGGAGCGGTCGCCTTCGTGCCGCTACTGGGCGGCACCGGCTAGCGCACCGAAGTCGCAACCGTAGTATTTACATTAAATTTTCGACCTTAAATAACACTCATAACTAGCGGATTATGAAGGGCGAAAATTCGAGCGCTTGTAAATCCGTGTGGGACCGGCTTACTATCTTTGCGCTGTCTGTCTTACACGACAGCGGGAATAAAACGGGGAGGCGCACACGAAGAAGACACAGGGGTGAACAGGGGAAGACCACGTCTTAAGAGCAACAAAAATAATCAGTTTCTACAACGAGAACAAAAAAGCGCGAAGCGGGAACAATTGCTCGATTCGGTCTGCTTCGAGCAGTTGGGGGCAGTTGGATGATCTTTCTCTCCCTGTGTCTTCTTCGGGTGCGCTTCCAGCCGCACCCTCCTTTGTAATTACGGAAATAATCCAGCGAGCACACTACGTGCCTCGCTGGCCAGGATGTTGTAAGTCCGACACGCCGCGCCCAGGCTCATGCATTCAAGGGCAATTCCCCGAGAGCGAAACATGGCACGCACGGCGGCGGCGGGCAGCTGCTGGGTTTCTCCGGCACCCAACAGCACGATATCGGCGCGCGGCGCCAGCAGCGTCTCAAGATCGGATTCGGACAGTTCGCTGATTGAGCTGGCGCTCCAATCGAGCAACAGCTCCTGGGGTGTGACGATGCACGGTCGAGTGATGCGCTGCTCGCCGATGACAATTACACCGGCATCGTAACGGCGCACCAGGTTGATGCGCGGGTCCGAGTCGAGTGACAGCCGCATGACCGGTACGATACGACATCGTGGCCGAACTGGTCTTCATCCTCAGTGATTTTTTTTCGGCCGCGCCGCAGGACGCAGTCGCCGGCCTGCCGCGCCTGCCGCTGTTGGAAACCGTGCTGGCGCGAGCGCGCGTGACAGCGCTGGCGCCTGACTGGCGCGGCTGGCTGGCGGCTCGCAGTGCCAGTGGTGCCGGGCGCGCGCTGACCCCTTCCGCTACCGTGGCCGCCGCGTGGCCTGCGCACCCAGGCGAGGCGCCGCGGCCCGGCCAGGTTTGGCTCGCCACTCCGGTTCATTACTTCGCCGGACTCGATAGCGTGCACCTGCATCCCGCGGGCCTGCTGCGACTCGATCACGCGGAACAGCAGCGGCTGGTGGAGGACTTTGCCCGGGTGTTCGCCGGATCGCCGTGGGAGCTGCGGGCGCTGGGGCAGCGCGAGTTGCTGCTCTCAGGGCCCGGCATCGAGGCGAGCGCTGCAGATCCGGCGTATTTTGCCGGCAGCGATCCCACGCCGGGTTTGCCCCGCGGCGAAGGCGCAGGGACACTGCGACGCCTGGGCGCAGAAATGGAGATGTGGCTGTATGAACATCCGCTCAATCGCGAGCGTGCCGGCCGCGGTGAACTGCCGGTGACCACTTTCTGGCTTTGGGGCGCGGATCCGATCGCGATAGCGCCTGCTGCTGTTTTGGCGGGCGCTGCAGCTGCGCCGCGGGCGCAGCTTTACGGTCGCGATACCTTTGCCGAGGCGCTGTGGCGGCTGCAGGGCGGCACCGCCCGGGCGCTGCCCGCGGCTTTTGACGCGGCGCTGCTCGAGCCGTGTGCCGACAGCGTGTTCCTCTACCCGCTGCTGCGACCGGAGGGTTTGACTGCAGCTTTCCTGCAGCTCGAGCAGCACTGGCTGCCGGGCGCGGTGCGCGCCGTGCGCCAGCGGCGCGCGTCGGTGCTGCGGCTGCTCATCGGGCAGCGCCTCTACAGCCTGCGCTGGCTCGAGCTGGCCCGATTCTGGCGACGTCGCTGCCCCTGGTGGGAGACGCTGGCTTGAATCTCACCATCGTGCGACGCGCTGCGCCGCTGAGCACTGTCGTGCTCGATCCGCAGATGCATCCGGTGCTGCAGCGGGTATATGCGGCGCGCGGCGTGCGCGCCGCGCAGGACTTGGAGCTGTCGATGCAGCAGCTACTTCCGATCGGAACCCTGGCCGGAGTCGAGGCGGCCGCGAAACTGCTGGACCATCATCGTCAACGGGGCGGGCTGATACTGATCATCGGCGACTTCGACGCCGATGGCGCGACCAGTACCGCTCTGCTGGTGCGCGCGCTGCGCAGCTGGGGCTTTGGCGCAGTGGATTTTCTGGTGCCTAATCGCTTCGAGTTCGGCTACGGGCTTACCCCCGAGATCGTCGAGCTGGCAGCCAGGCAGCACCCGGCGCTGATCGTGACGGTGGACAACGGCATCTCCAGCAACGCCGGCGTCGCCGCGGCACGTGCCGCCGGCATTGAGGTGCTGATTACCGATCATCATCTGCCCGGGCGCGAGCTGCCGCTCGCCAATGTCATCGTCAATCCGAACCTGCCCGGCAGCACGTTCGGCAGCCGCGCACTGGCCGGCGTGGGAGTGGCGTTCTATGTGATCGCGGCACTGCGCCGGCTGCTGGAGCAGCATCGAGCGCTGCCGCCGGCCGCGCTCATGGCAGCCGATCTGCTGGACCTGGTGGCGCTGGGAACCGTGGCCGATGTGGTGCCATTCGACGCCAACAACCGCATCCTGGTCGCGCACGGGCTGGCGCGCATCCGCGCCGGGCGCGGCGTGCCCGGGATTACCGCCCTGCTCGAGGTGGCGCGCCGCAGCCCCGCGACCCTGGTGGCGTCGGATCTGGGTTTCGCGGTAGCGCCGCGGCTCAACGCCGCCGGCCGGCTGACCGACATGTCGATCGGGATCCGTTGCCTGCTGAGCGATGCGCTCGATGAGGCGCGTGCCGCCGCGCAGGAACTCGATGCGCTCAACACCCAGCGCCGGCAGATCGAGGCCAAGATGCAGGCGCAGGCGCTGGCCGCGGTGCGGGTGCTGGGCGATCCGGGCAGCGGCGTGACGCGGGCCGGGGTATGCCTGTTCGACGCCGCCTGGCACCAGGGCGTGGTGGGCCTGGTCGCCAGCCGCATCAAGGAGCGCGTGCGCCGCCCGGTGATCGCTTTTGCGAGCGTCGATGCCACGACGCTGCGCGGCTCGGCGCGCTCGATTCCCGGCATCCATGTGCGCGACCTGCTCGATGCGATCGCGGCACGCAATCCGCTGCTGATCCAGAAGTTCGGCGGTCATGCGATGGCCGCCGGCGTGACTTTGCAGGCCGCTCTGCTCGATCAGTTCGCGGCCGCCTTCGACGCCGAATGCGGCCGGGAACTGGCGCGACTGGGCTCGCCCGATGTGATCGAAACCGACGGCGAGCTGCGGGTCGATGAGCTGGCGTTGCCGCTGGCGGCGGCGCTGCGCGCCGGCGGACCCTGGGGGCCGGGTTTTCCCGAGCCGATGTTCGATGGCGTGTTTCGCATCCAGTCGGCGCGTCTGGTCGGCGAACGCCATCTGAAACTTGGCTTGAGTGCGCCGGAGGGACGCGGACAGTTCGATGCCATCGCATTCAATTTCACCGACGGCGAAGCACGCGGCGTGGCTTTGCCGAGCGGCGCGACGCGGTTGATCTATCGCCTGGACAGCAACGAGTACCTGGGCGAGCGGCGGCTGCAGTTCGTGATCGAGCACCTGCTGCCCGCATAAACAGTACCCGACCTGCTAGAATCCTGTGATGGAAGTCAGTCAGCTCAAACGTACGCTCAAAGATCTCGAGGAACGCGCCGTGTCCTTGAGGGGGTTTCTTTGAGTACGACCGCAAGAAAGAACGCCTAGAAGAGGTCAGCCGCGAGCTGGAGGATCCTGCCATCTGGAGCGCGCCCGAGCGCGCCCAGGAGCTGGGACGCGAACGCGCGCGCCTGGCGGCGGACCTCGGCGAACTCGATCGCACCAGCCATGCCGTGAGCGATGCCGCGCAACTACTCGAGCTGGCGGAGAGCGAGAACGATGAATCGGCCGCCCTTGAGATCGAGCGCGATGCCAGTCAGCTCGAGGCCGGGGTGCGCAAGCTCGAGTTCAAGCGCATGTTTCGCGGTGAGATGGACTCGCACAGCGCGTTTCTGGACATCCAGGCCGGCGCCGGCGGCACCGAGGCGCAGGATTGGGCACAGATGCTGCTACGCATGTACCTTCGCTGGGGCGCGGCGCACGGTTTCGCGAGCGAGGTGATCGATTCGAGTCCCGGTGAGGTGGCCGGCATCAAGAGTGCCACCGTATCGGTGCAGGGCGAATATGCCTACGGCTGGTTGCGCACCGAGACCGGGGTGCATCGCCTGGTGCGCAAATCGCCGTTTGATTCGGGCAACCGCCGCCACACCTCGTTTGCGTCGGTATTCGTATCACCGGAAATCGACGAAAGCATCGACATCGCAATCAATCCGGCGGATCTGAGGATGGACGTGTATCGCTCCAGCGGCGCCGGCGGCCAGCACGTCAACAAGACCGAATCGGCGGTGCGCATCACGCACATGCCGTCGGGCATCGTGGTGGCCTGCCAGAACGAGCGCAGCCAGCACAAGAATCGCGCCACGGCGATGAAGATGTTGAAAGCCAAACTGTATGAACTCGAGGTGAATAAGCGTAATGCGGCGGCAAAGGTGCTGGAAGATTCGAAATCCGATGTCAGCTGGGGCCATCAGATCCGCTCCTATGTGCTCGATCAGTCGCGCATCAAGGACCTTCGCACCGGAGTCGAGGTCGGCAACACCGCGGCGGTGCTCGACGGTGATCTCGACCAGTTTCTGGAAGCGAGCCTGAAGGCGGGACTATGAAGAAACAACCCAGCGGCCCTGCGACGGTTCCGGCGCCCGCAGCGCCCGGTGAGACTGCTGCCAGCGCCGCCGGCGCTGCCGACGACCACCGCCTGATTGCCGAGCGGCGCGCCAAGCTTGGCGCCTGGCGCGAGCGCGGGGTCGCGTTTCCGAATGATTTCCGGCGCGATGCCCTGGCCGCACAGCTGCTCACGACCTATACCGATCGCGACGCCGACTGGTTCGAAGCCAATCCGGTGCAGGTGCGCGTCGGCGGCCGCATGATGTTCAAGCGCGTCATGGGCAAGGCGAGTTTCGCCAAGATCGCGGACCGCAGTGGCCAGATCCAGCTGTTCCTGCAGGAGAGCACGCTCGGCGCGTCATACGAGGAGTTCAAGGGCTACGATGTCGGCGATTTCCTGGGGGCCGAGGGTGCGCTGTTTCGTACCAGGACCGGCGAGCTGTCGGTACGGGTCGAGCGCCTGGTGCTGCTGACCAAGACGCTGCGGCCCCTACCGGACAAGTGGCACGGGCTGGCGGATACCGAGCTGCGCTATCGCCAGCGCTACGTCGACCTGGTGATGAACCAGGCCAGCCGCGAGGTGTTCCGTACCCGCACCCGCGTATTGCGCTACCTGCGCGATTATCTCGACGCACTCGATTTCATGGAGGTCGAGACGCCGATGATGCAGCCGATTCCGGGCGGCGCCGCTGCGCGTCCGTTCAAGACGCACCACAATGCGCTCGATCTGGACATGTACCTGCGCGTCGCGCCGGAGCTGTACCTGAAGCGACTGATCGTCGGTGGGCTCGAGCGGGTGTATGAGATCAACCGCAATTTTCGTAATGAAGGCCTGTCAACCCAGCACAATCCCGAATTCACGATGCTCGAACTTTACTGGGCCTACACCGACTACCATGAGCTGATGGAACTGGTCGAGCGGGTGCTGCACGGGCTGGCCGATTCACTGCTGGGATCGCGGCGTGTGAGCTACCTGGGGCGCGAATACGATCTGGCCAAGCCGTTCAGGCGCATCACGGTCGAGGAGGCAATCCTGGAGCACAATCCAGTGCTCGAGCGCGCCCATCTGCGCGACGTGCCATACCTGCGCGCCGCCTGTGAGCGCCTCGGCATTCCCTATAAGGAACATGATGGCGCCGGCAAGCTGCAGATCGAGATTTTCGAGAAGACCGCCGAGCATACGCTGTTCGATCCGACCTTCGTTTATGCGTACCCAGCCGAGGTGTCGCCGCTGTCGCGCGCCAACGATTCCGACCCGTTTCTGACTGACCGTTTCGAATTCTTCCTCGCCGGCCGCGAACTCGCGAACGGCTTTTCCGAACTCAACGACCCGGAGGATCAGGCGGAGCGGTTTCGGGCCCAGGCGGCGCGCAAGGAATCGGGCGACGATGAGGCCATGCATTTTGACGCCGACTACATCCGCGCGCTCGAATACGGCATGCCGCCCACCGCGGGCCTGGGGCTGGGAGTCGATCGGCTGGTGATGTTTTTCACCGACTCGCCTTCGATTCGCGACGTGCTGCTGTTCCCGCAGATGCGACCCGAGGCCTAACCGTCTCGGAAGAATTCAACCAATGGACAGAACACCACCGTTCAGAGGTTATCGAGCATGTTGAGAGTTTCTCATAACGAAAAACTCTCAATATGCTCGATAACATCTAAATGATGTCGGAGCGCCCAGTGGTCGATCCTTCCCGGCCAATAGGCGTGTTCGACTCAGGCGTCGGCGGTCTGACGGTACTGCGCGCGCTGCGCGATGAGCTGCCGCGTGAGCAGTTCCTCTACCTGGGGGACACCGCGCGCCTGCCGTACGGCACCAAGAGTCCCGAAACGGTGGTGCGCTACGCCCTGCAGGCGGCCGATGCGCTGGTCGCGCGTGGCATCAAGGCGCTGGTGGTCGCCTGTAACACCGCTTCGTCGGCGGCACTGCCCGCGATGCGCGAGCGCTACCGGGATCTGCCGCTTATCGGTGTCGTCGAGCCGGGTGCGGAGGCGGCCGTGATCGCCACGCGCAGCGGCTGCATCGCCGTCATCGGCACCGAGGCCACGGTGCGCGGGCAGGCGTATCAGCGCGCCATCATGCACCGCCGTCCCGACGCCATCGTCACTGCCGCGGCGTGCCAGCTGTTCGTCGCGCTGGCCGAGGAGGGTTGGACCTCAGGGGCGGTGGCTCGAGCGACCGCCCAGCGATATCTGGCGCCGCTGTTTGCGCCGCGTGGCGACTCGAAGCCCGCGCCTGCAGCCGATACGCTGGTGTTGGGCTGCACGCATTTCCCGATGCTGCGGGCGGTGATCTGCGAGGTGGTCGGCAGTGCGGTGACGATCGTGGACTCTGCCGCCACCACGGCACGCGCGACGCGAGTGCTGCTGAGCGAGCGGGGATTGCTAAGCCTGGGTGACATGGCGCGTAACGCGCTGGCGCCGGATGCCTCGGCGATCAGCTTCCTGGCCACCGACGGCGTCACCCGCTTCGCGGCAATTGGCGGGCGTTTCCTGGGGCAGGGAATCGACCTGCGGGCGGTCGAGCTGATCGATCTTTGAATGCGAACGCTCTGCCGACTGGTACCGGCAAGACACCCGCTCCCAGACATATCCCCCGAGGTGGACCACACCTCTATCGACCCCGACGTCGATGAAATACTGACCTTGAGCCATTGCCCGAGTTGCTGCGGGCATAATAATGCAATGCCGGCGATTGCTGACGCCGCGACCGCCAATCCGCGATCGATGCACCTGAACGGCACGTTTCCCAGCGAGCCTCGATGGTCACCTCACGCTATAGCCGCGGCCCTGCAGACACGCCGACTGCGCCCGCAGGTAGTCCTGTCGCCGCGCCAGTGCAGCTGCTGTCGGTGATTGAGCCGCCTGAAATCCGGTCTGGGATTCGGCCCAACTCCGGCATTGCTGCCGGTCTTGCGCTTGCTGTTCCGTGCTCTGCCCATTTTTCGGGTACGCGAACAGTTCGGTTGCAGTCGGCTGCATTTCGGCCTGCCTAAGTACTCCGGGTGGAGGATTCACACTCTCAAACTCTCCGATCGAACCGTCCCACCGATAGTAATTGTCGTCGGCGTAGTAGTAGGGCATTGAATTCCACCAATACGTCGAGTAGTCATAAGGGAGCGTTGCCAGAAACAGACCGTATCCCGGCCACGCCCACCCGCCGTAGCCGCCGTACCATCCACCGTACCGGCCTCCGATCCCACCGCGGTACCCATAGCCGGCGTGAAAGCCACCGAAGCGGCCGCCGTGAAATCCAAACCCACCCGCGCGGCCCCCTCCGCCGTGCGCACTTGCCGGGGCGCCGGCGGCCAGCGCCACAATTAATGCAATGACCAACGCCCGAAAACATTGAACAGTGGGTAGTGTTGTCATGATGTTCACCTTGCTGCTGAACCGCAGCGACTCGCTGACTGGTGCTTCGCTCAGAAGTCGCAGCACCGTTCCCGTTGTGGCGTTCTGCGCTGCTGTCGCAGCGCTGCTCTGGATGTGCTTGGGCGCGCCTTGACGAATTGCCGCTACCTCGCTCAGGAACGGGTAGCTTGTGTCACGGCTGGAATGCGTCAGCGCTGCCGGCACGTGCGCCGCGCCTCGTGACAGAACATGCAGCGCCGGAACGCTTGCTGCGTATAGGCCAGCGCGGGCGGTGCGGGCCGGCGGTGATGGGCGTTTCGGTCTCGTTTCAAATGCCGCACGGAAACTCCATTGCAGAAATACTCAGCGCCAGTTAGCGCATTCGAGCGCACATTGCATGCGCTCGCAATAGTTTTAATTGCGCATTCATGCCCATTTAATGTCGCGTCGGCCGAATTCGGTGCGCGCTATGCCGAGCCGTCGATGGATCGGGCCGAGTGCGCCCGGCTTTAATGCCGCATTCACCGCGGTTTAATGTGCGTCCCATAGGCTGGAATCATTGTGAGAAAACTACGATCAGATCCGAATGTGTCACGATCGCATCGAGCGAATGCCTGGCGTACATATGGCGTCGCGAACACCGATGTGAGCGATGTTGACGATGTTGATCTTGTGGCACGCGCGAAACTCGGCCAGCGCGAAGCCTTCGACTTGCTGGTGCGCAAGTATCAAAGCAGGGTTCTAAAGCTCACACTGCGCTATACGCGTAATCTCACCGATGCTGAGGACGCGTCGCAGGAAGCCTTCATCAAAGCGTATCGGGGACTGGATGCATTTCGCGGCGAATGCGCGTTCTACACGTGGCTGTATCGGATCGCGAGTCGTTGCGCAAGCAATGTTCTGGCGGCTCGTGCTCGCGACCCGATGTTCGATGCCTATATCGTGTCCGATGACGACGCCTCCTTCGAGCTCGCGGCGGGCCTGCGGGACATGGATACCCCGGAAGGCATGACGGTCACCAGCAATATTGAAGGCGTGGTGAGTGCCGCACTCGAGGCGCTCCCCAAGGCGCTTCGATCGGCGATCATGCACCGCGAAATTGACGGACTGACCTACGAGGAGATCGCCGCAAAGATGACCAGCCCGATTGGCACAGTGCGCTCCCGGGTCTTCAGGGCACGGGAGATGATCGACTATCGATTGCGCGCCGTGGTCGAGGGTGGCCTTGGCCGTCGCAGGCGGCGCCGGCCTCATCTGACTGCGAACGTGTAAAAGTTCGCTGCCGCGACTGTACACGGTTGTAGCGCAGCCTCGCACGGAGCAGGCGCCTAAAGCGGCACTAAGTACCGGATTGTGCTGACAAGGCGGCGTGATGCAACCACGGCATGCGCGATTGGCACGGCCGGGCGACGCCGCGCAAGATTAGAGAATTCTAATGTAGGTCTAACGCCTCTCTAATCTGGATGACATGTAATGCTGGTGCATGCGACTTCTCATCGTTGAAGACGACCGCAAACTTGCGGATTTCGTGGCCCGTGGGCTGCGTGCCGAAGGTTTCGCGGTTGACCTGGCAACGGACGGTCGCGATGGCCGCAGGCACATAGACTCCTATCAATACGATCTGCTGATTCTCGACCTGATGTTGCCGCTAATTAGTGGCACCGAGCTGCTGCGGATGGTGCGGCGATCGAATCCAATGCTTCCGGTACTGGTACTGACGGCACGCGATGCCACCGACGACAAGGTCAAGCACTTTGAGGCGGGCGCTGACGATTACCTGACCAAGCCGTTCGACTTTGCGGAACTCGTAGTGCGCGTCAAGTCGTTGCTTCGCCGCACCCCGGTTGAACGGACCGACGTGATTCTGGTCTCCAACCTGGAGGTTAACCGGTTGACGCGGCAGGTAAGTCGTGGTGGACAGAACATCGAGTTGACCAGCAAGGAGTACGCGTTGCTCGAGTATTTGCTGTCCTCCCCGAGTCGCGTGTTCACGCGCACCATGATCCTTGAACACGTCTGGGATCAGAGTTTCGAAGGTGTCACCAATATAGTCGATGTCTACGTGCGTCATCTGAGACGCAAAGTGGATGATCCTTTCCCGGTAAAGCTGATCCATACCGTACGGGGCGTGGGCTATTGCGTGCGCGAGACGCAGCAGCCGGCGGGCCCGCAACAGTAATGAATCATCGCTCGCTCGCGTTCCGCCTCGCGCTCTGGTACACGTTGCTGCTCAGTGCAACGTTCGCGCTCGTCGGAATTGGAATGTTTTATGGACTGCAGCAGTACTTGCGCGCCAGCCTGCGCGATTCACTGCGGCGCCGGTCGGTGCAGGTTGAGCAAATACTCGCGCAGGGATCGGCCGGCGTCTCGAACGCGGAGATTTCGGAAGCCATCGAGACCCGGGTGTCGCCGGAATTCAACAATCGATTCGTCCGCGTCACGCGAGCGCCTGGAGCATTGATATACCGCTCCGGGTCGCCAGCCGACCGCAGCTTCGACCCACAGGCTGTGCCGCCGATGTCGTACGAGTGGCTCAGCATCAATACTGTCCGGCGCACGGTGACGGTGCAGAACCAGCGGCTGATGGTAAACGCCACCAGGTTGGACACGCCTTCAGGGCGCTATTTGATAGAGCTCGGGACCTCGTTGCAATCAATCGATGCCTTGCAGGATCGGCTGCTGGCCTTGCTCGGGATGCTGCTCCCGGCCCTTGTCATCTGCGCAGCCGGCGGCGGCTACCTGCTGGTCACCTGGGCCCTGCGACCGGTGGATCGCATGTCGCAGTCCGCGGAGCATATGAGCATGCAGAATCTGGAAGCACGGCTACCCGTGGTACCGACCGGCGATGCGCTGCAGCGCCTTTCGATGTCGCTCAATCATATGCTGACGCGCCTGCGCGATTCGGTGCAGATGTCGCGCCGCTTTCTCGCCGACGCATCGCATGAGCTTCGCACTCCGCTCACCGTAATCAAGGGCGAACTGCAGGAGATCGTGGGGGGCGATGCGGTTCAGGGCGAGGTGCGCGAACGCATCGGCAGTGTGCTTGAGGAAGTCGCGCGGCTGGAGCACCTGGTATCCAGCCTGCTTGCCCTGTCACGTCTCGACGCGGGTGAAGTACAGCGCGAGTGGCTTGATGTGGACCTGGCGGAGCTGGCGGCGAGCACCGCTGAGCAGATGCGATTGATGGCGGAGGATCGTGGCATTCAGCTGCAGTTCCCGCGCACGGCGCCGATGATCGTTAGCGGCGATCCGAGCCGCCTCAAGCAGGTGATCGTCAACCTGCTTGATAATGCAATACGCTTTACGCCCCGCGGCGGCGCCGTGACACTGCGCACCGGCGATAGCGCCGGCAATGTCGTCCTTGAGGTACTGGACACCGGTATCGGAATTCCGGCTGCGGCGCTCGCGCGGGTATTCGATCGGTTCTATCGGGTCGATGAAGCGCGTTCGCGCGATGACGGCGGGGCCGGGCTAGGTCTGTCGATCGCCCAGTCCATCTGTCTGGCCCACGGAGTGCAGATCGAAGTCGATAGCGAGGTTGGGCGCGGCAGTTGCTTTCGTCTCCGGTTTCCGCGTGCACCGGCGCCAGCCGCGCATCCCGCAGTGGCGCCGACGCACCAGATGCGCTCCGTGACTCCTGTCGTTTGACTTGAGGAGCTGACCGCATGTCGCTTGTCCGGTTCGTGCTGCAGCGGCCCTATACCGTCGCATCGATGCTGATCCTCATCTGCCTGCTCGGAATAGGGGCCGGCCTTCGAATGCCGATCGACATTTTTCCGGAGATCAACATTCCGGTAGTCAGCGTGGTTTGGACCTACAACGGTATGAGCGCGACCGACATTCAGAACCGGATTCTGTCGCTGCACGAGCGGCAGATGGCCTCGCTGGTGGACGACATTGGCCGCATCGAAGCGACCAGTTACCAGGGCGTAGGAGTGGAGAAAGTCTACCTGCACGAGGGCGCCGACGTCAGCCGCGCCGTGTCGCAGATTGCCAGCAGTGCGCTGGTAGTGCTCAAGTACATGCCGCCCAACATCACGCCGCCGATGGTGCTTCGGTATGGAGCCACCGATGTGCCTATCATCCAGCTTAGCCTGTCGAGCAAGACGCTGCCCGATACAAAGCTCAATGATCTGGGTCAGAACATCATCCGTCCCGATCTGGCTGTAGTGCATGGCGCGGAAGTGCCCCAGCCCTACGGCGGCAAGCCACGAGTGATCATGGCGGATCTGGATCCGCAGGCCCTGGCGGCACGCGGATTGTCGCCTTCGGATGTCAGCGACGCGCTGCAGCGCCAGAACGTGATTCTTCCGGCCGGAGACGTGAAGATCGGCAACAAGGATTACACGGTGGCGATGAACAACAGCCCGGACGTAATCGATAGCATCAACGCGTTCCCGGTGGCACAGGTCGGTGGCAACACAGTCTTCATGCGCGACATCGCGCATGTACACGATGGCTTTCAGGTGCAGACCAATTCCGTCACCGTCGATGGCACGCCTGGCGCACTGATCACCATCCGCAAGACCGGCGGCGTCTCAACGCTTGCAGTGATCGACGGGGTGCGTGCCGCGCTCACCGACATTCGAAAAGTGATGCCAAGCGGCGTCAGCATCAAGCCCATTTTCGACCAGTCGATCTTCGTCAATGCCGCTCTCTCGAGCGTGAAGATGGGTGGACTGATGGCTGCCGGCCTTACCGCCCTGATGATCCTGCTGTTTCTGGGCAACTGGCGACTGACCCTGATCATCCTTGCGGCGATACCGCTTTCGATCATCACCGCTGTGCTGGTGATGTATGTCGGCGGACAGACGCTCAATACCATGACGCTGGGCGGCTTTGCGCTGGCGGTGGGCATCCTGGTCGACAACGGCACAGTGGTGATCGAAAACATCGAACGCCATGTCGGCCTCGGCGAGCCGCTGGCGGAGGCGATCGTGGCCGGCGCGAGCGAGGTAGCAGTTCCGACCTTTCTGGCGACGCTGTGCATCTGTATCGTTTTCGTGCCGGTGTTCCTGCTGCAAGGTACCGCAAAATATCTGTTTTCACCGTTATCGCTGTCGGTGTGCATATCGCTGCTGGCCAGCCTGGTGCTGTCGTTTACCATGGTGCCGGTCCTCTTCATGTATCTGATGCGCTCGCACGTCGCCGTGGGGCATCCAACCGAGGCGGTGAGCGCCGGCGCGACGCTTACGCGTTCTAATCCGTTCATGGCGATCCACCTTGGATTCAACCGGGGCTTCGAGCGCTTTCGAGATGGATATCGCGACGCACTTGCCTGGACGCTGGTTGAACCGGTGCGCACGGTGCTGTTCTTCGTCCTGCTGATTGTATTTTCCCTGATGCTGTTCCCGGCGCTCGGTCGGGATTTCTTTCCGCAGGTGGACGCGGGCCAGATGCGGTTGCACGTGCGCGCGCCGCCGGGCACCAGGCTCGAGCAGACGCAGTCCGACTTCGCCCAGGTTGAAGCCAGCATTCGGCAGATGGCCGGCAACGCCCAGATCGATACCATTCTCGACAACATCGGGCTGCCCTATAGCGGCATGAATATCGCGTTAAGCGATTCTGCGACCGTCGGCCCCATGGATGGTGAGATCCTGGTGTCACTGAAGCCAAAGCACACGCCGACGGCGCAGCTTGTGGCGCGCCTGCGGCGCGAGCTACCGCAGCGCTTTCCCGAACTGCAGTTCTTTTTTCAGCCTGCCGATATCGTCGATCAGGTTTTGAATTTCGGACAACCGGCGCCGATCGACGTTCGCATATCCGGACCGCACAGCGACGAGGCCTACGCGCTCGCCGGCAAACTGGCGCACGATCTGCAACAAGTGCCTGGAATCGTCGATTCGCATGTGTTCCAGGTGCCGGATGCGCCGACGCTCGACGTGAATGTCGATCGAGCGCTGGCCACGCAAATGGGTCTGCAGCAACGTTCAACGGCCAACGATGTGCTGATTTCAACCAATAGCAGCGCGCAAAGCGCACCGAATTTCTGGGTAGATCCGCGCAACCACGTCAGCTATCCGCTCGTCGTGCAGCTGCCCACCTATCACATAGATTCGACGCACGATTTGTGGACCATGCCGCTGACGTCCGGCAACAATGGTAAAGCGGGGCAGATGCTGATGAATGTGGCCAGCTTCGGCCGCGGCACTGCGCCGCTGGTACTGTCGCAGCTCAACATCCGACCGGTGTTCGACGTCGATGCCGACGTCCAGGGCCGGGATTTATATTCGGCCGCTTCCGACATCGACAAAGTTCTGGCGGCGGATCGACCGGATTCTTCAAAGGCAATTTCCGTGGTTTTGAGCGGACAGGTCGAAACCATGCGGGACAGCTACGCCGGCCTGTTTTCCGGGATGGCGCTGGCGGTTATCCTGGTGTACCTGTTCCTGGTCATCAATTTCCAGAGCTGGCTCGACCCGCTGATCGTGTTGATGGCCGTGCCATTCGCGCTCGGCGGCGTCATGTGGATGCTGTATCTGACCGGAACCCACCTGAGCGTGCCGGCCTTGATGGGAACATTGATGTGCATCGGTCTGACCACCGCCAACAGTATCCTGGTCGTGACCTTCGCCAACCAGAGAATGACGGTGGGGGACGATGCGGCGACTGCTGCCGCGATCGCCGGCTACACCCGCCTGCGCCCGGTGTTGATGACGGCCGGGGCAATGGTGCTGGGCATGGTTCCCATGGCGCTGGGGATCGGCGAGGGAGGGGAACAGAATGCGCCCCTGGCGCGCGCTGTCATCGGCGGATTGCTGTTCGCCACCTTCGCCACGCTGGTGTTTGTACCGACCGTTTATCGATTGCTGCGACGTGGCCACCCGGTGTCGCATCATGCATCGGATCCAGGAGACCCACTTGCAATCTAGTAACACAGGACGTGTGCTGCAGCGCGCCGCTGCCGTTGTGGCCGTCATTCTGCTGCTTGCCTTCCTGATCGTTCATTTCACCAAGTCGCATACTGAACACGGCCTGGTGCGCGATACCGAGGCTTTCGCCGGTGCGCGACCGATCGTCGATGTGGTCGTGGTACACAACAGCGCGGCGGCCGGCAGCCTCACTTTGCCTGGTGAAACCGCGGCCTGGTACGAGAGCACCATTTACGCGCGAGTGAGCGGCTATGTCGCCAAGTGGTACGTCGATATCGGCGATCATGTGAAGGGTGGTCAACTGCTGGCTACGATCGACACGCCGGAATTGGACGCGGAGCTGGCGGCAGCGCGCGCCAAGCTGCAGGTCGCCCAGGCGCAGGTCAGGGTCAAGCAGGCCGACGCGGCGTTTGCGACCAGCACCTATGAACGCTGGCGCGATTCACCCAAAGGTGTCGTATCCGAACAGGAGCGCGAAGACAAGAAGGCAGGCGATGCGACTGCCTCAGCCGAGCTTGAGGCGGCGCGCGCGCAGGTCAGCCTCGATCAGGCGGATGTCGACCGGTTTTCGGCGTTCGAGGAGTTCAAGCGTGTTACCGCGCCTTACGCCGGAACCATCATCGAGCGGCGCGTGGATATCGGCAATCTTGTCACAGCGGGCAGCTCGGCCAGCACCACTTCGTTGTACCGCATGGCACAGGACGATCCGATTCGGGTATTCGTCGAGGTGCCGCAAAGCGCCGCGCCGGACCTGATGAAGGTCGGCGTGCCGGCGCAGATTTCCACCAACGACTCGGCCAGTCAGCCCATCAGCGGAGCGATTACCAGAACTTCCGATTCGATCAATCCGCAGGCGCGAACGTTCCGGGTGGAAGTGGACATTCCCAACACAGACCGGCGTCTGGTGCCGGGGCTGTACGTGCAGGTCGCGTTCCAACTTCAGAACGGCGGCCTGAGCCAGGTCCCTGCGGCGGCGCTGAACTTCAAAGCAGGCGGTCCCAAGGTGGCCGTAGTGGAGCGCGATGGCACGGTGCGATTCAAAGACGTGACCATTGCCCGCGACGATGGCGATCGGGTTGAACTGAGCTCAGGGGTGTCTGACGGCGACCGGCTGGTGCTCAACATCAGCAATCAGATCCTGGACGGCGAAAAAGTGCGGGTAAACACTGATGAGCGCCTCGTGCCGGTCGTGTCGGTGCGAGGGGACTGAAATGCAGCAAAACACGGCCCTGTGCATGGGGACGCTGTTCGCCTGGCTGGCAGGCTGCGCGGTGGGCCCTAATTATCAC
The DNA here is from genome assembly GCA_963805965.1 of uncultured Gammaproteobacteria bacterium. Lineage (GTDB taxonomy): Bacteria > Pseudomonadota > Gammaproteobacteria > Steroidobacterales > Steroidobacteraceae > FEN-1191. Next base: position 534,721 of record CAWDVQ010000010.1, read on the forward strand.
GTTCCCAAGACCGCAGCTCCGGACAGGTTTATTGCCGTGCCACAGGCCAGCGCGCCGGCGCCGCCGGCCGCGGCAACAGCCATGGACCTGAGCCGGTGGTGGCGCTCCCTCAACGACGCTGAACTCGATTCGCTGGTCGAGCGGGCGATTCGCGCCAATCCTGACATCGAGATCGCACTGACGCGATTGCAGGAGGCTCGCACGCGCCAGGCAGTACTGGTGGGCGACGCCCTGCCGCAGGCCGCTGCCAGCGGGGCCACGGGACGTGGCACCGGCAGCGATATCTCGCGCATCGGGGCGGCACCGGGGCTGCGCGCGGGCGACAACAAAGGCGCGCTCGACCAGATCAGACAGGTGGCGGGATTTACCGCCAGCTGGGAACTGGACCTGTTCGGCGGTTACCGGCGAGCCATCGAGGCGGGCAGATACGACGTGGAGGCCGCCGCCGCCAGCCGCAGTGCGGTGCTCCTCAGCGTCGTCGGCGACCTCGCTCGCAATTACGTCGACATGCGCGGCCTGCAGACACGGCTAGTGATCATCCGCAACAACATCACCACCGCCGAGCAATCGCGTGACCTGGAGCAGACCCGATTCGATCGCGGCCTGACCAATGAACTTGACCTGCAGTTGGCCATTCGCGAGCTCGAGAGCCTGCGATCCGAGCAGCCAATTCTCGAACGCGACATCAAAGCTGCCCAATACAGCATCGCGGTGTTGCTCGGCCAGTATCCGGAAGATATCGCGCATGAGTTGGCGCAGGCCGGCGCCATGCCGGAATTCCCGCGGGCGGTCGCATCCGGTCTGCCGCTTGATCTGCTGCAGCGCCGACCCGACATCCGAGACGCCGAGCGGCAACTGGCAGCTGCCACGGCGCGCATCGGCGTGGCCACGGCCAATCTGTTCCCGCACGTCGCCGTCACTGGCGGCCTCGGCACGCAATCGGCGGATGTCGGCGCGCACGGCAGCCACATCTGGGCGTTTGGGCCTGCGGTGTATTGGCCGCTGCTGGATTTCGGTACTCTGGATGCCATGGTCAGTATCGCGGACCTGCAGGCGCACGAGCGCCTGGTCGACTACCGCAAAGCAATCATCGACGCCGTGCAGGACGCGGATACGGCGATCGCGAACTTCGACGCGCAGGAACGCAGTCTCGACAATCTTGCCAATGCCATGGCGGCCAGCGAGCGGGCACTGAGCCTGGCGCAGCAGCGTTATGATCGGGGGCTCACCGATTTTCTGAACGTCGTGGATGCCGAGCGCCAGCAATACAGTCTGGAAGATAGGTACACCACCGCTCAGCAGGACGCCGCCGATGCGTTCATCTACCTGTGCAAGGCGCTCGGTGGCGGTTGGGAGCAGTACCAGAGCGTGCCGGACATCCGACGCCCGGAACCCGCTGCGATTGCCGGCTTCCACCGACTGCTGACCGGAGATGATGCACAAAAGATGACCGCACCGTGATGCGCGCGGCAATCCGACCCACGGGACGGCTTCAACGGAGACTGCCATGGATGTGAAAGGGAACAACGCGCGGTTGCGGATTTACCTGGGTGAGGACAAGCGGCGCGACGGGCGGCCGCTGTACGAGGCGATCGTGCTGAAGGCCCGCCAATTACAGATGGCAGGGGCAACCGTGGTGCGCGGATCGCAGGGCTACGGGCGCTCAACCCGCCTGCATACGACCCAGGTGGTTTTCTCACAGGACCTGCCGGTTGTGATCGAGATCATCGACAGCATCGAGAACATTCGAAAATTCGCTGCGCTGCTCGATGGAATCGATGAGATCGGCCTGGTGACCTGCGAGGACATCAACGTGTTGCGCTACCCGCCGATTCCCACCTCAGCTCCTGCGAGGAATCCGGGCAGCGGCTGAATCGGAGCGGAGGCCGAACCGAGATTGACAGCCTCGTTCGCCCTTTGGCAATATATCTGCCTAGACAGACACTGTTAAGGCAGTAAGTGCTCATGCAGCATTATCGACCGGAGCTCTACCAGGCGCGCAGCAGTGTCGGCTATCTGCTCAAGCGCGCTCATATGTTGATGCTCGACCAGCTGGAATCAGTGGTGGCCGGCAGCGACATCACGATCACCCATTGGATCGTGATGATGCATCTGCGCGATGGCCTGGCGATCAATGCCAGTGACCTGTGCGCGCAACTGCGTCATGACAGCGGAGCACTCACGCGCCTGATCGACCAGCTCGAGGCGCGCGGGCTGGTGGAGCGCGAGCGCAGCCGCGAGGATCGGCGCGCGGTGGAGCTGCGCCTGACGGCGGCCGGGCTTGCAACCCTTGCCTCGCTGCTGCCCAAGGTGGTCGACAAACTCAATTTCACGCTGCGTGATTTCACACGCGCTGAGGCCAGCGAGCTCAGTCGGCTGCTCACCAAGCTGATCACCAGCCTCGAGGGCTCGAGCACCGAATCCGGAGCAGCCGCATGAAGAAAATGGCCGTCGAGTTTCGATCGCTGGCCGCGGCGCTGTGCGCCACGTCGTGCGCGGCGCTATGCGCCTGCGCCACGCCGCCCAAGCCCGAAGTCCAGCACGCGGCGATTGCCGATTCGGCACTCGGGCTGAGCAGCACCGCCGCTCCCGTCGTGAGCGATAGCTGGTGGCAGGGCTTCGGCGACGCACAGCTGGACCGCCTGATCGAACAGGCATTGAGCGATAACCCGGGTCTGGCGCAGGCGAGTGCGCGCCTGCGGCTGGCCGAGGCGCAGGAGGCTGCGGCGCGCGCCGGTCGCCAGTCAGAGGTCAAACTCAGCGGCGGGGAAACGCGGCTGAAGATCCCGCAGGGCTTTCCGCAGGCGATCGGCGGCGGCCAGACCGTGTGGCTGGGCGACCTGGGCGTGGCGCTGTCCTGGGACCTGGATCTGTGGGGCCTGCGCCAGGACCAGGTGCGCGAGAGCCGCGCGCTGGCCCAGGCCGCAAGCGTCGATATCGAACAGGCGCGCCTGTTGCTCGCGGGAGCGATGGTGCAGTCGTACATCGATCTCTACCGCAGCTATGAACTCGCGGACGTTGCCGAGCGCACCGAGGCGCAGCGCTCCAACATTCTCGACATCACGCGCAGGCGCGTGGCCGCCGGGCTCGACACGCGGGTGGAACTGCGCGAAGCCGAGGGCGCGCTGCCGCAGGCGCGCGTGGCATTGACCCAGGCGCAATCGGCCCAGGCGCTGGCGATACACCAGCTCAGCGCACTTACCGGCCGGGGTGCTGACGCGTACGCCGCCGTCGCGCGGCCGCAGTTGCAGCTGGATGCGGCACTGCCGTTGCCGGGTGAGTTGCCGGTGAATCTGCTGTCGCGCCGCCCGGACGTGATCGCGGCACGTTCGCGTATCGAGGCCGCTGATGCCGGCAAGCGCGCCGCCAAGGCGGCGTTCTATCCAGACATCAACCTGAAAGCACTCGCCGGCTTCGCCTCATTCAGCCTGTCCGACCTGATCAGTGCCAGGTCGTTGGGCTACGGCGCCGGGCCCGGCCTGTCGTTGCCGCTGTTCGATGGCGGTCGCCTGCGGGCCCAGTATCGCAGCACCGAGGCGGCGCTCGACCAGGCGGTGGCGGATTACGACGACACGGTGCTGCGCGCGGTGCACCAGGCCGCCGATCAACTCAGCCTGATCGAGGCGCTCGGCCGCGAGCTTGGTCAGCAGCGCGAGTCGCTCGATGCCGCCGAAGAAGCCTACCGCCTGGCCGAGGAAAGGTACCGCGCCGGCCTGGCCGGGTATCTGACGGTACTCAATGCCGAAACCGAGGTGCTCAACGAGCGCCGTCAACAGGTGGACCTGAGCGCCTCGCTGGCGCTGGCGCGGGTCACGCTGCTGCTGGCGGTTGGCGGCAGCTACCAGTCCCCGGCACCGCAGAGCGTCGCCGCGCGCTGAAGAGGCGCCGCGCGGCCAACAATCAAGCAGCGAGAATCACATGGACCAACCCACGCCAGGCAACCAACCGACCCCGGTCGCCCAAGCCGCGCCAGCCAACAATCGCACCCGAAATCGCGCCTTGCTGATCCTTGCAGCTGTGGCGCTGATCGCCGGACTGGTCTGGCTGACGCACCTGTTGCTGGTCGGCCGCTATTACGAGAGCACCGACGATGCCTACATCAGCAGCGACCTGGTGCAGGTCACCAGCGACGTGCCCGGCACCGTGATCGCGGTGAACGTGGACGACACGCAAAGCGTGGAGCGCGGACAACTGCTGGCCAGGCTCGATCCCGCCGATGCGCAGGTGGCGATCAATGGCGCCGAGGCACAGCTGGCGCGCGCGGTGCGCAACGTACGCGGCCTGTTCGCGCAGCGCGATCAATTGCAGGCGCAGATTGCGCAGCGAGCATCCGACCTGAAGCGTGCGCAGGACGATCTGGAGCGGCGCCAGGGATTGCTGTCCGATGGCGCGGTCTCGGGCGAGGAGCTGTCGCATTCGCGCGATGCGGTGACGGTGGCGCGTGCCGGCCTGGACGCGGCGCGTGAGCAGCTCAACGCGACCGAAGCTCAGATCCAGGGCACGACCATCGAAACCCATCCGCAGGTACTCGACGCCGAAGCCGCGGTTCGCAATGCCGCGCTGGCGCTGCATCGTACCGAGTTGCGCGCCTCGGTATCTGGTGTCGTGGCCAAACGCACGGTGCAGCTCGGTCAGCGCGTCGCCGCCGGTAGCCCGCTCATGGCCCTGGTGCCGCTCGATGACGTGTGGGTGGAGGCGAATTTCAAGGAAGTCCAGTTGCGCAGCATGCGCGTGGGACAGCCGGTGAAGCTGCATGCGGATCTGTACGGCAGTGACGTCGTATTTCACGGCCGCCTTGCAGGTGTGTCGGCGGGTAGCGGCAGCGCCTTCGCGCTACTGCCGGCGCAAAACGCTTCCGGCAACTGGATCAAGATCGTGCAGCGCCTGCCGGTGCGTATCGCGCTTGACCCGCAGGAGCTGAGGGCACATCCGCTGCGCGTTGGACTGTCGATGGTTGCGGAGGTCGATGTGCACGATACCTCCGGCCCGGTGGTGTCGGCCCAGGTGCGCAGCGTGCCACAGCCGACCCAGGCCAGCGCCGGCGACGACCCGGAGGTGCAGGCACGCATCGATCGCATCGTGGCACTCAACGCCGGCGGCGACGATCGAGCGTCCGGGACACGCGCGGCCGCTGCGCCGGCCCGGTGAACTCGCAGGCGGACAGCTTGCAGCTGAGCAGCGCTGCGAGCGCGCTGGTGGCGCTGGCGCTGGCGCTCGGCACCTTCATGCAGGTGCTGGATACCAGTATCGCCAACGTCGCCATTCCGACCATCGCCGGCAACCTCGGCGTGTCGAGCGATCAGGGCACCTGGGTCATCACCTCGTTTGCGGTCAGTAACGGCATATCGGTACCGCTCACCGGCTGGTTGATGCAGCGCTATGGCGTGGTGCGCACCTTCGTTCTGTCGGTGCTGGCTTTTACGGCCGCCTCGTTTCTGTGCGGCGCGGCCTGGAGCCTGCCCTCGCTGGTGGTGTTCCGGGTGATTCAGGGCGCGGTATCCGGTCCGATGATTCCGGGTTCGCAGGCGCTGCTGCTGCGGCTGTTCGGGCCGGCGCGTGCCGGTACCGCCTTGGCGATCTGGTCGATAACAACGCTGGTGGCGCCGGTCGCCGGCCCGGTGCTCGGCGGCTACATCTCCGATGACTGGAGCTGGCCGTGGATCTTCTATATAAACGTGCCGGTCGGAGTGCTGTCGGGATTTGTCTGCTGGCGGTTTCTCGGACGGCACGACACACCGACGCGCCAGCTGCCGATCGATACCGTGGGTTTGGGACTGCTGATGCTCTGGGTCGGTGCGCTGCAGGTGATGCTCGATAAAGGCAAGGACCTGGACTGGTTCGGGTCGCCGGTCATCGTGGCGCTCAGTGTCGTGGCCGTGATCGCCTTCGTCGCCTGGCTGATCTGGGAGCTGACCGAGCGCTATCCGATCGTCGACTTGTCGCTGTTCACGAGGCGTAATTTCACGCTCGGGACGATCGCGTTCTGCATCGGCTACGCGGTGTTCTTCGGCAACATCGTGCTGCTGCCGCTGTGGCTGCAGACCCAGCTTGGCTATACCGCAACCTGGGCCGGGTTGGTGGCGGCGCCGGCCGGGCTGGTGTCGGTGCTGGTGGCGCCGTTCGTCGGCCGCCTGGTCGGCAAGGTCGATGCTCGTCTGCTGGGTACCGTCGGCTTTCTGAGCTTCGCGATTTCGTTTTTCATGCGCTCCTGGCTCACCGCGGATTCGAGCTTCGCCGCATTTGTGATGCCGCAACTGGTGATGGGCATCGGCATGGGAACGTTCTTCGTCGCCATGATCTCCATATTGCTCGACGGCATTCCGCCGGAGCGGGTGCCGTCGGCCTCCGGTGTGTCGAATTTCCTGCGCATTGTCGCCAGCGCGTTTGCCACCTCGATCACCACCACGTTCTGGGATCGCCACGAGGCGCTGCATCAGACGCACCTGGCCGAAAGCTCGAGTGTCTACAGTCCGAACCTGCGGGCCTCGATCGACGGTCTGCAGGCCCTTGGCATCAGCAATGATCACACCGCGGTCGGCGTACTGTCGCAGGGCCTGGTTCACCAGGCCTACCTGCTGTCGTCGCTGGATTATTTTCGCATCTCGGGCTGGCTGACCCTGGCGCCACTGATACTGGTGTGGCTCGCGCGCCGGCCACGTGAGGCGAAGCGTACTGCGGCCGCTGAATAGAATCGGCGCGCCGCTCAACCGGAAGGGCAAGTAACTGGACGCATAAGGAGTGCCGCATGAGTCGGGATGCAGTGACGGACAAGATCGTCGCCACCAAGGTCAGGCTGGGTGTCAAGTGGGCCGACGTGGCGGCGAAGGTCGGCCTGAGCAAGGAGTGGGTTACCGCCGCCTGCCTGGGGCAGATGACGCTCAATGCACAGCAGGCCGCTGTGATCGGCGAGATCTTCAGCCTGAACGAGCAGGAGCGCAAATGGCTCACGGTCGTGCCCTATAAGGGTTCACTGCCGGCCGTCGTGCCTACCGATCCGCTGATTTACCGCTTCTATGAGCTGGTCAACGTCTACGGCAGCACCATCAAGGAGCTCATACACGAGGAGTTCGGCGACGGCATCATGAGCGCAATCGACTTCACGATGGATCTCAAGCGCGAGGCCGACCCCAAGGGCGACCGGGTGCGCATCACCATGTCGGGGAAATTCCTGCCATACAAGACCTACTGAGCAGTGGCGGCTAATCCATCAGCGCCACGCTCTTGACCTGCGCGTACAGTGCGAGCCCGGGCGCGATGGCCAGTTGTGCCACCGAGCGCTGGGTGATTCGTGCCAGCAGCGGTCGACCGCCGACGTCTATGCGCACCAGGCGCTGCGCCGGATCGCGGTCGTTGGTTACGTCCATGACGCGGCCCGGCAGGATGTTGGTGATACTGGAGTGCTCGGGTGGAGACAGCGCGAGGCTGACATCGCGCGCATCGATGCGCACCCGGACCGGCTGGCCGAGCGGCGCCGCGCGCAGCGAGATCGCGAGCCGACCGGCCGCGATGCCCACATAGCTCAGGTGATAGCGCGGATCGTGTTCCGCGATGACGCCGTCGAAGATGCTGCCGGCCTCCTCGAGGTGCGCCAGCGGCAGGTCGGGCCGGGTCAGCATGTCCTGGATCGAGCCGAATGCGCGCACCCGACCCGCTTCCAGCAGCGCAATGTGATCGGCGATTCGCATGACCTCGCCGATCTCATGGCTGACGTAGACGATCGGAATCGACAGCTCGTCATGCAGCCGCTCCAGATGCGGCAGGATCTCGGCGCGACTCACCAGGTCCAGGCTCGACAGCGGTTCATCCATCAATAGCAGTTGCGGGCTGGTCAGCAGCGCACGTGCGATCGCGACCCGCTGCCGTTGCCCACCAGAGAGCTGGTCGGCGCGGTGGCTGAGCAGGCTCTCCAGCCCCATGTAGCGCACCGCCTGTTCAAAGCCGATACGACGCTGCGCTGCCGGCACCCGTCGCAGCCCGTATTGCAGGTTGCCGCGCACGTCGAGATGGGCAAACAGGCTCGATTCCTGGAACACGTAGCCCAGCGGCCGCTGGTGGGTCGGCACGAACCGCCGAGCGTCCTGCCAGACCTCGCCGTTGAAGCGCACCGATGCCCGCGGCACGCGTTCGAGTCCGGCAACACAACGCAGCACGGTGGTCTTGCCCGAGCCCGAGCGGCCGAACAGGGCCGTGATCCCGCGGCCGGGAAATTCGCATTCGACCTGCAGGTGAAAGTCCGGGCGTGACCAGGCGATCTCGAGTGCCAGGCTCACGCGACGGCCTTCACGCCACGGAGGCGACTTCGGCGCGATGCCGATTAGCGCCGTAGACGATCAGCAGCAGGATGAAGCAGGCGATCAGCAGGGTGATCGACAGGCGTTGCGCGCCGGCGTAGTCCAGGGCTTCGACGTGGTTGAAGATTACGATCGATGCGGTCTGGGTGCGCCCCGGGATATTTCCGCCGAGCATCAGCACCACGCCGAATTCGCCCAGGGTATGGGCGAACGCCAGCACCGATCCGCTGATGAAGCCGCGGCGCGCGAGCGGGACCGCGACAGTGAAGAAGCGATCCGAGGGGCGCGCGCGCAGCGTCGCAGCGACCTCGAGTACCCGCGGGCCTATGGCCTGGAACGCAGCCTGCAATGGCTGGATGACGAACGGCATCGAATACAGCATCGATCCGATGACCAGGCCGCCAAAGCTGAAGCTGAGCGGTTGCAGTCCCAGGTGGTGCATCAGCCTGCCGCCCCAGCCGTAGGGTCCGAGAAACAGCAGGAGATAGAAGCCCAGCACGGTCGGCGGCAGTACCAGCGGCAGCGCCGCCATGGCCTCGCCGATGACCCGCAGGCGCGAGCGCGTGGTTGCCAGCCACCACGCCAACGGCGTGCACAGCAGCAGCAGCAGCAGCACGGTCACAGCCGCAAGCTTCAGGGAAATCCACAGCGCGACCAGGTCGTCAGGCGAATAGAAGCTTGCGATCATTCCGGGACACGGTAGCCGGCCGCTTTGATGGTGGCGATGGCCCATGGATCCTGTCGCAGCCACTTCAGGAGCGCCTCTGCCACGGCGCGCTTGCTGGTGCGCGTGAGTATCACGGCGTCCTGGGTCAGCGGGCCATACAGCGCCTGCGGCGGCAACCAGTATGATCCGGAGATCACATTGCCGTCACTGACCTGGGACAGCGCCACGAACGCCATGTCGACATTGCCGGTGGACGCGAACTGCCAGGCCTGGTTGATGTTCTCGCCGACCGCAAGTTTCTTGTCCTGGTTGAGCTGCTCCCACAATCCGAGGGCGGTCAGCACCTGCTGTGCCGCCGCCCCATAGGGGGCATTGTGCGGGTCGGCGATGCCGATCATCCGGTACGCGCCGCCGCGCAATACCTTTCCATCGCGATCCACCACGTCGGCTTTCGGGCTCCACAGCACCAGGGTGCCGATGGCGTAGGTGAAGCGGCTGCCGGCTAGCCCCAGACCCTCGGATTCAAGCAGTTTCGGGCGATCGCTGTCGGCCGACAACAGCACATCGAACGGCGCGCCTTGATGGATCTGGGTGTAGAACTGGCCGGAGGAGCCGGAACTCAGCAGCAGCTTGTTGCCGCTCGCCTGTTCGAATTTCGGTGCCAGCTTTTGCAGCGTGCCGAAGAAATTGGCCGCGACTGCAACATTGAGCTCCTCGGCCGGCGCCGCCGGCCCCGACAGCGCGCACAGCGTGACCAGCAGGCACAGCACGGCGAGCATCCGTGTGCTAAGTCGCATACGGTACTGTGCCGGCTCAGTCATTGACGGCGATCAGCACGTGGGAGGATTTGATCAGCGCGCTGCACTGGACGCCCTCGACCAGATGCAGTTCCTTCAGCGCATCATTGGTGACGATTGCGGTCAGCACGCGGCCGCCCGGCAGTTCAATCTTCACCTCGCCGTTGACGGCGCCCGGAATAACCGCACTGACCGTGCCGCGCAGCTGATTGCGGGCGCTGACGCGCAGGTTCGCTTCCGGCGACAGCATGATGAAGCTCGCTTTGATCAGCGCCACGGCGTGGCGTCCCGGCTTCAATCCCAGATCCTCGACCGCGTCGTTGGTGATGTTGGCGAAGATCTGCAGACCGCCGCCCAGATCGAGGATGACGTCGGCATTGACTGCGCCCTTGCGCACTTCCCGAACGATGCCGCGAAACTGATTACGCGCGCTGGTCTTCATGGTGATGGCCTTCATGAGCTCGTTTAGCTTGCCAAAGTCGTGCACCTGGGCCTGCATTTGCGCCACCAGCTGCTGGTAGCCGGACTCCAGCAGACGGTACAGACGCACCAGCGTGCGACCATGCTCGGTCAGGTGGCTGCCGCCGCCGTGCTGGCCGCCGGTAGCGCGGATCAGCAGCGGTTTGTCGGCCAGATTGTTCATCGCATCGACCGCGTCCCATGCCGCCTTGTAGCTCAGGCCGACCTCTTTCGCCGCATGCGTGATGGAACCCATGCGATCGATGCTCTCCAGCAGTGCGATGCGACCGGCACCGACGAATTTCTGGCCCTTGCGCTCGAGCCACAAGCCGCCGTGGATGGCGATCGATGTTGATTTGCTCCTTGGCATGCAGGGCCCTCAGCCGCTCGGGGTAGCTGTGATTGTCAAGCGAACGTCGGCGCCAGGCGCGCCGCTCAACTGCAGCAGCAGCTCGCGGCCGGCGGGAAGTGGGTACTGAACGATCTTGTGCGGCGCGAGGCAGCCCGGCCGGCCCTGGAAGTCGGCCGAGTCGATCATTTTGCCGTCGGCGACGATGTCGATCCACACCGACTGATCCACCGACACCCGGTAGTTGCCCGCCTGTTGCAGTCGCAGGCGCGCCAACCCGGCGTAGCTGCTGTCGCTGGCCGTCTTCTTACTCCCGGGCGACAGCGCCAGTGCGACCTGACCGGCGGCTTGCAGTTGCAGCTGGTAGAGCCGCCCGGGCTGCAGCTGCGGCGCCGAGGCTGCGTCGTGTCCGGCGGCTATGGCAAGCGCTGCGGAGGCGAACAGCGCGCGTTCGTTCCCGACGTTCCAGGAGAATTTGCCGCACGGATCATCCTGTGCCGCGGCGCTACCTGCCGCCAGGCTCAGCGCCAGCAGCGCCCACAACCGCAGCGCCCACCGCTCGTGCGTCATATGGAAGCTAATATAGCGGCATTGGCCGCCGGCCGGCTAATCGATGCCGGCGCGCCGGCTGCGCCGCTCCAGCAGCAGCACGTCGCGCCACTGTCCGGCCAGCGGCCCGAAGGTCATCCGCCCCAGCCGCCGGCGCAGACCCAGAACTTCAAAGCCAAGCCCCCGATGCAGGGCGATGCTGGCGTCGTTCTCCGGGAAGATGCCGGCCTGCAGCGTCCAGTAACCGCGCTCCTCCGACTGTGCGATCAATGCGCCCAGCACCCGGCGCCCGACGCCGCGGCGCTGGAATGACGGCGAAACATAGACGCTGACCTCGCCCACGCCGGCGTAAACGCAGCGGCCGGACACGCGGCCCAACGCCGCCCAGCCTGCCGGCGTGCCGGCGTCGAGGGCCAGCAGGCACAGCTCGGGTACGTGGGCGGCAAGCCACTGCTCGAAGGAATCGGGAGTTCGGCTCTCGAACGTGGCATGACCGGTGTCGATTCCGGCCTGATAGATTGCCTGCACCGCCGGCCAGTGCCGGGCCCGCATCGACTCAATGATCATCGGCCGCAAAGCGCATCGACAGATCGATGGCGTCGACGTTCTTGGTGAGCGAGCCGACGGAGATGAAGTCCACTCCCGTGGCCGCGATCGCCGGCACACGCTCGAGCGTGATGCTGCCGGAGCATTCCAGCAGCGCCGGCCGCAGGTGCGCGCGATTGAGCGCGACCGCGGCGCGCATGCTGTCGAGGTCGAAATTATCCAGCATCACCAGCTCGGCGTGCGCATCGAGTACCTGGTGCAACTGGTCGAGGTTTTCGACCTCGACCTCGACCCGCACGCCGGGCGACTGCGAGCGCGCGGCAATGACGGCCGCGCCGATCGAACCGGCGGCGGCAATGTGGTTCTCCTTGATCAACACCATGTCATACAGGCCGAGGCGATGGTTGCTGCCGCCGCCGCACCGCACCGCATATTTTTGCGCACTGCGCAGACCGGGAATGGTCTTGCGAGTATCGAGGATACGGCAACGCGTGCCACGCAGTGCTTCGACGTAACGCTGGGTGATACTCGCCGTGCCGGACAGCAATTGCAGAAAGTTAAGCGCGGTGCGCTCTCCGGTCAGGATGGGGCGGGCGTGACCGGACAGATCGCACAGTATGGAGTTGGCCGGCGCGCGCGCGCCTTCGGCGACGCGCCACTCGACGCGCACCGCCGCATCGAGCTGGCGGAAAGTCTCATCGAACCAGGGCGCACCGCAGATCACGGCTGCCTCGCGGCACAGCACCCGTGCCCGGGCCTGCTGCGCGCTTGGAATCAGCGCTGCCGTGATGTCGCCCGATCCGATGTCTTCGCGCAGTGCACGCGACACCTGATCGGGCAGGTCAGCGGGCAGCTGGCTCAGAACGGCAATGGGTGATTGGAGGCACCCATGCACAGCAGCAGTGGAATGGACAACACGAAGTTGGTCCGGGAAGCCATGGCGGCAGTCTTGCGCGCCTTGGCCTTCTCTTCATCGGTGGCCGGCACGATGCCCAGGATCTTCTTCTGGTTCGGCCAGATGAAAACCCACACATTGAACGCCATGATGGTGCCCAACCAGCCGCCGATACCGATCACCAGGCCGTAGTAATCCTGGCCCATGTGTCCAAGGGTGACCGCGTTGCCCAGATTGTTGGCGCGCGCCAGATACCAGATGCCGGACAGCCAGGTAACCACGGCTGACCAGCGAAACCAGAGCAGGGCGCGCGGTGCGATGTATTTGGTGACACCGGCGCCGCCCGGACCGCCCTTGTCGGCCGCCGCTGCCGCCAGTCCCGGCGTCTGCACGACATTGAAGTAGTACAACAGCCCGATCCACATGACGCCGGCAAGGATATGAATCCAGACCGCCAGTCCCAGTTCCGCAAAACCCGTGGGAGGGATGGCCAGGGCGATGATCAGCGCCAGGATGACGCCGGTGATGGTGGCGCCACGCACGGAATTGAGGGGATTCATGTCAACCTCGCATAAGTTGTTGTTCTGCTTGACTACCGCATCAAAAATGCGGTTTGAAGAATAGGCCAGCGCCCCCCATAATTCAACGCATACATTAAGGCAGGTGAACGACGATGGATGTGACCGAACGGATCCGCAAGGAACTGGCGACCTCGCCGGTAGTGCTGTTCATGAAGGGCAACCCCGACTTCCCGCAATGCGGGTTTTCGGCCCAGACGGTTTCTGCACTGCGCAACCTTGGCGCGCAGTTTCATTACGTCAACATTTTCGAAGATCCGGAGTTGCGCGAAGCGCTCAAGCGCCATTCAAACTGGCCGACTTATCCCCAGCTGTACGTCAAGGGCGAGCTGATCGGCGGCTGCGATATCGCGCTCGATATGTATCGCAGCGGTGAGCTCAAACAGTTGCTGCAGGAGGCGGGGGCGGTGGCGGCCATTCCGGCCTGAGATGTCAAGTCGGGACGCCTGCAATCAGGCGTCGGGGCGGCGCAGCGGAGCGGCAAGATAGCAGCCGAACTCCTTGGCGAAATCCACCGACACCCGGGCGTGTACCCGGCCCTGGCGATCTAGAAACTCGGCGTGGTCGTCTAGCGGGACAAAAGCCCCATGCCAGACATTGGGGTGGATATAAAGACCGTGACTGCCATCGCACCAGAAGGTTACGAACTGCTCCGGCGTGACATCGTCACCGGGCGGGGCCAGCGGCACCACGAAGCTCTGGCCGCGGGTCGGATAAATGAGTTGTCCGCCATCGGGATGATAGTTCGCGCGCCAGATCAGGGCGCGTTGTCGCAAGGTTCCCGGGCCGCTGCTCGAGGCTTGTTCCGGCCAGTTGCTCCAGCCAAATAAGTAGCTGTCGCCGACGGCGTTATTGCGAGCGTACAGGGTTTCGCCCCTCCACCAGAATTCGAATACGCCCTCGGTGACTCCGCCCTGATCCCCGGAATTGGCGTCGATCGGCCGCCAACCCTGTGCCGGCCAGCGCACGATCTCGATCGGAAAGGCATGCGGGTCGTCGACCAGGCAGCCGTAGCCTTTCAGAGTGTGCTCGCTGGCAACGACCACGGGAGTCTCATGCAAGCGCCGTACGCCGGTGGTGGGCAGGTAGCTGAGTTCACCCAGATCAAAATCCACTTCAGTCATCTCCTCTAGATCAGCGGCTCAGCATCCGGCGGCTCATCCTCCGGCTCGGGCGCGGAGGCCGCAAGCTCCTGCCAGCCCAACAGGCGCGCGCGCTGCTCGGCGCGTGCGTAGCTGGCGGCCAGCTCATTGCAGATGAGGCAAAACAGATCCGCGGTGCGCTCGGCATCATAGGTGGCCGAATGGGCCGAGGCTTTGTCCCATGTCAGCCCTGCGACCACCAGGGCTTTGGCCAGCACCGTCTGGCCCAGCGCCGCGCCGGCCAGGGTCGCGGTATCAAAGCATGAGAACGGATGGAACGGGTTGCGCTTGATGCCGGTGCGCAACACCGCGGCATTCATGAACGCCAGATCGAAGGCGGCGTTGTGTCCCACCAGCACTGCGCGCCGGCATCCATGGCCACGGATCGCGGTACGCACCGCGCGAAAGATCCGCGCCAGCGCATCGCTTTCATCGATGGCGGGGCGCAGCGGGTGCCAAGGGTCGATTTTGTTCACCAGCAACGACGCCGGGTCGAGCCGCGAGTTCACGAACGGTCGCACGTGGTAGGAGTGCGTTTCGCCGCGATGCAGCCGACCACTTGGGTCGATGTCGATCAGCACGCCGGCAATTTGTAACAGTGCGTCGGTCCCAGGCTGAAAGCCACCGGTCTCGACATCGACGACAACCGGGAGGAATCCGCGGAAGCGCCGCACCATCAGCGGCGGCGCGGATACGGGCGCCGCCGGCGTTTCCGGTGTCACGCCCAGCGCGTCGGGCGGCGGCGTTTCGTTCATGCGCTGGTGCTCTGCAGCCGCCAGGCGATCGGCTCACCGGCGCGCAGTGGCACCAGCTCGCCATTGGCGAATGGATAGCTGGTCGGCGGCGACCAGGGCTCGCGCACCAGGGTGATCTCATCCTGGTTGCGCGGCAGGCGGTAGAAATCGGCGCCGTATTCGGAGGCAAAGCCCTGCAGCCGCGGCAGGATGGTCTCGGTGTCGAAGATCTCGGCGTACAGTTCGATGCCGGCGTGGGCCGAGAACACGCCGGCGCAGCCACAGGCGGATTCCTTGGCCGCGCGCGCGTGCGGTGCGCTGTCGGTGCCCAGGAAAAATCGCGCATCACCGGCCGCGAGCGGCTCCAGCAGTGCGCGTCGATCGGCTTCGGTCTTGAGCACCGGCAGGCAGTACAGGTGCGGGCGCAGCCCGCCGGCAAACATGGCACTGCGGTTCCACAGCAGATGTTGCGGCGTGACGGTGGCTCCTATCCCGCGCCGCGCCGAGCGCACGAAGTCGACCGCGGCGCGCGTGCTCACATGCTCGAACACGATACGCAGCTGCGGCCAGCGCCCGGCGAGCGGCGCCAGAACCCGCTCGATGAACCGGGCTTCGCGCTCGAATACATCGACTGTCCCATCGGTGACCTCGCCGTGTACCAGCAGCGGCACGTCGAGTGCCATCATCGATGCCAGCGCCGGTTCGAGACGTGCGATGTCGGTGACGCCGGCTTCGGCGTGCGTGGTGGCGCCGGCGGGGTAAAGCTTGCAGCCGAAGATCGCGCCGCTGGCTTTGGCGCGATCGATTTCGGCGGCGCTGGTGTGGTCGGTCAGATAGAGCGTCATCAGGGGTTGAAAGTCGGACCCCGCCGGCAATGCCGCCAGGATGCGTTCACGATAGGCCAGCGCCAGCGCGGTGGTGGTTACCGGCGGCACAAGATTGGGCATCACGATGGCGCGCGCAAAGCGCGCGCTGGTGAACGGCAGTACTGCCCGCAACGCGGCCCCGTCACGCAGATGCAGGTGCCAGTCGTCGGGGCGGCGCAGCCGCAGTTCGCGCGTCATCCGGACGGCACGCGCTGCTGCAGTTTCACGGTCAGCAGCAGCTCCAGCGCGAAGCGCACGCCGAAGCCGGTGATCTCGGTGCCTACGTGTGCCAGGCCGCCGCGCCGCGTAGCCGACGACAGGTCGACGTGCACCCAGGCATTGTCGTCGCCGATGAAGCGCTTCAGAAAACGTGCCGCAAGGATGTGATCGCCCTTGCCGTCGGCGCTGCATTGCATGATGTCGGCCACCGGACTTTCCAGTTCACTGTCGAAGTCCTCGTCGAGCGGAAAGTTCCACACCCGCTCGCCACTGCTGATGCCGGCGGCGACCAGGGCGTCGGCCAGCTGCGGCCGATTGGTGAACACACCGCTGTAGCGTTCGGTCAGCGCGTACACGCAGGCACCGGTGAGGGTCGCAAAATCGATGGTCAGGCGCGGATGCGTGCGTGCGGCCAATGCCAGCGTGTCGGCGAGTACCATGCGGCCTTCGGCATCGGAGTGGATCACCTGGATGGTGGTGCCATTGCTCGCCCGCACCACTTCCTGCGGCCGATAGGCGCTGGGACCAATGTTGTTCTCGCTGATCGCAAGCCAGGCGTCGACGTTCATCGGCGCCTTGAGCTCCGCCAGCGCCACCAGCGTGGCCACCGCTACCGCGCTGCCGGCCATGTCGGTGTGCATGTCGAGCATCGAGCGATGGGGCTTGAGATTGACGCCGCCGGTATCGAACAGGATGCCCTTGCCAACCAGCGCGACGTCGGGGGAGCGGCCGGCCTTACCGCCGCCCGACTTTCCGCCGCGCCAGCGCAGGTGGGCGATGCCCGCGGTGCGGGCGTCATTGCCGCGCGCGACCGCCAGAAACGCGCCCGCGCCCAGGCGCTGCAGCCGCGCCTGCGAGTACCAGGAGAGGCTCAGGCGATGGCGGCGCGCCAGTTCCTGCAGCGCTCGCCGATAGGCACTGGCATCGAGCTTGTTGGGCGGCAGCGCCGTCAGTGCCCGCACCAGGTTGGCCGCACGGGCGCTGGCCGCGATCCGATCGATATCCAGAGTCGGCGCCGCGTACAGTTCGATGGTCTTCAGGCGCCAGGAATCGGCGCGCCGGCTGCGAAATGCCGGCAGCGCGAAACTCTCGGTCCAGGCCGCCGTCAGCAGCGCCTCATACCACAGCGCCGCATCCGCCGCGGTGCCGCCGACCAGAAACCCGATGCGCCCGGGCTTGCGCGCTGCCAGTTCGCGCAGCAGCTTGCCGGCGAGGGTAAGGCGCTCGAAGCTGCTGGCGCCGGCTTTGACGTAAGCCAATTGCACCAAGGTCTGACGGCTGTTGGCCAGTGTGGTGCTGCGCGACGTCAGTGCCAGCGGTTTGGCGCGCGCGTGCATGTCCAACCAGCGTCGCGCTTCGGGCAGTCGCCGCAGGAACGCGACATCTTTTGGGGCAGCCAGCACGACCAGTGCATCGAGGCCGGCAGCGCGCCGCTCATCGGGGAGCACTCGACGCCGCTGCAGCACCGCCAGGGTGCAGTCGGGCAGCGTCATTTCAGACGGCCCCCATAGACCGCCGCCATTGCTTGACCATGCTAATTAAAACTCGGATCATGCCGGCCGCCCAAGGCGGGGCCGGTGCGCCTGCGCGATCCTAACACAGCGTCGCGGGAAGCTTTTTCGCCAACGCACGGGCTTTCCGAAAAGCACTAGAATTGCAACTATGAATGACGTGACCCCCCCCCAGGACGTGACAGCGCCTCAGGATCTCGACCCCGTAGAAACGCAGGAATGGCTGGAATCGATCGAATCCGTGCTGCGGGCGGAAGGGCCTGAGCGCGCGCACTTCCTGATAGAGCGGCTGATCGACCGTGCCCGTCGCTCCGGCGCCTATTTGCCCTATCGGCCCAACACCGCCTACGTCAATACGGTGTCGGTGGGCCAGCAACCCGAGTACCCGGGTGATCGCGCGCTCGAGCGGCGGATCGAGGCCTTCATCCGCTGGAATGCAATCGCGATGGTGGTGCAGGCCAATCGCAAGTCCGCCGAATACGGTGGACACCTGGCCAGCTACGCCTCGTCGGCGACGCTGTATGAAGTTGGGTTCAATCATTTCTGGCGCGCGCCGAGCGACAAGCATCCCGGTGACCTGGTGTACATCCAGGGCCACTCATCGCCCGGCGTGTACGCGCGCGCTTACCTGGAAGGGCGCCTGAGCGACGAGCAGCTGGCCCACTTTCGCCAGGAGGTGGGCGGGCGCGGATTGAGTTCCTATCCGCATCCCTGGCTGATGCCCGACTTCTGGCAGTTCCCTACCGTATCGATGGGCCTGGGGCCGATGATGGCCATATACCAGGCTCGGTTCATCCGCTACCTGGAAAACCGCGGGCTGGTGGCGCCTTCGGATCGCAAGGTGTGGGCGTTCTGCGGCGACGGCGAGATGGACGAGCCGGAGTCGATGGGCGCCTTGACGATGCCGGTGCGCGAAGGCCTCGACAACCTGATTTTCGTGGTCAACTGCAACCTGCAGCGCCTCGATGGCCCGGTGCGCGGCAATGGCAAGATCATCCAGGAACTGGAGGCGGCGTTCCTGGGCGCCGGCTGGAATGTCATCAAGGTCATCTGGGGCTCGCGCTGGGATCCGCTGCTGGCGCGCGATACCCGCGGCATCCTGCAGCGCGTGATGGAGGATTGCGTCGACGGTGAGTATCAGAACTTCAAGGCCAAGGGCGGCGCCTACACGCGCGAGCATTTCTTCGGCAAGGATCCGGCGCTGAAGGAAATGGTGGCCAACATGTCCGACGAGGATATCTGGCGCCTCAATCGCGGCGGACACGACGCGCTCAAGGTATTTGCCGCCTACCAGGCGGCGGTCAATACCAAGGGGCCGCCAACCGTGATCCTCGCCAAGACGGTGAAGGGATTCGGCCTGGGGAAAGTGGCTGAAGGCCAGATGGTCGCTCACCAGCAGAAGAAACTCGACCTGGCTGCGGTGCGCGAGTTGCGCGATCGCTTCAACATCCCGGTGTCGGATCAGGACCTGGAGGATCTGCCGTTTCGCAAGCCGGCGCCGGACAGTGACGAGATGCGCTACCTGCAGACGCACCGCAAGGATCTCGGGGGTTACCTGCCGGTACGCCGGCCGACCGCCCCGCCGCTGACCGTGCCGCCGCTGGAAGCGTTCAAGTCGATCCTGGAAGGCACGGCGGAGCGCGAGATTTCCACCACCATGGCGTTCGTGCGCATACTCACGGTGCTGCTCAAGGACAAGGGCATCGGCAAGCACATCGTGCCGATCGTCCCGGACGAGGCGCGCACCTTCGGGATGGAAGGCCTGTTCCGGCAGATCGGCATTTATTCCGCGGTCGGACAACTCTATACGCCGGTGGACGCCGAGACGCTGATGTCTTATCGCGAAGATCGCAAGGGACAGATGCTCGAGGAGGGCATCAACGAGGCCGGCTCGACTTGTTCGTGGATAGCGGCAGCGACCTCGTATGCCAATCACGGCATTGCCATGGTGCCGTTTTATGTCTACTACTCGATGTTCGGCTTCCAGCGCGTGGGCGACTTCATCTGGGCGGCCGGCGATATGCGCGCGCGCGGTTTTCTGGTAGGCGCAACCGCCGGGCGCACTACGCTCGCAGGTGAAGGCCTGCAGCACCAGGATGGGCACAGCCAGCTGGTTGCCACCACGATCCCGAACTGCCGTGCCTACGATCCGACCTACGCCTACGAGCTCGCGGTCATCATTCAGGACGGCATGCAGCGCATGTACGTCCAGAATGAAAGCGTGTTCTATTACATCTCCGTCATGAACGAGAATTATCCGCAGCCGGCGCTGCCGGCCGGCACTGAAGCGGGCATTGTCAAGGGCGGCTACCTGCTGAAGAGCGGTGGTAAGGGCAAGCTGCGCGCGACATTGCTGGGCAGCGGCACCATATTGCGCGAGTGCATCGCCGCAGCCGAGCTGCTTGAGCAGCAGTTTGGAGTTATGAGCGACGTGTTTTCGATCACCAGCTTCAGCGAACTGCGGCGCGAGGCACTCGAGTGCGAGCGCTGGAATCTGCTGCATCCGGCGGAAGCTGCGCGCGTGCCTTATGTACAGACGCTGCTTGGCGGGTGCGAAGGGGCGCTGGTAGCGGCGACCGACTACGTGCGCAATGTACCGGACCAGATCCGCACCTGGGTGTCCCAGTCGTACGTGACGCTCGGCACCGACGGCTTCGGTCGCAGCGACGCGCGAGCCCAGTTACGTCAGCATTTCGAAGTCGATCGGAACTTCATCGCACTGGCGGCGCTCAGATCACTCGCGGATGCCAAACGCATCGATCGCAAAACTGTGATCGCGGCAGTGGCGAAGCTGGGCATCGATGCCAACAAGGCCGACCCTCTCAACAGCTGACGCCTCAAGGGAACAGCCTTGGCTTCGAAAGAAATCTTCGTGCCCGACCTGGGCGACTTCAAGGACGTGGCCGTCATTGAAGTGCTGGTGAAGCCGGGTGACAGCGTACAGGTCGATGCGCCGTTGCTGACGGTGGAGACCGAGAAGGCCACCATGGACGTGCCGTCACCCGATGCCGGCGTCATCGAGAAACTGCACGTCGCCAAAGGCTCCAAGGTCTCATCCGGCACGCTGATCGCCACGCTGCAGGTCGCGGCCAGCGCCGGCGATACGGTTGGGAGCGCGGCGAGCCCGGCCGCCGCTGCCGCAGCGGTTGCGCCCAGGACCGTGCCGCCGGCCCCCGCGGCGACGGCGGTTGCCGCTGCACCGGCACGTGCTGCCAAGCGGGCGCCAGCCATGGCGCCAGCGGCCGGCGCGGCGCTCGCCGCGCCCGCGGCACCTGCGGCCGCCGTTGCGGCACCGGCCGCCGTTGCACCGGCCGCCGTTGCGGCACCGGCCGTCGAAGCCGCTGTCCCGGCCATCAATGAAGGCAGCTTCGCCGGCGCCCATGCCGGCCCGTCGGTGCGCCGGTTTGCACGTGAACTTGGCGTCGATCTGGGCCGCGTCAGGGGCACGGGCCAGAAGGGCCGCATCACCGACGCCGACGTCAAGGCGTTCGTCAAGTCGCTGATGGGCCCCGGGGCAGGTCTCGCCGGCGGCGCGGGCGGCGCCGCCCTGCCGAAAATCACCGTGCCGGATTTCGCGCAGTTCGGTCCCATCGACATCAAGCCGATCGGCCGCGTGCAGCGCATTTCCGGCTCGCGCCTGCACGCCAGCTGGGTGAACCTGCCGCACGTCACCCAATTCGACGAAGCCGACATCACCGAGCTCGAAGCGGCGCGCGGCGCTCTCAAAGCCAAAGCCGACAGCGCCGGCATCAAACTCACCACGCTGGCGTTCGTCGTGCGAGCCTGCGTCAAGGCACTGCAGCAGTTTCCGCTGTTCAATTGCTCGATCGACGCCAGCGGCGACAACCTGGTGTACAAGAAATACATTCACATCGGTTTCGCCGCCGACACACCCAATGGGCTGCTGGTGCCGGTGATTCGCGACGCCGACCGCAAGGACATCTACGAGATCGCGCGCGCATTGGCCGAGCTGTCTGCCAAGGCACGCAGCGGCAAGCTTACGGGCGCCGAGATGCAGGGCGGCAGCTTTACCATCTCGAGCCTGGGAGGCATCGGCGGCACGGCGTTCACGCCGATCATCAATGCACCCGAAGTGGCGATCCTCGGCGTGTCGCGTGCCGGCATCAAGCCGGTGTACCGCGACGAGGTGTTGGTGCCGCGCACCATACTGCCGCTGTCGCTGTCGTACGATCATCGTGTGATCGATGGCGCCAACGGCGCCCGCTTCACCAGCTACCTGGCCAAGACTCTGGGAGATGCGCACGCACTGACCGAGGCGGTGCCGTGAGCCGCACGCGGGTGCTCTGCCCGGATCTGGGTGACTTTAAAGATATCCCCGTCATCGAGGTCATGGTCAAGCCCGGGGATCGCGTCGAACTCGAGTCACCGCTGGTCACACTCGAAACCGACAAGGCGACGATGGACGTGCCGTCGACGGCGGCCGGCACGGTGGTGGAGGTGCTGGTCAGCAAAGGCAGCAAGGTGTCCAAGGGCACGCCGTTGCTGGTGGTGGAGGACGGTGTGACAGCCGCACCGGGCCCTGCCGGCGAGAGCACTGGTGCAGCCGCGGTCCCTGCGGCGACGCCGGTAGCTGCAGCGGCAACAGCACCGGTTGCCGCTCCGCCACCAAAGCCTGCGGCTGCGGCTGCGGCTGCGGCGACCGATGCGCCACCCGAGCCGCAAGCTTCGCGTCACACGCAGCTGCTAGTGCTTGGCGCGGGTCCCGGCGGCTACACGGCGGCCTTTCGCGCCGCCGATCTGGGTCTGCAGGTCACGCTGATCGAGCGCTCCGATACGCTCGGTGGCGTGTGCCTGAACGTCGGCTGCATTCCATCCAAGGCGTTGCTGCATGCCGCGAGGGTGATCGAAGAGGCGCGCGAGATGGGAGCGCACGGGATCACGTTCGGTTCACCCACGATAGACACCGGCAAGCTGCGCGGCTGGATGGTGAGCGTCATCAAGAAGCTCACTGGCGGACTCAGTGCGCTGGCGAGGCAGCGCAAGGTGGAGGTGATTCACGGCGTCGGCAAATTCATTGGCCAGCACGTGATCGAAGTCACCCGGGCCGACAACCCGAGCGAGCGCATCGGTTTCGACTATTGCATCATCGCCGTCGGTTCCGAACCGATGCGCCTGCCGTTCATCCCGCAGGATCCACGCGTCATAGATTCCACCGGCGCGCTGGAGGTGCTGCGAAATCCTGGCCGCTTCCTGGTGATCGGCGGCGGCATCATCGGCCTGGAAATGGCCTGCGTGTACGACGCGCTGGGCGCCAAAGTCAGCGTGGTTGAACTGACCTCGCAATTGATGCCGGGCTGCGACCCGGATCTGGTGCGGCCGCTGGAGAAACGCATCAAGGCACGTTACGGCGAGATCCTTCTCAACACGCAGGTCACGGCCGTGACGGTCGCCAAGGATGGGCTGCAGGTCAGCTTTGCCGCCAAGGACGGCGCCAAGAGCGCCAACACCTATGATCACGTGCTGGTTGCCGTTGGCCGCACGCCCAACGGCAGGCTTATCGGCGCCGATGCCGCCGGGGTGCAGGTCGACGAGCGCGGCTTCATTCCCAGCGACCGCCAGCTGCGTACCAACGTGCCGCACATTTTTTCCATCGGTGATGTCCGTGGCCAGCCGATGCTCGCACACAAGGCCAGCCATGAAGCCAAGGTGGCGGCCGAGGTGGCGGCCGGCCACAAGAGTTCATTCGACGCGCGCGTCATTCCGTCGGTGGCCTACACCGATCCCGAGGTCGCCTGGGTCGGCCTGACTGAAAGCGCCGCCAAGGCGCAAGAGATCAAGGTCGAGAAGGCGGTGTTTCCGTGGGCTGCCAGCGGCCGCTCGCTGTCGATTGGCCGCGATGAGGGGTTTACCAAGCTGATCTTCGATCCGGAATCGAATCGGCTGCTCGGCGGCGGCATCGTCGGTACCAACGCCGGCGAGCTGATCGCCGAGGTGGCGCTCGCGATCGAGATGGGCGCCGACGCCGCGGACATCGCCCTCACGGTGCACGCGCATCCGACGCTGTCGGAGACGGTGGCATTCGCGGCGGAAGCCTTCGACGGCACGCTGACCGACTTGTATCTACCGAAGAAGCGCTGACGCGAACATCCGGCCAGGGCTTGCCGCCGCACAGGCGTTATATTAGCCTGTATATGTCGCTCATGTGACGGCTTCTGTGCAGGGAAAATGCAATGCGGTTTGCGTGGTGGCGCGCCCTGGCGGCTATTGCTTCAACATTTGCTTTGAATCATGCGGCCCGCGCCGCCGCCGAAACGACCCCGGCTGCTCAGGTCAGCGCCGCAGGCTGCGCGAGCGAACATGAGTTCTTCGCAACCGATTGCCCGCTGACCTGGCATGGCATCACCTTGTACGGCACGTATGACGTCGGTGTGGGTTGGGTCAGCCACGGCTTACCGGAAAACGGTTATAACTATGAAGGCGAATCGCTGGTCAACCGGAACGCCAACCACTCCCAATTCCTGATCGCACCGAACAACCTGTCGCAGACCGGTCTGGGTATCAGGGCCAAGGAAGAGGTTCTGGAGCACTGGTACGTCGTATTCAACGCTTCGACCGGCTTCAATCCGCAGTCCGGCCAGCTCGCCAACATGGCAGCCACCAATACCGTCAACGCCGGTCTCCCCAGGAGCAGCTACTCGATCACCGGCGACGGCGCTCGCGCGGGGCAAGCCATCAATGACGAGCTCTATGGCGGGATATCGTCGGCGCGATTCGGCACGCTAACCTTCGGTCGTCAGCGCGCTCTCGGTACCGACGCCATGCTCGCATACGATCCGGCCGGCGGCGCCTATTCCTTTTCGTTCATCGGCTACAACGGTCTGATGGCCGGCGGAGGCGACACGCAGGACTCACGTTGGGACGGAGCCATGAAATATCGCATCACCTATGGTCCAGTCCATTTCGGTGCTATGTATAAATTCGTCGACGGTCAGGGCGGCTGCTATTCCGCCGCCGCGGTGTGGACTTCCGCCTCCTGTGAGCCGGAAGCGGCGCGTAACTCTGCCTATGGATTCGACGTCGGCGGAGAAATCGATAGGTTGTCCGCCGACGTCGTCTTCCAACGTAACAACCAGGCGATCAGTGTAGTCAACCCCTTGCTCGGGCCTGAGAGTCTGACGCAGCCATATCAGTCGACCCTCAACAGCATCAATACAAACCGCATCAGCGGCGCCAATCTGATCGGAACGACCGGCACCGAATATGGCATCGTGACCGACAACACTGCCGTATTGGTCGCTGCCAAATATACCTGGGATCAGTTCAAGCTCTATGGCGGCTACGAACACATCCGGCAGACGAACCCATCGAATCCGTTGGGCGTCGGCGCCACGGCGCAGGGTGGTTATCTCTTGAGCGGCATCGAAGACAATAATCTTGATTCCCCCAAGATCGTACAGGTCATCTGGACCGGCGTGAAATACGCTTTCGACCGCAAGACCGACATCACTTTGTCCTACTATCTCGAGCTGCAGAACGACTTTCGTGTTCCGTCGACCTGCTCACTCGCCGCTGGTTTCCGAAGTTCCTGCTCGGGCAACCTCAACGAGGCTTCGCTCTTCGCGGATCATCATTTCACCAGGCGTTTCGACGTTTATGGCGGAATTACGTATTCCGACGTCAGCGGTGGCCTGGCCATCGCCATTCCTCACGGCCCCGGGGTCCCGTATTTCCATAACAGCAACATCGCCCCGACAGTTGGCGGTCGTTTCGCCTTCTAATCGTCTTCCGCTGCTGGAGATTCCGCCGCACGACATCATCGCGACGGCGGGTGTCTACCGGGCTATCGGCCGATGTTATTTACGGCGATCGAATCCACGATGCGTGCTCCGCTGGCGGCTTGTGTTGCCACCGACTCCGCCAGTTGGCGCTCCAGATCGGTGTCGACCAGGCCGTACAGATAGACCACATGGTCCAGGGTCTGCGCGCGCACTGAATTTGGAGCCTCCAATGCCGGGTATTTCTGCAGTTGCGCTTCAACGGTGGCGGTAATGCCGGCGTCGCCGGGGCAGCCGCGAAACCCGCATTTATTGTAGGTGGCGCATCCGGATGGCGCTCCGGTGATGGCGAACAATAGGATCGACAGGTGAATTACTCCGGGCCTGCTCACTTGGCTGGCACTCCCACTGACCTGGCGGCTGATTAGGCGCTGATCGGGGGTAATAGTTCCCATTCGGTTAGTCGCCGCAGACCGCTGTGCGGTGTCAGGGCTCGGCCGGCTGGGGGAATTTGACGCGAAAGCGACTGCCGCTTCCGGGAGTGCTTGCCACGTCGATTTGCGCACCATGGGCGCTGCAGATCGAGCGCACGATCGATAGCCCAAGCCCGGCGCCGCCGTCGTCACGTGATCGCGTTGCATCAACGCGGTAGAAACGATCGAACACGCGCGGCAGAGCCTCCGCCGGGATGCCGATGCCGCTATCGAACACCTCGAGCAGTCCGAAGCCGCTCTCCTGGCGCGTCGTCAGGCCGACGCTGCCGCCACGTGGGGTGAACTTGATGGCATTGTCGAGCAGATTGACGATCACCTGCTTCAATCGGCGCGCATCGCCACGTACCCTCACCGGCGCCAGCGCCGACGCCTGCAACTGCACGCCGCGGTCTTCCGCGATCAGGCGCATGTGCTCAACCGTCCCGGCCGCCAATTCGCCCAGATCCACATCGGCCCATTCGCGCCGCGCTTCGCCGGCATCCAGTCGCGACAGCACCAGCAGTCCCGATACCAGGCACTCGAGGCGCGCTACCTCCTCCAGCACGCTGCCTATGCGCTCGCCAACCTCGCTACCGTCGGGTTCGCCAGCCACCACTTCCTGAAGTTCGCCTTTGACGATCGTCAACGGGGTGCGTAGTTCATGCGAGGCGTCGGCCAGAAACCGGCGCGAGCTGGAAACCGAGTCTCTTAGGCGGTTGAGCATGTGATTCAGGGAGGTCGACAGGCGTTGCAGCGCATCGCCGGTGGCTGCCACCGGCAGCCGCGCCTCCAGATCCTGCACGCTGATCTGCTCCGCGGTCCGCGCCATGCGCTCGACCGGTTGCAGGGCCCGCTGCACCAGCAGGTAACCGCCGCCGGCAGCACATGCCACCAGCACCGGCAACATCAGTGCCAGCAGGCTCTGCAGGCGGTGCTGCAGCGCCTCGATGGGCTCGAGCGCGCTGCCGAGTTCGATCAGGTACTTGCCCGATGCGGCGTCGACCGGCGTCATGCTGATCAACATCCGTCCGTCGGCGGTCGCCATCGGACGCACCAACGCCGTCGCCGGCCACGGCTCGGTCTGGGGCGGGATCTCGGCGGGATCGAAGCTCTGATCCGCCGGCGCTGCGGCGCGATACACGACGACTTGCGGGGCGCGGGTCACGCGCACGAAGCGGTTGATGAATTCCGGGGCCACCCGGGTCTCGATCGCCTCGGCGATGGCTCCATCGGCGACGCCGGCCGGGGCCTGCGCGAGGATCTGCTGCACCTGTACCGAGCGCCGTCGCAGCGAATCGCGCAGGCCGGTGCGCAGGTACTGCTCGAGCCCATAGCACATCGCTGTGCCCACTAGCGCGAATGTGGCGCTCAGCAGCAGCGCGTACCAGACGGCAAGCCGGAACGCGAGCGAGCGGTGGTTCATTCCTGGCCCGGCTCGCGCGCCTGGTCGGCTTCACGGATGCAGTAGCCCACCCCGCGCACGGTATGGATGAGCTGCACCGGGAATGGCTCATCGATCTTGCGTCGCAGGTAGCGCACGTAGACATCCACGATGTTGGTGACGCCCTCGAAACTCTGATCCCACACGTGCTCGAGAATCATGGTGCGCGAGAACACCCGGCCCACGGATGACATCAGGTATTCGAGCACGGCGAATTCCTTGGCGGTCAACTCGATGCGCTTACCCGCGCGACGCACCTGTTGCGTGAGTCGGCTGAGCTCAAGATCGGCGATCCGCAGTACATCGGTGCGCTCAATCGGCGTGCGGCGCATCAGCGCCTTGACCCGGACTACCAGCTCGGCAAAGTCGAACGGCTTGGTCAGGTAGTCATCGGCGCCGGCTTCGAAGTGCTCGACCTTGTCCTCGGTGGCGTCGCGGGCGGTAAGTACCAGCACCGGCAGCGTGGGCCGGTTCAGGCGTACGTGCCGCAGCAGCTCACCGCCACTCAAGCCTGGCAGCATCAGATCCAGTACCAGCAGATCGTACTGATAGGCGTCCAGGTAGCGCCGGCCTTGCAGCCCGTCGCCGGCGATATCGACCGCGAAGCGCTCCGCGCGCAGGCCGCGGGCCACAAAATCGGCCAGCTTGGGGTCGTCCTCGACGATCAGGAGGCGCATGCACCCGGGATCGGTAACAGTGGCAATCGACTATCGGCCGGCGGTCGGTTTGTCATCAGACTGTAATACTTCCATCGCCATCATGTAATGCGAGCAAAACACACTGCACGCGCTTCGGTATGGCAAGACAGTCGAGCCAGCAGTTGCGGGGCCAGCGCCGTTGCCGTAATCCACGTGTGTCCGCAGCGCGAGGGTGATTATTTTTTCGGTGCCGGTCAATCACCTTCGAAGGATCAGCTCGAGGGCCTTGCAATTGGCTGCCGAGCCATCGAATTCGGCAACAATTACAGAAGCTAAGGAGTGAGCAATTTGTTAAGCAAGCTGACGGTGGTCCTGGGCGCCGTGGCCCTGGCCTGCGGGGTGACCAGCCATGCGCTCGCGGATGACATTTCCGGCGCCGGCGCGACCTTTCCCTATCCGATCTACGCCAAATGGGCTGAAGCCTACAAACAGCAGACCGGCATCGGGCTGAATTACCAGTCGATAGGTTCCGGCGGCGGGATCAAACAGATCGAGGCCGGTACCGTCACCTTCGGGGCTTCCGACAAGCCGCTTGAAGCGGCGGATCTGAAGCAAAACGGGCTGGTGCAATGGCCAATGATCATCGGCGGCGTGGTGCCGGTGGTGAACATTCCGGGCATCAAGCCGGGCGACCTGATACTCGATGGTCCCACCATTGCGGCGATTTATCTCGGCGACATCAGTCGCTGGAATGACCCGGCGATCCAGAAGCTCAATCCGAAGCTGAGCCTGCCAAAGCTCGACATTGCACCGATCTACCGTTCGGACGGTTCCGGCACCAATTTCCTGTTCACCAACTACCTGTCCAAGGTCAGCCCGGTTTTCTCGCAGAAAATCGGCGCCAATACCTCGGTGCAGTGGCCGGTGGGCATCGGCGCCAAGGGCAATGAGGGCGTCGCGAATCAGACCACGCAGACCGCCGGCGCGATCGGCTATGTCGAGTTCGCCTACGTCAAGCAGACCGGCATGACCTACACCAGATTGCTCAATCATGAGGGCAAATACGTGGCGCCGGAAGCCAAGGCGTTCCAGGCGGCCGCGGCCAATGCCGATTGGGCCAAGGCGGAGGGCTACTACCTGATCCTGACCGATCAGCCGGGCGGTGACAGCTGGCCGATCACGGGTGCCAGTTTCATCCTGATGCACACCGACAGCCGCGATGCCAATACGGTGGCGGCGCTCAAATTCTTCGACTGGGCGTACAAGAACGGCCAGAGGATGGCAGAAGACCTGGACTATGTGCCGCTGCCGGACAAGGTTACCAAGCTGGTGCAAAAGACCTGGGTGGACGCGCTCAAGGTGAACGGCAAGCCGGCCTGGCCTGCCAAGTAAGCTGGACGAGCCTTCAATTCAGGGGAGACGGGCGAGACAGTGTCGGCGATCACGATTCCGTATCATCCGCAGCTCAGGCGCGAAGCGCGCGCCGAATGGGTGTTTCGCGGCCTGACCGTGGCCTCGGCCGGCCTGGTACTGATCATTCTGGCCGGTGTGCTGATGGCGTTGTGCATCGGCGGCTGGCCGGCGCTGAGAACCTTCAGCTTCGGCTTTCTTACGCATGAGGTCTGGAATCCGGTCACCGATCAGTTCGGCGCTCTGGCGCCGCTCTATGGCACCGTCATCACCTCGCTGATCGCCATGCTGATCGCAGTACCGCTGGCGTTCGGCATCGCCGTGTTCCTGACCGAAACCTGCCCACTGTGGTTGCGGGCGCCGATCGCGAGCTGCATCGAATTGCTGGCTGCCGTGCCCAGCATCGTATTCGGCATCTGGGGTCTGTTCGTGCTGGCGCCGGTATTGCAGCACTCGGTGCAGCCGTGGCTGATCGACACGTTCGGCGACCTGCCCTGGCTCGGCAAACTGTTCCGCGGCCCGCCCTACGGTATTGGGCTGATGACGGCCGGCCTGGTGCTGGCCGTGATGGTGTTGCCATTCATCACCTCGGTGATGCGCGAAGTGTTTCTGGCCACGCCGCGCTCGCTGAAGGAAGCGGCCTACGGTCTTGGCGCGACGCAATGGGAAGTGGTGTGGGACGTGGTGCTGTCGAACTCGCGCGCCGGCATCATCGGCGGCATCATGCTCGGACTCGGGCGTGCCCTCGGGGAGACCATGGCGGTGACCTTCGTGGTGGGCAACGCGCATCGGATCTCCACCTCATTGCTCGCCCCGGGGACCACGATTTCGGCCAGTATCGCCAACGAATTCACCGAGGCGGTGGGCACGCTCTACACCTCCTCGCTGATCGCGCTCGGCCTGCTGCTGTTCGTGCTGACCTTTACCATCATCGCCGCGGCGCGTCTGTTGCTGATGCAGATCGAGCGCCGCGGAGCGCGCGTATGAACAGCATCAGGGGGCGCAAGGTCACCGCGACGCTGGCGCTCGGAGCCTCCGGCGTTGCCACTATGATCGGCCTCGCATTCCTGGCGGCGATCTTATGGACTCTGTTTTCACGCGGCCTGGGCGGCCTGTCCTGGAGCGTATTCACCCAGACCACGCCCGCGCCCGGCAGCAGCGGCGGGCTGCTGAATGCGATCTACGGCAGCCTGGTCATGACGCTGCTGGGGGTGTTAATCGGCGGCCCGATCGGCATCCTCGCGGCCACCTACCTGTCCGAGTACGGGCGTACCGCGCGACTGTCCACGGTGATCCGGTTCATCAACGATGTGCTGCTCAGTGCCCCATCGATCGTCATCGGCCTGTTCGTCTACACGCTGATGGTGGTGCCGATGGGCCACTTCTCGGCGCTTGCCGGCGCGGTGTCGCTGGCGATCATCGTCATTCCAGTCACGGTGCGCACTGCCGAGGACATGCTGCGGTTGATTCCACAGAGCATGCGCCATGGCTCGGCGGCGCTCGGAGCCCAGCCCTGGCGCACCATCACCAGCATCGTCTACCCGGCCGCGCGCAGCGGCCTGTTGACCGGGGTGCTGCTGGCGCTGGCGCGCGTCAGCGGCGAGACCGCACCGTTGCTGTTCACGGCGCTGAACAATCAGTTCTGGAACGCGAATCTCAACCAGCCGATGGCGAACCTGCCGGTGGTGATTTTTCAGTTTGCCACCAGCCCGTACAAGAACTGGCAGTCACTGGCCTGGGCCGGCGCACTGCTGATCACACTGTTCGTGCTGTTCCTGAGCATCGTCGCGCGATTGATTTCCGGCATGTTCGGCGTGCGGGAGAGCCGGGTGGAATAGGCCGGTCGGCAGAGTTATGGCCAATGTTGCTCTAAAGACACACCAGGAGCCTTGCTTACCGGGATGTCTGAGATAGAATGTCCATTAAATCCAACAAATGATCTGCGGGAGCACTAGCAATGATTAACGGGAATTCGCCCCCTGAAGCGGGGGCATGTGAAGTCCGCGGCATACGTCGCAGCGCCCTGGCTGGGGCAGCCGCGCTACTGGGGACGGTATTGGCGACAACGGGCGTCGCGCAGGCGCAAACCGCCATGGCTCCAGCCGCGACTCCCGCCGATTCAACCCTGACCTGGAAGGGCATCACCCTCTACGGCATCATCGATATCGGCTTGCAATACGAGGACCACGGCGCTCCGATCAGCGGTTTCTTTCCCGCTGGGGCCAACGACGTCGTCCAAAAGAACAGCTTGCGCTCGGTTTTTGGGGCCACGCCCAGCAACATGAGCCAGTCGCGGATCGGCCTCTCGGGCAAGGAGCCGCTGGTCGCCGATTGGTCGGCGGTGTTCAGGGCGGAGACCTACTTCAATCCGGAGTCGGGCGAGATCAGCGACGGTCTGAAGGCCCTGACTCTGCAAAATGGCAAGGCCTTGAGCGCTCAGACTACCGGCATCGATACCAGTGTCGCCGGTATTCCGTTTGAGCAGTTATACGCCGGGGTCAGCTCGCCGGTCTTCGGCACGTTTACGTTTGGCCGGCAGAACACCCTGTTGGCCGATGCCATTGCAAAGTATGACCCTCAGGGCGCGTCCCAAGCCTTCTCCCTGATCGGATTGTCGGGCCTGACCGCGGGCGCCGGTGACACGCAGGATCGCCGCCTCGATTCGTCGCTGAAATATGTCGCGAACTTCAGTGGCTTTCACGTAGGGGCGCAGTACAAATTCAACGGCGCTAATGGCGGCAGCGCGCGCACCGCGATGGAATTCCAGCTAGGCGGGGAGTACGCGGGGGCCTCAGTAGATGCCTACTACGTCAAGTCATACAGTGCCATCTCAGCGACCTCGCTCAGCGCGGCGCAAGTTGCGGAGTTGCCCACGTTGGGCTACTCGGTTGACAACTCGCTGAGCGGGACCATTTCGGACGATACCAGCTACACCATCACTGCGATGTACGACTTCGGCGCGCCGAAGATCTTTGCCGGCTACGAACACATTCAGTTTGCGGATCCAAAAACACCGCTGACGGCCGGCTTCCTCGATATCGGGGGATACATCCTGGCGTTCGTCAACAATCAGGTCGGTCCGGCATCGACCTATGCAAATGATAAGGAGTTTCAGGTGTTCTGGGGTGGTGTGAAGTACACGGCGTTTAAAAGGCTCGACCTGGTTGCGGCGTATTACGGCTACAAGCAGAACAGCTACGCCACCGGCGCGAATGCCGGCTGCTCGACCAACAAGGCTGGCAACTGCAGCGGTACCGAAAATGCGGTCGGCGTGTCGGCGGACTTTCGCTGGAGCAGACGCTTCGACACCTACGCGGGCTTAATGTACACCGGGGTCAAGAACGGACTGGCCAATGGCTACGTGAACACCTCGACCATCGACCCGACGATCGGTGTGCGGTTCAAATTCTAAGCAGTCTGCCCCCGCAGGTTTGGTCTCCTGACCCGGTCTCGTGGCCCTGCCAGCAGGGCCACGAGACCGCCCGCGGCGGCTCGTCGCTGTGGTGCGTGTCATTGCGCCAGGTGTTCGCGCCATCGAATTTCCAGGGTCTGGCCGCGCCTTAGCGTAGCGCCCGCTCCCTCGAGGACGATGGCGTTCTGGCCGAAGCACACGCCGTGCAGGGTGGCGTCGTAGCGATAGCCGCGCAGCGTTCGCAGCGGCTCGTCGCCCTCGACCTCGGCGCTGTCCTGGTTGGTGGCCGTGATACGGCAACGGGTACAGGCTTTCACCAGCTTCAGCCGCACACCGTCGGCGCTCAGCTCGTCAATGCGATCCTCGTCGTAAGCCTCGAGGCCTTCGAGCACGATATTGGGTCGAAAGCGATTCATCGGCAGCGCGGTCGTCAGTCGGCGATTAAGATCGCCCAGCGATGCCGTGCTCAACACCAGCATCGGGAATCCGTCCGCAAAGCGGATATCGGCTTCAATCCCCCCGGTCCACTCGCGCGCGCTCAGGCGCCGCTGTGCGGGATCGAAGCGCACCAGGCGACAGTCGACATCGAGCAGCAGCCTCAGCCACTCGGCGACCTCATCGCCTTCGTCAATGGCATCGCAATGGTCGCGCCAGACGGTGACGCAGCGCGGCAAACCCGGGCGCGCGAGCGGAATGCAGATCGGCGGTAGCTGTGGTGCGCTCAGCTGCAGGGCGGTTCGCGACATACCGGGGCGGAGCAGAGCCAGGCGTGGCATTTCGCGCTGCGTGATGAAGCGCCCGGCCGGCGTCACCAGCATCCAGCGTCGATCATCCTCGAAGCCGGCGCGCGTCAGCGGCGCGCGCGCCAACTCGATGCCGCGCGCCGATTTCAGCGGGTAGTAGTGCAGCGCGGCGATGCGGGCGCCACTGCTCATAGTCGCTGTAAGCGCTCAAGATAGACAGCGTCTTCGGCGTCGCGGCCGGTGCGCTGCGCATCCCACAACACGCCCGCCAGCACTTCCATCATGCGGTGCTCGGCGGCGTGCTCGGACTTAAGGCTTGCGATCAGCCGCCGATGGATGGCCGCGATCCCGTGCGGACGATTGGTGGCGAGCTGCTCGCGCAACGCCAGATGCAGACCCATGTGCAGGAACGGGTTATCGTGCCCATCCTGCCCCGGGAAGTCCCGCTGCAGGGCGGCGTCGCTTTGCAGCAGCGGCTGGAATTCGGGATGCGATCCGATCACATCGGCAATCTGTGCTTCCAGCGCCTGCATCGGTACCCGCTCGCGCCACTTGCGCCAGGCCTCGCGCCAGGTGGCACGCAGCGCATCGCGGCCCTGGTCGGCGAACAGCGTCACGGCGGGGTCTTATGCTGGTATTCGCACCAGCGCGCGATCGAGCAGTGCGGGCAATCGGGGACGCGCGCCTTGCACACGTAGCGGCCGTGCAGGATCAGCCAATGATGGGCGTGCTGCAGAAATTCCCGCGGGATGACCCGCAGCAGCTCATCCTCCACCGCGCGCGGGTTGGCGCCGCGCGCCAGCCCGGTGCGATTGGCGACGCGGAACACGTGTGTGTCCACCGCCAGCGTGGGCTCACCAAAAGCCACGTTTAGTACCACGTTCGCAGTCTTGCGCCCCACGCCGGGCAACGACTCGAGGGCCTCGCGCGCGCGCGGCACCTGGCCATGGTAACGCTCCACCAGAATGCGGCAGGTGGCCAGGATGTTTTTCGCCTTGGCGTTGTACAGCCCGATGGTGCGGATGCGGCGCTTGAGACCCGCCAGACCCAGGTTCAGCATCCCCCGCGGTGTGCGCGCCTTGGCGAACAGGGCGCGGGTCGCAAGGTTGACGCCTTTGTCGGTCGCCTGCGCCGACAGGACTACCGCCACCAGCAGTTCGAACGGCGAATGGTAGTGCAGCTCGGAGTGCGGGGAAGGATTGGCGGCGCGCAGTTGTTCAAAGATGCGGCGGACGTGCTCCGGGCTCATTGCGATCGCGCCACGTCCGGCCTGGACGCGATGCGTTTGCGCTCGGCCAGCAGTGCCGCGCGCTCCTGGGCGCTGCGCTCCACGCGCGAGCGGTGCGTCTCGTAGCGCCTGCGGTTGTCGGCCGGCGCGGGTGCCTGATCGGCCGCAGCGCGCGGCCGCATGACGATGCAGTCAACCGGGCAACTGGCAATGCACAGCTCGCAACCGGTGCAGGCGCGCTCGAATACGGTGTGCAGCTGGCGCCGGGCGCCGATAATCGCATCCACCGGGCATGGCGGCAGGCAGCGGGCGCAGCCGATGCAGGCTGCCTCGTCAATCCAGGCAACGCCGGGATCAGTGTCGCTGCCGCAGGCCGGGTCGAGCGGCAATACCTCGCGCCCGAGCAGCACCGCCAGTGCGCCGATGAGGGCTGAACCACCGGGCGGGCAGCGATTGATCGGAACCTGGTCGTCGGCCAGCGCTTGGGCATACGGGCGACAGCCATCGTAGCCGCAGCGCATACATTGCGTCTGCGGCAGCAACGCATCGATGCGATCCACTGTAATCACCGGCACTGGCGCGCTCCTGCATCGGGCGGCTCACTTGTGGGTCGCCGCCAGAATGCCCTGTTTGCTCAATTCCGGCACCAGCACCCGGCTGATCTCATCCGTGGTGCGCTGGGTCGAGCTCAGATCGACGCTGCGGGTGATGCCGGTCCAGATCAGTTTGCCGCCGCCGGCGTCCACGGTAAAGATATCGGTCTGGTAGTCGGCGCGGTATTCGGTTTCCACGTAGCCAGGCCCATACACCGTGTCCCAGTAGCCGAAGTAGCGCCAACGCCAACCGAAGCCGACGCCGGCGTCGCCCGGCATGTAGTAGTTGCGCTGGCTGGCGCTGACAAAATGCGTCGCCATGACGCCGTCGAAGCCTTCATGGCTGGCGGTCGCGGCCAGTTGCTCCGCGGCTGGGGCCTTGTCAGGGAACACCTGGTATGAGGGGGTGGCCTGCACGCCCTCATGCGTCAGCGCCGCGACCATGCCGTCTTCCCACACGCGCCGCCGGCCCTGGTCCTTTTGTACCCCGACCACCAGCACCTTGTGCAGAGCGGGCCCGTTGTAGCCCGGATCCTTCCATCGATCCACCAGCGAGGTGCTGACGCAGGCGCTTAAGGCCAGCAGCAGCGCCGTTGCAACTAATGCGCCGGCCCCTCGGGCGCAGGCGCGACTGACACTAGAAGTATGCATGGAGAGTCTCTCCTGATGGCAATATGGCGCCACATTATCGGTATTGACCGCGTAGCGAGCCTGGATGTTCCGCAACCTTACGCCCGTGGTACGGGCGCTTCTATTCACCAATTTCATCGTTTATGGCCTGCAATGGTTGACAAACGATCAGCTGGTCGACGC
Organism: uncultured Gammaproteobacteria bacterium; assembly: GCA_963805965.1. Classification (GTDB taxonomy): domain Bacteria; phylum Pseudomonadota; class Gammaproteobacteria; order Steroidobacterales; family Steroidobacteraceae; genus FEN-1191. The sequence goes on from CAWDVQ010000010.1 coordinate 570,811, forward strand.
CTTCGCCTTGTGGCCGCTCGGGCCGGTGGGGTGCCTGGAGTGCCACCCGTTCGAGCCCTGGCAGCTGATCACCTACGCCTTCCTGCACGGCGGCATCTGGCATCTGGCAGGCAACATGTTCGCGCTGCTCATCTTCGGTCCGGACGTCGAACGCGTGCTCGGCGCGCAGCGCTTCACGCTGTTTTATTTTGCCTGCGTCATCGGCGCCGCGCTGACCCAGCTGTGGGTCGCGCACGCGATCTATCCTGAGCCCTACGCCACGCTGGGTGCCTCGGGCGGCATCTTCGGGATCCTGCTGTTCTACGGTATGACTTTCCCGCACCGCCAGGTGCTGCTCATCTTTCCGCCGATCCCGATGCCGGCGTGGCTGTTCGTCACGCTCTACGGCATCCTGGAACTGAGCCTGGGCGTGTTCGGCACCGCCCAGGGAGTGGCCCATTTTGCCCATCTGGGCGGCATGGCGACCGGTTATGCGCTGATCCTGTACTGGCGCAGTCGTTACCGCCGGCGCTGAACGCCCTGACGGGGCGTCACCGGCTGTTATGTGACCTTCATGCCCGGCTCGGCGCCTGAGTCGGGGGCCAGCAGGAATGCCGCGCCCGGGTCGTCCTCGCTTCCAGCGCACAGCACCATGCCAGCAGACACACCGAAGCGCATCTTGCGCGGCGCCAGGTTGGCGATCATCACCACCAGCCGCCCGGTGAGCTGTTCCGGGCGGTAGGCAGCACGGATGCCGGAGAACACCGTGCGCCGTTCAGTACCCAGATCCAGCGTCAGGCGCAGCAGCTTGTCGGAGCCTGCCACCAGCTCTGCTGCGGCGACGCGCGCTACTCGCAGGTCGAGTTTCGCGAACTCATCGATGCCAATGCTTGGCGGGCTGCTGGCGGCAGCTGAGCGGTCGGCTGTTGGGGCTGCGACGGCGGCTGCGGCTGGCGGCGCGATCAACGAGGCCACCGCTTCCGGGTCCAGGCGCATCGCCAGTGGCTGATAGCGCGCGATAGGCTGCGCGAGCAGCGGTGCTGCAATCGCGCCCCAGTCGCCGATTCTGGTGCCGAGAAACGCCTGTGCGGCCTGCGCCATATGCGGCAGCACCGGGGCCAGGTAGCTCATCAGTACGCGAAACAGGTTCAAGCCCTGGGTGGCGATGGCGCACACCTCGCCGGCGCGCGCCGGATCCCTGGCGAGCGCCCAGGGCTTGTGCTGATCGATGTAGCGATTGGCGCGATCGGCCAACTCCATGATCTCGCGCATCGCGGCCGAATAGTCGCGCGACTCGTACAGCGCCGCGATACGCTCGCCGGCGGCGGTGAAGTCATGGTAGAGGGCGGGCTCGGGCAGTGCGGTCGCAAGCCGGCCGCCGCCGCGCTCGATGAAACCCGCGCAGCGACTGGCGATGTTTACCAGCTTGCCCACCAGATCGGAATTGGCGCGCGCCACGAAGTCGTCGAGGCTGAAATCGATGTCCTCCACGCCGCTGCTGAGCCTGGCGGCGAAGTAGTAGCGCAGCGGCTCGGGCGGCAGGCGCTCCAGATAGTGCTGGGCGGTGATGAAGGTGCCGCGCGATTTGGACATTTTCTGGCCGTTGATGGTCAGGAAGCCATGCGCGAAGACGCCGCTCGGCCGGCGCAGGCCTGAGCCGTACAGCACCGCGGGCCAGAACAGCGTGTGAAAATAACTGATGTCCTTGCCGATGAAGTGATACAGCTCGCTGGCGGTTTCCGATTCCCAGTAGTCGTCGAACGAGGCGGCATGCGCGGCGCGCCAGGCCTCGAAGCTGGCGATGTAGCCGATCGGAGCATCGAACCAGACGTAGAAGAATTTCCCCGGGGCGTCCGGTATCTCAATGCCGAAATACGGCGCGTCACGCGAGATGTCCCAGTCCTGCAAGCCGGCATCGAACCATTCGGCCAGCTTCGCGCGCACCGCGGGCTGCAGACTGCCGCCGGCGACGTATTCGCGCAGCATCGCGTCGAACGCGCCCAGCTTGAAGAACAGGTGCTCGGATTCGCGCCACACCGGTGTGGTCTGGCTCAAGGTGGAGATCGGGTCGATGAGTTCTACCGGCGTATAGGTCGAGCCGCATACCTCGCAGCTGTCGCCGTACTGGTCGGGCGATTTGCAGCGCGGGCAGGTGCCGCGCACGTACCGGTCCGGTAGGAAAATCCCGGCCTTTTCATCGTACGCCTGGCGCACCGCACGGCGCGCGATAAAGCCACGGTCGCGCAGCCTTGCATACAACAGGTGCGTCAGCTGCACGTTCTCGGGGGAATGGGTACTGTGGAACTGATCAAAGCCGATCAGAAACCCGGCAAGGTCGCGCCGGTGTTCCTCGGCACTGCGCGCGATCAGGCCCTCGGGCGTGATGCCCTCCTGCTGCGCACGGATCATGATCGGCGTGCCGTGTGCGTCTTCGGCGCAGCAGTAGATGCAGTCGTTGCCGCGCATCTTCTGAAAGCGCACCCAGATATCGGTCTGCACCGCCTCCATGATGTAGCCCAGGTGCAGCGGCGCGTTGGCGTAGGGCAGGGCGCTGGTAACGAGGATTTTTCTTCGCATGACGCATTATCGCACGCGCCACGAAATCTGAGCCGGCGTCGGGCCGGCGGGCTTCAGGCCTGGTCTTTGAGCGGCTCGAATTTGGCCTTGTTAATGGCCTTCTTATATGCCTCGGCGCCGGTTACGGCGCCGGAGTCGAGCAGTGCCTGGATCGCGCTGTCCATGGTACGCATGCCGACCGCGCCACCGGTCTGCATGGTATTTTCCAGCTGGTCGAGCTTGCCCTGGCGGATCAAGTTGGCTGTGGCCGGCGTGTTGATCAGGATTTCCATCGCCGCCACGCGCCCGCTGCCGTCGGCTTTCTTCAGCAGCTGCTGCGACATCACGCCGCGCAGCGAGGTGGACAACATGGTGCGAACGTGCGACTGCTTGTCGGCCGGAAAGGCGTTCACCAGTCGATCGACCGTCGGCCCGGCGCCGTTGGTGTGCAGCGTACCCATGACGAGGATGCCCATCTCGGCGGCGGTGACCGCCATGCTCATGGTCTCCAGGTCGCGCAACTCGCCGACCAGGATGACGTCGGGATCCTCGCGCAGGGCCGAATGCAGTGCGGCCGCGAAGCTCGGGGCGTGCACGCCGATCTCGCGCTGGCTGATCAGGCAGTTGCGGCGCGCATGCACGAATTCGATCGGATCCTCGACCGTGAGAATATGGCCCTTGATGCGCTTGTTGATGTCATCGATCATGGCCGCCAGCGAGGTCGACTTGCCCGAGCCGGTCTTGCCGGTCACCAGGATCAACCCGCTCACCGCATGGCACAGCTGGCGCACCGCCTGCGGCATGTCGAGCTGATCGAGCGTCAGCGCCTGCGACGGGATGGCCCGAAACACCGCTCCGATGCCGTTCAGCTGGCGCATGATGTTGACGCGAAAGCGGCCCTTGCCCTCGAGCGTGTAGGCGAAATCGGCGCCATCCTTGCTGTCGAAGCGCTCGATCGCCTTGCGCGGCATGATCTCGTACAGGGTTTCCTTGGTGAATTCCGGGGTCAGCGGCTCACCGCGTAGCGGCGAGAGCTCGCCGTTCATGCGGATGCGCGGCGGATCGGCAGCGATGAAATGCAGATCCGAGCCGCGCCGCTTCAGCACTTCCTCCAGGAATTGATCGATCTGAGCCATGGTGCGGACGGTGCCGTTTTCGAGCGTCAGCCGCCGGACTGCTGCGTCGTCAGCGTACTGTCCATACGCGGCAGGATGCTGGTATCGGTGACGAACTTCTGGAACAGACGCTTATCCGAGGCGTAGATATAGGCGTCATCGGGATCTATCTCGCGCGCATTCAGCGCCTGCAGCAATGCCTGATCGAACATCTGCATGCCGAATTCGCGCCCCATCTGCAGCTGGCTCGGGATCTGGTGCGTCTGGTCGCTGGTGATCAGCTTGGCGATGGCCTTGGTCATGATCATGATCTCGACCACCGCCTTGCGACCGCGGCCCTCGTTGGTCTTGACCAGGATCTGGGTCACCACCGCCAGCAGGCTCTGCGACAGGAAACTCTTGGTCTGCTCACGCTCCTCGGCCGGCAGCGCATCGATCAGCCGGTCGATGGTCTTGACGGCACTGGTAGTGTGCAGCGTTCCCAGGACCAGGTGTCCGGTCTCCGCCGCGGTCATCGCCATGCGGATGGTCTCGGCGTCGCGCAACTCGCCGACCAGGATCACGTCCGGATCCTCGCGCATCGCCGCGCGTACACCCTCCGCAAAATTCGGGATATGGGTACCGAGCTCGCGCTGAATGATCTGGCTGGATTTGCTGCGATGGACGAATTCGATCGGATCCTCCAGGCTGATGATGTTTAGCCGGCGCGTGGAATTGAGCAGATCGATCATCGCCGCCAGCGTGGTCGACTTGCCGGTGCCGGTCGAGCCGGTAACCAGGATCATGCCCTGGTGGTAGTCGCACAACTTGGTGACCACGGCCGGCAGGCCGAGCTTGACCAGGCTTGGAATGTCGGATGGTATCGAGCGGAACGTGGCGCCGATGCCGGTGTCCTTGCGGAACACGTTGACCCGGAAACGCCCGCCTTCGGCCGACACATAGGAGAAATCCAGGTCGTTGCCGCGGGTGAAGTAGTCCTGCTGGTTCGGCGTCAGCACTTCCGTGATATAGCTTTCCAGCTCGGTGTCGCGCAGATCGCGGAACTTGATCGGCACCAGATCGCCGTTCATGCGCAGCATCGGCGGCACACCCACCGCCAGGTGGATGTCCGAGCAGCCCTGCTGGGTGCCGAGTTTCAGGAACGCATCAATGCGCGCCACGGTGCTGTGTCCTCATATTGGTGCAGGGCTGCCCCCGCCGTCAGTTAACGACAAGGCTATACGCCCTAAGCGCTACCGTATCAACGGCACGCGGCGTGAACCTTGATCCAGCGCACGAACCGAGCCGGATATGGGCCACGGCCACGCCGCGCAGCGGCCAATTTGATGGTGCAGTGCCGTGCGGTCAAGCTTACAGGAAGCGCTCGAGCGCTCCGCGGTATTCTTCCATGGTCTGGAAGCGCTTAGCCTTGTCCACGGCCATGGCCTTGACCACGCACTCGGCCAGATTGGCCGACAGCGTCGGGTTGATTTCCTGCGGTGCGCGCGCCTTGCCCTGGACGTGCTGGTACATCACCGCCATGTGATCGCCGCGCGAATAGGGCGGGATGCCGGTCAGCATTTCGTACATCATCACACCGAGCGCGTACACGTCGGCGCGTTCATCGACCTTGCGGCCCAGGATCTGCTCCGGCGCCATGTACTTGGGCGAGCCGATCACGTAGCCGGTCTTGGTGAGTTGGGTATCGCCCTCGCGCTGCGCGGCGGCGACACCGAAATCCACGATCTTCAGCAGCGCCTCATCGTTGATCAGCACGTTCGCCGGTTTGAGATCGCGGTGCACGATGCCGACCTGGTGTGCGACCGTCATGCCGGTGGCGATGTCGATGCCGAATTGCAGCGCACGCTTGAGCTCCAGTGGCTTCTCGTTGACGATCTCGGCGCCGAGTGTGTGCGACGGGAAGAACTCCATCGAGATCGCGTACAAACCCTGGATGTAGAGGAAATCGTAGATGCGGATCACGTTGCGATGCGTGATCTTGCGCGAGTAGCGCAGCTCATGCACGAACCGCTTCATGATCTCCTCGTCCTGCGCCACGTTCGGATTGAGGAATTTCAGGATCAGGCGCTCATCCACCACGGTATCTTCCATCAGCAGCACGGTGCCGAACGCGCCGCGGCCGATGCGTTCGATGTACTTGTAGCGTCCTTCGATGATGTCTCCGGGGGTGAGCGTATTGATGTCGAGCTTCGGCGCACTCGAGTTGGCGACCTGTTGCACCACCTTGGCCACATCGCGTTCCGGGATCAGCAGCGTGCGCGCCGGCTCGACCGGCCGCGCCGGCCGGCCGGGGTGGGTGCTGGCTGCCGGGGATACGGCCGTCGCCGCGGTGACACCCGAGGAGAAGCGCACTTCCAGCTCGGTCATGGCGCGCACCGCGGCGCGCGCCACGGTGGCATCGGGATTCACCGCCTGGGTCTGCAGCTGCGCCCGGATCTGATCCGCGCGCTGCTCATCCGCCAGGCGCGCCAGCGCCTGGATGGTCTCGATGCGGATCTCCTTCTCTTCGCGATTGAGCATCGGCGTGAGCAGGTCGAGCGATTTCTCATCGCCGAGTTTGCCGATGGCCCGCACCACCACCGGCATCGCTTTTGCATTGGCAGTACGCAGCATTTCGTACAGTCGCGGCACCGCGCGCTTGCTGCCGATTTCGGCCAGTGCGTCGACCGCACGTTCACTCACCCACCAGTCGGCATCCTTGGTGGCCTCGATCAGGTGGTTGATTGCCCGCTCGTCCTTGGTCTGGTTGAGGATCTCGATCGCCGCGCGCCGCAGGTCCTCGTCCTTGTCACGCACCAGCTCGAGCACCGCGTCGATGACTTTCGGACCGCCGATTTTGCCGAGCGCGTCGCCGGCGCGGCTGCGCACCCACCAGTCATCATCCTTGATCGCTTCCAGCAGGTACTTCACCGAACGCGCGTCACCGACCTCGTTCAGCACCTCGACCGCGGCGCGGCGTGACTGCTCATTCTCGTCCTTGAGCACCGGCACCAGGTGGCGAATCGTTTCCGGATCGCGCGCGCGTTGCAGCACTTCGACCGCCCGGTTCTGTACCTCGATCTCCGGGTCGCGCAGCAATGCGCACACGCGCGCTACTTCGATCGGTCCGTCCATTTTTGCCAGCGCGGTAAGGGCCGCAGAACGGATCATCTTGTTGTTGTCGCCAAGCTGCGCCTGCAGTGCGCGCTGCACTTCGGGTTTATTGAACCGCGCCAGTACCGTGATGATGTGCAGCCGCGCGATCGGATCCTTGCCCTGCAGACGGCTGATGAGTTCAGGTAGCGAGGACTCGTCGGCAGCCTCGGCGACGATGCGAAATAGCGCCGCCTTCTCGTTTGGTTCCTGCGCGTAGGCCGCCGTAAGCAGCTCACGGATGGAAAACCTGGTGCGCTGGCCATTGATGACATCGAGCAGCGCGGATTTGGCGATGCCAGGGGTTGCCAGCGCCTCGAGCAGCAGGTTGGGCGGATAGCCGCGGCTGCTGGTGAGCGCCCAGGCAATACCGGCGATCGAGCGTGGGCTGCCCTGTACCAGTGCCTGCACGTATTTCGGGAACGTCTTGGCGCTTGCCAGCGTTGCCAGGACATCGACGAAGGCGACCGTGGCGTGCTTGTCGGCCTCCGGGAGTGCGGCGATCACGGCGTCGATCGCGCCCGGTCCGGCATCCTTGAGCTTGGCGATAGCCTTCTGCGTTTCCGCGCCCATCAGATTGGTCGACGACTTGATCTGCTCGATCAGCCGGTCGGCACGCAGGTTGGTGAAAAAACTCATTCCGCCGTGTTAATGTTGTTGTAAGGGCTGCCGCTACCGGGGCCCTTCGCCCACAATTTCCTATGGCCAGGTGGTTCCAAGCAAGCTGGGATTATGCCATGTTTGCCCGGCGCGACGGCCGTTCTTGCCAGTTCCGGGGTGACAGTTTCCATGCCGATTGCCGAGGCTAGCGTACGCGCGGCCATTGAAAATTTTGTTGATCCGTACCTGCGACAGACCCTGCAGCAAGCGCATGCGGTGCGTGCCGTGGAGCTGGATGCCGACCGGGTGCTGGCAAAAATTGAACTCGGTTTTCCCACCATTGGCTATACGCATACGCTGCAATCGGCGCTGCAGCGACATCTGGCTGCGGCCGGTCTGGATGTGGAGCTGACGCTCGAGCTCGCCAGCCATATTGTGCCTCACGCGGTACAACGTAACCTCAAGCCCCTCGCGGGCGTGAAGAATATCGTGGCCGTGGCGAGCGGCAAGGGCGGAGTTGGCAAATCCACCGTTGCGGTTAACCTGGCGCTGGCGTGGGCCGCGGCCGGCGCGCAGGTGGGGATACTGGACGCCGACATCTACGGCCCCAGCCAGCCGCTGATGCTGGGGCTGACCGGACAGCACCCGAGCTCCCCGGACGGCAAGCACATCCGGCCGCTGCAGGCCCACGGGCTGGTGGCGATGTCGATAGGGTTTCTGGTGGATCCGGCGCAGGCGGTGGTGTGGCGGGGCCCGATGGTGACGCAGGCGCTGTCGCAGCTGCTGAGCGACACCGACTGGGGGGCGCTCGACTACCTGGTGGTGGACATGCCCCCGGGTACCGGTGATATCCAGCTCACGCTGTCGCAGCGCGTGCCGGTGGCGGGCGCGATTATTGTTACTACGCCCCAGGATATCGCGCTCGCTGATGCGCGTAAGGGGCTGGCTATGTTCGAAAAAGTCTCGGTGCCGGTACTTGGGATTATCGAGAACATGAGTCTGCACGTGTGCACCAACTGTGGCCACGTCGACCATATCTTCGGGGCCGGCGGCGGCGCGCGCCTGGCCGCGGAACACGGTGTCAGTCTGCTGGGGGAGTTGCCGCTCGATTCGAGAATCCGCGAGCAGGCCGACGGCGGGCGGCCGACCGTGGTGGCGGAGCCCGGCAGCGCGCGCGCTCAGGCCTACATCGAAGCCAGCCGGCACGCTGCCGCCGCGCTCGCGATTCGTGCGCGCGATCGCAGCGCGCTGTTCCCGAAAATCGTGGTGGAAGATAGCTGAAGGCTGGCAGTGCATGAGCATAAAATCCGATAATTGGATCCGGCGCATGGCGCGTGAGCACCGCCTGATCGAGCCATTCGAACCAGGCCAGGTGCGCGAAGGCGCCGCCGGGCGGGTGATCTCCTACGGCACTTCGAGCTACGGCTACGATGTGCGCTGTGCGCCTGAATTCAAGATCTTTACCAACATCAACTCGACCATCGTTGACCCGAAGCAGTTCGACGAAAAGAGCTTCGTCGATCTGTCAGCCGACGTGTGCATCATCCCGCCCAATTCATTTGCGCTGGCGCGCACGGTGGAATATTTCCGTATTCCGCGCAACGTACTGGTGGTGTGCCTGGGGAAGTGCGTAACTGGTGACACGCGTGTAGTGGATGCCGGGACGGGAGCCTACGTCCCGATCACCGAGATGCGCTTTGGCAAGACGACATTGGCGCTCGACGGCTGGCGGCTCAAGCCGGCGCGGGTCGCGGCATTTATTCCCCAGGGGAAAAAAGAGGTATTTGAGCTGCGCACCCGGGCTGGGCTGCGAATTCGGGCGACGGCCACACACCCGTTTCGCATGCTCAATGGCTGGCGCACTCTGGCCGATCTTCGCCCCGGCGACCGTATCGCTGCGGCTCGGAATATTCCGGTATTTGGCAAAACCAACATTCCGGACTGGGAGGCGAGCCTGCTGGGGTTGATGATATCGGAAGGCTGCTGCGACACGCCGGGAAGCAGCCCGTCATTCACCAGCGCAGACCCCGAGTTGGTGCGTCTGTTGCGAATCTCGGTTGCAGCCTCCGGCATGGGCGAGGTTACCTTCGCTGGCCGCCATGGTTATCGCCTGGTCAACCATCGCGGGAGAGGCGGCATACCCGAAGCCAACCGCGTCCATCGCTGGCTGCAGGGCTACCAATTGAATGTAAAGGCAGGGGAGAAATTCGTCCCGCAGGCAATCTTCATGGCGCCACAGCAGTCGGTGCGACTATTCCTTCAGGCGCTGTTTGGCGGGGACGGGGGATTGTTCGTCTCAGGCAGCGGCATATTCCTGGAGTATTTCTCCAAATCGCGGCGACTGATCGAAGATGTGCACCATCTGTTGTTGCGATTTGGGATCTATTCGCTTATTCGGGAAAAGACCACGGCGATCGGGACGCTCGCCTGCTCGATTCTCATCACTGACAAGATTCAAATACAGAGCTTTGCGGACAAAGTTGGTTTCGCGCCCGGGTCGATAAAGCAACGGCGCCTGGAAACGGAAGTGCTGCCGATGATTCGCGCCAAGCCGTGGCGACGAAGCAATTTTGATACGCTGCCGCCGGAGGCGTGGCGCATCTTAGGTGCCGCCGCCCGTGTGGGCGGCATGAGCCTGAACGCGCTCGATATCCATCCCACGGCTCAATCGGTGCCGATAGCTGCGGCGGTGCGGGTGGCGCTGCGTACCGGCGATCTGTTCGTGGACCCCCTGATCGAAGGTCCGATGTGGGACGTTGTCGAGACCATCGAGCCGGTGGGAATGGAAGAGGTGTTCGATATCTCGGTGCCGACGCTGCACAATTTCGTCGCCAATGATCTGGTGGTACACAATTCGACCTATGCACGTTGCGGTGTGATCGTGAACGTGACGCCGCTGGAACCCGAGTGGCAAGGCCACGTGACGCTGGAGTTTTCCAACACCACAACGCTGCCGGCCAAGATCTACGCGAACGAAGGCGTCGCCCAGATGCTGTTCTTCGAATCGGACGAGGTGTGCGAGACCTCGTACGCCGATCGCGGCGGCAAGTACCAGGGACAGAAGGGCGTCACGCTGCCCAAGACCTGACGGGTTCAGTCGCGCTTGACGCTGCGGATATCCATGCTCCATTCGACGCTGTCGATGCGCTTCTGCTCGATGCGAAGTGGCAGGTAGCCCATGGAAGGCGCGCACCAGAAACGTGTCACCCGCGGCGATCCGGGGTGCTGGCTGCTGTAGATGACGGTATCGATCCGACCCAGGGCAGTGGCGATCGCCTGCTCGCCCTCGCGTTGGTAGCGGTACTCGCGGGTTGAATTCCTGTCGATCATCGACAGCTGCTCGGGAGTCCTGCCGTGCAGCAGTTCAACCATCATCGCAATCTGCACCGACAGGTCATCCTGGATACCGGGCTTGATCGGCATATCGACCGGCACGCCTTCGTACACACCGCGGGCGCGCCCGGCGTTCCAGTCGAACGTGACATCGGCGTTGTGATCGGCACCACCGCCGTCGGCCTTGAAGCTCAGCGGCTGCACGCCCTGCGCGCTGATGCGCAGCGTGCTGCGCAATGCCGGGCGCAGCGGATACAGATAACCCAGCCCGCGCGGCTCACTGGTAGAGCTGTAGATCCAGCTATCGCCGCCTCGATGTTCGAGCTTGAGCCTGGAGACCGCGACCGTGGCGCCGTGCCAGCTCCAGGCGTAGGAGGCTTCGAACGGCTGCAGATCCTGCGCAATGGCTGGCGTGGCGCCGACCGTGCCGAATATGGCGAGCGCCGCGGCCAGCACCGGCAGCGCCGGTCGGGCCGCCCGCGCCGCGCCCGTGCTCATGCTTCGATAACCACGCCGCGCTCGCCGCGTCTGACCGCACCGATGATCGTGGCCTGCTCGCCGGACTGCTGCAGCACTTGTACCGCCTGCTCGGCATGCTCACTGGCCACCAGCACCACCATGCCGATGCCACAGTTGAAGGTGCGATGCATCTCGCCGTCATCGATCGCACCGGTGCGCGCGAGCCAGTCGAACACCGGCTGCTGCGGCCAGCGGCGCCGCTGCAGCACCACCTCGAGGCCGGGGCGCAGCACCCGCGGGATGTTGTCGGTCAGGCCACCGCCGGTGATGTGCGCCAGTGCGTGCACCGGTAGCACGCCGATCAGCTTCAGCAGCGATTTCACGTAGATGCGCGTCGGCGTCAGCAGCAGGTCGAACAGTGACTGGCCCGCAAGTTGCGTCGCGGAGCTGGCACCGGCGATGCTGATCAGCCTGCGGATCAGCGAATATCCGTTGGAGTGCGGTCCGGAGGACGCCAGGCCGATGACCGCATCGCCGGCGGCTACGTCGCTGCCGTCGATGATGGCATCCTTTTCGACCACACCGACGCAAAAGCCGGCAAGATCGTAGTCCTCGCCCTGGTACATCCCCGGCATCTCGGCGGTTTCCCCACCCACCAGCGCCGCCCCGGCCTGCACGCAGCCTTCGACGATGCCGCTGATGACGGCGGCGGCGACGTCGATGTTGAGGCGGCCGGTGGCATAGTAATCCAGGAAAAACAGCGGTTCTGCACCCTGTACCACCACATCATTGGCGCACATCGCCACCAGGTCGATGCCTATGGTGTCGTGGCGGCCAGTCTCGATCGCAAGGCGCAGTTTGGTGCCCACACCGTCGGTGCCGGACACCAGCACCGGCCTGCGGTAGCGCTCGAGCGGCAACTCGATCATGGCGCCAAAGCCGCCGATGCCGGCCAGCACTTCAGGGCGCAAGCTGCGTTTAACCAGCGGCTTGATGCGCTCGACCAGGGCATCGCCGGCGTCGATATCGACGCCGGCGTCACGATATGTATAGCTGTGCGGCTTGCTCATGGATAGCGCTTCGCAGTTTTGCCGCGGCGCGCGCAGCGGTCTCGCCAGCACGTTATAGTAGCCGAGGGAGTCGTAGAAGAATGCACTGCCGTTGCGATTTTTTTCGGTCCTGTGCCCGATGGGCACTGATCCTGGTGTGTGTCGGGTTTGACGCTCACGCCGCCCAGGTGGTGCCCTCGCTGTATGGGGCGGTAGTTTCCGATACCGATGGCCAGCAGGCAGCGCAGGATGCCATGCGCCAGGTGCTGGTGCGCCTCACCGGCGAGCGCGAAGCGGCCACCGATCCGGCGCTGGCAACTTTGATTAACGATGCGCGGCGCTATGTGCAGCTCCAGCGCACTACCACCGCGGGCGCCACCCAGGTGCTGTTCGACGCCAGCGCGCTACGCGATGCGATCATCGCCGCGGGTCGCAGCGTCTGGGGTCCGGATCGACCGCTGCTGTGGGTACTGCTGCCGCAGCAGGAGGCCGCTGCCGCCGACGCACTGCGCTCGCGGCTGGTGGCGGCGGCGCTGGCGCGCGGGCTGCCGATCGTAATTGCGCCGGCCGATAGCGCTGACACTGCCGCTGCGCCGCTTGCAGCGGCACGCCGGGCGGGGGCCGTGGCGGCGCTGGTCGCGCAACCGCTGTCCGCCGATCCGGCATCACAGCAGTGGACACTGCTGGCATCGAGTACCGATACGCGCTGGACCGGCGGCCCCGAAGTTGCGATCGATAGTGCCACCGACGCGCTGGTGCAGGCGGCACGCTCGCTGGATAGTGCGCCGGAGTCGGAATTCACCTGTCGTATCTCCGGCGTGGCGGATCTGCCGAGTTTCGCCAGCGTGTTGAGCGCACTGCGTGCGGACCCGGAGGTGCGCGAGGTTACCGTGCGGTCGGTGGAGGCCGATAGCCTGCTGCTGCAGCTCAAGGCCCGCGCTGACCAGGCGGAACTGGATCGTGCGCTGGCGAATGATCGCTTGCACGCCATCGCCAGCAACGCGCACGGCGAGCTCGACTACCGGTATCAAGCTGCTCCGTAGCGCACTGTCATGCGTCATCTGCCGAATCTAATCTGCCTGTTGCGCATCGTGCTGGTATGGCCGATCGTGGTCTCGATCGCCCATGCCCAGTATCCGCAGACGCTGCTGCTGTTTTTTATTGCGGCGATGAGCGACGGCCTGGATGGCTACCTGGCGAAGCGATTCAACTGGACATCGGAGCTGGGCAAGCTGCTCGATCCGCTGGCCGATAAACTGCTGCTGGTAGGCGTATTCCTGGTCGCCACCTGGTATGGCCTGATTCCGCGCTGGCTGACAATCGCAGCGGTGAGCCGCGATGTGCTGATCGTCCTCGGTTCGATCGTGTTTCACTTTGGCTGGGGCCCGCTCAAGGGTCGACCCATGATCAGCAGCAAGATCAATACCCTGTTGCAGCTGCTGTATGTGCTGGCGATCGTGGGCCACGCCGGCTACGGTTTTCCACCCCAGAGCGTGCTGCAGGCGCTGGCCTGGCTGACGCTGGCCACGGTGCTCATCAGCGGCGTCGCCTACGTGCGCGAGTTCACGCGGCGCGCACTGCAGGGCGCGCGCGCCTGACGACCCGGCTGCAAAACGCAGGAACTGACGCTTTGAAGCAACTGCCCCTGGCCATGCGGCTGCGCGAGCGCGCCGTGTTCGACAGCTTTGTACCCGGGCCGAATGCTGCGGCGGTGGAACAGCTGCGAGCGCTGGCAGCTGGCGCATCGGCCGGGGTGTACTGGCTGTCCGGGCCGCATGCGGTAGGCAAGACTCATCTGCTGCAGGCGAGCTGCGCCATGGCGCGCGCCAGCGGCGCCGACACGGCATACCTGCCACTGTCGCAGCTGCTGGCCTTGGGGCCGGAGGCGCTCGAGGGCTGGCAGCGCGCGCGTGTTGCGGCGGTGGACGATCTGGGTGCGATCGCCGGCCGGCGCGACTGGGAGCAGGCGATGTTCCGGCTGTATCGCGAGCTCGAGGAGCACGGCGCGACATTACTCGCAGCCGCCGCCGCGCCGCCGCTGCTGCTCAAGTTCTCGCTGCCGGATCTGGCGTCGCGCTTCGCCGCCGCCACTCTGATGCCGCTGCGGGTGCTCGATGAGGGCGAGCAGCGCAAGGCATTGCGGCTGCGGGCGCATGCGCGTGGGCTGGAACTCCCAGAGGAGAGCGCGTTATATCTGCAACGCCGTTTCCGGCGCGACCTGGCGACGCTGTACGAACTGCTCGATGCGATCGATGAGGCGGCGCTGCAGGCACAGCGGCGTCTCACGGTGCCGTTCATCCGCCAGGTACTTGGCCAGCGCTCCCCGCCCGTGCAAGAGTAACCGCGAGTTGCGCCACGCGTTTGCCGAGTGCCTGCGCCAGCATGCGCTCATCCTCGGTCAGGTCGTGCTGAACACCCGCCACGTGCGAGGCCCCGTACGGTGTACCTCCGGCGCGCGTGCTCGACAGCGCTCGCTCGGTGTAGGGCAGGCCGACCAGCAGCATTCCATGGTGCAGCAGCGGCAGCATCATCGACAGCAGGGTGGTCTCCTGTCCGCCGTGCATGGTCTGGCTGGCGGTAAATACGGCGGCCGGCTTGCCGGCGAGCGCGCCGTCGAGCCAAAGACTTGCGGTCGAATCCAGGAAATACTTCAACGGCGCGGCCATATTGCCGAAACGCGTGGGGCTGCCGAGCATCAATGCATCGGCACGCCGCAGTTCCTCCAGGGTCGCGAACGGCGGCCCCTGCTCGGGCACCGCCCGGGGTGCGGCCTCGCTGCTGGCAGCGACCGCGGGCACCGTGCGTAGCGTGGCACTCGCCCCGGCAACGGATTCGATGCCGCGGCATGCCTGCCGTGCCAGCTCGGCGGTGCTGCCGTCGCGCGAGTAATACACCACCAGTACTTCGCTCATCGGCGTCAAGTCTAACCGCTATTGCTGCCGCCAACGCAGCCGGCATGACAGCCGTTGACCGCGCGCACCCGGCCGGGAAATCATGCGCCATGAGTGCAGATTCGCAGTCCACGATCCGACCGGTGGCGCGCCGCTGCCTGGTGTCCGGTCGCGTGCAAGGCGTCTATTACCGCGCCAGTGCCCAGCAGCGCGCCCGCGCCGCCGGCATTGCCGGCCACGCACGCAATCTCGAGGACGGGCGGGTAGAGGTGCTGGTCTACGGCGAGGAGCGCCGGGTGCTGGAGTTCATCGACTGGTTATGGATAGGCCCTTCGGCCGCCAAAGTCACCCAGGTGAGCGTGGAAGTGATCGAGCTTCACGCTGAGCTGCGGCCGGTGGATTTCAGGACGGCTTGACCGGCGCGCGGCCCAGATCGTCGGCGCCGTGCCAGTACGTGGTCCAGCGCACGATCACTCGGTCGGGGTAGTCGCGACGGCCGATGCTGCCGTTATAGCGCTCCAGCGCGCGGCGCACGTCGCGATGTTCGCTGTCGAGGTAGAAGCGCAGTATCGCGCAGCCCATGTGCAGGTTGGCCGTGATGCGCGTGAGTTCATAGCGACGCATGCCCAGTTGCTCGGGCCAGAACGGCATCACCTGCATCAGCCCGACCGCCCCGGCACTGGACACCGCCCAGCGATCGAAGCCGCTTTCAACATCGAGCACTGCCATGACCAGCCCGGGCGGCAGCACGCTGTCCCGGGAGCGATGCGTCTCGCAATACACCGTCTGCAGGATCTCCAGCCGCTCCTTGTCGTCCTTGACGTAACGGCGCAGCTTCGGTTCCATCAAGGTGTACCAGACCGCGGAATCGTATTTGTCGGCGAAGCACTGCGCCTGACCGATCGCCTGCTGCACCACCGCGCGCAGTTCGGGATCGCTCTGGGCGGGCACGCCGGCTGCGGCCGCGAGCGCCTGCGGGGCCAGCGGCATCGCCCCGAGCAGCGCCAGCAGTGGCGGCCCGCAATGACGCATGCTTCTCATGCGAACTGCAGGCGTGAACGGATGAACTCGACGGCCGCATGCTGCGGGAAGTCCTCGCTGTCGCTGGCGCGGCGGTGGCGGTATTCAAATGTACCGCTGTCCAGTCCGCGCTCGCCCACGACCACGCGATGCGGAATGCCCAGGAGTTCGGCATCGGCGAACTTGACCCCGGGACGGGCATCGCGATCGTCATACAGGACGTCGATGCCGGCCGCGCCGAGCTCGGCATAGAGCGCCTCGGCCGCGGCGCGCACCGGCGGCGACTTCTGCAAATTGAGCGCTACCAGGCACACGGTGAACGGTGCGATGGGATCCGGCCAGATGATTCCACGCTGATCGTGATTCTGCTCGATCGCGGCTGCGACGATGCGCGTCACGCCAATGCCATAGCAGCCCATCAGCATCTGCGTGGCGTTGCCGGCTTCATCCAGCACCGTGGCATTCATCGCGGCACTGTATTTGCACCCGAGCTGAAAGATGTGGCCGACCTCGATGCCGCGCACGATCTGCAGCCGGCCGTGACCGGAGGGGCTCGGATCGCCCGCCACTACGTTGCGCAGGTCCGCGGCCGCAGGTGCTGGCAGGTCGCGAACCCAGTTCGCGCCGGTGAAATGCTGATCCTCTGCATTGGCTCCGCAGACGAAATCGGCCATCGCCAGTGCGGCATGATCGGCGTAGACCCGCACCCCGGTGAGACCAATGGGCCCGACCGAGCCTGGCGGGGATCCGGTCGCGGCCTGCACGGCGGCGGCGCTCGCCATGCGCAGCGGGTTGGCAATGCCGGCCAGCTTCTGCGCCTTGACCGCATTGAGCTCGTGATCGCCCCGCAGCAGCAGCGCCACCGGCAAGCCATCCTCGCCGGTCACAATCAGGGTTTTAAGGCAGCGTGACGCCGGGACCCCCAGCAGCGTGCTCAGTTGTTCGATGGTGTGTGCACCCGGGGTGGCTATGCGCTCGAGCGGCTGCGATGGCGGCGAGCGCGGCGCCGGCGGCGGCAAGGCCGCGGCCAGTTCCACGTTGGCCGCGAATTCGTCGGCATCGGAAATCGCGATCGCATCCTCACCGGAGGCCGCCAGCACCTGGAATTCCTCCGAGACGCTGCCGCCGATGGCGCCGGTGTCGGCCTGCACGGTACGAAAATCCAGCCCCATGCGCTGGAACATGCGGGTGTAGGCCGTGCGCATCGCGGCGTAGCCTTGCGCCAGCGATTGTTGATCCACATGGAACGAATAAGCATCCTTCATGATGAACTCGCGCGCGCGCATGACGCCGAAGCGCGGCCGCACCTCGTCGCGAAACTTGAGCTGGATCTGGTAGAAGTTCACCGGCAGCTGGCGATAACTCTTGATCTCGCGCCGTGCGATATCGGTGATCACCTCTTCATGCGTGGGCCCGAACACGAAGTCGCGTTGGTGCCGATCCTTCAGCCGCAGTAATTCCGGGCCGTATTCCGCCAGGCGTCCCGACTCCTGCCACAGTTCGGCCGGCTGGATTGCCGGCATCAGCAGTTCGAAGGCTCCGGCCCGGTTCATTTCCTCGCGCACGATGCCCTCGACCTTGCGCAACGCGCGCAGCCCGAGCGGCAGCCAGCTGTAGATGCCGGCCGCGACACGCCGGATCATCCCGGCGCGCAGCATCAGCTGATGGCTGATGACCTCAGCCTCGGACGGCGTTTCCTTGACGGTGTTGATCGGGTATTGCGATAGGCGCATGCAGCGAGCGCGAGTGGTGGCATAAAAATGCCATGCTAACAGAAGGGTTAGTGCGAATTGGTGCGGTTGGTTGTGACCTTGGGGGACTCACCCTATGATGCCAGTCCTCATGGATCCCGACAGCCCGCCCGTACGCCGACAGTCGCGCGGCATCTACCTGCTGCCCAATCTGCTGACGACCGGGTGCCTGTTTTCCGGTTTCTACGCCATCGTCGCGGCGATCGACGGCAATTTCGAGCGCGCCGGCGAGGCGGTATTCATCGCCATGATCTTCGACGGCCTTGACGGCCGCGTGGCGCGCCTGACCAGCACCGAGACTGCCTTCGGCAAGGAGTACGACAGCCTGGCGGATATGGTCGCCTTCGGGGTGGCACCGGCGATCGTGTCCTATCAGTGGGGCGTGGCCCGCATCGCCGAATACGGCAAGGCCTGGGGCCGCTTTGGCTGGCTGGCGGCATTCTTCTACGCGGTTGCCGCGGCGCTGCGGCTGGCAAAATTCGGCTCCCGGGTGCAGGACAAGCGCTACTTCGAAGGCCTGCCGAGCCCGTCGGCCGCGGCCGTCGTTGCCGCGTTCCTGTGGATGTCGAGTGAGTGGCACGAGCCCGGTCTGCCCGGACTGATCCTCGCTTTCGCGATCACGGCGGCTGCCGGAGCGCTGATGGTGTGCCGTTTTTCCTATTCGAGCTTCAAGGGTTTCGACCTGACGCGCCCGGTGCGATTCATTTCGCTGGTGGGCGTGGCGCTGGTCTTCATCGTGATCACATCCGCCCCGGCGATCGTACTGCTCGCCATCTTCGGCGGCTATGCGCTGTGGTCGCCGGTGGTGTGGGTGTGGCGGCGCATGCGGCGCTCCAAGCGCATGGAGCGCAAAGTCCCGGTGGATGGTGCGCCGTGAGCGCGCGCGAGCAGTATCTGGAGGCCCTGGGGGTGGAGCTGTGGACTGCACGCCCGCGCGCGGCAGCGGCGACGGCTGTCGAGCCTGCTCCGCCACCGGTGCAGCAACCCGAGATCGCGCCCGCGGGGCTGGAACTGGCCGATGAGGCGCGGTGGGCGGCGCTGCGGGCGGAGGTCAGCGTCTGTACGCGCTGCGAGCTGTCCAAGACTCGCACCCAGACCGTGTTTGGAGTGGGCAACCGGCGCGCCGAGTTACTGGTCATCGGCGAGGCGCCGGGCGCCGACGAGGATCTTCAGGGCGAACCCTTCGTCGGGCGCGCCGGGCAGTTGCTCAATTCCATGCTGCGGGCGCTGGGCAGCCCGCGTGAGACGGTGTACATCGCCAATGTGCTCAAGTGCCGGCCGCCCGGGAACCGCGATCCCAAGCCGGCGGAAGTGGCCTCCTGCCTGCCCTATCTGCAGCAGCAGGTAGATATGATCCAGCCGCGCCTGATGCTCGCGGTGGGTCGCATTGCGGCGCAAAACCTGCTGGCCACCGATACCCCGATTGCGCGCCTGCGTGGCCAGGTACATCGTTTCGGCACCCGGGCGACGCCGCTGATCGTGACCTACCATCCGGCCTACCTGCTGCGCAGCCCGAGTGAGAAGCGCAAGTCCTGGGGCGATCTGAAATTCGTGCGTGCCGAGCTGTCCCGCCTGCGGATCGCGGCCGCGGCGCCGTCCTCCGGGGGGCTTGATGGTCCGCAGCGCGAGGGGTAATTAGTCCGTCCATGGCGGTGGTGCGACAAGAGGCGATCGGCATGCCCGGGCTCGATATCCGCAGCATGCAGGAGGCGGATATCGCCCGGGTGCTGCGCATTGAGCGTGCCTCCTATGCGTTTCCCTGGACCGAGGGCATCTTCCGCGACTGTCTGCGCGTCAACTACAGCTGCCGGGTCGCCGAAATCGGCGTGGTCACGGTGGGCTATGCGATCCTGAGCGTCGCGGCCGGTGAAGCGCATCTGCTCAACCTGTGCGTCGCCGAGGCCTACCGCTGCCGCGGAATCGGGCGCCGCCTGCTGGCGCACCTGCTGCTGGCAGCGGGCAATGCCGGCGCCAGGGAAGCGTTCCTGGAAGCACGTCCCTCCAACACCTCCGCCATCCGTCTCTACCAATCGCTCGGGTTCACGCAGATCGGCATGCGGCGCGGCTACTACCAGGCCGCCGACGGCCGTGAAGATGCGATCGTGCTCAAGCGCCGCATCGATTAGAATCGCGCGCCTTTCACCTCAAGATCACCAGCCATTCTTCATGACGGCGCTCGAGCAGGAAATCGCGCGGCGGCGCACTTTTGCCATCATTTCGCACCCGGACGCCGGCAAGACCACCTTGACCGAAAAGTTGCTGCTGTTCGGCGGCGCGATCGCGATGGCGGGGACGGTGAAGGGCCGCAAGGCGGCACGCCACGCCACCTCGGACTGGATGCGCCTGGAACAGCAGCGCGGCATCTCTGTGACGAGCTCGGTGATGCAGTTCCCGTACCGCGATCACATCATCAACCTGCTCGATACTCCGGGGCACGAGGATTTCTCCGAAGACACCTACCGCACCCTGACCGCGGTTGATTCGGCGCTGATGGTGATCGACTGCGCCAAGGGGGTGGAAGAGCGCACCATCAAGCTGATGGAAGTCTGCCGGCTGCGCGACACTCCGATCATGACCTTCATCAACAAACTCGATCGCGATGGCCGCGCACCGATCGAGCTGCTGGATGAGATCGAGCGCGTGCTCGGAATCCAGACCGCGCCGCTGACCTGGCCGATTGGCATGGGGCGCGACCTGAAGGGCATCTACCATCTTATTGAAGACAGGATCTACGTCTACGAGGCCGGCGAACGCGGCCGCGTCGGCGGCAATCGCGTGATCGAGGGACTGGGCTCGGATGCGGCACGCGAGCTGTTCGGCGACGACGCCGAACGGCTGGCCGCCGAGATCGAACTGGTGCGCGGTGCCACCGCCAGTTTCGATCCAGAGGCCTATCGCGCCGGGCGTCAGACGCCGGTGCTGTTCGGCTCGGCAATCAGCAACTTCGGGGTCGAGGAACTGCTGCGCGCATTCGTCGCCAATGCGCCGGCGCCGCTGCCGCGTGTGTGCGTCGAGCGCAGCGTGCAGGCCAGCGAGCCGAAACTTACCGGCTTCGTGTTCAAGATCCAGGCGAATATGGATCCGGGGCACCGTGACCGGATCGCCTTTCTGCGGCTGTGCTCCGGGCGCTACCAGCGCGGCATGCGCATCCGGCACGTGCGGCTCAACAAGGAGCTGCGGATTGCCGACGCACTGACCTTCATGGCCGCCGACCGCACGCAGGCCGAGGAGGCTTACGCCGGCGACATCGTTGGCCTGCACAATCACGGCACCATCAACATAGGCGACAGCTTCAGCGAAGGCGAGGCGCTGCACTTTACCGGCATACCGAATTTCGCCCCCGAGATCTTTCGGCGCGCGGTATTGAAGGACCCGCTGCGCATGAAGGCGCTGGCCAAGGGCCTCGACCAGCTGTGCGAGGAGGGTGCGACGCAGCTTTTCCGGCCGCTGCGCAACAGCGACCTGATCCTGGGTGCGGTCGGCCAGCTGCAGTTCGAGGTGGTGGCGTTCCGGCTGCAGGATGAATATGCGGTGCAGTGCGTGTTCGACAACATCGCCGTGCATACTGCGCGCTGGGTGAGCGCGCGCGAGCCGGCGAGGCTGGAGGAATTCAGATTCAAGGCCTACGAGCACCTGGCGCTCGATCATGGCGGCGCGTTGGTGTACCTGGCGCCTTCGCGGGTGAACCTGCAGCTCACCCAGGAGCGTTGGCCTGATATCGGGTTTCACACTACGCGCGAACACCTGGCGGAGTAGCGCCAGCATGGTCCGGGCGGCAGCAGGGAGTACCGATTGAATTCCAAACGCGCCGCGCAATGGGCCTGGGCGCTCACCGCCTGGGCCAACCACGCCTTTGCCACCACCGTGCTGGTCGGATTCTTTCCGATTTTTTTCGATCAGTATTGGGCCGCGAAGCTGCCGGGCACGACCTCGACATTTTACCTCGGCCTGACCAATTCCAGTGCCGCTTTCATCGTCATGCTGCTGGCCCCCTGGCTGGGCGCGCTGTCGGATCGGCGCGGGGAGAAAAAGCTCTGGTTTGGCATCTGGAGCGCGATCGGCGCGCTGGCGACCGCGGCGCTGTGTCTGATTGGCGCCGGCCACTGGGGCTGGGCACTGGTGGTGTTCGGGCTGGGGTCGATCGGCTTCTTTGCCGGCTCCTCCTTTCAAGACGCACTGATCGTGCAGGTCGCAGACGCGCGCCACACCAACCGCGTGTCGTCGCTCGGCTTTGCGCTCGGCTATCTGGGTGGCGGCCTGATCTTCCTGTTGAACGTGTTGCTGGTGAAATTCCCACACTGGTTTCATATCGCCGATTCGAGCACTGCGATCCGGATCGCGTTCGTGGATGTCGCCGTGTGGTGGATCGTGTTCTCGCTGCCGCTGTTCCGCTATGTGCACGAGGCCGCGCCGACCGCCATCGCCACCGGCTGGCGTGAGCTGTGGCATACGCTGCGCGGTGTGCTGCGCGACAAGCCGGTGCTGAATTTCCTGCTGGCCTATTGGCTGTACATCGATGCGATTGGAACGCTGCAGCAGATGGCGGTGGATTTCGGCATCAAGCTCGGTTTCTCGTCCGGCGCGCTCATCCAGGCGCTGTTGCTGGTGCAGTTCGTGTCGTTTCCGAGCGCACTGCTGTTCGGGCGGCTCGGCGATCGCATCGGCACGCGGCGCGCGATCTATCTGGGTCTCGGCGTGTTCGTGGCGCTGACCTGCTTTGCTTACTTCATGCAGAACGAGCGCCAGTTCTACATTCTGGCGGCGGTCGTGGGCACGGTGCAGGGCGGCGTGCAGGCGCTGTCGCGCTCCTATTTTGCGCGCCTCATTCCGCGCGATCGTGCCGGCGAGTACTTCGGTTTCTACAACATGCTGGCAAAATTCGCCGCAGTGCTCGGCCCGCTGGCGATGGGTGTGGTTGCCATCGCGACCGGCAATCAGCGCCTGTCGATCCTGGTGCTGGAAGTGTTTTTCATCGGCGGTGCGCTGCTGCTGGCGCGTGTGCGCGACCCGGATGCGGTGCGCTAGTTGCGGCGCCGCTGCCGCTTGCCGCTGCCGCTACCTCAGCCGCAGCAGCCGCACCGCACGGCGAAACTGTTCCAACTGCGCCGCACCGGCCGCCGGGCCGTAGCGCAGTCGCGCGTAACGGCGCGCCAGCGCGGTCAGCGTGGCCGACAGTTCCGGGTGGGCGCGGCCGACGCGCGCGGCATAGTCGGTGGGGCATTCGTAGGCGGGGCGCGGAGCGGCAAGGCGCCGCAGTTTTCGCTCCAGCGCGCGCCAGCTGCGGCTCAGGCCGTCTTCGGTCGAAGCCCGTGCGCGCGGCCGCAGCCCCCAGGCGATCAGCGCCAGCCAGGTGCCCGCGCCCGCCGCCAGCAGCAGCGCCAGCGCCTGCAGGTCGTGGTTCCTGATACCGAGCCGGCCAAGCAGCCCGAGCTGCCGGGCGAAGTTGAAACCGATGAACTCGTCCTGCCACCAGGCGTTGAGCCCCTGCCAGGCCTGCACCGTGTCCAGGATCCAGGCCGAGTCGAGCAGTCGCCGGTGACCTCCAGCTGCGGCCGGCAGCAGATCGTCGAGCTCTTCCGTCAGGCGTCCCGGCGCCACGACCGCGGTCGGATCGATTCGCACCCAGCCCCGGCCGTCGAGCCAGACCTCGGCCCAGGCATGAGCGTCGGACTGGGTGATGTACAGGTATTCACCGTAGCGATTCCAGATGCCGCCCAGATAGCCGGTGACCACGCGCGCCGGCACCCCCCCGGCGCGCATCAGCATCACAAAGGCCGAAGCGTAGTGACCGCAGAATCCTTCGCGCGTATGGAACAGCAGGTCATCGACTGAATCGAGATTCAGCAGCGGCGGCTCCAGGGTGTAGGTAAAGCCCCCGCGACGCAGATAATCGAGTACCGCGTCGATGTATGCGCGATCACCGTCCGCGCCAGCTCGCAGTGAATGCGCCAGCTCGACGCTGCGCGGATTGCGCCCTGGCGGCAATTGCATATCCAGGCGCCGCGCGGCGACGGACAGCGCCTCATCGGTGCGATGCTGCGGGTAGGATTGCAGGCGGTAGCTGATGACACGGCTCACTGGTGCCGGCGCGATCAGCTGATAATCGAAGCTAGGGTAGGCGTTCGGCAAGCTTTCCGGCACCGCCTGCGGCAACTCCAAGGCGATGAGGATATTGTGCTGGTTCGGTTCCAGTGTGATCTCGTAGCTGTAGGCCGGCCCCTGAAACTGCAGTCGCGGCGCGCGGCCCAGGTCGGCGCGATGGCGGCGCCAGGTGTAGCCGTCGAAGTCGTGCAGCACCGGTCCGCGCCAGTAGCGCTCAGCGGCCGGCGGCAGAGCGCCATCGAAACGTACGCGCAGGGCCGCATCGCCCGACTGCGTCAATTGCGAGATGCTGCCGGGACTCATCTCATCGCCGAGCCCGGTAAATGCCTGGTCACTGCGCGGGATGGCCCAGAACGACCCGGACAGGCGCGGAACGAACAGGAACAGCAGCAGCGCAAACGGCAGCGCCACCACCAGGCTCAACGCCGATCGGCGCAGCAGCGCCGGCGCCGGCGGCGCCTCGGCGCCGGCGCCCAGGCCGTAGAGCGCGCCGCAAAGTACCCATAACTCGGCCGCATACAGCGGTAATAGCCACAGCGCCTGCCCGTCCAGGCAGGCGGCGAGCAGCAGGAACAATGCCGCCCCCAGCACGATCAGCCAGTCGCGCCGGCGCACAGTCTCGGTCAGTTTCAGCGTCGCCATCGCCACCAGCAGGCTGGAACCCGCATCGATGCCGTTGAGGGTGTGAAATCCCACCAGCACGGCCAGCGTCAGCAGACCGGCCACTCCGATGCGCAGGTAGCGGGCCGGCAGGCGCGGCGCCACGCGCAATCGGCGCGCGCGCCACGCCACGGCGGCCAGCGCCAGCGGCACGCACCACAGCGCCGTGTGATGCGCGTTGAGCAGCACCGCGCCCAGAAAGCCCCCAAGCACTAGCCACACGGTCTGCGCCGGCAGTACCGCCGGCTCATCGGCCATGACCGGGCGCGCGTTCACGACTGGTAGAGCCCCAGGGCTTCCAGGCAGGCGCGTTGCGGTGCGATGCCGTGCCCGGGCGGCAGCGTCTGCTGCGGCAGCCGCAGGCTGTAGGTCTCGCCGAGACGCTCACAGTCGAGCACCCATTGCGTCAGTTGCGACAGGCGCTGTTCCAGCGCCAGTCCCTGCAGCCGCGTGAAATCCAATACCCGGCGCGTGCCGGCCGGCGCATCGTACTGCGCCACCAGCAGCGGCGCGCCACGTGCGTAGGATTTCCAAGCGACGCTGCGCGGCGGATCGCCGTCCTGCAACGGCCGCAGCCAGGCCCATTCCTCATCGCCGCTGACGCGCGAGCGCCGCGCACCGCGCGGCTCATGGCCGCCGCGGGGCGGCAACGGGCGCGCGCCCGAGGGCGCCGGATACACGATCGCCTCGAGTGGCAGGTGCAGCCAGGTCCAGGCGCGAAACAATCCCAGGGGAGCGTTGCTCGACAGCTCGAGCCGCTCGATGCGCTGGCGGCCGCGCGCGCCGGCCTGATACGCCACTCGCACCACGTGCGTGGCTCCGGCTGGCAGCTGCAAGCGGGTTGGAATACAGCCCGGGGAGCGCAGCGTCAGCCCGGTGCGCGCGCGCATCTGCGGGTTTTCGAAGTAGAGCTGCAATTCGCCCAGTTGCCCGGCGAAGGTGTTGTCGACTTCGGCGCGCAGCAGCTTCAGGCCCGATAGCATGCCGTGGCATTCATGCATCGATACCAGCGTCACGCCGCACAGCATGAAGCACAGCATCAGCGCCAGGCTGTTGTCGTAGTTCATGCCGGCGAGCAGCATCAGAAACAGCAACCCCGCAGCCGCTGCACCGCTGGCGGTAGGCAGGATATAGATTCGTCGCGCCTGCAGCGTCACCGGCGGCAGGTCATCGCCCTGACGACTGCGCGCCCAGCGCGCCAGCGCTGCCGCGAGCGCGCCGCGCGGCTCAGACGGGAACCGGGACTGCCTTGATGAGCGCATCGGCGAGTTCGCTGCCATGAGCGGCCGCGTCGCCCTGGCGGGTCTCGAGCCGATGCGCTGCGATCGCGGGAAATACCATCTGTACATGCTCGGGCAGCACGGCGCTCTCACCCTGGATCAGGGCCCAGGCCTGGGCTGCGCGCAGCAGGCCCTGCGCGGCCCGTGGTGATAGGCCGATCGCCAGCTCCAGGCGACTGCGGGCCACCAGCGCCTGCACGTAGTCAAGCAACGCGCCGGCCACATGCACGCCGCGCACCTGACGCTGCAGA
The DNA here is from genome assembly GCA_963805965.1 of uncultured Gammaproteobacteria bacterium. Taxonomy (GTDB): domain Bacteria; phylum Pseudomonadota; class Gammaproteobacteria; order Steroidobacterales; family Steroidobacteraceae; genus FEN-1191. Next base: position 596,989 of record CAWDVQ010000010.1, read on the forward strand.
TTCAGTACCTCGGCGCCGCTGAGTACCGCCGGGGTGTCGTTCAGCAGCTCGCGCCGTTCGCCCTGCAGCAACACCCGCCGCTCCGAGGCGCGATCGGGGTAACCCAGGCTCACTCGCATCAGGAACCGATCGAGCTGCGACTCGGGCAGGCCATAGGTGCCGACCTGCTCATGCGGGTTCTGGGTCGCCACCACATAGAACGGCTCGGGCAACGGATAAGTCACGCCATCGACGCTGACCTGACGCTCCTCCATCGCTTCCAGCAGGGCGCTCTGCGCTTTTGGGCTCGCGCGATTGACTTCATCGGCCAGCAGCAGCTGGGTGAAAACCGGGCCGCGCCGGAACTGGAATTTGTGCGTGTCGCGATCGAAGATCGATACACCGATGATGTCGGCCGGAAGCATGTCGCTGGTGAATTGCACCCGCGTCCATTGCAGTCCCAGCACCCGCGCCAGGCAGTGCGCCAGCGTGGTCTTGCCCACACCGGGCACGTCCTCGATCAGCAGATGACCGCGCGCGAGCAGGCAGGTCAGGCACAGCCGCACCTGCTGGCCCTTGCCGAAGATCACGCGTTCGATGGCCGCCAGGGTGTCATTGAGTGGCTTCAAGCACGCTCCCCGGGCAGCTGTCGCACCTGTTCGATCTGACGCAACAGCGCGCCGCGCTCAGCGTCGCGCTCGGCCAGGCGTGCGCGCTCCTGTGCCACTACCTCTGCCGGTGCGCTGCTGACGAAGCTGTCGTTGGCGAGCTTGGCGCGCGATTTTGTCAGCTCCTGCTCGATTTTCTGCAGCCGCTTGCCGAGGCGTTGCAACTCGCTTACCGGATCGATCAGCCCCGCCATCGGCACCAGCAGGCTGAGCTCGCCGAGCAGCGCGGCGGCGGAGGGCGGCACGGTCTCACCGGCGCGCAGCGCGCGCACGCTGTCGAGACCGGCGAGGCGCGAGAGCAGCGCCTGATGCCGCTGCGCCAGCTGCAGATCGGCGGTACTTGCATGCTGCAGCAGCAGCGGCAGGCGCCGGGCCGGACTGATATCCATCTCGCCACGAATCTGCCGGATCGCCAGTACCAGCTGCATCACCCAGCGCAGCTCGGTTTCGGCAGCCGCGTCGCGCGGGAACTGCGCCGCCTGTGGCCACGCGGCGAGCATCACGCTCGGGCCGCCGGCCCCGGCCAGCGGCGCCACCCGCAGCCAGATGTCCTCGCTGATGAATGGCATCAGCGGATGCAGCGTGCGCAGCAGCGCCTCCAGTACCGTAAGCAAGGTGCGCCGCGCGGCGTGCTGCGCGGCCGGATCGCGCGTCTCCTGCAGCACCGGCTTGACGATCTCGATGTACCAGTCGCAGTACTCATGCCAGGTGAAGTCGTACAACGCACTGGCGGCGAAGTCGAACCGGTACTCGTCGAACGCGCGCTCGACGGCGCTGATCGTGGCGCCCAGGCGCGAACGGATCCAACGATTGGCGATGTCAATGGCCGTGGCGCCCGCAGACGATGGCGCGGCATCGATCGAGGCTACGGCCGCGGGCGCCGCCGCCTCCTGCGCCACCAGCATTACGAAGCGCGCCGCGTTCCACAGCTTGTTGCAGAAATTGCGGTAGCCGGCGACGCGGCCCAGATCGAAACGCAGCTCGCGGCTCTGGGTGGCAAACGAGGCGAAGGTAAAACGCAGCGCATCGGTGCCGTAGGCGGCGATACCATTGGGGTATTGCTTGCGCGTGGCGCGTTCGATGGCGGCGGCAAGGTGCGGCTGCATCAGTCCGGCGGTGCGCTTGGCCACCAGCGCTTCCAGATCGATGCCATCGATGATGTCCAGCGGATCGATGACGTTGCCCTTGGACTTGGACATCTTCTGCCCATCGGCATCGAGGATCAGGCCGTGCAGGTACACCTGCCGAAACGGCACCTCACCCATGAACTTCAGCCCGAACATCAGCATGCGCGCGACCCAGAAAAATATGATGTCGAATCCCGTGACCAGCACGTCGGTCGGGTAGTAGCGCTCGAGCTGCGGGCTCTGTTCGGGCCAGCCCTGGGTTGAGAACGGCCACAGCGCGGAGGAGAACCAGGTGTCGAGCACGTCGTCATCCTGGCGCAGCGGCACCTCGCGGCCATGGCGCGCGCGTGCCTGCGCGTGCGCTTCGGCGGCGCTGCGCGCGACGTAGATCTCGCCGTCCTCGTCATACCAGGCCGGAATGCGGTGGCCCCACCACAGCTGGCGGCTGATGCACCAGTCCTGGATATTGCGCATCCATTGGAAGAACGTCTTGTCCCAGTTCTCCGGCACGAAGCGCACCCGGCCGGATTCCACTGCGGCGATCGCCGGTGCCGCCAGCGGCGCAATGCGCACGTACCATTGATCGGTGAGGTAAGGCTCGATCACCGCGCCGGTGCGATCACCGCGCGGGATCATCAGCTTGTGCGGCTCGATGCGCTCGAGCAGCCCGGCCGCGTCGAGCTCGGCGACGATGCGCTCGCGCGCCTGGAGGCGATCCAGGCCGCGCAGGTGCGCCGGCGCATTCTCGTTCAGTCGCGCATCGCGTGTGAAGATGTTGATCAGCGGCAACCCATGCCGCATGCCGATGGCGTAGTCGTTGAAGTCGTGCGCCGGAGTTATCTTCAGGCAGCCGGTGCCGAAGGCGGGGTCGACGTAGCTGTCAGCGATGATCGGGATCTCGCGTCCGCTCAGCGGCAGCAGCAGTTTGCGGCCGACCAGCGCCCGATAGCGCTCATCGTCCGGGTGCACCGCGACTGCGGCATCCCCCAGCATGGTTTCCGGGCGGGTGGTGGCCACCACCACCTGGCCGGTGCCGTCGGCCAGCCGATAGCGCACGTGCCAAAGATGTCCGTCCTCCTCCTCGGACAGCACTTCCAGGTCCGACAGCGCCGTGCCCAGCACCGGATCCCAGTTGACCAGCCGCTGGCCGCGGTAGATCAGCCCCTCCTGATGCAGGCGCACGAAGGCTTCAACCACCGCGCCCGACAGATCCGGATCCATGGTGAAGCGCTCGCGCGCCCAGTCGACCGAGGCGCCAAGGCGTCGCAACTGCTGTGCGATGGTGCTGCCCGACTGTTGTTTCCACGCCCAGACACGCTCGATGAAGGCGTCGCGCGTCAGATCGGTGCGCCGCTTGCCTTCAAGGTCGAGCTGCCGTTCGACCACCATCTGCGTGGCGATGCCGGCGTGATCGGTGCCCACCTGCCACAGCGTCTGCTCGCCGCGCATGCGATGCAGGCGTATCAACGCGTCCATGATCGTGTCCTGGAATGCGTGCCCCATGTGCAGCGTGCCGGTCACGTTCGGCGGCGGAATCACGATGCAGTAACTGCGTGCAGCCGGCCGCGGGGCAAAATAGCCGGCGGCCTCCCAATGCTGATACAGACGCTGTTCGATCGCGGCGGGCGAGTAGACTTTTTCCATCCGGGAATGAGACTGGCCTTGAAGCCCCGCAATTATAGGGCTTGCGATCGTGGCCTAAGGTGTTTCTTCGGCCGCGATATTGTGCGTCTCGGGAACCAGCCCCAGCTCGCGGTAATGACGGAAGCGGTTGCGCCCGGCGCGCCGTCGCGGTTCCTCCGCGTCCACGATCTCGGCGATGCGGCCGGCGCGCGCGGCGGCCGCGGGCACCTCGGTGCCCAGATTCAGGAGAACGTCGAAGGCCTGCTGCGGCTGTGCTTCGCACCCGAGCAGCACCGGGGTGTGCTGCCATTGCTGCGGGTCGCTGTAGATCTCGTGCGGCACGAAGCTGCGGTCGGCGAAGGTCCACAGCAGTTCATCGAAGCTGTGCAATTCCGCGGCGTCGTCCAGCCATACGAATACACGCTGATCGGCCAGATACGCCTTCTCGGCGATGCGGCAGGCGAGCTTGAGGCGCGCGCGCGCCTCGCTACCCGCCAGCACGTAGAAATCCACGCGTGGCGCCGCCGCCGGCACCGATCACCTTGCCCCGGCGGCGCGCCGGGTCAGAAAATCCGCCACCAATGACAGCGGCCGGCCGGTGGCGCCCTTGGCGGCGCCGCCAGTCCAGGCGCTGCCGGCGATGTCCATGTGCGCCCAGCGCAGGCCCTTGGTGAACTTGCCCAGGAATGCGGCAGCGGTGATGGCGCCACCCTCGCGACCGGCGATGTTCGCCATGTCGGCGAAGTTACTGCGCAGGCCCTCGCTGTACTCTTCGGTCAGCGGCAGCTGCCAGGCGCGATCATCGGTGCGCACACCGGCTTCCACCAGTTCGCGTGCCAGCGCATCGTCGTTCGCCATCACCCCGCTGTGAACATGCCCCAGTGCAATGATGCAGGCGCCGGTCAGGGTGGCAAAATCGACTACCGCTTCGGGCTGGTAGCGGCGCGCATAGTTGAGCGCATCGCACAGGATCAAGCGGCCCTCGGCGTCGGTGTTGAGAATCTCGACCGTCTGCCCCGAGGCGCTGGTGACGATGTCGCCCGGCTTCACCGCGCGGCCGTCGGGCATGTTCTCACAGGTCGGTACCAGGCCGATCAGGTTGATCCTGAGTTCGGCGCGCGCGGCGAAATCGATCGCCGCCAGCACCGTGGCGGCGCCGCACATGTCGTACTTCATCTCGTCCATCGACGGCGGGTCCTTGAGCGAGATGCCGCCGGTGTCGAAAGTGACACCCTTGCCGACCAGCACCAGGGGTGCGCGGCTGCGGCGCGCGCCGCGATATTCCAGCACGATGAAACGCGGCGGTTCGGCGCTGCCGCGGGTGACGGCGAGCAGGCAACCCATCTTCAGGCGCCGGATCCCAGCCTCATCGAACACGCGCACGCGCACGCGGCGTCGATAGCTGCGCTCCAGCGCGCGCGCCTGGGTCGCCAGGTAGCGTGGCGTGCAGACGTTGGCCGGCAGGTTGCCCAGATTGCGCAGCAGCTTCGCGCTCTCGCTCACCGCGGCGCCGGCCGCCAGTCCGCGGCGCACGTCGGCCGCAGCGGCGGTGGTCACCGGGCCGAGCGCAATGCGCGCCAGAGCCGGCGCGCGCGCACGCCGCTCAGTCTTGAGGTCGTTGACGCGATACAGGCTCGCGCCCACGATTTCCGCGGCGCTGCGTCCGAAGTAGTAGTCATCGAGTTCGGCAGCGGCAGGGCGCTCCAGCGCGATGGCGGCGGACGCGATGCGCGTGCGGGTCAAGGCGGCAACGGTGTGCTGCATTGCGCGGCGCCAGCTGCGGCGGTTGAACTGGGCCTTGGGCCCTAAGCCGACCAGCAGCAGCCTTCGGGCGGTCAGTCCGGCTACCTCCGGCAGCAGCAAGCTCTCGCCGCTGCGGCCGGAAAAATCGCCGCTCGCCAGCAGCCGTCGTACCCGGCCGCGCAGGCTGCGGTCCACCGCCGACGCTTCCGCGCCCAGCTCGCCGCGCTCGAAAGCGCCGATTACCAGACAATCGCCGCGCTGGATGGCGGCGCGGCGGCTGAAGGCTTCGAATCGCATCGTCTTATTCCTTGTTTGCCCGCGAAATATTCGTATAACGTAGCGGCCGCCGCGTCGTAAACCCCGCAATGCAGCGGCAATGACCAGATACGCCGGCTTGCGCGCGGCGGTGATAGTCCGGCGCAAGTGTAGCCGAAGCCGACTGAAGGATAAGGGCCCGTTGCGAATTCTGCAGCGCTATATGCTCTGGGAGATGACCGTGAACTTTCTGGGGGTCACGTTCATAGCGCTCGCCCTGCTGTTGGTAAACCAGGTGGGCAGCGTGCTGGCGCGCGCGGCACAGCTGCAGTACCAGCGCGGCTTCGTGCTCGAGTTGATCGGGCTGAGCGCCGCACAAAATGTGGCGATACTGCTGCCGTTCGGCCTGATGATCGGCATCGTGCTGGCCTTCGGCCGGCTCTACCACGACAGCGAGATGGCGGCCGCCCAGGCTTGCGGGGTCGGCGTCGCCCGTGTGGCCGCGGCCGTGTGGCTGCTGGCGTTACCGGTCACCGGACTGATTGCCTGGCTCAATTTCGATCTGTCCCCGCGCGCTGCGGCGGCCGAGGCCGGGCTGCGCAATGAGGCGATCCGGGCCGGAATCAACGCGCCGCTCGAGCCTGGCAAGTTTCGCAGCTTCAGCGGCGGACGCATCGTGGTCTATGCGCGCGCAGCGGCGCGCAACGGCGACCTGACCGACGTATTCGTAAAGCGCAGCGAAGGGCCGTCGGTCGAGACCACGGTGGCGCGACGCGCGCATTACAGCGGGCCGGGCGACGGCCTGGCCGAGACCATCACCCTGTACGATGGCGAGCGCATCGAAGGCACCCCGGGCGCCAATCGCTTCCGCATCATGCGCTTCGAGCAGCAGCTGATTCCGGTACAGACGCCCGAGACTGCCGCGCGAGCGCCGCGGGCGAGCGAGCTGGGAACGATGGCACTGCTGGGAAGTCGCGACCTGAAGCTGCGGGCGGAGCTGCAGTGGCGTCTGGGCTTGCCGCTGATGGCGCTGGTGCTTACGGCGCTGGCGGTGCCGCTGGGACGATTGCGTCCGCGCCAGGGGCGCTACGCCCATATCTGGATCGCGGTGCTGGTGTTTGCGGTGTATGCAAACCTGGCGCTGGCGGCACGTACCTGGCTGGAGCACGGAGTGGTCCCGGCGGCGCTTGGACTGTGGTGGGTGCACGGGCTGTTCTTCGCCATCAGCCTGACGGCGATCCTCGGGCCGGGGATGCTGCGTGCGCATCGTGCGCGGAGCCGCCGATGACGCTACTCGATCGTTACATTGCCAGCACGCTGCTGTCGGCGGTGGCGCTGGTGATGGTGGCGCTGCAGATGCTCGGCATGCTGTTCGTATTCATCGGCGAACAGGGCAATGTCGGCATCGGTCACTACGGCATGCTCGATGCCCTGCAGTACTCCGCGATGACGCTGCCGCAATTCGCGCTCGAGACGTTCCCGGCAGGCGCGCTCATCGGCGCGTTGCTGGGCATCGGCGTGCTGGCGCGCAGCCATGAGCTCACCGTCATGCGCGCCTCGGGTATGTCGAAACTGCGCCTGAGCGTCGCGGTATTGATCAGCGCGGCGTTGCTGGTGGCGCTCGACCTGCTGATCGGTGAGTTTCTGGCGCAACCGCTCGGGCAGCTGGCAGACGAGCAGAAGGCCATCGCCAAGTATTCCAACATGAGCTTCGCCGGGGCCGGGGCCTGGATCCGCGACGGCGATACCATCCTCAATGTCCAGGACCGCTCGGGCGCCGCCGAGTTCGGCGGCATGCTGATCTTTGAGCTCACGCCCGGGAATCGGCTGGCGGCGATCGCGCGCGCCGAACATGCGACCGCAGCTGGCCCGCAATCATGGCAACTGCGCAACTACGCCGAGTCGCGTTTCGCCGACGACTCGGTCACCAGCATGCGGGTGGCGCAGCAGTCGCTGCATACCGCCGCCGGCGCCGATTTCCTGCGCCTGGTGAACACCGACTCCTCGGAGCTGTCGTTACGCACGCTGTTCAAGGCGATCCGCTACCTGCGCGCCAACCATCTGGAGTCCGAACAGTACGAAATCGCGTTCTGGTCACGCGTGGCGCGCACCGTGGGCATCCTGGTAGCGTTGCTGTTCGCGCTGCCGTTCGGCTTTGGCTCGCTGCGTACCGCCTCGCTCAGCGCCCGCAGCACTTTCGGTGTGGCACTGGGGATCGTTTACGTGTTTCTGCAGCGATTGATTGAAAGCGGCACACAGGTATTCAACCTCGATCCGCTGCTGCTCGCATGGGTGCCCACCGGCCTGCTGGCACTGGTCACGGCGATGATGATCTGGCGCGTGCGCTAGACGCCATGCAGGCGCGTTCCCGGAGCATGAGCGCATGGCTGCTGCGGCTGTTCGATGTCGTCGCGCAGGTCGCGCCGCATGAGCGTCGGGCGGTGCTGCTGGCGTTCATGTGCAATTTCGTGCTGCTCGGCAGCTACTACATCCTGCGTCCGGTGCGCGACACAGTGGCCACCGTCATCGGGGTCGGTCAACTGCAGAACCTGTTTACGGCTACTTTCTTCGGCACGCTGCTGGCCTCGCCGATCTACGCCATGCTGGCATCGCGCGTCCGGCTCATGCGGCTGCTGCCGGGCGTGTTCTGGTTCTGGTTGTTGAATGTGCTGCTGTTCCAGCTGCTGTTTCGCCACGCACCGGGCAATGTGTGGATTGCGGCTGCCTATTACGTCTGGTTCAGCGTCGCCAACCTGTTCATGATCTCGGTGTTCTGGAGCCTGATGGTGGATGTGTTCACCCCGTCCCAGGCGACCCGGCTGTTTGCGCTCATTGCTGCCGGCGGCAGCATCGGCGCGATCGCCGGACCGCTGCTGGTGCGGCTGCTGGTGCAGCGGCTGCAACTCAGCGGCCTGCTGCTGCTGGCGGCGGCGGGTTTCCTGCTCGTGATCGTGCTGGTGTATCGGCTGATGCAGGAAAAACAGCGGCTGCGCGCCAGCCACGCGGAGGTGCAGGCGACCACGCTGGATCACCAGTTGCCCGGCAACCCGTTCGAGGGCTTCAATCGCCTGTTCAAGTCGCGCTACATCTTGAGTCAGGCGGCATTCATTTTGCTGATGACCTGGGTCAATACCGTGGGCTACTTCCTGCAGACCGATGTCATCGCGCACGCCTTCCACGCCGTGGCGGGACGCGCACAGGCGATTGCCGACATCGATCTGGTGGTCAACGTCGTCACCGCCCTGATACTGACCTTTGGGCTCGGGCGCCTGGTGCAGCGCTTCGGGGTAACGAGCGGACTGCTACTCAATCCGCTCATCATGCTGCTGGCTTTTGTGGTGGTGGCGATATCGCCGTCGCTGATTGTCATCCAGGGGCTGCAGGTGACGCGTCGCGTCGCGCAGTACGCCATCGCCCGGCCCAGCCGGGAGATCTGTTTCACCGTGGTCGACCAGAGCAACCGCTACAAGGCAAAGAACGTCATCGACACGGTGATCTACCGCTTCGGGGATGTGAGTTCGGCCTGGATGCAGGCAGGACTGCGGGCCGCCGGATTTGGTCTTGGCGGTGCGTTGACGCTGGGCATAGGCGCCTGCATCGCCTGGGCCGCGGTTGCACGCTACGCCGGCCGACGCTATGAGGAGCTTCGCAGCGAAGGTCAGCGCCCCCGCCCATCGATGCCCTAATAGCCGCGGTCGATATCGACCACCGAGAGCATGGGCTCGCCGCCAACGTAGCGCCGCAGGTTCTCGACCAGGACTGCGAGCAGCATATCGTGCGTCATCGGAGAGTTGGCCGACATATGGGGCGTGATCACGACGTTTTGCATGTGCCACAGCGCATTGTCGGCGGGCAGCGGCTCCGGGTCGGTCACATCGAGGCCGGCACCGGCGATGCGTCCGGCCCGCAGCGCCGCGACCAGGTCGGCGGTGACGACGCTGCCGCCGCGGCCGACGTTGATGAAATAGGCCGACGGTTTGGTAGCGGCAAAGAATTCCCGGTTGAATAGTCCAGCGGTCTGGGGCGTGAGCGGTGTGCAGTTGACGACCACATCGGCATCGCTTGCCAGTTTCAAAAGCTCATCCGGCGATCCGACGTAGCTGACGTAGTCCGGTCCCGGGGCGCCGCTGGCGCGGGTGGCGATCACGCGCATCCCGAAGGCGTAGGCACGCTTTGCCACCTCGGTGCCGATGCCGCCCAGTCCGACCACCAGCACGGTTTTCCCCTTGAGCTCGACCGGTTGCGGGTAGTGATCGGCCTCGCTCGCCCAGTGCCCGCGTGCTTGCTGAGCGAGAAAATAATCCAGATGATGGCTCAGGATCAGCATCATGCCCATCACGTGTTCTGCCATGCTGGCGGCGGCGACGCGCTGCATGTTGGTGATCAGCGGGCGTCGCTCGCGGATCAGCGGCAGTTGCACGCAGCGCTCGGCACCGACCGTAAGCAATTGCAGCCACTGCAGGTGCGGCGCTGCTTGCAGGGTCTTCTGGTCGCAGATACCGATTGCCGCATCGGCGCCAGCCAGCGCGCCGGCAGGGGTCGCGGCCGAAACCTCGATCAACCGCGCCTCGGGCGCGACTTGCTGCAGCCGCGGCAGGTCGGCGTGCAGTGCCGGTGCCAGCAGGATTTCGCGCGGCGGGCGCCAGCCGCTGCGCTCGCGCACCGGAGTGGCGGCGGCGCGCAGGCCCAGTTCGCTGACCATGGATGCTGCGGGCGAGGGCTCAGGGCTGTCTGCGGTCGAACCGGTGGCAGCGAGCGATGTTGCGATGGCGAAGCACGCGAACAGGGGGCCGGGCTTGATGACCACACCGGGCCTTGAGAACAAGCCCGCCATCATGTTGACCGCCGCCCCATCAGTGCCAGCCGCTGCTGCGTGCTTTGGCTTCGGCGGTCGCATTCAGCGGTTCGCCGCTGATACGCTCATTGACCGCCTGTAGCAACGCCGGCGGCAGCGGCGATGTCGCCATGCGCATGCCCTGTGCCGTGCCTGCGCCAGCGCCACCATCGGCGGCCATCAGGTTCAGCAGCTGCCATTGATCCTGTTCGCGACAGGCCAGGCCCATGAGCGAGCGGCTACCGCTGAGCGCGAAGGTGCGGCAGTAATTGCCGCTCCTGGACCTGAAACTCAGTCCCACGCGCACCGCGGCGCCAGGCACGGGGCTGCTGGCGAGCTGCTCGTTCAATGCTTGCGCCAGCGCACCGCGAGCCAGCAGCGTACCGTCATGGAACTCCGTCACCGCGCCGGGAGCCGCGAGGCGCTGGACAACAATACCCGCCATCAGTCCCACAGCCAGGCTGGCGGCTATGCTGTAGCGGCGCATCTTTGTCTGGCGCTGCCCATTGCCGCGCCGCGCGCGTTCCGCGCGTACCCGCGCCAGATCGATCACCTGCGCCGGACCGCTCGGTGTGCCACGTTTGACCGCCTGGGCCAGGGGTTGCGGCACGGCTTCCTGCAACACTTCGTTGTAGGCTCCGCGTAGCCGATCGCGCAGCGCCCGCTGCTGCGCGACACGCTGTGCCAGTTGCGCGTCCTGCTCGATGGCCTGTTCGAAGCGCGTGCGCTCGGCACCCTCGAGCTCGCCGTCAAGATAAGCGGCCAACATCTCGTCCGGAATAGTCATGCGCCGTCTCCTGGCTCCAGTAACTGCTGCAGCGCTTGGCGCCCGCGTGCGAGTCGGCTGGTCAGCGTCCCCATTGGAATACCGATGATCTGCGCGGCCTCTTTATAGGGCAAGCCCTCGATGAGCACCAGCGCCACGGCAAGGCGCTGCTCCGCCGGCAGGCATGCCATGGCCTGGTCAACCGCCAGAGTACCGCTGGCATCGCCCCGATGGTCCGGGACCGCCTCGGCCTGCCCGGCGTCCTCGACTCCTCGCTCGCGCCGCGCGCGAGCACGCAGCTCATCGATCCAGGCATGCTTGACGATGGTGTAGAGCCAGCTGTCGAGGCGTGTATCTGCCTGCCATTGATCAAGGTGAGCGAGTGCGCGCTCGAGCGCACCTTGCAGCAAATCGTCCGCATCGTGCACGTTCCTGGTCAGGCTGCGCGCGAACCGGCGCAACTTCGGCAACAGCTCGAGGATCCGGGTCTGCAGCAGATCGCCGGGCTCGCTCATGTCGTATCAGGCAAACGCGCTGGAGTAACTGTTTCTTCCATCAGGTGGCGAAGATTTAGTTCGTGCCGGGCCGCGAAACGCCAGGCGGCGATCGTTTCACTCAATGCTAGCATCGTTGACGAAGGACGTAGGGCCATGCCATTTCGCACCGCCGCCGGGTTGATCGCACTGTGCTGTACGGCCGTCGTTGCCGTGGCGGACGTTACTGTCGCGGCAGCGGCAGCGCTGGGGCTGCCTCCCGTTCAGCTGCCATCGCTGCCCGCCACCGACCTGACCGGCCCTATCGGGCAAACCGTCACCGGTGCCGCTGGATTGGGCGCGACGGCGCTGGCAGCGTCGCGCCGCACGGCCGGTGAGGAGCTGATTCGTCACCATCGGCAGCTGATCGAGGCCGATCCTAACGGCGAGCCCATGTTGCGCGGCGAGCTGCTGGGGCTCGACCTGAGCGCAGCGGTGCTCGAGCGCGTGCTCGCGGCGGGTTTTGTGCGCGTGGGCGAGCGGTCAGCCGACGGCCCGGATATCCGTATTGATGTGTTGCGGGCGCCGCACGGCATGTCAACCCAGCGCGCATTGCGCCAGCTACGGCGCCTCGAACCCGAAACGCTGTTTGATTACGATCATATCTACGCTGGCAGTGCATCGGACACGGACGTGGCCACCCCGAATGGCGCAGCTGCGGACACTGCCACAGCACCGGGTGTCGATGACGAGAGCAAGCACCAGGTGCGCGTTGGTCTGATCGATGGCGGAGTGCGGCTCACCCATGACGCGTTTCACGCTGCCTCGATCGAGATCTGGGGCTGCGATGGGCGGGCGGTAGCAAGCGCGCATGGCACCGCGGTCGCCTCGTTGCTGGTGGGCGATGCGACACCGTTCCATGGCGCGGCACCGGGCGCTCGGCTCTACGCTGCGGATGTCTACTGCGGCCTGCCAACCGGCGGTGCGGTCGATGCAATCGCCGCGGCTTTCGCGTGGCTGCACGCCCATCAGGTCGCGGTCATCAACATCAGCCTGGTCGGACCCGACAATCAGATCCTGCGGCAGGTGGTAGGGCGGATGATCGCGCGCGGCCACATCATCGTCGCGGCGGTCGGCAATGACGGCCCCGCGGCCCCGCCGCTGTATCCGGCGGCGTACCCCGATGTCGTCGGCGTGACCGCCGTCGATGCGCGTGGTCGCGTGCTGATTGAGGCCGAGCGTGGCGCTCAGGTGGAATTTGCCGCCCCCGGGGCCGACATGGTGGCGGCGAGCGATCCTGCCGGCTATGGCCTGGTGCGTGGAACCTCGTTTGCTGCACCGCTGGTCGCCGGATTGCTGGCGCCGCGCCTGATGGCCCCGGACCGCGAAGGGGCGCGAATGGCGATCGCATCGCTGGCTCGGGAGGCGATTCATCCGGGGGCGGGCGCACGCGATGCGAACTACGGGTTCGGCAGGGTGGCGGAGGGAATGCGCGTCTCATCTGACATAGTGCAGGTCCATCGCGACTGATACGCCCGCCCCGGGAAGAAACGCGACCCTGCAGTCGTTGTGCTCCATGAAGGTCGCAATCTGCTGCGATCAATCTGGAGCAATGCACATGAATACGAGTCAACTTCGCGCTGCCACGGCCCTGGCAGCGATTCTGGGGCTCACATCCGTGGCACAGGCCGGCCTGCTGGGCGCCGGGGCTGCAGGCGGCCTTGCGGGCGGCCTCCATGGTGGAATGGACGGTGGGCTGACCGGTGGTGGCAGCACGATGGGAAACTTTGGCGGTGCTGCGGGCCACGCGGCGGGCAGTGCGGGCGCCAGCGCCAGCCCGGGTTCGGCGATCACCCGTGCGCATCACGATCTGAACGCCGCGCGCAGTACCTCAAAGGGCGCAGTTCAATCCACCAAGGAGCGGGCTGGCGATGCTGCTGCTCCGGCCGCCGCGACTGCGCGCGCGGCAGCTTCAAGCGCGGCTCAGTCGGTGCCGTCGGCGCAAGGCGCTGCCGCAGCCACCGCTGTCACCGGCGTGGCCGGTGACGCAGGCAACGCGGGCGCCACCGTTGCACCCGCCAATGCAAGCACCGGCGCGTCGTCCACCAGGGCCTCGTCGCAAAACACGCAGTCGAGCGTGACCGCAAACGGCGCACTGTCTGGCGCCATCCCGGGCGCGACTTCGACCCCTGTCAGCGGCGGTGCCTCCACCGGGAGCTGACGCCACGCAATCACACGGCGGGAGATGGTCCCGCCGTGTCTTCTTGTCGATGCGGATGCGAAGCGCATACCTGCTGCCGTAGCATCGCCCCATGTCAGACCGGGGCACGCCCACCGATCGATCGGCCACCGGCACGGTACGTCGTGCTGCACTGCAGCATGCTGCAAATGCGGAACTTGCGTTAGCCGCCGCGCGACCTTCCGACGTTCAGGTGCACTGCGCGCGTAAGGAGATCAAGCGCTCCCGCGCCGCCTTGCGACTGCTGCGCGCCGGGTTACCTGTAGCGACCTACCGGCGCGAGGATGCCGCGCTGCGCGGCGCGGCGCGCACGCTCAATGCGGTGCGTGACGCCCGGGTGCAGGTGCGCACCCTCGACTCGCTGTGCCGCCGCAGCGCTGCCCTGGGAAAGGACCCGGCGGTGGGTGCGCTGGCAGCTCGGTTGCGCCGCACCCAGCAGCAGGCGCAGCGCCAACTCACTGATCGCCGCCCGGCGCTGGCGGGGGCCCGCGCGCGATTGCAGCAGGTGCAACTGCGCGGGCGGCGCTGGCAAATTGGCCACTACGGCTGGTCGGGGCTGGCGCCAGGGTTTCGACGTATCTACCGCGCCGGCCGCCGCGCCGCGCGCGCAGCGCGGAACAATCCCGATACCCTGGCGTTGCACCGATGGCGCAAGCAGGTGCAGTACCTGTGGCACGCGCTGCAGATGCTCAGGCCGCTGCAGTCGCGCGCGCGATCGAAATCCCATGCGCGGGCGCGCCGGCTGGCGGATTGCCTGGGCCATGAGCATGATCTGGCGCTGCTGCAGTCGAGCGTGGCTGCGTACGCACAGTCTGCCGATCTGCTGGTCGCGCCGCTGCAGGCGGCGATCGAGCGCCGGCGGCGCGCGCTGCGTGCCAAGGCGATGGCCCTGGGAAAGCGGCTATACGCGCTCAAGCCACGGGCGATGGCGGCCCGGCTCGGGCGCGATTGCCGGCGGTCGCGATCGTGATGCGCGTTTTCCTGCGCGTCGTGGGGCTGGCTGCGCTCGCCGCGTTCATGCTGATTCGTATCTGGATCGGCGTACTGGGTTTGGCGCAGCTGGTCGGTGCGGCCTGGGCGATCGTGGCGGCAGCGCTGCTGCTGCTATCCGGATTAAAGCTGGCGCTGCGTATTGCGGTCTTTTTCGGGGCCCTGGCCGTATTGCACTGGCCGGTGCTGGTGGCGCTCATCGTGGCCGCGCCGCGCCTGCTGCTGATGCTGCCGGGGTTGATCTCGACCTTCCTCGCCAGCAGACGCCATCCGCGGCCGCGCTGGAGTCGCTATACATCCGCGTGACTCGCGACCGCGCAATGCTTGCCGCCGGCGACCACAGGGTGCATGCAACCCATTGATTATATGGCGCTCCCTACGAGATTCGAACTCGTGTTCCAGCCTTGAGAGGGCCGTGTCCTAGGCCTCTAGACGAAGGGAGCAGCGACAGCGGGGGGTTCTGAAGAGGCGCGGTATTATAGACGTCGCTTTCGATTGCTCAAGCGGACAGGACGATTTGAACGATATCACCCCAGTAGTTGCCATCGGTACTGCACCGCGCATCATCGCCCGCGCCGACCACAACATCTCCCGCTCGAATATTTCCGGCAACGCCCTGCGCGTGCTGTATCGCCTGAAGGAGGCCGGTTACCAGGCATTTCTGGTCGGCGGTTGCGTGCGCGATGTGATGCTCGGTCGTCATCCGAAGGATTTCGATGTCGCCACCAATGCGTTGCCAGATGAGGTCAGGTCGCTGTTTCGTAACTCGCGCCTGGTCGGGCGGCGCTTTCGCCTGGCGCATGTAGTGTTCGGCCGCGAGGTGATCGAGGTGGCGACGTTTCGCGCCGCGACGGCGCCGTCGCCCAGCGAAGAGCCGATGCCGGAAGCGGATCCGGAGGACGGGGAGGCGCCGGAGCTCGACGAAGAATCCGAACTCGATTCGATCGACAATGAACGCGTACACGATACGCATGGCCGGCTGCTGCGCGACAACGTCTACGGCAGCATCGAAGAGGATGTATGGCGGCGCGATTTCACCGTCAACGCGCTGTATTACAACATCGCGGATTTTTCCTTGTGGGACTACGTCGGTGGCGCGGAGGATCTCGCCGCTCACACCTTGCGCATGATCGGCGACCCGGAGGCACGCTATCGCGAGGATCCGGTGCGCATGCTGCGGGCCGCGCGCTTTGAGGCCAAGCTCGGCTTCACCGTGGAACCGGCGACCGCGGCGCCGATAGCGCGTCTGCGCGGTCTGCTGGCAGGCGTGCCGGCGGCGCGGCTATTCGATGAAACGCTGAAGCTGTTCCTGACCGGCCATGGCGAGGCGAGCCTTGCCGTGCTGCGCCGGCGCGCGCTGCTCGAGGTGCTGTTTCCCGCCATCGAGCGTTACCTTGCGAAACACCCCGGCGGGCTGGTGGAGCAGCTGCTGCAGCAGGGTCTGCGCAATACCGACGCGCGTGTCGCGCAGGACAAGCCGGTCACCCCGACGTTCCTGTTTGCGCTGCTGCTGTATGGGCCGATCGCGGAAGCCATCGAATCGCTGCCACCGCAACGCTGGCACGAAATCGGCGCCATCGTCGAGGCCTGCGATCGCGCGCTGCGCGAGGCCTCGGCGCGAGTGACGATACCGCGGCGCGTGGCGCTCGGGCTGCGCGAGATGTTCGCGTTTCAGCCGCGGCTGGAGCAGCCGCGCGGCAAGCGCGCGCTGCGGCTGCTGGAGCAGCCGCGTTTCCGTGCGGCGTTTGATCTGCTGGCACTGCGTGCGCAGTTGGGCCTGGCACCAGCCGACATCGCGACCTGGTGGACCCGGCTGCAGGAAGTATCACCGGAACAACGCCTGCAGATGCTGGATGCTTTACCGCGCGCCCGCGGCGCCAGGAGCGGCAATGTGCCGGCTGTGGCGGCCGCCGCCGCGGCGTCAGGGCCGGCACCATCGGAGTTGCTAGCGCCTGAGGTTGGCGTCGCGGCAGATCCCGGAGCGCGCCGGACACGGCGCCGACGCCGGCGTCGGCGCGGTTCCCCGGGCCCGGCTTGAATGCTGTGGCATGCAGCCTACGTCGGTATCGGCAGCAATCTGGATCGGCCCGCCGAGCAGGTGCAGCGCGCGCTCGCGGCCTTGCCGCAGCTGCCGCAGACGCGCCTGGTGCTGCAATCCTCGCTCTATGGCTCGAAACCGCTGGGCCCGGCGACGCAGCCGGATTTCGTCAATGCGGTGGCGGCGGTGCTCACGCAGCTGCCGGCGGCGGCGTTTTTCGGCGCCTTGCGCTCGCTCGAGGGCGCGCTGGGTCGTGAGCCGCCGCGCGTGCGCTGGGGCCCGCGGCGCATTGATCTGGACCTGCTGCTATTTGATGCTGAGCGGCTCGACAGTCCCGAACTCACGCTGCCGCACCCCGGGATAGTGCAGCGCAACTTCGTTCTGTATCCTCTGCTGGAGGTGGCGCCCGAGCTGAACGTGCCGGGCCGCGGGCGCGTCGCCGAGCTTGCAGCCCGCGTCGACGCCGCGGGTATCTGGCGTCTGGACAACACCCCGAAAGCCGATGGCGCCTGAAACTCTGCCACACCGATTCATCGTGATCGAAGGACCGATCGGGGTCGGAAAGACCACGCTCGCGACCAGGCTGGCGGGCAGCCTCGGGGCGGAGTTGATCCTGGAGCGCGCTGATGAAAATCCATTCCTCGAGCGCTTCTACCGCAACCCGCGCGCCGGGGCACTGCCGGCGCAGCTGTATTTCCTGTTTCAGCGCGCGCAGCAGCTCGCCGGCCTCAAGCAGCACGATCTGTTCGCCCCGCTGCGGGTGGCCGACTACCTGATCGACAAGGATCGCCTGTTCGCCCGTGCCACGCTGGATGAGGAGGAATATCGCCTGTACGAGCAGGTGTACGCCAAACTGGCAATCGAGGCGCCCAAGCCCGACCTGGTGATCTACCTGCAGGCGCCAGTGGACGTGCTGCTGGCGCGCATTGGCCGGCGCGGCATCCAGCACGAGCAATTCATCGATCGCGGCTACCTGGAGCGGCTGAACGACGCCTATGCGCGCTTCTTTCACGAGTACGATGCCGGGCCGCTGCTGATCGTCAATGCAGCTGCGATCGACCCGGTGAATACCGCGGAGGACTACGACGAGCTGCTGTCGGCGATCCGACGCCTGCGCCGTGGGCGCCTCTACTACAATCCGATGCGGCACGCGGCGCTATAGGAGCTGTCGATGTATACCCAGCTGCAACAGCGCGACTCGGATCGTCCGACGGTCACGCTCAACACCCTCGGGCAGATGAAGCAACGCGGCGAGAAGATCGCCTGCATGACCGCCTACGATGCCAGCTTTGCCGCGCTGCTGGACGCCGCCGGCGTCGACGTGGTGCTGGTGGGGGACACGCTCGGGATGGTGATCCAGGGCCATGACACCACCGTGCCGGTCACCATGGATCACATGGTCTACCACAGCGCGGCGGTCGCGCGTGGGTTGCACCGGCCGTTTCTGATCACCGATATGCCGTTCATGAGCTATCCATCGCGCGAGCTGGCGCTGGCCAATTCGGTGCGCTTGATGCAGGAGGGCGGTGCGCGCATGGTGAAGCTCGAGAGTGGCCAGGCGCAGACCGAGATCGTCGAGTTCCTCGCCAGCCACGACATCGCGGTGTGCGCACACCTCGGACTCAGGCCGCAATCGGTGCACAAGACCGGGGGTTTTCGCGTCCAGGGCCGGGATGACGATGCCGCGCGGCGCATGCTCGAGGACGCACTGGCGCTGGAGGCCGCGGGCGCGGACCTGGTGCTGCTGGAGTGCATTCCGGCAGCGCTCGGCCGTGGGATTTCCCAGGCGCTCAAGGTGCCGGTGATCGGCATCGGCGCCGGTCCCGACACCGACGGCCAGATACTGGTGCTGTACGACATCCTCGATATCACGGCCGGCCGCAAGCCGCGCTTCGTACGCAATTTCATGGCCGGCAGCGATTCGCCGCAGGCCGCGGTCGCTCGCTACGTCCAGGCGGTCAAGTCCGGCGAGTATCCGGCGCCGGAACACTGCTTTTGATCTTCGGGGCCCGATGGATACCGTGACCACGGTCGAGGCTGCGCGCGCGCACGTGCAGCAATGGCGTGCCGCGGGACTGCGCATCGCGTTCGTGCCCACCATGGGCAATCTGCACGCCGGACACATGAGCCTGTTGGCGGCGGCGCGTTATCGTGGCGATCGCGTCGTGGCGAGCATCTTCGTCAACCCGCTGCAGTTCGGGCCGAGCGAGGACTACACCGCTTATCCGCGCACGCTGCTCGAGGATCAGCAGTTGCTGCAGGAAGCGCGCTGCGACCTGCTGTTTGCTCCCGGGGTGAAGGATATGTACCCGCACGGCGGTGACCGGCGCACGCTGGTCGTGGTGCGCGGCCTGTCCGATATCCTGTGCGGTCGCTTCCGGCCGGGGCATTTCGATGGTGTTGCGACCGTGGTTGCGAAGCTGTTCGGCATCGTCGCACCCGACGTCGCGGTGTTCGGCGAGAAGGACTACCAGCAACTGCTGGTGGTGCGCCACATGACGCTCGATCTGGCGCTGCCGGTGGAGATCGTGGGAGCGCCCACGGTTCGTGCGCCCGACGGGCTGGCGCTGAGCTCGCGTAATCGCTACCTGAGCGCCGATGAGCGCGAGCGCGCGGCCGAGATTCACCGCTCGCTGAGCCAGGCAGCAGGCGCCATCTACGGCGGCGATACCGATCACGCGGCCCTGGAGCAGGCCGGCACACAGACGCTGGAGCGCGCCGGCATGAGCGTGGACTACTTTGCAATCAGGAACGCCGCCGACCTGACCGAGCCCAGTGCCGCATCGAGTGATCTGGTGGTGCTCACGGCAGTGAGGCTGGGGCGAGCGCGTTTGATCGACAACCTGCGGACCCACCGGCCGTAGGCAGCCGTCGCGCCGTCTAGCGGCTACGGTCCGGCAGCGGCTGGCGCTGCGCGCGCGCGCTGTTGCTGCAGCGCCCACTCCACGTGTTCGCGTACCAGCGCCGATGGATGCCCGCGGCGCGCCTCCAGTGCCGCCAGCACGGCCCCGGAGCGGCCGGCGTTGCCCAGCGCCACGGCGATGTTGCGCAGCCAGCGCTCATAGCCGATGCGATAGATGGCTGAGCCGCGCATGCGTTGCTCGAAGGTGTCCGCGCTCCAGCCGAACAGTTCAGTCAGGCGCGGGGAATCCAGCGCGTGGCGCACGTGAAAATCGGGGTGTGAGGCGTCGCGGGCGAATTTGTTCCACGGACACACCAGCTGGCAGTCATCGCAGCCGTAGATGCGATTTCCCAGGGCGGCGCGCAGCGGCGGCGGAATCGGGCCTTCGAGTTCGATGGTCAGGTAGGAGATGCAGCGCCGCGCGTCGAGCTGGTATGGCGCCACGATGGCGCCGGTGGGGCAGGCGGGAATGCAGGCCGAGCAGCTGCCGCAATGCGCGTCGACCGCGGTGTCCGGTGCCAGCGGCAGATCGGTGAACACTTCGCCGATGAAAAACCACGAGCCGGCATCGCGCGCAATCAGATTGGTGTGCTTGCCGATCCAGCCGAGCCCGGCATTCCTCGCCAGCGCCTTCTCCAGCACCGGCGCGCTATCGACAAACACCCGATAGCCGTGCGGGCCGGCAAGCTCGGCCACGGCAGCTGCCAGCCGCGTGAGCGCCTTGCGCATCACCTTGTGATAGTCGCGGCCAAGCGCGTAGCGCGAAACGTAGGCGGTCTCCGGCTCGCGCAATACCGCTTCGGGGTCGCGGGCGTGGCCGGCGCGGTAATTCATGCGCGCGGATATCACGCGCAGCGTGCCAGGCAGCAGTTCGTCCGGGCGGCTGCGTTTGTGGCCGTGGCGCGCCATATAGTGCATCTCGCCGTGCCAGCCGCGCTCGAGCCAGCGCTGCAGATGCCGCTCGTCCTCATCCAGCTTTATTTCGCTCACGCCGATGGCATCCAGGCCCAGTTGCCGGGCCGCGTGCGCAATCGCCGCGCGCAGCGCGCGCGCTGTGGGTGGCGCCGCGGGCGCGGCTGGAATCGGCTGGTGCATGGCGTGCTGCTTCGGCTCAGTATAATCGCTCCATGTCGGCTCCCAGTCTGCTGTACTCGGCGGCGCAAGTGCGTGCGCTGGACGCGCACGCCATCGCGCAAGGCACCAGCGGCTATACGCTGATGAAGCGCGCGGGCGAAGCGGCGCTGCGGGCATTACGCAGCCGCTGGCCCAGGGCACTGAAGATCGCCGTGGTGGCCGGTGCAGGGAACAACGCCGGCGATGGTTACGTGCTGGCGCGTTTCGCTCAGGCCGCCGGCCTCTCGGCCACGGTGCTGGCGGTCGCAGCGCCGGACCGTCTGGGCGGCGATGCGCGCAGCGCCTGCCAGGATTTTCGCTCCAGTGGCGGGCACATCGTCGGCTACTCGGCCGCCCTGCTGGCGCAGGCCGACGTCATCGTCGATGCGTTGCTCGGCACCGGACTGACTAACCTGGTGCGGCCGCCGCTGTCGGAGGCAATTCAAGCCATCAACGCCTGCGCCCGTCCGGTGCTGGCGCTGGATCTGCCCTCGGGATTGAATGCCGACAGCGGAGCGGTCATGGGAAGTGCGGTGCGCGCCGACTGCACCATCAGCTTCGTGGCGCTGAAGACCGGGCTGTTTCTGGGCGATGGCCCGGAATACGCGGGGCGGCTGCTGTTCGATGATCTGGAGATCACGGTGCCAGCCGAGCCGCGCTTCAGCGCGCAGCTGGAGCGGCTGGGAGAGGGCGAGATCGCCCTGGCGCTGCCGTCTCGACGCCGACAGGCGAACAAAGGCGACTTCGGCCGCGTACTGATCATCGGCGGCGGTACCGGCATGCCCGGTGCGGTCAGGCTCGCGGGGGAGGCCTGCCTGCGCGTGGGCGCCGGGCTGGTGGTGGTAGCCACGGCGCGCGACAACCTGACCGCGATCGCCGCCGGTCGTCCGGAGCTGATCGTGCACGGCGTTGAGCAGCCCGCCGAGCTGTCGGCGCTGCTGGATGCGGCCGACATCGTGGCCATTGGACCCGGCCTGGGCCGATCGAGCTGGGCACGGGCACTGCTCGAGCACACCTTGAGCTGCGGCAAGCAGCTGGTGATCGATGCCGATGCACTCAATCTTCTGGCCGAGAGCGGCCAGGCCGCGCCGCCCGGGTCGGTGCTGACACCGCACCCAGGGGAGGCCGCTCGACTGCTCAACACCAGTACCAACGCCGTGCAAGCGGATCGCATGGCGGCGCTGCACGCGCTCACTGTGCGTCATCCGGGCGCAGTGATCGTACTCAAGGGCGCGGGCACGCTGGTCGGCCAACTGCAACAGCATGCGCCCAGCCCGGTGCCGGCGATCTGCGAGCGCGGCAATCCGGCGATGGCGGCCGCCGGCATGGGAGACGTGCTCACGGGAGGCATTGCCGGCATCCTCGCGCAATGTCGAGCGCCGTGGCTCGCCGCGCGTGCTGGCGTCATGGCGCATGCGCTGGCGGGAGATGACCTGGGGCGTGACCGCGAGCGCGGCATTCTGGCCCTGGAACTCGCCGACGCGCTCAATCGCTGGGTGAACCTGCGCCGATGAAGGCGACCTGGCGGTTGCCCGGTCCACGGCAAACCGAGCAGCTCGGGGCGGCTCTGGCGCGCGGCTGTCCCTGGGATACGGCCGAGCCGCGAGTGATCTACCTCTCCGGCGAGCTCGGCGCCGGCAAAACCACGCTGGCCGCTGCGCTGTTGCAGACGCTCGGTGTCGAGGAGATCGTGCGCAGCCCGAGCTACGCGCTGATCGAAACCTACGCGGCGCGCGCCGGCGAGGCGGTGCATATCGACCTGTACCGACTGCGCGGCACCGAGGAACTGCAGCAACTGGGTCTGTCGGAGTACCTCAATGGGAACACGCTGCTGCTGATCGAATGGCCCGAGCGCGGCGGCGGTAGGCTTCCGCCCGCGGACCTGGAGGTGCGGCTCGAGCTCAGCGACCGCCATGCCAGCGGCGGCCGCGACGGCCATGTCGAAGCGCACTCGGGGGTCGGTGAGGCGTGGCTTGCCGCCACCCGCGTCGCGCTGCCAAACCAGATCTGAGTTGAGCTTAAGCGTGTATCTAGCTAATTAATATTGAAATGTACTCGCAGTCGGCATACAGTTCGCCGGCCCAATGGCGCGAGGAACAACGGCTTGAATCACGATCAGGATAGGCATCCCGGGCCCGGCGCCAGCATCGCTGCGCTAATGGCCATGTCGATGATGGCGCTCGCGGTGCCAGTCCACGCCTGGAGCACCGAGCTGAAGCAGATTGCCCTGGAATCGGACCCCCAGGGCAGTACGGTGCTGACGCTCACGCTATCCACGCCGGTCGCGCAACATGTTTTTCGCCTGCAAAATCCTGACCGGCTGGTCATCGATATGCCCAACACCCGACGCCGGGCCAAGCTGCCGCCGCCGCCCGAGCGCGGCATCGTGGCGGGTCTGCGCTCGGGGGTGAGCGACGCGCACGTACTCAGACTGGTAGTGGAGCTGCGCGCGCCGACGCAGTCGCAGGTGCAACCAGTGGCGAGCCCCGGGGGCTATCGCTTGCGCATCGCGTTGGCTGCGGCAGTGCCGTCAGCGCCATCAGCGCCGTCGGCGCCAGCAGTTGAAGACGACAGTGTTGGCACTCCGCCGACCAGCTCTCCGGCTCCAACTCCCGCTCCCGCGACCGCACCGGTGCGGGCTGCGACGACGGTCGTCGCTACGCCGCGTCCCGCAGCCGCGCCGCGCAGCGTGCGCGCACCGCACGCACCCCAGGGGGAGCACGACATCATCGTCGCGGTGGATGCCGGGCATGGCGGTGATGATCCGGGCGCCACCGGCGCCTCCGGTACGCGCGAAAAAATAGTGACGCTGGCGATCGCGCGTGCGCTGGCAGCGCGCATCGACCGCGAGGCGGGCATGCACGCGGTGCTGACCCGTGACGGCGATTATTTCGTCGATCTACGCAATCGCATGGATCGCGCGCGCGCGGCGAACGCCAACATGTTCGTCTCGATTCACGCCGACGCGGTGCGCGACCGTACCGTCTCCGGCGCCTCGGTCTACATCCTGTCCGAACGCGGCGCCTCGAGCGAGGCGGCGCGACAGCTGGCCGAACATGAGAACGCGGCCGATTTGAAGGGCGGCCTGGCGCTCGCTAATGTGCGCCCGGACGTGCGCTCGGTTGTGCTCGATGTACAGCAGAATGCCAACATGGGACAGAGCGTCGAAGTAGCCGATCGCGTACTGGGAGCGCTCGATCGGGTCGGCGCCGTGCGCAAACGTGAGGTGCAGCAGGCCGCGTTCGTGGTGCTCAAATCACCCTCCATGCCCTCGCTGCTGGTCGAGACAGCGTACATTTCCAATCCCGACGAAGAGCGCAAGCTGCGCACCCCGGCTGAGCAGCAGCGCCTGGCGGAGGCCATCTTCAGCGGGATCGATAGTTATTTCCGCAAATTCCCACCAGAAGGCAGCCAGTATGCGCGCGCGCCCGGGGCGGCTGCGCAAGACCGCGCCGAGCTGGCGCGCACCGGTTTCTAGACCCGCAGTAGCGCCGGGCGGGAGCGTGCGCCCGCCACTGCGCCAGTGTGTACACTGCGGCCGATTGCAGCCGTGGGTACCCGCCGGGTTGTTCAGCGCATGCCGATACGCGTTCTGTCCCCCAACCTGATCGATCAGATCGCGGCCGGCGAGGTCATCGAGCGACCCGCCTCGGTGGTGAAGGAACTGATCGAGAATGCGTTCGACGCCGGTGCCCGGCGCATCGAGATCGAAATCGAACGCGCCGGGCTGCGGTTAATCCGGGTGCGCGACGATGGCTGCGGCCTGGATGGCAGCGATCTTGCGCTCGCCGTCGAACGCCATGCCACCAGCAAGATTGCGACGCTCGATGACCTGGAAGGAATCGCGAGTTTCGGCTTTCGCGGCGAGGCGCTGCCGTCGATCGGCTCGGTGGCACGGCTGCGGCTGGTGTCGCGCAGCCGCGAGCGCGAGCAGGGCAATGAACTTTCGGTCGAGGGCGGGTTGCGCACGGCCGTGGCACCCGCGGCGCACCCCGTGGGCACCAGCGTCGAGGTGCGGGACCTGTTTTATAACGTGCCGGCGCGGCGCCGGTTCGTACGCAGCGAGAGCACCGAGTTCGGTCACATCCTGCGCCAGGTCGAGCGCCTGGCGCTGTCGGAGCCTGGCGTGGCCTTTCGTCTGCGGCACAATGGCCGCGAAATCCTGGATCTGCCGGCCGCGGATGAACAGCTGGCGTTCGAACGGCGCATCGATCGCATCATCGGTGCGGAATTTCGCCGCCAGGCGCTGGCGGTCGATGAGGCGACCGGACCATTGCGCCTGAGCGGCTGGCTCGGTTTGCCCACCGCGGCGCGGGCGCAGGCGGACCTGCAATACTGGTTCGTGAACTCACGCGCGGTGCGCGATCGGGTGCTGGCCAACGCGGTACGCCTGGGCTATCGCGACGTGCTCTATCACGGCCGCCATCCGAGCTACCTGCTGTATCTGACGCTCGATCCACGCCAGGTGGACGTTAATGCCCATCCCACCAAACTCGAGCTGCGCTTTCGCGACAGCCGCGCGGTACACGATGGCGTGTTTCGCAGCGTCGAGCGGGCGCTTGCGGCGACCTCGCCGTCCGCAGCTCTGGCGGCCTCAGCCGGCGACGGCGCGGCGACGATCGCGCCAGTCAATGCGGCGCTGCAGTTCGACGCCCCAGTGGCTGGGGCGGGGCGGCCGGCATACGCGCTGCCGGACGCCCAACCCGGGTACGCCTACTCGCGCAGCAGTTTTGCCGCCGCGCGTGCGCTGGCAGCCGGGGAGCCGTCTGACGACCAGCAGCCGCTCGGCATCGCGGTGGCACAGCTGCATGGTCTGTACATTCTGGCGCAGAGCCGCGACGGCCTGATCGTCGTGGACACGCATGCCGCGCACGAGCGCGTGATCTACGAGCAGTTGAAGTCGTTGTACCAGGCCGGCACTCCGGCGTCGCAGCTGTTGCTCGAGCCGCTGAGCGTCGCAGCCGCCGAGCATGAGATCGATGCGCTGCTGGCGGAAGGCGCGGAGTTCGAGCGCGTCGGCTTCGAGATCGAACGGCTGGCACCGGAACGGCTCGCGGTGCGGCGCGTGCCGGCGCTGCTGGCGCGCACCGATGTCGCGGCTCTGGTGGCGCAACTTGGACGCGAGCTGACCGGGGAGGCGGGCACGCACCATCTGGATGGCGCCGCGCACCGCATCCTTGGCAGCATGGCCTGCCGCGCGGCGATCCGCGGCCACCGCGCCCTCACCCTTGGGGAAATGGACGCGCTGCTGCGCCAGATGGAGCAGACCGAGCGCGCCAGCCAATGCAATCATGGGCGACCGACCTGGATGAAGATGTCGCTGCGCGAGATCGATCAGCTGTTTCTGCGGGGACGCTGAGCGTGAGCGCGAGCGCGGCGCCGCTGCCGCCGCTGCTGCTGGTGCTCACCGGACCGACCGGCAGCGGTAAGAGCGATCTGGCGCTTGAGCTCAGCGATTTCCTGGCGGCCTCCGTGCCGGTGGAGATCGTCAGCGTCGACTCGGTACAGGTGTATCGCGGCATGGACATCGGCAGCGCCAAACCCGGTGCCGAAGCGCGTGCCCGCGTCCCGCATCATCTGCTCGACATCCGCGACCCGGCCGAGAGCTACTCGGCAGGCGAGTTCGTGCGCGATGCACGCAGTGCGATCGCGGCCATCCTGCAGCGTGGTCGACTGCCGCTGCTGGTCGGCGGCACGATGCTGTACCTGCGAGCGCTGGATCAGGGCCTGGCGCAGATGCCGCCGGCCTCGGAAGTCGTGCGGCGTGAGATCGATGCGCAGGCAGCGAGTGCCGGCTGGCCCGCGCTGCATGCCGAGCTCGAGCGGGTGGATGCGGCTGCTGCGGCGCGCATCGCCCGCACCGACTCACAGCGCATCCAGCGCGCGCTCGAAGTGCATCGGCTTACCGGCGTGCCGATTTCGCAATGGCAACGCAGCACGCATGGTGCACGCGGGGAATTCCGCTGGTTACGCTACGCGCTGCTGCCGACAGCGGGCGTCGACTGGCGCCGGCGGCTGGGCGCGCGCTTCACTGCGATGCTCGAGGCTGGACTGGTCGATGAGGTGCGTGCCCTGTATGCGCGCGGTGATCTGACCGAGCGCCACTCTTCAGTGCGCGCGGTCGGTTACCGCCAGCTGTGGCAGTTCTGCGGCGGCGGTTGCAGCCTTGAACAGGCGGTGCAGCGGGCCAATATCGCTACCGGACAGCTCGCCAAGCGCCAGCTGACCTGGTTGCGGCGCGAGGGAGGCATGACGCCGCTGCCTGCGCACACTGTAGGACTTGCGGCAACTGTCGCGCGCAGCATACAGGCGGGGGCTCGCGCATGACCGACTGTGGGCGCGGTGATAGAATCGCGCAAAATGTGTTTCGCTTCCGACGGATTCGTCAGATCAAACGCTCTGACACATTTCCCCGACCCACAAGACCGACCCAGTTGAAAAGTAAAACTAGTTGAAAAATAAGGAGAATCCCATGGCCAAGGGCCAATCTTTACAAGACCCGTTTCTGAACGCATTGAGAAAGGAACACGTACCGGTGTCGATCTACCTCGTCAACGGCATCAAGCTTCAAGGGCAGATCGATTCCTTCGATCAGTTCGTGGTGCTGCTGAAAAACACCGTGAGCCAGATGGTCTACAAGCACGCCATCTCCACCGTGGTGCCGGCGCGAGCCGTCCGTCTGACTGTCGAAGAAGGTACCGTCACCGAGCCCGCGGCGGAATGATGCGCCGTAGCGGACACAGGCATGTTCGAACGACCGCGCGCCGGTGAGCGCGCCGTACTCGTGCGCCTCGGGCTTGGCACGCCGGTCAAGCGCGAGGATCTCGCAGAGTTCGAGCAGTTGGCGCGCTCCGCGGGCGCCGATCCGGTAGCCACCGTCACCGGGCGGCGCGAGCGGCCCGATTCACGCTATTTCGTCGGCAGCGGCAAGGCGCAGGAGATTGCCAGCGCCGCGCGCGCCGAGAATGCCGAGCTCATTTTGTTCGATCACCCGCTATCGCCTAGCCAGCAGCGCAATCTTGAGCGCCTGACCGGCGTGCGCGTACTCGATCGCAGCGGCCTGATCCTCGATATCTTTGCGCGCCGCGCACGCAGCTTCGAGGGCAAACTGGAAGTCGAACTGGCGCAGTTGAAGCACCAGTCCAGTCGCCTGGTGCGCGGCTGGACCCACCTGGAGCGGCAGAAGGGCGGTATCGGCATGCGCGGCGGCCCCGGGGAAACACAGCTGGAAACCGACCGGCGTCTGCTCAGCGCGCGCATGCGCTCGGTCACGCACCGGCTCGAGCGTCTCAAGCGGCAACGCGACACCGGCCGCAGTGCGCGCGCACAGATTCCGGTGCCGTCGGTGGCGCTGGTCGGCTACACCAACGCGGGCAAGTCGACGCTGTTCAACGCACTCACCGGCAGCGAGGTCTACATCGCGGACCAGCTGTTCGCCACGCTCGATCCAACCGTGCGCCGCCTGAGTCTGCCGGGAGGCGCGCCGGTAGTGCTGGCTGACACCGTGGGCTTCATCCGCGAGTTGCCGCACGAACTGGTGGCCGCCTTCCAGTCGACACTGCAGGAGGCGCGCGAAGCGCATCTGCTGCTGCACGTGGTCGATGCCAGCGACCCGCGCCGCGATGAACACATCCATCAGGTGGACAGCGTGCTCAACGAGATTGGCGCCGGCGAGATTCCGCAGCTGCGCGTCTACAACAAGATCGATCGGCTGGAGCTGGCGCCGAAACTGGAACGCACAGCGGACGGCCGGCCGGCCGCGGTCTGGATCAGCGCTTCGGCGCAGATGGGTCTGGCGCTGCTGCGCGAGGCGATCGCCGAGCGACTGGACCTGAACGTGAGCCGACTGTGGATGCATCTGCCGCCGGGCAGTGGCGCGATGCGCGCGCGCCTGTATGCGGCCAGCGTGGTGCGCGAGGAGCGCGCACTGGAGGACGGTGCGATTGAACTGCTGGTGGAACTGCCGGCCGCGGAGCTGGCGGCCTGGGCGGCCCAGCCCGGCGTGCAGTTGCTGGAGGCGCAGCCGCCTCCGCAGTCGTCGGCTCCGGCGCCCCTGCCTGCGCCGTATCCGGAACCAGTGCTGGCGCCGCAAGCCGCGATCGTGGAGTACTGAGCGCCCCCATGGCCTGGAATCAGCCCAGCGACGACAAGCCGCGTCCGCCGCCACGCGGCGCTCCGCATGACTCATCGCTGGATGAGATGTTGCGGCGCTGGCAGCAGCGGATGCAGCGCCTGTGGCGGCCGGGCAGTGGCCGTGGCACCGCAGCCCTGGCGTTGCTGCTGCTCGCCGCCGCAGTCTGGCTGGCCAGCGGCTATTACCAGATCGAGCCTTTCGAGCGCGGCGTGGTGCAGCGCTTCGGCCGCATGCTTTCGATCGAACAGCCGGGACACGGCTGGCACTGGCCGTGGCCGCTCGAGACCATGCAGAAAGTCAACGTCGGCAGCATTCAGGCACTGGAATCCAAGGCTTTGATGCTGACGGCCGACCAGAGCCTGATCGAGATCAGCTGGTCGCTGCAGTATCGAATCAACGATCCGGTGCAGTACCTGTATCAGGTGCGCGACCCGCAGCTGACCCTGGGACGCAGCGGTGAAACGCTGGTGCGCGAATTGGTGGCGCAGTACGAGCTGCCGGCGCTGCTGGGCGGCGAGGCCCGGGGTCGCGTCACCAGCGCGGCGCGCGCCGGCATCCAGCAGGCCATGGATGACTATCGCGCCGGTATTACCGTGACCGGGGTCAACATGACCGATGTGCAGTTGCCCGACGCCGCTTTGGCTACGCAACGGGATGCGGAAAAGGCGGCGGAGGATCGCCAGCGCTCGATCGCCGACGCCCAGGCGTACGCCAATGACATCGTGCCCAAGGCGCAAGCCGCCGCACAGCATCAACTGGCGGATGCGCAGGTGTACGCCGCGCAGACGGTGGCGAATGCGGACGGAGAAGCCGAGCGCTTTACGCAGCTCGCCGAAGCCTACGCTCAGGCGCCGGAAGTGACGCGTAGCCGTCTGTATATCGACACCATGCAGACCATCCTGTCGCGCTCGCGCAAGATCGTCATCGACGCCAAGACAGGCGGCGGCAGCATGATCTATCTGCCGTTGGACAAGCTCGCCGAGGCGGTACGCGCGGTGACGCCGCCCGCAACGCCCCCGGCCACTAATGTTGGTGGCGCCGCAACCGGCAGTGCTGCGACAGGCGCGGCCGTTGCCAGCCCGCCAGCCGCGGCGGCCGGCGCTGCCGCGGCTGGCGGCGAGCGCTCCGATGCGACCGACCGCGGTCGCGAGCGCGGGGATCGTTGATGGGCCCGCGGCTGCTGATTTCGCTGGGGGTGGCGCTGCTGGCAGTGCTGCTGTGGCGCTCGCTGTTCATTGTCAACGAAGGCGAGGTCGCGCTCGCGACGCACTTCGGACAGGTAGAGGGCGCGCAGTACGGCCCGGGACTGCACCTCAAATCGCCGCTGGATGAGGTGCACGTTTTCGATCGCCGCGTCCTGACTCGCTCCTTTCCCGGCGAGAGCTTCCTCACCCGCGACCAGAAGGCGTTGAGCGTGGATTTCTACGTCAAGTGGCAACTGCTCGATGCGGCGCGATTCATGCAGGCCAGTGGCGGCGATGCGGATATGGCCGGACTGCGGGTGGCAGACATCGTTCGCGACAAACTCAAGAGTGCGGTCGCCGGCCAGCCGCTCAGCAAAGTGCTCGCCGATGCGCGCGGCAGCCTGAGCGAGGCCGCGTTCAACGACATCGCTGCATCCGCCAGGGAATTTGGCATCAAATTGATCGACCTGCAGCTGCAGCGCATCGACCTGACCGACGACGTCGCCACGGCCGTGTATCAGCGCATGCAGCAAACCCAGATTGCACAGGCGCAGCAACTGCGTGCCAGCGGCATCGCAGATGCCGAGAAGATCCGCGCCGATGCCGAGCGCAAGCGCGCCGAGGTGCTGGCCGACGCAACCCGCGAGGCGCAGCACATACGCGGTGAGGCGGATGCGCGCGCAGCCGCCGCCTATGCCCGCGCCTACGCCCGCAATCCCGAGTTCGCCGCCTTCTATCGCAGCATGCAGGCCTATAAGAACACCCTGGGGCTCGAGGGCGATATTCTGGTGATAGCGCCGGAGGGCGATTTCTTCAAGTACCTGCACGGCGCCGGCGGGCGCTGATATTCCTTTCGGGTAAGCCGTGGGGTTCGATTGGAGCGACTTATTGGCGGCGCTGGCGATCGTGTGCGTCATCGAGGGTGTCATGCCGTTCCTCAGTCCCTCCGGCACGAAGCGGCTGCTGACCAGAATGGCCGCGATGGAAGAGCGTGAGATGCGCATCGTCGGCCTGGTGAGCATGCTGGTCGGTCTGGCGATCCTCTACCTGGTGCGCTCCTGATGGGCCGCTTCGTCGTCGTTATCGGCACGCAATGGGGCGATGAGGGCAAGGGCAAGATCGTGGACCTGTTGACCGAGCGTGCGGTGGCGGTGGCGCGCTTCCAGGGCGGTCACAATGCCGGCCACACACTGGTGATCGATGGCCGCAAGACCGTCCTGTCACTGATCCCTTCGGGAATCCTGCGCGACGGCGTGCAGTGCTTCATCGGCAACGGCGTCGTGCTGTCGCTGCCGGCGCTGTTCGAGGAGTCGGCGATGCTCATGGAGCAGGGCGTGCCGGTATTCGAGCGGCTGCGCATCTCGCCGGCCTGTCCGCTGATTCTGCCTTCCCACGCGGCGCTGGATCGGGCGCGCGAGTCCGCCCGCGGCGTCAACGCCATCGGCACCACCGGACGTGGCATCGGTCCGGCCTACGAGGACAAGGTGGCGCGGCGCGCGGTACGCGTCGCCGACCTGTTCCAGCGCGACCGGTTCGCCGCCAAGCTGGGCGAGGTGCTCGACTTTCACAATTTCGTGCTGCAGCGCTATTTCGCCCAGCCGCCGGTGGATTTCCAGCGCACGCTCGACCAGCAACTGGAATATGCCGAGCGCCTGCGGCCGCTGCTGCTGGACGTTACCGAGGCGCTGGCACGACTTCGAATCCAGGGCGCCAATGTCATGTTTGAAGGCGCGCAGGGTGCAATGCTCGACGTCGATGTCGGCACCTATCCGTTCGTCACCTCGTCCAATACCACGGCCGGCGGCGCCGCGACCGGCACCGGTATCGGACCGCGCATGTTTGATTATGTGCTCGGTATCGTGAAGGCATACACCACACGGGTCGGTGCCGGGCCGTTTCCGACCGAGTTATTCGACGAATCCGGCGAGCACCTGTCCCGGGTGGGACACGAATTCGGCTCGGTAACCGGACGACGCCGACGCTGCGGCTGGTTTGACGCCATCGCGCTGCGGCGCTCGATCGTGCACTCGAGCGTCTCGGGCCTGTGCGTAACCAAACTCGACGTGCTCGACGGGCTGGATACGATCCGGATCTGTGTCGGCTACCGCGTCGGCGGCGAGAGCATCTCCCAGAACCCGCTGTTTGCCGATGCCTACGCCGATATCGAGCCGGTGTACGAGGAACTACCGGGTTGGAAGACCAGCACAGTGGGACTCACGACGCACGGCGCGCTGCCGCCCAACGCCCGACGCTATCTGGAGCGCATCGAGTCGCTGGTGGGTGTGCCGCTCGACCTGATCTCCACCGGTCCCGATCGCGACCAGACCATAGTGCTGCGTCATCCGTTCGACGCTTGACCGGCGGCGCGGCGCCGCGCCGCGGCGCTCCGAAAAGTACGCGGAACACTGGATCGGCTGCCTTGCGCCCGGCTGCATCCGTTCGATGTCCCCCGACGTACTATTGTGCGTATGCAGCACTATTTCGGCTACATCGCCGCGCTGGCCGCGATCGGCGTATCGGCGCATTGCCTCGCCGGCCAGTATTATCAGGGCTATGCCTACGCTGCCGACGACGGGCGGCCGCTGTACCGCGAGGCACATTGGCTCTACATCGATGGCGGCGTCGAGCACCGCCTGGTGGTCTACAGCTGCGCCGACGGCGCGCCGTTCGTGCGCAAGCGTGTCGACACCGCGCCCGGCGCGGCCACTCCGGATGTCGATCTGCTCGACGGTCGCGGCGGCTATCGCGAGGGTGTGCGCACGCGCGACGGGGGCCGGGAAGTATTCGCGCAGGCCGATGCGCGCTCGCCCGAGCACAGTGCGCGGCTGCCGCTGCCGACGCCGCCCAACGCGGTGATCGATGCCGGCTTCGATGCTTTCGTGCGCGAGCACTGGGATACCCTCAGCGCCAGCGGTATATCGCCGGTGCTGTTTCTGGTGCCGAGCGAGATGCGCTACCTGGATTTCAGCGCGCGCGTGCTGCGCGACAGCCGGTCCGAAGGCGCCGATGTGCGCTGGTTCCGGCTGTCGCTTTCGAGCTGGTACGGTTTTGCCCTGCCGCACATCGATGTTGCCTATGACGTGCCGACGCACGAGTTGCGCGAATACAGGGGACTGAGCAATATTCGCGACGGCGAGGGGCGCAATGTGCGCGTTGACATTCGCTTCCCGCCATCCGCGCGGCGCACGGATGTTGCGGCGGCCGAGGTGGAGCGCGCGGCTGCCATGCCCCTGACCGGGCGCTGCATGTTGCGATGAGACGGATGATTTCAAGCGAGTGCACCAAGGCAAGTGCGCCGCGACCAAGAATAATGAGCAGGGAAGCGACAATGGAGACCACACCCGTGCCGTCGCGGCGCATCGCTACCGCGCTGGCACGCTGGCTCGACTCCAGCGCCGGCGAGCCGTGTGATAGCGACGACCGGCACATCGATTGGTTGCGCACGCTGCCTTTCATCGCACTGCACCTGGCCTGCGTGGCGGTGATCTGGGTCGGCGTGTCGCCGGTTGCGGTCGCCAGCGCGGTCGTTCTATACATCGTACGCATGTTCGCTATCACCGCGTTCTATCACCGCTATTTCTCGCATCGCGCATTCCGGGCATCGCGCGCGGTGCAGTTCCTGTTCGCGGCCATTGGCGCCAGCAGCGTGCAGCGCGGCCCGCTGTGGTGGGCGGCCCATCACCGCAATCACCACCGCCACGCGGATGATGAGCTCGATCCGCATTCGCCCGTGCGCCGCGGCTTCCTGTGGAGCCACGTGGGCTGGTTTCTGACACCGCGGGGATTTCGCACCGACTGGAACATGATTCGCGATCTGGCGCGCTATCCGGAACTGCGGCTGCTCGACCGCTTCGATATCCTGATGCCGGTGGTGCTGGCGTTGACACTCTACGCATTCGGACATTATCTGAGCATCGCCCGGCCGGGGCTGGGAACAAGCGCGCTGCAGCTGGTGGTGTGGGGTTTCTGCATTTCCACGGTGGTGCTGTTCCATGCCACCTTCATGATCAACTCACTCGCGCACCGCTTCGGCAGCCGGCGCTTCGGCACCCGCGATGACAGCCGCAACAACTGGCTGCTGGCGCTGATCACGTTCGGCGAAGGCTGGCACAACAATCACCACCGTTTTCCCGGTGCCGCCCGCCAGGGCCTCAAGTGGTGGGAATTCGACATGACCTACTACGGCCTCGCCCTGCTGTCGTGGCTCGGTCTGGTGCATGACCTGCGGCCGTATCCTGCCAGCCTGCGGGCGCCGCCGCGGCACGACGTGCACCGCGTGCTGCGATGAGCGATGCCGGAATTGTCACGCTGGCGCGGGCGCCACGGCGTTCGAACTGGATTGATCGGCTGCTGCGCGAGCGGGTATTGGCGCTGGTGCGCGGGTTGCAGGATGGCGCGCTGCTGATACGGGAAGGCGGCCGCGAGGTTGCGTGCGCGCCCATGGCGCATGCGGGGACGACGCTGCGCGCGTGCGTGCGTGTCCACGATCCGGCGTTCTATCGTCGCGTCGGGCTGAATGGCAGCGTCGGCGCAGCCGAAGCGTACATGGACGGCCTGTGGGACTGCGACGATCTGGTGGCGCTGGTGCGCGTTCTGCTGCGCAATCGGGACCGGCTGGATGCGATGGAGCGCGGGACGGCGCGGGTCGGCGCCGCCGTGATGCGCGCCTGGGCTGCGCTGCGACGTAATACCCACGCCGGCAGCCGGCGCAATATCGCGGCGCATTACGATCTCGGTAACGAGTTCTTCGGCCTGTTCCTTGATGACAACCTGATGTACTCATCGGCATTGTTCGGCCACCCGCACGAGTCGCTGGAAATCGCCTCGAAGCGCAAGCTGGAGCGCATCTGCGACAAGCTGCAGCTGTCCCCGCGCTCGCGCGTGATCGAGATCGGCAGCGGCTGGGGCGGTTTTGCATTACACGCGGCGCGCCACCACGGCTGTCACGTGACCACCACGACGATATCGCGCGAGCAGTATCAGCTGGCGCGCGCGCGCGTCAGCGCCGCGGGCCTTTCGGATCGGGTCGAGGTTCTGCTGGCCGATTATCGGAGCTTAAGCGGCCGCTACGACCGGCTGGTGTCGATCGAAATGATCGAGGCCATCGGACATCAGTACCTTGATGCCTATTTCCGCAAGGTCGGCGAACTGCTCGCGCCCGACGGCATGGCACTGATCCAGGCCATCACCATCGAGGACTACCGCTACGCGCAGGCCCTGCGCTCGGTAGATTTCATCAAGCGCCACGTGTTTCCCGGCAGTTTCATTCCCTCGATCAGCGCCATGCTGGATGCGGTCGGGCGGGTGAGCGACCTGAAGCTGTTCAACCTCGAGGATATCGGCCCCAGTTACGCACTGACGCTGCACGCCTGGCGCGAGCGTTTTATGCAGCGGCGCGATCGGATGCGCTCGCTCGGTTATCCCGAGCGCCTGGTACGCATGTGGGATTACTACCTGGCCTACTGCGAAGGCGGCTTCATCGAACGCGCCACCGGCGATGTGCAGATGCTGCTGACCAAGCCGGGCGCGCGCCGCAGCCAGTTCGTGCCGCTATAGCGCAGTTGCGGTTGCCGCTGGCCCGATCCGCAGCGGCTGCAACTCCAGCTGGCGCGATTCATCATCGGTATACAGGCGCGAGCGCGTCAGGAATCGCACCCCTTCCGGACCTTCCAGCGAGAACATGCCGCCGCGCCCCGGCACCACATCGATGATGAGGTGGGTGTGGCGCCAGTACTCGAACTGCGCGCCGCCGATGTAGAACGGCTGGCCGCCGATATCTCCCAGCAGCACATCCTGGTCGCCGACCAGGAATTCGCCGCGCGGGAAGCACATCGGCGTGCTGCCATCGCAGCAGCCGCCGGACTGGTGAAACATCACCGGCCCGTGCTTCTGCTGCAGGCGGCTGATCAGCGCCAGCGCCGCCTCGGTCGCGCTGACGCGTGCGACTTCGGCCATGCCCCGTGCTAGAAGAACCCGAGTGCTTTGGGTGAGTAGCTCACCAGCAGGTTCTTGGTCTGCTGATAATGATCCAGCATCATCTTGTGGTTCTCGCGCCCGATGCCGGACTGCTTGTAGCCGCCGAACGCGGCATGCGCTGGATAGGCGTGATAGCAGTTGGTCCACACCCGGCCGGCCTGGATGCCGCGTCCCATGCGATAGCAGGTGTTGATGTTGCGCGACCAGACCCCGGCGCCCAGCCCGTATAAGGTGTCGTTGGCAATCGAGAGCGCCTCGTCCTGATCTTTGAATGTAGCCACCGACACTACCGGGCCGAAGATCTCCTCCTGGAACACGCGCATCTTGTTGTTGCCCTTGAGCACGGTCGGCTGCACGTAGAAGCCGGCGCCCAGGTCGCCGGCAAGCTTGGCCTGCGCACCACCTGCCAGCACCTCGGCGCCTTCCTGGCGCGCGACGTCGAAGTACGACAGGATCTTCTGCAGCTGCTCACTCGAGGCCTGCGCGCCGATCATGGTGCTGGGACTCAACGGGTCGCCCTGCTTGATGGCGGCGACGCGCTTGAGGGCGCGCTGCATGAAGCGCTCGTAGATCGATTCCTGGATCAGCGCGCGCGACGGGCAGGTGCAGACCTCGCCCTGGTTGAGCGCGAACATGGCAAAGCCCTCGAGCGCCTTGTCGAAGAATTCATCGTCCTTGTCACAGACGTCGGCGAAAAATATGTTGGGTGATTTGCCGCCGAGTTCCAGCGTCACTGGAATCAGGTTCTGCGATGCGTACTGCATGATCAGCCGACCGGTGGTGGTCTCACCGGTGAAGGCAATCTTGGCGATGCGCTTGCTGGAAGCCAGCGGCTTGCCGGCTTCGACCCCGAAGCCGTTGACCACGTTGACCACCCCCGGTGGCAGCAGGTCGCCGATCAGCTCCATCAGTACCAGGATCGAGGCTGGGGTCTGTTCGGCCGGCTTGATGACCACGCAGTTGCCGGCGGCCAGCGCCGGCGCCAGTTTCCACACCGCCATCAGAATGGGGAAATTCCACGGAATGATCTGTCCGACCACGCCCAGCGGCTCGTGATAGTGGTAGGCGACGGTGTCGTCATCCAGCTGCGACAGTGCGCCTTCCTGGGCGCGAATGGCGCCGGCGAAGTAGCGGAAGTGATCGATGGCGAGCGGCAGATCCGCCGCCATGGTCTCGCGGATCGGCTTGCCGTTGTCCCAGGTTTCCGCATGCGCCAGCATGCTCAGGTTGGCCTCCATGCGGTCGGCGATCTTGTTGAGGATGAGCGCGCGCTCGGTGCCGGAGGTCTTGCCCCAGGCCGCCTTGGCTGCGTGCGCCGCGTCCAGCGCCAGCTCGATGTCCTCGGCGCCCGAGCGCGGGATCTGGCAGATCGGCTGGCCGGTTACCGGCGTAATATTCTCGAAGTACTCGCCTTTTACCGGCGCGACCCATTTGCCGCCGATGAAGTTGCCGTAACGGGTCTTGAAGGCAATTTTCAGACTGCCGTGCGTGCTGGGTGCGATGGTCACGTGACTACTCCTGGCAAATCAGTAGGTGGATGTGCGCCATATATGGCGGTAGATCGCCGGTCCTTATAGGGCATCGTGCCTCGTTGAGGAATACGCATAAACCGGGCGTTCCACGCCCCGCGGTGCGCAGCCCCGCTGCGCCGACCCCCCCGGGCCCGATGCCGGCAATTATCCGCCCATGCACACCGTGATGCCACGGCGGCCGAAGTGCGCCGCTGATCGACGCTGTAGCAACCGGATAGCGCACTGCTGCCCCGCCCGCGCTCTGACATCCGGTGGCAAGGGCGGAACGCGAAGTACAGATCGCAATTTATCTAAAACAATACTATAATGCGTCCGTTCAACTCTTTGATTTTACTGGTGCCCAGGAGAGGACTCGAACCTCCACGGGTTGCCCCGCTAGTACCTGAAACTAGTGCGTCTACCAATTCCGCCACCTGGGCATTGCAGGGGGGCGGCGCAATGTACGGAAGGGGTCGGGGACTGTCAATTGAGGCGTAGCGGAAAGCAGCGGCCATCGAAATCCGGCGGCCAGCGCAAGACGGCCGCGCCGGCCCATCTGCGCACGCGTCGTGCCGGCAAGCAGGCCGACGGCGGCCAGAGTGTGCTGATGCAGACCGAAGGTCTGCTCAGCGCCAATCGCAATGGCTATGGCTTCGTCCGTACCGAGGCGCTGGTGGACTCGGTGTTCCTGCCGCCGCCGGAGATGAAAGGCTTGATGCATGGCGATCGGGTGCGCATCGAGGTGCGCAGCGACGGCCAGGGACGCTACATCGGCCAGGTGATCGGCGTGGTCGAGCGCGGCGTGCAGGCTTTCCTGGGGACGGTTGAAACCAGCCACCACGGGCTGGCAGTACGCTCCGCCGATCAGCGCCTGGGGCTGGCCTGCGCGGTGACGGAAAATCCGGCCGCGGCCCGCGCCGGGGACTGGGTGATCGCCCGGGTGCTGAAGTACCCGAAAGACTCGCAGCAGGGTGAAGCGCGCATCGAGCAGCGCCTGGATCCGGAGCGGCCGGTGCAGATGGCCACCGAGGCGGCGATCGCGCGCTTTGGCCTGGCGGTGGATTTCTCGGCCGCCGCGCTGCGCGAGGCGGCTCAATGGGGCAAGAGCGTCGATCCGGCCGAGGCCGCGCAACGCGTCGACCTGCGCGGCTTGCCACTGGTCACGATCGATGGCGAGGATGCCAAGGACTACGATGACGCGGTCTACGGCGAGCGACTCGAGGGCGGCGGCTTTCGTCTGCTGGTGGCGATCGCCGATGTCAGCCACTACGTACGTCCCGGCAGCGCCCTGGACAGCGACGCGCGTGCGCGCGGCACCTCGGTTTATTTCCCAACGCGCGTGCTGCCGATGCTGCCGACCGCGCTGTCGAATCACCTGTGCTCGCTCGAGCCGCAGGTCGATCGGCTGTGCATGGTCGCGGATATGCGGATTTCCAAGCGTGGCGCGCTCGAGCAGAGCAAGTTCTATCCGGCGGTGATGCGCTCGGCGGCACGCCTGACTTACCGGCAGGCGCATGAGGCGCTGTTCCTGGGCGTGCCGGCGGCGCGCGCATCGTTAGGGACCGTGCTTGAATCGCTGCTGCCGCTGGTGGACATCTATCACGCGCTGGTGGCCGCGCGGCGCAAGCGCGGTGCGCTGGAGTTCGACGCACCGGAAGCCGAGTTCGTGATCGAGAACGCCGAGCGGGTGCGTGCCATCGAATTCGTATCGCGTAACGATGCGCACAAACTGATCGAGGAATGCATGGTGCTGGCCAATGTGGCGGTGGCGCAGGAGCTGCGCACCCAGCGCCAGCCGGCGCTGTTCCGCGTGCACGCCTCGCCGGATGAGAAGAAGCTCGACCAGTTGCGCACCACCCTGCGCGTGCTCGGCATCGAGCTGCAACTGCCCGACCCGGTCAAGCCGGGCGACCTGGCGGCGATCGCGCCGCGCCTGCGCGACGCCGAGAGCCGGCCATTCGTCGAATCGCTGATCGTGCGTTCGATGATGCAGGCGCTGTATCAACCGGAGAATATCGGCCACTTCGGACTGGCGCTGAAGGATTACGCGCATTTCACTTCGCCGATACGAAGGTATCCGGACCTGATGATTCACCGCGCGTTGCGCGCTCGCCTGGGGCTGCTCGATCCGGCCTCATTACCGCAATTGCAGCAGCTGGCGGCGCAGGGTGTCGATCTGTCGCGGCTGGAGCGGCGCGCCGACGAGGCCGATCGTTATGTCGGCACCTTCCTCAAGTGCGTGTACCTGCGCGATCGGGTGGGGCAGACCTTCGACGGCTTGATTACCACGGTCATGGAATTCGGCTGTTTCGTACAGCTGCTGGCGCTCGGGGTCGACGGCCTGCTGCCGCTGGCCTCGCTGCGCGACGACGATTACCAGATGGCGCGCGATGGTGGCCAGTGGATCGGCCAGCGCAGCAAGCGCCGGCTGGCGCCAGGCGAGCGCCTGCGCGTGGTGGTAGCCGCAGTGAAGCCGGTGGAAGGACTGATCGACCTTGAGCTCGCAACGGACTGAAGTCGTCTATGGACCGCATGCGGTGCGTGCGCTGCTGATGCGGCATCCGGAGCGGGTGACGCGCGTATACCTGCAGCAGGGCCGTCACGACCAGCGCGCCGACGAGATCGAGCAGCTGGCACGTGCCGCGGGTCGCGAGGTGGCACGCGTGGACGCGAAACAACTGCAGGCGCGGCTGGGCGAGGCGGCGCACCAGGGAATCGTGGCCGAGGTGGCGCCGCTGGCGGCATGGAGCGAGGAGCAGTTGCTCGAGGCCGTGGCCGCGAGCACGCAACCGCTGCTGCTGGCGCTCGATGGCGTGCAGGATCCGCACAACCTCGGCGCCTGCCTGCGCACCGCCGATGCCTGTGGCGCGCTGGCGGTGATCGTGCCGCGCGATCGGGCGGCGCCCCTCAATGCCACCGCGCGCAAGGTTGCCGCGGGTGCCGCCGAGAGCACGCCGGTGGCCACGGTGACCAATCTGGCGCGCACGCTCGGCCTGCTCAAGGGTGCCGGGCTGTGGATCGTGGGTGCCGACGCGCAGGCGTCGCAGCCGGCGCACGAGATCGATCTGACGGGTCCCCGGGTGCTGGTCATGGGCTCGGAAGGCGCCGGGCTGCGCCAACTCACGCGCCGGCATTGCGACTGGCTGGTGCGACTGCCGAATCTGGGGGCGGTGCAGAGCCTGAATGTCTCGGTGGCGACCGGGATGCTGCTGTACGAGGCGCTGCGCCAGCGGGGTGCGCCGGGCTGATTGCCGATGTTCGTTGCTTCAGGGGGGCGCTTTTTGTATGCTTGCGCGCCTTTTTCGACTACCCGGCGACCGCACAACTGTTAGTCTGCCGGCTCTCCTTGCCGCACCGCTCCTTAGTTGAAGCCTCGGGTGGGCGGCATTACCCCGTGAGGAGGATACATGAGGCATTATGAAATCGTATTTCTGGTCCATCCGGACCAGAGCGAGCAGGTCCCGGCCATGATCGACCGCTATAAGGGCATGATCGCGGCCGGCAACGGCAAGGTGCATCGGCTCGAGGACTGGGGCCGTCGCCAGCTCGCCTACCCGATTGCCAAGGTTCACAAGGCGCACTACGTGCTGCTCAACATCGAGTGCGACCAGAAGACGCTGGCCGAGCTGATCGGGGCGTTCCGTTTCAGCGACGCGGTGCTGCGCCACCTGGTTACCAACGTGGAGACCGCACTCACCGAGCCCTCGCCGATGGCGAAGGCCGAGGAGGAAGGCGAGTTGCGTCGCGATCGTGACGATGAGATGGAAGATGAACCAACTGCGATGGGTGTCTGATGGCCGAACCTAGAGTCTCCCGCTTCACGCGGCGCAAGAAATTCTGTCGCTTCACTGCCGACGGGGTCACCTCGATCGACTACAAGGATCTGGCGACGCTGAAGAACTACGTGACCGAGACCGGCAAGATCGTGCCGAGCCGCATCACCGGCACCAAGAGCTTCTTCCAGCGCCAGCTGGCCACGGCGATCAAGCGTGCGCGCTTCCTGGCGCTGCTGCCGTACACCGATCAGCACTGAGGTCGCCCGCCATGGAACTCATACTGCTGCAGAAAGTGGCCAACCTCGGCAACATCGGCGACCGGGTGAAGGTGAAGTCGGGTTACGGGCGCAATTTCCTGCTGCCCAAGGGCAAGGCGACGCTTGCGACTGCTGCGAATGTTGCCCGCTTCGAAGCCCGTCGCGCCGAACTGGAGCGCGTGGCAAACGAGGAGCTGCACCGGGCACAGCAGCGCGCCGCCGCCGTCAAGGATTTCAAGCTCAACATCATCGCCAAGGCCGGTTCCGAAGGGAAACTGTTCGGTTCGGTCGGCACCGCAGACATCGCCGAGGCTGCCACCGCGGCTGGTCACGCAGTGGCACGCAGTGAAGTGCGGCTGCCCGGCGGTCCGCTGCGGGCCGTGGGAGAGCACGTGGTGCAGTTGCACCTGCATGCCGACGTCGAGGTCGAGCTGCCGGTGATCATCGTCGCCGAAGAAGCGGGCTGAGGCCGGCGGGTCCGGGCGCGTGAGTACTCCTCTGCGCTCACGTCGCGACGGCGGCAGCGCGGGCGCCGAAGGGCTGGTTCCACCGCATTCGATCGAGGCCGAGCAATCGGTGCTTGGCGCGCTGCTGATCGACAAGACGGCCTGGGACCAGGTGGCCGACATTGTCACCACCGAAGATTTCTATCGTCCCGACCATCGGCTGATCTTCGAGGCGCTCGGCGAACTGGTCGCAGCCGGACGGCCGGCGGACGTGGTGACCGTGTCCGAGCAGTTGGAACGGCGCGGCCGGCTCACCGACGCCGGCGGACTTGCCTACCTTGGGACGCTGGCGGGCGATACGCCTACCGCCGCCAACGCCCGCAGCTATGCCCAGATCGTGCGCGAACGCGCGCTGCTGCGCCGCCTGATCGAGGCCGGGCGCGAGATCACTTCATCGGTGTTCAGCGATGATGGCCTGTCGGCACGCGACCTGGTCGATCGCGCCGAGGGCCTGGTGTTCGAGATCGCCGAGCAGGGGCTGCGCACCGGCTCAGGCGCGGTGCGCGTGAGCGCGCTGTTGCCGTCACTGATCGACAAGATCGACGAGTGGCACAGCCATCCGGACAAGCTGCGCGGCCTGGCGACCGGATTCACCGATTTCGACAACAAGACCGGCGGACTGCGCGCCGGCGACCTGATCATCGTCGCCGGCCGGCCCTCGATGGGCAAGACCACGCTGGCGGTGAACATGGCGGAATATGCCGCCGTAAGCCCGGACAGCAAGTCCTCGGTGGCGATCTTCAGCATGGAAATGCCGGCCGAGCAGTTGGTGACGCGCATGCTGGCCTCGATCGGCCACGTACCGCTCAACAGCATCCGTTCCGGAAGAATTTCCGACGACGACTGGGTGCGCATCACCGCGGCCACCAGTCAGCTGTCCGAGGCAAGAATTTTCATCGACGAGTCGCCGGCGCTGACACCGACCGACCTGCGCGCGCGTGCGCGCCGCCTGAAGCGCGAGCACGGGCTGGACCTGGTGGTGGTGGATTACCTGCAGCTGATGCAGGTGCCGGGCACCAAGGAGAATCGCGCCACCGAGATCGCCGAGATCTCGCGCGGACTGAAGGCGCTGGCGAAGGAGCTTGCGGTTCCGGTAATCGCGCTGTCGCAGCTCAATCGCGCGGTCGAACAGCGCAATGAGAAGAAGCCGGTGATGTCGGATCTGCGGGAGTGCGTCACCGGCGATACGTTGGTTTGCCTGACCGATGGCAGGCGCGTGCCGATAAGCGAACTGGTCGGTACAGCGCCCGAGGTGTGGTCGTTGGATGAGGCGCAGCGGCTTCACGCCGCACGCGCGGACAAGGTCTGGCACGTGGGGCGCAAACAGGTGTTTCGCGTCAATCTCGCGAGCGGCCGCAGCATCCGGGCGACGGCGGAACATCGCCTGCTCGCTGGGGGCGGTTGGACCACGGTCGGCAAGCTTGCACAGGGCGATCGCTTGGCGACGGCGCGACGGCTGCCAG
This sequence comes from uncultured Gammaproteobacteria bacterium, assembly GCA_963805965.1. Taxonomy (GTDB): domain Bacteria; phylum Pseudomonadota; class Gammaproteobacteria; order Steroidobacterales; family Steroidobacteraceae; genus FEN-1191. The sequence goes on from CAWDVQ010000010.1 coordinate 640,546, forward strand.
CACCCACTGAACCTAAGCGCTGGCCTGAGCACTGGGTGATTCTATTGGGGCATTTGGTGGGTGACGGTAGCTACCCGGTTCATCAGCCACTGCGCTACACGACGATTTCCGAGGAGAACAGCGCCGTGGTGCGTGCGGCCGCCGAAGCCTTCGGCAGCACGGTGACTAGGCACGAAGGCCCTACCGGTACCTGGCATCAACTCGTCATCAGTGGCAACGGCAATCGCTGGCACGCTGCCGGAGTTGGCGCATGGCTGAAACGGCTTGGAATATTCGGTCAACGTTCGCATCAGAAGCATTTGCCAGCGGAAGTTTTCAGTCTCGCCGATGATCAGGTCGCATGTTTGTTGCGGCATTTGTGGGCGACGGATGGTTCGATCACGGTTCCCAAAAAGGGCAAGCACCCCGCGCCGCAGATACATTTTTCAACCTGCAGCCGCAGGCTCGCGTTCGATGTTGCCGCGTTGTTGCTGCGCCTAGGCGTCGTAGCGCGTATCTACATTGTGGAGAGCGCAGGGAAACGTCCAATGTATTCGGTTTACATCAGTGGTGTGGATTCGATGCGTCGCTTTGTCATGCAGGTCGGGGGCCACGGGCCGCGCCTCGACGCCATGATGCAAGTGAAGCGCTATTTGATGGAAACCAACGAGAACACCAACGTCGATACGTTGCCTGTCGAGATGATGGATCAGGTTCGCGTCGCGATGAAGGCGCAAGGCGTGACCAATCGCCGGATGGCGAGCCTTCGCGGAACAGTAGTTGGCGTTTCGAATGTCCGGTTTGCGCCCTCGCGAGTTTTGCTTCGCAAGTACGCAGACATACTCAGCGATCAGTCGCTATTAGCGGCAAGCGAGTCGGATGTTTTTTGGGATCGCGTAACCGCTGTCTTGCCCGACGGCGACGAAGACGTTTACGACCTCACCGTTCCGGGACCTGCAAACTGGCTGGCCGATGGTGTTGCATCGCACAATTCTGGGAGCCTCGAGCAGGACGCAGACATGATCCTGCTGATCTACCGCGACGAGGTCTACGATAAAAACACCACGAAAAAAGGCATGGCAGAGATCGACCTGGCCAAGCATCGCAACGGCGAGACCGGCACCTTCCTGCTGACGTTCCAGGGCCAATACACTCGCTTCGTCAACTACGCACCCGACACCTATGCCGAGGGTGTATTGCGGTGACGCGGTTGATTCGCGCGCGCATCGACAGCGCCGCGCTGCGGGCCAATCTTCAGGCGATTCGCGCCCGTGCGCCGGCAAGCCGCGTGATGGCGGTGGTCAAGGCCAATGCCTATGGGCACGGGCTGGTACCGAGCGCGCTGGCGCTGGCCGATGCCGATGCGTTTGCGGTCGCACGACTGGAGGAGGCGGCGGCACTGCGCGACGCTGGCTTGAAGCGTCGCATCGTACTGCTCGAGGGCGTGCTCGATGCTGCGCAACTGGCGCAGGCCGCGGCACTGGAACTCGATCTGGTGGTGCACGAGCCGCTGCATATCGAACTGCTGGAACAGTTTCGCGGCCAGCGGCCGTTTGCGCTGTGGCTCAAGGTCGACACCGGCATGAACCGGCTGGGTTTTCGGCCGCGGGATTTTCGCGCCGCCTGGGAGCGGCTGTGCAATCTCAAGCCGGCCGCGCAGCAGCTGCGCGTGCTCACGCACCTGGCTTGTGCCGACGAGGCTGATGGCAGCTACACCGCCGAGCAGCTGGCGCGGCTGCGGCCCCTGGTGGCCGGCCTCGACGTGGAACTCAGCATCGCCAATTCGGCCGCGATTCTCTCGCAGCCCTCGACCCACGCCGCCTGGGTGCGGCCGGGCCTGGCGCTGTATGGCGTGTCGCCGTTCGCGGCGCAGCGCGGTGCGCAGCTCGGTCTGCGTCCGGCGATGACGCTTGAGAGCACGGTGATCGCCTTGCGCGAGGTCGCGCCCGGCGAGCGTGTCGGTTATGGCGGAGTTTGGCGCGCGCAGCGTGCCTCGCGCCTGGCGATCGTCGCCGCGGGCTACGGCGATGGCCTGCCGCGCAGCATTCCCAGCGGGGCGCCGGTGTTGATTGCAGGTCGTCGTGCCGCGCTGGCCGGTCGCGTGTCGATGGACATGATCGCGGTCGATATCACCGACCTGCCGCCAGTAGCGTTGGGCGAGCGGGTCGAGCTCTGGGGCGCAAATCTGCCAGTCGAGGAGCTGGCTGCCGCCGCCGGTACCATCGCCTACGAACTGCTGTGCGGCGTCAGCCAGCGCGTGCCGATCGAACTGGTCTGACGCGGGCGGCGGCGGTAGCGTTCACAGGTAAGATCCAGTGGTGGAGGCCATCGTCCAATTCGGTACGCGCCTGTTCGGCCGCGCCGATCGGCTGCTGCGCGCAGCCCTGATCGCAGCCAAGCACGAGCAGCTCAGCGCCATCGTGCTCTGGGCGGCGCTGATCGGCGTCTGCGGTGCCTTCACCGGCGTCGCGTTCCGCGCCGGAGTGCGCCTGGTACAGCGGCTGTTGACCGGTTCGACGGCGGGCTTGGTCGAGACCGCCGAGCTGCTGCCGTGGTGGGCACGGGTGGCGGTGCCGACGGTGGGCGGCATCTGTGCCGGCACGCTGCTGTGGGTGGGTCGGCGCTGGCTGCGCCAATCCCGCCCCGTCGATTACATGGAGGCGGTCGCCGTCGGCAACGGGCAGCTCGCCGGCCGCGCCGCACTGGTACAGGCAGCATCCTCGTTCTTTACCATCGGTTCGGGCGGCTCGATCGGTCGTGAGGGACCGCTGGTGCAGATGGCCGCGACCGTGGCCTCGAAGATCGGCCAGTGGACGCAGGCGCCGGTGCCGCGGTTGCGGTTGCTGGTCGCGTGCGGCGCGGCCGCCGGTGTGGCTGCGGCCTATAACGCGCCGATCGCCGGCGCTCTGTTCGTCGCGGAAGTGGTGCTGGGTTCGATTGCGATGGAGAGTTTCGGCCCGTTGATCGTCGCCTCGGTGGTCTCGGATGCGACCACGCGCCACTTTCTGGGCTACGGGCCCGTCTACCAGGTCCCGCACATCAATTTCGGTGCCTCCTGGGAGCTGGCGCTGTACGGCCTGCTCGGCGTGCTGCTCGGACACGGTGCGCCGCCGTACCTGGCACTGCTGGAGCGCGCGCGGCTGTCATTCGGCCGCCTGCATTGGCCGCTGCCGGTCAGGCTCGCCATCGGCGGATTGGTCGTCGGCGTGATCTCGGTCGCGGTGCCCCAGGTCTGGGGCAACGGCTACAGCGTGGTCAACGACATGCTCAACGACAAGCTGGCGCTCAATCTGCTGGCGTTGGTGCTGGTCGCGAAGCTGGTCAGTACCGCCGCCTCGGTGGGTTCGGGCGCCAACGGCGGCATTCTTACGCCCACCCTGTTCATGGGTGCCGCATTTGGCGCGCTATTCGCCGATATCCTGCACGTCATCGACCCGCATCTGACCTCGCAGCCGGCGGCCTACGCTGTGGTCGGCATGGGCGCGTTCCTGGCGGCCACCACGCATGCGCCGTTGACCTCGATCTTGCTGATATTCGAAATGACCCTGGACTATGAGGTGGTGCTGCCGCTGATGCTGGCCTGCGTGACCGCCCACTACGTCGCCAGCATTTACCGGCGTGGGGAATCGGTGTACACGCGCGCTCTCAAGGCCGGTGGTCCCGGTGATGAAGCCGAGTGGCGGCTGCGGCAGATCACGGCGCTGATCCGGCCGCCGGCGCTGGTGCTGCAGCGCGACCGGCGCCTGGCCGCGGCGCTCGAGAGCCTGCCGGCGCGCGGTGATTACACGGTGTACATCGTGGATGCGCAGAACCAGCTGGTGGGGCAGATCGCGGCCCAGGAGCTGCGGCGTCAGTCGCGGTTGCAGCCCACTGATCCGCATCTCACGGTCGCGGTACTGATGCAGCCAGCGCCGCCCGTGCTGACACCCGAGATGCTGCTCGGGGATGCGCTCGACGCGTTCATTGCGCACCGTTCCAAGGCGCTGCCGGTGGTATCCGGCCATTGGAGTCCGGTGCTTCTGGGCGAGGTATGGCGCCATGACCTGCTGCTGGCCCTGCAGGATCGCATGGCGGAGCGGCCCGAGCGCCGCTCACCGGGGGCGCGCTAGCCCTCGAAGAACCCCATCTTCACGCCCGCGAGCTGGATCACATCGTTGTCCGCGAGCTTCCGGGCCTGCTCGCCGATCGGCGCGCCGTTGACCAGCGGCGGATTGTTCGAGGTGTCCGAATCCACGTGCACGATGAAGTAACCCTCTGAGCGGCGCGTGATCGCGGCCACCTGCACGCCAGGACGCCCGAGCGTCGTGAGCGCCTTGGTGAGCTCAAGCTCGCGGCCGGCGAATGCGCCGGAAAGTACTTGCAGTTTGGCTTTCTTGAGCACCGGCGGGCCGGTGCCCAGTGCGCGGCGGCTCGCCGTGGTGCTGGAAGTATCCGGCACGGCGGCGCGAATCTTCTCCACCGGGCGCGCCGAGGGCTGTATCACCATGGTCTTTTCGAACTCGTCCTGGTGCGCATCGTCGTCCTCGACGAAACGCAGCTGGTGATGGCCGGCGGTGACGACGTCGCCGTGCTGCAACGCATGCTTCTTGATCAGCTTGCCGTTGACGTAAGTACCGTTGGTGCTGTTGAGATCCTCGAGAAATGAATCATTGAGGATGTTGATGATCAGCGAATGATGGCCGCTGACCGCCGGGTTATCGATCCGGATGTCATTGTCGGGGAGGCGTCCGATGGTGTAACGCTCCTTGTTCATGTTGTATTCCGCGAGCACGGAACCATCCAGACTCAGTATCAACCTAGCCATGTGCTTTTAGCCTCAGGTCGAGCTGAACCAGCCCAACATCTTGTCGAGTATTCCACGCGGCGCCGGGAACGATTCCAGGATCTCCGCCGCCACCACGGAGATATTGTCCTTGCCACCATTATCGTTACCCAACTGAATCAGTTGCTTAGTGGCGGTCTCAAGGTTAGCACCAAAGGTGCTTATGGTTAAGTGAATGTCGTCGTCCTCGACCATATCCGACAGGCCGTCCGAGCAAATGAGATACAGGTCACCTTTCTGCACCGGGTGTTCCTGCACCTCCACGTCGACGTTGGACTCCACCCCCAGGGCGCGGGTCACGTAGTTCTTGTTGGCCGCCCGCTGCGCCTCTTCCGGGGAATAAAAACCCCGGTCCACCAACTCCTGCAGCAGCGAGTGGTCCATGGTCATCTGCTCCAGGCCGGCAGCCCGCAGGCGATACAGGCGCGAGTCCCCGACATGGGCGATCGACACCTTGTTGTCGAAGAACAGGGCCCCGACTACGGTGGTGCCCATGCCTTCGCACTGCGGTTGGGTGCGTGCGGTCTGAAAGATGATCTTGTTGGCCCGCAGGATGGCGTCGCGCAGGATGATCGAGGCACGCGTCAGGCCGGCAGTCGAGTCGTTGATGCGCAGGTCTTCGCGCTCCACCGCATCCTTTACCAGGCCCACGATGGTCTTGACGGCGATGCCGCTCGCGACCTCGCCGGCGTTGTAGCCGCCCATGCCGTCGGCCAGCACCAGAAGGCCGATGTCGGCATCGTAGGCGATGGTGTCTTCGTTGTGATCGCGAACCCGACCGGTGTCGGTCTGGCCCACACAACGTAACTTCCCTTTGAGGCTTATCCGGCCTCGTGCGCGCGGCATAATTCCTTTTTTCATCAAAGCTTGAACTGCGTCACACTTTATATCTATCGATGCTCTGATGCCCTACCCGAACCCAAGCAAGTTACGCGGCACCCAAGCCAAACCGTCCGGGGGCATTGATCGGAATGCATAACTTAGCATCGTGGCACTGGCAATGCGCGGCCCTGATCACAGTTGCATGGCAGCGGCAGCCGCGGGACACGGGCGTGAGACACGCTGCCGGCTGCCCGGTGTAGCATTCACCCCCGTGGCGCGAACCCAAACCCTCTACGTGTGCCGGGCCTGCGGCGGCGAAGCGCTCAAATGGCAGGGCCAGTGCGCACACTGCAGGGAATGGGACTCGCTCGAGGCCGTGACCGCGGCACGCGGGACGCGTGAGCGTGGCGGGGTTGCGGCGGCCTCGTCGGCTTTAGGCGAGGGCGCCGACGCCGCCGGGGCACAGACGCGCCTTACCTTTGGCATGGCGGAGCTGGATCGGGCGTTCGGCGGCGGACTGGTGGCCGGTTCGGTGACGCTTTTGGGCGGCGAGCCGGGTATCGGCAAATCAACTCTGCTGCTGCAGGTGGCGGCCGCGCTGGCTGCGGAGCGGGTCATCGTCTACGCCAGCGGCGAGGAATCGGTGGCGCAGGTCGGGCTGCGCGCCCGGCGCCTCGGCCTCGCCGGCGCCCAGCTGCTGCTGGTGAGTGATGGCTCGCTCGATGCGATCCTCGCGCTCGCGACCGAACGCGAACCGGCGCTGCTGGTGATCGACTCCATCCAGACCATGCGCCTGGCAGCCACCGAATCAAGTCCAGGTTCGCCGCTGCAACTGCGCGACTGCACCGCCGCGCTGGTGCGCCACGCGAAGCTCAGCGGCTGCGCGGTGATCCTCGTCGGCCACGTCACCAAGGATGGCAGCATCGCCGGACCGAAGCTGCTCGAGCACCTGGTGGATACCGTGTTGTATTTCGAGAGCGATGCCGGAAGTCGCTATCGCATGCTGCGGGCGACTAAGAACCGCTATGGTCCGGTCAATGAGATGGGCTTCTTCGCCATGAGCGAGAGCGGTCTCAAAGAGGTGCGCAACCCGTCGGCGATTTTCCTGTCGCGCCATCCGCAGCCGGTGCCGGGCAGCGTGGTCATGGTGGCGCGCGATGGCGGGCGGCCGCTGCTGATCGAAGTGCAGGCGCTGGTGGACCGCAGTCGCTTCGCGGCACCGCGCCGCGTCGCCCAGGGCGTGGATGCCAACCGGCTATCGATGCTGCTGGCGATCATGAGCCGCCACGCCGAGCTGCCGCTCGCCGACTACGACGTGTTCGTCAACCTGGTGGGCGGTATTGAGATCAGTGAGACCTCGACCGATCTGCCGCTGGCACTGGCGCTGGCCTCGAGCCTGCGCGGGCGCGCATTGCCGGCCGCGCCGGTGGTCTTTGGTGAGCTGGGGCTGACCGGGGAGGTGCGCCCCGTGGCCCATGGCGAGGAACGCATGCGAGAACTGATGAAACTCGGCTACCAGCGTGCCATCGTGCCGCGTGACAATCTGCCGCGTAGCCCGCCGGCCGGGCTGGCGCTGTATCCGGTGGCAACCCTGGCTGAGGCGCTGGCCGCGGCGTTCGCCGAGAGCTGACAGCCGGCCGCCCGGCGCGCGGCCGTTTAGCCCGAGGCGTCGGCGATGACGGGAATGGAGCGCACCCGTACCGTGCGAATCGCGTTGTCGGCGATCTGCAGTACTTCGAAGTCGTAGTTGCCGATTCGCAGCGCGGTACCAGGCGTCGGAATGGTCTCGAGTTTCTCCAGCAGCAGGCCGTTGAGCGTGCGCGGTCCGAGCTCCGGCAACTGCCAGCCCAGCGCGCGATTGAGCGCCCGGATGGTTGCGCTGGCGTTCACCAGCCAGTTGCCGGCGGCGTCGCGCTGCACGTCCTTGTGCGTCACCGTGGCCGGATCGCTGGTGAACTCGCCGACGATTTCCTCCAGGATATCCTCCAGCGTCACCAGCCCGGCGATGTCGCCGTACTCGTTGACCACGAACGCCAGCCGGCGCCGTGTGCGCTGAAACTGCGCCAGCTGCTGCGTGAGCGGGGTGCCCTCGGGCACGAAGTAGGGCTCGCGCGCCGCTGAGATCTCGGTCAGCCGCTCGCGCGATAGTGTGCCGCGCGCCAGTTCCTGCGCCACGCGCTTCATGTGCAGGATGCCGATCAGCTTGTCGAGTTCGCCATCGTAGACCGGCAGGCGCGAGTGCGGCGTCTGGCGCAACCGATTGAGCACGTCGTCCCAGCTGACCGAGATGTCGATGGCCGAGATCTCCTGACGCGGGATCATGATGTCGTTCACCGTGACGCGCTCCAGATCGAGGATCGACAGCAGCATCTGCCGGTGGCGCTGCGGGATCAGCGCTCCAGCCTCGGTGACCACGGTGCGCAACTCGTCCGCCGACAGTGCCTGGCTTGCGGAACTGCCGCGGCGCACGCCAAACAGGCGCAGAAAGCCGCGGGCGGCATTGTTCGCCAGCCAGATGATCGGCCATGTGGCCCACAGCAGCAGGCGGTAAACAAACGCGCAGTTGAGCGCGACGCTCTCGGCGTGCGCGGCAGCGAAGATCTTCGGCGCCAGCTCGCAGAATACGATCACCACCAGCGTCAACAGCACGATCATGACCGAGATGGCGTGCTGCTGGCCGGTGCGCAGGGCCAGCAGCGTGGCCACGGTGGATGCGGCGACGCTGGCGAGTCCCAGGATGACCAGGTTGGCGCCGAGCCAGCGATCGGGTTGTTGCAGCAGGCGCTCCAGCAGCCGCGCGCGCCGCTCGCCCAGGCTGGCCCGATGACGAATGCGGTAGCGGTTCACGGATAGCATCGCCACTTCCGTACCCGAGGAGAAGGCGATCACCAGCAGCAGCGCGAGCAGGATCAGGATCAGGACGATCGTCGGCGCTTTATCCACGTGCTCTCTTATAATCGGTAGCCTGACAGCTGTATAGGTCGGCGCCGCCGCACTCGCACCATGTTCGATAAGTTGACCGAGCGCCTCGGGCGCGCCGTGCAAACGCTGCGCGGCCGCGGCCGTGTGACCGAAGAGAACGTGGCCGAAACGCTGCGCGAAGTGCGCATGGCGCTGCTGGAGGCGGACGTCGCGCTGCCGGTGGTCAAGAGCTTCATCGACGGGGTCAGAACCCAGGCGCTGGGTGCGGAAGTGGCTGCAAGCCTGACACCCGGCCAGGCGTTCATCGGCATCCTGCATCGTGAGCTGACGGCAGTGCTGGGCACCTCTGCGGCCGGTTTCGCCTTCAATGTGCAGCCGCCGCAGGTGGTGCTGCTGGCCGGACTGCAGGGGGCGGGCAAGACCACCACAGCCGCCAAGCTGGCGCGCTGGCTGCAGCAGGAGCAGCGCCGGCGGGTGCTGCTGGTGAGTACCGACGTGCGCCGGCCGGCGGCCATTTTGCAGCTGCAGCGCCTGGCCGAGAGCGTCGCGGTCGATTTCTTTCCGAGCGCGGCCGGGGAACAGCCGGCGGCGATCGCGTTGGCGGCACTCGATGCAGCGCGTCGCGGCGTGTATGACACGCTGATCATCGACACCGCCGGCCGCCTGCACATCGACGCCGAACTGATGCAGGAGATGCGCACCATCGACCAGGCGGTGACGCCGCATCAGCGCCTGTTCGTGGTCGACGCCATGGCCGGCCAGGACGCGGTGAATGCCGCGCGCGCCTTTGCCGATGCGCTGGATCTGACCGGTATCATCCTCACCAAGGCCGATGGCGACGCCCGCGGCGGCGCCGCGCTGTCGGTGCGCTACGTGACCGGCAAACCGATCGTTTTTCTGGGCGTCGGGGAAAAGGTCGAGGCGTTACAGCCGTTCGATCCGGAGCGCATGGCGTCGCGCATCCTTGGCATGGGCGACGTGGTGGCGCTGGTCGAGGAGGTGCAGCGCAAAGTCGACGTCGACCAGGCCGAGAAACTCGCGCGCAAGGTGGTATCGGGCAAGAGTTTCAGCCTGAACGATCTGCGCTCGCAGCTGGAGCAGGTGCGCAAGCTCGGTGGTCTGGCCGCGGTGATGGACAAGCTGCCTACGCAGCTGGCCGGCCGCGCCGCCATGAAGGGCGATCATGCCGATCGCGAACTGCGCCACCAGCTGGCAATTATCGATTCCATGACCATCCAGGAGCGCCGCCAGTCGGGGATCATCGATGGCTCGCGCCGCCGCCGCATCGCCGCCGGCGCCGGCGTGCAGGTGCAGGACGTCAACCGTCTGCTCAAGCAATTCATGGACATGCAGCGGCTTATGAAGGGCATGAAAGGCCTGAAGGGCGGTCAGCTCGGGCGCCTGATGTCCGGCCTTGCCGGTAAAGCGCCCCCCGGCGTGCCGCGGCGGCGCTAGGCTGTCACCCTCAAGCGGGGTCGCAGCGCACCTGCTGCCGCCATAAGCCTTTCTTCCTGCGGCAATTTTGCGTAGAATCCGCGCTCTTTTTTGGGCCTCACTGAAGTTCGACTATGGTCACAATCCGTTTGACGCGCCGCGGCGCAAAGAATCAGCCTTTCTATCACGTCGTGGTGACCGATAGCCGCAAGCGCCAGGGCGGCTCGAGCCTGGAGCAGGTGGGTTATTTCAACCCCGTGGCTCGGGGCAAGGACACGCGCCTGAAGCTGGACCTCGAGCGCATCGATCATTGGCTCAAGATCGGGGCGCATGAATCCGACCGGGTGCGTCAGCTCGTCTCCGGCTACCGCAAGGATGCCAGCAAGCAGGTTGCGGCTGCCTGAGCCGCTATTTAGTACTCGGTCGCATCCTCGCGCCGCATGGCCTGCGCGGCGGCTTGAAGGTCTGGTCCTATGCCGATCCGCCGCAATCACTGCTGCAGCATCGCCGCTGGCGCCTGCGCAGGCCGCAGGGCGGCGAGGCCGCCTACCAGGTGCTGCAGGGGCAGTGGGATGGACATGCGATGCGCGTCGAGCTCGAGGGTGTAGCCGACCGCGATAGCGCAGCCGACCTGCGCGACTGCGAGATTTTGATCGAGCGTGACGAGTTGCCGTCGGCGGCGCCGGGCGAGTACTACCGTGAGGACCTGGAAGGTTTCACGGTTCGCAATGTCGAAGGGGCGTTGCTGGGAGTGTTGCAGCACTTCCTCGAGGCGCCGGCCGGCGCGTTGATGGTGGTGAAGGATGCAGGCGCGCGCGAGCGCTGGCTGCCCGCGAGCGCACCGCACTTGAAGCGCGTGGACCTGGAGCGGCGCGAAATCGAGATCGACTGGCCGGCGGAGTTTTAGGCGTGCGTATCGAAGTGGTCACGCTGTTTCCGGCCCTGATCGAGGATGCGTTGCGCCATGGTGTCCTGGGGCGGGCACTGGAGCGCGGACTGCTCAGTGTGGGCACGGAAGATCCGCGGGCGCACACGCACGACCCGCACCGCACGGTCGACGATCGCCCGTATGGCGGCGGGCCGGGGATGGTGCTGAAGCCTGAGCCGCTGTGCGCGGCCATCGCAGCCGCCTGCCGGCGGCTGCCGGCGGGCAGTGCGCGCATCGCGCTGTCCCCCCAGGGGCAGCTGCTGACGCAGGCGCGCGTGGCGCAGCTGGCACGGCTGCCCGGTCTGGTGCTGATTGCCGGCCGCTACGAGGGCATCGACGAGCGGGTGCTGGAGCTCGCGGTCGACCAGGAACTGTCGATCGGCGATTATGTGGTGTCAGGTGGCGAGCTGCCGGCGCTGGTGCTGATCGATGCACTGGCGCGACTGCAGCCTGGAGCGCTTGGCGATGAACGCTCGAGCGTCGATGAGTCGTTCGGCGACGGGTTGCTGGACTGGCCGCACTATACGCGGCCGGAGCTGTACCAGGGGCGGCAGGTACCGGCGGTGCTGAGTTCGGGCGATCATGCCGCGATCCAGCGCTGGCGCAGCATGCAGAGCGTGGGCCGCACCTGGCTGCGGCGGCCGGAGCTGATCGGCCGCGCGCCGCTCGATGTCGAGCGCACCGGCCTGTTGGAGGAATTTTTGCAGCGTTCGCGCGACAGCGCGGGCGAGACTTGAGGAGACGGCGATGAATATTATTCAGACTCTCGAAGCCGAGCGCATGACCCGCAAGGTCCCGGCGTTCAAACCCGGCGACACGGTCGTGGTGCAGATCAAGGTGGTCGAAGGCGATCGCGAGCGCGTCCAGGCCTATGAAGGCGTGGTCATCGCACGCAGCAATCGCGGTTTCAATTCCTCGTTCACGGTGCGCAAGATCTCGCACGGCGAGGGTGTCGAGCGCACGTTCCCGATCTACAGCCCGAGCATCACAGAGATCGCAGTCAAGCGCCGCGGCAGCGTGCGCCGCGCCAAGCTGTACTACCTGCGCGATCTGGCCGGCAAAGCCGCGCGCATCGAGGAAAAGGTCTAGTCTCGAGCCTACTTGCGCGCCGGGAAGCAATTCCAGTGCGCTTCAGGAGCCGCCTGGATGAATCACACTATAGAGCGAATTTTTAATAACAAAAATTCGTTCTATAGTGTGACTCATGCAGGTGATGCCGGACGTACACTGACCTGCTTCCCGGGGCGTGCCCGACACGCCAACGACTAGACCTTTCCCCTATGCACACCTTAGGCAGATTCATCTACGGCATATGGCGCAGCCTCGATGTGCTGCGCCGCTGCCTGCACCTGCTGCTGCTGCTGGCGTTGTTCGGCATCGTGATCGGGGCGCTGCGGCAGTCGACACCACGCATACCGGAGAAAGCTGCGCTGGTGGTGCGTCCCTCCGGCGATATCGTCGAGCAGCTCAGTGGCGAGCCGATCGAGCGTGCCTTGAACGAGGCCCAGGGTGAAGGCGTACCGCAGACGCTGCTGTGGGACCTGACCACCGCGATTCGCACCGCTGCCGCCGATGCCCGCATAACCGTACTGGTCATCGACACCGACGACATGGGCAGTGTAGGCCAGGCCAAACTCGAGGAACTCGCCGCTGCAATCGGCGTGTTCCGCCACAGCGGCAAGAGGATCATTTCCCGCGGCACTTACTTTCTGCAGCCCCAGTACTATCTCGCGGCTCAGGCCGATGAGGTCTACCTGGACCCCTTCGGCTTCGTACTGCTCGATGGCTACGACCGCTATCGCATGTTCTTCAAGGATGCACTCGACAAGCTCAGCATCGACATGCACCTGTTCCGTGCCGGCAAGTTCAAGAGCGCGGCCGAGACCTTCACGCGCCACGACATGTCGCCGGAGGACCGGGAGGAGAGCGATGTCTACCTGCAGGCCCTGTGGCGCGGATACCGTACCGCGGTCGCCGCTGCGCGCAGCCTGAAGGCTGAAGCGATCGCGCAGTACGCCGACGGTTACGTCACCGCAGTGGCCGCGGCCGGCGGCGATACCGCTAAGGTGGCCAAAGACAGCGGACTGGTCAGCGGGCTCAAGACCCAGCAGGAGGTAGAAGACCGGCTGCTCGACCTGGTCGGCGCCGACTCCGCTGGCAAATCCTACCGCCAGGTCGGCGTCGCGGATTACCTGCGCGCCACGCACGCCGAGGACAAGCAACGCGGCAAGGGCCAGGCGGTCGGCGTGGTCATCGCCAGCGGCGAGATTCTCGACGGCAAGCAGCCGCCCGGCACCGTGGGCGGAGAGTCGACCGCGCAGCTGCTGCGCGAAGCGCGCCAGGACGATGACATCCGCGCCGTGGTTCTGCGTATCGACAGTCCGGGCGGCAGCGTGCTGGCTTCCGAACAGATCTATCGCGAGGTGCTGGCACTGAAGAAGGACGGCAAACCGGTGGTGGTGTCGATGAGCGACGTCGCGGCCTCCGGCGGCTACTACATCGCCGCCGCCGCCGATCAGATCATCGCCAGTGCGAATTCCATCACCGGCTCCATCGGCGTGTTTGCCGGTGTGCCGACGTTCAGCCGCAGCCTGGCGAAGCTGGGCATCAACGTCGATGGAGTCGGCACCACACCGCTGTCCGGCTCGACCGAGCTGGATCGGCCGATGTCGGCCGATGCCGGCCGGCTGATACAGATCACGGTCGATCATGCCTACGAGGAATTTCTGGCGCGGGTAGCCAAGGGTCGCGGCAAGACGCGCGAGGCGATCGACGCCATCGCCCAGGGCCGGGTATGGGCCGGCAGCGACGCCAGGCAGCAGGGCCTGGTGGATCGTCTCGGCAATTACGATGACGCGGTGAGCGAGGCCGCCACGCGCGCCGGACTCAAGGCCGGCTACGGCGTACGGCGCATCGAGCCGGAGTTGAGCTGGGCGCAGCAGCTGCTGTTCCAGCTGCGCTCGACCGGAGAGCGCCTGCTCGAGCGGATCGGCCTCGCGCGCAGCGGCGCGGCGCAGCTGTTACAGCGGCTCAAGCCGCTCGACCTGGAACTGGCGCGCTGGGCACGGCTGTCGGCGCCGAATTCAATCTACGCCTATTGCTTCTGCAGCATCGAGTAGCCGTGCAGTCGGGGCACACCTAGCGCGCTTCGCGATCGATCATCAGCCAGGCGCACGTGGCGCTCAGCAGCGCCGCCGCCGCCGCGATCAACGTCGCGACCCGGAAGCTGTGTATGAACGACTGATCCAATGCCTCGCGCAGTGCCTGGCGCGTGACGTCATCAACGCCAGGCGGCACCTGCGCCTCGGCCAGCTTCTGCACCTCGGGCTGCAACGCCTGGCGAATACCGGCCGCCACGTGCAGGTGATCCAGTCGCGAGTCGAGCGCGGTCCTGAAGGTACCCACGGCAACGGCGCCGAGCAGCGCCACCGCCAGCAGCCCGGCAATGCGTGCGGTGGCGTTGTTGATGCCGGAAGCCGCGCCCGCGTAGCGCTGGCCGGCGGAACTCATCACCGTGGTGGTCAGCGGTGCGACGCTCAGCGCCATGCCAAAGCCCCACACGATCATCGCCGGGAACACCGCTGCCCAGTAGGATCCAGTGGTGGGCGCAATCGCTATCAGGACCAGCCCGGATGCGACTATCAGTGACCCCAACACCAGCAGTAATCGCGAACCGTAGCGGCCGTTGAGGCCGCCCGCCCAGCGCGACAGTCCGGCCATCACCAGCGTCAGCGGCACGAACGCCGCGCCTGCGCCGGCGGCCGAGTAGCCCTGGATGTCGATCAGATCGAACGGCAGGAAGAACAGCTCGCCACTCAACGCAAAATACAGTAGCAGGGTAATCGCATTAGCGCCGCTGAACGTGGCCGAGCGAAACAGTACCAGCGGCAGCATCGGGCAGCGGGCGCGCGCTTCCCACCACACCAATAGCGCCAGCAGCAGCAGGCTCGCGAGCAGCCAGCCTTGCACCGACGCATGCGTCCATCCGGTGCTGGCGGCCGCGGTCAGCCCGTATGCAAGAGTGCCGAGCCCGGCGATCGCCAGTGCACCGCCGGCCCAGTCCACACCAGCCGTGGAATCGTCGCGGCTCTCCGGTATCCAGCGCTGCGCCAGCGCCAGGGCGATGATCGCGAGCGGCACGTTGATAAAGAAAATCGCGCGCCACGAGAAGCTGTCGACCAGCCAGCCACCCAGTACCGGCCCCAGGGCAGTCGTCAGCGCGGACGCCGCAGCCCAGGTGCCAATCGCCCGGCCGCGTTGCTGCTCGGGAAAGGTGGCGCTGATGATAGCGAGGCTGCTCGGTACCAGCAGCGCGCCACCGATGCCTTGCGCGGCGCGGGCAGCGATCAGCATCGACGAGCCGGATGCCAGTCCGCACCACACCGAGGCCGCCGTGAACAATACGATTCCAGCCACGCACACGAGGCGCCGGCCGAAGCGGTCGCCGGCGGCGCCACCGACCAGGATCAGGGCACCAAGCGTCAACACATAGGCATTCACCACCCACTGCGCCTGGCTCACCGGCGCTGCCAGGGCATCCTGGATCGATGGCAGCGCGACGTTGACCACCGAGCTGTCGATGAACACCATGCTGGAGGCGACGATCGTGGCCGCAAGCACCCACGGCTGCGCACGCGCGGCATCCGCGTCCGCGGCCGCGCACGGCGCGGCGCCTCGAATCACGCCGGGATCGCATGGCGTACCCATTGGGCCGATCATGGGCTGGCGCGCCGCGGGTCGCGGACCAGCTTCATGGCACCAGCGCCAGAAACAGGAACGCGCCGAAAATCACCAGATGCACCGCGGCCATCATCACGTGGCCGCGCCCGGACACGCAGGTGATCAGCGTGATGAAGAACGTCAACAACAGCAACACCAGGTCCTTGGCGTCCAGGCCCAGCACCAGCGGTACGCCGATCAGCATCGAGGTGAATGCGACCGCGGGGATCGTCAGGCCGATGCTGGCCAGCGCTGACCCCAGCGACAGGTTGAAGCTGGTCTGCAGGCGGTCGGCCCACGCCGCGCGCAGTGCGGCTGAGGTTTCCGGCAACAGGACCAGCAGAGCGATGGCAACGCTGATCACGCCCCTGGGCAACCCGGCGGCCGCCACCGCGGTCTCGATGCTCGGTGACAGCAGCTTGGCCAGGCCGACCACCGCCGTCAGGGCAACGAACAGCAGGCCAAAGCTGATCCAGGCCGTCCCAGACGATGGGGTGGGCGCATGCGCATGTTCGTCGGCCCGATTTTCGATCGGCAGGAAGTAGTCCCGATGCCGTACCGTCTGCACGAACACGAACGTGCCCCACAACAGCAGTGAGGCCAGTGCGGCGAAGGTCAGTTGCCCGTTGGTATAGGTCGCGCGCGCGGAGCTGGTGGTGAACGTCGGCAGCACCAGCGACAGCGTGGTCAGGGCGACCAGCGACGCCAATGCCGCATTGTTGCCGACGACGCGAAATTCCTGCTCCTGATGGCGCAGCGCGCCGATCAGCAGGCACAGGCCGATGACGCCGTTGCAGGCGATCATGATGGTGGAGAAGATGGTGTCTCTGGGCAGCGTCGCCTGGTCCGGACCGCCGGTCAGCATCAGCGTGACGATCAGCGCCACCTCGATGGTGGTGATCGAAACCGCCAGCACCAGTGCGCCAAACGGCTCGCCCAGACGATGCGCGATCACCTCGGCGTGATGCACGGCAG
Source organism: uncultured Gammaproteobacteria bacterium (assembly GCA_963805965.1). Classification (GTDB taxonomy): domain Bacteria; phylum Pseudomonadota; class Gammaproteobacteria; order Steroidobacterales; family Steroidobacteraceae; genus FEN-1191. The sequence continues at coordinate 657,147 of CAWDVQ010000010.1, forward strand.
CGATAACGGCGCCGAGCAGTGCGGCGACGCAGGCGATGGCAACGGTGAGGCTGCCTGGTAGCAGCAGTGCGGCTATCAGCAGCGCGGCGGCCGCGATCGGGGTCAAGGAAGCCCACAACGGCATTGGTGTCTTTCGGTCCTTACGGCTGCGCGGCGCTGCAGAATACCCGATGCATCGCCGGCTGCGTGAGCACCGGTATACTGGGGCAGGTCGCGCGCTGCGCATCGGGCAACTGACGGAATATCCACTCATGATACGAATGCACCGCTACCTTCTGATCATTGCAGCATTGGCGGCGATGCCCGCATTCGCGCGCAGTCCGCTGGTGCTGATGACCGACTTCGGCACGCAGGATGGCGCGGTTTCGGCGATGAAAGGGGTCGCCTATGGGGTCTCGCAGGATCTGCTGATCTCGGACCTGAGCCATGACAATCCGGACATTTTCACTGGCGCCTACCGTCTCTATCAGACGGAGGAGTTCTGGCCCAAGGGCACGGTATTCGTCGCGGTAGTCGATCCGGGCGTGGGTACCGCACGCCTGTCGGTGGTGCTCAAGACCCGCACCGGTCGGTATTTCGTCGCGCCCAACAATGGGCTGCTGACGCTGGTGGCGGAGCGCGACGGCATCGAAGCACTGCGCCAGATCGACGAGAAGGTCAACCGCCGTCCGGGATCGGAGCAGTCCCATACCTTCCACGGTCGCGATGTATTTGGCTACACCGGTGCGCGGCTTGCCGCTGGAGTCATCAGCTTCGAGCAGGTGGGACCTCTCCTGCCCGCATCAGCAATGGTGTCGATTGCCTATCGCAAGCCGCAACGGGTGGGCGACACGGTGACCGGGATCGTTCCGGTGCTGGACGTGCAGTTCGGCAACGTCTGGACCAATATTCCCAAGGAGCTGTTCGACCAGCTGCACGTGCAGCTCGGCCAGTCGGTGCACGTTCGCATCTCGCACAATGGCGAGGTGGTGGACGACACCGTTGCGCCCTACCAGCGCACCTTCGGCGAGGTGCCGCAAGGCCAGCCGCTGGTGTACATCAACAGCCTGCTGAACGTGGCGGTCGCGCTCAATCTGGGAAATTACGCGGCCGCGCACAAGGTCGGGTCCGGGGTGGACTGGCTGGTCGAAGTCAGCAAGCGGTAATAACGGCGGGATTGCGCCCCTAGCGCAGAATCGTGCACGCCACGGCGACCTCGGGACGCACCTGCTGCCAGGAGGCATGCTCGAACTGGATGCGGCACAGGCCGGCGGGTCGCAGCTCAATGCGCTGGCTACCGCCCATGAATTGCTGCGCCAGCACGCTTAATCCTGGATTGTGGCCGACCATCAGCACCGTGTGGCTGTCGGCAGCGCAGCTTCGTACCGTGGGCAGCAGTTCCGCGGGGGTGCCGAGGTAGAGGGCGGGCTCAAGGCGGAACTCATCGCTGATGTCCAGTTCAGCGGCGACGATGATGGCGGTTTCGCGGGTTCGCAGCGCCGGACTGACCACCATGGCATCGATGCGCAGTTCGGCGCTCGCGATGCATTCGGCGGCGTCGAGCGCCTCGGTGCGGCCGCGTACGCTCAATGGCCGGTCGATGTCCGGAAGGCCCGGTTCCGCCGCGTTGGCCTCGGCATGTCGCAGCAGCAACAGGGTAAGTGGATTCATCACGCGACGGCTACCAGGTCATCCCGGTTTGCAGGCGAGCTGCCTCCGACATCATGGTTTGATTCCATGGCGGATCGAATGTCAGGTTCACGTTCACAGTGCGCACCGTCGGTATCGCGCTGAGCTTCTCCTTGACGTCCTCCACCAGAACATCGCCCATGCCGCAGCCAGGGGCGGTAAGTGTCATGGTGACGCCGATATCGCGCGTCTGGTCCTGGTTCGGCTCCACTTTGCATTCGTACACCAGCCCCAGATCGACGATATTGATCGGGATTTCCGGATCAAAGCAGGCGCGCATCTGCTCCCAGGCGAGGTCACGCACGTCCTCCTCGGTGGCATTGGGGGGAAGTTGCGGTCGGCGCGCCACTTCCTTGCCGATGGCGTCGGCCTGTTCGCCGGAAATGCGATACAGATTGCCCTCAACATACAGCGTGAAGCTGCCGCCGAGCGCCTGCGTGATGTAACCCGCCAGCCCCAGTTTCAGGGTTATCGGCTGGCCGGAAGGCACCATGATGGCCTCGACGTCGCGCTGGATCACCACCGGTTCGTTTTCATGCGCCCGCATCGTTCACTCCGTCGACACCGGGGCCGGTGCCCGGTCCAGGGCCGCGTTCAGCGTGTGCCAGCACAGGCTGGCGCATTTCACCCGCGCGGGATATTCGGCCACGCCGGCCAGTGCCAGCAGCTTGCCGAGCTCGGGGGCCGGCGCACCGCTAGGCGCCGTCAACAGCGCATGCACCTCGTCGAACAGCCGCGCGATCTCCGGCCGGCTGCGGCCCTTGACCGCCTCGGTCATGAGCGACGCGGAGGCCGTGGAAATGGCGCAGCCCTGGCCCTCGAAACGCAGATCCTGCACCCGGTCGTCCTGCATGCGCAGCGTCAGCGTGAGCTTATCCCCGCACAGCGGGTTGTGACCGGCGGCTTGTGCATCCGCCGGTTCCAGGCGACCGAAATTCCGCGGGCTGCGGTTGTGGTCCAGAATCACGTCGCGATACAGCTCTTTCAAATCCATGACTGCGCCACCCGCGCTCTCAACCGAACAGCTTGCGCACTTTCTGTAACCCCTCGACCAGCCGGTCTACGTCCTCGACGTTGTTGTAGCAGCCGAAGGAGGCACGGGCGGTCGCGGCCAGGCCGAACGATTCCATGATCGGCATCGCGCAGTGATGGCCGGTCCGGATCGCGATGCCCTCGCTGTCGAGGATGGTGCCGATATCGTGCGGATGCACTCCATCCATGGTGAACGACACCACCGCTGCCTTGGCGCTCGCGGTACCGATCAACCTGAGTCCCGGCAACGCCGACAGCCGTCCGGTCGTCAGTTCGAGCAGCGAATGTTCGTGCGCGGCAATCGCGCTACGTCCCAGTGATTGCACGTACTCGAGCGCGGCTCCGAGCCCGACCGCTCCGGAAATGTTCGGCGTGCCGGCCTCGAATCTCCACGGCAGCTCGTTGTAGGTGCTGCTCTCGATGCTGACCGAGAGAATCATGTCGCCGCCGCCCTGCCAGGGAGGCATCGCGGCGAGCAGCGACTCGCGTGCATACAGAGCGCCAATGCCGGTTGGAGCGTAGACCTTGTGGCCGGAGAAGGCATAGAAGTCGCAGTCGATCGCCTGCACGTCCACCGTCTGATGCGGGACCGCCTGCGCACCATCGAGCAGCACCGGCACCCCGCGCGCATGCGCCAGTTGCACGATTTCCTGTACCGGCAGGATGGTCCCGAGCGCATTGGAGACATGTGCCACGGCAACCAGTCGGGTGCGCGGCGACAGCAGCCGGCGCAGCGCGTCGAACTCGAGCTCCCCGTTGGGCCGGACCGGCACCGCGCGCAGCTGTGCACCGGTAGCCGCGCACAGCATCTGCCAGGGCACGATGTTCGCGTGGTGCTCCAGGTAGGTGATCAGGATCTCATCGCCGGGCCCGACATGGGTGCGTCCCCAGCTGTTCGCGACCAGGTTGATGGCCTCGGTGGTGCCGCGCACGAACACGATCTCGCGCGTGGAGCGTGCATTCAGAAACCGACGCACGATCTCGCGCGCATTCTCGAATGCATCGGTGGCCGTCTGGCTGAGCGTGTGTACGCCGCGATGCACATTGGCGTGCCTCGTGGTCTGGTAGTGTTCCACCGCGCGCAGCACCGCCAGCGGTTGCTGCGAGGACGCGGCGCTGTCGAGATACACCAGCGGCTTGCCGTTGACCTGGCGCGCCAGGATCGGAAACTCGCTGCGCACCCGCGCGACATCGTACACCGGCGCCGGGGATGTGGATCGGGCCGCTGCCGCGTTGATGTTCAAGTCAGGGCTCCGATTGCCATGACATCCGGCAGCTGGCCGGCGGCGCCGTGCTCGGCGGCGCTGCGCAGCTGCGGCAGCTCGATGGCGCGCAGTACGTCGCCCAGGAATGCCCACTTGAGCAACGCGCGTGCCGTATTGCGATCGATGCCACGGGCCAGCAGGTAAAACATCAGGTTCTCGTCCAGCGCCCCGGTGGTCGCGCCGTGCTGTGCCTTGACTTCGTCGGTGTTGATTTCAAGCCGCGGCCGCAGGTCGATCTCCGCGCCGACGCCCTCGATCAGTCCACGCAGCGACTGGCGCGCGTCGGAGCCGGGAGCCGAGGCGGCGATATGAATGTGGCCGCTGAACGCGATGCGGGCACGCTCATCGGCAATGCCGCGAAACACCTCTTCGGTGCGGGTGGCGGCGGCGCGGTGTTCCACCTTGAGCGCGGTGTCGTGTACCTGCTGGCCGCGGCCGACGGCAATCGCCTGCCAGCTGAACGCAGCGCCGCGACCGGTCAGCTGCACCTGTGCGCTGGTGCGTGCGCTGGCTGCCCCTATCGCGACCTGGCGCACGCTGTAGCTCGCCGCATCGTGAAGTTGCGCCGACAGCGTGTCGGTGAACACCGTGTGGGCGCCGCATTGCTGCAGCCGGTAGTGCGTCAACTGCGCGCCGCGCCCCAGCTCGATCGCGACATTGGCGCACACCAGGGTCGGGTGTTGCGGGGCCCCGAGGTGGCGTTCAACCAGTTGCAGCTGGCTGTCCGGCTCGAGCGCCAGCTGCAATCGCGGATAGCTGGCCGCGCCGGCGGCGGCGGCGCTGGTCACGAACAGCACCTCGATCGCGCTGCTGCCGCGGATTCGAAGCGCAGCAACATCGGTGGCGAACATGTCGCACAGCAGTCCGAAGCGCTGCTCCGCCGGCCAGACCGCGGCCGGCTCGGCGGCGGCTGGCGTCGCCGCGTGCGCGGCGGCGAGCGCGCGCACACCATCGACATAGACCAGCCGCTCAAAGCCGGGCAGGGCGGGCGGCAGCTCGACTTTGGTGGTATCGCCGGGCGCGTGCGCCAGCGCTGCCGGGGCAAATCCCGGCACGCGCTCGAAGGCGCGCAGATTGCTGTAGCGCCACTGCTCGTCCCGGGTTGTGGGCCAGCCCAGCCGCGACAACTCGTGCATCGCACGCGCACGCGCCTCGTGTGTCACGGGGGCGTCAGGCAAACGCGCCGCCACGGCTGCGTAGTCGCGCATGATGCGATCGACGATGCCATTGGGAAGCGTGGTGGCGGGCGTGGTCATCGGCTTGATCGTCAGGCCGCGGCCTGCTCGCTGATCCAGTCGTAGCCACGCTTCTCGAGTTCCAGCGCAAGCGTACGATCGCCGCTGCGCGCGATGCGCCCGCGCGCCAGCACATGCACGAAGTCGGGCACTACGTAATCGAGCATGCGCTGATAGTGCGTCACCAGCACGATGGCGCGCTCGGGTGCGCGCAACGTGTTGATGCCATGGGCGACCACCTTGAGCGCGTCGATATCCAGACCGGAGTCGGTCTCATCCAGCAGTGCCAGTTTCGGCTCCAGCACCAGCATCTGCAGGATCTCGTTGCGCTTCTTCTCGCCGCCGGAAAACCCTTCATTCACACCGCGGCTCAAGAAACTCTCGTCGATCTGCATCAGCTTGATCTTCGCGCGCACCACCGCCAGGAACTCGAATGCGTCGAGTTCGCCAACGCCACGCTCGCGGCGCGCTGCGTTCACCGCCGCCTTGAGCAGATAGGCGTTGTTGACGCCCGGGATCTCGACCGGGTACTGAAAGCCCAGGAACAACCCGGCGCGTGCGCGCTGTTCCGGTGCCAGGGCAAGCAGGTCCTGGCCCTCGAAGCGCGCGCTGCCGGAGATAATTTCGTAGCCGGGACGGCCCGCCAGCACGTGCGCCAGCGTGCTCTTGCCCGAGCCGTTCGGGCCCATGATCGCATGCACTTCGCCGGCGCGGACGGCGAGCGAAATACCGCGCAGTACTTCCTGGCCACCGACCTTGACGTGCAGGTCGCGGATCTCGAGCAGTGGCGCCGGCGCTTCGCCGGCGGCGTCGGTTGAAGTGTCGGCGCTCATCCCACCGCTCCTTCCAGGCTTACCGCCAGCAGATTCTGCGCTTCGACCGCGAACTCCATCGGCAGCTCCTTGAATACCGTGCGGCAGAAGCCGCTGACGATCATGTTGACTGCGTCCTCGGTGCCGATGCCGCGCTGCTGGCAGTAGAACAGCTGCTCCTCGCTGATGCGCGAAGTGCTGGCCTCGTGCTCGACCGTGGCCGTGGGGTTGCGCACTTCCACGTACGGAAAGGTATGGGCCCCGGAGTGCTTGCCCATCAGCAGCGAGTCGCACTGGGTAAAATTGCGCGCCCCGGCTGCCGACGGCAGCATTTTCACCAGGCCGCGGTAGGCGTTCTGTCCGTGACCGGCCGAGATGCCCTTGGAAACGATGGTGCTGCGGGTGTTGGCGCCGATGTGGATCATCTTGGTGCCGGTGTCGGCCTGCTGGTAGTTGTTCACGGTGGCGACCGAATAGAACTCGCCGACTGAATTCTCGCCGCGCAGGATGCAGCTGGGGTACTTCCAGGTGATCGCCGATCCGGTTTCCACCTGGGTCCAGGAGATGCGCGCATTGCGGCCGCGGCATTCGCCGCGCTTGGTGACGAAGTTGTAAATGCCGCCGCGGCCCTGCTCATCGCCCGGATACCAGTTCTGCACCGTGGAGTACTTGATCTGCGCATCGTCGAGCGCGATCAGCTCCACCACCGCGGCGTGCAGCTGATTCTCATCGCGCATCGGGGCCGTGCACCCCTCCAGGTAGCTTACGTATGCGCCCTTATCGGCAATTATCAGCGTGCGCTCGAACTGCCCGGTGTTGGCGGCGTTGATGCGAAAATAGGTGGACAGCTCCATCGGGCAGCGCACCCCGGGAGGCACGTACACGAACGAGCCGTCGGTGAATACCGCGGAGTTTAGCGTGGCGTAGAAGTTATCGGTGTACGGCACGACCGAACCCAGGTAGCGCTCCAGCAGGGCCGGATGTTTCTGCACCGCCTCGGAAAATGGGCAGAAGATCACCCCGGCCGCCGATAGCCGCTCCTTGAACGTGGTTGCCACCGAGACGCTGTCGAATACCGCATCCACCGCGACGCCGGCCAGGCGCGCCCGCTCATGCAGTGGCACGCCGAGCTTCTCATAGGTCGCCAGCAGCTTCGGGTCCACGTCCGCCAGGCTCTTGGGCCCATCCTTGGATTGCCGCGGCGCCGAGTAATAGGAGATGGCACCGTAGTCGATCGGCGGGTAGTGCAAGTGCGCCCAGTGCGGCTCGCGCATGCCCTGCCAATGGCGCAGCGCCCGCAGGCGCCAGTCGAGCAGAAATTGCGGCTCGCCCTTCTTGTGCGAGATCAGCCGCACCACGCTCTCGTCCAGGCCCGGGGCAACCGTGTCGGACTCGATATCGGTGACGAAACCGTGCCGATAGCTGCGGTTGACCAGTGCGTCGATGTCAGGTGTGCTCACAGCGGCCCCCGCTTTAGCACGGGGAAACCGCGATCGAGCGCGGAGGGATAGCTGCCGCCGCTGCTCAGGCCCGCCAGTTCGAGCAGCGTGATCTCCTGCAGCGAACGCCTGATGGCCAGATTCACCCGTTGCCAGGCGCGGCCCACCAGGCAGCTGCTCTCGATGCAACAGTGACTCTCGCTGCTGGCACATTCGGTCAACGCTACCGGACCATCCATTGCATCCAGGATCTGCGCCGCGGTGATCTGGGCCGCCGGGCGCGCCAGCAGGTAGCCCCCGTGCAGGCCGCGCGTGGAATTAACCAGGCCTCGCCGCTGGAGCTGCTTGAGCAGTTTTGACACCGTAGGCACGGCCAGGCGGGTTTCCCCCGCCAGTTGCCCCGCGGTGAAGCGCCGCTCGGGCTGTGCCGCCAGGCGCGCTAGGATCACCGTGGCGTAGTCGGTCAGTTTGCTGATGCGCAACATTGGGTGGCCTCTAAACTAGGACTAGTTTAGTACCATATGGGTTGAATGAGAAGCAGCTCGCCGCTTTGGTATCCTGCGGGGCCGAATTTCAGAAAGGTTGGAGATTTATGAGTTTTAGTGACCTGGAACGGGTGGCGGACGCGATGGTGGTGAAGGACAAGGGGCTGCTGGCGGCCGACGAGAGCAATTCCACCATTGCCAAGCGCCTGGCCAAGATCGGCTGCGAGTCCACCGAAGAGCACCGTCGCAGCTATCGCGAACTGCTGTTCACGACCCCGGGAATCTCGCAGTGGATCAGCGGCGTGATCATGTACGATGAGACCATCCGCCAGAAAACCCGCGACGGCGTCGCGTTCCCGGACTACCTGGCCAAGCTGGGCATCATCCCGGGCATCAAGGTCGACACCGGCGCCAAGCCGCTGGCCGCCTTTCCTGGCGAAACCATCACCGAGGGCCTCGATGGCCTGCGTGAGCGGATGATCGAGTACTACAAGCTCGGGGCGCGCTTTGCCAAGTGGCGGGCGGTGATCGATATTGGTGATGGCATACCGACTCGATTTGCCATCGAAGCCAATGCACACGCACTGGCGCGCTATGCCGCCATCTGCCAGGAACAGAACATCGTGCCGATCGTGGAGCCCGAAGTACTGATGGACGGCGGTCACACGCAGGAGCGCTGCGAGGCGGTCACCGACCAGGTGCTGGCCGAGGTGTTCGCACAACTGGGGCGTCACCGCATCCACCTGGAAGGCATGATTCTGAAGCCCAACATGGTGATCTCCGGGAAGAAATCCCAGACCCAAGCTACGCCGGACCAGGTCGCCACTGCCACGGTGCGCTGTCTCAAGCGCCACGTCCCCGCAGCGGTCCCCGGGATCATGTTCCTGTCCGGCGGCCAGACACCGGCCGAGGCCGCGCTGCACCTGTCGCTGATGAATCGGCTCGGGTCGCTGCCCTGGCAGCTCTCGTTCAGCTACGGTCGCGCGCTGCAGGATGCAGCGCTCACCGCCTGGGGCGGCAAGCCCGCCAATTTTGCTGCCGGTCAGAAGGAGTTCCAGAAGTGGTCGCGCCTCAATGGGCTGGCGCGCAGCGGTGGTTTTAAGGCCGGTATGGAGCAGCAGGCCGCGTGATCGATGACGACGCCGTCGTAACCGTACGCGACGTGCACTACGCCATCGGTGCGCACGTCATCTTCAAGGGCCTGAACGTGCAGGTGCGCCGCGGCGCGATCACGGCGGTAATGGGGCCGAGCGGCACCGGCAAGACCACACTGCTGCGGCTGATCATGGGACAGGTGGTAGCCCAGCGCGGCACGGTACGCGTGTTTGGACACAACGTAGCGCGACTCAAGCGCCGCGAGCTCTACCAGCTGCGCCAGCGCGTCGGGTTGCTGTTCCAGAGCGGCGCCCTGCTGACCGATCTGTCGGTGTTCGAGAACGTGGCATTCCCGCTGCGCGAGCACACCCACCTGCCCGAACCGGTGCTGCGCGAGCTGGTGCTGATGAAACTGCAGGCGGTCGGCCTGCGCGGTGCCGCGGACATGACGCCGGGAGAACTGTCGGGCGGCATGGCGCGGCGGGTGGCCCTGGCGCGCGCCATCGTGATGGATCCGGAAGTGCTGATTTATGACGAGCCGTTCGTCGGCCTGGATCCGATTTCGATGGGCGTGATCGTGCGCCTGATCCAGTCGCTCAACCGCCTGCTGGGTATCACCACCATCGTGGTATCGCACGATGTGCGGGAGATCGGCGCCATCGCCAACTACAGTTATCTGCTGTCGGAAGGCGAGGTCGTGGCCGAAGGCACTCCGGCCGAGCTCAATGCGGAACGCAAGGGCGTGGTGCGCCAGTTCATGAGCGGTACGCCCGATGGGCCGGTGCCGTTTCACTATCCGGCACGCGACTACTTCGAGCAGTTGCTCGAACGCCCGGGCTCATGAGGACGGCCGCGCGCGTGGAGAGCCTGCTGCATCGTCGCTGGAAGGCGCTTGATGCACTCGCCAAGATCGGCTCGGTAACGCTGTTTCTGCTGCGCCTGCTTGGGCAGTGCATTCCGTGCCTGGCGCGCCCCTGGCTGGTGGTGCAGCAGATCTACAATGCCGGTGCCCGCTCGCTGGTCATCATCACGCTCAGCGGTCTGTTCGTAGGCATGGTGCTGGGACTGCAGGGCTACGACCTGCTGCAGCGTTTCGGTTCGGAATCGGCGGTGGGCGTGGTGGCCGCGCTGGGGCTGATCAAGGAGCTCGGCCCGGTGCTTACCGCGCTGCTGTTTGCCGGCCGCGCGGGTACCTCGCTGTGCTCGGAAATCGGGCTCATGGCTGCGACCGATCAGCTGTCAGCGATGGAGATGATGGCGGTGGACCCGGTGCGCCATGTGGTCGCGCCACGATTTCTCGGCGGTATCATCGCGGTGCCGCTGCTGGCAGCGATTTTCAATTGCATCGGCATCTACGGCGCGCAGTTGATCGGTGTGACCATGATGGGCATCCAGCCCGGCACCTTCTGGTCACAGATGCAAAACGCGGTGCAGCTGCGTGATGTCAACGAAGGGCTGATCAAGAGTGTGGCGTTCGGGGCCGCCTGCAGCCTGCTCGCGGTCTACGAGGGTTATCATGCCGAGCCGACCTCCGAAGGGGTGGGGCTGGCCACCACGCGTACCGTGGTGAGCTCGGCGGTACTGGTGCTGCTGCTCGATTACATGATTACCGCGGCATTCCTGTAGGTCCGGCACAGAGGGTTGCATCATGGCGCAGGCGAATCGATCTCTGGAAGTCGGCACCGGCCTGTTCGTGCTGCTGGGCTTCGTGGCTTTGGGCTTTCTGACTACACAACTACCCGGCAGTGGCTTACATCTAAAGCGGGCATCGGAGAGTTACGCTGTCACGGCAAAATTCGATGATATCGGCGGTTTGAAGGTCGGGGCACCGGTAACCATGTCCGGAGTGCGAGTCGGACAGGTCGGCGCCATTGGCTACGACATGTCGGTAAATCGTGCCTCGGTGATACTGGCTATCGACCGCCACTATGATCGTATTCCGGACGACAGCGATGCGGCGATCCAGACCTCCGGGCTGCTCGGCGCCAACTACATCGCTATCTCCCCCGGGGGTTCGGAAACCTTCCTGCAGGCCGGCGGCCAGCTGCAGTTCACGCAATCGGCGATCGTGATTGAAACTCTGATCAACAAGCTCTTTGCGAATTTTTCAAGCAGCAAGAATTCGGGCGATGATAAGACCAGCCCCGGTAAACCTGCGAAGTGAGGCGGTTATGCGACGACTGATGCTGGTGATGGCGATTGGACTGGGCCTCGGCCTGCCGCTGGTGGGCGCGGCCGCGACCGCGCCGCCGCCGGCTGCGTCAGGCGATCTCGCCGCCTCGGTCGACGCCAGTGGGCCGGGCCCGCTGGTGCAGACTGCAGCCAGCGCCATGCTCAAGGATCTGGACGCGCACCGCAGCGACTACCGCGCCAATCCAGCCAAGGTGCACGAGCTGGTGGACCAGGTGTTGCTGCCGCACTTCGACACGGAGTATTCCGCGCGCCTGGTACTCGGCAAATATTGGACCACGGCCAGTGACACCCAGCGCCAGCGCTTCATCAAGGCGTTCTACAAGTCGTTGCTGAACAATTACGGCAACGCGCTGGCAGATTTTACCGCCGACAAGCTCAAGGTGTTTCCGTACACCGGAGATGCGAATGCGCCATTTGCCACCGTGCGCACGCAGGTGCGCAAGAGCGATGGCTCGCAGGTTGCTGTCAACTACAGCCTGCGTCGCACCGATCAGGGCTGGAAAGCCTGGGACGTCGTCATCGAGGGCATCAGCTACGTGAAGAGTTTCCGCGACGATTTCAGTTCCGAAATCGAACAGAAGGGCCTCGATGAGGTGATCGCGCGACTGGAAGCCGGTGAAACACCCGGCGCCATCAAAGGCGCTGGCGCGGGCACCAAGGGCTAGCGCGTGGTCGAGAGTCGTATTGCGCCGGGGGCAGCGCTCATGACGGAGCCCGCTGCCCAGGCGGCGTTTGCGGCTGTCTCGGCCGACGCCTACCGGCTCGAAGCGCCGCTGACGTTTGCCACGGTGGCTGCGCTGCGTAGTCCGGGCCTGGCGCTGATCGTCGCCGCCAAGACTGAACTCACGATCGATCTGGAGGCCGTGCCGCAGGTCGACAGTGCCGGTCTGGCGCTGCTGATCGACTGGTTGGGCACGGCGCGCGCACGTTCGTGCCTGCTGCGCTACGACAAGCCGGGGGAGACGCTGCTATCGCTGGCGCGGCTGAGCGAGGTGGAGCCACTGCTGAGCGGGTGCTGGCGGCGACGCGGGCGGCGTTCGGGCGAAGCCTGAGCCGGCCGCATCTAGCTTGAGGGCGGAGATGCCGGGGGCATGATCGGTGCGCTGCCCGGCGGGGCCGGTGGTGCAGCGCCCGCGGGTGCTGGCGCTGGCGGCGCCGCAGCGGGCACGCCAGGAGCGGCAGGAGCACCCTTGCCAGGAGCGGCAGGCGGTGCATCGCTGCCGCTGTCACCCGCGTCCGGCAATTCCTCGTCGGGTGTCACGGCGCCGCCGGTGATCAGGTAGTCACGTCGCTGCAGGTAGGCGCTGCGCAGGAAGGCATACGGATCGTAGGCGCTGTCGAGCAGCCGATCCACGTCCAGCAGCTGCGAGCGCAGATTCACCAGATTGACGGCATACAGGCTCCACTCGACGTAGCCGTTGTTGTCGAACAGCTTGATGGTTTCGATCTCATGCAGCAGCAGCCAATCCGGCACCAGTCCCAAGCCATCGCGCACGGTGGAGGGACCCAGCAGCGGCAGCATCAGGAACGGTCCGCCATGCACGCCCCATTTACCCAGCGTCTGGCCGAAGTCCGCTCCGTGCCGGTCCAGTCCCATCCGACTCGCCGGATCGAACAGTCCGCCGACGCCCAGCGTGGTATTGACCAGCAGGCGCGCGGTATCGCCGACACCGTCATTGATATTGCCCTGCAGGAATTGATTGACGATGGTGGTTGGGTAGGCGAGGTTGCTCAGGAAATTGTTGACCGCGGTGCGGATCGGCTGCGGTGTCACCTTCACGTACTCGCGCGCCACCGGCCGCAGCAGGGCGTGATCGAGCTTTGTATTGAATACAAACACGGTGCGGTTGAAGCGTTCGAAGCGATCGCGCGGATCCGGTTTGCCGCTCGGCAACGTGGCGCAGCCAGTCAATCCCAGGCACAAGGCCAGCAGGGTCAGCGCAGCGGCGCCCGACGAGGTGGGGCGGTGGGAGCGGGGAAACGTGCGTCGTTGTGCTTGGGCAGCGATGAGGTGACGCGGCATGGGGCGCGAGTGTAACAGCTTGGGTAGCGCGGATATTGAGCCGCGTGCAGCAGATGCTAGCTGCCGCTCTGTCCGTGTCGTGACTGCTGTTGTTCGCGCAGCCAGCCGCGCACTTCCTCCAGCCGCGCGCGAAATCTGGCCCGCTGCACGCTGGTGAGGTCGGGAGCGGCGAGCGCCAGCTCGAGCTGCTGATTGGCCAGCGCCAGTTGCCCGCCGGCCAGGTCGTACTCGGCCATGTAGGCGTACGCGTCTCCCGCATCGCCCGCTGCACTCGCGGCGAGCGCCGTGAGGCGGATCTGCGGTGGTGACGGGTCCACATTGTTGAACAGATCGAGCAGCAGCTCATGCGCGTGTTTGGGCTTGCCAGCCTGCATCAGGGTCTCGGAATAGCGCATCGTGAGTGCCACGTTGCGTGGGAACAGCCGCACCGCATGCTCGAACAGTGCCAGCGACGCGTCCATCTGGCCGCTGGCGGCAAGCGCCTGGCCCAGGCCCGCGTAAAGCATCGTCATCTGCGGGTAGCTGCTCTGCAGCTGGCGCAGCGTCTGCACTGCGCTCGCCGCGTTGCCGTGCTGCATCTGGACCAAGGCCTCGCCGTAGCGTTCCGCCGGCGTCAGCGCGCGCCGGTCGCGTATCGAGGCGTAGTACTGATCCAGGTGCACCTCGGGCGGGGTCACCAACACGCGTACGCGCTCTTTGAAAAATGTGAAGGCCAATGATTCGGGCAGCAGCTTGACCTGTGGAAAAGTCGCGGCGCGATTGCGTGCTGCAGCGATGCGATCACTGGTGACCGGGTGATCCACCAGCAGCGCCGGAATTCCCGCCATCGACAGACCCTCCACGCGCGACATGGATTCGAAGAAGGCGGCCATCTCGTTCGGATCGAAGCCGGCGCCCGACAGCAGTTCGATGCCGACCGCATCGGCCTCGATTTCCTGGCTGCGGGTGTAGTTGATGCTCTGCTGCAGGGCGACGGCCTGGCTCATCGCGATCGCCCCTTCCATCGCCTGGCCGCCGGCACCGCTGGCGGCACCGATGAGGATTGCGGCCAGCATCGCGGCGGTAGAGGCCAGCGACATGCGGCTCTGCGCCAGGTAGCCGCGGGCAATGTGCCGTTGCACGACGTGCCCGGACTCGTGCGCCATGACGGCGGCCAGCTGCGATTCGTTGTCGGTCAGCAGGATCAGTCCGCTGTTGATGCAGATGAAACCGCCGAAGGTGGCGAAGGCGTTGATCACCGGCTCCTTCAGGACAGAATATGTAAAATTCTGCCCCTCGTCGTGCGCCTGGGAGGCGAGCCGCATGCCCAACTGCTGGATGTAGTCGGTGGCCTCAGGGTCCTCGAGGATCATGTTCTGATCGCGCATCTCGCGCATCGCCATGCGGCCAACCTGGTACTCGTCGGCCTTGCTGATCATCGCGTTGGCCGGCCCACCCAGGTCAGGCAGATTGCTGCCGATGAAGGCGGTGCTGGGCGTGAAACTGGCATTGGCCGCGGAGTCGGCGGCCGCGGCCCACGTGGCCGTGACGGTCAACAGGCAGCCGAGCAGAATGGCGCAGGTGCGGGGCATAAGTTCTAGGGACATCAATACGTTGTACTTTACTTCAGACCCAGTCTGGCGCGCCAAGGTTCCGCGCTGACCCCAACCTGCCAGGTCTATAGGGCTTCGGAGGCGAAATCCGCAAGCCGCGAGCGCTCGCCACGTACCAGTGTGACATGCCCTGAGTACGGCCAGCCCTGGAAGCGGTTCACCACATAGGTGAGGCCACAGGTGGTCTCCGTCAAGTAGGGCGTATCGATCTGGGCAATATTCCCCAGGCACACCAGCTTGCTGCCCGGCCCGGCCCGCGTCACCAGCGCCTTCATCTGCTTGGGCGTCAGATTCTGCGCCTCATCGAGGATGATGAAACGATTCAGGAACGTCCGGCCGCGCATGAAATTGAGCGATCGGATCTTGATGCGATTGCGCAGCAGATCGTTGGTGGCTGCCCGGCCCCAGTTGCCGCCCTCATCGCTGCGCGTGAGCACCTCCAGGTTGTCCATCAGCGCGCCCATCCACGGCTCCATCTTCTCCTCTTCGGTACCGGGCAGGAAACCGATGTCCTCGCCCAGCGGCACGGTGACGCGCGTCATGATGATTTCCACGAAGCGGTTGCGCTCCAGGGTCTGCGCCAGGCCGGCGGCCAGAGCCAGCAGCGTCTTGCCGCTGCCGGCCGGACCCAGCAGCGTGACGAAATCGATCTCCGGATCCATCAGCAGATTGAGTGCAAAGTTCTGCTCGCGGTTGCGCGCGCTGATGCCCCAGACGCTGTGGCGTTCACTGCGAAAATCGCGCGCCAGCTCCAGCGTGGCAGCCTCGCCGTCGACGCCACGCACGATGGCTTCGATGCCCTGCGGGCCGGCCTCGTACACGAACACGTTGGGACGCCACGAGCTGGCAGCCGGGCCGCTGACCTGGTACCAGGTACGCTCACCTTCCTTCCAGGAGCGCATGTCCTTGCCGTGTCGCTCCCAGAAATCCTCCGGCAGTGCCTCCACTCCGGTATACAGCACGTCGGCATCTTCGATGGTCTTGTCGCTGTAGTAATCCTCGGCATGCACGCCGACGATGGCCGCCTTGATACGCAGGTTGATGTCCTTCGACACCAGCGCGACACGCGCCCGCGGCTCCTGGCGCTGCAGCGACAGCGTCTGTCCCAGTATCAGATTGTCTACGCCGACCCCAGGCAGTCCCACCGGCAGGCCGCCGGCGAGCTCGCGGGTCTGGAAGAACAGGCGGCCGGCAGGTGGCTTCTTGCCGTGGTTGCCGTTATAGGCGGACGGGATGACCAGGCCGGCGTCGATCTGCTCCTTGGTGACACCGCGCATCATGTCGTCCAGAAAGCGGCTGACCTGACGCGCATTGCGCGACGCCTCCGACAGCCCCTTCTTGTTCGCATCCAGCTCTTCGAGCACCACCATCGGCAGATAAATGTCGTGCTCTTCGAAGCGAAATATCGCGGTCGGATCGTGCATCAGCACGTTCGTGTCGAGCACGAACAGTCGGCGCGCGGCGGTTTTCACAACGCCTGCGCCGTCTCGAGGACCTGGAGCGCGTGGCCGTCGACCTTGAGCTTGCGCCATTGATGCCTGAGCACCCCACCGGCGTCGAGCAGAAAGGTACTGCGCTCGATCCCCATTACTTTGCGTCCGTACATGTTCTTTTCACGGATCACATCAAACTGCTTGCACACCAGGCCGTGGGCGTCCGACAGCAGCACGAACGGGAATTTCATCTGCGCGCGAAACTTCTCGTGTGCCGCGAGGCTGTCGCGCGAGATTCCGACGATGGTGACGCCGGCGCGCTCGAAACGCGGTGTCAGCTGGGCAAACTGCTGGCCCTCGAGCGTGCAGCCCGGGGTGTTATCGCGTGGGTAGAAGTACAGCACCAGTTTGCGTCCGCGCGCATCCTTCAGCCGCCAGTCGCTGCCGCCGGTTGCCGGCAGCGAGAAGTCCGCCACCGCCCGCCCGATCGTCGCCGGTGGCCGAGCTGCGGCATTGCGCGTCGGCGGCGCGGGGCGCTTGCTCGCCGCGCTCATGATTTGACCGGCTCGAGAATGGCATCGAGATTGAGTGAGTCGCAGAAGTCCATAAACTCCTCGCGCAGCTGCGCGACGTGCAGCTTTCCGGGAACGTTGATCACGATCTGGACGGCGAACATCGGCGCGCCGGTATGGGCCGCGGCATAACTGCGGGTCGAGACCTCGCAGATGTCGATGCCGCGGCTGGCGAAAAAGCCCGACAGGCCGGCGACGATGCCGGTCTGGTCCAGGCTCACGATGTCCACCGAGTACGGCAGCATGTCGGCGCGCGCCGCCCGCGGCTCAGTGCGCTTCACATGCACGCTCAGGGCGGCGGTTTCGGCCAGGCGCGCCAGCTCCGATTCGATGCGGGCCAGCGTGTGCCAGTTACCGCTGACCAGCAGCAGCATGGCGAACTCCGAGCCCAGCGCCGCCATCCGACTTTCGGCGATATTGCCCCCGCAGTCGCTGATGACGCGGGTCAGCTCGTGAACCATGCCGGTACGGTCGTTGCCGATGGCGGAGACGGCGAGGTGCTGCTTCATTGGATCCGATGTTACGGTACTGGGCGGGCAGTGTACCGGTACTCGCACGGCTTGCGAACGCCGGCTTGCTTCTGGTCAGCCGAGGCCCGTAACATCGCCGGCCCCGTCTCCAATTGAGCATTGATATGTTCGCCGGCAGCCTGGTTGCGATTGTCACGCCGATGCACGCCGATGGCAGCATCGACTGGCCGGCGTGGGATCGACTGCTGGCGTGGCATCTGGAGGCGGGCACCAGCGGTGTCGTCGTCGGCGGCACCACCGGTGAATCCGCAACCATCAGCGACGCGGAGCTCATGGCGTTGGTGGAGAGCGCGCGCGCGCGGCTCGGCGGACGCGCGGCGCTGCTCGCCGGCGCCGGTACCAGCAGCACGGCAACGACGATTGAGCGTGCGCGGCTTCTGTCGGGCGCGGGTGTCGACGCTCTGCTGGTGGTGACACCGGCCTACAACAAGCCGACACAGGAAGGCTTGTATCGGCATTTCGAGGCGGTGGCCGCTGCCGCCGCGGTTCCGGTGGTGCTCTACAACGTGCCTTCACGCACCGCCGTCGACCTGCTGCCGGCGACCGTGGCGCGGTTGGCGAAACTGTCGGGTGTGGTCGCGGTCAAAGAGGCGGTGGCCTCGATCGAACGCGTACGCGAACTGGTCGGATTGACCGGCGCTGCGTTTGCGGTGCTCTCGGGCGATGACGCGAGTGCCGGACAGGCGATGCTCAACGGTGCGCGAGGAGTGATTTCAGTGACGGCGAATATCTGCCCTGAAGCGATGGCCGAGCTGAGCGCCGCGGCGCTACGCCGCGACCCGGCCGCGGTCGAGCGATTGGACGCACCGCTGCGCGCGTTGCATGAGGCCCTGTTCCTGGAACCCAATCCGATTCCGCTCAAATGGGCCATGAGCGATGAGGGCTTGATCGAACGCGGCATCCGTTTGCCGCTGACTGAGCTGTCCGAGCCATTGCGCCCGCGAGTGCATGCCGCCCTTGATGTAGCGCTGGGCCGGCTGCCCCTGGCGCAGGCGAAATCGGCGTGACTTCTGTGCTCTATCGCCCGCGCGCCGCGCACGGCGCGCTGCTGGTTTGCGCGGTAATGTTGCCGCTGCTGTCTGGCTGCACTCTGTATCAACGGGTGTTTCATCGCGGCGGCAGCAAGAACTTCGTCGGCTGCACCGAGCGCCCGTTTGCCGGCAACGCTGAATCTCGACCGACACTCAAGGTGCCGGAGGGACTGAGCGCGCCAGACACGCGCAACGCGGTCCACATTCCCGCACTCAACACCCCGGACCAGCACACCGGCAAAACTGAACCCTGCCTGGCGCAGCCGCCAAATTTCTTCGCCCAGCCGCTGCCGCTGGAAGAGTCCGGCAAGACAAAGAAGTCGCGCAAGCAGGCCAACCCGTCACCGTCAACGCCGGCGCCGGCACCCACGCCCGCTACTGCCCCTGCGCCGGCCACCACCCCCGCGCCCACCCCCGCGCCCGCGCCCGCGCCTGCGCCCGCGCCTGAGCCAGCGCCTATTCCGGCCGCACCGCAACCCTCCGCACCGCCGCCAGCCGCGCCGACGGTGCCCACGGTCCCGGACAGCGGTCCGGGCTGATGGCACGTCGTGCGCCACCCGGATAGGCTGTTTGCCGAAGTGGTTGCTAGAATCAAAAACGCTGCTCCGCGCCCGAACATGTCGGGCCTCAGTGGCTATGTTTGACTTTAAGAGATACCTGTAACACGTTGAATGGAGAGGTGGCCGAGCGGTCGAAGGCGCTGGACTGGAATTCCAGTAACATCTTCACGGGTGTTCGTGGGTTCGAATCCCACCCTCTCCGCCACAGGTCCACGGTGATCCGCGCCGGTTCCTTCGCGACGACTTACCGTGAACCCCGTCAGGCCCGGAAGGGAGCAGCGGTAACGGAGCGGTCGGGTGCCGAAGTTCTAAGCTGGTGCGGATCACCTCCCATCGGCCGCTAAGATTCATTGGGATTGAATGACCGCTTACACCGCACTGGCTCGCAAATGGCGGCCGCACAGTTTTGCCGAAATGACCGGCCAGGAGCACGTACTGCGCGCGCTGGCCAATTCGCTCGCCAGTGGGCGGCTGCACCACGCTTTCCTGTTTGCCGGCACGCGCGGGGTCGGCAAGACCACGGTGGCGCGCATCCTGGCGAAATGTCTGAATTGCGACTGCGGCGTGAGCGCCACGCCCTGCGGTGAATGTGCCAGCTGCCGTGAGATCGATGCCGGCCGCAGCGTCGACCTGATCGAAGTCGACGCCGCCTCGCGCACCAAGGTGGATGATACGCGCGAGCTGCTCGACAACGTGCAGTACGCGCCCACGCGCAGCCGCTACAAGATCTACCTGATCGACGAAGTCCATATGCTGTCGGGACATTCGTTCAATGCACTGCTCAAGACCCTGGAAGAGCCGCCGCCGCATGTGAAGTTCCTGCTGGCGACCACCGAGCCGCAGAAGTTGCCGGTCACGGTGCTGTCGCGTTGCCTGCAGTTCAATCTCAAGCGCCTGTCAGTGGCCCTGATCAGCTCGCGGCTGACGCATATCCTGCAGGCCGAGCAGGTCGCGTTCGAGCCGGCAGCGGTACAGCTGCTGGCCCAGGCCGGCGATGGCAGTTTGCGCGACGCGCTGTCGCTGCTGGATCAGTTGCTGGCGTTCGGCAACGGCAAGGCACTGGAAGCCGACGCGCGCGCCATGCTCGGCACGGTGCACCGTGAGCAGGTGCAGCGCGTGGTCGAGTTGCTCGCGGCGGGTGACCCGGCCGCGCTGCTCGACTACGCGCGCTCGTTCGACGAGCTGTCGCCCGATTATGCGCAGCTGCTGGATCAGCTCGCGGCGCTGCTCGAACGTATAGCGCTCAAGCAGCTGGTGCCCGGCTTTGAGGGCGATGAACTGCATCCGCCCGAGTTGCTGGCGCGCCTGGCGGCGCAAATCCCCGCCGAGGATCTGCAGCTCTACTACCAGACCGCGATCCTCGGCCGGCGCGATCTGGCGTTGGCGCCCGACGCCAGGACTGGCTTTCGCATGACCTTGATTCGGATGCTGGCATTCCGGCCGGCGAGCGCGCCGGGGGCGCTCGCCGCGGCGCCTGTCGCGGCGGCTGTCGCGACGCCGACGCGCGCCAGCGCCAACGAGCCGGCCGCGGCGCCTGCAGCGGGGGCGGTACGCGATGCGCCGCCGCCGCCAGCGGCGCCGTTGTCCGCGCAGTCGCCGCCCGACCCGCAGCCCGAGGCGCTCGACTGGTCAGCGATCGTCGCGTCGCTTGAGTTGCAGGGCATGACGCGTGAGCTGGCGAGAAATTGCGCCTTGCTTGCTCGCGAGGGTGCCACGCTGCGCCTGGCGCTCGACCCGCGCGGTTCCTCGATGCGTACCCGCGCGCTCGAGGATAAGCTGGCGCAGGCGCTAGCGCGTTATTTCGGCAGTCCGGTGCGGCTGCAATTCGAACTGCGCGATGATGCGAATGAGACACCGGCGCGTTCGGCAGAGCGACTCGAGTTGCAACGACGGCAGCAGGCGCAGATGGCGTTCGAGGCCGATCCGATTGTAGGGACATTCAAAGAGCGCTTCGGCGCAAGCGTGCTGCCGGAATCGGTCCGGCCCGCAAAACCGGGCGAGTGAGGTGATGCGTGGCTGACATGAACCAGTTCGTCAAACAGGCGCAGGCCCTGCAGGCCAACATGCAGAAGGCGCAGGCCGAGATCGCCAATCTGGAGGTCACCGGCGAGTCCGGCGGAGGCATGGTCAAGGTGGTGATGAGCGGGCGCCACGAGGTCAAGCGCGTGCAGATCGAACCGTCCATCATCGGCGACGATCGCGAGATGCTCGAGGACCTGATCGCCGCGGCGATCAACGACGCGGTGCATCGGCTGGAGAGTGCCTCGCAGGCCAAGTTGTCGGCGGCGATGGGCGGCCTGTCATTGCCGCCGGGCGTCAAGCTGCCGTTTTAGCAGCGCTGCACCGACGATGAAACATTCGCCCGCCCTGGCGGCCCTGATCGAGGCGCTGCGCAGCTTGCCCGGCGTCGGACCGAAAAGCGCGCAGCGTATGGCGTTCCATCTGCTGCAGAACGGTCGGCCCGGCGGCCGCGCGCTGGCTAATGCGCTGAATGTGGCGCTGGATTCGGTGGGCCGCTGCAGCCGCTGTCGCATGCTGACCGAAGGCACACTGTGTGTGATCTGCGCCAACTCGCAGCGCGATTCTTCCCTGGTGTGCCTGGTCGAATCCCCGGCCGATGTGGTCGCGATCGAGCAGTCTGGTGGTTATCGCGGTCGTTATTTCGTTCTCATGGGGCACCTCTCGCCGCTCGACGGCATCGGCCCGGATGAACTCGGGGTGCAGGATTTCGAGGCGCTGCTCGATCGTGGCGGCGTGGCCGAGGTTATTCTTGCGACCAACCCCACGGTCGAAGGGGAGGCCACGGCGCACTTCTTTTCCGAGCTGCTGCGCGCACGCGGCGTGGCGGCGAGCCGCATCGCGCATGGCGTGCCGGTGGGCGGGGAACTCGAGTACGTCGATGGCGGGACGCTGGCGCATGCGATGGCTGGCCGCCAGGCACTGAGCTAGGTGGCGGCCGGCCTGCCGCGCATCAGCGCCGTCTGCGTTCCCCGGCTGCGACCCGCTCGGCGCTCAGGCGCTCATACAGGCGCCGCAGCCGACGATAGCTCTCGTAGCGCCGCGCGCTGATGGTCGTGCCCACGGCCGCGCGCACCGCACAGTCCGGCTCGCGCATGTGGCGGCAGTCGGCGAAGCGGCACTGCGCCGCCAGCGCCTCGACTTCAACGAAGCCCAGGTCGGAGCGCTGCAGGCGGTCGATCGCCGGCGCGAAGTCGCGTACCCCGGGGGAGTCGATGATCTCGCCACCTCCCGGTACCTGATACAGGCGGGTGGCGGTGGTGGTGTGGCGCCCCTCGTCGTCGCGAATCAGCTCTCCGATGGTCGCATCGCTCTCGGGTACCAGCCGGCGCAGCAGTGACGACTTGCCCACTCCGGACTGGCCGACAAGCATGGCGGTGTGTCGCGACAGCACACCGGTCAGCTCGCCCAATGCAGTGTGCTGCTGGGCGGAGACTCGCAGGCAGCGGTAACCGGCGGCGCTCAGGTCAGCCAGCTCCTGTTCCATCCCGGCAGCCAGCGCCAGCTCGGATTTGTTCAGCACCACCGCAGCCGCAAGTCCGCCGCATTGAGCGGCGCACAGATAGCGATCGACCACGAAGAAGTCAGGCTTGGGCACGGGGGCGATGACCACCAGCAACAGCGACAGGTTGGCGGCGATGAGCTCGCTGCCGCCCCTGGCATTGGAGCGGTACAGGGCGCTGGTGCGCGGCTGCACCGCCACCACGTTGAGTTCGCCGTGGCGGGTGTCGAGTTCGCAGCGCACGAAGTCGCCGCATACTATCGACAGCTCGCGGCGCGCCGGGCGCGCAACGGCCTCGCAACCGTCATCGGTGCGCACCTGCAGCAATCGGCGATGT
Source organism: uncultured Gammaproteobacteria bacterium (assembly GCA_963805965.1). Lineage (GTDB taxonomy): Bacteria > Pseudomonadota > Gammaproteobacteria > Steroidobacterales > Steroidobacteraceae > FEN-1191. Next base: position 679,969 of record CAWDVQ010000010.1, read on the forward strand.
GTGACTGTGACTCGGGCAACCGACATTCCTTGCTATGATGCCCTAACCGTCGCGGCGACGAGGAGCTATGGCGAATCACGAGTATCTGATCTGGATCGACCTGGAGATGACCGGGTTGATGCCGGACACCGATCAGATCATCGAGATCGCCACGGTGCTCACCGACAACAACCTCAACGTGGTCGCCGAGGGTCCGGATCTGGTGATCCAGCAGCCCGAGGAGGTGCTGGCGCGCATGGATTCCTGGAATCAGCGCCAGCACGGCGGCTCCGGTCTGCTGGCGCGGGTGCGCTCAAGCCGCATGACCGTGACCGAGGCCGAGCGCCAGACGCTGTTGTTCCTGAGCACTCACGTGCCTCCCGGCGCGTCGCCGATGTGCGGTAACGGTATCTGTCAGGACCGGCGTTTTCTTGCACGATTGATGCCAGAGCTGGAAAAGTTCTTTCACTACCGCAATCTCGACGTCAGTACTCTGAAGGAGCTGGCGCGACGCTGGATGCCGGCAATGGCCGGCGGCCACAACAAGGAATCGGCGCACCTGGCGCGCGCCGATATCTACGAATCCATCAGTGAACTGCGCTATTACCGCGAGCACATGTTCGTCAAGCCCTGAGCGCGGCACGCCGCGCCTGCCTGCCGGCGCGAGCGGTTGCGAGAACCACGGCACTAAATCCATCCAAGGCGCAGGCTTTGTCGAAGCCTCGCATGCTATAGTCGATGCATGCTCTGTGAAGCTGACATCAAGGTGTCATGGCGGGCGCGGCCGCGAGGTTTCGTTGCGCTGATGAGCCTGTACGAGAGCAACTACCTGCGCTTCATTCATCTGGCGGGCAATCCGACGCGGCTGACCGGTACGCTGATCTCGCGCGTCGACGGCGACTGTGAACTGCGTCTGGCAGTGCTCGAGCACATGCCTTACACCAGTATGCTGAGCCTGACCTACCTCATACCGTCGAGTGACAGCGGCTCCTTCGAGCGGCTGCCGGACCTCAGGTTGCGCGCCTATCACGACGCGCGGCTGCTCGAGGCGGATCAGTTCCGGCAGCAACAGCCGAAGGAACATAACACCCGGCGGCGGGATCCCCTGCAGGGGGAACGTGAACTGCATCAGCGTTGGACTCGCAACATGATGCTAAATAAGTGGCTGGAATACTGCGTAGAGCGGGGCCACAGGTTCACGATCTAGGGCTTTAACGAACGGCTCGCGGACGGTGGCCCGTGCGCATCATGGCGCCACTAATGAAGCTGATCTCACAACTGGGTTTCCTGCGACTCGGCACGGAGACTAATAAGCTCGAGGTCGACGATGACCGCGTGCTGCATCTGTTTCGCAATCGCGCGGAACTGAAGAAATCCCATATCTCGCTGCAGGATGAAGTGCAGCGCATGAAGGATCGCGTCAAACAGCAGGAAGGCGCAACTGCGCGCGTGCAGGAAATGCTGCAGGCCCTGGAGACGCGCCTGTCGCAACCGGAATCGGGCTATCCGACGCTGGTGTTCTATCAACTGCGCGAACTCTGGAATCTGGGTCGCACACTGCTGACGCAGTTCGCCACCGAACTCGTCGCCCAGCAGGAGGAGCGTGAGCGCCGCGCCTTCTTTGCCGATCACAACCGGCAGCAGTTTGAACGCCGCCAGGGCATCGAAGCCACGTTGCGCGAGGCGGAAAACAAGGCGGTCGCCGCGCGCGATGCGGTTGCGCAGCTGGAGCAGGAGATTGCACGGCTGCGCCAGTTCTGGCATTTCTTCAAGCGCCGCACGCTGCGCCAGCGGCTGCAGACGACGAGCCTGCAGTCGATGCTGTGCATGCAGGATCTGGAGAGCGCGCGCGGCGCGCGCGACGCGCTCGATGCCGAGCCGACCCCCGAATTCGCCGGCCTGTCGATCGATGCGCGGCGTGCGATCAACCAGGCGACCATCGCCTACGCGCAGCTGCTGGTCGAGCGCCTGTCACGCACGCCGTTGATGGAGCTGGCGCGCACCGCCTCCGGCCGACGCGAGCCGCCGCGGGACGACTACGGCGATCGGGCGCGATGCGAGGCCACCATGGCCGCAATCGTGCAGGGGCGGGCCCTGCTGCAGCAGCGTGGCACGCTGTCACAGGAGATCAAGCAGCGCTCCGAGCGCGTGCGCGAGCTGGCGAAATACCGTAGTGCCGGAGAGACGGTGCCCACGGCCGAGAGCCTGGCAACCGCGGGCGATGGCTCGAAGGTGCTGTCCGACGATCTGTGGGAGATTTTCCGCGTATTGCTGCGTTAGGGCGAGCCGGTCTTGTCCGCGGCTGCCGCGGCCGGGGATTGCTGCGCCACCGCCGGCACATTGCGACTGGCGTCGCTGGCCACCGCATCCGCCATGATGTCGCTAGCCTGCGCCAGAATGACGTCCGGCTCGTCGCTGATGCTGATGTCGTCGACCGTCTTCCACGCCGGCAGGCCATCGGCGCCGCGGCGCGTATTTTCCTGCGTCAGCCTGGCCAGGTCCTGCGCCGTGCGCTCCTGCTGCCGTTTCTTCAGGTTGAGTGACAGCGTCTTCTCCTGGCGTGCGGTGTCGAGCGACGTCAGGCTCGCAAGCAGCCACTGATAGTCCGCGTTGTGCATGGCGCGCAGGCTCTCTTCACCAGCCAGCGCCTGTACCAGGGTGGGTTCGGGAACCAGGGCCCGGAACGGCACTGATGCAATGCGGTCCCAGGGCAGCGCATGCTCGAGTACGCTCTCGCCCACGTCATCGGTGCTGATCGGCGAGGGCAGAGCGATATCCGGGCTGACGCCCCGCAGCTGCGTGCTCTCACCGGTGACCCGATAGAACTTGCCGATGGTCACCGTGACCTGTCCCTCGGTGGGGCGCGAGGACCAACGATCCAGTGGAATCACGCTCTGCACGGTGCCCTTGCCGAACGTGGTCTGACCAATGATCACGCCGCGATGATAGTCCTGGATCGCGCCGGAGAAGATCTCGGACGCCGAGGCGCTGGTACGGTCCACCAGCACCGCCAGCGGGCCGCTATAGGCCGGCCCCGGATCGGGTTCATCCAGCACTTCGAGCTGGCCGGCGGTGTCGCGCAACTGCACCACCGGGCCGTGATTGATGAACAGGTGCGTCAGCCCGATCGCCTCGGGCAGATAGCCGCCGCCGTCACCGCGCAGATCGAGCACCAGTGCGTCGATGCCGCCGTCGGCCGCCAGCCCCTGCAGCAGGCGCCGTACATCGTGCGTGGTGCTGCGATTGTTGGCGTCACCGCCGCTGGCCGCATCCATGTCGTTATAGAAGCTCGGTACGGTGATGATGCCGATCTTATAGGTGCGCCCGTTGCGCTGTAGTGTCCTGACGTCCTTCTTGGCCGCCTGGTTGTCGAGCGTCACCTTGTTGCGGGTAAGCTCGACGATGCGCTCGGCGGTCCCCGGGGTGGCGCCGGCGGGCAGGATCTGCAGACGCACGATGGTGCCGACCTTGCCGCGGATCTGCTGCACGACATCGTCCAGGCGCCACCCGATCACGTCGGTCATGGGCCCGTCGTGGCCCTGGGCTACCCCGGTAATGCGATCATTGGGCTTGATGCTGCCGTCGGCCGCGGCCGGGCCGCCTGGCAGGATGTTGGTGACAGAAATATAGTCGTCGGTAAGCTGCAATGAGGCGCCGATGCCCTCATAGCTCAAGCTCATCTGAATGCGATACTCCTCGGAGCTGCGCGGCGAGAAGTAATTGCTGTGTGGGTCGTACACAGCGCAATAGGCATTCATCAGCGACTCGAACACGTCTTCAGGGGAAATCTTGTCGAGCCGCGACAGCACGCGCTGGTAGCGCTTGCGCAGCAACTCGGCGCTCTCGCTCCAGCTCTTGCCGGTCAGCATCTGCGTTATGGCGTCGTTCTTGACGCGCAGGCGCCACAACTCGTCCATCTCCGCCTGCGTGGTGGGCCAGCTGGTGTGCTCGCGATCGAAGTTGAAACTCTCATCCAGCGTCCAGTCCGGCTCGGTATCCAGCAGCTTGAGGGCGTAATTGATGCGCTCGCGATTGCGTTGCTGGAATACGTTGAAGATCAGGTACGCGGGATCCATCTCGCCGGTGTGGATCATGTCGCCGAACTTGGTCCGGTAGCGCTCGAAACCGCTGATGTCGCTGGCGAGGAAATAACTGTGCTGGCCATCGAGCGCAGACAGAAAGCGCTCGAACACCAGCGGCGAGAGCTTGTCGTCGATCGCGATGCGACGATAGTGGTTCTGCTCGAGGATGCTCGCGATGCGCGGCGCGAGCAGACGCTCCTGGGCGCTTGGGCCGAGCGCACCCTGGGGCAGCAGCCCGGTGGCCGCCGGTGCGCCGGTGGAACTCACGGCGGTCAGCGCCAGCAGCCCCAGGGCCGCCAGGGCGAAAGGTGCCGGGGTCTTGCGCCGGGGACGAAGCGGGTACGACATGCTGCGTTAGGAACCTTGCAGGGACTAGACTGTCATCAAGTTTGACAGCTTTGCACGCTGGATGTCAGCCGTGCTGCGATTCCCCGGGGCGACGGACCAATGTAGGAGAAACGGCATGCGGCCGATGGCAGTATTGATCGGCATCATCATGGGTTCGGCCGTCGCCATGACGCTGTCATTGACCATGAGCGCGATCGTGTTCTTTCTGCTCCCGGAGTACTCGGTGCGCCTGACCCCCGAGCGCTTGCCGCTGCTCAAAGGGCTGGCGTGGTCGTACGGCCTGGCGGCAGTGGGCGGGGCGAGCTTCGTCGGGGAATTGCGGCATCGGCGCTGGCGCTATGCCACGGAAATCGTGCTTGCGGCGATGCTGATCGCCCTGGGTATCGTCTACTGGCCCTGAAGCCCTATGCAGCCGGCGTGCGAGGCGCCGGCCGGCAGCCCGGCGTAAAGGGGCCGGCAGGTCGGCATTAGAGCGTCAGGCGCGTCGCCGCTGTCCCCAGACATCGCTCCGGGCAGTGCCCAGTCGGCTGTCGTAGGGATCGGAACCGCCGCCTTGGCGCGATTCATTGCCGGCGCTGTGGTTGGTCACCAGCGCCAGCGCGATGTCCTTGAACACCTCATGGCGCGGACGCGGCTCGCGCTGCTCGGAGCCGAGGATTCGCCAGTGATTGTCGGGTGTTTTCCCCATGAGTCACGTCCAGTTGGGCGCATAGCACGCCCGGTGTTTGCGCGAGCATCAGCATCGCACGCTGCCGGCGGCAGGGGACGCGGTGCCGCCGGATCTGTGACGACAATCACGCTCAAAGCCGCCGTCGCGCTAGTTATGTAACAGCCGGCGGCCGCCGCGCAGCAGCAACACGAACAGGTACGGCCCGAGGGCGATAAACCACACCGCCTGCGACCCGGAAACCAGGCCGATCATGAAATCCCGCCATAGTGCGAACACGCTGCCGTGGGCATAGGGACCCAGCGCAATCCGGCCGACTGCGAAGATCAGACACGGCATGACGATCACGCCGATGCCGACACACGCCGCGATCGTCAGAAGTTCGCGCCCCAGGCCACGCGCGCCACCACCGAAGTCCCAGAAGCGGCGCGATTGATCGTTCACGTCCAGATCCTTACGAATGAATTTGGCCTCGGGGCTGTCCGCGGCCTTTAGGCATAATAGCCGCCACATGGAGAAAATCAGAGCGGCTGTGGTCGGAGTGGGCTATCTGGGTCGTTTCCACGCCCAGAAATATGCGCAGCTCGAGCATTGCAGGCTGGTCGGGGTCGTGGACAGCCAGCCGGAGGCCGCCGCACGGGTGGCGGAAGAGCTGCAGGCACCGGCCTACCAAGATTACCGGGCGCTGCTCGGCAAGGTCGACGCCGTCAGCGTGGTTACCCCGACGCCGACGCATTTCGACATCGCGCGTGCCTTTCTCGAAAACGGTGCGCACGTGCTGGTCGAGAAGCCGATCACCGAGACCACCGCGCAAGCCGAGCGGCTGATCGCGGCCGCGCGGCAATACGGGCGGCTGCTGCAGGTGGGTCATCTGGAGCGCTTCAATCCCGCGATCCTGGCGGCGGAGCCGCTGTTGTCGCGGCCGCGATTCATCGAGTGCCACCGCCTGGCGCCGTTCAAGGAGCGCGGCACCGACGTGAACGTGGTACTCGACCTGATGATTCACGATATCGACCTGGTGCAGATGATCGTCGGCAGCCCGGTGGCAAACCTGGACGCGATCGGTACCGCGGTGTTTTCCCCGGAAATCGACATTGCCAATGCGCGCCTGCGTTTCGAGAGCGGTTGTGTCGCCAACGTGACTGCCAGCCGCGTGAGCTTCAAGACCGAGCGCAAGCTGCGCGTATTCGTCGACGACGCCTACCTGTCGATCGACCTGCAGCAGAAGATATTGACTGTGATTCGCAAGCGTCCGGGTCCTGTGACCGAGGGGCAGTTGCCGGCGCAGATCGAAGAACAGTCATTTGATCAAGGCGACGCGCTACTGGCCGAGATCCGCTCATTCCTGGGCGCTATCCGCGGCGAGCGGCGGGTGCTGGTCAGCGGCGAGGACGGCTTGCGGGCGCTGCGTACTGCCATTGAGATTGCCGAGCGTGTACAGGGCGCGCAGGGGGCACCGGCCGAGGCGCTCGCATGAGCCAGCCGGCCCGTGTCGTTACCGTTGCCGCGACACAGTTCGCCTGTGGCTGGGAGCTGCCTGCGAACCTTGCGCACGCCGAGCGCCTGGTGCGCGAGGCTCACGCCCGCGGCGCCGACATCATCCTGTTGCAGGAGTTGTTTGCAACGCCATATTTCTGTATCGAACAGGATACACGGCATCTGCAGCTGGCTCAGAGCGCCGATGACAGCCCGCTGTTGCGCCGTTTCGGCGCCCTGGCGGCCGAACTTGCGGTGGTACTGCCGATCAGTTTCTTTGAGCGCGCGGGCAATGTCTATTTCAATTCGCTGGCGATGATCGATGCCGACGGGCGGCGACTCGGCATCTACCGCAAGTCGCATATCCCGAACGGCCCCGGCTACCAGGAGAAGTTCTATTTCAGCCCCGGGGATACCGGGTTTCGGGTGTGGGATACGCGTTATGGGCGGCTCGGCGCCGCCATCTGCTGGGATCAGTGGTTTCCCGAAAGCGCGCGCGTCATGGCGCTGATGGGAGCTGAGCTGCTGCTGTATCCGACCGCCATCGGCAGTGAGCCGCCGCCGGCGCCGCCGCTGGATTCCAGGCTACATTGGCAGCGCACGCAACAGGGCCATGCGGCCGCCAACCTGATGCCGCTCATAGCCAGTAACCGCATCGGCACCGAGTATTCGCTGCAGGCTCCGCAAGCCCTGCAGATCCGCTTCTATGGCTCCTCGTTCATCGCCGATGCCAGCGGCGCGCTGGTGGCCGAGGCCGGACAGGATGCCGAGAGCGTGATCACCGCCAGCTTCGACCTCGAGCAGCTGCGCCGGCAGCGCGATAACTGGTTCGTATTTCGCGATCGCCGGCCGGATCTGTATGGCCCGCTGGGCAGCTTCAGCGGCCGGTGAGGTGCGCTGCGGCGGTCGCGCCGATGAATGCAATATGTACTATGGTCATCTATTTGCAGTACGAACAGTAATGAAAATATACTGCGCGCGGTCGCGCCGACACCGCGTCGTGGTTCAATTGTCGGGGGTGTGTTAGTGGAACAGACGGGTAGTAACGGCGCGCGCGCACGCGATAAACGTCCTGCCGCCACCAGGCGCGAGCGTGCCGCCGGCGCCAAGGTTGACCTCGGCCCACTGCCTAAGCTTCTGGGCTACAACCTGCGACGCGCCAACCAGGCCTCGTGGCGCACCTACGTGAGCTTCATCGGCCAAAACAAGATCCGCCCGGGACTGTTTAGCCTGCTGTGCCTGGTGCGTGCCAATCCGGGTATCGCGCAGATCGAACTCGGTACCCACCTCGGGGTGGACAAGGCGAGCATCGTGGCACTGCTGGATCGGCTCGAGCGCGCCGGCCTGATCGAGCGCCGCCGCTCTACGCGTGATCGCCGCCGCCAGGGAATCTCGCTCACCGAATCGGGCACCGGGGAGCTCGAGGCGCTGATGACGCAGGTGCGCCAGCTCGAGCGGCACATGGCCAGCCGCTTCAGCAAAGCCGAACTGGACCAGTTCTTGAGCTTCTTACATCGTATGTACTCGACCTGATAGCCGACCGGCAACACGCAATTCTTTGGAGATATCGGACTATAGGGTTCGTTTTTCGTAATGAAAAACGAACCCTATAGTCCGATATCTCCCAGGCAGTGGGTGCAGCTAGTCGGTAAACAGATCGGATAGAGACGCTGTGAGAGGCTTCATGAACCAGGCGCTGTCGGGCATAGCCTTGACCTGCACGCCGTAGGACGCCAGCGTATTGCCTACTACCGGCCCGACCGCGGCTACGCTGGTCGCTTCCAGGGCGGCGCGCACCGATTCGATGGGGGCGGCGCGAAACAGCCGCTCGACCTGCCCCTTACTGGTGAATGCGATGGCATCCACTTCGCCGCGACGCATGCGCTCGAGCAGCTCCTGCACCGCCGCGTCGGTCGCGGCGTCGGCGTAGCGGTAGGGTGCCACCGTGCTCACCAGTGCGCCGGCGGCGGTGAGGTATTCGACCAGCGGCCGATTCGGTTCAGCGCCGTACAACTGCACGCCGACGCGTCGCTGCCGCAGGTCCGTTCCACGCAGCGCCTCGATGATCCCCGCCGTGGTCGGCACTACGGCCGGCAGATCGCTGCCGAGACCGAGTTCACGCAGGGCACGCGCTGGCTTCGGACCGCGGGTAATCTTGCGCATCCGCTGCAGCGCGCCGAGAAACGACGTGCGCAGCGACGGCTGGTGTCGATCGATGCAGCCGAGCAGGCGGCGCAGCCCCTCGCCAGTCATGACAATCAGGTCGTCGAAGCCGCCAGCGGCCGCGGTGCTGATCCAGGCCAGAACCGGCGCCGGATCGGGAGCATCGATGATCTTCACCAGTGGGTAGCGCAATACCTGCGCGCCGCGGCGCTCGAGCAGCGCGGCAAACACATCGAGTTCGCGCGCCTCGGCGATGGCAATGACGCGACCGGCGAGTGATTCAGTCATTTCGAGGGCCCGGGGCGCTCCCAGTCGAATTTCGGCAGCGCATGGAAGGCCTGCGTAAGCTTCTCATTCCAGCGCCGGCAGACGCCGCGCAGCAGCGCTGAGTCGGCATCGAGCGCCAGGTGTTGCGAGAACTTCATGGCATCCTGCGGATAGATCGCCAGCTCCAGCGGCGGGCCGACCGACAGGTTGGATTTCATCGCAGCGTCAAACGAGATCAGGGCCAGCCGCGCGGCATCGTCGAGCGACAGGTCGCCCCCCGCCAGGCGCGACAGGATCGGCTTGCCGTATTTGAATTCGCCCAATTGCAGGTACGGGGTTTCCCAGGTTGCGGCCACGTAATTGCCTTCGGGGTAGACCAGGTAGATCTCCGGTGGTTGCCCACGGATCTGGCCCCCGACGATCAGCGTGGCGCGTAAGTCGGTGCCGCTGCTGCCGAGCATGGACGCGTAATGCTGCACAACGGTGCAAAGCACCTTGCCCACGTAGCGCGCCGCCTCGAAAACGTACCCCACCGTCGCCAGGTTCTCGGCCGGTTCCGGTGTCGCCAGGTCGCGCCGCAGGTTGTCGAGCACCTCCTGGGTGGTGGCCAGGTTGCCGGAGGTCAGAACCACCAGCAGTCGGTCGCCGGACGGCTGGAAAACATGCATTTTCCGATAGGTGCTGATGTAGTCAACGCCGGCCGTGGTGCGCGAGTCGGACGCGAACACCAGGCCGTCACGCAGTTTCAGTGCCAGGCAGTAAGTCATAGCAGGTCCATCAGCACAATTCCCGGTGCACCAGGAACGGGCGTCGATTTAGCCATTTGGTACATTTTTCATGTCGCTGCCGACGAGTGTTCATTCGCCACCCGCGCCCTGCTACTGTAGCTCCAAGACAGTCAAACAGGGCCTGGCAAATCGCATGCGGATTGCCTGGGAAGAGTATCCGGCGTCGGCGAGCTTCGATGAGCTGATCGGGCCGGGAGGTGCGCCGCGGCCGGCCGCCACGGCCTTGATCGAATTCCTCTCGGCGCTCGGTTCGGAAGAACTTGCAACGCGACAGAAGGCCGCCGACGTGGCCATCCGCAGCATGGGCATTACCTTTACCGTCTACCACGAGGAGGGGGGCTCGATCGATCGTGCCTGGCCGCTCGACATCATTCCGCGCGTGATCGCGCTCGACGAGTGGCGGCGGATTGAAGCCGGCCTGCAGCAGCGTGCCCAGGCGCTGAACATGTTCATAGATGACATCTACCACGAGCAGCGCATCGTGCGCGACGGGGTGTTCCCAAGAAGCTACCTGGCCGATTCGGCCAACTTCCGCTCGCAGTGTGTCGGGATTCATCCGCCGCAGCACATCTGGGCGCATGTCTGCGGCTCGGACCTGGTGCGCGGCGCCGACGGCACGGTGTACGTGCTGGAAGACAACCTGCGCGTGCCCTCTGGTGTGTCGTACATGCTGGAAAACCGTCAGGTGGTCAAGCGGGTGTTCCCCGAGGTGTTCGAGGCCGCGGGCATCCTGCCGGTCGACGACTACCCGTCGCAGCTATTCGACATGCTGCGCGCGCTCGCGCCCGCGGGCCTGGAGCAGCCGGAAGTCGTGGTGCTGACGCCGGGAATTTACAACTCGGCCTATTTCGAGCACTCGTATCTGGCACATCAGATGGGCTGCGAGCTGGCGGAGGGGCGTGATCTGGTGGTGGGCGACGACGATATTGTCTACATGCGCACCATCGTCGGCTGGCAACGGGTTGATGTGATCTACCGGCGTGTGGACGATCTGTTCCTCGACCCGGAGGTGTTCCGCGCCGATTCCACGCTGGGTGTGCGCGGCCTGATGCGCGCGTGGCGTGCCGGCAACGTGGCGCTGGCGAATGCCCCGGGCGCCGGCGTCGCGGATGACAAGCTGGTGTACACCTTCGTGCCGGCAATGATCCGCTATTACCTCGATCAGGACGCCATATTGCCTAACGTACCCTCGTTCCTGTGCGCCGAAGGCCTGCAATGCGAGCACGTGCTGGCGAATCTTGCGACGCTCGTGGTCAAGCCGGCCAATGAATCGGGCGGCTACGGCATGCTGATGGGTCCCAAATCCACCGCGGCCGAACGTGCACAGTTTGCCGCACTGATCCGCCACAACCCGCGCAACTACATCGCCCAGCCGGTGATCAGCCTGTCGACCACCCCGACACTGGTCGAGGGCGGTATCGAGCCCCGGCATCTGGATCTGCGTCCGTTCATTCTCTCCGGGCGCGATGTGCAGGTGACCACCGGCGGCCTGACACGGGTGGCGATGCGCAAGGGATCGCTGGTGGTGAATTCATCGCAGGGCGGCGGCAGCAAAGACACCTGGATCGTCGATACCTCGGCCGACCATGCTTTCGCGCGTAGCTGACAATCTCTACTGGATGGCGCGCTACCTGGAGCGCACCGAGAACCTGGCGCGGCTGGTGGACGTCAGCGCCGGCCTGATGCTCGACCTGCCGCAGCGCCTGAGTCCGGGCTGGCAGCCGCTGATCAAGATTACCGGCAATGAAAGCCTGTACGCCGACCACGAGCGTGACTACGGCGAGAAATCGGTGGTCAAGTTCATCGTCGCCAATGCCAAGAATCCCGGCTCGATGCTGACGTCCATAGCCCGCGCCCGCGAGATCGCCCGAACCGTGCGCGACATCCTGCCGCGCGAGGTCTGGGAGCAGATCAACGAGCTCTACCTGTATGTCGCCGAGCATGCCGCCGAAGCCTCCGCCAGGCGCACGCGCTATGGCTTCCTCGACCGAGTTACCAACGCTACCCATGCGCTGACCGGCATGTTCGAGGGCATCTTCAACGAAGGCGATGCACTGTCGTTCCTGACCCTGGGTCGCAACATCGAACGCGCCGACATGACCAGCCGCATCGTGGACGTGCGTGCGGCGGCGATGATGACCGGGCCGAGCGCGGCGGAACTGGGCCCGTTCGAGACTGTGCTGTGGATGGGAGTGCTGCGCTCGCTGTCGGGGTACCAGATGTACCGGCTGAAGACGCGCGAGCGCGTGTACGGCGCCGGCGTGGTGCGCTTCCTCCTGGCCGATGAACAGTTTCCGCGCGCCTGCGTGTGCTGCCTGCGTCGCGCCGAAGACGTGCTTCACCGGTTACCCAACAGCGAACCGCTGCTGCGACGGGTATCGCGTATGCGACGCGCGGTACACCACACGCACTTCGAATCGCTGCAGCAGGGCGAGCTGCACGAATTCATCGACCGGTTGCAGGTCTCGCTGGCCCGCACCAATGACGAGCTGGCGCGCATCTACTTCATCGGTCACAGCGCGCCACTGGCCGAGATCGCGCCGATAGTGCCGTTCCAGAATCAGAGCCAGAACCAGAATAAGCAGATATCGGCGTAGCGGGCCACGAAAATATAGAATGACGCGTTTTTCCGCCGGGGACGACGCCTGTCCGATGTCCGATTTACCGCATCTATCGCATCTCTCGCGGCTGGAGGCCGAGAGCATCTACATCCTGCGCGAGGTGGTAGCCGAATGCGAGCGGCCGGTGATGCTGTATTCGATCGGCAAGGACAGCTCGGTGATGCTGCACCTGGCGATCAAGGCGTTTTACCCGGCTCGACCACCGTTCCCGCTGCTGCACGTGGACACCACCTGGAAGTTCCGGCAGATGATCGAGTTTCGGGACCTGACCGCGCGCCGGCTCGGCATGGACCTGATCGTGCACGTCAATCCCGACGGCGTGGCGATGGGCATCAATCCGTTCGTGCATGGTTCGGCACTGCACACCGACCTGATGAAGACCCAGGCCCTGAGGCAGGCCCTGGACCGCCACGGGTTTGACGCTGCGTTCGGCGGCGCGCGGCGCGATGAGGAAAAATCGCGCGCCAAGGAGCGCGTGTTTTCGATTCGCTCGTCCCAGCATCGCTGGGACCCGAAGCGGCAGCGGCCGGAACTGTGGCGCATCTATAACACCCGCAAGTCCAAGGGTGAGAGCCTGCGGGTGTTCCCGCTGTCGAACTGGACCGAACTGGACATCTGGCAGTACATCCATCGCGAAGACATTCCGATCGTGCCGCTGTACTTCGCTGCCGAACGACCAGTCGTGGAGCGCGACGGCGTGCTGATCATGGTCGATGACGAGCGCATGCCGCTGGCGCCGGGCGAACAGCCGCAGCTGCGCAAGGTGCGATTTCGCACGTTGGGCTGCTACCCGCTCAGCGGGGCGATCGACAGCAATGCCGATACGCCGGCAGCGATCATCGAGGAGATGCTCTCGGCCAGAACCTCCGAGCGCCAGGGCCGGGTCATCGATCGCGACGGTGCCGCATCGATGGAACAGAAGAAGCAGGAGGGCTACTTCTGATGGAGGCCGAGCCCGCCCAGCCCACCGCCGGTATCGACAGCTGGTTGCAGGCCCAGAGCCGCAAGGATCTGCTGCGTTTCATCACCTGCGGCAGCGTCGATGATGGCAAGAGCACGCTGATCGGGCGCCTTCTGTACGAATCGCAAATGCTGCTGGAAGACCAGCTCGAAGCGCTGGCGAGCGATTCGCGGCGGGTCGGCACCCAGGGCGACCAACTGGATTTCGCGCTGCTGGTGGACGGGCTGGCCGCCGAGCGCGAGCAGGCCATCACCATCGATGTTGCCTATCGATTTTTCGCCACCGAGCGGCGCAAGTACATCGTCGCCGATACACCCGGTCACGAGCAGTACACGCGCAACATGGTGACCGGCGCATCCACCGCTGATCTGGCGGTAATCCTGGTGGACGCGCGCAAGGGCGTCCTCACGCAAACAAGGCGCCACAGCTACCTGGTGTCGCTGCTGGGTATCCGTCAGATCGTACTTGCGGTCAACAAGATGGATCTGGTCGGCTACTCGCAGCAGGCGTTCGAGGATGTGGAGCGCAGCTACCGCGAGTTTGCTGCCCGGATCGGCCTGGACGCGATTGCCGCCATCCCGGTCTCGGCGCTGCGCGGGGAAAACGTGATCGCGGCGGGCGCCAGCATGCCCTGGTACCGCGGGCCAAGCTTGATGCAGCACCTGGAGAGCGTGCCGATTGCGGACGGCGACGCTGCGACGCAGCCGTTTCGCATGCCGGTGCAGTGGGTCAACCGGCCGAACCAGGACTTTCGCGGCTTCGCCGGCCTGATTGTGGGCGGCAGCGTGCGTCCCGGCGATCTGCTGCGAGTGCTACCCTCGGGACTCAACTGCCGCGTGGCGCGCATCGTCACTGCCGATGGCGACCGGCAGCAGGCGGTGGCCGGGCAGTCGGTCACGCTGACCCTGAAGGAGGAGGTCGACATCAGCCGCGGCGATCTGCTGACCGCGGCTGCGGCGCCGGCCAGCGTGTCGGATAAATTCGAAGCCAACATCGTCTGGATGAGCGACGAACCGATGTTGCCCGGCAGGCCATATCTGCTCAAATGCGGCGCCCGCACCGTCACTGCCGCGGTGGCACCGCTCAAGTACAAGATCAACGTCAACACGCTGGAAGAACTCGCTGCGCGCCAGCTCGAGCTCAATGAGATCGGGCTGGTCAATCTGAATCTCGATCAGCCGCTGGCGTTCGACCCGTACGCGCACAACCGCGACACCGGCGGCTTCATCCTCATCGACCGTATCAACAACAATACCGTCGGCGCCGGTATGCTGCTGGCGGCGCTGCGGCCGGCGCAGGATGTCCACTGGCAGGCGCTGGACGTTAATCGTGCCAACCGGTCGGTGCAGAAAAAACAGAAAGCCTGCGTGTTGTGGTTTACCGGATTGTCCGGCGCGGGCAAATCCACCATCGCCAACCTGGTGGAGAAGAAACTGTTCGGTATGGGACGCCACACCTACCTGCTCGATGGGGACAACATCCGCCACGGGCTCAACCGCGATCTGGGCTTCACCGACGCCGACCGGGTTGAGAATATCCGCCGCGTGGGTGAGGTGGCGCGGTTGATGACCGACGCCGGACTGATCGTGCTGGTGTCATTCATCTCGCCGTTCCGCTCGGAGCGGCGGCTGGCGCGCTCGCTGTTCGGTGCGGGGGAGTTCTTCGAGATCTTTATCGATACGCCGCTGGAAGTGGCCGAGGCGCGCGACCCGAAAGGCCTGTACCGCAAGGCGCGCGCCGGCAAGATCCGCAATTTCACCGGCATCGATTCGCCGTACGAGCCGCCGGAGAATCCCGAGATGCACATCGACACCGGGCGGGTCAGCGCCGAGCAGGCGGCCGAGCAGGTGATCGGTTACCTGCACCTCGCCGGCATGATCGACCGTGACTGGGTGTTTATCCCGTAGCGGTCTGTGTAAAAATGCGCTCGAGGTGCGATGATGCAGCGACAGCGGAACAGTAGTGGCTAGAATCTACGCGGGCCTGACGACCTCGCATGTGCCGGCGATTGGCGCCGCGCTCGACAACGGCAAGGCGCAGGACCCGTACTGGCGGCCGCTGTTCCAGGGCTACGAATTCGCCCAGCAGTGGATCCGTGACAATCCGCCCGACGTCGTGATCCTGGTCTACAACGATCATGCCACCGCGTTCTCGCTCGAGATCATCCCGACCTTCGCGCTCGGCTGTGCTGAGGAGTTCGCGCCGGCGGACGAGGGCTGGGGTCCGCGGCCGGTACCGGTGGTCAAGGGCGATGCGCGCTTCGCGGCCCATATCGCCCAGTCGGTGATCCTGGATGAGTTCGATCTCACGATCGTCAACAAAATGGATGTCGACCACGGCCTGACCGTGCCGCTGTCGCTGGTTTTCGGGGCACCGGCAGCGTGGCCGTGCCGCGTGATCCCGCTGCCGGTAAACGTGGTCATGTATCCGGCACCCACCGGCAACCGCTGTTTCAACCTCGGCCGCGCGCTGCGCCGGGCAGTAGAGTCCTATCCACAGGATCTGCGGGTCATGGTCTGGGGCACCGGCGGCATGTCGCACCAGCTGCAGGGGCCGCGCGCCGGGCTGATCAACCAGCCCTGGGACGCGCACTTCCTGGACAGCATCGGCCCCGATCCGCAGGCGCTGGTGCGCATCGGGCACCTGGAATACCTGCGCGAGGCCGGCTCGGAGGGCATCGAGCTGGTGATGTGGTTGATCATGCGCGGCGCACTGGATGACAATGTGCGCACCGTGCGCCGCTTCTATCACGTACCGGCCTCCAATACCGCGGTCGGCCATCTGATACTGGAAAACTGCGAACCCTAAGCCGATGCCTGGTAGCGCATGAAAGTCATCCTGGTGGGAGCCGGCGCCTTCGGTGTCAAACACCTGGAAGCGATGGCGAAGATCGACGGCATCGAGGTGGTGTCGCTGGTGAGCCGCGACCCGGTGACGACGGCCGAGGTCGCGAAGAAATGGAAGATCCCACATTGCACCACCGACCTGGCACAGGCGCTGGCGCAGCCAGGCGTCGAGGCGGCAATGCTGTGCTCGCCCACGCAGCTGCATGCGCAGCAGGCGGTGCAGTGCATGCGTGCCGGCAAGCACGTGATGATCGAGATCCCGATCGCCGATTCGCTGGCGGATGCGGAACTCGTGGTCAGGACGCAGCGCGAGACTGGTGTTACCGCGATGGGCGGGCATACCCGCCGCTTCAATCCCAGCCATCAGTGGATCCACAAGCGCATCCAGTCGGGCGAGCTCAAGATACTGCAGATGGACGTGCAGACCTACTTTTTCCGCCGCACCAACATGAACGCGCTCGGGCAGCCACGCAGCTGGACCGATAATCTGCTCTGGCATCACGCCTGCCATACGGTAGATTTGTTCGGCTACCAGACCGGCCAGCAGGCCTCGCAGTACCACGCCCTGCAAGGGCCGATCAGTGCGAGCCTCGGCATTGCGATGGACATGAGCATCGGCCTGCGGGTGCCATCCGGCGCCATCTGCACCCTGTCGCTGTCGTTCAACAACGACGGACCGTTTGGAACTTTCTTCCGCTACATCTGCGACCAGGGCACCTACATCTGCCGCTACGACGATCTGTTCGACGGCAATAGCAGCCCGATCGACGTCTCCAAGGTCGATGTTTCGATGAACGGCATCGAATTGCAGGATCGCGAGTTCTTCGCCGCCATCCGCCAGCAGCGCGAACCCAATGCCAGCGTGGCGCAGTGTCTGCCGGCGATGCAGACGCTTGCCAAGCTGGAGAGCTGCCTGCAGCAGGGCTAAAGAACCGGCGCGCCGATGATCATCGATTGCCATGGCCACTACACCACCGCCCCCGGTGAATTGCACGTTTTTCGCGATGCGCAGCTCGCGGCGTTGCGCGGCCAGAGCGGCGTCGTGGTCGAGGCGCCGCGTATCAGCGACGATCAGATCCGTGACAGCCTGGAGAAAGCGCAGGTCAAGCTGCAGCGCGAACGCGGCAGCGACCTGACCATATTCTCGCCGCGCGCCTCCGCCATGAGTCACCACCTCGGCAATGAGGCAGCGAGCCTGCAATGGGCGCGCGTCTGCAATGACCTGATCCACCGCGCCTGCCAGCTGTATCCGGATAATTTCGTCGGCGTGTGCCAGTTACCGCAGTCACCTGGAGTCGAACCGGGCCGCAGCGCCGCGGAGTTGGAGCGCTGCGTGCGCGAACTGGGATTCATCGGCTGCAACCTGAATCCGGATCCTTCGGGCGGCTACTGGACCTCACCGCCCCTGACCGATCGGCAGTGGTATCCGTTGTATCAGAAGATGGTTGAACTGGACGTGCCTGCCATGGTGCATGTCAGCTCGTCCTGCAACCCGAACTTTCATGGCACCGGCGCGCACTATCTCAACGCCGATACCACCGCGTTCATGCAGTTCCTGACCTCGGATCTGTTCAAGGACTTTCCAACGCTGCGATTCATCATTCCACACGGCGGCGGTGCCGTGCCCTATCACTGGGGCCGCTATCGTGGACTGGCGCAGGACCTGAAGCGTCCGCCGCTTGAGGAACTGCTGAAGAACGTCTATTTCGACACCTGCGTCTACCACCTGCCGGGTATCGAACTGCTGTTCAAGGTGGTGCCGGTACACAACATCCTGTTCGGCTCGGAGATGGTCGGCGCAGTGCGCGGCATCGACGTGCGTACCGGCCAGTACTATGACGACACCAAGCGCTACGTCGATGCACTCGCGCTCAGCGAGGCCGATCGGCAGCTGGTGTATTCGGACAATGCCCGGCGCGTGTTTCCGCGTCTCGACGCGCTGCTGATGAAACGCGGCCGTTAACGTTCGGCCGCACCGAGCACGCCGACCGCATGCGTCAGGGGCAGCCGTCCCAGACCGCGTGCGGCACCAGTACCTGCCCCTGCATCAGGGCGCGCGCCGTGCGCAGGATGCCGGAGCGGCCGACAGCGAAGCTCTCGCCGCTGCCGGTGACTTCCAGCGTCACCGTGAATTCGCCGCTCGGGTGCTCGACCGACAGCACGCGCGGGGAGCCGTGCGGGACCCTGGCGATGCCTTCAGCCACCGAGCCCGGCATCACGCAGGCGGTCGCAACGCTCACGGCACCGAGCACCCCGATCGCACTGTGGCAGCGGTGCGGGATGAAGCTGCGTGTACAGACGTGGCCGCCGGCCTGCGCCGGTGCGATCAGCGCCATCTTCGGCACCACCTTGTGGCTGACGTCGCCCAGGCCCATGAGCACACCGGCGGCCAGGCGCAGTTTCTCCAGCCGTGCCTTGAACTTGAGGTCCTCGTCCAGCTGCGCGGGTGACTCGTAACCGGTCTTGCCCAGCGATCGCGCGGCCAGCACTACCACCGGCATGCCGTTGTCGACACAGCTGACGTCGATGCCATCGATGCGATCGCGAGCGCGGCCGCTCGGCAGCAGCGACTCGCACACCGAGCCCGCCGTGTCCAGGAAATCGATGTTGATTGCGGCCGCCGTGCCCGGCACGCCTGCGATCGCGGTGGTGCCATCGTAGCGTACCTGACCGCCAGGGGTCGGTACGGTGGCCAGGGCCAGATTGCCGGTATTGACCATGTAGATCGACACCCGGGTTACCGGATCGGAAGCCGCCACCAGGCCGCGTTCGATGGCGAACGGCCCTACGCCGGCCAGCATGTTGCCGCAGTTCGGACTGATGTCTACCCGCGGCTGGTCAATTAACACCTGGGCGAACAGAAACTCGACGTCGACGCCGGGGCGCTGAGAACTGGAGACGATAGCAACCTTGCTGGTCAGCGGCTCGGCGCCGCCGAGGCCGTCGATCTGGCGCGCATCGGGCGATCCCATCACCGCCAGCAGCACCCGGTCGCGCGCCGAGGATTCGCGCGGCAGATCGGATGCCAGAAAGAATGGGCCCTTGGAGGTGCCGCCGCGCATGAGCGTGCAGGCGATCGCTGTCTGTGGGGCTGGCAT
Source organism: uncultured Gammaproteobacteria bacterium (assembly GCA_963805965.1). GTDB lineage: Bacteria > Pseudomonadota > Gammaproteobacteria > Steroidobacterales > Steroidobacteraceae > FEN-1191. Next base: position 699,265 of record CAWDVQ010000010.1, read on the forward strand.
GCGGCTGCCGATCCGCGGCTGTCAGCGGTACTCGAGTCCCAGGGCCTTGAGCCGCTCGCGCATCTGGTAGATGTCGAGCCCCAGCTCGCCGGCCGCCAGTCGGCGGCGTTTTTCCTCTTCATTCGCGATCCGCTGCCCGGCGGCCTGCGCGACCTCACCCGCCTGCGCGCCGCGCACCACCACCACGCCGTCGTCATCGGCGACCACGGCATCCCCGGGCTTGACCCGCGCGCCGGCGCAAATCACCGGCACGTTGACCGCACCCAGGCTGGCCTTGACCGTGCCCTGGGCAAAGATGGCCTTGGACCACACCGGAAAGCCCATCTGCGTGAGCACGGCGACATCGCGCACTCCGGCATCGATGATCAGTCCCCTGACGCCGCGCGCCACGCACGAAGTGGCGAGCAGATCGCCGAAGTAACCGTCCTCGCAGGGCGAGCTGGTCGCGACCACCAGCACGTCGCCGGGGCGACACACCTCGATTGCGACGTGCAGCATCCAATTGTCGCCCGGCGGCACCAGCACCGTAACGGCGCTACCGCAGATGCTCACCGGCCGGAAAATCGGGCGCATGTACGAGGCCAGCAGGCCGGTGCGACCCTGGGCCTCGTGCACCGAAGCGACGCCGTACTCACCCAACAGCTTCAGATCAGCTGGCCCCGGGCGCGATATTTCGCGAACGACTATGTGCTTGGCGATGACGATGCTCCCGGTACGCCCGCGGCTGTAGCGGCAGGCACTTAAGCCCAAGGGGGGTGCGGATAAGGCTGTGAATTATATCCGGCGCGATCCGGCCTCGCCATGGCGCGCTCGTCGCCATGAGTGATCGCAGGCTAGTAGCCGCGATCGATCGTTACCGAGGCACGCGAGCTCGGAGCGGCAGCGGCAGACGCGTTCGGGTCACCCAGCGCGACGTAGAAGCGGCTCAGCGGATTGCGCAGTGGATTGGAAATGATCGGCACATATACGGTGATTTTGTCCGTCCCTGCCGGGATGCGCTCGATGCGCCGGCCCAGGGACGCATAGTCGATATCCGGCCGCGCTGAAGCGCCCTCGGTCCACCAGCTGAAGCTGACATCGCTGTCGATGCCATCCAGCCGACGCACCACAATACGTGCCGCAGGCTCGTTTCCCGAGACCTCATAGCTGGTGGCGGCGAATTCCACGCGCGGCGCATTGGAAACAGTGGCCGGCGTCGCCTGCGCCGACGCGAGCGCAACGCCGCTGGCGGCGGCAATGCGGCTGACGGGTTTGGCCCGTGCACTCGCTGCGGCGGGCGGCACGGGCAGCTGCCCTGCCGTCGCGGGCGAGGTTGTTGGCAGGCCCGCGGCGCCAGTCGGTGCTTGGGCTCGCGGGCCGCTAGCCGCGGCCGGCGCGTCCCGCGCGTCCGGTCCCCACAACGATCGCACCTGATTCCAGGTGCTCTTTGCGCCGGACAGTGCCTGTTGCCAGTTGGCAGCCGCGGGGTGCTCGAACACGAAAGCCAACAGCACTACGCTGACCACCACGGCGGCCGCCGCCGCCGCTCGCTGCGGCCACTGTCGTGGCGGCGGCGCGGCCGTCAAACGTGCCAGCGGCGGCAGGTTCTCGGCGCCCTCGGCCACCCCCAGTTGCTGCAGCCACTTTTCCATCGTCATGTTGCGCTGCTCGCGACTCCAGGAAAGGCCGCGCCGCAACGCGCGCCAGTTGTCGCTACGCAGGGCGGCAGGCCGCCGCGGCCGCATACGCCGACCGCGCGCTACCAGCGATGAGCGTTGATCGAACGGATGCTTGCCGGCGAGTAGCTGGTAGGCCAGGCAGGCCAGGGCGTAGATATCGTCGCGGGGATCGGCGCACCAGCCCTGAAGTTGCTCGCAGCTGGCGTACTGCGGGGTCGCCTGGCGATAGTCCCCGCCAGGCGACAGCTCGGAGATCCACGGCTCGCCCGGCCGTACCGCGCCGCTGCCAAAATCGAGCACGCGTACGTGACCGTCGCGGGTGATCATGATGTTGTGCGGTTTGAGATCGGCATGCACCACGCCGCGTGAGTGCGCATGGGCGATCGCGGCGCCGATGTCGCGGATAATGGCCAGCGCGTAGCGGCGCGGCAATCGGCCGCCGGCGCGCTTGATCAACTGGCCGAGCCGCTCGCCTTCGAGCAGCTCCATCGAGTAGAACGACATATCGCCTTCGCGATCGATATCGTAGACGTTGATCACGTTTGGATGTGAGAGTCGCTGGGCGTTATGAAACTCGCGCCCAAGCGCATCGACACTGCCGGGCCGCGATGGATGCGGCTGCACGATCTTGATGGCGACCCAGCAGTCCACGACACCCAGGCTGGTGCGATAGCGATCCCTGGCCTTGTAGACCGACGCCATGCCGCCGCGCCCGAGCAGTTGCAGCAACTCGTAGCGATTGCGCAGTACGGTGCCGATGCCGATGGTCACAGGCGTGGCGGGCGCGGGCTCAGCAGCGTCTGCGATGCTGGCCTGAGCCGACGCCGCTTGCGCATCGGCGGTTGGCGCAGAAGTTGCAATCCCGGCTGCGGCGGTCGGCCTTGCGGGCGCCGCAGTGGGGCCGGGCGTTGCGGCGGCGCCAGGAGCGAGGGAGGCTTTTGGCGGCACCGCGGCTTTGCGTGGCGTCACGGCGGCCCGAGACGCCGCGGCGTCGCCTGCGCGCAATTCACGCGTGTCTGACTCCTCGGACTCATCATCGTCATCGTCGTCGGGCGGTCGGGTGCCCATGGCCTGCTCGATCTTTGCCTTGAGCTTCTGGAACTGCGGCGCCGGCATGCGGCCGAGGCGGTAGTAGCGGTCGATGAGTCCTAACAGCTGGGGCGCGGTATCAGGTTCGTCACGGCACAGTTCCGACACGTGGCGCAGGTAAACCTGTTCTTTATAGACGCCGCTGAGGATAGAGCTCACGAGCGCACGCAGCGCGTCGTCGGCCTCGCCGACACTGGCCTCATTGAGTTCTGCAGGGACGGGCATGATGTGGAGAATAGCGTTGTGCGGCTAGAGCGAAAACTGCATCGGAGCGCGCTGCCGTGTGGGGATCATCCTACCCCCAAGCGCCGGCGTCGAGACAGATAACACGATTGTCGCGTACTGGCGACACATGTAGCCATCGATATCAACAGCCACGTTTATCGTATGGATCCATTTATTGTCCAACGCCCGTTGGCTCTCCCGGTTGACTGATGCCACTGGCGCGTTTGCGCTGCGCATTCTGTCTGCTCGACAATGAAAAAATCAGGAGAGTGTAGATGTCGATGTCCGAAGCTTCGGCTTGCTTTTGCATCACCGCCTGCCTGTTGCTCGGGGCGGCGACCGCAAATGCCCGAGGGGAGTTCTGCGGCACGCAGCCGCCAGCCGGGTTCGATCAGCCGCCGAACCACAGGTATACCGGGCGCTACCTCAACCAGCCGTACGGATATTCGGTCGACATCCCCGCGCCGCTGGGGGCCTACGCGAAGTCCGGGGGGCCGGAGCGCGGATTCGGCCTGGTGCTGTCGTGGCTGCCCCGGGCATACCTGAGCGTCGACGCCGCCTATGACGTCTATTACGACATCACAGCCGATGGAGTGCACCGACGCGATCTCAACGCCATTCGACTGCACGACCTGGTGCTCGAAGATCAGGCGACAAGCTACTCCATCGCGCACGCCGCCGGAGGGCGCTATGTGACGCGGGTGCAATGCGCAGGCGATGCCCAGGTCTACATCCACGATGACGTGATCGTGGTACGCAATCGGGAGATCTATCGATTGAATCTGCAGAGCCTGCCGCAGCGTTATGCCCGTGACGTCAAGGTGCTGGAAGCGATCGTGCGATCCTGGCGATGGCAGGGAGTGCAGGCCTCTTATGTAAAATAGTGCGTGGCCGACCCAACAAGCCTTTGGGCAGCTCCGGGGCGCCTCACCTTTTCCTATGTACGCCAGCGCATAGACGCTGCCCGCAGCGCTGACCAAGCTGCACAATGGATATACCTTTGATGGCTTCACGCGAGCGAGCGGCTGCAAGCTCCACCGTACTGATTGCCGGAGGTTCTCCCGAGCACCCCGATGTCCCGAGTGATACCGGCAAAGCGGACGCGCTGCTGAAAACCGGAGCCTTGCAGAAGGCGATCTTCAACAGCGCCAATTTCTCCAGCATCGCCACCGATGCCAAGGGTGTGATCCAGATCTTCAACGTCGGCGCCGAGCGCATGCTCGGCTATCTGGCCGCCGAGGTCGTGAACCGGCTCACCCCGGCCGACATCTCCGATCCACAGGAAGTGATCGCGCGCGCCACGGAGTTGAGCGTGGAGCTGGGCACCCCGATCGCCCCCGGATTCGAGGCGCTGGTGTTCAAGGCCTCGCGCGGCATCGAGGACATCTACGAGCTGACCTACTTTCGCAAGGACGGCAGCCGCTTTCCGGCGGTGGTGTCGGTGACCGCGCTGCGCGACGCGCAGGACGCGATCATCGGCTACCTGCTGATCGGCACGGATAACACTGCCCGCAAACAGGCCGAAGAGGCACTGCTCAAGGCCGGGGCGCTGCAGAGCGCGATTTTCAACAGCGCTAATTTCTCCAGCATCGCCACCGATGCCAAGGGTGTGATCCAGATCTTCAACGTCGGCGCCGAGCGCATGCTGGGCTACCTGGCCGCCGAGGTGGTGGACAAGATCACCCCGGCCGACATCTCCGATCCACAGGAAGTGATCGCGCGCGCCACGGAGTTGAGCGTGGAGCTGGGCACCCCGATCGCCCCCGGATTCGAGGCGCTGGTGTTCAAGGCCTCGCGCGGCATCGAGGACATCTACGAGCTGACCTACTTTCGCAAGGACGGCAGCCGCTTTCCGGCGGTGGTGTCGGTGACCGCGCTGCGCGACGCGCAGGACGCGATCATCGGCTACCTGCTGATCGGCACGGATAACACTGCCCGCAAACGGGCCGAAGAGGCACTGCTCAAGGCCGGGGCGCTGCAGAGCGCGATTTTCAACAGCGCCAATTTCTCCAGCATCGCCACCGATGCCAAGGGTGTGATCCAGATCTTCAACGTCGGCGCCGAGCGCATGCTGGGCTACCTGGCCGCCGAGGTGGTGGACAAGATCACCCCGGCCGACATCTCCGATCCACAGGAAGTGATCGCGCGCGCCACGGCGTTGAGCGTGGAGCTGGGCACCCCGATTGCCCCCGGTTTCGAGGCGCTGGTGTTCAAGGCCTCGCGCGGCATCGAGGACATCTACGAGCTGACCTACTTTCGCAAGGACGGCAGCCGCTTTCCGGCGGTGGTGTCGGTGACCGCGCTGCGCGACGCGCAGGACGCGATCATCGGCTACCTGCTGATCGGTACCGACAACACCGTTCGCAAGCAGAGCGAAGAGGAGCGGATGAAGCTCGATCAGCGCCTGCGCGACCAGCACTTCTATACTCGCTCGCTAATCGAATCCAGCATCGACGCACTGGTGACCACCGATCCGCGCGGCATCATCACGGACATCAATAAGCAGACCGAGGCGCTCACCGGCAGGACGCGCGACGAGTTGGTCGGCGCACCGTTCAAGAACCAGTTTACCGATCCGCAGCGCGCGGAGGCCGGCATCAACCGCGTGCTGAATGAGGGACGGGTCACCAATTACGAGCTTACCGCACGCGCCAGGGACGGCACGCTCACAGTGGTGTCCTACAACGCGAGCACGTTCCACGACCGGGATCGCAACCTGCAGGGAGTGATCTGCGCGGCGCGCGACATCACCGAACTCAAGCGCTTCGAGCAGACCATGGTGCAGAAGAACGTGGAACTGGAAGACGCGAGCCGCATGAAGTCCGAATTTCTCGCAAACATGTCACACGAGCTGCGCACGCCACTGGTGGCCATCATCGGCTTCTCGGAGGTGCTGCGCGACGGCCTGCTCGGCGATCTTACCCTGCAGCAGCGCGGCTACATCGGCGACATCTTCAGTAGCGGCCAGCACCTGCTATCGCTGATCAACGACATCCTGGATCTGTCCAAGGTGGAAGCCGGCAAGATGACGCTCGATGTGGAGCCGATACAGGTAGCCGCGTTGCTGCAGAACAGCCTGTCGATCGTCAAGGAGAAGGCCGCCGCACGCCATATCCGCCTGGATCTGGTCTCCGCCTCGGACATGGGTTCGGTCAATGCGGATCCGCGCAAAATCAAGCAGATTCTCTACAACCTGCTATCCAACGCAGTCAAGTTCACCAACGAGGGCGGACAGGTAACGGTGCGTATCGCCCGCGTGGCGCGCGCAGACGTGGGCCGGCTGTCGGGTTCCTGGAAGGGCTGGAGCCTGCCGCTGGCGGACAACGGCTTCGAGCAGTTTCTCAAGATCAGCATCGTAGACAGCGGCATTGGCATCACCGCCGAAGGACTGGAACGGTTGTTCAAACCCTTCAGCCAGATCGATGCCGGCTTGTCGCGAAAGTTCGAAGGTACCGGTCTCGGGCTGGCGGTGGTGAAGGTGCTGGCCGAGCTGCACGGTGGCGCAGTGGCGGTGGAGAGCGCGGTGGGCGAGGGATCGTGCTTCACGGTGTGGCTGCCGTTGCGCGCGTCCGAGACCGAAGTGCTGCCGGCCACGAGAACGCCGCTGGCAGCGGTGGTGCAGACCATCGCGGCCGCCGGTGTCGCGCTGGTGGTGGAAGACGACTTCAAAGCCGCAGAGCTCATCCGCGTGCAGCTTGAGGCGCAAGGCTTCACGGTACTGCACGCCGCCTCGGCCGAAGCCGCGCTGGTGCTGGCCATTCAGCAGCCGTTGTCGCTGATTACGCTGGATATCCTGCTGCCCAACATGGATGGCTGGGAATTCCTCGGCCGTCTGAAGAAAGTGCCGGAGCTGCGCGGTATCCCGGTCGTGATTCTGTCGATCGTCGCCGACGCCAACAAGGGCTTCGCGCTCGGCGCTTCGGCGGTGATGCAGAAGCCGATCTCGAGGCTGGAGCTGTACGAAGCGCTGGTGGGCTTGAGCCTGTTTCCACAGCCGAAAGGCAAGAAGCTCACCGTGCTGGTGGTGGACGACGATCCCAACGCGGTGGAGCTGATCGCGCTGCGCGTTACTGGCATGGCGGGCAACGTTCTGCGTGCGTATGGCGGCCGCGAGGCAATCGAGATCGCGCGGCGTGAACTGCCGGATGTGATCGTGCTCGATCTCTTGATGCCGGAAGTGAACGGCTTCGATGTCGTGGCGGCGCTCAACGAAAATCCAGACACCGCCGGCATTCCGGTACTGGTCGTCACGGCCAAGCACATCACGGCCGAGGATCGCGCCAAACTGTCGCGCTACGTGGCCACGATCATGGAGAAAGCCGGATTCGACTCCGACCTGTTTACGTCCGAAGTCCGGCGCGCGATCGCCGGCCGCCGACAGGTCGCCTGAAGATGGCTAAAATCCTGGTGATCGAAGACAACCCGGCCAACATGGCGCTGGCGACGTTCCTGCTGCAGTCGGCCGGCCACGCCGTGCTCAGTGCCACCGACGCCGAGGCGGGGCTCACCCTGGCGCGCGAGCAACAGCCCGATCTGGTGCTGATGGATATTCAGCTGCCGGGCATGGATGGCCTCAAGGCCACGGCGTTGCTCAAGCAGGACGACTCGACGCGCGCCATCCCGGTGATCGCGCTGACCGCACTGGCCATGTCCGGCGACGAGGAGCGCATACGCGCCGCGGGTTGCGATGGCTATATCGCGAAGCCGTTCGCATATCGTGAATTCCTGGCGACCATCGCGGCTCAACTGGCGCAGCCAGTGCACGCAGTATCGCATGAATCCTGACGTCGCCAAGCACTCGCCGTGGATCCTGATCGTGGACAACGAGCAGCGCAACCGCGATCTGCTGCAGGTCATGCTGGCGGCGGAAGGATTTCAGATCCAGAGCGCGGCCAGCGCCGAGCAAGGCATGGCCATGATCGCGCAGAAAGCGCCTGACCTGATCCTGCTGGATGTCATGATGACCGGGATGGATGGCTATCAGATGGCCGCGAAAATCAAGGGCAGCCGCGCTATCAGCCACATTCCCATCATCATGGTGACGGCGCGCGACGACCAGGACGGCAAGATGCTGGGACTGTTGTCGGGGGCGGAGAATTTCCTCACCAAGCCAGTCAATCGCGCCGAACTCTGTCTGCGCGCCAGGAACCTGATTCGCCTCAAGGCCCATGGCGACGAATGCCGCCGGCGCAGCGAGGTGCTGGAGCGCGAGCTGGCGTCAAGCGGCGCCGCGCTGGCGGAGCGCATCACGCTGCTCGAGCAACAGACGAGCATGATCGCAGAGCAGGCGGCACTGCTCGATCTCGCACACCATGCGATCGTGGTGCGCGATGTTCATGACCGCATGCTGTACTGGAGCCACGGCGCCGAACTGATGTACGGCTGGCTCAGCAGCCAGGTGCTCGGCCGGACCAAGGCCGAGGTGCTGAAAACAGAATTCTTCGAACCGATCGAGCAGATCAACGCCACGCTGCAGCGCCTCGGTCGCTGGGATGGCGAATCGATCCAGTTCCGTCGCGACGGTACGCGACTGACCACCGCCAGTTGCTGGACTCTGCAACGTGATGCCGATGGGGCGCCAAGCCGCATCCTGAGCATCGATGACGACATCAGTGTGATCGCACAAGAACTGACCAATACCGGATCCTCCAGGGTGGAACGCGCACGCGCAGTCGGAGTTGCCACATGGACCTGACCGAGGGCGAGGCGCTGCCAGAGATGCCGGAACCCAGCGGCGAGTATCAGCGGCGATTCAGGTACCAGCTGTGGTCGCAGGCCGCACAGGATTTTCGTTCGCGTCCCGCCGCCCCGCAGCGGTTTGCATCGAGTGGCCGCAACAGCGCAGCCATCGAGCTGAACGCGCGCACTTCCGAGCGGCACGACGCATCGGAATCAGAAATCACGTCCGGGCCGGGCGCGGCGCGCTAGCCAGACGATCTGCCGCTGGCAGCCGATCGATCGGCTGAGCTATTGCCTCATCGCCGCAGGTAGCGTTACCAGCCAAATCGGCGTCAATATCTGATCGCGGCTTGCTATGGTGCGGTGTCGAGCCTCCAGCCGAGCGTTTCAGCCGATGCAACCCAGCCATTTCGAGCGATTGCAGGACTATCTGCAGCACCTGCCTGAGATCCACGCCCCGGGGGAACTGGCCGCGGCCACCAGCGTCGTATCCGCGGCGTTCGGACTTCCCACCGTGATGGTGGGGGCGCTTCTGGTTCGGGGCGACAAGGTCGGCGGCCGATTTTATTTCGGCAACTGGTCGGAAGAATGGACCAGCGTTTATCTTGAGAAGGTATTCGCCGAAGATCCCCTGGTGCACGAGGCGCGCCGCCGCCTGTCCCCGTTCACCTGGAGTGAGCTGTGGGCCGAAGGAGATCTGCCGCAGGCGGTGCGCGATGTCATCGCGTTGGGCCGACAACGCGGTTGGGAGGAGGGCTTCGCAGTGCCCATCCACGGGCCCGGCGGCTATCTGGGACTGGTGTCATTTGCCGGAGGACCGGCAGCGCTCAGCGCCGCCGATCGCGCGCTGTTGCTGGCGCTGGCGCACGCGGCGCACCAGCGCGGCAAGGCGCTTTACGGCGCCAAGCTCGACGCCGCCATCAATCTCACGCGACGAGAGCTACAGACTATGCGCTGGGTGTCGCGCGGCAAGACTGACGCGCAGATCGGGGCAATCCTCAAGCTCTCGGCAACCACCGCGCACTATTATGTCGAGCAGGCCAAGCGCAAGCTTGGAGTGCGCTCGCGCTCACAGGCGGTCAGCGAACTGGCACTGCGCGAACTGCTGCTGCGCGCAGACCTGTAGCCGGCCTGGCCGCCGCTGCCGCCGTGGCAAGCGGGACCTATCCGGGTGCGCCCAAAGCAGCCCCTCCGAACGGAGGGTTTCCCTTTCCACGCCCGTGTGAGGAAATCGCGGCGCGGGTGAACACAAGGGTTGCCTGAAAGCGCCACCCGTACTACCGTCTACAGCAGCAGCCGGCAGGTTGCATCGCTTGGGGTTACTACACTGCCCACATTTAGAGGCGGGTTCGTGGCGATGATGAAATTCTTCTCCTGGTTCAAACGCCGGCGCAAGGTGAATGAGATGCAGCGCGCCGGAACGCGCGCTGGCGCGATTACGCATATCCATGTCACCAATCCGTGGCATGCCGTCGGGATAAGTACCGGCGTCTCCTGCTGCCGGGCATCGGTGTTGTTGCGGCAGACGCGCTTTCTGTCGCATCAGGCGCCGCCGTTGCCGCTCGAGGGCTGCACGCTTCCCAAGTCCTGCAAGTGCAAATACCGGCATTTCAGCGACCGGCGCAGCGGTCCCCGGCGAGCGACGGAAAGTGAGCTGTTTCAGAATGCGCTGTCACGCCACACCGCCGCCGCGTGGACTCAGGAGCGCCGCGCGCAGCGCGGCCGGCGCGCCACCGACGGGCATTGACCCGGACAAAGTCCGCCGCAGCTGGCCACGCGTGATCGCCTGGTCAGCAGCTCAACACTGTTTGTTTTAGTACACAGTCGGCCTGTGCAGATGCATCGCGGGCTGTGGCGGCGCGGCCGCGTCTTTGTTTGCTAGCGGTAACATCATATTGCATGGGCTTGTTGCATCCCATTCGACAACTGCACCAGTTAGGCGGTCGTCGATCGAGGCTCGACCCAAAAGGGTGCCCGATTGGGCAGGTTTTCACGCCGGTTGCATACCACCTCGCGTGAAGTGAGCCAAATATTATCAATCTCTCGATGTTAAGAAGACGTTAAGAAATTGGATCGATTCAAGCGATTAGCGCCTCAGTGGCACCGCCCCCGGGCCTCACGGGCCTGTTCCTCGAGTTCAGTTCATCGCCGCTGGCACACAGCGTGCACTCCTCGTCCCGGCACAGTTTGACAATCGCCACTGTTGTTTCCTGACGACAGTGATTGCCGATAAGGCGGATTGTTGACGGCCGTCCGTTGCTTGCCTGCGGCGGACGGCCAGGGACGACGGCGTTGCCGGTTGGGCAATGTCGAGCTGGGCAATGAATTGACACAACAACTGGCAATAGGGAGGCGCACGAATGCGCATTTATCGGTCAAGAGTCGGAATCATTGCGACATCCATGTTGGCACTTGCAGGTCGCTCGGTGATCGCGGACGAGGCGCCGGCTCCGACAAGCGCCGCCCCGGCGCCTGCCGCTGCGCCGGCGAAGCCGGCCGTGCCCAGTATCTCGGACATTCTGGATGCCTCCGGAATAACCCTTACCGGGTACGTGGACGGCAGCTTCGCCTACGAGCGTGACGACACCACGAAGCAGGACTACAGCACGTTCGCGCTGCAACAGGCCTCGTTCACCCTCGCCAAGCAGCCGACGTCGGGCTTCGGCGCATTGGTGCAGGTGATCGCCGGGGAGAATCCCTATGCGGCCACCGGGATTGGCAGCATTCCCCCGGGACAGGGCGCGACCACCACCGGGTTCTATCTGCTGCAAGCCTTCGCACAATACGTAACCGGACCGCTCACGCTGCAGGCGGGCAAGTTCAACACTCTGGCCGGTGCCGAAACCGCACAGGTGACCACCAACACCAACACCACCAGATCAATCCTGTTCGCCTTTGAGCCGGTCACGCATACCGGTGTGCGCGCCACTTATGCCGCCAACGATCAGGTGAGCCTGATCCTCGGCGTCAACAACGGCTGGACCAACAGCCAGGACAGTGCCGACGCCTCCGGCAAGACCGTCGAAGCCGGTGTGAGCTTCACGCCGTCCAAGGCGCTGGCCTGGACACTGCAAGGCTATTACGGCCGCGACATCAACAACTACGGAGTCCAGGGCAACATCGGCCTGATCGACACGGTGCTGACCTGGAATGCCACCTCGGCGCTGAGCCTGGTCGGCAGCGTGGACTATGGGACGGTGCAAAGCACCTCACTGTCGCCGTCGGCCAGCTGGTGGGGCGTCGCTGCATACGTCAACTATGCGATCAACGATTCATGGCGCGCATCGCTGCGCGGCGAGTACTTCGACGACCGGGACGGTTATCTGACCAGGAATTTCGACCCGACGACATTTGCCGGCGCCGACCAGAAGTTGAAGGAAATCACGCTGACCCTCGGCTACGACCCGACCAAGAACTTCGAGTTCCGGCTGGAGGGTCGCTACGACGATCCGGACACCATCGACGGCGTGCAAGCCGTACCGAAGACCTACCAGGGCTGGTTCGAGGCGATCTACAAGTTCTGATCCCGCGCTGCTGAGCCGTTAAAGAAAAAAACCGGGGGCAGGCTTGGCTGTCCCCGGTGTACCGGAGGCGACATGAGTTCAAGCGATGTAGTGAAGATGATCAAGGAGAAGGAGGTGAGGTGGGCGGATCTGCGCTTCACCGACACGCGCGGCAAGGAGCAGCACGTGAGCATTCCGGCGCGCTACGTGACGGAGGAGTTTTTTGTTGAGGGCAAGATGTTCGACGGCTCCTCGATCGCCGGATGGAAGGGGATCAACGAGTCGGACATGATTTTGCTGCCCGATGCGAGCACGGCGGTGATGGATCCGTTTTTCGAGGAGGCGACGGTCAACATCCGCTGCGATGTGATCGAGCCGGCCACGATGCAGGGCTATGAGCGCGATCCGCGCTCGCTGGGCAAGCGAGCGGAGGCGTATTTGAAGTCCACGGGGATTGCCGACTCGGCGCTGTTTGGACCGGAGAATGAGTTTTTCATCTTCGATGCGGTGCGCTGGGGACAGGACCTGAGGAGCGCGTTCTACGAGGTGGACTCGGTGCAGGGGTCGTGGAACTCGGACACGGTGTACGAGGCGGGCAACAAGGGGCATCGGCCGGGGATCAAGGGCGGGTATTTTCCGGTGCCCCCGGTGGATGCGTTTCATGACATACGAGCTGCGATGTGCAAGGCGTGCGAGGAGATGGGGCTGGTGGTGGAGGTGCATCACCACGAGGTGGCCACCGGCGGGCAGAGCGAGATCGGTATCGGGGCCAACACTCTGGTGAAGAAGGCCGATGAGGTGCAGATCTTAAAGTACGCGCTGTTGAACGTGGGGGCGAACTACGGCAAGAGCGTGACCTTCATGCCAAAGCCGCTGGTGGGGGACAACGGCAGCGGCATGCACGTGCACCAGTCGCTGTCCAAGGATGGCAAGAACGTGTTTGCCGGGGACAAGTATGCGGGATTGTCCGAGAGCTGCCTGTACTACATCGGCGGGATCATCAAGCACGCCAAGGCGATCAATGCCCTGACCAATGCCACCACCAACAGCTACAAGCGCCTGGTGCCGGGCTTTGAAGCCCCGGTGATGCTGGCGTACTCGGCCCGAAACCGCTCAGCCTCGATTCGCGTGCCGTGGGTGTCCTCCCCCAAGGCGCGGCGCATTGAGGTGAGATTTCCCGACTCCACGGCCAATCCGTACTTTGCCTTCGCCGCGATGCTCATGGCGGGGCTGGATGGGATACAGAACAAGATCCACCCGGGGGAGCCTGCGGACAAGGACCTGTATGACCTGGAGCCCGAGGAGGCCAAGCACATCCCCACGGTGTGCCACTCGCTGGACATGGCGCTCGAGCACCTGGATCACGACCGGGATTTCCTCAAGCGCGGCGGGGTGTTCACCGACGATGTGATCGATGCCTACATCGGCCTGAAGATGCAGGAAGTCACGCGCCTGCGCATGACCACCCATCCGGTCGAATTCGACATGTACTACAGCGTCTGAAGTTACAGCGTGAAGCCTTAAGACATTTTCAAAAGAAAAGGGAGTTGCAAGTCATGCGCATTGATTTGAAGTTACGCAAATTCAAATGGTCAGGAGCCCGCCCGCTCGCCGCAGCGCTCGCGGTGCTGCTGCTGGGGGTGGCGGTGAGCTCGGCGAGCCTGCCGGTGGTGGCCGATGAGGCAACCCCGGCCGCCGCTACCGCCGCCGCCGCGGCGCCCGCCGCTGCCGCCAGTGGCGATGCGGCCGCCCCTGCCGCTGCCGCCCCCGCGGCGGCGGCCCCGACCGAGCCCTACCTGGCCAAGTTCACCGACATCAACTCCGGCGACACCGCCTGGATGCTCACCTCCACCGCCCTGGTGCTGATGATGACCATCCCGGGACTGGCGCTGTTCTACGCCGGCATGGTGCGCAAGAAGAACATCCTGGCCACCTTGATGCAAAGCTTTGCCATCACCTGTCTGGTGACCATCCTGTGGTGGGTGATCGGCTATTCGATCGCCTTCACCCCGGGCAGCACCCCGTACCTGGGCGGCTTCAGCCGCGCCTTCTTCAACGGGGTGGTGTACATGCACGATGATATGAAGGTGTCGGTCTCGCACCTGGGGGTCACCATCCCCGAGACCGTGTATGCGATGTTCCAGGCCACCTTCGCCATCATTACCCCGGCTCTGATCTGCGGCTCGTTTGCCGAGCGCATGAAGTTCTCGGCCATGATGTGGTTCATGGGGATATGGCTGCTGGTGGTGTACTGCCCGGTGGCGCACTGGATGTGGGAGCCCTCGGGCTGGTTTGCCGCCACCCAACTGGACTTCGCCGGCGGCACGGTGGTGCACATCAATGCCGGTATTGCAGGTCTTGCCACCGCCCTGATGCTCGGCAAGCGCCAGGGGCTGGGCAAGGAGTCGATGGCCCCCTATAACCTTACCCTCACGGTGATCGGGGCATCGCTGCTGTGGGTGGGCTGGTTTGGCTTTAACGCCGGCTCCGCGGTGGCCTCGGACGGGCGGGCGGGCATGGCCTTTGCCGCCACCCACATCGCCACCGCGGCGGCCGCTCTGGCCTGGATGTTCACCGAGTGGCTGGTGAAGGGTAAGCCCAGTGTGCTGGGCATCTGCTCAGGGGCGGTCGCGGGGCTGGTGGCCATCACCCCGGCCTCGGGCTTTGTGGGCCCGGACTCCGCCGTGATCATCGGGGTGGCTGCCGGGGTGATCTGCTTTTTCTCCTCCACCACCGTCAAGCGCGCCTTTGGCTACGACGACTCGCTCGATGCCTTCGGGGTGCACTGCATCGGGGGTATCGTCGGGGCGCTGCTCACCGGGGCTCTGGTGAGCAAGGAGATCAGCGGCTCCACCGGCAGCGTACTGCTGCAGCTCAAGGGCGTGACCGCCACGCTGGTGTGGAGCTTCGTGATGAGCATCATCATCCTCAAGCTGATCGACCTGACGATCGGCATACGGGTGACTGCCGATGAGGAGCGCGAAGGCCTCGATATCTCGCAACACGGCGAAAGCATCGAATAATCATCGGGAGACAGTCGGTCATGAAACTGATAACTAGCATCATAAAACCATTCAAGCTGGATGAAGTGCGTGCGGCATTGGCGGAGTTGGGTGTCTCGGGAATGACCGTGACCGAAGTCAAGGGCTTCGGCCGCCAGCGTGGTCATACCGAACTCTACCGTGGGGCCGAATACACGGTGGATTTCGTTCCCAAGTCACGCATCGAAGTAGCGGTGCGCTCCGAGCTGGTCGATCGCGTGGTTGACGCGATCGTGGCGGCGGCGAAGACCGGCAAGGTCGGGGACGGCAAGATCTTCATCAGCGATGTGCAACGCGTGGTCCGCATCCGCACCGGGGAGACGGACGACGCCGCTCTGTAATAAATGGAGGCAGGCTCAAGGCCCATGTGGAAGTGCCGGTGCGCTCGCGCACCGGCACTTCCGCGACGGCCGGTCGCGGATGCTCCGCAACGCCGATCGGTGGCGCCGCGAATGGACCGGTGTCGTCAAGAGCGCGATTTAGGGTCGGCGGTGCGCGCCAGCAGCGCCATGGACATGATGGCCGAGCCGCCGAACACCATGTTGATTCCCACCAGCAGGCCGATCGCCCAGGCTGCGGTGCCGGGCAGCCCCATAAATATCAGGGCGCCCAGGATCAGATCCAGCGCGCCGCTCACCAGCATCCAGGCCCAGCGGCCGGTGAGTTCGCGTTTGTGTTCCAGCGCATAGAAGATCGACGCGACGCCTTCGACCACGAAAAACGCCGTCAAGATCACGGTCAGCGACAGCGCGCCGCTCAGCGGCCAGCGCAGCAGCACCAGGCCGGCTGCGATGGCGAGGATGGCCGAGACCAGCGACCAGAAAAATCCAGGCGCGTGCCGCATCCGGAATGTGGCTACCAAGCCGACAACTCCGCTGATGAGAAGCAGCCACCCGATAAGGATCTCAACCGCGACGGTGGCGATCAGCGGCAGCACGATGGCCGCCAGGCCCAGGAACAGCAAGACCAGGCCTTCGAAGAAAAATAGCTGCCAATGCGCGTGCAGTGAAGTCGACACCGCGGCCTGAACGCGATTGATCTGGGATTGACTGGTAGACACGGCAAGCCTCCCGTCCCAAGTATTGCGGGAAAGGATAGGCTCGGCTGTCGGTGATGGCAAAGGCTGCCGCATGCGGGCAGCTGCATGGTAATTTGCCGGCGGCTGCCCGCCGGTCAATCCTAGCTGAGTAAACAGGTGCCGATCATTCGTTAAGGCAATGACTTTATTTATAAAATAAAGGCAAAGGAAACCATCAATATGGCCGAGGCAACCCGCGACGAGATTTCCCGGCTGGTGGGGTCGATTCGCGCCCTGGAGCGCCAGCTGGAACTGGAAATCGCCAAACGACGCGTCGAGCTCAACTACAAGCTGCACGACGGTATCGCCCACTTCGAACAGGCCGTGCTCGCACGACATCGCCTGCTTCGAGCCAGATTGTTGAGCTACGTGTTCGGCGCCCGGCCAGCCATGATCCTGAGCGCGCCTGCGATCTATGCGCTGATCATTCCGCTGCTGCTGCTCGACCTGTTCGTGGCGATCTATCAGGCGGTGTGCTTTCCGGTATACGGCATCCCGCACGTGCGACGCCGCGACTACATCGCGTTCGACCGCGAGCAGCTGGCCTATCTCAACGTCATTGAAAAATTAAATTGCGCGTATTGTGCTTACGCGAACGGCGTGTTGGCGCATGTTCGTGAAGTGGCTTCGCGTACCGAGGAGTACTGGTGTCCGATCAAGCACGCACGTCGCGTGCTTGGGGTGCACGCGCGTTATGGCAGCTTCGTGGACTACGGTGATGCCGATGCCTACCGGCACGATCTGGAGCGCCTTCGGGCGCAGGCGCGCTCCTCGGAACCGACATGACCACAGAGCGTCGCGTCGTGCCTGGTGGGCCGCGTCCTTGGGACTTCAGCGGCCGTAGTGCGCCACGAACACCGCCTTGCCCAGCAGGTGGTCCTGGACCACCGAGGTCACCATGGCGCCACTGGATTCGGGGCCGACCGGTAGTTTGGCGACATTCACCGCGTATACCGTGAACACATAGCGATGCGGCGCATCGCCTTTTGCGGGGCACGGGCCGTGATAGGCATCGGTGCCAAGATCGGTGCGTCCCTGCCGGGCCTCCGCCGGCAGCACTGGGCTGTGCTCGATCCCCGCTCCCTTGGGCAGCCGGTCGACATTCTTCGGCAGGTCATACACCACCCAGTGCCACCATCCCGACGGGGTGCTGCGCTCGTCGCGATCGAACAGCGTCACAACGAAGCTCTGCATGCCGGCCGGGGCGCCCCTCCACTCGAGTTCAGGCGACTGATTGCCACCGCTGCAGCCAAAGGCCTGGGCGGTGTAGATTTCGGGCACGCTGACGACGAGCCGCGCGTCCGGGCTGGTGAGTACGAAATGCAACGGCGGCGCCCCCAGCGCCACGGGCGCGCCGACTGCGCACAGCAGCATCCCGAGCGCGACTGCACGTAATCGCAGGCTCAATGTGCCGATCACCAAGTCAGCCAACATGTAACTCCCTGTGCGTCCAAAGAGCGTTCAGGCGCGCTCCCAATTTAGCGAAAAACATCCGAATTACGAGCACAAAAAGTTCAGCCGTTCGCCGCTCGAACTCCGAAACGACCTGCGCCGCCGGCACCATTGACCCGCGCCATGCGCAGGCTCAACATCCTCGTCGCAGGCGGCCCAAGGCCGTCTCCTGCGCGGCGACCATCGATATATCCGAAATTCAGGTGAGCAGTCATGAGCGCAAATCCCAAACCCTTGCAGAGACCGGCCCCCGAGTATCCGCTGCTGATCAACGGCCGATTGGTCGCGGGGGCAATGATCCTGGATGTGATCAATCCAGCCACCGGAAGATTGCTTGCCCAGTGCGCCCGCGCCGACAAGGCGCAACTCGACGCCGCTGTCGCGGCGGCAAAACTCGCGTTCCCGGCCTGGTCCGCCACGCCGATCGAGACCCGGCGGCAGGTGCTGCTGAAGATCGCAGATGCGCTGCAGGCACGTGGCGCCGAGTTCGCCCGGCTGTTGACCCAGGAGCAGGGCAAACCGCTGCCCGCTGCGATGCACGAAGTCGGTGGCGCGGTCGCCATGATCCGCGCCTTTGCCGCCATGGACTTGCCGCAGAAAATCCTGCGGGAAAACGACGCCGAGCGCATCGTGCAGCAGCGAGCGCCGCTCGGGGTGGTCGCCGCGATTACCCCGTGGAACTTTCCGCTGGTGCTGCTCATGATCAAAGTCGCTCCGGCGCTTCTGGCCGGCAATACCGTGGTTGCGAAGCCGGCGCCCACCACTCCGCTCACGACACTTCTATTTGGCGAGCTTTGCGCTCCGTTGCTGCCGCCCGGAGTGCTCAACGTCATCGTCGATCAGAATGATCTGGGCGGGATCCTAACGCAGCACCCGGACGTGGCGAAGGTGGCGTTCACCGGATCCACCGCTACTGGGCGCAAGGTGATGGCCAGCGTCGCCGGGACGATCAAGCGGCTGACACTGGAACTAGGCGGCAATGACGCGGCCATTGTGCTGGACGACGTCGACGTCAAGGATGTCGCCGCCAAGGTGTTTCAGGGCGCCATGCTCAACTCGGGCCAGGTATGCCTGGCTATCAAGCGCCTCTATGTGCCCGATGCAATGTATGAGGCGATGTGCGATGAACTGGCACGGCTGGCCGATGCCACCGTGGTTGGGGATGGACTCGACGCTGCGACGCAGATGGGTCCACTGCAGAACAAAACCCAGTTCGAGAAGGTGAAGGAGTTTCTGCTGGACGGGCGCACCCGTGGCAAGGTGATTGCCGGTGGAACGGCGCTCGATCGAGACGGCTATTTCATCGCGCCCACCATCGTGCGCGACATACCCGATGATGCGCGGCTGGTGCGCGAGGAGCAGTTCGGGCCAGTGTTGCCGGTGCTCAGGTACTCGAGCCTGGATGATGCGATTGCGCGCGCCAACGGAACTGAATATGGGCTGGGCGGCACCGTGTGGGGCGCCGATTCAAAACGCGCCTACGAGGTGGCGCAGCGTATGACGGCCGGCACCATATGGATCAACAAACATCTGGAACTGCCGCCGGATATTCCGTTCGGCGGCGCGAAGCAATCCGGCTTCGGCACCGAGATGGGACAGGACGGATTGGAGGAATTCACTCAGTCCCGCATCATCAATATGGCGAAGTGAATGGGGGATTCCCCGGATTTCTCCGGGGATTACCCACATTTGGTGGAGGCGGCGGGAATCGAACCCGCGTCCGCAAGCCCTAGACTTCAGGATCTACGCGCGTAGCCCATTCTTTGTTTCTCATCCGTCGCTACCCGAAGGGCAGGGAAGACGCCGGACCAGCCACGGTATCTCTTAACGGAACTACCCCGTCGCACGGTAGCCCGCGATCCTATGAGCGCGTCCCCTGATACAGTCGCATAGGCACGAGCTGGTCAGAGGTCAGCTGCGTTTAGGCAGCTAGAGCGTAGTTGTCGTCGTTGGCAACTAGAGTTTGCAGCAGTGTTTAACGAGGGCCACTGCACCTCGGCACGCCCCTGAAGGTTCGCAACCCACGTCGAAACCGGTCGCCCCCTTCGGAACCCGCTGAGTATACCACCCTGCAACTCACGACCCCGACGCAGCCCGCAAAATGGGATTTGCGACCAGTTTCGTATAATTTCCAGGGCCGCACACCCGACCTGATAAACAAAAGGATTCTCGATGTACCTTGCCGCCGCCGATCGCTATCAACGCATGTCTTATGCCCGCTGCGGCCGCAGCGGTCTGAAGCTGCCGCGCATCTCGCTTGGGCTGTGGCAGAACTTCGGCGGCACAACGCCGTACGAGAATGCGCGCGACATGGTGCTAAAGTCGTTCGACGCCGGCATTACGCATTTCGATCTGGCGAACAATTACGGCCCGCCGTACGGCTCGGCAGAGGAAAACTTCGGACGCATCCTCGCCGCCGACCTGGCCGGGCATCGCGACGAGCTGATCGTGTCTACCAAGGCGGGCTATGACATGTGGCCGGGTCCCTATGGGGAATGGGGTTCGCGCAAGTATCTGCTCGCAAGCCTGGACCAGAGCCTGAAGCGCATGGATCTGGAGTACGTGGACATCTTTTATTCGCACCGCTACGACCCGGAGACGCCGCTCGAGGAAACCATGGCGGCGCTGGAGACTGCGGTGCGCAGTGGCCGGGCGCTGTACGTGGGTATTTCGTCCTACGGACCGAACACGACGCGCGAGGCAGCGGCCCGGCTGCGCGAACTCGGCACCCCATGCCTGATACATCAACCTTCCTATTCGATGCTCAATCGTTGGGTGGAGCAGGGTTTGCTGGAACTGCTCGAGCACGAAGGCATCGGCTGCATCGCATTCTCGCCACTGGCGCAGGGGCTGCTCACCACCAAATATCTGAATGGCATTCCGACCAGTTCCCGGGCCAGCCGCGACGGATCGTTCCGCAAAGCCATGCTCAGCGAACGCAATCTCGATCAGGTGCGCGCGCTCAACGAGATCGCGCGCCAGCGCGGCCAGACGCTGGCCCAGATGGCGCTGGCGTGGGTGCTCAGGCAGCCGGCGATCACCAGTGCCCTGATCGGCGCCAGCGGCTGGCCCCAGATCAAGGAGTGCCTGGGCGCGCTGGATAACCTTAAATTCAGCGCCGCCGAGCTGCAGCGCATCGACCAGCACGCGGTCGACGGGGAGCTCAATATCTGGGCCGCATCCAGCCAATCGGGCTGAACGCTAGCCCTGCGACTTAACCGCGCCGCATCAGCCGTGCGCGATCGCGTACCCAGTCGCGCTCCTTCTCGGTGGCGCGTTTGTCGTGCTGTTTCTTGCCCTTGGCGAGCCCGATCTGGAGCTTGGCGCGGCCATTCTTCCAGTACAGCTCCAGCGGCACGATGGTATAGCCCTTGCGCTCGGTAGCCCCGATCAGGCGATCGAGCTCATTTCGATGCAATAGCAGTTTGCGCGTCCTGACCGGGTCGGCAAGCTTGTGCGTGGAAGCGGTGCGCAGCGGCGACAGGTGCGCGCCGATCAGGAACGCTTCCGCGCCACGTATGTAGACATACGCCTCCGCGAGCTGCGCCTTGCCGGCGCGCATCGACTTGACCTCCCAGCCCTCCAGCGCAAGCCCGGCCTCGATCCGCTCCTCGATAAAGTAGTCGTAGCGCGCGCGCCGATTCTCGGCGATGACGCGCTCGGTGATTTCCGCCTTGGGCATGCGCGCATTGTACTTAAGCTTGAGTCACATACCCGCCTAAGCGACACTTGATCGATGCGAGACGTGACGCGATCGGCGCTGGTGGCGCGCCAGCCGGCCCTGCTGTACCGGCTGGTCGAGGAGGTCGAGCGCTACCCGGAGTTCGTCCCCGGCTGTACCGACGCGCAGGTGCTGGAGCGCGGTGACAATCAGATGATCGCGCGCCTGGTGGTGCGCCGCGGCCTGTTGCGCACTGAGTTCACCACGCGCAATGTCCTCGATCCGGGCCACAGCGTGCATATGCATCTGGTGCAGGGGCCGTTTCGGGTGCTCGAGGGCCACTGGAGCTTCACGCCGGTAGCGAGCAACGGCTGCCGCATAGAGTTCGCGCTGCGATTCGAATTCTCAAACGCGCTGAAGTCGGCGCTGTTCGAGCCGTTGTTTGAAGAAACCGCCGGCTCGCTGGTGCGGGCATTCGCCGCCCGTGCACAGCAGCTTCCGGCTGATTGAGATTGGGACGCCCATGACCAAGCGCTGCAGCGTGGCGTGCGATACGCCGGCCGGAATCCTGCTGTGTGAGCTCGATCTGCCGGATGACGCCACCATCGCAGTGGCGTTGGGAGCTGCGAGGCGCGTGTTGGGTGACAGCGCGGCCGACTGGGAGCATGCGGCCGCCGGTATATATGGCCGGGTGTATTCCCGCACGCATATTCCGCGGCATGGCGATCGCATTGAACTCTACCGCCCGCTCAAGCTTGATCCGCGGGCCAAGCGCCGGGCGCGGGCGGCACAGGTCCAGCGCACGCCGGCGCGCGGCGGGCCGAATCGGACTTAGTGGCGCGCGTTGTGCGGCTCGGGTGCCGCAACGTCCTTGGAGCTGAAGGTGGAGGGCGGCGCGCTCTTGACGTCGCTGTCCACGCGCGCCACCAGGTTATTCTCAAAATAGATCGCCACGTGGCTGCGAAACGGAGTCTGCAGGCGGCGCGTCTTGAGGTAGTAGTCGTAGTCCCAGCGCGCGTCATCAAATGTGCCGGGCACCATCGGCGTGCCCAGCAGGTAGTGCACCTGGCTGTGCGTCATGCCGACCTTGACCTGCGCAATCGCGGCCGGATCCAGGTAATTGCCCTGCTGGATCGGCATGCGATAAACGCAACCGCCCAAGGCCCAGATGGCGGCAAATAGTGTGATAATTCTCATCAGCCCATCATACCGTATCGGCCGCCTGGCAGCCGGACATCGAGGTGCATCGTGGAAGGCAAAGATCTGCGCAAGGCCGGGCTCAAGGTCACGCTGCCGCGGCTCAAGATACTCGAGATTCTCGAGCACAGCACGACGCGGCACATGTCGGCCGAAGAGATCTACAAGAAACTGCTCGACTCCAGCGAGGACATCGGCCTGGCGACCGTCTACCGCGTGCTCACCCAGTTCGAAGGTGCCGGCCTGGTGACCCGGCATCATTTTGAGGATGGCATGGCGGTGTTCGAGATCAATCACGGTACCCACCACGACCACATCGTGTGTATGGACTGCGGCACGGTGGAAGAGTTCGTCGATCCGGAAATCGAGACCCGGCAGAACGCCATTGCCAAGCGGCTGGGTTACCTGATTGAGGAACACTCGCTGGTGCTGTACGGGCGCTGCCAGCGGCCCGACTGCCCAGCGCGCAAGCTGGGTCGCGTCAAACGCGTCATTTGACCGGCGGCGCCGGGCGCGGGCGCGCGGCACGCCGGCCAGTGCTGCCGGCGCTGGCGGTGCTGTCACCGGGCTGATTGCGGCTGGCCGCGGCGGCCGCCGCGGTGGCGACCGCGACCAGCATCTCGTTGGCGTGGGCGCGGGCGCGCGGAGTGATCTCCACCCCGCCGAGCATGCGTGCGAGTTCGTCCACGCGCTCCTCAGGACTCAAGCGGGCGACGCTGGTGCGTGTGCCGCGACCGTCGCTGATCTTGGCTACCCGCAGATGCTGGTGTCCCTGAGCCGCGACCTGAGGCAGGTGGGTCACGCACAGTACCTGCGCGTGCTCGCCGAGCTGTCGCAGCTCGCGGCCGACGATCTCGGCCACCGCACCGCCGATGCCATTGTCGACCTCGTCAAATACCATGCAGGAGGCGGCGCTGCCGGCGCAGGACACCTGCACCGCCAGCGACAGTCGTGCCAGCTCGCCGCCGGATGCCACCTTGGAGATCGCGCGCGGCGGCTGGCCCGGATTGGTGCTGACACGAAATTCGACCCGATCGTAGCCGTGTGGCGCAGGTTCGGCCGATTCTGCAGCCGTCACGTCGATCAGGAATCGGCCGCCGCCCATGCCGAGTTCCTGCATGCGCGCGGAGATCTCCTTCGCCAATGCGCGGGCGGCGCTAGAGCGCCGGCCCGACAGCTGGCCCGCGAGTTCCTGGAAATTTGCCGTCGCAGTCGCCAGCTGCAACCGCACCGCGCCGACGTCGGCGGCCGCAGTCTCAAGGCCTGCAAGCTGTGCGCTCAGTTCCGACTGCCGCTCCGGCAGCGCCTCCGGGTTCACCCGATGCTTGCGCGCCAGTTCTTCGACTGCCGCCAGCCGGCGCTCGATAGCGTCGGCGCGTTGCGGGTCCAGCTCCAGCGCGTCGAGATACTGCAGCAATGAGTGGCCAGCATCCTTGACGCGCAGCGCCGCCTCCTCCAGCAGCACGCTGAGCGGAGCGAGCTGCGTATCCACGGTGCCGGCCTGGCGCAGCACGGCGATCGATCTGGCGATCAGTGCGTGTGCGGTCGCACCTTCTGCTTCGTACAGCCACTCGAGCGCGCCACGGGCAGCCTCGATCAGTCTGCCGCGATTGGCGAGGCGCGCGTGCTCCTCCCTCAATTGTGCGATCTCACCCGCTTTGAGCTGCAGCGCTTCGATCTCGTGCAGCTGGTAGCGCAGCAGATCCAGCCGCGAGCCGCGCTCACTGGCGGCGCTGTCGAGCTCGATGCTTCGGTTCAGCAGCGCCAGCCACACGCTGTGCGCGGTGCGCACCTGCCCCGCCAGCGATTCGAGCCGGCCATAGGTGTCCACCAGACCGCGCTGCGTCGCCGGGCGCACCAGCGACTGGAATTCGTGCTGGCCATGGATCTCAAACAGCAGCCCGGTGACGCCCGCCAGCACCTGTACCGGCACCGCCTGGCCATTGAGCCAGGCGCGACTGCGCCCATCGCTGCCGACCACCCGGCGCAGCAACAGCTCGCCGCCGCTATCGATCGACTGCTCGCCCAGAATGTGGCGCAGCTCCCCCGCCGTGGCGGTGATATCGACCGTGGCGGTGATGTCTGCACGCTCGGCGCCGGCTCGCACCACATCGGCACCGGCTCGGCTGCCGCACAGCAGCTCCAGCGCATCGACGATGATCGACTTGCCGGCGCCGGTTTCGCCGGTCAGTACCGTCAGCCCGGGGCTGAAGTCCAGCTCGACCGCATCGATGATGGCGAAGTCGCGGATTTGCAGGTGGCGCAGCACGGTGTCAGCGCTCGTGGGCCAGCCCGCCGAGGCCCCAGTGAAGTTTCGAGCGCAACAAGCGGAAGTAATCGTAGCCGGGAGGGTGCAGTAGCGTGATGGCGCGACCGGCAGGCACGATCTCGAGCCGGCCGCCCGTCTTGAGCTCGCCGAGCATGCCGGCATCGCAGGTCACCTGGGCGCCGGCCTGGCTCTGTCCGCTCAAGCGAATGTCGATGCGCGAATCCCCCGGCACCACGATCGGCCGGTCGGACAGCGTGTGCGGACAGATCGGGGCCACGACCAGTACGTTGAGCCGCGGATCGACGATCGGGCCGCCGCAGGAGAGTGCGTAGGCGGTCGAGCCGGTGGCGGTGGCGACGACCATGCCGTCACCGCCGTGGGAATTGACATAGCGGCCGTCGATGTGGGTCTCGAAATCCAGCATGCGGCCGGACTCGAGTCGATTGAACACCACATCGTTGAGCGCGAAACCGCGCACTTCGGCGCCCGCCGGGGAGATCAGTCGCGCCTGCAACAGCGCGCGCCGGTCGGCCTCGCAGTCGCCGGCGAGTACCGCCGTGAGGCAGCTCACCATGTCCTGTGGCAGCACGTCGGTCAGAAAACCGAGGCGGCCGCGATTGATACCGAGCAGCGGTATCTCATGTTCGGCCACCAGCCCTGCGGCATACAGCAGCGTGCCATCACCGCCGATCGCGATCATCAGATCGGTGCGCTCGATCAGTTGCGGCAGCGGCGTGGGAGTGACGCCGGCCGGCAGCCTGGTTGCGCTCGCGTCCTGGGGCGCCAAGACGGTCAATTGGCGCGCCAGCAGCTCCGGCACCAGCGCCGCGGCGCATTCGGCGACCCGTGGATCCTGAAACTTGCCGACCAGTGCGCAAGTACGTATCGGCTTTTGCATGTTTGGGTTCGGGCCTTCCAATCGCTCGCTGTTGTAGCATGGCGCGGCTGCGACGGCCAACGCGCGGCAAATCTGGCCTGATCGGGGGTGTTGGCAGGGGCATGGCACGCGCTTGACGGCGCCGGGGGCGACTGGTTAGCTCACTAGTTCAGAAGATGGCACCTGAAAGCAAAGATGATGTCCTGAACGAACGCGCGCAGCGGTTGCTGCGGGTGCTGGTGCAGAGCTACATTCGCGACGGTGAGCCGGTGGGATCGCGCACGCTGTCGCGCGAATCGGGGCTGGCCCTGAGTTCGGCCACGGTGCGCAACGTGATGTCCGATCTGGAGGAGCTGGGTTTCGTCAGCTCGCCGCACACCTCGGCCGGGCGGGTCCCGACCGACAAGGCCTATCGATTCTTCGTCGATTCGCTGCTGCGCGCCCAGCTCACCACGGACGATTCGAGCCTGGAGGAGATTCACCGCCACCTCGATATGCCGGCCGACAGCTCCAAGTCGCTGGTTGCAGCGGCCTCGCAGCTGCTGTCGAACATTACCCATCTGGCCGGAGTGGTGACCCTGCCGCTGACGCAGGCGGCGTCGCTGACCCAGATCGAGTTCCTGGCGCTGTCGGAGAACCGCGTGCTGGTGGTGCTGGTGTTCGACGATCGCGAGGTGCAAAACCGCATCATCCAGCTCGACCGCCACTACTCGGCCGAGGAGCTGCGGCGTGCCGCGAACTTCCTGAACGAACATTGTATCGGCCGCACGCTGCCGCAGATCCACCAGGAACTGGTGCGCCAGCTCAAGGAGACGCACGAGAATCTCAATCAGGTGATGCTCGATGCGATCTCGATGGCTCAGCGCCTGTTCGAGCAGGGCAGCGCCGCCGAAGACATCCAGTACCTGATAGCAGGGGAAACCAACCTGATGGGCTTCGCCGGTCCGTCAAATGTCGATAAGCTCAAGCGCCTGTTCGAGGCCTTCAATGAAAAGCGCGATATCCTGCACCTGCTGGATCAGAGCCTGCGGGCCGAAGGGGTGCAGATTTTCATCGGCCACGAGTCGGGTTATCAGATCCTGGATGACTACAGCGTGGTGACGGCGCCCTACAGTTCCGCCAAGGGAGTGGTCGGTGTACTGGGAGTGATCGGTCCAACGCGCATGGCCTATGAGCGCATCATTCCGATCGTCGATTTGACGGCGAAAGTTCTAAGCTCGGCCTTGAATTCGCGCCGTTGAGCACCAGTTAGGCAATAGCGACCATGGGGCTGGGGAATAGTTTGTTTAAATACCGTCTTCAACTTGGTGTTTTGAAAGGTTTTTATAGTGGCTGAGGCAAGCCGGGAAGAGTCATTGGTGCCCGCAGCGGAAGGCCCGGGCTCGGGCGTGGCCGGCAACGGCGGCGAAGCCGCGGGCGGCTCGGGCGAGCTCGACGCACTGCGCAAACAGCTTGCCGCAGCCGAGGAGAACGGCCGTACCCAGCGCGATCTGTATCTGCGCGCGGCGGCCGAACTGGACAATGTACGCAAGCGCGCGCAACGCGATATCGAAAGCGCGCATCGCTACGCCATCGAGGGCCTGGCGGCCGAGCTGCTCGCGGTGCGTGACGGGCTGGAACTGGGTGTGCGTAATGGCGCCAGCGCCGACGCACGCACCCTGCTGGAAGGGCAGGAAGCCACGCTGAAGCTGCTGGATCGGACGTTCGACAAATTCTCCGTCAAGCAGCTCGATCCGGCCGGCCAGCGCTTCGATCCCAGCCAGCACGAAGCGGTGCTGATGCAGGAGTCGAGCGCGGCGCAGCCGAACACCGTGCTGCAGGTGGTGCAGCCGGGCTACGAGCTCAAGGGTCGGCTGCTGCGACCGGCGCGGGTTATCGTGGCGAAGGCGCCGGGTAGCTAGGCGGGTGGCTGGGCTGGCAGGTGGTAACGGGCTAGAGCGGTTGAAAACCAAAGCATTGGTCCCAAGCTAGTGCATCATGAAACAGAACCGGTGGAGTGCGAGCAATGAGTAAGGTAATCGGCATCGATCTTGGCACGACCAATTCGTGTGTAGCGATCATGGAAGGCGGCAAGCCGCGCGTGATCGAGAACAGCGAGGGCGATCGCACCACTCCCTCGATCGTCGCCTTTACCAAGGACGACGAGGTCCTGGTTGGCCAGTCGGCCAAACGCCAGGCGGTGACCAATCCGCAGAACACCCTGTTTGCGGTCAAGCGCCTGATCGGCCGCAAGTTCGACGACCCGGTGGTGCAGAAGGACATCAAGATGGTGTCTTACCAGATCGTCAAGGCCGACAACGGCGACGCCTGGGTGGAAGTGCGCGGCAAGAAAATGGCTCCGCCGGAGATTTCCGCGCGCGTGCTGATGAAGATGAAGAAGACCGCCGAGGACTACCTGGGCGAGCCGGTTACCGAGGCAGTGATCACCGTCCCGGCCTATTTCAACGACTCGCAGCGCCAGGCGACCAAGGACGCCGGCCGTATTGCGGGTCTGAACGTGCAGCGCATCATCAATGAACCCACAGCCGCGGCCCTGGCCTACGGCCTGGACAAGCAGGGCGCAGACCGCAAGATTGCGGTTTACGACCTGGGCGGGGGTACGTTCGACATTTCCATCATCGAGATTGCTGAAGTCGATGGGGAGCGCCAGTTCGAGGTGCTCGCGACCAACGGCGATACCTTCCTCGGTGGCGAGGACTTCGATCATCGGGTGATCAATTTCCTGGCGGATGAATTCCTGAAGGAATCCGGTGTCGACGTGCGGCGCGATCCGCTGGCGATGCAGCGCCTGAAGGAGGCGTCGGAGAAAGCCAAGATCGAGCTGTCGTCAAGCCAGCAGACCGAGGTCAACCTGCCGTACATCACGGCCGATGCCAGCGGCCCGAAGCACCTGAACGTCAAGCTCACGCGCGCCAAGCTCGAATCCCTGGTGGACGACCTGCTGCAGAGGACCATCGGCCCGTGCCGCATGTGCCTCAAGGATGCGGGCCTGGAAACCAAGGACATCGCCGAGGTGATCCTGGTCGGCGGCCAGACTCGTATGCCGCTGGCGCAGAAGTATGTGCGTGATTTCTTCGGCAAGGAGCCGCGCAAGGACGTCAACCCGGATGAGGCGGTCGCGGTCGGCGCGGCGATCCAGGGCGGCGTGCTGGCCGGCGAGGTCAAGGATGTGCTGCTGCTCGATGTCACCCCGCTGTCGCTCGGTATCGAGACCCTGGGCGGCGTGATGACCAAGCTGATCGAGAAGAACACCACCATCCCGACCAAGGCGGCCAACGTGTTCTCAACCGCGGACGACAACCAGACCGCGGTGACGATCCACGTGCTGCAGGGCGAGCGCGAGCGCGGCGCCGACAACAAGTCGCTCGGGCGCTTCGACCTGACCGATATCCCGCCGGCACCGCGCGGCATGCCGCAGATCGAGGTTACCTTCGACATCGACGCCAACGGCATCTTGAATGTTTCGGCGAAGGACAAGGCCACCGGCAAGGAGCAGCGCATCGTGATTCGCGCCTCCAGCGGGCTGTCGGATGATGAGATCAAGCGCATGGTGAAGGACGCCGAGGCGCACGCGGCCGAGGACCGCCAGTTCCGTGAGCTGGTCGAGACGCGTAATCGCGCGGATGCGATGATTCACTCGGTCGACAAGGCGCTCAAGGATCTGGGCGACAAGGTCAGCTCCGATGAGCGTGCCAAGGCAGAGGCGGCCATGAACGACCTGAAGTCTGCGCTGGGCTCCGACGACAAAGAGGTCATCGAGAAGAAGACCGAGATTCTCGGCCAGGCATCGGCGGCCATCGCGCAACGCGCCTACGCATCGAGCCATCCGGGCGGCGGCGCGGCCGCTGACGGCAGCTCGCCCGGCGCGGGTAGCGAGGCGCCCCAGGGCGCAGGCGGCGCGGCCGGTGCAGGCGCGCAGGGGAAAGCCGACGAGAATGTGGTCGATGCCGAGTTCGAGGAAGTTCGGGACAAGGGCCGTCGCGCCTCCTGAAGGCCGCGCCCCGCCCGCAGCCAGGGACAGGCGTTCGCTCGCAACCGAAGTAGAGACCAGCCCGGCGCCAGCAGGCGCCTGGCTGGTCATGCGCATCTGAATTGATCTGACGTAGAAGACTTACAGGGACTCATGGCCAAACGCGATTACTACAAGGTACTCGACGTGGCTCGCAACGCGAGCGAGGCCGACATGAAAAAGGCGTATCGGCGCCTGGCGATGAAGTTCCACCCGGATCGCAATCCGGGCGACCATGAGGCCGAGGAGAAATTCAAGGAAGCCAAGGAAGCCTACGAAGTGCTGTCGGACGCGCAGAAGCGCGGCGTCTACGACCAGTACGGGCACGCCGGAATCGAGTCCAGCCGCAATGCCACCCACGGTGCCGGCGCTCACGCCGCCGAGGCCTTCAGCGATATTTTTGGCGATGTGTTTGGCGACATCTTCGGCGGCGCACGCCGCGGGGGTGCCTCGCAGGTGTATCGCGGCGCCGATCTGCGCTACGAGATCGAGCTCGACCTGGCCGAGGCCGTATTCGGCCGCTCGGTCGAGGTCGACGTCAGCAAGTTCGTCGAATGTGAGATCTGCCATGGTACCGGCGCTGCCAAGGGCAGTGCGCCCGCCAACTGCGAGACCTGCCATGGCAGCGGCCAGGTGCGCATGTCGCAGGGTTTCTTCACCCTGCAGCAGACCTGTCCGCATTGCCGTGGTACCGGCCGCGTGGTGCGCAACCCCTGCGATCAGTGCCTGGGCCAGGGTCGAGTGCGCCGCGGCAAGAAATTGTCGGTGAAGATCCCGGCCGGAGTGGACTCCGGCGACCGCGTGCGCCTGGGCGGCGAGGGTGAGGCTGGCCGCAATGGCGGCCCGGCGGGTGATCTGTATGTAGAAGTGCATGTGCGCGAGCACGCGATCTTCGAGCGCGACGGTATGCACCTGAGCTGCGATGTACCGATCAGCTTCGCCATCGCAAGCCTCGGAGGCAGTGTCGAGGTGCCGACGCTCGATGGGCAGGTGGTGCTCAAGATCCCGGCGGAGTCCCAGTCCGGTCGCGTGTTCCGCTTGCGCGAGAAGGGCGTGAAATCGGTGCGCAACAGCAATCGCGGCGACCTGTTCTGCCGCGTGGTGGTGGAGACGCCGGTGCACCTGTCGGGCGAGCAGCGCGCGCTGCTGCGCGAGTTCGACGAGACACTGCGACGGGACGCTAACAAGCACGCGCCGCGCCAGAAGAGTTTCCTGGATGGCGTCAAACGGTTCTTTTCCAGCGAGCAACCTTGAGCGCTAGGCTCATTCGCCTGGTGATCGTCGGGGCCAGCGGGCGCATGGGGGTGCAACTGCTGCAGTTGCTGGGCGATTTCCCGGCGCTACGGCTGGTCGGTGCAGTGGCCTCGGAGCGCAGCGCAGCCTTAGGCAAGGACGCCGGCTTGTACGCGGGGGCGCCGGTGAGCGCGCTGCCGATCAGCGGCGCGCTGCCGCCACTGTTGCCACAGGCCGATGTGGTGGTGGATTTCTCCAGCCCCGGTGCCGCGGCGGCCCATGTGGCAGCCTGCGTGGCTGCGCGCGTGCCGCTGCTGCTTGGCACCAGCGGGCTACCGGGAGAACTTGCCGCGCCGCTGGCTGCCGCGGCCGACGTCATCCCGCTACTGGTGGCCCCCAACACCAGCCTGGGGGTTACGCTGTTGCTGGAACTGGTGCGCCAGGCCGCCCAGGCCCTGCCGCCCGGCTACGATATCGAGGTGCTGGAAGCGCATCACCGCAACAAGGCCGATGCGCCCTCGGGTACGGCGCTGGCGCTGGGGCAGGCCGCGGCCGCGGGTCGTGATTTGAACCTGGCGGAGCATGCGGTGTATGCGCGCCATGGACACCCCGGGCCCAGGCAGGACGGGCAGATCGGCTACGCCGTGGTGCGCGGCGGCGACGTGGTCGGCGAGCATGAGGTCTGGTTTTTGGGGCAGGGTGAGCGGCTGCTGCTCAAGCACTCAGCCACCGACCGCTCGGTATTTGCCCGCGGCGCCCTGCTGGCGGCGCAGTGGCTGGCCGGGAAGCCAGCGGGACGTTACGGGATGCGGGACGTTTTTATCAGTGGATACAGGTAGATATTGCGATGTTGAGTAGGTGTTTCGCAGCTTCCCGGCGCTGGCCGCCGATTTCGCTAAATTTAGTGGAACGCGGCCGATATTTGCGTGGACAGGGGCGGTAGGGGTCTTTAAACTTTTGCGCGTAATCCGAGTATCGGGTTAGTCCGCACAAGGCGGGAGGATGTTCCAAAAGAACGCCTCCCGCTTTGTGCATGTGCGCGTCACAAATCACCGCTGACCCGGCGGTTTACGCGCCGCTGGAGGCTCGAGAGTGGAAGGAGAGGCATAGGTGACTGCACCGGCGGTGCTGGCTCTGAGCGACGGGTCAATTTTCAAAGGCCAATCCATTGGCGCCGCAGGCAATACCACTGGCGAGGTCGTATTCAACACCGCCATCACCGGCTACCAGGAAATCCTCACCGATCCTTCCTACGCGCGTCAGATCGTGACGCTGACCTATCCGCACATCGGCAATACCGGCGCCACACCCGAGGACATGGAGTCGGCGCAGATCTACGCCTCCGGGCTGGTAGTGCGCGACCTGTCGATGATCGCGAGCAGTTGGCGCAGCGCCGAACCGCTGGGCGAGCTACTCAAGCGCGGTCGCCTGGTCGCGATCGCCGGCATCGACACCCGCCGGCTGACGCGTCTGCTGCGGGAGAAAGGCGCGCAGGCCGGGTGCATCATGACCGGGGAGCGTATGGATGAGGCGGCCGCGGTGCGCGCCGCGCGCGCCTTCCCGGGCCTCAAAGGCATGGACCTGGCCAAGGTCGTGTCCACGCGCCAGACCTACCAATGGAATGATGGCAGCATCGGACGCGAGTCGGCGGCGACGCTGCGTGCGCCGCAGCGCCTGCACGTCATCGCCTACGACTACGGCATCAAGCGCAACATCCTGCGGCTGCTCGCCGACCAGGGCTGCCGACTCACAGTGGTGCCCGCCACCACGAGCGCCGCCGACGTCATGTCAATGAATCCCGATGGCGTGTTCCTGTCGAACGGTCCCGGCGATCCGGAGCCGTGCGACTACGCCATTGCTGCCATCGCCGAGCTGCTGACGACGGACATACCGGTGTTTGGCATCTGCCTGGGTCATCAGCTGCTGGCTCTGGCCAGCGGCGCCAAGACCGTGAAGATGAAGTTCGGTCACCACGGCGCCAACCACCCGGTGCAGGAACTCGCCACCGGCCGGGTGATCATCACCAGCCAGAATCACGGCTTCGCGGTCGATGAGTCGACACTGCCGGAAAACCTGGCGGCCACGCATCGCTCGCTGTTCGACGGCAGCCTGCAGGGAGTCGCGCGCACCGACCGCCCGGCGTTCAGCTTCCAGGGCCATCCGGAGGCCAGCCCCGGACCGCACGATATGCGCCCGCTGTTCGAGGCGTTCATTCAGCTGATGGTGCGGCGTCTGCGGGATCAATTGCGGCAGTTGCGTGCCAACGGCCGCCGATAGGGACCAATGCCAAAGCGAACCGACCTGACGAGCATCCTGGTCATCGGCGCCGGGCCGATCGTGATCGGCCAGGCGTGTGAGTTCGATTACTCCGGTGCCCAGGCATGCAAGGCGCTGCGCGAGGAGGGCTATCGCGTCATCCTGGTGAACTCCAACCCGGCCACGATCATGACCGATCCGGAAAGCGCGGATGCGATCTACATCGAGCCGATCAACTGGCGCACCGTGGCGCGCATCATCGAGCGCGAACGGCCGAGCGCCCTGCTGCCGACCATGGGCGGCCAGACCGCCCTCAACACCGCGCTCGACTTGGTGCGCGAGGGGGTGCTCAAGCAGTACGGGGTGGAGATGATTGCGGCCTCGCGCGAAGCCATCGACATGGCCGAGGATCGTGAGCAGTTCCGCAATGCCATGCGCGAGATCGGTCTGGAGGTGCCGCATTCGCAGCTGGCGCGCAGCCTGGAGGAGGCGTTGGCGGTGCAGAGCAGCATCGGCTATCCGATCGTCATCCGACCCTCGTTCACGATGGGCGGCAGCGGCGGCGGCATCGCCTACAACCGCGAGGAATTCGAGACCATCGTGGAGCGCGGCCTCGATGCCTCGCCGACGCGCGAGCTGCTGCTCGAGCAGGCGGTCATCGGCTGGAAGGAATTCGAGATGGAGGTGGTACGCGATCGCGCCGACAACTGCATCATCGTATGTTCGATCGAGAACCTCGATCCGATGGGCGTGCACACCGGGGATTCGATCACCGTAGCGCCGGCGCAGACGCTGACCGACAAGGAGTACCAGCGCATGCGCGATGCCTCGATCGCGGTGCTGCGCAAGATCGGCGTGGAGTGCGGCGGATCGAACGTGCAGTTTGCGCTCGATCCGGACAGCGGCCGCATGCTGGTGATCGAGATGAATCCGCGCGTGTCGCGCTCCTCGGCCCTGGCATCCAAGGCCACCGGATTTCCGATCGCCAAGGTGGCGGCAAAGCTCGCGGTTGGCTATACGCTGGATGAGCTGCGCAACGAGATCACCGGCGGGGCGACGCCGGCCTCGTTCGAACCGACCATCGATTACGTGGTCACCAAGATCCCGCGCTTCACGTTCGAGAAGTTTCCGACCGCCAACACCCGGCTGACCACGCAGATGAAGTCGGTGGGCGAAGTCATGGCCATCGGCCGCACCTTCCAGGAGTCACTGCACAAGGCCCTCAGGGGCCTTGAGACCGGGCTCGACGGCCTGGATCCGGTGCTGGCGCTGCCGCTGACCGAAGAAACCGAGTTGCGGCTTCGATACGAACTGCACGCTCCTGGGCCGGACCGGCTGCTGTATGTCGCCGACGCCTTTCGCGCCGGCTGGGACGTCGAGCGCGTCGCGCTGTTAAGTTCGATCGACCGCTGGTTCCTGGCCCAGATTGCCGACCTGGTCGCGGAGGAGGCACGGGTGCGCCGCGAGGGCGTGGGGGCGCTCGGCATAGAGCGCCTGCGCGCGCTCAAGCGCAAGGGCTTCTCCGACCGCCGGCTCGCGACCCTGACGCGCTCCACCGAGGTGCTGATCCGCAGCAAGCGGCGCGACTTCGGCGTCGTGCCGGTGTACAAGCGGGTCGACACTTGCGCCGCGGAATTTTCCACCTCGACCGCCTATCTGTATTCGACCTACGAGGAAGAGTGCGAGGCCGAGCCGACCAAGAACCGCAAGATCATGATCCTCGGCGGCGGCCCCAATCGCATCGGCCAGGGAATCGAGTTCGACTATTGCTGCGTGCACGCGGCGCTGGCGCTGCGCGAGGACGGCTTCGAGACCATCATGGTGAACTGCAATCCGGAGACCGTGTCGACCGACTACGACACTTCTGATCGGCTGTACTTCGAGCCGCTGACACTCGAGGATGTCCTGGAAGTGATTGCCAAGGAGCGCCCCGAGGGCGTGATCGTGCAGTTTGGCGGCCAGACCCCGCTGAAGCTGTCGCGCGCGCTCGAGGCCGCCGGTGCGCCGATCATCGGCACCTCGCCCGACTCGATCGATATCGCCGAGGATCGCGAGCGCTTCCAGCAGCTGGTACGCAAGCTGGGCCTGCGCCAGCCCGCCAATGCGACCGCGCGCAATGAGGAGCAGGCGGCGCAGCTGGCGCGCGAGGTCGGCTATCCGCTGGTGGTGCGACCGTCCTATGTCCTGGGCGGGCGCGCGATGGAAATCGTCTTCAACGAGGACGACCTGCGCTCATACATGGCGCGCGCGGTGCAGGTGTCGAACGATTCCCCGGTGCTGCTCGACCGCTTCCTCGATGTGGCGATCGAGGTGGACGTCGATGCGGTGTGCGATGGCACTGATGTGCTGATCGGCGGCATCATGGAACACATTGAGCAGGCCGGCGTGCATTCGGGCGACTCGGGCTGCTCGCTGCCGCCCAACAGCCTGTCGGCCGAAGTGCAGGACGAGCTGCGCTCGCAGACGCGCAAGCTGGCGCGCGCGCTGAACGTGATCGGGCTGATGAACGTTCAGTTCGCGATCCAGAACAACATCGTCTACGTGCTGGAGGTCAATCCGCGCGCGTCGCGCACCGTACCGTTCGTGTCGAAGGCGACCGGGGTGCCGATTGCCAAGATCGCCGCACGGGTGATGACCGGCAAGAAACTGCGCGAGCTGGGCGTGCTGGGAGAGCGCGTACCGCGCTACTTCTCGGTCAAGGAAGCCGTGTTCCCGTTCCTGAAATTTCCCGAGGCCGATCCGATCCTGGGTCCGGAGATGAAATCCACCGGCGAGGTCATGGGCACCGGCCGCACCTTCGGCGAGGCCTACGCCAAGTCGCAGGCCGCCTCCGGCGTGGTGCTGCCGCGCTCCGGCTGCTGCCTGATCAGCGTGCGCGAACGCGACAAGGCCGGCGCGGTGCCGCTGGCGCGGCGGCTGATCGAGCATGGATTCAACCTGGTCGCGACCACCGGCACCGCGCTGACGCTCAAGGCCGCCGGCATCGAGTGCCGCCGCGTCAACAAGGTACGCGAGGGCCGGCCGCATATCGTCGATATGATCAAGAACGACGAGATCGACCTGATCGTCAACACCACCGAGGGCAAGCAGGCGATCCTCGAGTCCAACTCGATTCGGCGCGAAGCGGTGCACCGGCGCATCACCTACTACACCACGCTGGCGGCGGCGCTCGCGACCTGCGAGGCGCTCGATCATGTGGATGAGGTCGACGTCAACCGGCTGCAGGACCTGCACCAGGAAGTAGGGGTGTTGGACGAGGCCGCGCCGCGGCGGGACGTAGGCACATGAAGCGCTCGCCGATGACTCTGCGCGGCGCCGAACTTCTGCGTACCGAGCTCAAGCGGCTGAAGTCGGCCGATCGCCCGCGCGTCATCAAGGCCATCGCCGAGGCGCGCAGTCACGGCGATCTTTCGGAGAACGCCGAATATCACGCGGCGCGCGAGCAGCAGGGCTTCATCGAGGGCCGGATCATGGAAATCGAGTCGCGGCTGGCCGCGGCGGAGATTATCGATATCGCCAGCCTGTCGCCCACCGGCAAAGTGGTGTTCGGCGCCACGGTGGAGCTGGAGGATCAGGACGGGGGCAATCCGGTGACCTACCAGCTGGTCGGGGAGGACGAGGCCGACATCCGCGGCGGGCGCATTTCGATTACCTCGCCGATCGCGCGCGCGCTGATCGGAAAGGTGCAGGGCGACATCGTCGAGGTGGCGGCCCCGGGCAAAACCCGAAGCTACGAGATCGTCTCGGTCAAATACGTTTAGGCGCGGCGTCCGGCAGCGGGAA
Source organism: uncultured Gammaproteobacteria bacterium (assembly GCA_963805965.1). GTDB lineage: Bacteria > Pseudomonadota > Gammaproteobacteria > Steroidobacterales > Steroidobacteraceae > FEN-1191. The sequence continues at coordinate 736,275 of CAWDVQ010000010.1, forward strand.
TTTCGACAGTTTCGGGTTGGCCAGGAACAGCACCGCGACGTGGCCGATGCGCGTCACCAGCGCGCTGCCGGTGGCGCGCACCAGCTCGGCCAGCAGCGCTGCGCGCGCGGCGCGATCGGCTGCCGGCAGGCGCAGTTTGATGAGCTCGTGATCGGCCAGCGCGCGCCGGGTTTCCGCCAGCACTCCGGCGCTCAAGCCCTGGTTACCTATGTGGATTACCGGCTTGAGGGCGTGGGCGTGGCCGCGCAGGTAGCGCAATTGCTTGTCGGTCGGTTGCATTGCTTTATGATAGGGGCGTCGGCGCCGTCGCGCTGACTCCTTCCCGGCCGTAGCGAGCCTTCAAGCGAACATGGCGCGCCGATCCAAGAGCAGCGAGCGCTGGCTGCGCGAGCATTTCTCCGATCCGTTCGTCAAGCGCGCGCAGGCGGAAGGCTGGCGTTCACGCGCGGTATTCAAACTCGAACAGATCGACCAGCGCGAGCGGCTGCTCAAGTCCGGGATGGTGGTGCTCGATCTGGGCGCCGCCCCGGGAGCCTGGAGCCAGTACGTGCGGCGCCGTATCGGAAGCTCCGGGCGGGTGGTGGCGACGGACCTGCTGCCGATGGAGCCGCTGGCCGGAGTGGAGTTCCTGCAAGGGGACTTTCGCGAGGACGCAGTGTTCCAGCAGCTCAAGGCCGCGCTCGGGGCTGCCGGGGTGGACCTGCTGCTGTCGGACATGGCACCGAACATGAGCGGCATGGAGGCGATCGACGCCCCCCGGGGCATGTATCTGGCGGAACTGGCGCTCGACATGGCACGGGAGGTCTTGAAACCGGGCGCCAGCGCCCTGATCAAGGTCCTGCAAGGCGCCGGCTTCCAGGAGCTGGTGGCCTTGGCGCGCACTCGTTTCGGGCGTGTCAGATGCCTGAAACCGGAGGCTTCGCGATCGCGCAGTCCTGAAACCTACTTGCTGGCCTCCGGCATGAGGATGGTGTAGCGTCCTTGTCACGATTTCGTTCCCGGCGCTACTGCCGCGCAGCATTATGGTGAAATGAACTTGAACGATTTGACAAAAAATATCCTGCTCTGGGTGATCATCGTGATGGTCATGTTGCTGGTTTTCACCCGCTACATGCCTAGCGGGCCGCAGCGCCAGCCGCTCACCTACTCCGAGTTCTACAACGACGTCCACGCCGGCAAGGTGGACAGCGTGGTGCTGCAGGGCGACCAGATCCGCGGCATCCTCAAGGATAAGACCCAGTTCGAGACTTATAACCCCGAGACCAACTTCACCTCACTGATCGGCGACCTGCTCAAGGCCAATATCGCCGTCGAAGGCCAGCCGCCCAAGCAACAGACTTTCCTCACGCAGCTGCTGCTGCAGCTGGCGCCGGCGTTACTATGGTGGTGCTGTTCGTCTACCTGCTGCGCCAGATGCAGGGCGCCGCCGGGGGTCGCGGCGCCATGTCGTTCGGCAAGAGCCGCGCGCGCCTTCTGGGCGAGGACCAGGTGAATGTGACCTTCGCCGACGTCGCCGGCGTAGATGAAGCCAAGCAGGAAGTGGCTGAGATCGTCGACTTTCTGAAGGATCCGGGCAAGTTCCAGAAGCTCGGCGGCAAGATTCCCAAGGGCGTGCTGATGGTCGGCTCTCCCGGTACTGGCAAGACGCTGCTCGCGCGCGCGATCGCTGGCGAGGCCAAGGTGCCGTTCTTCACTATCTCCGGCTCCGATTTCGTCGAGATGTTCGTCGGTGTTGGGGCATCGCGCGTGCGCGACATGTTCGAGCAGGCCAAGAAGCACGCCCCGTGCATCATATTCATCGACGAAATCGATGCCGTTGGACGTCACCGCGGCGCCGGGTTGGGCGGCGGTCACGACGAGCGCGAACAGACGCTGAATCAGCTGTTGGTCGAGATGGACGGCTTCGAGGGCAACGAAGGCATCATCGTCATTGCCGCCACCAACCGGCCTGACGTGCTCGATCCGGCGCTGCTGCGCCCGGGCCGCTTCGATCGTCAGGTAGTGGTGCCGCTGCCCGACGTGCGCGGCCGCGAGCAGATCCTGCGGGTGCACATGCGCCGCGTGCCGCTGGGTGACGACGTCAAGCCGGCGCTGATCGCGCGCGGCACCCCCGGTTTTTCGGGCGCGGATCTGGCTAACCTGGTCAATGAGGCGGCGCTGTTCGCCGCCCGTGCCAACCAGCGCCAGGTGTCGATGGATCAGTTCGAGCGGGCCAAGGACAAGATCATGATGGGCGCCGAGCGGCGCTCGATGGTCATGACCGACGCCGAGAAGCGCATGACTGCCTATCACGAAGGCGGCCACGCCATCGTCGGCATCAGCGTGCCGGAGCACGATCCGGTCTACAAGGTGACCATTATTCCGCGCGGACGCGCCCTGGGTGTCACGCAGTTCCTGCCCGAGCAGGACCGCTACTCGTTGAGCAAGCGGCGACTGGAGAGTTCGATCGCCACGCTGTTCGGCGGCCGCATCGCCGAGGAGCTGATCTTCGGCGAGGACGCGGTGACCACCGGTGCCTCGAACGACATCGAACGCGCCACCGAGCTGGCGCGCAACATGGTCACCAAATGGGGGCTATCCGACCGGCTCGGGCCGCTGACCTACTCGGAGGAGTCGGGCGAGGTGTTCCTGGGCCGCAGCGTCACCCAGCACAAGCAGGTGTCGGATGAAACCGCGCACGCGATCGATGAGGAAGTGCGCCGTGTGATCGAGATGAATTACAAGCGTGCGCGCCAGATCCTGGAGACCAACCTCGACAAGCTGCACGCCATGGCCGAGGCGCTCATCAAGTACGAGACGCTGGCCGACGACCAGATCAGGGACATCATGGCGGGCCGCACTCCCAAGCCGCCGGAAGGCTGGGACGACACCACCCCGACCACCGGCAGTGGCAAGCCGGCAATTGCACCTGCGGGCCCTCCTACGGACGGCATCGCCCGTCCCGCGGGACAGCACTAAAACAGCCCAGCGATCAGAGAGATCACACTACAGGGCGCATTTTCATTATTAAAAATGCGCCCTGTAGGGTGATCTCTCCGTGTGTTGACGCGCCGGTTTGTGCTGGCTCGCGGGCCCGCTGGGCGTAGGCAGGAGGGCCAGCCGTTGCAGCTGCGGTGCGCTGGCCGGGTGCTCGAGCTGGATCGCCCGGTAGTCATGGGCGTTCTCAACGTCACCCCCGATTCATTCTCAGATGGCGGTCGCTACCTCGACCCGGATGCAGCGCTGGCGCAGGCGGAGCGCATGGTGGCCGAAGGCGCCGCAATCATCGACATCGGCGGCGAATCAACCCGCCCGGGCGCGGCGGCAGTGGCCGGCGATGAACAGCTGCGCCGTGTGCTGCCGGTGATCGAGCGCGTGGCGGCGCGGCTGCCGGTGCTGCTGTCGGTCGATACCTCCAATCCTGAAGTCATAAGGCGCGCCGGCGCGGCCGGCGCCCACCTGGTGAACGATGTGCGGGCGTTGCGCGCTCCCGGTGCGCTCGAGGCGGTGGCGGCGGGCGAGCTGGGTGTGTGCCTGATGCACATGCGTGGCGAGCCGGCGACCATGCAGATCGCTCCCCACTACGACGACGTGGTGGCGGAAGTACAGGCATTCCTGGCCGAACGCGTGCACAGCTGCATCGCGGCGGGCATTGCGCGCGAGCGGCTGTGCATCGACCCGGGGTTCGGTTTCGGCAAGTTAGTGGCGCATAATCTGCAGTTGCTGCGCGCACTGGGGCAATTCCAGCGCCTGGCGCTGCCGCTGGCCGTCGGTCTGTCGCGCAAATCGATGCTGACGGCACTGGGTGCACGGGCACAGGAGCGCCTGGCCGGGAGCCTCGCGCTGGCGACGATCGCGGTGCTGCACGGCGCCCTGATCGTGCGCGCGCACGATGTGGCCGCGACGCTGGATGCGGTGCGCATTGCCAGCGCGGTCAAACTGGGGGGTAGCGGTGGGTAGAGCTTACTTTGGAACCGACGGCATTCGTGGCCGCGTGGGTACCGATCCGATGACGGTGGATTTCGCGCTGCGACTGGCAAGCGCGGCCGCGCGCACCGTGCTCGGCGATGGCGGTACGGTGCTGATCGGCAAGGATACCCGGGTCTCGGGCTATATGTTCGAGGCGGCGCTCGAGGCCGGCTTCGTCGCCGCCGGCGCCAACGTGCTGCTGACCGGGCCGTTGCCGACGCCGGCCGTGGCCTATATGACGCGCCATCTGCGCTGCCGGCTGGGCGTGGTGATCAGCGCCTCGCACAACCTGTACGAGGACAATGGCATCAAATTCTTCGACGGCGAGGGCGCGAAGCTCTCCGATCAGCTCGAGGAGCGCATCGAGGCGCAGCTGTCGACGGTGCCATTGACCTGCGCCTCGCGTGAACTCGGGCGCGCGCGCCGGGTCGACAGCGCGCTGCTGCACTACCAGGAATTCTGTGGCGGTGTGCTGGCGCGCGGCACCGATCTGTCCGGATTCAAGATCGTGATCGACTGCGCCAACGGCGCGGCATACAAGGTCGCCCCGCGCATTCTCGCAGACCTCGACGCCGATATCGTTCCGATCGGATGTTCGCCCAACGGCCGCAATATCAACGATGGCTGCGGCTCCACCTCGCCGGAACTGCTGCAGCTCACGGTGCCGGGCGTACACGCGCATGTCGGCGTCGCCGTCGACGGAGACGGTGATCGTGTGGTGATGGTGGACCACCTGGGCAGGCTGGTGGATGGGGATCAGCTGCTGTTCGTGATCGCGGCGGCGGCCAGGAGCACCGGGCACTTGCGCGGGCCCGTGGTCGGTACGGTGATGAGCAATCTCGGCCTGGAACTGGCATTGCGCCGGCTTGGGATCGATTTCATACGCGCGCCGGTGGGCGACCGGCACGTGCTCGCCAGGCTCAAGGAGTGCGGCGGCATGCTCGGCGGCGAAACCTCGGGCCATATCCTGACGCTCGATCACACCACCACCGGCGACGGGCTGATCACGGCGCTGCAGGTGCTGAGCATCATGAAGCAGACCGGCCGCTCGCTGGCCGAACTTGCCGCCGGCATGGACAAGCTGCCCCAGGTGCTGCTGAACGTGGAGGTGGCGCGCCGTTTCGATCCGACCGCGGTGCCGGCGATTGCCGCAGCCGTGCGCCGCATTGAGAAGCAACTGCAGGGCGAAGGAAGAGTGGTGTTGCGCGCCTCGGGCACCGAACTAGTCATCCGTGTGATGGTCGAAGGTCGGGATGCGGCCGAGGTGCGCGCATGTGCCGACGAGCTGGCCGAGGCAGTCAGGGCGGCAGTCCTGCCGGAGACCGCGCCGAGCTGAAGGGCACCCCATGGGGCCATTGCGGGGGACAGGCTGCGTGGCTATCATCCGCGCGCCCAAAAACGGCGCGGCACCGTTTTAAGGCACCGGCCCTTTGGGGCACGCCAGGACCACGCCACGGGGACACATCGTAAGTCATGCGACGCAAACTCGTAGCCGGCAACTGGAAGATGCATGGGTCGCGGGCCGACAACGCACCGCTGATCGAGGCCATCCTGGCGGCCCCGAACCTCGAGAGCGTCGACTGCGTGGTATGCCCGCCGTTCGTCTATCTGGCTGAGCTGGCGCGGTTGTTGCGCGGGGCGGCGGTCAAACTCGGGGCGCAGAATGTCTGCGCCGAGGGACATGGCGCCTACACCGGTGAAGTGTCGGCTGCGATGCTCAAGGACGTCGGCTGCCAGTATGTCATTGTGGGCCACTCCGAGCGGCGCGCGCTCTACGGCGAAGACGACGTGCTCGTGGCCCGTAAGTTCGCCGCCGCGCAGTCACGCGGCCTGCTGCCGATCCTGTGTGTCGGCGAGCTGCTGATCGATCGCGAGGCCGAGCGCACGCACGAGCACATCGGGCGGCAGCTGGAAGCAGTGGTATCACTGACCGGCATCGCCAGTTTTGCGCACGCCGTGGTGGCGTACGAGCCGGTTTGGGCGATCGGCACCGGGCGCACCGCCTCCCCGCAGCAGGCGCAGGATGTGCACTGCTTCATCCGCCAGCGGCTGGCGGAACAGGATGCTAAAATTGCCGCGGATTTGCAGATCCTCTACGGCGGCAGCGTCAAGGCGGGCAATGCCCGCGAGCTGTTTCTGCAGGCCGACGTCGACGGCGGCCTGATCGGTGGCGCCTCGCTGAAAGCCGAGGAATTCCTGAGCATCGTAGCCGCTGCGCGCGGCTGAGAGCGGAACCTAAGATGTTGCATACGTTTCTGATGATCATCCATTTCTTTTGCGCCGCCGCCATCGTGGCGTTGGTACTGCTGCAGCGAGGCAAGGGCGCTGAGGCGGGCGCGGGTTTCGGCGCCGGTGCCTCCGGCACGGTGTTTGGCGCCCGTGGCGCGAGTACCGCGCTGTCACGCGCGACCGCGGTACTGGCGGCTATCTTCATGGTGACCAGCCTGTCGCTGGCTTACGTGGGTGCCCGCAAAAGCAGCGCTCCGGCCAACAGCCTGCTCGACCAGCTGGCGACGCCGAGCACGCCGGCGAATACGACCACGGTGCCGCGCATTCTCGGCGGCGGCGGTGCCGGTGGAGTGGGCGGCGAGCCCGCGGCGGCGCCACCGAGTGCGCCGGCGCAGTCGGGCGCTCCCGCGATGGCACCGGGCGGCTCGCCCGCGAATCCCGCGCCGGCGGCCAATCCCGCCCCGGCGACGCATCCGGGCCCGAACTGATCGACGCCGACGTGGTGGAATTGGTAGACACACTAGCTTGAGGGGCTAGCGCCGCAAGGTGTGGGAGTTCGAATCTCCCCGTCGGCACCATATGTTCCGTATCGCCTGTTACAATACGGTAGCGAAGGGGCGGATCAATGTGCGCGCAAGCGCAACATGCCGCCCCTTTTAATGACGGTGCGCCAATGCTGATGAATTACCTGCCGGTGCTGATTTTCCTGGCCATAGCCGCGCTGCTGGCAGCCGTGCTGCTCTCCCTGGGATCCGTGCTCGGACGCCTGTCCGTCCGCCATCGCGGCGACGCCGCGAAGCTCTCGCCTTACGAGTGCGGTTTCGAGCCGTTCGAAGACAACCGCATGAAATTCGACGTGCGTTACTACCTGGTTGCAATCCTGTTCATCATTTTCGATCTCGAGATTGCTTTCCTGTTTCCGTGGGCGGTCTCGCTGAGCCGCACCGGGGGATTCGGACTCATAGTCATGGGTGTGTTTCTGTTCATCCTTGTGATCGGGTTCGCGTACGAGTGGAAGAAGGGAGCGCTCGAGTGGGACTAGCGGCGCTGGACACCGAGGGCTTCGCCCAGCGCGGCTTCCTGACCACGCAGGTGGACAGCCTGGTGAGCTGGGCGCGCACCGGATCGCTGTGGCCGATGACCTTCGGATTGGCCTGCTGCGCCGTGGAAATGATGCATGCCGGGGCCTCGCGCTACGATCTGGATCGTTTCGGCGTGGTGTTTCGCCCCAGTCCGCGCCAGTCCGACGTCATGATCGTGGCCGGCACTCTGGTCAACAAGATGGCGCCGGCGCTGCGTAAGGTGTATGACCAGATGCCCGAGCCGCGCTGGGTGATTTCAATGGGGTCGTGCGCCAACGGCGGCGGTTACTACCACTACTCGTACGCGGTGGTGCGCGGTTGCGATCGAATCGTGCCGGTTGATGTCTACGTGCCGGGCTGTCCGCCGACCGCCGAGGCTTTGCTCTATGGCGTGATCCAGCTGCAACGCAAGATCGCACGCCAGGCCGCGGCCAGCGCCTGATCCACGCTACACAGTAATCCTGAGGAATCGAGGGTAGTGCCAGCGTACATCGAAGATCTCGCCGCACGGATCACGGCTGCCGTGGGCGAGCGCGCACGGCGCTACAACTCGCTGCCCGATGAGGTGGCTATCGAGGTCGCGGGCGATCAGTTGCTGGAAGTGGCCACCATCCTGCGCGACGATCCGCAGCTGCGCTTTGAGCTGCTGATGGATCTGGCGGGGGTGGATTACCTCGACTATGGGCGCGCCGAGTGGCGCACCACCTCGGCCACCGCCAGCGGTTTCAGTCGCGGCGTGAACCGCGCCGCCCCCCACACCCTGGCGGGCGACAAGCGCTATGCGGTGGTCTCGCAGCTGCTGTCGATCACCCATAACCAGCGCCTGCGGCTGCGCGTCTGGTGCGGGGACAGCGAGGATCCGATGGTGGATTCGCTCACTGGCGTGTGGGCCAGTGCCGAGTGGTTCGAGCGCGAGGCGTTCGACCTGTTCGGCATACTGTTCCGCGGCCATCCGGACCTGCGCCGCATCCTCACGGATTACGGCTTCATCGGGCACCCGTTTCGCAAGGATTTCCCGCTGATCGGCAACGTCGAGGTGCGTTACGACCCGCAGCTGAAGCGCGTGATCTATGAGCCGGTCAGCATCGAGCCGCGCACGCTGGTGCCGCGCGTTATCCGCCACGACAATCGCTACGACCCGGTGCTGCACGATCATCCGCCGGGAGAGCGGGCACCGGTGCCAGGCGTGCCGGGTGGGCCGGTAGTGCCAGTGGTGCCGGGAGCGGATCGTGCCTGAGATCCGCAATCTGACGCTCAACTTCGGGCCGCAGCATCCGGCTGCGCACGGCGTGCTGCGACTGGTGCTGGAGATGGATGGCGAGACCATCCAAAAGGCCGACCCGCACATCGGGCTGCTGCATCGGGGCACCGAAAAGTTGGCCGAATCCAAGCCCTTCAATCAGTCGATCGGCTACATGGACCGGCTGGATTACGTGTCGATGATGTGCAACGAGCACGCCTATGTGGCGGCGATCGAGCGCCTGCTCGGCATTACACCGCCGCCACGCGCGCAGTACATCCGGGTCATGTTCGACGAGATCACCCGGATCCTGAACCACCTGATGTGGCTCGGCGCGCACGGCCTGGATATCGGTGCCATGACCGTGTTCCTGTTCTGCTTTCGCGAACGCGAGGACCTGATGGACTGCTACGAGGCGGTCTCCGGTACACGCATGCACGCGACCTATTACCGCCCGGGCGGCGTGTATCGTGATCTGCCCGCCGCCATGCCGCGCCACCAACCCTCGCGCTGGCGCAGCCAGAAAGAGGTGGAGCGGCTGAACGCGCAACGCACCGGCTCGCTGCTGGATTTCATCCAGGCGTTCACCGATAAATTCCCGGGTCGGGTCGATGAATACGAGACGCTGCTGACCGACAACCGTATCTGGAAACAGCGCACGGTGAATATCGGCGTGGTATCCCCCGAGCGCGCGCTGCAGCTCGGGTTCTCCGGTCCGATGCTGCGTGGTTCCGGGGTCGAATGGGATCTGCGGCGCAAGCGGCCGTACGAGGTGTATTCGGCGCTGGAGTTCGACATTCCAATCGGGGTCAACGGCGACTGCTACGACCGCTACCTGGTGCGGGTGGCCGAGATGCGCCAGTCCAATCGGATCGTCCGCCAATGCGTGGACTGGCTGCGCGCCAATCCGGGCCCGGTGATGGTCGATGACCGCAAGGTGCGTGCGCCCAGCCGCGAGCACATGAAGAGCGACATGGAGTCGCTGATTCATCACTTTAAATTCATGACCGAGGGCTACTGCGTGCCCGAGGGTGAGACCTATGCCGCGGTTGAGGCGCCCAAGGGCGAATTCGGCATTTACCTGATCTCGGATGGCGCCAACAAGCCCTACCGCCTCAAGTGCCGTGCGCCCGGTTTCGTGCATCTGGCCTCGCTCGGGGAGATGGTGCGCGGACACATGCTGGCCGACGTGGTGGCGGTGATCGGCACCCAGGATATCGTGTTCGGCGAGGTGGATCGCTGATGAGCCAGTCGCAAGGCAAGGCGGGCGTGCTGTCCGGACACACGCGCGAGGAAATCGATCACTGGGTGGCAAAATTTCCAGCCGGGCGACAGCGCTCGGCGGTGCTGTCGGCGCTGCGCGCGGCACAGGAACAGAACCACGGCTTTCTGACCGCCGAGCTGATGGATGCGGTGGCGGATTATCTGCAGCTGCCCCCGATCCAGGTGTACGAGGTCGCGAGCTTCTACTCGATGTTCGAGACCCGACCCTGCGGCCGCCATCACGTGAGCGTATGCACCAACATCTCGTGCATGCTGCGCGGCGGGGAGGACATCCAGGCCCACGTCGAGCGCAAGCTCGGTATCCGCGCCGGCCAGAGCACGGCCGATGGCCGCATCTTTCTCAAACGCGAGGAGGAGTGCCTGGCGGCTTGCACCGGTGCGCCGATGATGATGGTCGATCATGTGTACCACGAGCATCTGACGCCCGAGACGGTCGATCAGATCCTGGATGCGCTCGAGTGAGCGCGCAACGACTGGGAAGCGAGCATGGGCGCCTGGGACGATAAACTGAATTTCACCTGTTTCGAGCCGCTGCAGTACCAGCGCTCGTGGACGCTCGAGACCTACGCCCGCATCGGCGGCTACGAGGCGTGGAAGAAACTGCTGGCTGAGAAGACGCCGCGCGAGCAGGTGATCGAACAGGTCAAGGCCTCGGGGCTGCGCGGGCGCGGCGGTGCGGCGTTTCCGGTGGGCGTGAAGTGGAGCTTCATGCCGCGCAACGCGACCATGCAGAAGTACGTGGTGTGCAACTCCGACGAGAGCGAACCCGGTACCTGTCACGACCGCGACATCCTGCGCTACAACCCGCACTCGCTCATCGAGGGCATGGCCATCGGCAGCTACTGCATGAATGCCACCGTGGGCTACAACTACATCAGGGGTGAATTCCTGGGCGAGCCGATCCCGCGCTTCGAGGCGGCGCTGAAGGAAGCCTACGCTGCGGGTCTTCTGGGCAAGAACATCCTCGGTTCGGGGGTGGACTTCGATCTGCATTGCTTCGTCGGTGCCGGGGCATATATCTGTGGCGAGGAGACGGCGCTGCTCGATTCGCTCGAGGGCAAGACCGGCAAGCCGCGCTTCAAGCCGCCGTTTCCGGCCGCTTTCGGCCTGTACGGCATGCCGACCACGATCAACAATACCCAGAGCTACGCCTCGGTACCGACCATCCTGCGCAGGGGTGCGCAATGGTTTGCGGACCTTGGGCCGAAGAACTCGGGTGGCACGGTGATCTTTTCGGTCTCGGGCCACGTGGCCAAGCCCGGCAATTTCGAAGTGCCGCTGGGTATTCCGTTCACAGAACTGCTGGCTATGGCGGGCGGTATCTGGAAAGGACGCCAGCTCAAGGCCGTCATTCCGGGCGGCTCCTCGGTGCCGGTGGTGCCGGGCGAGATCATGCTCAAGACCAACATGGACTACGACTCGCTCAAGGCGGTGGGTTCGAGCATCGGTTCCGCGGCCGTGATCGTGATGGACGAGACCACCTGCATGGTCAGGACGCTCGAGCGCCTGGCGCGTTTCTACATGGCCGAGTCCTGCGGCCAGTGCACCCCGTGCCGCGAGGGCACCGGCTGGCTCGACCGCACGCTCAAACGCATCCTCGACGGCAACAGTGAGCGGGCGGAGCTCGGCCTGCTGCTCGACGTTGCCAATCGCATCGAGGGCCACACCATCTGCGGGCTGGGGGACGCGGCGGCATGGCCGGTGCAGAGTTTCCTCAAGCATTACCGTCACGAGTTCGAATACATGATAGATCACGGCGGACGCAGCATCGTCGACGCCGCGCGGCGGGCTGCATGAGCGAGGAGCTGGTCAACATTGAGGTCAACGGCGTGCCGATGAAGGCGCGCAAGGGCGAGAACATCATTCGCGCGACCGATCGCGAAGGTGTGTACGTGCCGCGATTCTGCTATCACGACAAGCTGCCGGTGGCGGCCAACTGTCGCATGTGCCTGGTGGAGGTCGAGAAGGCGCCCAAGCCGTTGCCGGCGTGTGCCACGCCGGTGGCCGAGGGCATGAAGATCTACACTCACTCGGTCAAGGCCATCGGCGCGCAGCGCTCGGTCATGGAATTCCTGCTGATCAACCACCCGCTGGACTGCCCGATCTGCGATCAGGGCGGCGAGTGCGAACTGCAGGATCTAGCCGTGGGCTTCGGCCGCGACATCTCGCGCTTCGTGGAACGCAAGCGCTCGGTCAAGGACAAGAACTTGGGTCCGCTGGTGTCAACCGATATGACGCGCTGCATACACTGCACACGCTGCGTGCGTTTCGGCCAGGACATCGCCGGCATCCAGGAGATGGGTGCCACCGGGCGCGGCGAGAACATGGAGATCGGCACCTTCATCGAGCACAGTGTCGATCACGAGCTGTCGGGCAACATCATCGATCTGTGCCCGGTGGGCGCGCTCAACAGCAAGCCGTTCCGCTACCGCGGCCGCGGCTGGGAGATGACGCAGGTGCCGCTGGTCTCGCCGCACGATGGCGTCGGCTCGCAGCTCTATGGCCACGTCCTGCGCGGCCGGCTGATGCGCGTGGTGCCGCGGCCGTGCGAGGAGATCAACGAGACCTGGATCGCCGACCGGGATCGCTTCAGCTACGAAGGCGTCTACGGCGACGACCGGCTGCTGGCGCCGCAGCTGCGCCAGGCCGACGGCAGCTGGTGCGAGGTCGAATGGGACGTCGCGCTGGCGGCGGCGGCGCAGGGCCTGTCCGCCGTGGCGCGCGAGGCGCCGGGCGTGGGTCTTCTGGCTCATCCCTCGAGCACGCTCGAGGAGTTGTATCTGCTGGCGCGCCTGGCGGAAGGGCTGGGCAGCGCCCATATCGATCATCGACTGCGGCAACGCGATTTTCGCGACCAGGCCACCGATGCACTGGCGCCGGGCCTGGGATTGCCGATCGCCGAAATCGACCAGCTCGACGCGCTGCTGGTGGTGGGCTGCAACCTGCGGCGCGAGCTGCCCATGCTGGCGCACCGCGTGCGCAAGGCCAGCCTGCGCGGGGCGCGCATCAGCTTCATCAATCCCGCGCGCTTCGATTACTTTTTCCCGGTCGCACACAGCATGTTGTCGCCGCCGGCACAGCAGGTGGCGGACCTGGCCGCGGTGCTGCTGGCGGCGCTCGGCGGTGCCGGTGCGCCGGCGCCGCTCGACCGGCTGCTGGCCGGCGTGACGCCGACGGATGAACACCGTGCCATCGCCGCAAAGCTCAAGGGCGGCGCGCGCCGTGCCATCTGGCTCGGCGCGTTGGCCGCGCGCAGCAGTCGCTACAGCGAACTGCGGGCGCTGGCGCGTGCGCTGGCGGCGGCCAGCGGCGCCAGCTATGGTGAGCTGGCCGAGGGCGGCAACGCGGCCGGTGCCTATCTGGCCGGTGCGGTCCCCCACCGCCGTGCCGGTGGCGCGGAGCGCGCCGATGCCGGGCGCAGCGCCCGGGAGATGCTTGAGCAGGCGCTGCCGGGTTACCTGCTGCTCAATACCGAGCCCTGGGCGGACGCGGCGCTGCCGACGGCGTTGACTACGCTGGGGCGCGCGCGCTGCGTGGTGGCGGTTGGCGCCTATGCGAGCGAGGAGATGAAGCGCGTGGCGCACATTTTGCTGCCGGCCGGCACGTTCGCCGAGACCCCGGGCACGTACGTGAACCTGGAGGGTCGCTGGCAGAGCCAGGGCGGGGCGGCGAGGCCCTTGGGCGTGTCGCGCCCGGCGTGGAAGATCCTGCGCGTGCTCGGCAATCTGCTCGACCTGCCCGGATTCGACTACCAATCGTCCGAGCAGGTGCGCGATGAATTGAAGTCGCGGCTGGAACAGGCGCCCCCGCCAACCCTTGCTGCCCCTGGCACGCTGCAGACGGTGGCTACCGACGCGGTGCTGGACCTGCCGATGTATCAGATTGACCCGGTGCTGCGCCGCGCAGCGCCGCTGCTGCGCACCCGCGAGGGGCGCGCGAGCATGCAGTTGTACGGGGGCACGGCGTGAATTCGCTGGTGAATCTTTGGGGCCAGCTGCCGGGCTACGTGCACTCGACGCTGTTCACGCTGCTGCTGTGCGTGGTGCTGATTCTGTCGGTCGCCTACCTGACGCTGTGGGAGCGCAAGGTCATCGGCTGGATGCAGCTGCGCATTGGCCCCAATCGCGTGCGTATCTTCGGTTTTCTGCCGGGCATGGGCCAGCCGTTCGCCGATGTCATCAAGCTCCTGATCAAGGAGATCGTGATCCCGGCGCGCGCCAACAAGATCCTGTTCCGGCTCGCCCCCGCGATCACGCTCATTCCGGCCTTCGCCGCCTGGGCGGTGGTGCCGATTGCGCCCAACTACGCGATCGCCAATGTCGATGCCGGCCTGCTGTACGTGCTGTCGCTGACCTCGATGGGGGTGTACGGCGTGATACTCGCCGGCTGGTCTTCGAATTCAACGTACGCCTTCCTGGGAGCCATGCGCTCGGCGGCGCAAATGGTCGCCTATGAGATCGCGATGGGTTTTGCGCTGGTCGGCGTGCTGATGGCGGCCGGCAGCCTGAACCTCGGCGTCATCGTCACGCAGCAGCACGGCGGAATGCTGGCCTGGAACTGGTTCTGGCTGCTGCCGCTGCTGGTGGTGTACTTCATCTCCGGCATCGCCGAGACCAATCGCGCCCCGTTTGACGTGGCCGAGGGTGAATCGGAGATCGTCGCCGGATTTCACGTGGAATACTCCGGCATGGCGTTCGCGCTGTTCTTCCTGGCTGAGTACGCCAACATTATCCTGATCGCGGGGCTGACCGCGGTGTTCTTCTTTGGCGGCTGGTTGAGCCCGGTGGACGGCTACCCGTGGTGGCTGGGTGGCACCAGCCTGCTGGCGCTGCCGGGCACGCACTGGCTGCTGGTCAAGATATTTGCACTGCTGTTCCTGTTCCTGTGGTTTCGCGCCACCTTCCCACGCTATCGCTACGATCAGATCATGCGCCTGGGCTGGAAATTTCTCATTCCGGTGACCCTGGTGTGGATCGCGGTGGAAGCCCTGATGAGCTGGTATCACCTCGGCCCCTGGAAAACCTGACATGGCCATGGTCAATCCGATCAAGACCTTCATGCTGACCGAGTTGCTGGCGGGGCTGTCGGTGACCGCGCGCTCGCTGTTTCGACGCAAGGTCACGGTGCAGTACCCGGAGGAGAAGACGCCGCAGTCGGTGCGTTTTCGCGGGCTGCACGCGCTGCGTCGCTATGCGAACGGCGAGGAACGTTGCATCGCATGCAAGTTGTGCGAGGTGGTGTGTCCGGCGCTGGCGATCACCATCGACTCCGACGTGGCCGCCGACGGCACGCGCCGCACCACCCGCTACGACATCGATCTGTTCAAGTGCATCTACTGCGGCTTCTGCGAGGAAGCCTGCCCGGTCGATGCGATCGTCGAGACTCGCATTCATGAGTATCACATGGAGCATCGGGGCGAGAACATCATGACGAAGGACAAGCTGCTCGCGGTCGGGGAACGCTACGAGGCAATGATCGCAGCCGATAAGAGCGCCGACGCGCGTTATCGCTGAAGGTCAAGAGAGCTGCCGTGCTACCGCTGATCCTGTTCTACATCTTCGCCACGGTGCTGGTGCTGGCGGCCGTGGCGGTGATCGTGTCGCGCAATCCAGTGTATTCGGCACTGAGCCTGGTGCTGTGTTTCGTGACCTCGGCCGCGATCTGGCTGCTGATCGAGGCCGAGTTCCTGGCCATCGTGCTGGTGCTGGTGTACGTCGGTGCGGTCATGGTGCTGTTCCTGTTCGTCGTCATGATGCTCGACATCGACCTGGAGGAACTGCGTGCCGGCTTCACCCGCTTTGCGTGGCTCGGCTGGATCGTGGCCGGTGTCATCGTGCTCGAGATCGCCGGCGTGGTGCTGACTCACAAGCTTGGCATCGACGTGACGCGCGGCGCGGCACCGCTGCCGGTCAACTACAGCAACACCCAGGAGCTGGGTGCGCTGCTCTACGGCAAATACGCCTATCCGTTCGAGATCGCCGCCATGGTGCTGCTGGTGGCGATCGTGGCAGCGATCGCACTGACGTTGCGACACCGACCCAACCTCAAGGCGCAGGACATCGGGCGCCAGGTGGCAGCTCGGGCCAGCGAGCGGGTGCGGCTGGTGAAAATGGATTCGGAGCATCGCGAATGATCACACTGGCGCATCTGCTGACGCTTTCGGCGGTGCTGTTCGCGCTGTCGGTGGCCGGCATCTTCCTCAATCGCAAGAACGTGCTGCTGCTGCTGATGTGCATCGAGTTGCTGCTGCTGGCCGCGAACTTCAACTTCGTCGCCTTCTCGCGCTATCTGGGTCAGCTCGATGGCCAGATCTTCGTGTTCTTCGTGCTGACGGTGGCGGCCGCGGAGTCTGCGATCGGCCTGGCGATCCTCGTGGTGCTGTTCCGCGAGCGGCGCAGCATCAACGTCGAGGAACTCGACCAGTTGCACGGTTGAGCGCGCCAATCATGAATCAGACGCTGCTACTTGCCATCCCGATGCTGCCGCTGATCGCCGCACTGCTCGCGGGCCTGGCCGGGAAAGCGATCGGTCGCGCCGGGGCCGCCGCGGTCACGATCGGTGCGGTGGGCGCCTCCTGTGTGCTGTCCTGCCTGGTGCTCGAGCGCGTGCTGGTGGACCAGCTGCCGAGCTACGACGGCACGGTCTACACCTGGCTGGTGAGCGACGGGGTGCGCATGCAGGTCGGGTTCCTGATCGATCACTTGAGCGCGCTAATGATGGTGGTGGTGACCTTCGTGTCGCTGTGCGTGCACGTCTACACCGTCGGCTACATGGCGGACGATCCGGGCTATCAGCGCTTCTTCGCCTATATCTCGCTGTTTACCTTCTCGATGCTGATGCTGGTGATGGCGAATAATTTCATGCAGCTGTTCTTCGGCTGGGAAGCGGTGGGCGTGGTGTCCTACCTGCTCATCGGGTTCTGGTATACGCGGCCGACGGCGATTTTCGCGGGACTGAAGGCGTTCCTGGTCAATCGCGTGGGCGACTTCGGCTTCGTGCTCGGAATTGCCGGCGTGCTGTATTACACCGGCTCAATGGACTACCAGCCGGCGTTTGCGGCCGCCCCTGACATTGCCACGAAGAGCATGATCCTTTGGCACGGTCATGCGTGGTCGGCGCTGACGGTGATCTGCATCTGCCTGTTCGTCGGCGCCATGGGCAAGTCGGCGCAGATACCGCTGCACGTGTGGCTACCGGATTCAATGGAAGGCCCGACGCCGATTTCAGCGTTGATCCACGCCGCCACCATGGTCACCGCGGGCATCTTCATGGTGGCACGCATGTCGCCGCTGTTCGAGTACTCGCCGACCGCACTGTCGTTCGTGCTGGTCATCGGGGCCACGACCGCGCTGTTCATGGGTTTCCTGGGCATCGTCAACAACGACATCAAGCGCGTAATCGCCTATTCGACGCTGTCACAGCTGGGCTACATGACGGCTGCGCTGGGCGTGTCGGGCTATGGCGTTGCGATCTTTCACCTGATGACGCACGCCTTTTTCAAGGCGCTGCTGTTCCTCGCCGCCGGTGCGGTGATCATCGCCATGCACCATGAGCAGGACATGCGCAAGATGGGCGGGCTGCGCCACCGCATGCCGGTGACCTACTGGACGGCACTGATCGGTGCCCTGGCGCTGATCGGCACGCCGTTCTTTTCCGGCTTTTATTCCAAGGACACATTGATCGACGCGGTGCACGCCTCGCAACGCTATGGGGCCGGTTACGCCTACTGGTGCGTGCTGCTGGGCGTGTTCGTGACCGCGCTGTATACGTTTCGCATGATGTTCATGACCTTCCATGGCCCAGAGCGCTTCGATCATCACACGAGTGAGCACTTTCACGATGTCGGCTGGGATATGAAGGCGCCGCTGGTCGCACTGGCGATTCCATCGCTGCTCATCGGCTACCTGACGGTCGAACCGATCCTGTTCGGGGGCTATTTCGGCAGCGCGATCAAGGTGCTCGGCGAGCACGACGTGGTTGGGGAACTCAAGGCGGAATGGCGCGGACCGCTGCTGTTCGGGTTGCAATCGCTGCTGTCGGCCCCGGCGTGGCTGGCGGGGCTCGGGGTACTTACCGCCTGGTGGTGCGTGCTCCAGCGACCGCAGATAGGCGGGGAGCTGCGCCAGCGCTTCAGTGGCCTGTATCGGCTGCTGGTCAACAAATACTATTTCGACTGGTTCAACGAGAACGTGCTGGTCCCCCTGGCGCGCGGGCTCGGTGTGCTGCTATGGCGCGGGGGCGACCAGACGGTGATCGACGGGGCGTTGGTCAATGGTACAGCCAATGCGGTGGGCCGACTCGCCGGCGCGACGCGGCTGCTGCAGAGCGGATTTCTGTACTCGTATGCCTTCTGGATGATCATCGGCCTGGCAGTTTCGCTGGGTTGGTTCCTGATGCACATCTAAGAAGAAGGTCCTCAAAGGCATGCACCAATTCGGTTGGCTCTCGGTCGTGATCTGGCTGCCGGTCGCGGGCGGCCTGGTGACACTGGCGTTCGGCGATCAGCGCGCCCGCCAGGCGCGCTGGGCCGCGCTCGCGACCTCGCTGATGACACTGGCCGCGTGTGTGCGCCTGTATGCCGACTTTGCCAACGGCACCGCGCAGTTCCAGTTCATCGAGCGCGTCGCGTGGATTCCTGCGCTGCACTCGCAGTATTACCTCGGCGTAGACGGCATCTCTCTGCCGCTGATCCTGCTGACCGCGTTCATGACGGTGCCGGTGGTGATCGCCGGCTGGTCGGTAGTCGACAGGCGTCCGGCTCAGTACTACGCGGCATTCCTGATCATGGAAGGCCTGATGATCGGAGTGTTCTCGGCCCTGGATTCGCTGCTGTTCTATTTTTTCTGGGAGGCGATGCTGATCCCGATGTTCGTGATCATCGGAGTCTGGGGCGGCCCGCGGCGCGTGTATGCGACGCTCAAGTTCTTCCTCTACACCTTTCTGGGCTCGGTGCTGATGCTGGTGGCACTGATCTACCTGTATCTGAAGGCGGGCGATTACAGCATCGCGGCCATGCAGCAGCTGCCGTTGACATTGGCGCAGCAGCGCTGGATTTTCCTGGCATTCCTGCTGGCGTTCGCGGTCAAGGTGCCGATGTGGCCGGTACACACCTGGCTGCCGGACGCGCACGTCGAGGCGCCGACCGGCGGTTCGGTGATACTGGCGGCCATCATGCTGAAGATGGGCGGCTATGGCTTGCTGCGCTTCAGCCTGCCGATGACACCCGATGCCAGCCGCGAACTGGACTGGCTGATCGTATCGCTGTCGCTGATTGCGATCGTCTACATCGCATTCGTCGCCCTGGTCCAGCAGGACATGAAGAAACTTATCGCGTACTCCTCGATCGCGCATATGGGATTCGTGACACTGGGCGCGTTCATTGTGTTTTATATCGTGGCGGCTACCGGCTCGGCCAAGGGTGCCATCAACGGCCTGGATGGCGCCGTGGTGCAGATGATCTCGCACGGCCTGATCTCCGGCGCACTGTTCTTGTGCATCGGAGTGATGTATGACCGCCTGCACACCCGCGATATCAGCGCGTATGGCGGCGTGGTCAACGTGATGCCAAAGTTCGCCGCTCTCATGGTGCTGTTCGCACTTGCGAACTCCGGCTTGCCGGGCACCTCGGGTTTCATCGGCGAGTTCCTGGTGATCCTGGCGAGCTTCAAGGCCAGTTTCTGGTTCGCGCTGCTGGCGACCAGTATCCTGGTCGTAGGCGCGGCTTATAACCTGTGGCTGGTCAAGCGCGTGATCTTCGGTCCGGTCGCGAACGAGCAGGTTGCGAAGATGCAGGATCTGAATGCGCGCGAGTTCCTGGTGCTCGGTGTGCTGGCGCTCGCGGTGCTGCTGCTGGGCGTGTGGCCGGCGCCGCTGCTGAACATGATGGAGGCTTCGGTGCAGCACCTGCTGCAGCAGATCCTGACCAGCAAGATTCCGGGGGCGGCGTGATGCCCGGCGCGCTCGCGAGCGGTCCGTTGGCGCTGGCGATCCCCGAGATCTGGCTCGCAGCTTCGACTTGCCTGATCCTGCTGTGCGATGCCTATTTCGGCGCCACCAGGCGTGGCCTGACCGCAACGCTGACCATGCTGGCGCTGACGATCGGCGTGGCGCTGACCGGCCAGTACGGCCTGACCGAGCAGCGCTTCCTGCTGTTCAACGGCCTGTACGTGGCCGACTCGCTGGCGGGGTTCCTGAAGATGGCTGCCTTCGTCGCCATGGCGACGGCCGTATTTTATTCACAGGACTACCTGGAACAGCGCGCCATCAGGGGAGGGGAGTACTACGTGCTGTGCCTGACAGCACTGCTCGGCATATTCGTCCTGATCTCGGCCAACAGCCTGCTGACGGTCTACCTGGGCATCGAACTGCTGTCGCTGTCGCTGTATGCGCTGGTGGCGTTCGACCGCGATTCGGGGATCGCTGCCGAGGCGGCCACCAAGTACTTTGTACTGGGAGCCATCGCCTCCGGCATATTGCTCTACGGCATGTCGATGCTCTATGGGTTGACCGGAACGCTCGACCTGGATCGGCTCAGCACCATAGTGCGCAGCGGCCCTGACGCCGCGCTGATCATTGGCGTGGCGTTCGTGGTGGTCGCAATCGCGTTCAAATTCGGCGCCGTGCCATTTCACATGTGGGTGCCTGACGTGTATCAGGGCGCTCCGACCAGCGTGACGCTGTATATCGCGACGGTGTCGAATCTCGGCTCGTTTGCACTGATCCTGCGACTGCTGGCGCATGGCCTGGCCGGCGCGCCGGCGATCTGGACGCAGATGCTGATGGCGATCGCGGTGCTGTCGCTGCTGGTCGGCAACCTCGGTGCGATCGCACAAACCAACATCAAGCGCATGCTGGCGTACTCGGCCATTGCCAACGCCGGCTTCGTGCTGCTCGGCTTCGCCACCGGCGTCAATGCCGGCTACCAGGCGGCATTGAATTTCACCATTGCGTACGTGATCACGACCCTGGCGTCATTCGGCATGATTCTGATGCTCAGCCGCAGCGGCTTTGAGCACGACGAGATCGAAGATTTCAAGGGATTGGCGAGCCGCGACCCGCTGCTGGCGGCGATGATGCTGGCGCTGATGTTCTCCACCGCCGGTGTGCCGCCGTTCGTCGGCTTCTGGGCCAAGCTGTGGATCATCCAGGCGCTGATCGGCAGCAGCCATGCGTGGCTCGCGACCTTCGCGGTGGTGATCTCGGTGGTGGGCGCCTACTACTACCTGCGGGTCGTGTGGTACATGTACTTCGAGGCGGCCGGCGACCGTCCAGTGCCGGAAGCGCGTGGACGCATGCGCTTCATCCTGCTGCTCAATACCGCTGCGGTCACCGTCATGGGCCTGCTGCCCAATGCGCTGCTTCGGATCTGCGAGCGGGTGCTGCCGCCCTGAGGGCCGTTCGTAAGTGACTAAAAAATCACCACTAATGCCTCGTAGCTGAGCCAGCGAAAGGCTGGAATACCGTCGGGCCGCCGGCGGCACATGGCGGCGGGCGCCGGCCACGTAAATTATTGAGCAGGGCGCCGATTGCCGGCCCGCCTGGTGTAGAATGCGCGGCCTCCTGGTGCGGGGTGGAGCAGTCTGGCAGCTCGTCGGGCTCATAACCCGAAGGTCGCAGGTTCAAATCCTGCCCCCGCTAC
>CAWDVQ010000011.1:0-467488 GCA_963805965.1 uncultured Gammaproteobacteria bacterium
ACGAGAAAGGCAATCTTCAGTCGCAATTGACCCCGGAGGATTTCATGCGAGCCTTCACCGGGCTCGGCTTGACGATGCTGGCGATCTTTCCGTGGAACCCCGAATCGGAGGGCTATGGCGCGGTCGACAATCCTCACTATCACGGGTTTGTCACTCGATTGTATCGGGCAGTAGCCAGTCTGCATGAGACGGGGAGTCTGCAATTGGTAGCTGAGGTGAACGGCGTATTTATGTTCCGGATCGTGAAGCCAAACTAGTGGAGCGGGTGTTGCTTTCTCGTGCTCAGTGCACCGATAGTGGTAGTGTTTGAAACAGTCAGATGAGTAGCCGCGCTGGACAGGAGCGGTATTGCCCGATGCGTGTTGGCCGCACAATCTCACGGTGCCTTGCTTGATCGACAATCTCGTTACGCTCTATCCCACCTCGCTGCTGCATCGTCGCATACCCGGAATGGAAGAGACGAACCAGCAGCTCGCCGCTTACATCAAGTCCCTGGAGGCGACGGAACCCAACGCTGTCGACGGGACCACCAACGACGGTGGCTTCCAGACCACGACGGAACTGCTGAAGCGCGACCATCCCGCGCTGAACGTCTTCAAGCAGCACATGAAGATGGCGGTGCACGACTATGCCCGCACGCTGGTCAGCCAGGAATGTTCCGGCTCGCCGCCGACGCTGGAATTCGCGACCTGGGGCTGGGGTGCGATTCTGAGAGAAGGCAATACGCAGGGCATTCATATTCATCCCTATGCCAATATCAGCGGGGTCTACTATGTGGCCGCACCGCCGGCGGCGCTGGAAACCGGCGGCGACGGCGGCAAGATCTGCTTCTACGATCCCCGGCCGCGCGCCAACATGAATCAGATTCCGCGGCAGATCACGCGCCGCCGCGTAACGCCCATGCCCGGCGATATGATCCTTTTCCCGAGTTGGCTTGAGCACTCGGTGTCTGCCTTCCACGGCCCGGGCGAGCGCATCAGCATCGCCTTCAATGCCAAGCTGACCACGACCTGAGCGGGCGGGGCGCTTACGGCGGCACCGCCGCGCACCGTGGTCACCGGTGATCGTGGCTGCCTAGGCCGCGGCGTTGAACACCTCGACGGTAACGTGCGACAGAGTCTTGAATGCCTGCAGCCTTGCGCGATAGAACGCACAGTCGCGCGGCTGATGCGTCACCACCGACAGCACAGCACCCAGGTGGCCCGGGCCCAGTCGCCACAGGTGCAGGTCGGCCAGCTGGTCGCCATCACACTCGATGGCTGCGCGTAGTTTACTGGCCATGTCCTGATCCGGCTGCATGTCCAGCAGAATGCGCCCGGTGTCGCGTATCAGCCCGTACGACCAGTTCGCAATGACCAGTGCACCGATGATGCCGGCCACGGGGTCCATCCACAGCCAGCCAAAGGTGCGTGCCAGCACCAGGCCCGTGATCGCCAGTACCGATACGATGGCGTCGGCCATCACGTGGATATACGCCGAGCGAATGTTGTAGTCGCGATGAGCGGCATGGCCCCCAGCGCTGACGGGCCGGTGCGCTTCGCTGTCGTGATCGTCGTCGGAGTGTTCGTGATCATGGGCATGGTCATGGATGTGGTCATGCCCATGCCCATGCCCATGTCCATGGCCATGGCCATGGCTGTGGTCATGGTGTTCCGCGTCACTGAGCAGCCAGGCGCTGGCGATGTTGACCAGCAGGCCCACCACGGCAATCGGAATGGCTTCGGTGAATTGAATCGGTATCGGGGCCAGCAGGCGCGCAACCGCCTCATAGCCGATCAGCAATGCGATCATCGCCAGGATGATGGCGCTGCTGAAACCGGCCAGGTCCCCGAGCTTGCCGGTGCCGAAGACGAAGCGCCGGTCATGCGCATGCCGGCGCGCATAGGTGTAGGCCAGCGCCGCGATCAGCATCGCACCGGCGTGGGTCGACATATGCAAGCCGTCGGCGACCAGTGCCAGCGAGCCAAACATGCTGCCGCCGATGATTTCCACCAGCATCATCGCGCCACACAGGGCGATTACGGCCCAGGTCTTGCGCTCGTTCTGCTCGTGCCCGGACCCCAGGAAGACATGGCTGTGTGCGACCGGGCGGGCACCGTAGATTTCTGTCACGAATGTTCTCCTGGGCGGCTAGAGATATTTGGTGACTCCCTGAAACTCCTTGATCAGCTCCCTGACCTCTTTGGGCATCGCCTCGGAGGTCTGCTCCATGCAGTGATGGATGTGGTCCTTGATCAACTCCTTCTTGGCGTTACCCAGTGCCTTCTCGACCGCATGCAGCTGCTGGGACAGTTCCATGCACGGCCGGCCCGCCTCGAGCATCTCGATCACCCGTGCCAGGTGTCCCTGGGCTCGTTTGAGCCGCGTGGCGATCTCGGGGAATTTGTGCATCCGGACTACCTCCGTGAAATTATCCTATCCTGCTGGACAGGATACACCAAAGCGCATAGCCTGCGCACCGGTGCCTGCTTTCGTGGCTGTTTTAACTGGACCGTAGCAGTAGCAGCGTAAAAATATGGCGCTGACGCTGTGGCCGGCCAGCGGGATCCGCCGTGGCGGGGCTCAGCTTCAGCGTCGGGCAGGAACACAAGAATCGCAAAAATCAGACGGTCGAGTCTTCGCCATGGAACTAGACAACCATACCCCCACGGCTCGGGGCCGGGCTTTCTTCTGGGGCGGAATCGTGCTTGGCGTGATCCTTTTGGTCGCGCTACTGACCCATGGGTTTGGTCTGCTGGCTAGCCGCAACGGCGCCCCGGAGCAGGCGCCGCCAATGGTGCGGCAAGGAAGTCAGATCATCGTTCCGGCCGGGTCCACGCTCCGGGAACGCCTGACCGTGATGCCGGCACAGGTCGAGAGCGTGCGGCCAAAGCTGTTATTGCCCGCCGTCGTAGAGTCCGACCCGACGCGCACTTCCACAGTGCTCAGCCCGCTGTCGGGCCGGGTGGTGGAAGTCAAAGTCGCGCTCGGCGATCGCGTCACCCAGGGGCAGGTGCTGGCAGTGATCGATTCGCCGGACCTGGCGCAAGCCTACGACGACAACGACAAGGCCGCGGATAGCTTCAGGCTGGCGCAGAAGAACCTCGAGCGCCAGGAAGGTCAAGCCAAGATCGGTGCGGCTTCCGAGCGCGATCTGGATCAGGCACGCAGCGATCATAGCCAGGCGCAAGCCGAATACGCGCGTACCCAGGCGCGCCTGCGGGTGCTTGGGGTAGCGGCGGATTCCACTGACCACTCCCGCCTGCTCACGGTGCGGGCACCGATGGCTGGCAGCGTCACTGCCTTGTCGGTGGCGCGCGGCAATATGATCAACGATCCGACGCAGCCGATGATGACGCTCGCGGATCTGAGCACGATCTGGGTCACGGCGCTGGTGGCCGAAAAGGACATGGCGGCGGCATCGAAGGATCAGGATGCGGACGTGGTCCTGGCCGCCTATCCCGACCAGGTCATGCATGGCAAGGTTCTGTTCGTTGCCGACGTCATCGAGCCTGATTCGCGGCGCAACAAGATAAGGATTGCTTTTGCCAATCCCGACTATCGGCTCAAGCCCAACATGTTTGCCAGCGTGACACTGCTCGGCCCGGCGCAAACCCGCATTGTCGTGCCGAGTTCCGCGCTGTTGATGAACAACGACCGAACCAGCGTGTTCGTGGCGACCGCGCCGTGGACGTTCGAGCGTCGCAGCGTCGACCCGCAACTGGAGGAAGGCTCGTCCGTGGCCATCCGCAGCGGTCTCCAGGCGGGCGATCAGGTAGTCGTGAAGGGCGGAATCCTGCTCAATGATTGACCAATTCGTCGCGTTCTGCCTGCATCGGCGCGTTGCCGTCATCGTCGTGGCCGTGCTGCTGAGCGTGTTCGGTATCTACGCCTGGGAGACGCTGTCGGTCGAAGCCTATCCGGAACTCGGCGACGTCGCGGCGCAGGTCACGACACAGATCCCGGGCCTGGCGGCCGAAGAAGTCGAACAGTTGATCACGATACCCCTGGAGCGGCAGATCAATGGCACGCCCGGTCTGCTGCTGATGCGCTCCTCCAGCACCTTCGGCCTGTCGCTGATAACGGTCCTGTTTCGCGACGGTTACGAAGACTATTGGGCGCGACAGCGGCTGCTGGAGCGCCTGGGCCAGGCCGTGCTGCCGCCTGGAGCGGCGCCATCGCTCGACCCGGTGGCCGGTCCGGGAGGGGAAATCTACCGCTACACGCTGGAGTCCGACAGCAAGAATCTGCAGGAATTATCGGAGATCCAGCGCTGGATAGTGATCCCCGCCATGAAGTCGGTGCCGGGGGTGGTCGACGACACCAATTTCGGCGGCTTCACCACCGAGTACCAGCTCGATCTCGATCCGCGGCAGCTGCAGCACTACGGCCTTGGTATTACCGATGTCATCAATGCCATCAACAACAACAACACCAATGCCGGCGGCGGGCGTGTGTCGCGCGGTGATCAGAGCTACGTGATCCGCGGTGTCGGACTGATGCACAGCCTGGACGATATCGGCTCGACCGTGGTCACACAGGTCAGCGGTACACCGGTGCTGATACGCGACCTGGGACGTACTACGCTCAGTCACCAGGAGCGCGAGGGCATTCTTGGCAAGGACAACAACCCGGATACGATTGAAGGCATCGTACTGATGCTCAAGTACCAGAACCCCTCGCAGACCCTGGCCGGAATTCACGCCAAGGTGGCCGAGCTCAATGGCCGCCTGGCGAGCATGGGCGTGAGGATCGTGCCCTACATCGATCGCGACGATCTGGTCCATGCCACCATCAGCAAGGTCGGCCGCACGATCGCCGAAGGCATCGGCCTGGTGTTTCTGGTGCTGATCCTTTTCCTGGGCAGCCCGCGCAGCGCCCTGGTGGTGGCGGTGAGCATTCCGCTGGCACTGGTATCGGTGTTCTCGCTGCTCAATCTTACCCACGTGTCCGCCAACCTGCTGTCGTTGGGGGCGATCGATTTCGGCATCCTGGTGGACGGCGCGATCGTGGTGACCGAGGCGGTGCTGCGCCGGCGGGAGGCCACCCCCAACGAGGAGCTGAGCGAAAGCGAGGTACGGGCGGCAACCTTGCAGGTCACGCGGCCGATTTTCTTCGCCAGCCTGATCATCATCACCGCATATCTGCCGTTGTTCTCGTTTGAACGCGCCGAAGCGAAACTGTTCACCCCGATGGCCTACACCATGGGCTATGCCCTGTTCGGGGCCCTGTTGACCACCATGGCACTGGTGCCCGGCCTGGCGTATTACGCGTTTCGAAAGGCCGGTCACGTCTATCACAACCGGTGGCTCGAGCGTTTGACCATCACCTACGATCGCATGCTCGCTGCCTGCATCGAGCAGCCGCGCATCATCTACGGAGTCGTCATCTTTGCGCTGCTGGCGGTGATTGGGTTGGCGGCTACCGTTGGCCGCGACTTCCTGCCCGATCTGGACGAAGGCGCGCTGTGGCTTCAGGTGCAGATGCCCACCGGTGTGTCCCTGAACAAGGCCAGCGATATGGCGAGCGACCTTCGGCGAGCGATTCTCCGGTACCCGGAAGTCTCGTACGTCGTCACGCAGACCGGTCGCAACGATGATGGCACCGACCCCTGGACCATGTCGCACATCGAAGCACCGGTAGGGTTGAAGTCCTATGACACCTGGCCGGCGGGCGAATCCAAGAAACAGTTCGTCGATCGGCTCGCCACCGGGCTCACCAAGGATCTGCCGGGATACTCCATCGGCATCAGTCAGCCGATCATCGACGGTGTCAACGACATGATCGGTGGCGCGCACAGCCCGCTGGTCATCAAGATCTTTGGCGATGACCTGAACGCGTTGCGCACCATCGGCAATCAGATCGTCGACGTGCTCTACACGATCCAGGGCACCTCCAGCGCCTCGATTTTCCAGGAACCGCCGATTCCGCAAATCGAGATCAAACTGGATCGCGAGCGCGCCGCGCGCTACGGCCTCAACATGAACGACGTGCTGAACGTCGTTCAGACCGGCGTCGGACAGGCGCCGGTGTCTACCGTGTACGTGGGAGAGAAAACCTACCCGTTGACCGTTCGATTCACGGAAGCCAGCCGCAACCAGCCCGAGGCGATCGGCAACCTGTCGCTCAACACCTCGGGGGGCGTGCAGGTGCCGCTGTCCGCGGTCGCCGATGTCCGGCTGCGCGTGGGCGAGAGTACCGTGACACGCGAGAACGGCCAGCGCAATCTGACCATCCGCATCGACAATCGCGAGCGCGATCTGACTTCTTACCTTAACGAAGCGCAGGCAAAGATTGCAGCCCAGGTGCATTTCGATCCGAACAAGATCCGATTGGAATGGGGCGGCCAATTCGAGAATCAGCGGCGCGCAGAATCAAGGCTGCTGTTGATCCTGGGCATCCTGATGGTCACGATGCTGATCCTGTTGACGGTCGGAACCGGGTCAGTGCGTCAGGCGGGACTCATTCTCGGAGTGGTGCCCCTGGCGACATTGGGCGGCTTGATTTCGCTGCACCTGACGGGCCAGAACCTCAATGTCGCCAGCGGTGTGGGATTCATCGCGCTGTTCGGCGTGGCAGTGCAGAACGGCATCATCATGGTGGCTAACCTGAATCGCATGCGAAAGTCGGGCCTGGAGCTGCACGAAGCGATCATGAAGGGAGCGACCGAGCGCCTGCGGCCGGTGCTCATGACCGCCACCGTGGCTACCCTGGGTATGCTGCCGGCAGCGATCCACACTGGCGTTGGCAGCGACGTGCAGCGTGGCATAGCGACCGTGGTGGTCGGTGGACTGGCGATTGCCACTGTGCTGACATTGTTTGTGTTGCCATCCATGTACCATGTGATCGAGCACTGGGCGGAACACCGTCGCGGGCAGGCACGATGGGGCGCATGATCGCAGTCCGACTCGCCGCGATCGCATGGTTTGCGAGCCTTGCAGCCTGTGCCGTTGGGCCGAATTTCAAGACGCCCGCGCCGCCCACTGCGGCCGACTATGGCAACGCGTCGGTGCAGCATGAGACGGCTTCAGCACCGGGCGCGGACGGCGGCGCCCAGCAATTTGTCGCCGCCATGGACATCCCGGCGGACTGGTGGACGCTGTTCCAGTCGGCCAAACTCAGCGCGCTGGTGGAGCAGGCGTTGCAGGCCAATCCAAATGGCGCCGCGGCGGCCGCGGCGCTGCGACAGGCCAATGAACTCTATCTGGCTCAGCGCGCCAGCTACCTGCCGGTGGTTTCCGGCGGAATTAGCGCCACCCGCGCCGAGAACCCGGTCAACACGCTGGCCAATCCCACAAATCTTCCGCAATCGAGCGCCTACTACAATCTCTATACCGCGCAGCTGACGGTGAGTTACCTGCCGGACGTTTTTGGCGGCACGCGCCGTTCGGTCGAGGCCACCAAGGCCCAGGTGGAAAGCAGTCGCTTTCAGCTCGAGGCGACTTACCTCACATTGAGCAGCAACGTCGTGGCCAGCGCGGTGCAGGAGGCCTCGCTGCGCGACCAGATCGTCGCTACCGAGCGGTTGCTCGAGCTGCAGCGGCAATTGACGCAGACGGTGCGAGGTCAGCGTTCGCTCGGGACCGCGAGCGAGCTTGATTTGCTGACCCAGCAGTCAGCCGAAGCGCAGACCGCGGCCACGCTGCCACCGCTGCAGAAGCAGTTGGGCCAGACGCGCGATGCCCTGACGGCGCTGCTGGGGCAGCTGCCTACCGGAGAGCCGGACGCGACATTTCACCTGGCGGACCTGACACTACCGAGCGATCTTCCGGTGAGCGTGCCGGCAAAGCTCGTCACGCAACGGCCCGATGTACGCCAGGCGGAGGAAAACCTGCACGCGGCCTCAGCTGAGGTCGGCGTCGCGCTGGCGAACATGCTGCCGCAGTTCGAGATCACGGCCGACACCGGCTCGGCGGCACTGCAGCTCGGCAAGTTGTTCAGTCCATACACCGGATTTTGGGATGTCGGTGCATCCCTGACGCAGACGCTGTTTGACGCCGGCGCCCTGCTGCACAAACGCCGCGCGGCCGATGCCGCCCTGGATCAGGCGGGGGCGCAATATCGCGCCGCCGTCATCCTCGCGTGCCAGAATGTGGCCGATACCTTACGGGCCCTGCAGGCCGATGCCGATGCCCTGAAGGCCACGACCGAGGCGGATCGCGCTGCGGGCGCGTCGCTCGAGCTCGCGCGCCGCCAGCGCGAGCTCGGAACCATCAGCGTGGTCGCCGTACTGATCGCGGAACAGAGCTATCAGCAAGCGGAGCTGGCGCTGGTGCAGGCACGGGCCAGCCGCTACGCTGATACCGCAGCGTTGTTTCAGGCCCTGGGCGGGGGTTGGTGGAACCGGAAATCAGGAAGCCGACCATGAATAGTCTTGTCCTGCGAGAAAACAAGCACGGCGCCGCGATCCTGACGCTGAATCGGCCGGAGAAGCTGAACGCACTCAACAAGGAAGTGTTCGAGGCGCTGGACGAGCACGTCGAGGCAATCGCGCGCCAGACCCGGACCATCGGCCTGGTGGTTGTGCGCGGCGCCGGCAACTGCTTTTCCGCTGGCTACGACATGAACGAAGTCCTCGAATACGTCCGGGCCGGCGCCAAGCCTCACTACCACTCGGAGGTGATCGACAAGATCGCCAACCTGCCGCAGCCGGTCATTTCCGCGGTCCAGGGTCACTGCTCCACCGGGGCGCTGGAACTGGCGCTGGCCGCCGATCTCATCATCGCGAATGAGTCTGCGCGTTTCTCCGATGCCTACGCGCACTGGGGCCTGACCCCGATCTGGGGCCTGAGCCTGCGACTACCGCATCGCGTCGGCCGTGCGAAGGCCACCGAGATGATGCTCACCTGCCGCAACTACTCCGGCACCGAGGCGCAGGAAATGCACCTGGTCAACCTGTGCTTCAGCGACGATGAATTCGAGACCCAGCTGGCGGCGCTGTGCAAGGACATCCTTGCCAATTCATGGTACGCCAACCAGGTGAACAAGCGCGCGCTGATCGAAAGCGATGGGCTGAGTCTGCGCGACGCCCATGCGCTGGAACTGTTCAAGAACGAGGGCCTGGCACCGGATGCGGCAAAGCGCGTCTCGACATTCTTCGATTCGCACAAGCAGGAACCGTAGCGCGTACGGATTCGCAGCGTCGCTACAATGCTGATAGTCAACGAGATTTAATCCGGACCAGTAGACTGTCGGATGGCAACGGTTCTTAATTAATATGCGCGTTCGCGTCGTCGAGCTAAGAGTAGATTCAAGACAGGTTTCGAATGATGTCTGGGCAGAGCGAATGCGGGGTTTATGTGCAATCACTCGACATTCGTAGCGTTTCGCAGCTGGCGCTGTTCACTACCGCGCTTGCCGGCGCGCTCTGTATCTGCAGCTGCGCCGGAACAGGACAGACCCACGCACCGGCGAGCGCTGCGCCCGCAAGTAGCCCTGCCGCGCCTGGCGTCCCGGCGGTCGCTCCCACGCCGCCACCGGTTGCGCCGCTCGTGCCGGCCGACCAGGTCCAACCGGCTGCGGCCGCTCCGGCGACAACCGCGGTTGAGCCGGCCGTGAAAGCCAAAAAGCCCGCGGCGGCCGCCGTGTCGCGTTCGAAACCCGAAGTGGCGGCTGCGGCGGCACCGCCCGCATCGGCTGTACCGGCGCCCGTGTCCGCGCCGGCGGCGGCCGCGGCGCCGCTGGATCTGGCCGCGCTCAAGCAGCGGCTGCGCGACACCAGTGCGATCGGTGTGTTTACCAAGCTGGCACTGAAGAATCAGGTTGATGACCTGCTGGACAAGTTCCGCAAGTTTTACGGTGGCCAGCTGAAGATCACGCTGGCGCAGCTGCGCCAGTCGTATGAACTGCTGGTGGAGAAGGTGCTGGTGCTGTTACAGGACAGCGATCCTCCGTTGGCGAAGGAAATCGCAGCCTCGCGCGAGGCCATATGGAGCCTGTTGGCTGACCCGCAAAAGTTTGCGACCCTGTAGACCAGGACGGAGACGCATCATGTGCAACTGGCGAACTAACGCGATCCTGGCCGCGGCAATGACACTCGGTTGCGCGGCACGGCTACCCGCAGCCGAAGCACCGTCGCTGGCGAAGGATCTGACGGCCGTGATTGCGCTGCTGGGCCTGCCGTGCGGCCAGGTGGTCAGCGTGGTTCACAAAGGCGACAACGACAATGTTGCGACCTGCAACGATGGACATCGCTATCACGTGTTCGTCAACGCCGACGGCCGCGTGGTTGCCCAGAAACAATGAGCGGGGGTCGGTCAATGACGCGTCTGCTCGCAGCTGTGCTGTTGCTGGTCGCCGCCGGGATTGCGCAGGCCGACGCGTTCCAGTGCGGCAACGCACTCGTGAGCAGCGGCGATACGCGCGATGAGGTGACTGCCAAGTGCGGCAATCCGTCCGACATCGAGCGCAGCACGGCTTTCGTACCGTCGGTCGCCTGGGTCAACGGTGCGCCGGTGTCGGCCGGTAATACACTGATCGAAGTGCCGGTGGAGCTGTGGCTGTACAATTTCGGTCCGACCAAGCTGATGCGCCGCGTGCGCTTTGAGAGCGGAAGAGTGGTTTCAATCGAGATACTCGGCTACGGCTACGTCCCGGCGAGTGGCTGAAGCGAGCGCTGCGACTGAAGTTGTTTCGGTTGATTTCGCGGCGAGTTAAGATGCGGCATCTAATGACGGAGGATCACCATGTCTGGTAAAAAGCTCACCTTCATGGGCGTGCTGGGCGTCGGGGCCGCAGCCGTGGTGCTCGCGTACGCGGCCGATACTCCGCAGCTCAACGTCAAGCTGGGACTGTGGGAGATTGCCACGCATCCACAGGTCAACGGCAACCTGCCGATAACGGACGAGCAGTTGGCAAAACTGCCGCCAGATCAGCGTGCCAAGTTCGAGGCGGCGATGCAGGCGGCGATAGCGCGCGGAGCGCAGCCGCGAATCTTCAAGGAGTGCATGACGGCGGAGAAGCGCTCACACGGCTTCGAGGCGGGCAGCGATCCATCCAGGAGAAACTGCCAGGTGACGCTGGTCACCAACACCTCGAACGAATTCGAGTCGCATCGCGACTGCGTGAGCGACGATGGCAAGCAATCCACCAGCGTGCACTTCCGGGTCGTCAGTTCGGATCATGTGGCCGGAACCGTCAACGCGCTCATTTCCCATGGCGGCAAGACCATGACCGTCGACAGCACCATGGAAGGCAAGTGGCTCGGTGCCGATTGCGGCACCGTCAAGGATATCGAGCTGGAGAAGGCCGCACCCTGACGTCGAGTGACGCCTGGCGGTCGGAACGGCATGGGGCAGGCGGCCACAACGATCGCCTGCTGCCTGCTGGCGGTATTCTGCGAAGGCATCGACCTGCAGGCCGCCGGTGTTGCGGCCGGCGGCATCATCCCGGAATTCAAACCCAGCCCCAGCCAGATTGGGACCTTCTTCAGTGCCAGCACCCTTGGGTTGTTTCTCGGTGCACTGGTGGGCGGGCGGCTGTCGGACTCGATCGGCCGCAAGCGCGTGGTGGTGACGTCGATCGCCCTGTTCGGCCTGTTTTCGCTGCTGACGTCGCTGGCGCACGATATGCAGGCACTGTCGTGGGCGCGCCTGTTCACCGGCTTAGGATTGGGCGGCGCGCTGCCCAATCTCATCGCGCTGGTCAATGAAAGCAGCGCGCCCGACCGGCGCAATGCCAACGTCGCGCTCGCCTACAGCGGCGCGCCATTTGGCGGTGCGGTCGCAAGCCTGATCAGCATGTCGCTGCAACCATCGCACTGGCGCTGGATATTCATCGCCGGGGGAGTCGCACCGCTGATCCTGGCGCCGATCATGCTGGCGAAGCTGCGCGAATCGCCGGCGTTTGACGACCACGCAACGCACGGGGGCGTGTTCGCCATCTTCACGTCCGGCCGCGCGACACCGACACTGCTGCTCTGGGCCAGCTTCTTTCTTGAACTGCTGATGCTGTACCTGCTGCTGAGCTGGCTGCCAACGCTGCTGGTGGGCAACGGCATGACCAAACCGCAGGCCGCGGCGGCGCAGATTGCATTCAATGTCGGTGGGGGCCTGGCGGCGCTGCTTATAGGTAAGCTGCTCGAGGGACCGCTGCGCTGGGCTGCAGTGCTCATGACGTTCGTGACGCTGCCGCTGCTGATCCTGCTGCTCAGCCGGGCGCCGCCATTGTTCAGCCTGACGGTGTTGATCGTATTCGCACTGGGGTGCGCGGTGCTTGCAGCGCAGGCTTTTCTGTATGCGGTAGCGCCGGCGTGCTATCCGACTTCGATCCGCGGCCTCGGGGTCGGTGCCGCGGTCGCCGTCGGCCGCATCGGCTCGATCGTCGGGCCGAAGCTCGCCGGGCTACTCAAAGCGGCGGGGCACGGTTACTCCCAGTTGCTGACCGACCTGTTGCCGATCGTCGTGCTGGGAAGCATGACCGCAATCGCACTCGCCTGGTACACGCAACGAACCTCGCCGACAGTCAAAGCCTAGCGTTCACGCTCACAGCAGGTTGTTGGGCCAGATCATCGTGCGCCACATGTGCGCCACCGGAGAATTATCGAATCCCAGCCCTTCAACCGGCTGTCTGAAGTGCCGGCCGATCACGTCGGTGAATTCCTCCGGATCGACCACCACGTCGGGATCGAAGGCATAGGCGTCGTTCAAGGTGATCAGCCGCGCACTCATGTACCAGCGATGTTTCCTGGCTTCATCGTAGGCCTGGCGTATGTAGGGCGACGGCACGTACTCCGGTCCGAAATATTCCCGGTAAGCTTCGGGATAGCCGTAGCCTACCGATTCGTCGGGAAAGAAGCGCAAGGCCTGATGATTGCGCACCGCCCAGCTGATTTCCTCGCTCACATAGGGCTCAACCAGCTGCGCGCCCCAGTAGCCGTGATCGGTGCGGATCAGGGCGCCATTGGCGATGTCGTGCAGCAGGCAGGCGAGCACGATCTTTTCGTCGCAGCCGGATCGCAGCGCGAGCCGCGCACTTTGCAGCAGGTGATTGCGCGTGAATGCGGTGAACCGAAGCCGGAAGAAGTCCAGCAGCTGCGGCCGCTCGGGCATCTTCGGCAGCAGCGGGTTATCTCCCATCATGAACACACAGTTGGGGCCGAGTTGCGCCAGCAGCTCGAGCTCGAGCTCCGGCTGTTCGCGGCCGAGCAGCGCGATCGGGTGCGGCAGGATCAGGCGGCGGCGGCCGCCTTGGGCAGCGGTGGTCGTTGGCGGCGGCACAGTGCTTGAATTCGTGCTCATGACACCGATATTTCCTCTAGGCGACTGGCGCGCATTATGAACCAGCACGGGCGCCGCGGCGCTATCATGCACGCTCCGCCGCCTTCGAACCCCCAGGACAATCCATGAATCTGAAAGACGCAAGCCTCCTCCGAAATGAGTGCTACATCGATGGCAAATGGACTGCCGCCGACGGCGGCGCGCTACGCGAGGTGCGCAACCCGGCCACCGGAGAGCTCCTGACCACCGTGCCCTACGCCGGCGTCGCCGAGACGCGGCGCGCCATCGAGGCGGCCGGGCGCGCTTTCGGGCCATGGCGTGCCAGAACCGCGGACGAGCGGGCGAGGATACTGCGACGGTGGTTCGAGCTGATGATGGCGAACCAGGATGATCTGGCGCAACTGATGACCAGCGAGCAAGGCAAGCCGTTGTCCGAATCGCGCGGCGAGATCGGCTATGCAGCATCGTTCATCGAATGGTTTGCCGAGGAGGCGCGTCGTATCGATGGCGACGTCATCGCGTCCCCGTGGGCCGACAAGCGCATCGTCGTATTGCGTGAGCCGGTAGGTGTCTGCGCTGCGATCACGCCATGGAATTTTCCGGCCGCGATGATTACCCGCAAGGTAGCGCCGGCGCTGGCGGCGGGCTGCACCATCATCGTCAAGCCGGCGCTGCAGACGCCGCTGTCGGCGCTGGCGATGGCTGAGCTCGCGGCCCGGGCTGGCGTGCCGGCCGGGGTCTTCAGTGTCGTCACCGGCGAGTCGCGTGCCATCGGCGGCGAACTCACCAGCCACCCGCTGGTGCGCAAGCTGAGCTTTACCGGCTCGACTGAAATCGGCCGCGTACTGGCTGCGCAGTGCGCGCCGACCGTGAAGCGCATGTCGCTCGAGCTCGGCGGCAACGCGCCGTTCATCGTGTTCGATGACGCCGATGTCGACGCCGCGGTCGAGGGCGCGATGATTTCAAAGTACCGCAATACCGGACAGACCTGCGTGTGCGCGAACCGGTTGCTGGTTCAGGACGGTGTTTACGATGCCTTCGCACACAAGCTGGCGGCCGCGGTGGCGAAGCTCAAGGTCGGCAACGGCATGGAACCCGGGGTGGAGCAGGGGCCTTTGATCGACGCGGCGGCGCTGGCCAAGGTGGAGGAACTGGTGGGTGATGCCGTGAGCCAGGGCGCACGCGCACTCACCGGTGGCGGCCGCCATGCGCTCGGCCGGACCTACTACCAGCCCACCGTACTGACAGATGTGCGCACCACGATGCGTCTGGCGCGCGAGGAGGTATTTGGACCTGTTGCGCCATTGTTTCGCTTTACACGCGAGGCGGACGCTATTTGTATGGCGAATGACACAGAATTTGGGCTGGCGGCCTATTTCTATGCGCGCGATGTCGGGCGAGTTTGGCGTGTTTCGAGCGCACTGGAGTGCGGTATAGTCGGGATCAACACCGGACTGATCAGTACGGCGGTGGCGCCATTTGGTGGGGTGAAACAGTCCGGCGTGGGGCGCGAAGGTTCACGCTATGGCATCAACGAATATCTCGATCTCAAGTACCTGTGCATGGGCGGCATCGCCTAGCGGCAGCCATCAGGCTGCGCATATACTCAGCGCCGTAGGACCAACGAATGCCATGACTGACGAGCGCTGGTTTCCAGTGGAGCGGCAGCGACGACCTTGTTGATTCCGGTTCCTGCTCGGCCTGAAAGGTGCAACCCCCGCATCACTGCGCCGAACTTGCAAGGTAACGGGCGCCGCTCCATTTTTTTTCCGCTCAGGCCGCGATCGGCAACCCCAGCTCGTGCGCTACGGCCGGATGCACCACGGTACCGCGCACGATGTTCAGCCCCGCCGCGAGTCCGGCGTCCTCGGCGGTGGCGCGCTCCCAGCCTTTATCTGCCAGTGCTTTGACATAGGGCAAGGTCGCGTTGTTGAGCGCGAAGGCGGAAGTGCGCGGCAGGGCGCCCGGCATGTTGGTGACGCAATAGTGGATGACGCCGTCGACGGCGTAGACCGGCGCGGCGTGCGTGGTGGGCCTGCTGGTCTGGAAGCAGCCACCCTGATCGATCGCGATGTCGACCACCACCGATCCGGGGCGCATGCGCTTGATCATCGCGGCGGTCACCACCTTTGGCGCGGCCGCGCCCGGCAGCAGCACCGCACCGATCACCAGGTCGGCCTCGGCGATGGCCTTCTCGATCGTATCGGCGGTGGAGAACAAGGTGCGCACGCCACCGTGGAACTGGCGATCCAGTTCACGTAACCGGCGGATCGAGCGATCGATAGCGGTGACATCGGCGCGCAGGCCGTGTGCCATTTCGATGGCGTTGGTGCCGGCAACACCGGCGCCGATGACGACCACCTTGGCGGGCGTCACGCCGGGCACTCCACCCAGCAGCACGCCGCGCCCACCATTGCCCTGTTGCAGATACTGGGCGCCGACCTGGATCGACATGCGGCCCGCCACTTCGCTCATCGGCATCAGCAGCGGCAGCGAGCCGTCAGTCGCGGTGACCGTCTCGTAGGCGATAGCGACGCATTGCGATTTGATCAACCCCTCGGCCTGGGCGCGATCCGCCGCCAGGTGCAGGTAGGTGAACAGTACCTGGTCGCGCCGCAGGCGCGCGCATTCGCTCAGTTGCGGTTCCTTCACCTTGACGATCAGCTGCGAATCCCTGAACACCACATCCGCGCTGGGCGCAATGGCGGCGCCCGCACTGCGGTAGTTGTCGTCGCTGCAATCAATCCCGGCACCGGCGCCGGTCTGCACCAGCACCTCATGGCCGCCGGCCACCAGTTCGCGCACCGCGGCCGGCACCAGTCCGACGCGGTATTCATGAACCTTGATTTCCTTGGGAACGCCGATGCGCATGTTTGATCTCCAGATCTGGCGGTATGGACAGCAGGGGCCGATAAGCCATTGTCACGCTTGGGCGCGGCAGGCGATTGCAAAATGGGGCACAAAATGATGTCAAAATGGCAGATTATTGCGCATTAATGATGTATGTTAAATGGATATGCAGCTGGACCGCTCAGATCGCAAGATTCTCCGGGAGCTTCAGCGCGACGCCAGGCAATCCAATGCCGCGCTCGCGGCCAGCGTGGGACTGTCGGAATCGGCCTGCCTGCGGCGCGTGCGCCTGTTGGAACAGGCTGGCGTGATCGAGCGTTACACCGCGATGCTGAGCGCGCCTAAGGTCGGCATCACGGTCGGATTCATCATTCGCATCACGCTCAAGGGGCAGACCGATCGCGACCTGGGGGCATTCGAGCAGGCGGTGCAGGCGGTCCCGGAGGTGACCGAGTGCGATCTGACCACCGGCGGCTCCGACTATGTGCTGCGCGTGGTGGCGCGTGACGCCGCCGACTTCGAGCGCCTGCACAGCAAGGTGCTGACCAAGCTGCCCGGCGTCGCGCGCGTGGACTCGAGCTTCGTGCTGCGCTCGGTGGTAAAGAACGCCGGCCTGCCGATCGACGGCTGATAGTAACAAATGAAACCAGTGTATAATGCGCGCCACACGGGGCCGACGGACTGCACCACTGCGGGGGCGCTTTATGGGTCAGGATCTGTACGACAATCCCCTCGGCACTGACGGCTTCGAGTTCGTCGAGTTCACCGGTCCGGATCCGCTGGCCCTGGGCCAGTTGTTCGAAGACATGGGCTTCACCGCCGTGGCCCGCCATCGTTCCAAGAACGTCCTGCGCTACAAGCAGGGTGATATCGACTTCATCCTGAACATGGAGCCGCACGGCCAGGCAGCCGAGTTTCGCGGCGCTCACGGTGCATCGATCAACGCCATGGCGTTTCGGGTGCGCGATGCCGCCGCGGCGCTGCGGCTTGCGTTGCAACGCGGCGCCAGGCAGGCCACCGGTGCGATCGGGCCGATGGAGCTGAACATACCGGTGATCGAAGGCATCGGCGGCTCCTTTCTATATCTCGTCGACCGCTACGGGGCGCAGGAAATCTATGACGTGGATTTCGTGGCCATCGCGGGGGCGGCGGAGCGTGAGCAGGCCAACAGCGCCGGACTCACCTACATCGATCACCTGACGCACAACGTCAATCGCGGCAACATGAAGACCTGGGCGGATTTCTACCAGCGGGTGTTCAATTTCCGCGAGATCCGC
Organism: uncultured Gammaproteobacteria bacterium; assembly: GCA_963805965.1. Lineage (GTDB taxonomy): Bacteria > Pseudomonadota > Gammaproteobacteria > Steroidobacterales > Steroidobacteraceae > FEN-1191. Next base: position 17,324 of record CAWDVQ010000011.1, read on the forward strand.
TACTTCGACATCGAGGGCAAGGTCACCGGCCTGTTCTCCAAGGCGATGACCAGTCCGGACGGCAAGATCCGCATTCCTCTCAACGAAAGCCAGGATGACAAATCGCAGATCGAGGAATTCCTGCACGCCTACAAAGGCGAGGGCATCCAGCACGTGGCCCTGGGGACGGGCGACATCTACGGCACCGTCGATCGCATGCGCGCGCGCGGCGTGAAGTTCCAGGATACGCCCGACTCTTATTATGAGGCGCTGGACCAGCGCGTGGCCGGCCACGGCGAGGACCTCAGGCACCTGCGCGAGCGGCGCATTCTGATCGACGGCGCGCCCACGCAGGGCCAGGGACTGCTGCTGCAGATCTTCACCCAGAACGCGGTTGGCCCGTGCTTCTTCGAGATCATCCAGCGCAAGGGCAATGAGGGCTTTGGCGAGGGGAATTTCAAGGCGCTGTTCGAATCGCTGGAGCTCGATCAGGTGCGCCGCGGCGTGCTGTCGCTCGGATTGGAGCCGGACGAGGAGTCATGAACAGTGCTGTGGAACCCCGGTTGCGCGAGGCCGGGCTGTCGTACCTGGCGGGATTCGCCAATCATTTCTCCAGCGAAGCACTGGCCGGAGCCCTGCCGGAACAGAACTCGCCGCAACGCTGTCCCTACGGGCTGTACGCGGAACAGTTGTCGGGCACCGCATTCACCGCGCCGCGCAGTGCCAACCGGCGTTCCTGGCTGTACCGGATCCGCCCGGCGGTGATGCACCAGCCGTTCGTAGCTTGTGACCAGGGCCGCATCTGCGCCGATTTCTCGCAAGCCGTGACTCCCCCGAACCAGATGCGCTGGGAGCCAATGCCGATACCGGCGACGCCCACGGATTTTCTCGATGGCCTGGTGACTCTGGGCGGTAACGGTGATCCGCAGCAACAGAGCGGCTGCGCGATCCACCTCTATGTCGCCAACCGCTCAATGACGCAGCGCGCGTTCTACAGCGCCGACGGCGAGTTGCTGATCGTGCCGCAACAGGGGCGCCTGCTGCTCACCACCGAACTCGGGCGCCTGGCGCTGGAGCCGCTCGAGGTCGCGGTCATTCCGCGCGGCGTGCGCTTCAGCGTCGAGCTGCGCGATGCAGCCGTACGCGGCTACGTGTGTGAAAACTTCGGCGCCGCGTTTCGCCTGCCCGAGCTGGGTCCGATCGGCTCGAACGGCCTGGCCTGCGAGCGCGATTTTCGTACCCCAGTCGCCTGGTACGAAGACCGGCAGCAGCGCCACGAACTGGTGGCAAAGTTCATGGGCCGGCTGTGGGCAGCGCAGATGGATCACTCGCCGTTCGATGTCGTGGCGTGGCGCGGCAACCTGGCGCCCTATAAGTACGACCTGCGTCGCTTCAACACCATCGGCTCGATCAGCTTCGACCATCCGGATCCATCGATCTTCCTGGTGTTGCAGTCCGTCACCGACACCGCGGGCGTGGACGCCGTGGATTTCGCTGTGTTTCCCCCGCGCTGGCTCGCCATGGAGCATACGTTCCGACCGCCGTGGTTCCATCGCAATGTCGCCAGCGAATTCATGGGGCTGATCGAGGGCAGATATGATGCCAAGGCTGAAGGCTTCCTGCCCGGAGGTGCCTCATTGCACAATTGCATGAGCGGACATGGACCGGATGCCGCCACCGTCGACACTGCCAGCGCTGCCGATACCAGCCGGCCCGAACACATCGGCGACACCATGGCATTCATGTTCGAGACGCGCTGGGTGATCCGGCCGACGCGCTACGCGCTCGAGTCGGCGCTGCTGCAGAGCGACTACTCCGAGTGCTGGCAGGGGCTGCCGAAGCGCTTCGATCCGCAGCGGCGCTGAGCGGCTGCGATGGCGCTGAACGAAACGCACGACCCGCTGCTGCATAGTTGGGTCGCGGCCGCCAACGTCCCTGGGACTGATTTCACGCTGCAGAACCTGCCTGTCGGCGTATTCCGGCGAGCCGGCAGCAGCGAGGTGTTTCGCGGCGGAGTCGCGATCGGCGATCAGATTCTCGACCTCGCAGCGGCGCTGCGAGCCGGTGTCATGGACACGCCGGCCGTGGAGGCGACGGCTGCCGAGGCGGCGAGGGCGGCTGCACAGCCGGTCCTGAATGAGCTCATGGCGGCGGGACCTTCCGCCTGGTCGGCGCTGCGCCTGGCGCTGTCGCGTGCGCTGCGCTCGGGTTCGCCGCACCAGACGGCGTTGCAATCGTGCCTGCTGCCACAGGCGCGGGCGCAATTCGCGTTGCCGGCGCACATCGGTGATTACACCGACTTCTATACCTCGATCTACCATGCCACCGCGGTCGGAAAATTGTTCCGGCCCGACAATCCGCTGCTGCCCAATTACAAATGGATGCCGATCGCCTACCACGGCCGCTGCTCATCGATTGGCATTTCCGGACAGCAGTTCCAGCGCCCTTCAGGCCAGATCCTCGCCGCAGGCGAGACCACGCCGATGGTCGGGCCGAGCCAGCGGCTGGACTACGAACTCGAACTTGGCGTGTTCATCGGGCGCGGCAATGCGCTCGGAGCGCCGATCGGCATCGAGAGCGCCGAGTCGAGCGTGTTCGGCCTGTGCCTGCTCAATGACTGGTCGGCGCGCGACCTGCAGGCCTGGGAGTACCAGCCGCTCGGGCCGTTTCTCGGCAAGAACTTCGCCACTACGATTTCGCCCTGGATCGTCACACTCGAGGCCCTGGAGCCGTACCGCGTGGCCTGGACGCGCCCGGCCGCCGATCCACAACCGCTCGCGTACCTGGATTCACCGCAGCTGCGCCTCACCGGCGCGATCGACATTCAACTCGAGTGCCTGCTGCAGACTGAGCGCATGCGCCGCGCAGGGCAGGGTGCGTGCCGCCTGTCGCACAGCAGCTTCAGGCACGCCTACTGGAACATCGCGCAGATGGTGGCGCACCACACCGTCAACGGCTGCAACCTGCGGCCAGGCGATCTGCTCGGTACCGGCACACAATCGGGGCCGCAGCCTGCCGAGGCCGGATCGCTGCTGGAACTGTCGGTCGGAGGCAAGCAGCCACTGAGCTTGCCAGACGGCGAGACGCGGCGATTTCTACAGGACGACGATGCAGTCATCATGCGCGCCTGGTGTGAGCGCGAAGGCGCAGCGCGGGTCGGATTCGGTGAGCTGGTGGGTCGCGTGCTGCAGCACGCGCCTTGACGCGGCGATGTTAAAGCTGCACGGTTATTTTCGCAGCTCCGCGGCCTTCCGGGTGCGCATCGCGCTCAACTACAAGCAGCTGTCGTACCAGACAATACCGGTGCACCTGCTGCGCGACGGCGGCGAGCAGCACAGCGCAGGCTTTCGGCAGCGTAATCCCGCGCGCCTGGTGCCGGTACTTGAAGACGGCCCGCTGCTGCTGACACAGTCACTGGCGATCATCGAGTACCTGGAGGAGACGCATCCGACTCCGGCGCTGTTGCCGCGCGACGCCTACGGGCGCGCCCGCGTGCGCGCGCTGGCATTGGGCATCGCCTGTGATATTCATCCGCTCAACAACTTGCGGGTGATGCGCTACCTGAAGTCGCCGCTTGAGATCGACGATGCGCGGCGCGATGAATGGTCGCGCCACTGGATAGCGCTGGGTTTTGCGGCATTCGAAGCCACGCTGGCGCAGCCAGGGATGGCCGGCGACTACTGTTACGGCGATGCGCCGACGCTGGCCGACTGCTGCCTGATACCGCAGGTGTTCAATGCGCAGCGCGTGAACTGCCCGCTGGAGCCTTATCCGAATATCGGGCGTATCTATGAGCACTGCATGCGGCAGGACGTATTTGCGCGCGCGGCGCCGGCGGCCCAGAGCGATGCCGAGTAGCGCGCGTCGCAAATTGCGTCTGCACGATTACCTGCCGTACCGGTTGTCGGTTGCGGCCAATGCGGTGTCGCGGCTGATCGCCCAGGCGTATGAATCCCAATTCGGTCTCAGGAATGCGCAGTGGCGCCTGCTGGCGGTGCTGGCCGATGAGGGGCCACTGACGCAGCGCATGTTGTGTGATCGCACGATCATGGACAAGGTGTCGGTGATGCGCGCTGCACAGGGCCTGCTGCGACGCGGCCTGGTACGGCGTCTGCCCAATGCCGAGGATGGCCGCTCGCATCGCCTGATCATGACCACTGCCGGCAGGCGCCTGTACGATCGGATCGCACCGCTGGCACTGGCATACGAAGCACAACTGCTGGCCGGCATAGCGCGGCGCGATGTGGTCCGGCTCGAGCGACTGTTGCGGCGCCTGGAACAGGTCGCAAGCGCGCCTGCCCTTGTGGACTTAGGCGGCCGAGGGTTACGGCGCTTGCCCTGTGAACATAAGGGCGGCATTAAATCACTTTAATGTTCCGACCATCTGGACTTAAGGGCCTTATCGCTACCCTAGCCCCGTGACAGCGCAATATCAGGCGGCGCGGGTATGCCGCGCCTGCCTTCTTTTGGGCCTGGCCTTAAGCTCTGGCGCGTGCAGCGTCGGCCCAGCCTATCGCCATCCCGCCGTGGCGACCCCGGAGGCCTGGCAGAATGCCTCCGCCGACGCCAGCCCCAACTGGCCTGCCACCGACTGGTGGCATGGTTTTGGCTCAGCGCAGCTGGATGACTATATCGCACGCGCCCAGGCCGGCAACGACGACATTGCCGCGGCGATCGCGCGCGTTCGCCAGGCCGATGCACAGGCGCGCATTGCCGGTGCCGCACTGCTGCCCACGCTCGACGGCGGCGCCTCGGTGATCCGCCAGCGCATGCTGCCGCCCAATGGCCAGCCGCCACTCGTCTTTACTCAGTACTCGCCGCAACTGACCGCGAGCTACGAGCTGGATTTCTGGGGCAAGAACCGCGCCGCGCGCGACGCGGCAGTCGACACTGCCCAGGCGAGCCGCTACGACCGCGAGACCATCGCACTCACGGTGGCGACCAGCGTCGCGCTGACCTATTTCGAGATACTCGAACAGCATGATCGGCTGCAGGTGGCGCGCGATGATCTGGCCAACGCGCAGCACGTGCTCGACGGCCTGACGCTGGAGCAGAACGTCGGCATTGCGACCGCGCTCGATGTGGCCCAGCAGGCCACGACGGTAGCAACCCTGAACGCTTCGATTCCGCCGCTGGCACAGCAGCTGCAACAGAATATCGACGCGCTGGCGATCCTGGTCGGACAGGTGCCGGAGAGCATCGATGTCAGCAGCGGTAGCCTGCAACAGCTCACGCTGCCGCCGATCACCGCCGGCTTGCCGTCGCAGTTGCTGGCACGACGACCGGACGTGGCGCAAGCCGAGTCGCAGCTGATGGCTGCCAACGCCAATATCGCCGTGGCGCGCACGGCGTACTTTCCCACCATCGATCTTACGGCCAGCGGTGGCTACGCCAGCACCGCGCTCGATACCCTGCTGCTCCCCGAAAGCCGCGTATTCGCGCTCACGGCGGCCCTGAGCCAGACCATCTTCGAGGGCGGCGCGCGACGCGGGCAGGTCGAATACTCCCGGGCCCGCTATGCGGAGCTGCTGTCGGATTATCATAAGACCGTGCTGACTGCGCTCGGCAACGTCGAGGACGCACTGGTCGCGGTGCAGCAGACCTCGGAGCAGGAGTTGCGGCAGCAGGTAGCGGTGGACAAAGCGCGTCGCGCATTCGAATTCGCGCAACTGCAGATGCAAGCGGGCACCATCAATGTGCTGACGGTGCTGAGTACCGAGAATGCGCTGTTTACTGCGCAGGACAGCCTGGTGCAGGTGAAATATCAGCACCTGCAGGCGCTGGTGGACCTTTATCAGGCGCTCGGGGGCGGCTGGCGACAAGCACAGGCGGACAAATGAGCGGCTTACTGGAATCTGCCCTTGGGCCAAGGCATCGGCGCATCGTGGTCGGCGTCGGCGCGGTGCTGTTGGTCCTGGTGGGCTGGGCCTGGCTGTTGCGAAAGCCGGCCACGGCGGCGTTGCCGGCCGGCGGTCCGGTGGCGGTGGCGGTGGACACCGCGCTGGCCACGCGACGCGACGTGCCGGTATATCTGGAAGGGCTTGGCAACGTGCAGGCCTTCTACACCGCCAAGATCACCGCGCGCGTCGATGGCCAGTTGCAGCGCGTGGGCTTCGTCGAAGGCCAACTGGTCAAGAAGGGCGATCTGCTGGCGCAGATCGATCCGCGGCCGCTGCAGGCCGCGCTCGACCAGGCCACCGGCATGCAGGCCAAGGATGCGGCGCAGCTGGAGAGCGCCAGGCACGATCTGGAGCGCTACACGACGCTGGCGCCGCAGAACCTGATCAGCCAGCAGGTACTCGACACGCAGCGCGCGCTGGTGGCGCAGTTGCAGGCTCAACTGCAGGTCGACCGCGGATCGATCGACAACGCGCGCACACAGCTGGAATACGCCAGCATCACGGCGCCGTTTTCCGGGCGCACCGGCATCCGCCTGGTGGACCCGGGCAATATCGTGCACGCCAGCGATACCACCGGCATCGTCGTCGTGACGCAGATCCAGCCGATCTCGGTCATGTTCACCTTGCCCGAGGACGTGGTGCTGCAGATCAACCAGGCGCTGGCGGCGGGCGCGGTCGCGGTGACGGCGCTGTCGCGCGATGACGAGACGCAACTCGACAGCGGTAGCCTGGCGCTGGTCGACAACGAGATCGATCAGACCACCGGCACGGTGCGCCTGAAGGCAACCTTCCCCAACGAGCGCAACAGCCTGTGGCCGGGACAGTTCGTCAACGTGCGGGTACTGCTGCCGTCGCGCCATGACGTCGTGACGCTGCCGTCCGCCGCGGTTGAACATGGACCCAATGGCCTGTTCGCCTACGTGGTCAAAGCCGACTCGACGGTCGAGGCGCGGCCCATCAAAACCCTCGAGGACAGCGACGGCATCACGGTGGTGAGCGACGGCTTGAAATCCGGTGAGCGCGTGGTCACCAGCAATCAGTACCGGCTGCAGCCGGGAGCGAAGGTGCGGCCGCTGGCCCCGGCTGCTGCCAGCGCCGACGGGCAGTCCGGTCCGCCACAGGATGCCGACCCCAATGCCTCGAAGGTAGCGCACGGCCTGGCGCCATGAATATTTCCGAGCCCTTCGTCCGGCGGCCGGTCGCGACCTCGCTGCTGATGGGCGGCATACTCCTCATCGGTATCGTGGCGTGGCCGCTGCTGCCGGTGGCGCCGCTGCCGCAGGTGGACTTCCCGACCCTGGTGGTAACGGCGCAGTTGCCGGGTGCAAGCCCGGAGACCATGGCCTCGTCGGTGGCGACGCCGCTCGAATACCAGTTCGCGCAGATCCCCGGGTTGGCGCAGATGACATCCACCAGCGTGCTGGGTACCGCGCAGATCACACTGCAGTTCGGCCTGGATCGAAACATCAACGCCGCCGCGCAGGACATCCAGACCGCCATCGATGCCGCTGGCGGCCAGCTGCCGAAGAACCTGCCGAGTCCGCCGACCTACAAGAAGGTCAATCCAGCCGATTCACCGATACTGATCCTCGCCGTGCATTCCGACGTGCTGCCGCTCACTACCGTGGACGACTACTGCGAGAACGTGATCGCACAACGACTGTCGCAGGTCTCCGGGGTGGCATCGGTGACGCTCGGAGGCCAGCAGAAGCCGGCGGTACGGGTGCAGGTGGATCCCGCCAGGATCGCTGCGCTTGGCATCCAGCTGGAGGACGTGGCCAGCGTGATCGGCGAAGCCACGGTCAATGCGCCCAAGGGGTCGATCAATGGCGCGCTCAACAGCTTTGCGATCTACGATAACGACCAGCTGCTCAAGGCGGCGCCGTGGAACGACGTCGTGGTCGCCTACAAGAATGGCGCCCCGGTGCGAATTCGCGACATCGGCATCGCGGTCGACGCGGCCGAGAACAATCAGCTGCTCGGCTGGCAGAACAACAAGAACGGCATCCTGCTGCTGGTGTTCAAGCAGGCGGGTGCCAACGTCATCGACGTCGTGGCGAACGTCAAGAGCGTGCTGCCGAAGGTGCTGCTGGCGGTGCCCCCCTCGATCAAGGTGGATCAGGTCGTGGATCGCACCACCACCATCAATGCCTCGGTGCACGACGTCGAATTCACGCTCGTGTTGACCATCGGGCTGGTGGTGATGGTGATTTTCCTGTTCCTGCGCACCGCCTGGGCGACGATCATTCCCGGAGTGACCGTGCCGCTGTCGCTGCTGGGCACGGCGGCGCTGATGTACGTGATCGGGTACAGCCTGGACAACCTGTCACTGATGGCACTGACCATCGCCGTCGGGTTCGTGGTCGATGATGCAATCGTGATGCTGGAGAACATCTACCGCCACATCGAGGAGGGACTGTCGCCGATGGAGGCGACGCTCAAGGGCTCGCGCGAGATCGGCTTCACCATCCTGACGATCAGCATTTCTCTGGTGGCGGTATTCATCCCGCTGTTGCTGATGGGCGGCATCGTCGGCCGGCTGTTCCGCGAGTTCGCGGTCACGGTGACGATGACCATCGCGGTGTCGGCATTCGTCGCACTGACGCTGTCGCCGACCATGTGCGCGCTGTTCCTGCGCAACGAGAAACACCTGCGGCACGGGCGCTTCTACCTTGCGATCGAGACCGGGTTCGACCGCATGCTGGCGCTCTATACACGCGGCCTGGACTTCGTGCTGCGCCATCAGCGTCCGACGCTGATCGTATTCGTCGCGACCGTGGCGCTCACGATCGTGCTGTACGTGCTGATCCCCAAGGGATTCTTCCCACAGCAGGATACCGGCATCATCCTCGGCCTGTCGGACGCGCCGCAGGACATCTCGTTTGGCGAGATGGTGCGCCGCGAACATCTGCTAACCGATGTCCTGGCCAACGATCCGGACGTGGAGAGTTGGGCCACGGCTATCGGTGGCTCGCGCTCAATCAACAACGGCTTTGTGGCCATCAGCCTGAAACCGCGTGATCAGCGCTCGGGCACCGCCGATCAGGTGATCGCGCGGTTACGGCGCGAGATTGCGCATGTGCCGGGCGCAACGCTGTTCCTGCAGGCCGCGCAGGACCTCAACGTCGGTGGCCGCCTGGCGCGCACGCAGTATCAATACACGCTGCAGGACGCGGATCTGAACGAGCTCAACGAGTGGGCGCCGAGACTGCTGGCGCAGCTGCAGAAGCTGCCGATGCTGCGCGACGTGGCCACGGACCAGCAGACCGGGAGTTCCATGCTGTCGCTCGCCATCGATCGCGACCAGGCCGCGCGCTTTGGGATTCAGCCGTCGCTGATCGACCAGACCCTGGATGATGCTTTCGGCCAGCGCCAGGTGACGCAGTACTTCACGCAGCTCAACGCCTACCACGTGATCCTGGAGGTCACCCCTGCGCTGCAGGCCGATCCACACACGCTGTCGAAGATCTACGTTAAATCGCCGACCACGAACCAGATGGTGCCGCTATCGACGTTCGTCAAGTTCGACACCCGTCACGTCACCTTCCTGTCGATCAATCACCAGGGGCAATTCCCGGCGGTCACGCTGTCGTTCAATCTCGGCCCTTCGGTGGCACTGGGCGACGCGGTCGACGCCATTAACAAGGCGACGGCGGCGATCCGTATGCCATCGACGATTACCGGCAGCTTCCAGGGCACGGCACAGGCGTTTCAGAGCTCGCTCAAGACCCAGCCATACCTGATCCTGGCGGCACTGGTTGTGGTCTACATCATCCTCGGCATGCTGTACGAGAGTTACATCCATCCGCTCACCATCCTGTCGACACTGCCTTCGGCCGGCGTGGGCGCACTGCTGACACTGATGGTGTTTCATTTCGATCTGTCGGTGATCGCGTTGATCGGCATCATCCTGCTGATCGGCATCGTCAAGAAGAACGGCATCATGATGGTGGACTTCGCGCTGCAGGCCGAGCGCGAGCAGCACCTGTCCCCGGAAGCGTCGATCCGACAGGCCTGCCTGCTGCGCTTTCGGCCGATCATGATGACCACCATGGCGGCGCTGCTCGGCGCCCTGCCGCTGATGCTCGGGCGGGGCACCGGTTCGGAGCTGCGGCAGCCGCTCGGCTATACCATGGTCGGCGGACTGATCCTGAGTCAGGCCCTGACATTGTTCACGACGCCGGTGATATACCTGTATCTGGACCAGTTCACCGGCCAGCGGCGGCGGGCCCATGCGCGCGAGGTCGCCGGCGCGCCGGCCGGCCCGCTGATTCAAGGAGCGTCATGAAAGTACTGCTGGTCGAGGACAATGAACGCGTAACCCAGTTCGTGGTCAAGGGCCTGCAGGAGGCTGGCCATACCGCCGATCATGCCGGCAACGGCCGTGACGGTATGTTTCTCGCCGCCAGCGAGCCTTATGATGTGATTATCATGGACCGTATGCTGCCCGGAGAGATCGATGGACTTGCGATCATCGAAGCGCTGCGCAAGTCGGGCAAGCGCACCCCGATCCTGATCCTGAGCGCATTGTCCGACGTCGACGAGCGTATCCGCGGCTTGCGCGCCGGCGGCGACGACTACCTGACCAAACCGTTCGCGTTCGGCGAACTGCTGGCGCGCCTCGACGCGCTGACGCGACGCTCCCAGGGGGAAAGCGCACAGACCAAACTGGAAGTGGCGGACCTGCGAGTGGATCTGCTGACACGCAAGGTCACACGCGGCGATCGCAGTCTTACGCTGCAGCCACGCGAATTCAAGCTGCTCGAGTACCTGATGCGACATGCCGACCAGGTGGTCACGCGCACCATGCTGCTGGAGAATGTCTGGGATTATCACTTCGATCCACAGACCAACGTGGTGGATGTCCACATCAGCAAGCTGCGGCAGAAGATCGACGCCGACTTCGAACGGCCGCTGTTGCGTACGGTGCGCAATGCCGGCTACACCCTGACATCGCATGACTGATAGGCCCGGCAGATGAAGTTCCTGCGCTCCTCCGCCCTGAAGCTCGCGGTGGGTTACATCGGCCTGGGACTTGCGGCGCTGGCGCTGTTTGCCGCACCGCTCTGGTATGCCTGGCGGGTGACTATCCAGGAAGGACGCAACGAGATCCTGCAGTCCGATGCACAGCGCCTGACCGAAGTATTTCGCCGCGAGGGCGCCACGGGCCTGATCAGCTATGTCGACCAACGCGTGGGCCTGCAGATCGCCGGCGAGCGGCTGTTGCTGGTGGCCGACGCCGGACTCAAGCCGCTGGCTGGCAACCTCACCGCCTGGCCGTCGAGCGTGCCCGCGAATCCCGGCACCTATACCGTCAAGCTCGAGCTTGGCAAACGCATGACGAACGTCGCCATCGTGCACGCGACGCTGCCCGGCGGCTATCACCTGTTGGTGGGGCGCGATACTTCACGCTACGCGCCGCTGGAACAGCGCTTCTGGTATGCGCTGGCCGGCGCGGTTGCCATCCTGTCGGTGCTGGGCACCGCGGGCGGGATCCTGATCAGGCGGGCGCTGATGGCACGAATCCACGGCATCCGCCAGACCGTGTCGGCGATCATCCAGGGCGACCTGAGTCATCGACTGCCGACCCATCAAAGCGCTGATGAGCTCAACACGTTGTCGCAGACCATCAACGGCATGCTGGATCAGATCGAGCAGCTGATCGGCGGCGTGCGCAATGTTTCCAATGCGATCGCGCATGATTTGCGCACGCCGCTGGCGGAACTGCGCTCGCGACTGGAAGAGCTGGCCCTGACCAAGCCGCCAATCGAGAAAACGTTCGGCGAGATCGATGCGGCGGTGGCGGACGTAGACCAGGTGATCCGCATCTTCAACGCACTGCTGCGGCTGGCCGAGATCGACAGCGGCCTGCGCCGTTCCGGCTTCGTTGCCGTGGATGTCACCGCGGTCGCCGCCGCGGCGGTGGAGTTTTACCAGCCGGCCGCCGAAGTCAGGGGCTCATCCTTGTCGCTGGAAGCGGCCGGCCCGGCGCCGATCCGGGGCGACCCGGTACTGCTGGCCCAGGCGCTGGGTAACCTGATCGACAACGCCCTCAAGTACACGCCGGGCGACGGCTCCATTACGGTCGCGGTGCGCTGCGGCGAGGACGCCAGCGTGGAGATCGTGGTCGCCGACAGCGGGCCGGGCATTACCGACGCCGAGAAAACCAAGGCGGTGGAGCGCTTTTACCGCGGCGATGCCAGTCGTTGCACCCCTGGGGTGGGTCTGGGACTCAGCCTGGTGGATGCGGTCGCCCGGCTGCACGGCAGCGAGCTCAAACTGGAGGACAATCATCCCGGCTTGCGGGCGCGTATGGTTCTGACACAGGATACGCGCCCTATCACGCGCGCCGCGCGTGCCACAAGCGAAGAAGGGGAATTTCGACATGAGCCTGTCTATCCATGATGCCTCAGTTCCGGTCCTGGCGCGCGCACTCACCAACCTGAGTGGGGTGCTGGAAAAGGGCCGGCTGCATGCCGAAAGCGAGAAGCTAGACCCGGCGATCCTGCTGGGAATGCGGCTGTACCCGAATATGTTTGCGCTCACGCGCCAGGTGCAGGTGGTGTCCGACGGCGCCAAGGGCTGCATGGCGCGCCTGGCCGCGGTCGAGGCGCCGAAATTCGAGGACACGGAGTCGAGCTTCGAGCAGCTCAAACAGCGCATCGACAAGACGTTGGCCTTCGTCAAGGGCTTCGAAGCGCGCCAGTTGGAAGGTGGCGAGAGCCGGCCGGTGGTGGTGAAATTCCCGAACGGTGCGTTGAATTTCAGCAACGGCTGGGAGTATCTGCAGACCTTCGTGCTGCCGAATATCTACTTCCACAGCGCGACGGCTTACGACATCCTGCGTCATGCCGGCGTGAAGCTCGGCAAGAGCGACTACCTGGGCCAGGTCGGCAGCGGCTGAGCCTGCGGGATCGTGTACGACGCACCGATCTATATTGCCGGCCATAGCGGACTTGTAGGCTCCGCGATCGTGCGCCGGCTGCAGGCCGAAGGCGCGACGCATCTGCTGCTTCGTGCAAGCAGCGAGCTGGATCTGCGGCAACAGGCCGAAGTGGAGCGTTTCTTCGCCGAGCAGCGGCCGCAGTATGTGTTCCTGGCGGCGGCGAAGGTGGGCGGCATCGAGGCCAATCGCAGCCACCCGGCGCAGTTCATACGCGACAACCTGCAAATCCAGACCAACATCATCGATGCGGCGTACCGCAACGGTACCAAGAAGCTGCTGTACCTGGGCTCGAGCTGCATCTACCCGCGACTGGCGCCGCAGCCGATGCCGGAAGACAGCCTGCTCACGGGTGCGCTGGAACCCACCAACCAGTGGTATGCGATTGCAAAGATCGCCGGCCTGAAGATGTGCCAGGCTTATCGGCTCGAGTTTGAGTTCGATGCCATCTGCGCCATGCCGACCAACCTGTATGGGCCTGGTGACAACTTCAACCTGCTCGAATCGCACGTTCTGGCGGCGCTGATCCGCAAATGTCATGAGGCCAGGCAGCGGCAGGCCGCGGCGGTCGAAATCTGGGGCAGCGGCACACCGCGACGCGAGTTCCTGCATGTCGACGATCTTGCCGATGCCTGTGTCTATCTGATGCGAACCTACAGCGACGCCGCACCGGTCAACGTCGGATGGGGTGTGGACGTGAGCATCGCCGAGCTCGCGCGGCTGGTGGCCGATACCGTCGGATACCGGGGTGGCCTGCGCTTCGACCTATCCAAGCCCGACGGCGCACCGCGCAAACTATTGGACACATCGCGCCTGACGGCCCTGGGGTGGACGCCGAAAATCGCGCTCGACGCCGGCCTCAAGTCGACTTACCAGTGGTTCCGGACCCACCTGCACGAGATGCGCCAATAACCGCCGCGGTGGGGATCGCCGGCCGTGTTCGGGTATCAGTGACCTTCGCCCGGTTCCAGCTTGGCATTGAGCGAAATGTCGGCACGCAGCAGTCGCGACACCGGACAGTTGGCCTTGGCGTCGGCCGCGACCTGCGCGAACTTGTCGGCGCTGATTCGAGGTACCCAGGCCTCATTCTCCAGATGCACGGCGCTGATGGTCCAGTTGCCGCTCTGCAGCTCCAGCGATACGGTGGCCTGAGTCGCGAGGCGCTTGGGGGTATAGCCGGCCTTGCCGAGGCTGGCCGCCAGCGCCATCGTGAAGCATCCGGCGTGCGCCGCGGCGATGAGTTCTTCCGGATTGGTACCCTGTGCGGTCTCGAAACGGGTCGCAAAGCTATAGGGTGTGTCCTTGAGTACACCGCTGTGGGTCGCCAGTGCGCCGTGCCCGCTCTTGAGATCGTTGGACCAGATGGCGGATGCAGTTCGTTTCATTCAGATGCTCCTTCAGCTAGAGCCCGGCGGCTGTTATCGGCGCTGACTCTACTGCTACAGTCGCGGGAACGCCAAGGACTATCGAATGAATGATCCGAACTGGCTGCTGTGGGCGACGGAACTGCAGGCCATCGCACAGACCGGCTTGACCTTTTCCAGTGACCGCTACGATATCGAACGCTATCAACGGCTGCGGGCAATTGCGGTGGCGATGTTGGCGTCAGGTTCCGGCGCACCGGTGGAACGCATCAGCGCACTGTTCGAGCAGGATCTTGGTTATCCAACGCCCAAGGTCGACGTGCGCGGAGCAGTGTTTCGCGACGAGCGCATCCTGCTGGTGCGCGAGATCAGCGATGGTCGCTGGACGCTGCCGGGCGGCTGGGCGGACGTCAATCAATCCGCCAGGGAATGCGTCGAGCGCGAAATCCAGGAGGAGTCAGGCTACCAGGCGCGAGCCATCAAGCTGGCCGCAGTCTGGGATCGCCGCCGGCAGGGCCACCTCGCCAGCCATCCCTACTCTATATATAAGCTGTTCTTCATCTGTGAGCTGACCGGCGGGTCGGCAAGTCCCAGCCTGGAAACCAGCGCGGTGGAATTCTTTGCGCTCGAGCAACTGCCCGAACTGTCACTGGGTCGAGTGACGCCGGCGCAGATCGGGCGCATGTACGCACATCGGCGCCACCCGGAACTGATGACGGAGTTCGACTGACGCGCCCGGCCGCGAGCCTCAAGCGGCGCGCGCCACGGCGCTGGTGCGTAGCGGCACCGGCAGTTCGTGATCGGCGTCGGTCCAGTGCCAAAGCTCGAGCTCGCCGGTGCGGGTTTCGATCAGCGCCGAGCAGCTGTCGACCCAGTCACCATCGTTGCAGTAGAGCACGCCTTCAATCTCTACCAACTCCGGGCGATGAATGTGACCGCAGACGATGCCATCCAGGCCGCGACGGCGAGCGGCATGCGCGGCGGCGGCCTCGAAACTGCGCACGTAGTCCATCGCATTGCCGACGCGGCTCTTGAGGTAGCCGGCGAGCGACCAGTAGCCGTAGCCGAAGCGGTGACGCAAGGCGTTCAGGGCGCGATTCAAGCCCAGCACGACGTCGTACAGTCCTGAGCCCAGGGCGGTGAGCCAGCGACTGCATTTCACCGCGCCATCGAATTCATCGCCATGCATCACCAGCATGCGTTTACCGCGCAGCGTTTCATGGATGTATTCACGGTGCATTTCCAGGTTGCCGAAGCTGATGCCCCCGACCTGGCGGAATTGCTCGTCGTGATTGCCGGGCACATAGATGACGCGCGTGCCGTGCTTGGTCTTGCCGAGGATAGTGCGCAGTACGTCGCTGTGCGATTGGGGCCAGTAGAAGCTGCGGCGCAGGCTCCAGATATCAATGATGTCGCCGACCAGAATCAGCTCGTCGGGCTGAACCCGGCGAAGGAAATCCAGTACCAGGTCGGCGCGGCAATCGCGCGAACCCAGATGTATATCCGAGATGAATGCGGTGCGTACCTGAATCGCCGGTCTAGGGCCAGACTGCATGTAAAGCCTCTGTAGATCCTGGAGCCGGATTCATAGTCTCCGGTAGCGGAATGACAATTCCGTTGCATTCCAGTGAATTAGCGATGAACGCTAATGACATATGGCACATGCACGACGTAAAGCGGCGAAATTTGGCGCAGAAACACGCCAGTTACATCCCAGTTCCCCGCTATTCGGCGTTCGACAGCTTCCCAGCGCGGCCGCCCAGGGCCTGAAACAGCGCTGCGGTATCGGCGTAGCGGTTGGTCCTGGCCTGAGCGCGGTTGATCAGGGCCTGCTGGTAGGTCTGCTGCGCGCTTAGCAGCAACAGGGAACTCACCGCACCGATCTGATACTGCCGCCGTGCGATTTCGAGGCTGGCCTGCGATAGCGCGGCTGCGTGATCCGCCGCCTGTACAGCGTCCGCATCGGCCGCCAGGGCACGCAGCGCGTCAGCCACATTCTGAAATGCCGTGAGCACCGTCTCGCGATACTCGTCGCCGGCCTGGTCGAGCGCCGCTCGCGCGCCGCGCTCGCGATGCAATAGTGTGCCGCCAGCGAACAGCGTCTGCGACAGGCTCGCTCCAGCCGACCAGAACTCGCTCTGGCCGTAGAATATCTTGCCGGTCGCGGTCGCAACGCTGCCCAGGCTCGCGCTCAGTGTGATCTGCGGCAGCATGTTGGCGATTGCGACGCCAACATTGGCACTGGCTGCGTGCAGCTGCGCCTCGGCAGCGCGTACGTCCGGCCGCCTTTCGACCAGCTTCGAGGGCACGCTCAGGGGAATACTCGCTGGTAGCGTCAGCGTATCGAGTTCAAATTGTGCGGCGGGTGGATCGCTCGGCAGATGTCCGCTCAGCACCGCCAGCATGTTGCGCTGCTGGTCGAGGTTCTTCTGCAGCGGCGGCAGGCTGGCCTCGAGCAGCGCCAGCGCAGATTCCTGGGCGAGCAGGTCGGCCTCGGCGATTGCACCCAGTTCAAGCTGGCGTTGCATGATTTGAACCGATTCGAGTTCGGTGTCGATAATTTGCCGCGTGGCCGCGATCTGCGCGCGCAATCCGGCTTCCTGCACCGCCGCGGTAACCACGTTCGCAGCCAGCGTCAGGTAGGCGGCGTCATATTCGTCGCCGCTGGCCTGCGCCTGCGCTTGCAGCGATTCCACCTGGCGGCGGTTGGCTCCAAACAAGTCTGGAACGTAGGAGACGCTGACCTGGGGAGTGTATAGATTGAAAATCGGGGCCCCGGAGGTCAGGGTCGGCGCCAGTACCTGCACCGCGTTCCGGTTGCGGCTGACTGCGCCGCTCAGCTGCACCTGCGGAAAATAGGCGCCGCGACCGGCAGCGACATTCTCCTGCGCCTGGCGCAGCGCCGCTTCCGCGGCCTGGACGGTGGGATTGGCGCGCAGAGCCTCGGCAACCAGCGCATCCAGGTCGGGCGATCCGAATTCGCGCCACCACTTTGCCGGCGGATCCTGTCCGGTGACGAAGCTCTGCGTGCCACCGTCGTCCGGCGACGCGCCGCCATCGGCGATCGCGCTGCTCAGCACGGTTGGCTGCTGCTGCGCGGTGTAGCTCTGGGTGGTCGGTTCGGCCGGCCGATGATAGTTCGGGCCGACCGCACAGCCGGCCAACGCGACGACACCCGCCAAGGCCGGGAGGCCGCGCTGCATCAGGCGTTCTCCTGCGCCGTGCCGGCGGAATGATCGGTCGGCACGGTGCGGCGCGAGGAGAACCTGTCGATCAACACCGGCAACACCAGCAGGATCAGCAGCGGAGCGAACAGCATGCCGCCCACCACCACCAATGCCAGCGGGCGTTGTACCTGCGAGCCGATGCCAGTCGATAACGCCGCCGGAATGAGGCCCACGCAGGCGACGATGCAGGTCATCATCACCGGCCGGAACTGCGTACGGCAGGTCGCACGGATGGCGCTGTCGCGGTCGGCGCCGAAAGCGAGACTCAGGTTGTAATACGAGATCACGAGGATGCCATCCATGGCCGCGATGCCGAACAGCGCCACGAAGCCGATGGCCGCGGAGACGCTGAACGGTGTACCCGTGATGTACAGGGCGAAGATGCCGCCAACCAGCGCCATCGGGATCACACTGGCGGCCAGCAGCACGTCGCCCAGCGATCCGAAATTCAGGAACAGCAGCACGCAGATCAGCAGAATCGCCAGCGGCACGACCATACCCAGCCGCCCGAGCGCATCCTGCAGATTACCGAATTCGCCTACCCATTCGAGGCGATAGCCCCCTGGGACCAGCACCTCGGAGTCGACCCGGCGCTGTGCTTCCAGCACCGCGGTTCCAAGATCACGGCCGCGCACGCTGAACTTGATCGGCACGTAGCGCTGCTGCTGTTCGCGGTAGATGAAAGCGGCGCCCGACACCAGATGCACGTTCGCGACATCGGCGAGGGCGACCTCAAGCGTGCTGCCGGCGGCCGCGTTCTGGGCGGCGATGGGAATGCGGCGAATCGCCTCCAGGCTTTGCCGGTAAGGAGCCGCCAGCCGCACGATGATCGGGTAGTGTCGATCACTGCCTTCCTCATACAGGTCGCCCGGCGTCTGGCCGCCGATCGCCGCCTGCACCACGGCATTCACGTCGCCCGGCGCCAGCCCATAGCGCGCGGCGCGTTCGCGATCGACGTCGATGCGGATGGTGGGCTGCCCGAGCGAGCGTAGTACCGCCAGATCGGTGATGCCGGGCACGTTGGCCAGTACTTTGGCGATCTTGTTGGCGGTGGCCTCCAGCGTTTGCAGGTCATTGCCGTAGACCTTGACCGAATTTTCGCCCTTGACGCCGGAGGCCGCCTCCTCGACGTTGTCCTCGATGTACTGCGAGAAATTGAATTCGACGCCCGGGAAGTGCTGCGCGAGTGCCGCTGTCATCTGATCGGTCAGCTTGTCCTTGGTCAGCCCATGGGGCCAGCTGTCGACCGGCTTGAGCGGCACGAAGAATTCGGCATTGAAGAAACCAGTGGCATCGGTACCGTCGTCCGGCCGACCGTGCTGCGACACGACGGTCGCGACCTCCGGATAGGAGGCGATCAGCGCTCGCATCTGGTTGACGTAGCCATTGCCTTCCTCAATGGAGATCGAACTCGGCAGCGTGGCGCGCACCCAGAAATTGCCTTCCTCCAGTTTCGGCAGGAATTCCAGCCCCAGGGTGCGCATTGCCAGCAGCGCCAGCAGCAGCACCAGCGCTGCCGCACCCAGGGTCAGGATGCGATTGCTAAGGGCGAATTCGACCGCCGGCTCATAGATCCGGCGCAGCCACGCCACGGCGCGCGTTTCGGCGTCGTCGAGCTGTTCGGACAGCAGCAGCGCGCTGAGCGCGGGCGCGATGGTGAAAGTGGCGATCAGTCCGCCGGCGATCGCATAGCCATAGGTCTTGGCCATCGGGCCGAAGATGTGGCCCTCGATGCCCGACATGGTGAACAGCGGCACGAACCCGGCGATGATGATTGCGGCGGCGAAGAAGATCGAACGGCTGACCTCTGCCGCCGCGGTGGCAATGATCGCGAAGCGGCCACGAAATCCGCTCGGGGTACGCATGTGATCCAACGGCGACACCCCCGTGCCGCGATGGCCCGCGGCCTCGGCCAGGTGGCGGAAGATATTCTCCACCATGATGACGGTGGCATCGACCACCAGGCCGAAGTCGATGGCGCCTACCGACAGCAGATTCGCGGATTCACCGCGCATCACCATCAGGCCGATCGCGAACGACAGGGCGAACGGGATCGTGGTGGCAACGATGATTGCGCTGCGCAGGTTACCCAGAAACAGCCACTGCAGGAGAAAAATCAGGACGATACCGGCGATCATGTTGCGCAGTACCGTGTGCGTGGTTACGTGGACCAGGTCAGAGCGGTCGTAGATGCGCTCGATGCGCACGCCCGGCGGCAGCACACCGGAAGCGTTGATATGGTCGACCTCGGCCTCGACCCGCCGGATCGTGGGAATGCTCTGGGCGCCGCGGCGCATCAGGACGATGCCCTGGACGATATCGTCGTTGTCGTTGAGACCGGCGATGCCAAGCCGCGGCAGGTGCTCGACGCGCACTTCGGCCACGTCCGCGACATACACCGGAACGCCGTTACTGCTGGCTATCATCGTGTGGGCGATATCGTCCATGGAGTGAATCAGGCCAACTCCGCGCACCACCACCGACTGCGTACCGATGTTCACCGTCTGGCCGCCAACATTGATATTGGCGTTTGACAATGCCTGCAGCACCTGCGGTACCGACAGTCCGTAATTCAGCAAGCGACGCTGATCGATCGTGACCTCGTAGGTCTTGGTCTTGCCGCCCCATCCGGTAACATCGATGACGCCGGGCACGGCCTTGAAGCGCCGCTCGAGAATCCAATCCTCGATCGACTTTAAGTCCGTGACCGAATACCCGGGTGGGCCGGCGACCCGATATCGAAAGATCTCGCCGATGGGACTCGTGGGAGAGATCTGTGGTTGGGCGCTGTTGGGCAAGCCCGAGATCTGCGATAACCGGTTGTACACCCACTGCTCGGCCTGCTCGTAGGTGTAGTCGTAGGTGAATTGCACCTTGACGTCCGACAGTCCGAACAGCGAGATGGTGCGAATGGCCTGGACGTTCGGAATCCCAGCCATCTGCACTTCAATCGGTATGGTGATGTAGCGCTCGATTTCCTCGGCCGATTGGCCGGAGCTCTGCGTGACAATATCGACCAGCGGCGGCACCGGATCCGGGTAGGCCTCGATGTTGAGCGCCAGGAAGCTCACCACGCCGCCCGCCAGCGCCAGGATGAGCAGGATGACGATCAGCACCCGTCGCCGCAGCGCGAACGACACCAGGGCATTCATGTCGCCGAGCGATCTATGAAGAGGCTGCCGCGGGTGACGACGCGTTCCCCCGGCTGCAGCCCGTCCAGTACCTCGACCAGGCCGTCGTTGGCGCGACCGGTGTGGATCGGCCGAATGGCAAGCACGTCGGCCGATTGCAGTACCCACACGTGTGCACTGTCGCCCTCGTAGACCACGGCGCTCGCCGGAACCGCCGGCGCCTGCGCACCTTCACTGGTCAGAATGCGAAAGCTGGCGAACATCTCGGGCTTGAGTGCGCCGTCGGCGTTGTCGATCACCGCGCGCACGGTCAGTCGATGCGTATTCGGATCGATGGTTGGAGCGACGTAGATCACATGTGCAGTGAAGGTGCGATCCGGATATGCGAGCACCCCGACTTCGACCGTCTGGCCACGTTGTATGTGGCCGGCATCGGCTTCCCTGACGTTGCCGACCATCCAAACGCTGGACATGTCGGCGATGGTAAATACCGGCGACGAGCCGCCGGCTTGCGCGTACTGGCCCGGACCGAGCTGCCGATCGACGATGACGCCGCTGATCGGCGCGACGATCTGCGCGACTGCGCCTGAGCGCTCGTCGCTGGCCATGGCGTCGATGGCCTGCTCGGAGTAGCCGAGAATGCGCAGCCGGTTGCGCACCGATCGCAAGCCCGCCTCGGCAGCGCTCAGATCGGCCTGGGACTGGAGCCAATCGGCCATCGAGCCGCCCTTGGCATCGTACAGCGCGTGCTTGCGCGTTTCGTTGTTGCGTGCCAGCTTGAGCTGCGCGAGGGCGGTAGCCAGATCGCTCTGCGCCTGCGCAAATTCCGAGGCTTCAATCGTCGCCAGCGCTTGACCGGACTTGACGTTGTCGCCCAACCCGGCAATCACCCGCGTGATGCGCCCCGAGTATGGCGAGAACACCGGCGTGCTGCGATCGCCATTGACCGCGATCTTGCCCTCGGTAATCTCCTGGCTGACAAATTGATGCACCGTGACCGGCTCGATGGTCAGCGTCTTGAGTTGCTGGGCGGTCGGACGAAACGTGCCCGCGGGGGGCAAGGGCGCGCTCTCCCCAGCGCTGCGCTGGAACATCCGCCCGGAGAGCATGCCGACCAGGACCAGGATTGCAATGAGGGCGGCGACTGCCGCCAGCAATTGCCATTGGCGCTGCGGGCTCCAGCCCGAGCCCGGTCCCGGTCGCCCAAGATTCCTGTCATTCATTGGCTGCCATGCCCGCTGTGCGGTTGAGCTGAGGTTTACCGGCATTCCTACCGCAGCGCTCACCGACACATGATAAGAGTTCCAGGGCCGCGAGTCCTCAACAACCAGGGTGAGAGAGGCTGGGCCAGCTTCCCGATTGACAGCCACCGATCGCGGCGCCAGATTGGCGGCCTAAGTGAACGATTCAGCCCATCTAGCAGATGCCGCCAGCTGGCACGCACGCGCGAGCGCGCTGCGCCCCGCCGGTCTGGCGGTGATCAACGGAGCACTCACCGCCGCACGTTCGGGGGCCACCTTCGACTGCATCAGCCCGATCGATGGCCGCAGGCTGGCCGCGGTGGCGGCCTGTGACACGCCGGACGT
Organism: uncultured Gammaproteobacteria bacterium; assembly: GCA_963805965.1. Taxonomy (GTDB): domain Bacteria; phylum Pseudomonadota; class Gammaproteobacteria; order Steroidobacterales; family Steroidobacteraceae; genus FEN-1191. The sequence goes on from CAWDVQ010000011.1 coordinate 39,454, forward strand.
GGACGACGCGGTGGCGGCGGCACGTGCCGCATTCGAACGCGGCGACTGGGCCGATCGGGCGCCGGCCGAGCGCAAGCGGGTACTGCTGCGATTCGCCGAGCTGGTGGAACAGGCGAGCGAGGAGCTGGCGCTGCTGGAGACCCTGGATGTCGGCAAGCCGATCCGCGACAGCATCAACGTCGATGTCGCCGCCACGGTGCGCTGCCTGCGCTGGTACGCCGAGGCGATCGACAAGATCTATGACCAGGTCGCGCCCACCGGTCCAGGCGCCCTGGCGCTGGTGACGCGCGAGGCGATGGGCGTGATCGGCGCGATCGTGCCGTGGAATTTCCCGATGCTGATGGCAAGCTGGAAGATCGCGCCGGTGCTGGCCGCCGGTAATTCCCTGGTATTAAAGCCGTCGGAAAAGTCGCCGCTGAGCGCCCTGCGGCTGGGCGAGCTGGCACTGGCCGCCGGTATACCGCCTGGAGTATTCAACGTCGTGCCCGGCTACGGACCCACGGCCGGCAAGGCACTGGCCTCGCACATGGATGTGGATGCCATCGCCTTCACCGGCTCCACGGCCACCGGCAAGGTGGTGATGCAGTGCGCCGCCCAGTCAAATCTTAAGCGCGTATCGCTCGAGTGCGGCGGCAAGTCGCCCAACATCGTGATGGCCGATTATCCGGACCTGGCGCGGGCGGCGCGCGCGGCCGCGGCTGCGATATTCTTCAATCAGGGCGAGATGTGCTCGGCCGGTTCGCGCCTGCTGGTGCAGGAGTCGGTGCGCGAACCGCTGCTAGCCGAGATCAGCCGCATCGGCCGCGGCATGGCGCCCGGGGATCCGCTCGATCCGCACACCACCCTGGGCGCGATGGTGGATGAGACGCAGACGCATCGGGTCATGGACTACATCGCGGCGGGGCGCAGCGAAGGCGCGCGCGTGGCGCTGGGCGGTGAGCGCGTGCGCCAGAGCAGCGGCGGCTGCTACATCGAGCCCACGATATTCGACGACGTGCAGCCGCAAATGCGCATCGCGCGCGAGGAGATCTTCGGCCCGGTGCTGTCGACCATCAGCTTTCGGGACCTTGCGCAGGCGCTGCGCATTGCCAACGACAGCAGTTACGGCCTGGCGGCGGCAATCTGGACGCGCGACATCACCAGCGCGCATCGTGCGGCGCGCGCGCTACGGGCCGGTGTGGTGTACGTCAACTGCTATGACGCCGACGACATCACGGTTCCATTCGGCGGCTACAAACAGTCGGGTTTCGGCCGCGACAAATCGCTGCACGCGTTCGACAAGTACACCGAACTCAAGACCACCTGGATCGATCTGGCTTGAGTGCCGCCGAGCATGCGTTCGTCGCCACGGTGCCGCGTGGCCTGGCCGACCTGCTGGCACGCGAACTGGACTCGATCGGGGCGCAGGACACGCGCGAGCGCAGCGCCGGGGTACTGTTCCGCGGCACGCTCGAGACCGGATATCGCGCCTGCCTGTGGTCGCGTACCGCCAGCCGTGTGCTGCTACAGCTTTCCGAATTCGAGGCCGCAAGCGCGGATGAGTTCTACGCCGCGGTGCGCGCCGTTGACTGGAGCGCGCACATCGATCCGGCGCGCACCATCGCCTGCGAGTTCACCGGTGCCCATCCGACCATCACCAACAGCCATTTCGGTGCCCTGCGGCTGAAGGATGCCGTATGCGACCGCCTGCGCGACGACACCGGGTCGCGGCCGGATGTGGCATTGACGCGGCCGGCGGTGCGCCTGCACGCGCACGCCAATGGGATTCATATGACGCTGTCGATCGATCTGGCCGGCGAAGGGCTGCACCGACGCGGGTACCGGACTGAGGCCGGTGAGGCACCACTGCGCGAAAACCTCGCCGCGGGTGTGCTGCTGCGAGCGCGCTGGCCCGAAGCCGCACAACGCGGCGCCGAATTCCTGGACCCGATGTGCGGCTCCGGGACACTGGTGATAGAAGCCGCCATGATCGCGGCCGGGCGTGCGCCGGGTTTGCGGCGCGATTACTTCGGCTTCCTCGGCTGGAAGTACCACGATGCGCAGCTGTGGCAGCGCCTGAAGAGCGAGGCGACGGACAGTGCCGCCACCGCGGTTACCAGCATCATCCGCGGCAGCGACATCGACCAGCGCGCGCTCACGATCGCCGCCGCCAATGCCGAGCGTGCCGGCGTGACGGCGCTGGTGCGCTTCGAACGCCATCCGGTCGCCAGCGTGCGGCCCCTGACCGATGCGCCGGGTTTGATCTGCACGAACCCACCCTACGGCGAGCGGCTCGGGGACGAAGTACGCGCCCGAATGCTCTATGCCGAGCTGGGCCGCAGCCTGCGAGCACACTTCGTTGGCTGGGATGCCGCACTGTTGGCCGCAGCGCCCGAAGCCGCGCACGAACTGCGGCTGCGCAGCTATCGGGTGCACGAGCTGTGGAATGGCGCGATCGCCGTCAGGTTGCTGCGCATCGACCTGGGTGCGCCGGGTGAGGAGGACGTCGAACTGCGACGGCAGCGGCAGCAGGCCGAGGCGGCGGCGAGCCCCGGTGCGCGCATGTTCGCCAATCGACTGGAAAAGAACATCAAGCGCCTGGCGAAGCTGGCGCAGCGCGCGCAGGTGAGCTGCTACCGGCTATACGATGCCGACATGCCGGAGTATTCGTTTGCGATTGACCGCTACGAGGCGGTGGCGGGCGGCGGGGTGCACCTGCAGGTGCAGGAGTATGCAGCGCCGGCCAGCATCGATGCCGAGTCGGCACGGCGCCGGCGACGCGAAGCGCTGTCGAGCCTGCCGGGGGTGCTGAAGATTGCGCCGGAGCGCATTCATTTGCGATTGCGGCGCCGGCAGAGCGGTTCCGATCAGTACCAGCGCCAGTCGGCGGGAGCGCCGTCCAGCGCGCAACAGCCGACACTCACGGTGGAAGAGGGTGGCCTGAAATTCCTGGTGAATCTCGACGACTACCTCGACACCGGCCTGTTCCTGGATCATCGAGTGACGCGCTCGCGGCTGCGCGAGCGAGCCCGCGGCGTGCGCTTTCTGAATCTGTTCTGTTACACGGCTAGCGCAACGGTCTATGCCGCCAACGGCGGTGCGAGCAGTAGCGTCAGTATCGACCTGTCCAACAGCTACCTTGACTGGGCAGCGGGAAACTTCAAGCTCAACGGCCTGGACCCGGCACAGCATCGTCTGCAACGCGCTGATTGCCGCGAGTGGCTGCGCGAGGCGGCGCAACAGCCGCCATCCGGTTCGCGAATGTTCGATCTGATTTTCCTGGACCCGCCGACGTTTTCCAACTCCAAGCGCATGCAGGGGGTGCTCGACGTGCAGCGTGATCATCCTGAGCTGATCGGGCTGTGCATGCAGCTGCTCGCGCCCGGGGGTGTACTGGTATTCTCGACCAACGCACAGCGTTTTCGTCCTGACCCTGCGGTAGAGCGGCAATGGAAGCTGAAAGACATCTCCGCCCAGACGCTGCCGTTCGATTTCGAGCGCAACCGGCGTATTCACCGCTGCTTTGAGGTCAGCGCGCCGTAGGTGTTGAGGGTCCTGAGAGGCGTCGTTGGGCGCCGTTACTGTGCGTCTTTTTCCGCCTGTTCGCGCCGCGCCGCATCCAGTTTCACAGCATCCTGTGCCTGTTGCTGTGCGCGATCCTCCATCTGCTTGGCCTGTTGCGCCTGCTGCGCTTCGGCGGCAGCGCCGGTGGCGCCGGTGGCAGCGGTGCCGGCCAGGCCGCAACCGGCGACGGACACGGCGCAGGCAAGCGCGAGCAGCAGGTGTTTCATGCCTATAGCTTAGAGCAGATCGCGCAGTCGATACCAGAGCATCGCCAGTGCCAGGGCCGGGCGGCGCAGCAGCATGCCGCCGGGGAAATCGCGGTGTGGAATGCGCGCGAATACATCGAAACGCTCCGCGGTGCCGGCGATGGCCTCGGCCACCAGCTGTCCGGCGATACCGGCGAGCGCGATGCCGTGGCCGGAGAAGCCCTGCAGGAAATAAACGTCCGGTTCCAGGCGGCCGAAGTTAGGTGCGCGATTGAGCGTGATGTCCAGCATGCAACCCCAGGCGTAATCGATGCGCGCGGCGCGCAGCTGCGGGAACACCTGGATCATGCGCACCCGTGTGGCTGGCGCCACGGCGCGCACATTCAGCAGCGAATAATTGACGCGGCCGCCAAACAGCAGGCGATGATCGCTGGAGCGGCGAAAGTAGTCGAGGATCCAGTTGGCGTCGCACAGCGCGGCGTTGTTAGCGATCAGCTCGCGCACCCGGTGTTCGCCCAGGGGTTCGGTCGCAATGACATAGCTGCCGATGCTCATGAGCTTGCGCTCGAGCGGCGGCGCGGTGCTGCCGAGCCAGGCATTGCCGGCCAGCACCAGCTGCGCGCAGTCCACCGCGCCGTGCGCGGTGCGCACATGAATCCTGCCGTCGCGCCGCTCGAAGCCCAGTACGCGGCTGCCCTCGTGGATGTCGACACCGGCGCCGGCTGCGGCGCGCGCCAAGCCGAGCGTATAGCGCAGCGGGTGCAGATGGCCGCTGTTGGAATCGTAAAGCGCGCCGATATAGCGATCGCTGGCGACCGTTGAACGCAGCTCCGTCCGATCCATCAGGCGCGTGCTGGTGTATCCATAGCGCTGCGCAAGCTCGGACTGCCAGGCCTGAATCTCCGTCCATTGCCGCTGCTTGATCGCGGCCAGCATCCAGCCGTCCACCCAATCGCAGTCAATGCGGTGGCGTTCGATGCGCTGCTTGAGCAGCTTAAGGCCCTCGAGCGTCACGTCCCAGATGCGGCGTGCGTCTGCCTGGCCAACCAGCTGCGCAAGCTCTGCCTGCTCGGTCGCAGTGCCAAAGATCGCCTGTCCACCGCTGCGACCCGAGGCACCCCAGCCGATGCGCTGGCCCTCGAGCAGCACCACGCGATAGCCGCGCTCGGCCAGCGTGAGCGCAGCGGAGCAGCCGGCAATGCCGCCGCCGACCACGCACACGTCCGTGGAGAGCGCGCCGCGAAGCGCGGCAGTGGGCGGCGCAGGCCGTGCACTCGCCAGGTAGTAGGTGTCAAGGTAATCGTTCAGAACTGCGTCCTTCATCCGACTCTATTGCCAGAAATCTCGCGCAAAATCAATAGCTTGACTTCTACCGCAAGTCACTGTGGCGCGCCCCCTGCAGCGACGGGCGGGTGCCGGCTATGGTCTAATGGCTGTCACGCAACACAAGGTGAGCACTGGCGGGCGCTGTATATCCATACAGGCGCTGACGTGAGCGCATTACGCCATCATGACTTCGAAGCGTCCTGTGATCGGAATCCCGGCGGACCGGCGCGTGCTTGGTCTGCAGGCGTACCACCTTGCCGGCGAAAAGTACCTGACCGCGGTGCTGGATGGTGCCGGCGGGCTGCCGCTGATCGTGCCGGCGATCGGGCGCGAACTGAGCCTGGAGGAGCTATTCGACACTCTCGATGGTTTGCTGTTCATGGGCAGCCCTTCGAATGTCGATCCACGCCATTACCGCGGCGAGCCCAGCGAGGACGCCACGCTGCACGATCCGCACCGCGACGACACCACGCTGCCGTTGATCCCGCGCGCGGTTGCGGCCGGCGTACCGGTGCTGGGCATCTGCCGCGGCTTCCAGGAGATCAACGTCGCTTTCGGCGGTTCGCTGTGGCAGAAACTGCAGGACGTGCCCGGATATCTGGATCATCGCGAGAATCCGAAGCAGCCGCTCGAGCAGCAGTATGGACCGGCGCACCAGGTGACGCTCGAACCCGGCGGCATGCTGCGCCGCCTGGCCGGGACCGATCGCATCACGGTCAATTCCCTGCACAGCCAGGGCGTGCGTGAGCTGGGAGCCGGACTTGCGGTCGAGGCGCGTGCGCCCGACGGCGTCATCGAGGCATTTCGCGTCGAGCGCGCCCCGGCGTTTGCGCTGGCGCTGCAGTGGCACCCGGAGTGGCAGGCCACGGGCAATGAATTCTCGCGCGCGCTGTTTGCCGAATTCGGCGCAGCGTGTCGCGCTCGCAGTTGAGCGCACCGCATCCGTGACCGGATGCGCGGTGCGATACCGGCGTGCGGAGCGTTCCGCGCACCGAAAGAATGAAGGTGATTTATGGCTACCGAAATCCAGCAGTTTTTTCGCGATCACGGCATCTCGGAGGTCGAGGCGATCATTCCCGACATGGCCGGCATCGCGCGCGGCAAGATCATGCCGGCGGAGAAATTTGCCGAGGACGAGGGCATGCGATTGCCCGAGAGCATTTTCCTGCAGACCGTAACCGGCGACTATCCGCCCGACACCAGCTCGGCCATGAGCCCGGCTGAGATCGACATCGTGCTCAAGGCCGATCCCAAGACGGTGCGGGTGGTGCCCTGGGCAGCCGAACCCACCGCGCAGGTGATCCACGACTGCTTCTATTCCGACGGTCGGCCGGTGATGATGGCGCCACGGCATCTGCTGCGGCACGTGCTCGACCTGTACGCGCAACGCGGCTGGGAGCCGGTGATCGCCCCGGAGCTCGAGTTCTACCTGATCGAGCCCAACATCGATGCCGACTACCAGCTCAAGCCGCCGGTCGGTCGATCCGGCCGCGCCGAACCGGGGCGTCAGTCCTACAGCATTGCTGCGGTCAACGAATTCGATCCGCTGTTCGACGACATCTATGCCTTCTGCGAGGCGCAGGACATCGAGATCGACACGCTGATCCACGAGGACGGCCCGGCACAGATGGAAATCAATCTGCTGCACGGCGAGCCGCTGGATCTGGCCGACCAGGCTTTCCTGTTCAAGCGCACCGCGCGCGAGGCCGCGCTGCGCCACAAGATGTATGCCACCTTCATGGCCAAGCCGCATGCCAAGGAGCCCGGCAGCGCCATGCACATCCACCAGAGCATCGTGGACAAGAAGACCCGCAAGAACATCTTCAGCAATCCGGATGGCACCCCTTCGGCGCTGTTCTTCTCGCATATCGCCGGCCTGCAGCGCTATATCCCGGCCGCGATGTCGCTGTTCTGCTCGAACGTCAATTCCTACCGCCGCATGACGCGCTACCTGTCGGCGCCGATCAACGTGCAGTGGGGCTACGACAACCGCACCGCGGGCCTGCGCGTGCCGATGTCCGAGCCGGAGGCCCGCCGGGTCGAGAACCGCGTCGGCGGCGCTGACGCCAACCCCTACATCGCGATCGCCGCCTCGCTCGCTTGCGGCTACCTCGGCATGACCGAGGGCTTGAAGCCCACGGAACCTGTCACGGGCAGCGCCCACGATATGCCGTATTCATTGCCGCGCTCCCTGGATGAGGCGCTGGCGCGCCTGCGCGACTGCGAGCCGCTGTTGCAGATCCTGGGGGAGCCGTTCGTCGCGGCCTATACCATCGTGAAGCAGGCTGAGCATGAGGTGTTCCTGCAAGTGATCAGCTCCTGGGAGCGCGAGCACCTGCTGCTGAATGTCTAGCGTGCACCTGTGCGGCGTGGGTTATTATTTCCGGCGTGAGACAGGGAGGATGAATAAATTGGCGCGAACCGCGCACCGGCGGCGGCTGGGCATGGCCTTGGTCGCGGCACTGCTGCTGGCGGCCTGCGGGCGCCAGCCGGACACTCCCGCGCCTGCCTCCGCCGGCAGCGCGTCGGCCGCATCGCCCGGGGCGAGCGCAGCCGGCGCGCCGACGGATCCGGAGAAGGTGCTGAATGTCTTCAACTGGTCCGACTACATCGACCCGACCATTGTGCCGGCATTCGAGAAGGAATACGGCATCAAGGTCAACTACGACGTATTCGATTCGAACGAGGTGCTGGAGACCAAGCTGCTCGCCGGCAGAACCGGCTACGACGTGGTGGTGCCGTCGGCGTCATTCCTGCAGCGCCAGATCCAGGCCGGGGTGTTTCAGAAGCTGGATAAATCGCTGCTGCCCAATCTCAAGAACCTCGATCCCGATATCACACGCCGCATCGAGGTATCCGATCCGGGCAATCAGTACGGTGTGATCTACCTGTGGGGCACGGCCGGGATCGGTTACAACGACGTCCAGATCGCCAGCGCCATGCCCAATGCACCGGTGGACAGTCTGGCGATGCTGCTGGATCCGAACGTCGTGAAGAACTTCCAGAAGTGCGGTGTCTCGTTCCTCGACTCGCCGGTCGACGGCGTCGGCGCGGCGCTGCTGTACCTCGGACGCGATCCGAAAAGCGAATCCCTGGACGATCTGCATGCGGCAGAACAGGTGCTGATGGCAGTCAGGCCGTACGTGCGCTACATCAATTCTTCCAAGTACATCGAGGATCTGGCCAACGGCGAGATCTGCCTGGCGCTCGGCTGGAGCGGTGACGTCATACAGGCCCGCTCCCGCGCCGCCGAAGCCGGCAAGACCTTCAAGATCAGATACAACGTCGCCTCCCAGGGGGCCGTCATGTTCTTCGACATGCTGGCTATTCCGGCCGATGCGCCGCATCCCAGGAACGCACACCTGTTCATCAACTATCTGCTGCGGCCGGAAGTCGCGGCGAAAAATTCGAGCTCGATGCATTTCACCACTGCCAATGCGGCCGGCTACAGCCTGGTCGATCCCGCGGTGTTCAACGATCGCGAGGTCTATCCGAGTGACGCGCAGAAGGCGCACATGTATCCCGACGTGTCCCACAGCCTGGCATATACGCGCGAGCTCAACCGCACCTGGACGCGTTTCAAGACCGGTCGTTGACGCGTGCGACAGGCAGCAACGACATCCATGCCACAGAGTTATCTGCAGCTGGAGAACGTCAGTAAGCGCTTCGACGATTTCGTTGCGGTCAACAACGTCTCGCTGAGCGTCGAGCGCGGGGAAATCTTCTGCCTGCTGGGCGCCTCGGGCTGCGGCAAGACCACGTTGCTGCGCCTGCTGGCGGGCTTCGAGGCCCCCAGTTCGGGCCGGCTGCTGATCGATGGCCAGGACCTGGCCCTGATCCCGCCCTACCGGCGCCCGGTCAACATGATGTTCCAGTCGTACGCGCTGTTCCCGCACATGAGCGTGGAGCGCAATGTCGCATTCGGCCTGGAGCAGGAGTCGCTGTCGGGCAGCGAAATCAAGCGCCGGGTCGGTGAGATCCTGGATATCGTCAAAATGGGCCCGTACCTGAAGCGTAAACCGCACCAGCTCTCGGGCGGACAACGCCAGCGCGTGGCGCTGGCGCGGGCACTGGTGAAGCGGCCAAAACTGCTGCTGCTCGATGAGCCGCTCGGCGCCCTCGATCGCAAATTGCGCGAGCATACCCAGTTCGAGTTGATCAACATCCAGCAACAGCTCGGCGTCACCTTCGTGGTGGTAACTCACGACCAGGAAGAGGCGATGACGCTGGCGACGCGCATCGGCGTCATGGATCACGGTGAGATTGTGCAGGTGGGTACGCCGCGCCAGATCTACGAATTCCCCCAGACGCGCTTCGTAGCCGATTTCATCGGTTCGGTGAACCTGTTCGAGGGCCGGCTGGTGGAGGATGAGCCGGACTTCGTGCGGGTGCAGTGCCCGGAGCTGCCTGCCCCGGTGCTGATCGATCACGGCATCAGCGCACCGCCGGACGCGCCGCTGTGGGTTGCGGTGCGACCGGAGAAGATCAATCTGTCGAGCATCGCTCACCAGCATGCCGATAACTGGGCCCACGGGGTAATCCGTGAGATCGCCTACCTGGGCGACTGGTCGGTGTTCCTGGTGCGCCTGGATTCGGGCCGCGAGGTGCGTGCGACCGTGGCCAACAACAGCCGCAAGCCGGAAGAACAATTCGTTCGAGAGTCCTCCGTGTATCTGAGCTGGGAAGCTTCCAGTCCGGTCGTCGGCAGCGTTTGAGGCCAGGCATGCTCCAGCGGCTGCGGCAATACTTCAGTGTCGAACGCCTAGGCCGGCCGGTCGCCACCGCGGTGCCGATGCTGTGGCTGCTGCTGTTCTTCCTGGTGCCGTTCCTGATCGTGTTGAAGATCTCGTTCTCCGAAGTGCTGATGGCGATGCCGCCATACGCGCCGATGTTCGAGTGGTCGCACGAGATGATGCTGGCGATAAAGCTGCACCTGGCGAACTATCACTTTCTGTTTACCGACCCGTTGTACCTCGATTCGTTCTTCTATTCCATCAAGGTAGCCACGGTGTCGACGCTGGTATGCCTGCTGCTGGGCTACCCGATGGCGCTGGCGATCGCACGCGCCACGCCCACGCGCCGCAGCATACTGCTGATGCTGGTGATCCTGCCGTTCTGGACCTCGTTTCTGCTGCGCATCTACGCGTGGATCGGCCTGTTGAAGGATGACGGCCTGATCAACAACGCGCTGCTGGCCCTGCACCTGATCCACAGTCCGCTGCAGATGGCCAATACCTCGTTCGCCGTGTACATCGGCATCGTGTATTCGTACCTGCCGTTCATGGTGTTGCCGCTGTACGCCAATCTCGAGAAGCACGACTCGACGCTGCTGGAGGCGGCCGCGGACCTGGGCGCGGCTCCATGGAAGGCATTCGTGCGGATTACGTTCCCGCTGTCGATACCGGGAGTCGTCGCCGGTGCGATGCTGGTGTTCATTCCCGCCGTCGGCGAGTATGTCATTCCCACGCTGCTCGGATCCGCAAACCAGCTGATGATCGGCCGCGTGCTGTCCGACGAGTTCTTCGAGAACCGCGACTGGCCGGTCGCAAGCGCGGTGGCAATCCTGATCCTGATCGTGCTGCTGGGGCCGATCGTGATCTTTCAGCGCTATCGCAGCCGCGAGCTTGGAGCCGACGCATGACCGGACGCCGCACGCTGCTGTTGCCGACGATACTGGCCTTCGGATTTGCCTTCCTGTACGTGCCGATCCTGAGCATGGTGGTGTACTCGTTCAACGCGTCGCGGCTGGTGACGGTGTGGGACTCGGTGCATTCGCCCACGCTCAAGTGGTACGGGCAGCTGTTTCAGAACGGCCAGATCATGGACGCCGCGTGGCTGTCGTTGAAAATCGCCATCATGAACGCCACCGGAGCGGTGATCCTGGGCACCATGGCCGGTTTCGCCCTGGCGCGCTTCGGCCGCTTCCGCGGCCGCGGTCTGCTGGGCGCGCTCACCACCGCGCCGCTGGTGCTGCCCGAGATCATCACCGGCCTGTCGCTGCTGCTGCTGTTCGTTGCCATGGAGCAGCTGATCGGCTGGCCTCGCGGTCGCGGCGTGACCACCATCACGATCGCGCACATCAGTTTCTCGTTGTCCTACGTCGCGGTGATCGTCCAGGCGCGGCTGGTCGGTTTCGATGAGTCGCTGGAAGAGGCGGCGCTCGACCTCGGCGCCAGGCCCGCGACCGTGTTCATCCGCATTACGCTGCCGCTGATCGCGCCGGCGCTGCTGTCGGGCTGGCTGTTGTCGTTTACCCTATCGTGGGATGATGTGGTGATATCGCAATTCGTCGCCGGACCGGGTTCGAGCACTCTGCCAATGGTCATTTTTTCCAAGGTGCGCCTGGGTGTGAGCCCGGACGTCAATGCGCTTGCCACGCTGATGGTGTCGCTGGTCGCCGTCGGAGTCGTGGTCTCAGCGCTCTACCTGCAGAGTCGCGAGCGCCGGCTGGCGCGCGAGATGCGCATGGCGCAAACCGCCTAGGTCCGCGGGCGACATGGCGCAAACGATACTGCTCGGCCTCGACGTCGGCGGCTCCTCCATCAAGGCCGGGCTGGTGGATACCGCCCGCGGCGGTCTCACCACGCCCCTGCATTCGGTACGCACACCGACGCCGTCGACACCGGAAGCGGTGCTGCAGGCGTGCGCACGCATCGATGCTGACTTGGGCGGTGCCGGACCCGTCGGCCTGGCGTTTCCGTCGGTGGTGCAGGCCGGCATCGCGCGCACGGCGGCCAACGTGGACAAGTCATGGATCGGCTTTGCCGGCGGCGCGCGCCTGTCGCAGCTGATCGGCCGGCCGGTGGTGTTCCTCAACGACGCCGATGCGGCCGGCGTGGCCGAGATGTCGACCGGCGGCGCGGGCAACGACACGCGCGGCGTGGTGATGCTGCTGACTTTCGGCACCGGCATCGGTTCGGCGTTGTTCGTGGATGGAGAGCTGGTTCCCAACACCGAGTTCGGGCACCTCGAGTTTCATGGCCGCGATGCCGAGCTCTCGGCATCGGCCAGGGTGCGCACCGAGGAGCGGCTGGATTGGGCCAGCTGGTGTGCGCGCGTCAACGACTACCTGGCCCGACTGCACGCGCTGTTCTGGCCTGACCTGTTCATCCTCGGCGGCTCGATCAGTGAAGACTTCGATCAGTTCGGCCAGCTGTTGGAGAGTCCAACCCCGATCCGGCGCGCCGCGCACGGTGCGCAGGCCGGTGTTGTGGGAGCGGCGTTTGCGGCTGCGCGGCTGCAGCGGCGCTGACGCGCATAGCCACGCACTATGAAGCGACAAGGACGTCGCGACCCGCCAGTGAGTTTCTCAACGAGATGGGCAGAAACACATAGGGCAGCAAAACGCGTGAGGAGGGATAATTACTCTCATGCCGCTCTCGTTCACGCGCACGCTTCGATTGAAGGTTCGTCGAGAGGCCTATGGGTGGCTCAATGCCGCAGCCACTGAAGTGAACCAGATCTACAACTACTGCAATGAGACCAGCTACAACGCCGCCAGGCGCACTGATATCAAGCGCAAGTGGCTGACCGGGTTTGATCTGTGCAACCTGACGGCCGGTGCCAGCCAGCATTTTGACAAGATCAGAGCCGATACGATTCAGTCGATTTGCACCCACTACGCCCAAAAGCGCACGGCTGCCAAGCGCGTCAAGCTGCGGTGGCGCGTGAGCCGTGAGCCCAGGCGATCCCTGGGGTGGGTCCCCTTCAAGGCGGCGAGTCTTAAACGCAAGGGCGCCTGCGTGCGCTTTGCCGGTAAGTGCTTTCGGGTGTTTGAGAAAGAACGGCTGGAAGGGGTTAAATGGCAAGGTGGCTGCTTTGCCCAGGACGCGGTCGGGGACTGGTGGCTGTGTCTGCCGGTTCACATGGAGGCTGAGCAGACCATCGCGCCCGTGGAGGCGGTAGGCATCGATCTGGGATTAAAGGACATAGCGGCCACCAGTGATGGCAGGCACCGTCTTGCAGCCGGTCGCTGGACTGTGAGATTTGCGCAGAAGCTCGCCTCGGCCCAGCGCCGGGGCCACAAACGCCAGGCCAAGCGCATTCATCGCAAGGCCGCACGCTGCCGTGCCGATGCCCTGCATAAGTTTTCAAGGGCAATTGTCGATCAATATCAGAACATCGCCGTTGGTGACGTGAGCAGTCTCAAGCTGGTCAAAACACGGATGGCAAAGTCCGTGCTGGATTCTGGCTGGGGCATGCTCAAGAACCTTCTGGAGTACAAGAGCCAGCAGGCTGCCAGGGAGTTTGAAGTCGTCAGCGAGAGAAACACCAGCGTCACCTGTTCTGCTTGCGGTAGCCCGACTGGACCGCGAGGGGTCAATGGGTTGATTGTAAGATCATGGGTATGCTGCGACTGTGGTGAGTGGCACGACCGGGACGTGAATGCGGCCCGCAATATCCTGATCGGGTCCAGGTATCGGACCTCCGTGCGCGGGAACGAGTCATCGCACTGGCTGATTCCGCCGAGCAACGCCTATCGCGTTCGCGAGGCAGGGACAGAAACAGCCAGAGCGGCGGCATGAGAACCGGGGCATGACATGATTGTTCGCAGCAAGTTGCCGCGGGTCGGCACCACGATCTTCACCGTCATGTCGCAGCGCGCCGCCGAGTTGCAGGCGGTCAATCTCGGCCAGGGATTCCCCGACTACGACATCGACCCGCGCATCGGCGAGCTGGTGCACGAGGCGATGCGCCAAGGCTACAACCAGTACGCGCCGATGCCGGGGATGCCGCAGCTGCGCCAGGCGATCGCCGCCAAGCTCAACCGAAGTTATGCCGTGGGCGTCGATCCGGAGCTCGAAATCACCGTGACTCTGGGCGCCACCGAGGCGATCTTCTCAGCCGTGCAGGCGCTGGTCGCGGCGGGCGATCAGGTCGTCGTGTTCGATCCGGCCTACGACTCGTACCAACCCGCGGTAGAGCTTGCCGGCGGTGCCTGCATTCATGTGCCGCTGCAGCCGCCGCAGTTCCGTTACGACTGGGACCGGGTGAAAGCGGCGCTTACGAATCGCACGCGCCTGCTGATCATCAACTCACCGCTCAATCCGGCCTGCACCTGCATCAGTGCGCAGGACCTGGCGGCACTGGCTGAACTGCTGCGCGGCCGGGACATTTACCTGATTGCCGACGAGGTCTACGAGCACATGGTGTTCGATGGGCGGCGGCACCACAGCGTGCTGTCGGTCCCGGAATTGCGCGAGCGCAGTGTGGCGGTATATTCCTTCGGCAAGACCCTGCAATCGACCGGGCTGCGCGTGGGCTATGCGGTCGCCCCGCCGGCACTGACGGCGGAACTGCGCAAGGTGCATCAGTTCAACACCTTCACGATCGCGACCGCGCTGCAGGTAGCGATAGCGCGCTACCTGGACGAGCGGCCGGATTGCGGAGATGGCCTGCTGGCGTTGCTGGGCGCCAAGCGCGATCGGCTGATCGGCGCGCTGGCCGGCAGCGGCCTGTCGATGCCGCGGGCCGAGGGTTCATTCTTCCAGCTGATTGACTATGGAGCGCTGAGCGATGTCGCGGACACGCAATTCGCCGAGGAGCTGCTGACGCGCGCGGGGGTGGCGACCATTCCGCTGAGCGTGTTTTATCAGCAGCCGCCGCCGATGACGCTGCTGCGGCTGTGCTTTGCCAAGCGCGACGAGACATTGGATGAAGGCGCCGGGCGGCTGCGCGCCTTTGCGCAGGGATGTCGGGGTCACACGTCGCCTGGGCCGTCGAGGACACCATCGTGAAGAAATCCACGCGCGTGAATCACCCGCCGACGGTCGACGTGCCTGCCGGCAACCGTCCGGTGGTGGCCCCGATCTACCAGACGGTCAAGTTCGAATTCGATTCAGTGGACGCAACGCTGCGCGCGCTGGGCGGGGAGCGTCCCGGATTTTTCTACCTGCGCAGTTCCAATCCGACCACGCGAGTGCTGGAGCTGACGCTGGCCGAGCTGCAGGGTCGCGACGACTGCCTGGTATGCGCGTCCGGGGTCGGCGCGATTGCGCAGACTCTGCTGGCGCTGACGCGCCAGGGCGATCACGTGCTGTGCTTCCTCGAAAGCTATGGGCCGACGCGCCACCTGATACGCCGCACGCTGGCGCGCTTCGGCGTGTCGCACACGCTGCTGCCGATCGCGGACCTCGATGCCATCGAGCGCACACTGGCGGGGCGTGCCACCCGGTTGGTGATTTTCGAGAGCCCGACCAACCCCATCAACAGGATCGCCGATATCGCCGCAATCACGCGCCTGGCACGTGCACACGGCGCCGTAACGCTGCTCGACAATACCTTCGCCGGTGTGCATCAGCACGGCCAGTACGACATCGATTTCTACCTGCACAGCCTGACCAAATTCGCCTCCGGGCACGGTGATGTCATGGGCGGGGCGGTGATCGCCAGGACCGAGCTGATCAGCACCTTGCGCCATGATTTCTCGACGCTCGGCGGTGTGCTTGATCCGCACTCGGCATTCCTGCTGCAGCGTGGGTTGAAAACCTATTTCGTGCGCTATCGCACGCAGTGCGCCGCCGCGCAGCGTATTGCCGAATTCCTGTCGACCCAGGCGGCCGTGGAGCGTGTGCATTACCCCGGTCTGGCGAATGATCCCGGGCATGCGCTGGCGCGCGAGCAGATGAGCGAATTCGGCGCCGTCGTGAGCTTCGACCTGCGCACCGGGGCTGAAGCCGCGCGCCGCTTTGCCGAGCGCCTGCAACTGTTTGCGATGGCCGCGAGTCTCGGAGCAACCGATTCGCTGGTAATGCCGCCGCAGCTGCTCGGCAGCCGCGATCTGACCGGAGAGCAGCAGCGTCGTGCCGGAATTGCGGCCGGCACCGTGCGCCTGTCGATCGGCCTGGAGGATGTGGACGACCTGATCGAGGATATCCAGCAGGCGCTGGCCGCGGCGCAGGACGCCTAGAGCAGGCCGAACACCGCCACGCCACTGGGCGTGCCCACGAATACCTTGCCGTTGGCGATCACGGGTGTGATGTACTTGTTGCCGTTGCCGAAAGCGTCGCGGCTGGCCGCAGCCTGAGTGCTGTTGTAGTACTCGACCGCCAGATTGGCCGGGTTGTAGGCGTGCAGGACGGCAGCGCTGCCGACGGAGCTCTCCACCGCCCAGACGATAGCGTTACTGCTGCCGTTGGCGGAGATCGCAGGCGATGCGCCGGGATAGCCGTAGCTCGTGGCCGAATTGCTGGTCGCAACGGCCGGCAATGTGGCGGCGCTGAATGCATATTGCTTCAGGGTTCCGCCGGCATCGGCAAAATAGATGCTGCCGTTGAAATATACCGGCGCGGAAAACATCTTGTTTGACAGGGCCGCCGGCAGCTCCTGGTAAATCAGATCGGTGCTGGTTCCGGCGTTGCCGTTGTACTTGCCCATGTTGTCGCGATTGAGCAGGTACAGATTCATGTCCTTGCCCGCCGCCAGCATCAGGTGGCGGGTGGTGCCGGTGCTGTCGACCTGATCGGGAATCAGCAGCGGCGAGCCGGAACCCAGGTCGGTGTCGGCATTCGACTGCGCGGTGGTGTTCCAGCTGGTGAAGTAGTCGGCAACGGTGAAGGTGGTGCCGCTCAAGGTGAGCCTGACGGCGGCATTGCCGTAGTCCTGATTCACAGGAAAGCCGGCCGTCAGCGTGGTATCGAAGGTGCCATTGCCCAGCAGCGTATAGATGCTGCCAGTGCTGTCGAGCGCGAGGCCGGCTACGTCCCAGATACCGCCCTGGTTACCCTTGGGGGTCAGGTCGATCGCCGCGGTCTGCGCCAGCGTGGCCGCATTGTAGGCCATGATCCAGCCGTTGTAGCTGCCGCCATCGCAGTGCGATGCAAACACGGTAAATACCTGGCCCTGGGCCAGCAGCAGCGCGCCGCGTTCCTTGTACTGATCGGGGACGAAGGCGGGCGCGCCGGGATAGGTGGCCTGGATCGCCACCGGTGTCATGCGATCCGCCAGTGTCACCAGGTCCAGCGCATGCAGCCGCTGATAATAGGTGCCGCCGCTATCCTTCGACATCGCCACCACGTACATGGTGCCGTTCGGGCCCGCGCTGCGGTCGATGACTGGGGTCGACGTGATACCGATCTGAGGTACCACCTGCGTGCAGGAACGCGAATCGCTCGGCACCTCGCCGTTGGCAAGCAGCGACACCTGCGTCAGCAGCGTGCCGCTGTCGGCATCATAGGTGTACACGCTGTCGTTCTCGGTCGCGACATAGACTACGTTGTGCAGAGCCCCGCCGATCGACAGCTGCGATACCACCAGCGGGGCGGCATCAACCAGGCCATCGGCAGCCAAGAGGTGCAGCAACCCGAAGCTGGCGCTGGTGACGTTGGCCGGCGTGAGAGTGGTCTCGGTCAGATTCTGGCCGGTACGCATGCTGTCGTTGTGGTAGGTCAATACGTCGGTGCTCGATGTCCCACCGCTACTGGTGCTGCCACTGCTGCTGCTACTGCTGCTAATACCGCTGCTGCTACCGGAATTGGCTGGCGGATCTGCGGCAGGTGCGACCGCGACCGTGCCAGGACCACAGGCAACGATCACAGCCCCGAGCAGGGGCATCACAATCAGCAGGCGCAGCGCTCCGACCATACGTACTCCATTTTGCGGAACGTCTAGTAACATAGAGCGTGCAGCATGCGCCATACTCAATCGGCTGAATCTGCGTAGTTGTCGCCAATTGACGTCAGACTGCGAGTAGGCACGGCTTCTCGGCGGCGTATTTCACGGGGGGGCCGCCGTTACATAACGCTAGCTGTGCGCCATCGCACTGTTCCGAGTCGGCAGTGCGTGCTAACGGTATGGCGAGCGGTCGAGCAGCTGCAGCACATGGTGTTTCCACGCGGCCGCGCTCAGGTGCGATTCGTGCCCCCGGGTGTGGGCACTGCTCGGAACAACAATGGCGCTGCCCTGCGGTACGCGCTCGATCTCGCGCTCCAGGATGCCGAGCTCCGGCGGATTGATGAGATCGTCGGCCCAATTCAGCGCCAGCAGCGGTGCGCGTATCCGATCGAGGCCGGGACCCGGGTCATAGTCGCCGGACGCCTCGATCTGATAGAGCATATCGTTGGCGTCGTCCTGCTGCATCGCTGTGGCCACGGCGGCATCGAGTACCGCATCGCTTATTGCCAGCGTCGGCATGTCCTGCAACCGCAGCAACGGATTGCTGCCCATCAGGAACAGTACCTGGACCGCTGTTCGCAGGCTCGGTGGCTGCTGCCGATAGTTTCCGCCGCGCCACTCCGGATCGTTGCGGATCGCATCACTGATAGTTCGGCGCCAGACGCGATTGCGGGCGCAGATCTGAGCCGGCAGGCATACCAGCGGCAGCAACGCGTCCATGAAGTCCGGGTAAATCTCGCCCCACAGCCAGGTGTGCATGCCGCCCATCGAGATGCCCAGCACCAGCCGCAGATGATCGATCTGCAGGCCGTGCGTCAGCAGCCGGCACTGCGCGGCGACCATGTCGCGATAGCCAAAGCGCGGAAAAGTGGCACGCGCGCCATCGCTGGGCTTGGACGACTGGCCGTGCCCAATGCCATCGGGCAACACCAGGAAATAGCGGCTGACATCCAGCGGCTGGCCCCGACCGAACAGTTCACCCGCAAACTCCGGCTCCAGGAACCGGGCGCCGCTGCCGCCGGTGCCGTGCAGGATCATCACTGCGTTGCGCACCTTACCGTGTTCATCGCGCTGCGGCTGGCCGAGCGTTCGGTAGTGGATCCGAAGGTTTGGCAGCGACTCGCCACTGCTGAATTGAAAATTATCCAGTGCGACATCGCCCTCGACCGGGACCGGCAACCGGGCTGCGGTACCGGCGCGCAGTACCTCGGGGTTCCGTCGTGGTGGCAAATCTCGCATCAGCTTGGCTCCCGCGCGTCGTTGATCGAGGATAACGCGCTCGCCGGCACGCTGTTAAGTCCCGGCCGAGGCCCGGCGGTGCTGCGCGACGCGCGCCGCCAGCCGCCCCGAAGTACAATGAGCGTACCGCTGCGTGGCGGCACAATCTTTCTCCAGACAGAACCCATGTCTCGACGCAGGTTTCTAAAGACCGGGGCGGCGTTTGCCGCCAGTGCGCTGCCCTGGACCCGGCTCGCGGCTGCGGCATCGGCGCCGGCGATACCATTGACGCGTCTCGGAGCCGCCGAGCCATTCGACTACGCACAGCTCAAAGGCCTGGCAAGGTCGATGGCCGCCAGAGCATACAAAGCTCCCAGGGCTGCGCTGCCGGCGCCGATCGCAAAGCTCGGCTGGGATCAGTGGCAGGCGATTCGTTTTCGCGACGATCACTCGCTGTGGGCCGGCGATGGCGTATGGTTCCAGGCGCGATTCTTCCACCTGGGGTTCACGGTCACCAAACCGGTGCGTCTCTACAGCGTCGAGAACGGACGCGCGCAGGAACTCGCCTACGACCCGGCAATGTTCGACTACAGCAAAAGCGGCGTCGATGGGCACAAGCTGGCGTCGAATCTCGGGTTTGCCGGCTTCCGGCTGTTGTTCCACTCCGACTGGACGCGCGATGTGGCGGCCTTCCAGGGGGCGTCGTACTTTCGCGCCGTGGACGGCGACAAGCAATACGGCATGTCGCAGCGCGGGTTGGCTATCGATTGCGGCATGCCCCGGCCGGAGGAGTTTCCGGACTTCATCGCCTACTACCTGGAGCGACCCGCCCTCGATTCCAACCGCGTGACCGTCTATGGGCTGCTCGACTCACCGAGTGTCGCCGGCGCCTATCGTTTCGTCATCGACGTCGCCGACACGATCGTTATGGACATCGATGCAGCGCTGTATCCGCGCACCACGATAGAGCGACTCGGGATCGCACCCGGCACCAGCATGTTCCTCGACGGGCCGAACGACCGGCGCGTGGACAATGACTGGCGCCCGGCGATACATGACTCCGACGGGCTGCAGATCTACAACGGCAACGGCGAGTGGCTGTGGCGGCCGCTGGTCAATCCGTCGACGGTGCGGGTCAATTCGTTTGTCGACGAATCGCCGCACGGCTTCGGACTGATGCAGCGCGATCGCGATTTCGATCACTACCAGGACGACGGCGTGTTCTACAATCAGCGGCCGAGTGTCTGGGTGGAACCCAAGGGTAGCTGGGGAAAGGGGGCGGTGATGCTGGTCGAGCTGCCGACCAGCGATGAAACCTTCGACAATATCGTTGCATTCTGGACTCCGGCCGACAAACCGCAGCGCGGGCAGGAGCTGCTGTACGGCTACCGCCTGTACTGGTGTCGGTACAACCCGCAGTCCTGTCCGCTGGCGCAGGTGCACGCGACGCGTTCCGGCATCGGCGGCGTCGTGGGGCAGAAGCGCACTTATTTCTCGTGGCGCTTCGCCGTGGATTTTGCCGGCGGCCGCTTTCCGCTGCTCGCCGAGGACGCGCATATCGAGCCGATGATCAGCGCATCGCGCGGCCAGATCGAAATCACCTCGGCGCGGCCATTGCACTCGATCAGCGGCTGGCGCGCAATGTTCGACCTCAAGCCCACCGACGACAGCACTGAGCCGATCAATCTGCGACTGTTTCTGGCACTGAATGGCGAGCCGTTGACGGAGACCTGGATCTACCAGTACACCCCGCCGCCGCCGGAGCAGCGCAAGCTTTAGAGCCGGTGGCTGGAACGCGTGGCTGGAACGCGCTCGCTGCAGGACGCGTTGCTAGAAATTGCGGATCAGGGCGTCGCCGAATTCGCTGCACTTGACCTTAGTCGCACCCTGCATCAGGCGCGCGAAGTCATAGGTGACTATCTTCTGCTCGATGGTCCGGTCCATGGCGCGGATGATCGCATCGGCCGCTTCGACCCAGCCCATGTAACGCAGCATCATCTCGCCCGAGAGAATCACCGAGCCGGGATTGACCTGATCGAGGTCGGCGTA
Source organism: uncultured Gammaproteobacteria bacterium (assembly GCA_963805965.1). Classification (GTDB taxonomy): domain Bacteria; phylum Pseudomonadota; class Gammaproteobacteria; order Steroidobacterales; family Steroidobacteraceae; genus FEN-1191. The sequence continues at coordinate 60,408 of CAWDVQ010000011.1, forward strand.
CTTCGGCGCGGTGCCGTGCGTGGCTTCGAACACCGCATGTCCGGTCATGTAATTGATGTTGGCGCCCGGCGCGATGCCGATGCCGCCGACCTGGGCTGCCAGCGCGTCGGACAGATAATCACCATTCAGGTTCATGGTTGCCACCACGTCGAACTCATCGGCACGCGTCAGAACCTGCTGCAGCGTGATGTCCGCGATCGCGTCCTTGATGAGCAGTTTGCCGCTCTTGAGAGCCGCCGCCTGTTCGTCGTTGGCTGCCTTCTCGCCGCTAGCGGCCTTGGTGCGCTCCCACTGCGGCCAGGTGTACACCCGATCGGCATATTCGCGCTCGGCCAGCGCGTAAGCCCAGGCGCGAAACGAACCTTCGGTGAACTTGAGGATGTTCCCCTTGTGCACGATGGTCACGCTCTTGCGCTTGTTGGCGAGCGCATATTCGATGGCCGCGCGAAACAGACGCTCGGTACCCTCGATCGAGACGTTCTTGATGCCGATGCCGCTGGTGTTGGGAAAGCGGATCTTGGCGTAGTGCTTGGGAAAGTTGCTCTTCAGCAGTTCCAGGAACTTCCTGTTGTCATCGGTGCCCTGTTCGAATTCGATGCCGGAATACAGATCCTCGGTGTTCTCGCGGAAGATCACCATGGCCACTTTCTCGGGCGCCTTGACCGGGGAGGGCACGCCCTTGAACCAGCGTACCGGGCGCAGGCACACATACAGGTCGAGCAACTGGCGTAGCGCGACATTCAACGAACGGATGCCGCCGCCGACCGGCGTGGTCAGCGGGCCCTTGATCGAAATCAGAAATTCGCGGCAGGCCGCGACAGTTTCATCCGGCAGCCAGTTCCTGAATGCATTGAACGATTTTTCCCCGGCGTAGACTTCCATCCATTCAATCTTGCGGCGCTCGCCGTAGGCACTGCGCACGGCGCCGTCGAGTACCCGTACGCTGGCGCGCCAGATGTCGCGACCGGTACCATCGCCCTCGATGAAGGGAATGATCGGGTGCTCGGGTACCACCAGCCTGCCATTGCTGATCGATATCTTCTGGCCGCCGGCGGGCACCACCGGATTGACGGAGGTCGGGTTCTGATTGGTCATGGGGTGGAAATGCTATCACAGCGCTGCAGCGGGCAGCGCCGTGCAGCGGCGCGAGATTGCTACAATGCCTGCCTGCCATGCCACGCACCTTGAAAACCACTCCGGCTCGCGACGGCTTCCGGATGCCGGCCGAATTCGAGCCGCACGACGGCTGCTGGATGCTGTGGCCGCAGCGCCCGGACAACTGGCGCCGGAGAGCGCAGCCCGCCCAGCGCGCCTACGGCGCGGTGGCCGCAGCGATCGCGAGGTTCGAGCCGGTGAGCGTTGGCGCCTCGGCGCGGCAATACGCCGCGGCGCGTGCCGCGCTGCCGCCGTCAGTGCGGGTGGTGGAACTGTCGAGCGACGATGCCTGGATGCGCGACGTCGGACCGAGCTTCGTGGTCGATTCTCGAGGTGCGGTGCGCGGCGTGCAGTGGCGCTTCAACGCCTGGGGCGGCCTGTACCGGGATTGTCGGCTCGATCAGGCAGTGGCCCAGAAAGTGCTTGAGCTCGCCGATTGTGACCGCTACTGCGCACCGCTGGTCAATGAGGGTGGTGCCATCCACGTCGACGGCCAGGGTACCGTGCTGGTCACGGAACAATGTCTCCTCAAGCGCAATCCGTCCCTCAGCCGGGCGCAGATAGAGAACGTGCTCAAGCGCTACCTGGGTGCGAGCTGTGTGATCTGGCTCGGCGACGGCGTGATCGATGACGAGACCTCCGGGCATGTCGACAACCTGGCGTGCTTTGCGCGGCCGGGCGAGGTCTGCCTGACCTGGAGCGACGATCGACGCGATCCGCAGTACCGGGTCTCGAAGGACGCCTGGGAGCGGCTGATGGCGGCGCGCGATGCGCGTGGCCGCCGGCTGGCGGTGCACCGACTGCCATCACCGGGGCCGCTCTACATGACGCGGCGCGAGGCGCGAGGCGTGGTCGCGAGCCGTGCCATCCGCGCGCTGCGGGCCGGGCAGCGGCTGGCCGGCAGCTACGTGAATTTTTATCTTGCCAATGGCGCCGTGATCCTGCCGCTGCTCGACGCGTCGACCGACGGCGCGGCGCGGCGGGTGCTGCGCCGCGTGTTCCCGCGGCGACGCATCGTCGGCCTGCCGGCGCGCGAGATCCTGCTCGGAGGCGGTGACCTGCATTGCATTACCCAGCAGCAGCCGCGGCCCGGTGCGCGACACCGGGTTCGCGACGCCTGATGCCCGGCCGTCACAGCGCGGCCAGTTCGCGCTCAGCCTCGGACAGCCATTGTTGCTGCATGCGGCGGTAATGGCGCGGCGCCAACCGCGCGTGTTCCAGCAGGTCCTTGAGTTCGCGGCGCGCCTGCTCTGGCTTGCCGGTCGTGCGCAGCAGCCGCGCATAGCGCAGCGGCGCCTCGGCCCCGGCGTAATATTTGCTGACGGCGGCGTACTCCTCGAGCGCCTTGTCGAGGTTGCCCTCGCCCTCGAGCGCGCGCGCGTACAGCAGGTGGCCATCGGGCGACTTGAACTGCGGATTGTGCGCAATCAGCGCATCGAGCGTCGCGCGCGCCTCCTCGTATGCCCCACTGGCGAACTGCGCACGCGCCAGGCCGAGCAGCAGGTTGGGATCCTGTTCGTACAGGCCGCTGAGCGCCTGGCGGTAGATTCCGATCGCCTCCGACGCGCGTCCCTGGCGCACCAGTTCGTCGGCGAAGCGCTGGCGACTGGCGACATCGCCGATCAGACGCGCCTCATCCTGGAAGCGTCGAAGGTCCTGCTCCGGATCGAGCACCTTGCGTACGCCGCGCACCGCGCGGCGCGTGCCGCGGCTGCCAAACAGGCCCGGAATCAGCTCGATCAGCACGTAGGCGATGGGGCCGGCCAGCGGCAGCAGCGCTATGGCCCAGATCCACAGCGAATTGCGTCCGGTGCGGATACAGTGAATGATCAACAGCACCTGAATGACGAGCGAGATTAGGAACGCCGAGCTCATGCGCGCAAGCTTAATGGCTGCGACCGCTCAGTGCATGCGTATAGCGGGGATGGTGGTCGTGTCGGCATTGCTGGTCGTGCCCGCTGGCGCCGCCGCGCAGGATGCGGCGGGCGATGGCGCTGCCACCCGCGCGGCGCCGGCGCGGCCACGCGTCGGGCTGGTGCTCTCCGGCGGCGGGGCGCGCGGCGCCGCCCACATCGGCGTATTGAAAATGCTCGATCAACTGCACGTACCGATCGACGTCATCGCTGGTACCAGCATGGGAGCGGTGGTGGGCGGACTGTATGCGAGCGGCATGTCGGGTGATCAGATACAGAAGGCCATGGCATCGCTGGACTGGCAGGCGGCGTTTCGGGACCGACCGCCGCGCACCGAGCTCGATTACCGGCGTAAGGAAGAAGACCGGCAGTTTCTGGTCAATCTTCCGGTCGGGTTGCAGGGCAGGAGACTGGTGATCCCCAAGGGACTGGTACAGGGCCAGATGCTTACCGAGACGCTGCGCCAGCTGACGCTGCCGGTAGCGGCGATCACCGACTTCGATCGATTGCCCACGCGTTTCCGCGCCGTCGCGACCAATCTGGAAACCGGCGCCAAGCGAGTCATCGGCGATGGCGACCTGACCACCGCGATGCGCGCCAGCATGTCGGTCCCGGGCCTGTTTGCGCCGGTGGAATATCGCGGTGAGCTGCTGGTGGACGGTGGCCTGACCGACAACCTGCCAATCGACATCGCCCGCTCCATGGGCGTGGACATCCTGATCGTGGTGGACGCGGGTTTCCCGCTGCAGCCCAGGAAGAATCTCAACTCGCTGCCGGGCATCACCAATCAGATGCTCTCGATCCTGCTGCGCAAGGACATCGAGCGCGACCTGGCAACGCTCGGCCCCAACGACATCGTAGTGCGGCCGCAGCTCGGTGATTTCTCCTCGTACGATTTTCCCGAGACCATGAAGATCGTGGACGCTGGTGAACTTGCAGCCCAGGTGGTCGGAGCGCAGCTGGCGGCTCTGGCACTGTCGGATGAGGAGTACGCACGCTACCAGGAGGCTCGCAGCCGCGTCCGCTCCGGCCTGCCGACGGTGCAGTTCGTGCGCGTGGCGCCGGACTCAAAGAGCTACCAGCGCCCGATCGAGGACATGTTCGACCAGTTCCAGGGTCAGACGCTCGATCCGCAGGCCCTGAAGAGTGAGGTTGCGGCGCTCTATGGCCGCGGCGATCTGGAAATGCTCGATTACCGCCTGGTGCAGGATCCACTGGGCCAGTTCGGCCTGGATTTCTCCGCCCGGCGCAATTCCTGGGGGCCGAACTACCTGCGATTCGGGGTGTCGCTGGAGGACGATTTCAAGGGTCAGACCATCTTCAATGCCGCGGCGCGCCTCGACATGACTGAATTGAACTCGCTCGGCGCAGAGTGGGTGTGGGATCTGCAGGTCGGCACCGCGCCGCTGCTCGCAACGGAGCTGTACCTGCCGCTGTCGAACGTGACGCGCTACTTCGTCGCCCCGCATGCCGACATCGAAGCGCATGATGTGGCACAGGTGGTGAACGACCGGCAGGTGGGCGACTTTCGTGTCTCCAGCGTCGACTACGGGGTCGACTTCGGCCGTGAATTCGCCAACTGGGGCGAGATGCGTGTCGGGGCGCTGCAAAGCCGCGGCAGCTCATACGTGATCCTGGGTCCGAGCGCTCCGGAATCGACTTTCGACGTGACCCAATACTTCGCTCGCTTCGGCTACGACAGCCTCAACAGCGTGAATTTTCCGCGCAACGGCCAGGCGCTTACCGCCCAGGTCAGCTTCGAGGCCAGCGGCGGCGGCGAGCAAGGCACTGACCTGTTCACCCTCGACTGGCGTGCTGCCCACTCCTGGGCCAGAAATACCGTGGTTGCATGGGTCACTGCCGGCAGCACCATCGGCGGTAGCGAGACCAACGTCAGAACCTTCTTTCCGCTGGGCGGCTTTCTGAACCTGTCGGGAGTGCCGGCCGAGACGCTGGCCGGACCGCAATATGCCATCGGGCGGCTGATCTATCTGCGCAAGGTCGGCAACGGCGGCGAGGGCATCCTGGACGTGCCGGCCTACGTGGGCACCTCGTTCGAGGCCGGCAACGTATGGAGCCAGCGGCGCGATATCGGCTTCGGTTCCACGCGCAAGGACTTTTCGGTGTTTTTCGGGGCTGACACCTATGTCGGACCCGCCTATCTTGCGGTCGGCTACGACGATACCGGCACGTTCGCGTTCTATCTGTTTCTGGGCCGCAGCTTCTAGCGGCTGGAGAGCCTACAGACCGCGGCTGGCGGCGAGATTCTCAACCTTCTCCCACACCAGCGCCGGCTTGTCGCCCACCCGCGAATACTCGTGCTTGCGGCTCATCTCGGTCAGCGCAGCGTCGCGCTCGGCGCTGCTCGCGAACCAGTGCGTGTGATGCCATTCACCACCCATAAGGTTGCGGAACGGATCGCCGGGGCGAAGACTGACGCGCACGCCGTAGGCCTTGGCCGCATGGCTGGGCGGGCGGCGCAGATTGTGCGGTTGGCAGACAACGCTCATGGTTCGACCGGCGCAAGGCTTGCGATAGGGACTGACGCGAAACGATTGTAGCCGTAACGAGCCTGACATTCCCAAGTAAGGCGGTGGATCGCTACGCCCGGGATCTGTCGCCGCGCAGCGAAATTCGCCGCTGCAACAACAGAATCAGCATCGCGGCAGCAGTTGCAGACAGGCATCGCGCGGCAAATGCCGCCAGCCCGGGAGCGGTAGTGCTGAACCCGATACCGGCGCCGATCGATCCCCGCACGATTCCCTGCGGCCAATGCAGATCGAGATTCCAGCTCGCCCCGAGCAGCGCGGTCACAGTGATACCCAGCCACGCCCACGCAAGGCTGGCCCGGCGCGTCGCGGCATACCAGGCAAGCACCGCGCAACACACGATCGGCGCACCGTACGTCACCAGGGCCAGCAGCACGGCAAACGCGCCTCGGATGAGAGCGGGCGGGCCGCCGCTGGGCGAGCTATTCCAGGACACCAGCTGCGTGCCGCCGATGAACGCCGCGGCGAGCAGGAGAAATGCGACGCCTGTGATGACCAGGGCCAGCAAGGGTCCCAAGGCACAGGTAAGGAAGGGCTGTCTGGCGCCCCAGGAAAGCAGCTCCGGCGTCGCGGACGCGGAGCGAATCAACATCTCATCCGACCCCAGGCGCTCGCGAGCGCTGGTTCTGGCTAGCCCGATCGGTTTTCCCGCATTGATCTCTTCTTGTTCCAGCGCGGCGAGATGGCACTCCAGTTCCTCGACCAGGCGCCGGACATGCTTCGGCGCGACCCCGGAGCGCAGCAGTTTTTCCGCCAGCAGTGAAAATTCATCCGTCGCTTCAGGCATGACGAATCTCCCCGAGAACCTCGCTGACGGCCGAACTGGCCTGGCGCCACCGATCCAGCAGCCGCGCCAGGCGGTTTTTCCCACGCGCACTTATCCGGTAGTAGATCCTGGTGCGGCCGTTGAACAGCGCGCGTCTCGAGCGCAGCAGACCCGTGACTTCGAGCTGGTGGAGCAGCGGATACAGCAGGCCTTCACCCAGGCGAATCTGGTTCCGGGCACGGGACTGCAGCGACTTGGCGAGCTCGTAGCCGTACATTTCCCGTTCCGATAGCAGGCGCAGTACCACAAGCTCCGACAGGCCGGCGGTAAATTCAGGACTGCGCTTCATTGTCTGATACCTCTGCGCGAAATGTATCATACCTCTGAATTAGAGGTATAGGAGCCGGTGCATGCGCCCCGGGACGGAAACCGCGGGCGGCGGCGCCGACGATGAAATATTCCCGGCGGGTGCGCACCGCTGGGTTAAATTGCGGGCGTGAGCAACCCCAAGCCCCGTCTCACGGCCCGGGAATTTGGCGCCACGCTGTCGCGCGTGCTGCCAGCCCTTAAAGCGGCCGACGCGATTACCCTGGGCCATCTGCACCGGGTCCGCATCGGCCACAAGGCCGATGGCAGCGAGGTGACTGTCGCCGACCGGGCGGCCGAGCGCCTGCTGCGCCGTTGCCTGCGCGCCAGCTGGCCGCGCGATGCGGTGCTGGGTGAGGAGTATGGCGGCCAACTGCTGCAGGCCGGGCGCTGCTGGCTGCTCGATCCGATCGATGGCACCGCTTCCTACGTGCTCGGCCTGCCGATGTTCGGCACCCTGGTGTCGCTGCTGATCGATGGTGAGCCGGTATTCGGCTGCATTCATCTGCCGGCGCTCAGGGAGACGACCTACGCAGCGCTGGGATCCGGCTGCTGGCATACGCGTGACGGCAGCCGTGCACGCCGGGTGCGCGTCGGCCCGACGCGTGTCCTGTCGGCGGCGCAGGTCGGACTCACCAGTGTCAGGCAGAGCGATCTGGCACCTCGCCCCGGTCCATGGCGCCTCACGGCTCTGGCACGCACCGCCGGGCGCGTGCGGCTGGTGGGGGATTGCGTACAGTATGCGTTGCTGTGTCGTGGGGTCATCGATGCCGCAATCGACACACTGATGAAACCCTGGGACATCGGCGCCCTGGCGCCGTGCGTGCTCGAGGCGGGTGGTTCGATCAGCGACCTCAACGGCGAATCGACGCGCATCGTCGAACGCAACTCGTTCGTCGCGGCAAGTTCCGCGGGCCTGCGCCGCGCGATCTGTGACTGTGTGGGCCGTGGGCGCGCGCCAGTATCCCGATAACTGCAATATAAGCCCGCTATAACAGCGATCCCATGCCCGATCTGAAACCCAGTCGCGCGCTGCCGTCTTGCGACGGCGCCCTCATCAGTGGCGCGGCAGCTGGGGCGGCTGCCCGGACGCTGGGATGGCGCCAGGTTCTCACCGTCGCGCTGCTGTTCGGCGGTTATGCCGCCTGCTACTTCTGCCGCGCGGATCTGTCGGTGGCGTCGCCACTGCTGATCGACGAATTGGGCGCACGGGGTATCAGCCATGCCGATGCGCTGGTGCATATCGGCCAGATCACCTCGCTGGGTGTATTCGCCTACGCGATCGGCAAGCTGTTTCTGACCGGGCTGGGCGATTTCTGGGGCGGCCGCCCGAATTTCCTGATCAGCCTGGGGGGCGCCACGGTCTTTACCGTGCTGTTCACGCTCGGCGGCGCGCTGCCGGTGTTTACCATCGCCTGGCTCGGCAACCGCCTGACACAGTCGATTGGCTGGGCCGGGCTCATCAAGGTGTCCTCCAAGTGGTTCGATTTCACCTCGCACGGCACCATCGTCGGCATTCTGAGCATCAGTTACCTGATCGGTGATGCCGCGGCCCGCCAGTGCATGGGGGCAATGATCCATCACGGCTATGGGTGGCGCGCTCTGTTCTACCTGGCCGCCGCAGTCGCAGGATTTTTCCTGATCGCCAACGTGCTGCTGTTGCGCGAGTCGCGCGCCGATGTTGGTTACCCGGAGGCCACGCCGAACCCGCAGAACCTGTATGGCGACTCCACCGTGCGCCCGGCCAGCGTGGCAGCGCTGGTGCTGCCGCTGCTGCGAAGCCACGCCTTTCTGCTGGTGTGCCTGCTGTCGCTCGGATGTACCATCGTGCGCGAGACGTTCAACACCTGGACGCCGGTGTACTTGAAGGATTACTTCGGTTACAGCACAAGTGCTGCGGCCAGCGCGAGTGCGGTGTTTCCCGCTGTCGGCGCGGTGTCGGTCATCGCCGCCGGCTGGCTGAGCGATCGACTCGGCGCCAACAGCCGGCCAGCCGTCATGGGGCTGGGGTTGCTGGCTACTGCGGTCGCGCTGCTGCTGCTGGCGCTGCTGCCGCCAAGCACCGTGGGCCCGATGCTGCCGCTGGCTGCGATCGGGACCACGGCGCTGTGCCTGCTGGGGCCGTATTCCTACCTCGGGGGCGCTCTGGCGATCGACTTCGGCGGCAAACAGGGGGCCGCATTGTCGTCCGGTCTCATTGACGGTGTCGGCTACCTGGGCTCGGTGCTCGGCGGTGTCACGGTGGCGCGGGTATCGATCGCCTTCGGCTGGAAGGGCGTATTCCTGTCCCTGGCGGTAATCAGCTTGATCGCGGCGATCGGCGCCGGCCGCCTGTATGGCCTGGAGGCCAGGGCCGCTGCCAGGAAGGCGCGCATGCCATGATGGTGACCAGCGGCGATGAAGTGCTGTCGATCTATGCGCGCTGCGGCGCCGCGGCGTATTTTGGCGAGGCCGTGAGCATGAGCGAGCACGCGCTTCAGGCAGCCTATTTTGCCCAGGCTGCCGGTGCACCCGATGCACTGGTGATTGCCGCATTGCTGCACGACGTCGGGCACCTGATCGAATCGGTGCCGGACGACATCGCCGAGTGGCACAGCGATGCGCGTCACGAGCTGAGCGGCAGCCGCTGGCTCTCCAGGCGCTTCGGCCCCGAGGTGTGGGAACCGGTACGGCTGCACGTACCGGCGAAACGCTACCTGTGTGCGACCGAGCCGGCGTATTTCCAGCGGCTGAGCGCCGCATCGGTGCTGACCCTGAAGCTGCAGGGCGGTCCCATGTCGAGCGACGAGACCGCCGCCTTCCGGGCTGAACCGTACCATCGGGAAGCGATAGCGGTGCGGCAATGGGACGACCGGGGCAAGATCGCGGGCCTGTCTACGCCGGATTTCGCTCATTATCGCAGCTTGATCGATCGCCTGGCCGCAGGGTCGGCGCCGGGGTCATGAAAATTCACCGGCTGGAGACGTTCGCCAATCGGTTCGTGTGCTTCGTACGCCTGACCACCGATGGCGGCGATGTGGGCTGGGGACAGACCTCCACCTACAATGCCGACATCACGGCGACGATTTTCCACCGCCAGGTGGCGCCGTGGGCCCTGGGTGCCGACGTCGCCGATATCGCGGCCGTGGTGCGCCGGATCGAGGAGCGCGAGCACAAGTTTCCCGGCAGCTACCGTTGCCGGGCACTCGCCGGTCTCGACACCGCACTCTGGGACCTGCACGGCCGCCTGCAGGGCAAGCCGGTGGTCGAGCTGCTCGGCGGACGGCCGCGGCGGTTGCGCGCCTACGCCTCATCGATGAAACGCGACATTACGCCCGAGGCCGAGGCGCAGCGCCTGGCGCGGCTGCGCGATACCAAGGGCTTCGATGCATTCAAGTGGCGCGTCGCGGCCGAGTGCGGTCGGGATATCGATGAATGGCCCGGGCGCACCGAGGCGATCGTGCCCACCGTCGCGCGCGCGTTGGGCGACGGTGTTGCGAAGCTGGTCGATGCGAATAGCGGTTACTCACCCGGGCGCGCGATCGAGGTCGGCCGGCTGCTCGAGTCCGAAGGCGTGGCGCATTTCGAGGAACCCTGCCCGTATTGGGAACTTGAACAGACCAGGTCAGTGACCGATGCGCTGGATCTGGACGTGACCGGCGGCGAGCAGGACTGGGACCTGGCGACGTGGCGGCGCATGATCGACATGCGCGCGGTCGACGTGGTGCAGCCGGATATCATGTATATGGGCGGCCTGAGTCGCACCCTGACGGTGGCGGCGATGGCGGCGGGTGCCGGGCTACCCTGCACACCGCACAGTGCCAACCTCTCGCTGGTCACGATCTGCACCATGCACCTGCTGGGCGCGATTTCCAATCCGGGCAAGTACCTCGAGTTCTCGATCGAGGGAGCGGACTACTATCGGTGGCAGGAGGGTCTGTTCCTCGGCGACCCGTTTGCGATCCGCGATGGACAGGTGACGATCCCGTCCGCTCCCGGCTGGGGCGTGGAGATCAACCCGGCATGGCTGGCGCGCGCCGTGCACCAGGCGAGCACGCGATGACGCGCGGCGCACTGCCGGAGCGATTCGATCTGGCCGTGGTCGGCGCGGGGATCGTGGGACTGGCCACGGCGCTGGCCGCCGTGCGGCGTGGACTGCGCGTCATCGTGATCGACCGCGATGCACAGGCCAACGGTGCCTCGGTGCGCAACTTCGGCTTCATCACTGTCACCGGGCAGCAGCGCGGAACCATGTGGGCGCGCGCACGGCGCAGTCGCGACGTATGGCAGGAGGTCGCTGACGCGGCCGGCATTGCCATTGTGCACACTGGCCTTTGGATGGCGGTGCGTCGTGCGGAATCGGTAGCGCTGCTCGAGGCGTTCATGGCAACCGAGATGGCCGCGGGTTGCCGCCTGCTGACTCCGGCCGAGGCTCGGCGTCGGTGCCCGCAGCTGATGGCGCCGCAACTGGCGGCAGTTCTCGAGAGCACCGTTGAACTGCGGGTCGAGTCGCGCGATGCGATTCCGCGCCTGGCGGCGTGGCTGGCCAGCCGGCACGGCGTCGCTTTCATGCGCAACACCGCCGTATCTGCCATTGAGGTGCCCAGGGTCCACACCTCGCGCGGCACGGTGCAGGCGGACCGGGTGGCGGTCTGCCCGGGGGACGACTTTACCGGCCTGTATCCGGAGCGGATCGGCAGCTACTCGCTGACGCGCTGCAAGTTGCAGATGCTGCGACTGGCCGATCCGGGTTTCACCTTGCCCGGCGCGCTGATGTCGGACCTGGGCCTCGGCCGCTACCTCGGCTACGCCGAGTTGCCGGCTGCGACAACTCTCAAGGCGCGCCTGGCGGTGGAACAGGCCGATCATCTCAAGCACGGCATTCACCTGATCGTGGTGCAGAGTGCCGACGGCAGCCTGGTGGTAGGCGACAGCCATCACTATGCCGCAACTCCCGACCCGTTCTCACAACAGCAGGTGGATGCGCTTATCCTCGACGAGTTTCGCTCGGCGCTCGGCATTGAGCCGCCGCCGACCATTGAGCGCTGGATCGGGACCTACGCCAGCGCGAGCGACCGGCCGCTGGTGATCGATGAGCCGGAGCCTTCGGTGCGCATTGCCATCGTCACCTGTGGCGCCGGTGCCTCCACCGGCTTTGCCATCGGCGAGGAATTAGTCACGAGCCTTCTGGATACTGGAGTGTCAGCATGAATCTCAAGAGCCGTTTCGACATGGTGATTTTCGACTGGGCGGGAACCATGGTCGATTTCGGCAGCGAGGCACCGGTCAAGGCGCTGATCGAGGCGTTTGGCGCCGAGGGCGTGGTGATCGATGCCGCCACCGCGCGACGCGATATGGGCAAAGCCAAGATCGATCATGTCCAGTCCCTGCTGGCGGAAGTCTCGGTCGCGGCCGCATGGCGCAGCCGCCACGGCCGGCTCGCCGACGCCGGCGACGTTGAGACGCTCATGGCGCGGCTGGGTCCGCTGATGCGCGAGCATGCGGCGCATGCGTCCACCCTCATCCCCGGGGCGCGCGCGACATTCGACAAGGTGCGCGGCGCCGGCCTGCGGGTTGCCTCCTCCACCGGATATACGCGCGAAATGATGCAACCGGTCTTGGCGCGCGCCGCGGAACAGGGTTACGTACCGGAACACGTCGTGTGCTCCGGCGAGACGCCGGCGGGTCGGCCGTCGCCGCTGATGATCTACAAGGCGTGTGCCGAGCTGGGAGTGTGGCCGTTGTCGCGCGTGGTCAAGGTGGATGACGCGGAAGTCGGGATCGCCGAAGGCAAGGCGGCCGGTGCGTTCACGGTCGGGGTGGCGTCGGGCAATGCGCTTGGCCTGTCGCTCGAGGCACTGCAGGCGCTGCCGGCGGCCGAGCGCGCCGGCCACATCGAGCGCGCCCGCCGATCCCTGCTCGGCGCCGGAGCCGATCTCGCCATCGATTCAGTGGCGGACCTCGTCCCGGCACTCGAGCAGGCACAGTGAGGCAACCTGCTGATCAGCTGTGCTTCCAGTGGTTCGCATAGACCGCTGCGAGCAGCGGCGTATTCACCGCGCCCACTGCGCGGGCGATCGCCTGCTGCTGGCAAGCACGGCTCTGGGCGGCCGCGTTCAGGTCGCGGATTGGCGCATCCGGACACACGGTGTGCGCGGCGCGCACGATACGCGTGTACAGCGATCGCACTCCCTGGTCGGTGGCGAGATCCAGGTCGGTGAAGCGCACCACGACCGACGGCACCTCAGTGGTGCTGCCTGCGGCGCAGGCCGCGCCGGAAGCGGCCGCAGCAATGAAGCATCCCGCCAGTATCGCCATGCGCACGGTGGTGCGGCGGCGCGACGGGTAGGGCAGGTTGGCAGTGGTCATGTCATCTCTCCTTTCGGTATCGCTCGGTCGGTTTTCACTCGCATCTCGCCCTGCGGCGATGTGCGTGTATGAGATAACACTCGACCGGTGATCGTCTGCATGCGCGCCGCGTAATGGTCCCCGCCTATAACGCATTGGTACCTGCGGCCAATTCATCCCTGGGATCGACGCACTCGTCCCTATAAGCACGATCACAGTGGCGCGCCGCGCGAACTGGCGTACGCTATCGTCATCAAGGTTACGCGATGCAGGACAAGCCTGGATGAACGTGATACCGGCGCAACCGCTCACTGATGCGTTCGCCATAGCGGACGCAGACACCGCATCGCGGAGCCAAGCGGCCGTGATTGCGGCCAAATCCACGATGTGGCCGCAGCTTGGCATCCTCACGGCATTCTGGGTGTACGTCATGCTGTCCAACGTGCTGTACGCGCGCAGCATGTCGGCCACGCTGGATCCGATGGGGTCGGAGCATTTCTTTGCTTCATGGCAGTCGCGTGTCCTGCAGCACCTGTTTCTGTATCCAGTACTGATCGCCTGCGTGTGGGCATCGCGCCGGATCGGCTGGCGTCCTGCCTGGGGCACCTGGCCGCCCCAAGTGGCTCTCGCCGTGATCTTCTCCGCACTCGGGTCGCCGCTTCTGGTGCTATCGGAACTGCTGGTCGGGGGCGAGCCCTCTCCAGCTCAACACGCTGGGCCGTGGACCCTGGCCTCGATGCTGCACGATTCGAAAATTTCTCTATGGGTGGCGAGCACCACCAGTTTCCTGCTTGCGTACGGATTTTGCCTGGCGTTGATCGTCGGATATGTGCTGGTGCAACGCTTCAGGGATTCCGAGCTGCGATTGGCGGCGCTGGAGCGCGCATGGAGCAGCGCGCGGCTGGCGGCGCTGCGCATGCAGCTGTCGCCGCACACGCTGTTCAATCTTCTGCACACGATTCGCGGCAATATCGTCTGGGATCCGCCGGCTGCACAATCGATGATCGTGAATCTGGGCGACCTGCTGCGCCGGCTGCTTGCGGCGGGGGAGCTGGAATTTTCGGCGTTGCCGAGTGAACTGCAGTTTGCGCGACTGTACCTGCAGTTGCAGCAGCAGCGCTTCGCCGATCGGCTCAGCATAGTGTTGCCGGATAACGCGATGGTTCCTGCCGCCTGGGTGCCGAGCTTGATACTGCAGCCGCTGATAGAAAACGCGGTGGTGCACGGCCTGGCGCGCCATGATGGCGCGGTGGAGATCCGGGTCGAGGCCGCGACCGCGGATGATCAGCTGCTGCTGCGCGTGGTCAACACCATGGCGCCGGATGCGCTTGTCGCCGCGGACGGTATCGGCATGCGCAACGTTCGCGAGCGCCTGGCGCTGCACTTCGGCGATCGGGCGAGCTTCTCGGTGGGACCGGATCGGGGCAATCAATGGCTGGCGGAGATCCGTCTGCCCTGGGTGCGCCAGCCGCCGCGGCAATGATCGACGTCATCATCGTCGACGATGAACCGGCGGCGCGCCGCACGCTCAGGGAGTGCTGCGACAAGGAATCGGATTTGCATGTCGTCGGAGAATACGGCGACGGCCGCGCTGCGCTCGAGGCGATACGGACACGGCCGCCGGACCTGCTGTTCCTCGATATCCAGATCGAATCGGTTGACGGCATCACGCTGGCGCGTTCGCTCGATGCCGAGACACTGCCGCTCATCGTGTTCGTCACCGCCTACGATCGTTACGCGCTTGACGCGTTCGAAGTCAGCGCCACCGACTATCTGCTCAAGCCATTCGACGATCAGCGCTTTCGCGACACGCTGGCGCGGGTGCGACGCAGGCGCGGTACCGAGAGCCCGACGGAACGGCAAGCCGGGATGATGGCGATGATGGCGCAGCTGGAGCGCAACGTGCAGGCCCTGGCCGGCGCCGGCCCGCGAATCCTGGCGGAGTCGGGCGGCAGGATGCACCTGCTGGACGTCGCCGATGTCGAACTGGTCGAGGGCGACCGCAACTACGTCAAGGTCACGGTCGGCCGCGAGGTGTTCCATGCTCGCAGCACCTTGCAGCAGGCGGAAAAGTCGTTGCAGACCCAGCCGATATTGCGCATCAGCCGCTCCTGCCTGGTCAACGTCAATCACGTGCACGAACTGAGCCGCACACCCAGGGGCGATTTCATCTTCGTACTGGACGGCGGCTCGACCGTCACCAGCAGCGAGGGTTATCGCGATGCCGTCAGGGACTATTTAGGGCGCCTGAAGATCAGTCCGGAGTAGGCCCGCGCTGGCCCTGCTGCGCGCTCAACGCTCCGGCGACGGCACCACCGCCAGGCTGCGGTGTCCGGCCTTATCCAGCGCACGCACCGCGAAAATCACATTGTCCTTGGAAACTGCGAGCGTGGCGGTGGTCGCGGAGCCGATGCTCCTGGCGTGCTCCCACGCGGGACTACTGGTTGCCCGCCACACTACCTCGTAGTCGCTGGCCCCGGGCGAGGGGTCCCATTTGAGCGTCGAATCATTGTCCAGCGCCGCAGTCACGAGCTTGACGTTGGCCGGCGGCGCCGGGGCCGAGGCCAGCGACGCCAGGGTGGCGGCATTCAGGCGCGCTACCCGTGCTACGTACTCGAAGTCCACGAACTTGGGGCGGTCACCGAACTCGACACCATTCTCGGTGCGCACATTCTGGTGCTGGTGATGGAAGTCTTCCCGGTACTCGGTAAAGCGCACCGCCGCGAATCCCTGTTGATTGAAGGAATAGTGATCACCACCGCGCAGGTAGCGGTCCTGGCGGAACACCAGCAGCGGCTTGATGCCGGTGTCGTAGGCAGCGCCGGTTTCCGCGATGTAACGCGCCAGTTGCCGCGAGCTGGAATCGCTTTCGCCGCCGGTGGTGCGAATCTGTCGCAGCTGTGCGTCATCGGCTGTCGCCGGTATACCTTCGGAAAACACCCGCACCGTGCTGCTATCCTGGTCGGCATCCTTGTTCCCACCCACGATGTCGTTGTTCAGCACGGCCTCGATATTCCACTGCAGTTGCCTGGCCATCTGCGCGAAGTGCGCGCTGCCGTACAGGCCCTGTTCCTCGCCGGCCACGGTAAGGAAGATGATGGTTGCGGGAAATTTCAGCTTGCTCAGAACGCGAGCACACTCGAGACTCACCGCGGCGCCGCTGCCGTCGTCATTGGCGCCAGGGGCATCGCCAGTGACGTCCAGGACGTCGCTGTTGCGTGAATCGTAGTGACCGGTGACCAGGACGATTCGCTGCGCCGCGGCCGGGTCCGAGCCCTTGAGCACGGCGTACACATTGGTGATCTGCGTGGGCTGCGGCACGCGTTCGGCGGGCGGCTGCGTGAAGCCGTCGGTCTGCACAGCAAGACAGCCGCCGCAGTCCCTGGAATAGCGTTCGAATTCCGACTTGATCCACTCGCGTGCGGCACCGATGCCGCGGCCGGCGGAAATCGCCGCGTGATCCTGCGCCGAAATGGTGGAGCGGGTGCCGAAGCTCACCAGTTTTTCAATGTCAGCCTGGATGCGGGCCGGCGAGATCTTGCTCAGGGCGGCGGCGATGCCGGCGTCGGTGGCCTGGCTTGCAGGCGCGTCCTGCGCGTGCCCCATGGGTGCGAACAGCAGCGTGCCTGCGCACCCGATGATGCTCGCCAATGACATGGCCGGCAACGCTGCCGATATATTGAGGCGCGCCATGCCGCAATGATATATCAGGCGACTTCCCGGAAGCTTCCGCGGGCTGGGGCCGGGGCCGCAGGCCGCCTCTAGTCCTGGTCGCGGGTCCGGATCTGCAGTTCGTGCATGCGGTAGTCGATGATCAGCGTGTCGAGCAGTCCCAGGGCGTCCATGCCGATCAGCATTACCGGCTCATCGGTCAGGTGCCAGTGCTCGAATATGTACATGTCGCCGAAAGTCATGTCGTGGTAGCGAATCTCGACCACCCCGCCGCGATGCGACTCACCCATCAGCAGCGGCGGGGTCAGGGCGGCGTCCCCATCCTGAACGTCGGTGGTCACGCCGATGATCTGGTCAGGCCGCGTCGTGAGTCGCGACCACCGCGTCTCCAGCGCACGTCGCAGCGCCAGGTTGGCAATCGTGACCTGGCCGCCGGTGTCGATGATTGCCGTGGTAGCTATGCCGCCTACCGTGGCATCCACAGCCACCAGGTTGCCGCGAATCGAGCGGAACGGGATGGTGCGAAAGCCTACCGCCGCGCGCGTGTTGTAGGAGCGCATGATGATGATCTGGTCGCGACGAAAGTCCACCAATATGCGTCGGTTCGACATTCGATCGGTACCGAGGATGCCATCGGCGCCGCCCAGCGGATCGGTGACGATCGGCAGTACCGAGGTGCCAAATTCCATGTCGCCGACGGTGAAGCGCTCGATGCGCACCGTCGGTACGTCGGCGGTGCCGGTCACCCCCCGCAGCAACACGTGTCGCGCCTGGTTCGGCGTCAGGCCCAGCACTTCAGCGGCATGGGCATTGATACCGGAATGGTCGGCGCCCGAATCGAGCACCATGCGAAATGGACCCTTGTCGTTGATATACACAGGAGCCCAGATGCGCCCGATACGATCGCGGCGCGTTGGCGCGACGAAACGCGGCTCGCTGGCCTGTACCACTACTTCCGTGAGCTGCTCGGACTGCGGCTGATCCGCCGCGTGCACAGCGGGGCACAACAACACTATCAGCAGCGCGGCTGCCGGGGATCGACGACGATGCTGTTCGAACGCCGCGGCCACGACTGGCATGATAGTGGCAGGCAACGGTTAGCGCAGGGATGTCTTCCGGGCGGCGCACGGCGGTTTTTGAAGTTCCATAATCGGTTAAAATACAATGAGTTTCCGGCGTGGTCGCCGACGGTGAGATAATCCCGCCCCATATGCAGTACATGGCGCTTCCGGTCGAGCAGCGCGCAGCGCTGATGCGCTCGCTCGAGGACATGCCGCAATACCTGGAGCACGAACTGCTCGCATTGCAGTCCGAAGTGATTCGCCAGCCGGCTCCGGATGGCACGTTTTCGCCAGTGGAACAGGTGTGGCATCTGGCGGACCTGGAGCGCGAAGGATTTGGCAGCCGGATCGACAAACTGCTGGATGAAACCGAACCGCAGTTGCCGGACTTTGACGGCGCGGCGATCGCCGCCGCCCGGCATTACCGGTCGCTATCGTTGACCGAGGGCCTGGAGGCCTTTCGCAGTGCGCGACGGCGCAATCTGGCCAAGCTGCGTGCGCTTGCAGCGGAAGCCTGGGCTCGATCCGGGCACCAGGAGGGCGTCGGCCGGGTGTCGCTGTGCGATCTGCCCGGCTTCATGTCGCAGCACGATGCCGCGCACCGCGCCGAGATCGCAGC
This sequence comes from uncultured Gammaproteobacteria bacterium, assembly GCA_963805965.1. GTDB lineage: Bacteria > Pseudomonadota > Gammaproteobacteria > Steroidobacterales > Steroidobacteraceae > FEN-1191. The sequence goes on from CAWDVQ010000011.1 coordinate 78,836, forward strand.
CTGGAAGTCGCAGCTGGCACTTTAGGCGCGGCTGCGTCTTTTCAGCTTCGACCTGATGGGGCTCAGGAACTCGACCAGTGGCTGGCCGCGCCTACTGTGTTCGGCGGCGACCTTGAGGGCCACCAGGCTCGGCACCGCAATCGTGATGCCGGCGATGCCCCACATCCAACCGCCGAACCAGACCGCCAGAAACACCATCAGCGGATTGATCTCGAGCCGCTGACCCACAAACAGCGGCTGCACCACCTGGCCTTCGATGGTTGCCAGCGCCAGGTAACTGGCCGGTACCGCTACAATCCGACCGACACTGTCGAAGCTCACCAGCGCGACTACCGTCAGGATCAGAAGAGTCGTGGCTGAGCCGACGTAGGGCACGAAATTGAGCACCGCCGCGACCGTACCCCAGAGAAACGGATTTGGAACGCCCAGCAACAACATCGTCACTCCGGTTCCGATACCCAGGGCCAGATTGATCAGTGCGATGGTGCCGTAATAGCGTCCGAGTTCGCTGCGAATGGCTTCGATGACCTTCAGCGCATGCGTCGCGTACACATCGGTTGCCAGTGCGGCCATCATCCGCGCCAGCATCGGCGGGCCGCCCGCCAGCAGGAACAGCGTCAGAATTATGACCGTGATGGTGCTTACGATGCCGGAGCGCGTTTCAGTCAGAACGTCGGCCGCGCTGATGGTGCTGGCTGCATTGGACGTCGGGGCCGTCGCATTGCGTGGTGCACCCGGGGTCGCCGATGCCAGCGCGTCGGCGCGGCTAGTCAGCAGCTCGATTCGCCCCAGCGCTTTTTGCATTGGTCGCAACTTGCGCTCGATGGTCTGCAGCGTCTGCGGCAGGCCAGCGAACCAGTCCTGTGCCGGCCCCGCCACGGTACTCAGCGTGACCCCGACCAGCGTCAGCAGCACCAGCAGCATCAGCACCGCTCCCAGGCTGCGCGGCAATCCGCGCCGATGCAGCGCCTCTACCGCGCTGGAGAGAACCAGCGCGAACAGCAATGCGAGCGCAACCGGTACGAATACCTCATGGCATACGTACAGCAGCGCCGTGACTGCGCACACGGCCAACGTAAGCAGCGCGCGCGCCTGCAGCTTCAGATGCCGTGGGTCTTTGCCGCCGGCATCGTCGGCAGCCGTCGCTGGTTCTTTCATGGTATCGGTGGATATGAGACCGGCCGCAGCATCCGATATGGTGCGACAGGCTGCAATAGTAGTTGCTGACCCTGGCGATCGCTACCGATGTCGGAGCTGCCTTCGATGTCGGAGCCGCCTTACCACGAGCGCTCACCAATCCGCCTTCCAGCGGCAGCGAGGAGTAGGGCACACTGCCCGCGTGGCCGGATCTATCGGCTGATCAGCGCGAACCATGAAAGCATTTCATTGCGATCACTGCGGCAATCTGGCGTTCTTCGAGAATACCCAGTGCACCAATTGCCACCGCCTGCTGGCGTACCTGCCGGATCTCACCGCCATGGCGTCGATGGATCAATCCGCGGACGGCAGCTGGACTTCGCCATGGTCCCGGGCCGCCGGGCGGGCCTATCACCTGTGTCAGAATTACAATGCCCAGGGCATCTGTAACTGGGCGATCCCAGTCGCTGATCCCAACCCCCTGTGTGCGTCCTGCCGCCTGACGCAGCTCATTCCCAACCTCAGCCGGCCCGGATCGGTCGAGCGCTGGCAGAGGCTCGAGGCGCCCAAGCGCCGGCTCATGTACGGCCTGGCGCAATTGCGCCTGGCGGTAACCAGCAAGGCGGAGGACCCGGAAGCCGGATTGGCGTTTCAGTTTTGTGCCGACGAGGACACTGCCGACGCCAAGCCGACATTGACCGGCCACGACGCGGGGCTGATCACGGTCAACGTGGCGGAGGCTGACGACCCGGAACGCGAGCGTCGGAGGGTGCAACTGCACGAGCCGTATCGCACGCTGCTCGGCCATTTCCGCCACGAGATCGGACATTACTACTGGGACCGGCTGATTCGCGACGGCGCGCAGCTGGCGGAGTTTCGATCGCTGTTTGGCGACGAGCGGCGCGACTACGCGCAGGCCCTCAAGGAGTACTACGGAAATGGAGGCGCGCCGCCGGACTGGCAGCAACGCTTCGTGAGCGCCTATGCGACCACCCATCCGTGGGAAGACTGGGCAGAAACCTGGGCCCATTACCTGCACATCACCGATACCCTGGAGACCGCCGCTGCGTGCGGGTTGTCGTTACGCCCGCGCAACGACAATGAGCCGGCGCTGGATCACATCGTGCTGCAGACGGCGGATCGCTCGGTGGCTTTCGATCAGCTGATCGCCGACTGGTTTCCGGTCACTTACGTACTCAACAACCTCAATCGCGGCATGGGTCTGCCGGACGCATACCCGTTCGTGCTATCGCCGGCCGCGATCGAGAAGCTTCGGTTTGTGCACGATGTCATCGCGGCGGCGCCGGCGGCGGTTGAGCCGCGGGCGCCAGCGCCGCGGGCAAGTGAAGCTGCAACACCAGCCTAGAGCCCGTCGGGTGTCCTGCCCCGGGGGATCGTTGGCGCGGACTGGAACACAAGACACTCAATACAGAGCCTGTTCCTCATCTTTGCGCTGCGCTCTTGCCGGGGCTTGCCGGTAGGCGCTACTGGTCGGGCGCCGTTCGCGGTCACGTTGGCGACACAAGGGGCACCAGGCCTCCGGGCGGGGAGCCAGCGGCGGATCGCCAATGGGCGCCGGCGACGGGTCGTGCGGCTGTTGGGGTGTGGGGGTCTCCATCTCCAATCTCCTCGGGCGCCTGGCGCCTCGGGCGCCTGGCGCCTCGGGCACCTGGCAATAGTGATGCATTGTCGCAGGGGCAGACGCGAGGCCTTGTCTGACGGCACCCCGATCGCCGGGAATGACTGTCCTACAGCGCGACGACACCGGGCCACCTGACCCTAACGGAGGCCTTTGTCAGCGGTTTACAGGCACAGGATCAAACTCTTGTCTGACACGTACTTGGCGGCGGCCGGCCTGGGTCCGGCAGGCCTTCGGCCTTCATAGTCCCGCCATGGGCAAATCGCATGCGGCCGCCCGGGCCGGGCTGCCGCCGGCACCGGGTGGGTTAACACGGAGCTATCAGCCGCTGTGGCAGCTGTTGCGCCGGACCGTGATCGAGTGCGATCGGCACGAGACCATTCGGTTGGGCGCATCGCTGGCGTTCTACGCCGTGCTGTCGCTGGCGCCGCTGGTAATCCTGGCGATCGCGCTGGCGGGTTCGATTGTCGGCATCCAGGCAGCACGCGAGCAGTTGCTGCTGCAGTTTCAGGACCTGCTCGGGACGGTGGGCGCCAGCGCGGTGCGCGACATGATCGGGCATGCACAAAGCGTCCAGCCGACGTCCGTGGCCTCGGCGCTTGGTCTGCTGACGCTGTTATTCGGCGCCTCGCAGATCTTCTCCGAGCTGCAATCGGCGCTCAACAAGATCTGGGAAGTCGACGCGGCCCGCAGCGGCGGGATTGTTGCGGTGGTCAGGCGGCGGTTTTTTTCCCTGGGATTGGTGCTCGCGATAGGCTTGCTGCTGCTGGTATCGCTGCTGCTGAGCGCGGCATTGGCCGCGATCGGTAAATTCATGGGCGGCGCACTGCCCTTGCCCGAATGGATACTGCAGACGCTGGACTTCCTGCTGTCCGTGGCCGGCACGTCGGCCTTGTTTACCCTCATTTTCCACTTTATCCCGGACGCGGACACCGATTGGCGCCACTCATGGATCGGCGGCCTCATCACGGCCGGCCTGTTCAGCCTTGGAAAAACCCTCATCGGGCTGTACCTGGGCAAGGCCGGCATCGGATCGGCCTACGGTGAAGCCGGATCGCTGGTAGTAATCGTGGTGTGGGTGTACTACTCATCCCAGATTTTCTTCTTCGGGGCCGAACTCACGCACGTGCTGTCGCAGCATCGGGGCGCGAGTGAGCTCAAGACCATCAAAGCAAGTCACCGCGCAAAACCGCCAGGCGCGCACGCATTGCATCGCGCCGCCGGGCGCGGCTGAGCCGTGGTTCGTAATCTTGGCTAGTTGACTTGCGACTGGGGCGGCGCCGGGCGCGCGACCTTGTCCTGCGTTTCGTCGGTCAGTCCGGCGCAATCGGCGTCCTTGGCCAGCCCGGGATCGATAAAGGCGAGTATCGCGGCAACCGGCGTTCCGATGATCGCCAGCCCCGTTGCCACGGCGCCCTGCTTGACTACGGCCGGCGTCGACAGGCTTACGCTCGGGTGGCGCAGGGTGCCGCGAATGTTGATCGGTGAGCGCAGCCGGTCGAAGCGAAGTTTCTTGGGCTGGCCTTTCAGATTCAGATCCAGCTTCTCATTATCCAGGGCGATGTGTCCGTCGCCGGTGATCAGGACATTGGTGGTATCGAACACCAGGCGCTGCGCCATCGCATCGCCGTCCTTGAGCTGGAAGGCGACGATTCCGCAGCGGATGGCGATACTCTCGTCTTTCTTTCCGAGCAGCAGCCCCAGCCCGCGCACCACGTCGATCCCGGCTAGTTCGGCGAACGCCTCGCGCATGTCCCCGTGCGGAAGCACGACACTGAGGCTGCCGTTGGCGTCGGCGGCGATCGCGTGCACCGAGTTGCCGTGGCCCTCAATACGCAACCGCCCCTGCATGACGCCCTGCAGCGGCGGCGGCTCCGACGACTTGCTGGATTTGAACTGATTCAGCTGTATGTCGCTGAGCCGGATATCGAGGTTGGCATCGGGCGCCTCGCCGCTGGTGTTGAGGCGAATCTGTCCGGCGAGCTTGCCGGCCGGCATCTGGAAGTCGAGCGGGTCGATTATCAGCAGCCCGTGGTCGAGTTTGAGCTTGAACGAGACGTTCTGAAACGGGATTTTCTGCGTCTGCACCGAGTCGGCCCGGAAATCCACCGCAGCGTCCATCGCACGCAGCCGGTCGAACTGGAACTGAAATGTCGGCAGCAGCAGCGGTGATATGGGTTGCTGCTGCGGCGCCGCTGCCTGCGCCGGCTTGCCACCTTGTTCGTTCGGCTGCGGTACGCCGGCTCCAAAGACCACGCCGAGGTCACCGAGATTCAACGACTGCGATGCCAGGCTCGCCGTGAGCCTGGGACGGCCGTCTTCATCGGCCAGATCGACAGTTCCTTTGCCGCGCAGATCGCTGCTGCCCACCTTGCCGACGATGTTATCCAGAGCGAAGTGATTGCCGTCGCGATGCAGGTGCAACGCCAGCCGATAGGGCGGCGTCAGTGGCAGCGCCAGATTCGTCAGGTAGAACAGGTTGGCGAGATTCTGCCCCTGGAGTTCGATGTCGGCATCGATGCCGCCAAAATCGAACGGTTTGGCGATCTTTCCGCTGAGCGTCGCGCTGGACGGCCCGGCATCGATCCGGGTCTTGAACTCATAGGGGCGATCCAGCTTGATGTCCAGCAGCGCGTCACCCTCGAAGCTGAGCTTGAAGGGCTCCTTGTTCAGAGTTCCCTGGCCGCGCAGTTGAAACGGCTCGGAGTCACCGGCGTCATGACCGGCGCCATTCTCCGTGGCGCCAACCATGCCATGGAACGTGAGTTTTCGAATGGCGTCGTCCACTGCAAGCTCCCCACCCTGCAGTGCAAAGTGGCGCAACGGCGGCAGTCGCGTGGGCTTCTGGCGGGTCGAGGCGGCTTGTTCGGGATTGCCGAGTTCCCAGTTGGCGCGGCCTTTCTCGTCACGCCGCAGCGCGACTTGCGGATGGTCCAGCTCCAGCGTCTGCAGTACCAGACGGCCAATGAGCAGGTCGGACAGGACCAGCGCGACATGCAGGCGTGGCAGCACCAGCATGTTGCCGCCGCCTGCCCAGTCGGGATTGCCAATGGTCAGGTTCTCTACATCGACGCTGGGGGTAGAGGAAAACAGATGAACCCGCAGGGGACCGCCGATGCTCACCTGGCGCTCCAGGCGGCGCGACAGCATGCGACTCAACGGCCCGCGCGCAGCGTTCCAGTCGATCAGTCCCAGACCCAGGATCAGGACCAGCAGCGCGATAAGGATACCGCCGCTCCAGCGTACCAGCCGCGGCATACGATTGAAAAAGTCCATTTTTGCGCCAGGCGGAGCGCGGCTACCCGCGATGCTGCGACATTAGGCGCCGGGGCGCGGTGCCACAGTCGGAATCGTCCGATTCGGCCGGGGCTGGCGCCGTACATGAGTGAGGTTAGCGGTCCGGTTCCACGCGCTTCCAGATCTGCGATCGACCAAACAGGGAAATCCCGAAGTATCCGCGCATCATCAGCTTCCTGCCGTCATCGATCAGGCGGAACTTGCAGCCATAGATCCAGCCGGTGTCCGGATCCAGGATATCCCCGCCGACGTACTCATCGCCCTGCTGCCGCATATTGCGTATCAGTACCAGGCCGATGATCGGTTGATTCCTGCGTTCATCAGGGCAGCGGGTGCACTTTCGCGAGCGATCGTCGGACGGGGAGCTGGGCTCGATGCGGCCAAAAAAAAGGCCGTGATCCTCGTAGATCCTGATCAGGCCCAGCGGCTCGCCGGTCTTGCCATCAATCGGCTGCCACCAGCCGCTAGCCGACGACAGGTCCGCCCCAGCAGCCGCGCCTGTAGTGCACAGCGCGGTCAGGGCGATATACGCCAACCGCCGGAAATGGGATACGAGGGCGCTGGAAGCTGCGGTCAGCATGAATTACCGTGCTCGGTTGAATGGCCGGGCATGATAGGGCGCCTCGGTGCCGCGATTATAGCTGCCGCCGTCGGCAGTGCTGTCAGCGGGCGCCGATAAAGTGCCGCTGCGCAGTGCTGTCAGCCGGTCACGAACAGATCCGGGGCGAGCGCTCCTGCGCCCGGCACGGTGCGATAGCCTTCAAAGTCGCTCACGCCGGCCGCCAGCAGCACTTCCTCGTCGATGCAATGCCGGCCGGTGAACTCGCGGCTGTTGCTGGTGAGAATGACGTGGGCGGCATCGGCGACGATTTCCGGTGTCCGGCTGCGAGCGATGGCCGCATCGCCGCCGAGCAGGTTGCGGACCGCAGCAGTGGCAATGATGGTCCGGGGCCAAAGCGTATTGAAGGCGATTCCGTCGGCACGAAACTCTTCCGCCATCGCCATGGCGTAGATGCTCATCGAGTACTTGGACAGCGCGTAGGCCGGATAGGGCGCAAACCAGGCCGGCACCAGGCGCAGCGGTGGCGACAGCATCAATACGTGCGGGTTCGGCGCGCGCCGCAGCTGCGGGATGCAGGCCCGCGACAGCATGAAGGTGCCGCGACCGTTGATCTGGTGCATCAGGTCGTAGCGCTTGGCATCTGTCTGCAGGGTCGGCGTGAGACTGATGGCGCTGGCGTTGTTGATGCAGACATCGACGCCGCCAAATACCTCGACTGTCCTCGCTACCGCCGCTTCAATCTGCTGCTCGAAACGAATATCGCACTCCAGCGCCAGCGCCTGCCCTCCGGCCTGGCGCACCTGGTCGGCCGCGGTGTGGATGGTTCCCGGCAGCTTCGGGTGCGGTGTGCTGGTCTTGGCGGCGATCGCGATATTGGCGCCGTCCCTGGCAGCACGCAGTGCGATCGCCAGTCCGATGCCGCGCGAGGCGCCGGAGATGAATAGGGTCTTGCCCGCTAAGCTCGTCATGGTGGCTCCTGTCAGCGCCGCAGCGTACGCGCTAGCATCGTCGGCCCAGGCACGGTGCGCAATGATGCGCGATGTAAACTACGGTGAGGGTCGAGAACATGAACATATGCCCGCAGGTGCGGATCGAGACGGCTTCCGGCCTGCTGGCCATCACGCTGGCGCGGCCCGAAAAGAAGAATGCGCTCACAACGCAGATGTACCAGGCGTTGGTTAAGGCTTTGGAGCAGGCCAGTGCCGACCCTTCGGTACACGTGGTACTGCTGGACGGCGACGGGCCCGATTTCTGCGCCGGCAATGACATCGCCGATTTTGCCGCGCACGCGAGCGCCGGGCGGACGCTGGAGAGTTCCGACGTATTCCAGTTCGTACGCGCGTTGGCAGTGTTCGACAAGCCGCTGGTGGCGGCGGTCCGGGGCCGTGCGGTCGGCATCGGCACCACGATGCTGCTGCATTGCGATCTGGTCTACGTTGCCGACGACGCGCGATTCTCGACGCCGTTCGTCGATCTGGCGCTGGTGCCGGAAGCCGCATCCAGCCTGTTATTGCCGGCGCGCATCGGCCATGTGCGTGCGTTCGCACTGTTTGCCCTCGGGGAATCACTCGACGGCGCGGACGCACTCGCCTGCGGGCTGGCCAATGCGGCGTTGCCGGCAGATCAGGTTTCCCCGCGCGCGCTTGCCGCCGCGCACAGACTGGCCGCAAAGCCGGCGCTGGCACTGCAGGCAACCAAAAAACTGATGCGCGACCATGAGCGCATGCTGACGGTGATCGACTCGGAAGCGCGCGAGTTCGCGCAGCGGCTCGTGAGCACGGAGGCGCAGGGGATGTTTCAGGCGTTCATGTCACGGCGCGGTCCCGGGCTGTAGCACGGGCAACGTCGCTGTCCGGCTCAACGGCAGCGCGTCTTGCCGGCCGCCCTGGAAATGCCGATTTCGGTGAAGCTCACGGCGAACTGGCCGCTGGTGGTCACCTCAAACGGCGCTGCAACGTGCGACAGATCCGCACCCAGAGCGGTGAGACAGGCCAGCGGAATTGACAGCGTCTGCCACACGCCCGGCGTCGCCGCGGCAATCTGGGCCGTCATGTCGACGGCCGCTCCGCTGCTGGTCCCGCACAGAGCCCACACGACCGGGGGCGCAGTGGAATTGGCAGGGGCGTGTGTCCCATAGGGCGCCTCGCAGCTCATGCCGATGCGCACCGGCTTTTGCGGCCGAGATTCGACCCGGTAGCGCGCCACCAGTGCCGCGCCCTCACGCGCCAGTGCACGCAGGTCGGCTGCCCGGCCGCCGATGGAGAACACACCTGGCGATCGTCCCGACCAGCTCGCGCGCACCACCGGGGCCTCGAGTTGCACCGTGAGCGCAGCACCCGGGCTCGACTGCGACGCCGTCGTGAGGCGAACACCGGCGGTGGCGTCGTTCAGGTAAATCGACCACGGCGCGGTGACATGACCGGCATGGAATAGCGTGTCGCGAGTGAGCAGCTGCAGTGGAATGCGCGGATCCTCGGACAGCCGCCGCAGCTGCGATGGCTGCGTGAGGGACAAACCATAGCCGCGAGCAAACAGCGCGCCCTCGACACTGCCGGACGCGGTGAACACCACCGGCATGGCGCTGGCCGGCCAGGAGAAGGCCAGGCGACCGGTGAAGTCACGCCTGCCTGAGCCAGCGGCCGGTTTGAACAGCAGATCGGCGATGCCCGCGCCTTCGCTGCCCGGTAGCCACGCGGCCACGAAGGCATCCGACAGGTTGAGCTCGCGGTTGACCCAGAGTGGGCGGCCGGAGATGAACACACTGACCACCGGTATGCCGGCGGCCTTCAGGCGGCGCAGGATCTTGAGGTGGCTGCGATCGTGCGGGGAGAATTCAAGTGTCTCCCGATCGCCCTCGAACTCGGCATACGGAGTCTCGCCATAGACCACGATTGCCGCCGCCGGCCGCTGGCTGAAACTGCCATCGGGACTTAACGTCGCGGTGCCGCCGGCGGCTTCGACCGCGGCCTTGATGCCGCTGAAGATCGAAGTCGCGCCGGGGAAATCGGCATTGCTGTTGTGATCGCCCTGCCAGTCGATGGTCCAGCCGCCGCATTGAATCCCGATGTCGTCGGCCGCGGCTCCCGCGACCAGAATGCGCGCGTGCGCGTCCAGCGGCAGCAGCTGCCCGTTGTTCTTCAGCAGTACCAGCGATTTTCGCACCGCTTCGCGCGCAGTGGCGCGGTGCGCGGCGCTGCCGAGCGTGTCGAACTGCCCCGCGCCGGGCCGATCCTTCGGAGCCGGCTTCTCGAACAGGCCCGCCATCGCCTTGACGCGCAGGATGCGGCGCACCGCAGCGTCGACCGCCGGCTGCGCAATGCGGCCCGAGTGCACCTCATCCAGGAGGTTGGCGTACACCTGCCGCCAGCTGTCGGGAGCCATGTACATGTCGACGCCGGCCAGCAGCAGGTCGGGGCAATCGAACTTGGTGCAGCCCGGAATCTCCTCCTGGGCATCCCAGTCGCCGACCACGAAACCGGGAAACTGCCAGCGTTGCTTGAGTACATCGGTCAGCAGGGCATGATTGGCGTGCATCTTGGTGCCCTGCCAGCTGCTGTAGGAGGCCATCACGGTCAGTGCGCCGGCCTCGATCGCTGCCGGATAGCCTGCAGCGTGCACCTCGCGCAGCGTGCGCTCGTCGGCCAGATTGTTGAACTGGTCGCGCCCGGCGATCGTTCCGCCGTCGCCGACAAAATGCTTGATCGTGGCCAGCACACGGCCGGGACCCATGAACGCCGCGCTGCCGGTGGCGCCCTGCAGCCCCGCTACCATGGCGCGCGCATAGCCTGCGACCAGCACCGGATCTTCGGAGTAGCTCTCGTACGAGCGGCCCCAGCGTACATCGCGCACCACGGCGATGGTTGGCGCAAAGGTCCAGTCGATACCGGTAGCGGCGATTTCCTCGGCCGTTGCCTGCCCGATACGCTCGATCAAACCCGCGTCATGAGCGGCACCGAGCCCCACGTTGTGCGGGAATACCGTCGCTCCGCGAACACGGCTGTGGCCGTGAACGGCATCGATGCCGAACAGGATTGGTATCGGCGCATGCGCCGGAGGGGCGTCGGCTACCGATGCACGGTAGAACGCGTCCACCAGGTCCAGCCAGTGCGCAGCGCTGGTGCGCACGTCGTCTGCCGGCGCGCCATTGCCGCCCGCCAGGATGGAACCGAGCTTGTATGTGCGCAGGTCCTCGGGTTTGATCGAGCCGATATCGGCCTGCACCAGCTGCCCGATTTTTTCCTCGAGGCTCATGTGCTCCAGCAGCTGGTCGACGAACTGCTCGAGTTTTGGATCCGTTGCGACCGCTGGCGCGGCTGCCGGCCATTCGAGCGGATGGATCAGCGCGCTCGCATCGGCCGCCCAGGCCGCGCCGGCGCACAATGCCGCCGCGGCGCCCAGGAGCAAGCGCGCGAGCCAGCGCGCCGCGTTCCAGGTCGGCAGGTTCCAGGTCAGCAGGTTCCAGGGGGCCCGCATCGAAACGTCGCGTATCATCATTTTCCGCCTTGTGAGCCCACCGTTATCTTGCCCGGCGCAACGTTCCAGCCGCGCAGCGAGATCGCCGCGCACCTGCGGCCTGCGTCCGGACATTGCGCGGTGATCGTTCTCGATTCACCCGGCAGCAGGCTCACATAGTTGTCGCTGTAGAACGCCGGCAACACGCGATCGCCGGCGGCGTCGAGCAGCGTCAACTTGGCCAGCAGCGCCGGCGCGGGGCCGTTGTTCTTCAGCGTGATGTCGATGATGGTGCCGCCCGCATCAGCGCGTGAGCGCTCGGCCAGGGCCAGCGGCTGCTGCGCCAGCGCGCTCAACCGCATGAGGTCGCCGTCAGCGCGTGCCTGCCAGTAGAAATTATCCGACACCACCGCATTGTGACTGTCGGTGAGCTTCAATACCACGAGCACCACGCCCTCTCGCGCCAGCAGCGGCGCCAGGCTGAGCGGCTCGAGCGTGGTGGTGGCGTTGGCCGCGGCGTCCACTCGATCGACGCGCTCGAGCAGCAGACGGTTGTCCAGCGACAGCACGCGGCTGTGGAGACGCAGTGAACCGTGCGGCTGGCGCGTGGTGTTGACCACCGCGAGCCTGAAGTCGGGCAGATTCATCTGCGCATGCAGTGGTTCGCAGGCTTTGGCGACGGCGTAATACGCCGCCGGCGTGTCATAGTCGGAGCTGTAGATCTGCCACTCGTTGCTCGGCCACGCAGGATGTGTCATCCACAGCAGCCGCCCGCTGTTGCGCGTCCAAAGATGGGCCTGGAAACCTTCGAAGATGGCGCGGTACGTGACGTAATTCATCAGCTGCGCCTTGCGCTCGAAGTCGTCAAGATCGTTGGCCGCACCAAAGCTGGTCGCGAGCGCATGCATGAACGAGGCGGTGTCACCGTTGCCGCCGAAATGCCAGTCGTGATAGGCGTAGGTATCCCCGAGCGGCCAGAGATCGGCCGCCGGAATGGAGGCCCGCAGCGCGTCGATCGACGATAGCGACGGGGTGCCGACCTCGACTGCAAAACCCTGCGCCAGCTGCGTGAAATAACCTTCCGGTGGCCGATAGTTGTAGGGGCCGCTGTCCTGCAGGTTGATGCGGTTGGAGCTGCCGGTGTAGTAGCGCGTGCCGTCCAGCTGCGCCACCAGGTCCGCCAGTCCTTCATTGAGCACCGGTTGCGGAACGCCTTCATTGCGCCCGAACCAGACCGCGATCGATGGGTGATTCCTGTAGCGGCGGATCACGTCGCCGGCGTTGTCGAGGAACAATTGCGGATCCTGGATTTCGACCTGAAAGTCCTGGGTCGATTCCCAGAAATCATTCAGCACCAGCAGCCCGTATTCGTCCGCCAGGTCGAAGAACACGTCCTCGGTGTTCTGACCGAGCCAATTGCGGATGATGTTCAGATGTGCGGCCTGGTGCAGCCTGAAGTACGGCTCGAGCCGCTGCCGGGCAATGCGTTTCAGCAGGTCATCCGTGCCCCAGCTGCCGCCGCGCGCGGCGATCGCGACGCCGTTGACGCGGATCACGAGGTACGGCGTCAGTGATGTGGTATCGACGGCGCGCACCGCGGGCGAGTTCTCGCCGGCCACAGTCAGCGATTCCGCCCACCCATTGGCGGTGCGCTTGATCGCTTCGTGACGCACGTCGATCAGCCGCTCATGGCGCTCGCTGCCGGTGGTGGGATCGACTTCGACGCGGCGCAGCTGGCCGCTGTGATCGAACAGCGACAGCTCGTAGGTGATTTCGCGAATACCGAAGCGCAGCTGCTTTGAGTCGGATAACGCACCATCGGTAGAGACGCCGAGCCTGAGGTGATACAGCTCGGGCGCCCCATAGCCGTTCGGCCACCACAGGCGCGGATGTGGCAAGCGCAGCTGCGGGAACTCGCTCGGATCGAAGCGCAGTTCCGTCACCCCGGGCTCGAGCAGCACGTCCTTTTGCAACTGCACGCCCTCGAAGCTGGCATCGACGCGCGCGTGCGTGGCGCTGGCAGTGCGATTTTCAATCGGCAGCCGCAGGATGATATCTGCCGAATCAATGCGTGGCAGCGCCAGCTTGGTGATGACCTGCGGATCGAGAAGGCGCAGGGGTCCGCCGGCAGTCAGCTCGACCTTCTGCCAGATGCCGCTGTTACGATCGCGAATGGCGGGAATCCAGTCCCAGCCTTCGGTGGCAACGAACGTAGGGCCGTCGATGGCCAGGTTGCCGCCATTCTCACCCGGGCCGGCGGCCACCGATTGCTCGTGCGGAATACCCGGATGCGGTGGAGGGGATATGCGCACCGCCAGCACGTTGCGCGCCCCGATGTGCATCGCCGCCGTCACGTCGAAGCTTCCGCGAATGAAAGCCCCGCGGATGGCGCCGAGGCGCACGCCGTTGAGCCACACCTCGGCCGCATAGTTGATGCCGTTGAACGTCAGGCTCAACTGGCGGTTGGCGAGCGATGCGGGCAGCTCGAATTCGCTGCGATACCAGTAATCCTGGCGATTCAGAGACTCGGGGATGGCGAGATTGTTCAGTCCGTAGGCCGGATCCGGATACACGCCGTTGGCGATCAGCGAGGTCAGTACGGTGCCGGGCACTACGGCGATATACCAGTCGTGCTCGTGAAATGCCGGGCTCGATATCTGCTCCGGCGTGGCGTCCACCACCGGCGCCGGCGCCAGGTGCCATGCACCGATCGACCAGCGCTCAGCTCCGTCGGGTTGCAGCGCCGGTGAGATCGCCAGGGTCGGCGAGCGCACCGGAGCGGAGAACGGCGCATTGCCATGCGGCAGTGTCCAGGCGGTTTGCGGCTGCTGCAGGCCGCGCCAGGCTTTTTCCTGCCACGGCCAGCCCACACCGACCTGATGAAAATATACCAGCTGAAAGTCGGGCCGTTGGGCTGCCAGGTGGCCGACGCCGGCGGCATCCAGAGCGCCAGCCTGCAGCAGGAACGAGGCGAGCGAGCCGCCGAAGTGGTGCTGGCCGGTCAGATCGGCCTCGCTCTCCGGCGCCAGGCGAAACATCGGTGCCACCGCGCCGCTGACGGCTTCGCGTGCCGCGATCTCGCTGCCGTCGAGGTACAGCCGCGCGCGGTGCCCGTCGTACGTTGCAGCCACCGCCTGCCATGCGCCCGGCGTCAGCTCATGCGTCGCATGCAGCGACACATCGACGCCAAGCTGCAGCACCAGCTCGCCATGCTGCAGCATCAGGCAACGGCAACCGTCCGGCGCGGCAGCTCCCAGCGCCGCCACGATCATGGGCGTATCGCTCGAGCGGTCGGGGCGCAGCCAGCCGCTCATCGACCATGCGGCACCGGCCGGCAGCACTGGTGAGTCGGGCGACAACGGGTTCGACAACCCGACGCCGCCGGCCAGAAATGTGACGTTGTAGGGACCGAAGTTGGCGAACGGGCCGGCGGGCGCCGCCAGCTGGGTTTGCGCGTGCACGATAGCTGCTGCCAGCAGCAGCACTACGGCGCTGCATTTGCCGATGCGATGCCAGCTACGCGGATGTGCCCACGCATTCACCACCCACCCCCATAGTGCCCCGGCCTTTGCACGACAATAAACCAATTTGTTTGATTTATGGAAGAGGCTCGCTCAGTCTCAGCGCGGCCGATCACTGACAACAGGTAACAACGGAGCGCAGCATGCTGACGCGTTCGCAACTGCGGGTCATCATCGTGGCAAGCCTGGCGGGCCTGCTGTTCGGTTTCGACACTGCCGTGATCTCGGGTGTGACGCAGGATCTGCGCGTCACTTTTTCACTGTCGCCGGCCGGGCTCGGCATCGCGGTGTCGACCGCGCTGTGGGGCACGCTGTTTGGCGCGCTGACGATGGGTAAGCTCGGCGATCGGGTCGGTTCGCGCGAAGCGCTGAAATTCATCGGGGCGCTGTATCTGCTCGCGGCGCTGGGCTGTGCGCTGGCGTGGAGCCTGCCGTCGTTTCTGGTTTCCCGCTTTCTCATCGGCGTCGCCATCGGCGGCTCCTCGGTGCTGGCACCGGTCTATATCGCCGAGGCCTCGCCCGCCGAACGACGCGGTGCGCTGGTGGGTCTGTTCCAGATCAACATTGTGGTTGGCATCCTGGTCGCCTACACCAGCAATTTCCTCGTAGCGCAGCTGGTCGGCGGCGCGCAGCTGTGGCGCTGGAAACTGGCGATAGCCGCAGTTCCGGCATTGGTATTTCTGCTGCTGCTATTTTTCATCCCGCAAAGTCCGCGATGGCTGATCCATCGCGGGCGGCTGGCCGAGGCAGCCGCGAGTCTCAGGCGCCTCGGCAGTAGCGATCCGGCCGCCGCCATCGAGCATATCCGCGCGGCTGAATCGACCGCGCTTGACCGCAGTTCCGCACTGTCGTGGCGGGTGCATCGCCGGCTGATCGTGCTCGCGATCGGCATGGGAATGTTCAACCAGCTGTCGGGTATCAACGCCATCCTCTACTACCTGGGCGACATTTTCGGCGCCGCGGGTTTCAGCTCGCTGTCGGCAAACCTGCAATCGATCGCGATCGGTGCCACCAATCTGCTGGCGACCATCGTCGCCATGACGCTGATCGATCGCACCGGCCGCAAGCGCCTGCTGCTGATCGGATCGGTCGGCGCGGCGCTTGCGCAGGGCGGTGTCGCTGCGATCATGGCCTTCAATAGCGGGCGCGCGCTGCTGTTACCGCTGCTGATCTTGTTCATCGCATCGTTTGCGATTTCCCAGGGGGCGGTGATCTGGGTCTACCTGAGCGAGATCTTTCCCACTCCGGTGCGGGCGCGCGGACAGAGCCTCGGCAGCGCAACGCACTGGATCATGAATGCGCTGATTTCAGCCGCATTCCCGGCGATCGCGGCGCTGTCGGTATCCATTCCATTCATGTTCTTCAGTCTGATGATGGCGCTGCAGTTCGTGCTGGTGCTGTGGTTTCTACCCGAGACCAAGGGCGTGGCACTGGAGCAAATGGCCGCCACCATGCAGCCATCGGCCGCTGCTGCCGATTGATGCCGCGCGCCGATAGCGCTGTTGCGCTCGAGATACGGCGAGCATGGCCCTTGCAATTCAGGCTTGAGCAGACCGCATAAAGTGAGCGCTAACTTATAAATCTTAAATAAAATCAAAATACTTAGTCTCAGTAACACGTTGATTTATTGATCGTGCGCTAATCTGTGAGCGCTATCTTGGCCGTCTAGCTTCAATCACGAATAATGCAAATAGAAATAAATAATCGTTGACAGCCGCTCTAGCGCGACTGTAGCTTTCCGGTCGGGATAGTTCGCGCCGCTGCCGGATGGCGAATGAATTTCCAACCGCTGGCGCGGTGTACGGAACAAGAACGCAGGTTCCAATAAGTTTTGGGGGGGTAGAACACATGTCTCATCGCAGGGAAAAGCGCGCCCGGCGCGTCTCCAGAGCGGCCAATGCCGCGCTCATGACCGCGGTATCGCTGGAAGCGCTGTGCTTCGCGGCACCCAGGTACGCGCAGGCGCAAACGGCGCCCGCGGCCACGGCGCCGCAGGACAATCTCGAAGAAATCATCGTCACCGGCTATCGGGCCTCGCTCGAGACGGCGCTGAAGAACAAACGCGATAACAACCTGCCGATCGAGTCGGTCGCGCCGGAAGACATCGGCAAGATGCCGGATCAGAATGTTGCCGAATCTCTGCAGCGTCTGCCGGGGGTCCAGATCGACCGTGCCGGTGGCGAAGGCACCGCAGTGCTGATCGACGGCCTGCGCCAGAACCTGACCACCCTCAACGGCGACCTGTTCCTGACCGGCCGCGAGTTCTACGTGTCAGGCGAAGCCTCCGGTGGCGGCGCCGGCAGCAATAGCCAGTACGGCTCGCTCGAAGGCATTCCCAGCGAGAACATCAGCGGTATCGACGTCTACAAGAATCCCCAGGCCTCGATGACCGAGGGTGGCATTGGCGGCACCATCGACCTCAAGACGCGCGACCCGCTGGCACAGCCGCTGGGGCTGTCGGGCGGTGGTAACGTGCGCTATTCCATCAACGAGCCGGAGGGAACGGGCAAGGGCAGACCGGACGCCACGCTGGTGGGTTCGTACAAGTTCAACGACAGATTCGCCGTCACCGGCAGTTTCTCCTACGACGACGAGGACACGCTCACCAAGGAATTCCAGGACCAGAACCGCAACCAGTGGCTGACCACCAATTCCGCCACCGGACCATATATCGGGCCGCTGAGCGCTGCCAATACCAACCCGCTGTCCGTGTTGCCGGCAACCGGGCCGACAGGTGGCTATTACACGGAACCACAGCTGGCGTATTTCACCAACATCAACGACCAGCGCAAGATCTACGGCGCCTCATTCGGCGTCGCCGCGAAGATCAACGATGCGATTACCAGCCGCCTGGACTGGTTCTTTTCGGACGAGGATGACGTGAGCATCTCGTACACCGACAAGGCCTGGTTCAACGGCCAGGGCGACCACGCGGGCGCGCCGCATCCGGGTATCGATCCGACGGCCCCGTACTCGATCGACGCCAACGGTGTGATCCAGAACGCGACCATGAACGCCAACGGTGCCGAAACCGCGACCCTCTATCAGCACACCACCGCCAAGGCCAACAATCTGCAGTGGAAGACCTACTACGACAACGGTGGTCCGCTGAAGGGCAAGTTCTCGGTTGCCTGGTCGCAGGCCCTGTCTGATCTGGAGGCCGACCAGGCGGACGTGGAGCATGGGCTCTACACCACCAGCGCCGGCGTGGCGACCTCGCCCACGGCACCGGGTTGCAACAACGGTGCCTCGACCTGCACCGTGGGAAATCACGGCTATGAGTTTGTCTATGCCAACGGCGGCACCTCGGGCCTGCCGAGTGTCTACTACCCGACCAACGTGCTGAACAACCCGGACTACACCACCTTCAAGTCCAACTGGGCGTGGGCCAACAAGACCAACAACACCCAGTGGGCGGTCAAGGCCGACGCCTCGTACGACGAGGCGGCGGCCACCAATCTCGATTCCACGCTATCGGTCGGCTTTCGCATCGCCAACCGCAGCATCGAGGAAGTATTCGGGCGCTATCTGATCAACGGCACGCTGGCCAACGGCCAGATCGCCGGCAACGCCAATGGGCCCAATCCGTCCAACCCGGGCGCCGCCTTCGGTCCCTACGACTACTACCAGGATCCGGGCTACGGCACGCCGAATATTCCTTACTCCACCGCGGTATCGAATCCGGGTCTGGCACTGACCACCAATAACTTTGCGGCCGGCAACATCATCGTCAAGAATCCGTTTACCGGCGGCATGACCAATCCGTCGACCTACCTGGAGTCGGTATGGGCCGGCGCCGGCGTCCCGAACAATACGGAAAAGTTCTTCAAGGACAACCTGAGCTCATTCGTCATCAACGAATACACCACGGCCGAATACTTCATGGAGGATTTTGGCGGCAAGCAGGATCCGTTCCACTTGAATTTCGGCGTGCGCATCGTATCGACCAGCCTGACCATCGATGGTGGCCAGACGGCGCCGAGCCCGACGTACTATGGTACCGCGTCGTGGAATGGCGTCGATTCGAACGTCACCCCGATCCAGACCAACCGCAGCTTTACCGATGTGCTGCCCTCGTTCAACGTCGAGGCGAACATCTCCGATACCCAGAAGGTGCGGCTGGGAGCGGCGCGTGTTGAATCGCCGATGGACCTGTACTCCCTGGGTCTGGGCAATTCCTACAATTTCACCCGCAGCGGCAGCAGCGACACTTTCATCTTCGCCAACGGCACCTCGGGTAACGCGAACCTCGATCCGTATCGTGCTACCCAGGCGTTGCTGTCTTACGAGAATTATTTCGCCCGCGGCGGCCTGGCGAGCATTTCCGGATTCTGGAAGCAGATCGACAGCTTCGTGGAGACGCAGAACGTTCCGACCGTGGTGGATGGCACGCAGGGTAACGTCAGCGAGCCGGTCAACGCCGGCAAGGGCAGGGTAGTCGGCCTGGAACTCGGCGGTCAGTATTCGCTGGACAGCACACCGCTGCGCGGGCTTGGTATCGCGGCCAATTACACGCTGTCGCAGTCCACCTCCGATCAGACCACCGCGTTCTCGACCCATTCATCGATCCCGGGCGTGGCGCATGACTCGTTCACAGTCCAGGCCTACTACGAGAGATTCGGATTCTCGGGTCGACTGTCGTATTCCTACCAGGGCAAGCGGGTGAATGACTCGCTGGTGGGATCCACGTACCCGATCTACGACAAGAATGGCAATACTGAGATTCTGCAGGTGTATGCCGCGGCATACGGGCAGCTCGACGGGCAGGTGTCGTACGACATCAACGAACATTTCGGTGTCGTTGTTTCGGCCCAGAACCTGACCAATGAGGCGGCTCACACGTATCTGCAGTGGCCGGATCAGCCGTTCACCTACGACGACTGGGGACGCCGTTACTTCTTCGGCGTGAAGTTCAAGCTGTAAGCGATCCTTAAGGCTGCGCCACGCCGAGCCGGTCGGCGTGGCGCACCAGCGCCACCTTAGCGGAAGCTGGTAGGACCGATCGCGGCGGTTGCACCCGCCGCGCCAGGTGACTAGCCTGCGCTCGGACGTCTCTCCGTTCGGTTCAAGGTTCTGGAAAACATGGCGGACGCACTACAAGGTCATGCGGCTTCCCACGCCAGTGCTAGCGATGTGACCGCCGACAAGCGCATCAGGCGCATCGCCATCGTCGGCGGGGGCACCGCGGGCTGGATGGCGGCCAGCATCCTGGCGCGCGCGCTGCCGGACAGGCAGTGCGTCATCAACGTGATCGAGTCGCCCGAAATCGGCACCATCGGCGTGGGCGAGGCGACGATACCGCCGTTCATCGAGCTGCTGCGCTTTCTCGAGATCAACGAAGCCGATTTCGTGCGCCAGACCCAGTCGACTTACAAGCTCGGCATCAAGTTCAAGGATTGGTGCCGCATCGGTCACGCTTACTGGCACCCGTTCGGCACTTTTGGCACCACCATCGATCGCCGGCCGTTCTATCACTATTGGCATCGGGCCGAGGCCGAAGGGCTGGAGCCGCGCTTCAACGACTACAGCCTATGCGCGGCGCTGGGCGATGCGGACAAGTTCAGTTTTCCGGACCCCAAGGCCCAGGGGCCGAGGGCCGGGCTGCGCTATGCGCTGCAGTTCGATGCCGCCCTGGTGGCGAAGTACCTGCGCGGCTACTCGGAGCAGCGTGGCGTGACGCGATTGGAACGCACCGTCACGGCGGCGACCCAGCGCGCCGATGGATTTCTCGATGAGCTGCTGTTCGCCGACGGCACGCGGCTACAGGCCGATCTGTACATCGATTGCAGCGGTTTTCGCGGGCTGCTGATCGAGCAGACACTCAAGACCGGCTACCTGGACTGGAGCGACCTGCTGCCCTGCGACCGCGCGGTGGCGCTGCCGACGGCATTGACCGGCGCGCGCGCGCCTTACACGTTGTCCAGCGCCCGGGCCGCCGGTTGGCAGTGGCGCATCCCGCTGCAGCATCGAGCCGGCAACGGCTATGTCTATAGCAGCGCCCACCTGGGCGACGCTGAGGCGCTCGAGGATCTGGTGCGTACCGTCGGTGAGCAACCGCTGGCCGACCCGCGCTTCCTGCGCTTCGTTACCGGGAGGCGCAAATTGTTCTGGAATCGCAATTGCGTCACGCTCGGACTGGCCTCGGGATTTCTCGAACCGCTCGAGTCCACCAGCATTCACCTGGTGATGAGCGGCATGTACAACCTGCTGGATCATTTTCCAGACCGCTGGTTCGACCAATCCAACATCGACTCGTACAACGCGGAGTTGATCGATGAGATGGAGGCGATCCGCGACTTCATCGTGCTGCACTACTGCGCCACGCAGCGCGACGATACGCCGCTGTGGCAGTATTGCCGGGCGATGAAACTGCCGGACAGCCTGCTGGCGCGCATTGCGCTCTACAAGGGTACCGGGCGCATCCGCCCCAAGCCGAAGGAGCTGTTCACCGACCTGAGCTGGTTTTACATCTTTCGGGGTCTGGGCGTGCAGCCGCTGGCTTACGATCCGCTGGTGGCTGGACCGAACTTCGCACAGGTACTGGAGATCATGCAGACGCTACGCAAACAGGTCGCCCACGACCTGGGCAACGCAGCCTCACACGACAGTTTTTTTGCCGGCGACGCCGCAGCTACCACGCCGGCGACTGCCAATCCGCGCCTGGCCGGCTCCGGTCGCTAGAGCGGCAGCCGGAACTGCAGCGCCATGCCCTCAGCCATGTTCGCGGGCGTTGAAATGGGGGGCACCAAGTGCGTGTGCATCCTGGGCAGCGGACCGAACGACATCCGCGCCGAGGAGGTGCTGCCCACGCGTGATCCGGCGACCACGCTCGAGAGCATTGCGCAGGTACTGGAACGCTGGTATTCGGGCGCCGGCAGGTTCGAAGCCATCGGCGTGGCCTCTTTCGGTCCACTTGATCTGCACGACCGTTCGCGCTCATTCGGGCGCATCGGTACGACGCCGAAAGAGGGCTGGAGCGGCGTGGACCTGGCCGGGTTCTTCTCCAGGCGGTTCTCGGTGCCGGTTGGCTTCAGCACTGACGTCATCGGCGCGGCGATGGCAGAAGGGCTGTGGGGTGCCGCCGGCGGGCTGACCGATTATGCCTATATCACGGTCGGTACCGGCATCGGTGTCGGCATGGTAGTGTCGGGCAAAGCTGTCCTGGGATGCCATCATCCGGAGCTCGGTCACGTGCGGGTAGTGCGCCGCGCGGGCGATGACTGGCCGGGCAGCTGCCGCTTTCATGGCGACTGTGTCGAGGGGCTCGCCTCGGGTCCGGCCATCGAGGCGCGCAGCGGCGTCGCGCCAGCGGATTTGTCCGATGACAGCCCGATCTGGGACACGGTCGCACATGCGCTCGGCCAGCTCACTCATATCCTGGCGGTATCGGTCGCGCCGCAGCGGATCCTGATCGGCGGCGGCGTGCTTAGCGGCCGGCCGCAACTGTTTCCCCGCATCCGCCGCTGTCTTTCGAGCAGCCTGAACGGTTACCTCGACGTTCCCGAGGTGACCTCGGGGCTGGATCGCTACATCGGACCACCCGGCCTGGGCACGCGTGCAGGCCCCCTCGGGGCGCTGGCGCTGGCGCTGGACACCGCCGCTGAGCGTAACGCTGCGGCCAGTCAGGGGTCGATCAAGCCCGCGCGCTACGTCTGATCGGTTCACCCACGAAGGTCAGACAGGTTACCCTGTATTTATGGCAGGCCCACCGCGCTCACATCGAAACGAAAGCCCGGCCGGAGGTGTCACCGGCCGAAATTTATCCGGCACCAACCTCGAGCGCGCTGGAGACCACAATCAGCGCGTCACGCTGCACGCGATTCGCGTCGGCGGCCCGGTGACGCGTTCCGAGCTCGCCTTGACCACCGGGCTGACCGCAGCTGCAATCGCCAACATCACCAATCGCCTGCTGCGCCACAAGCTGATCCTGGAGGCCGGGACCACGCGCGGTACGCGCGGGCAGCCGGCAACCAAACTGGTCGTCAACCCCGATGGCTGCTATTCCATGGGCCTGAACGTCGACCGCGATCACATCACGCTGGTGGTCGTGGACTTTACCGGGCGTGTGCGTGCCCGATCCTCGCGTGAAGTGAAATTCGCGCTGCCGGAGCAGGTGCAGAGCTTCTTTCGTCGCTCCTCGGGACGCCTGCTGTCGAAATCGCGCATCGACCCGTCGAAGTTGGTAGGCATCGGCGTCGCATTTCCCGATGACATCCAGCGCGCCGGACTGCCCGAGCAGCCGCCCGCGTATGCGGTTTGGGGCTCGGTTGCGGTGGACAAGCTGCTGGCGAGCGCGCTGCCGGTTCCCATCTTCGTGGAAAACGACGCCGCGGCGGCCGCGATGGGGGAAATGCATTTTGGACTCGGGCAGCAGTATCAGAGTTTTTTCTACATATTGATCACCGCGGCGCTGGGCGGCGGGCTGGTGATAGACGGCCATTACTTTCGCGGCGCCACCGGCCGCAGCGGCGAGCTGGGGTGGCTCAACCGGCACGATGTCGGCGGCAAATCAAGGCTGCTGCAAAATATCGTGTCATTGTCGGCACTGTACGATTGCCTCGCGGCGCAGGGATTTCGCGTGGCGACGCCGCGCGGGCTGATGCATCTGGACGAGCCGGCGCAGCGCATCGTGGATGCCTGGATCGAGACTTCGGTCGACGCGATGGAAGACGTGCTGGTGGCGATCAACTGCCTCATCAATCCGGAGGAAATCCTGATTGGCGGGCGTCTGCCGGCAGCCCTGGTCGACCGGCTGGCGGAGCGCCTGAACGAGCGGGTGCGTACCCATGCGGCGACCCTGCCATCGGTGGCGCCGATCAGGCGCGCCGCGATGTCGGATGACGCACCGGCCGTCGGCGCGGCGATCCTGCCGTTCAGCGATCGGTTCCTGCCGACCCGCTTCGCGCTGATGAAAAAGTCGGGCGAGCCTTGAACCCGGCTGCGGATGGCAGCGGCGAAAGTCATCGCGGGGCGTTTGCCTCGATCACGACGCTGTTCTTCGCCTGGGGATTCATCACCGTCACGGTCGACCCGCTGATCGCCTCGCTGAAGGCGATCTTCCAGCTCTCGTACGCCGAAGTCATGCTGACGCAGTTTGCGTTCTTCATGGCCTACGGCATCGTGTCGCTGCCGGCGGCGGCGCTGGTGGCCCGGCTCGGCTATGCGCGATCGATCATCCTGGCGCTCGGCATCATGATCGCCGGTTGCCTGTGTATTCCGTTGGCCACCCACCTGGATACCTTTGCCGTGGTGCTGGCGGCCCTCTTCATCATCGCCAGCGGCATCACGATCCTGCAGGTCGCGGCCAACCCGCTCGCCGCACTGCTTGGTCCTGCGCAGCGTTCGCACTTCAGATTGACGTTATCGCAAGCGTTCAATTCCCTGGGTACTGCCATCGCCCCCTACCTGGCATCGTCCGTGATACTGGCCGGCGGCATGTTCGCAGTGCAGGGCAGCCTCGCCGTGACCGCCGCGCAGCGTGCCGAATCGCTGCGCCACATCGATTTCGCTTTTCTGGTGATCGCCACCCTGATCGGCCTGCTGGCGCTGTTCATCTGGTCGGTGCGGGCGCGGCTCAGCGGGGTGCCCGCCGATGCCCAGCCGGAGCACGGCGGTTCACTGACTCAGGCCCTGCGCTCGCGATGGGCGGTATTTGGCGCAGCCGCGATATTTCTCTACGTCGGTGCGGAAGTGTCGATCGGCAGCACCATGACCAATTTCCTGCATCGCCCCGACGTGTTCGACGTTACTTTGGAGCGCGCAGGGAAGATGTTGAGCCTGTACTGGGGCGGCGCGATGGTCGGTCGGTTCATCGGCAGCGCGCTCCTGACGCGCGTTCGTGCCTCATGGCTGCTGTGTGGCGCGGCGGCCGCAGCGGCGTTGCTGTGCTTGACAGTGACTCGGGCACCGGGAGAATTTGCCGGTTGGGCGGCATTGTCGATCGGAGTGTTCAATTCCATCATGTTTCCGGTGATATTCACCCTCACGCTGGAACGATCCACGGCCTCGGGTGCCGCCACCTCAGGGCTGCTGTGCATGGCGATCGTTGGTGGTGCAGTGTTGCCGCCGCTGGTCGGAAGACTCGCCGATGTCGCGGGTCTTCGGGCCGCCTACGTGGTGCCGCTGATTGCCTATGCGTGCATCACTGCCTTCGCAGCTCTAGCCGCCAGCAACCGGGCGGAACGGCGCCTGGCCGCAGCTACCGATGTCGCACACTGAGGCTACGCCCGCCAGCGTGGCCGCGACCTCGCATGCCAGGCATGAGCTTGCGCAGGAGCGCGATCTGCTGCTGCATTGGCTGCGTGCCGATGCCTATCCGCTTTGGGCTTCGCAAGGCTACGATCGGATACAGGGAGGATTTCAAGAGAGCCTGACGGCTCTCGGCGCGCCCGCCGGGCAGCCGCGTCGGGCCCGGGTGCAAACACGGCAGATCTACTCATTCGCCCGCGCTGGGAGCCTTGGCTGGAATGCGGACCAGGCAACGCGACTGGTGAGCGATGGGCTGGAATACTTTCTCATCCGCTATCGCCGCCCGGATGGTCTGTTTCGTACGCTGGTAGCAGCCGATGGCAGCGTGCTGGACGATCGCGCGGTGCTGTACGACCAGGCGTTCGTTCTGCTCGCATTGGCCGAGAGCCAGAACGTGCTGGGTCCGCTGCCTGAATTACTGCAGACCGCCGGCTTACTGCGGGCGGCGCTGTATCAGCAGCTGAAGCGACCCGGCCCGGGGTTCAGTTCCGGTGTGCCAGATCGGTTGCCGTTGCTGGCGAATCCGCACATGCATTTGCTCGAGGCGGCGCTGAGCTGGATCCGCATTGACGATGATCCTGCGTGGTCGGCGCTGGCGGCAGAGATCGTCGCGCTGGCATTGGGCCGCTTCATCGACCCCGTCAGCGGGGCCCTGCGTGAGCATTTCGATGCCGACTGGGTGCCGCTGGCCGGGACCGCAGGCCGGATCATCGAACCCGGTCATCAATTCGAGTGGGCATGGTTGCTGCTGCGCTGGAACGGGGCGGACGGCGGCGCGGTGCGCCAGGCCGCCGTGAGACTGGCGCAGATCGGCGAGTCGCATGGAATCCGGGCAGGAGTCGCCATCAATGAGCTGCTGGATGACTTCAGCGTGCGCGATGGCGAGGCGCGCCTGTGGCCGCAGACCGAGCGACTCAAGGCCGCGGTGCGCCTGGCGGCGATGACGGGCGATGCGCGCTACTGGTCGATGGCGGTACACGCGGCGCGGGGGCTGCGGCGCTATTTCGATACCGCGGTACCCGGCCTGTGGTTCGACCGCCTGACAGTCGAGGGCCGATTCGTGGCGCAGCCCGCCCCGGCGAGCAGTTTTTATCACATCGTTTGCGCAATCGATGAGCTCAAGGACGCTACCGGGCCGGCGTGAGCAATGCACGCGACTCCACAGTGCGCGCTAAACCTGGTTGTCGGCCAGGTGCCGCAGCGGCCCGATGAATTTCGCGTAGTTGCGCCATCGTCCAACCGATGAGTTGCTGATTTTCTGGCGTACCTGCCATTTGCTGGCGGTGATCACCGTGCGCTTGGTGTTCTGGAAATCGATGCAAATCGGGTCCCAAGGCAGACCGATGAATTCCAGCATTTTCCGGCTCCAGGCCTCCTGGTCGCTGACCAGCCCCTCGTACGGAACCTCAAGCAACCGCTCCGCAGGCAGCGTCGATCGCCAGTGCTGCATCAAGCGCCGATACTCCTCCACATGGTGCGCCAGGTCGGCGAGATCGGTGGCGTATGAATGGAAGGCCTCAAAATGCTGAAAGTAGATCGACAGGCAGGTATCGATCGGATCGCGCTGCATGTGGATGATGCGCGCGTTTGGAAGCACGGCGTGGATCAGTCCCAGATGCAGATAGTTGCCGGGCATCTTGTCTACCACCCGCAGCGCGCCGGCCGACAAATCCTCTAGCCGCCGCAGGTAGTCGTTAGCCAGCGCGGCCAATGCGCCGGCGCTGAAAGGACCCTGCGCCGCGGTATTCCAGAACATCAGCTCGCCGGCGCCGTGGATGGCGGGATGTGAAGCCAGGATCTGTTCCGCCAGCGTGGTGCCTGAGCGCAGCATGCCGACGATGAATACCGGGCGCGCTGATGTCACCGCGTCGATCGATGTCCGGCCCAGCCACTCCTTGTTGAACGCATGGATTATCCGATCCACGGCCTGGGTGAGGCGCTGGCGGTCATGTCTGGCGCGGTACAGTTTAGTCAGCTCGTTTGCGCGCTGGTATTGACCGAACGCCTGTTCGAAATCCTGCACGTCATCGAAGTATTTGCCGAGCGCGTAGCGCAGCAGAACCTCCCTCCTGGGTGGCAGCCGCCGTCCGGCAATGGCCTGCGCCTGCGCCGCCCAGGCCGCATCGCCCGTGGTCATGGTGCGCAGCCGTGAAATGCCGACCCAGGCTTCGGAAGTCAACGGCTCGATGGCGATGGCGCGTCGGAACAGCTGTTCCGCCTCGGCAAATTGTCCCTGGTCCGCCTTCAATTCCGCCATCACGGCGAGGGTCGCCGCTGACTGCGGATCGATTTCCAGCGCTCTTAGGACACTGGCTTGTGCTTGCGCGCTGTGACCCTGCAATCTTTGCGCGATGCCGTAGTTGCGATGCGCCTCGGCGAAATCGGGCTTGATCTGCAGCGCCCGGCGGTAGCTCGCCAGCGCCTCATCGAGTTGCCCCTGGCCTCGCAACACCGTGCCGACATTGTTGTGCGCTTCGGCGAAGTCGGCGTTGATCGCCAGCGCCCGCCGGTAGCTGGCGATTGCGTCATCGACGCGCCCCAGGTCGTACAGGGCATTACCCAGGTTATTGTGCGCTTCAGCGTACTCGGGCCTGAGCGCCAACGCGCGCTGAAAGCTCGCTGCGGCGTCTTGCGGTTGCCCGACGCGCAGCAGCGCTTTGCCGAGATTGTCGTGTCCTTCCGGGTAGTCGGGCTTGATGCCGATTGCCTGGCGGTAGCTGGCCAGCGCGTCATCCAGCCGTCCGAGGTCGAGCAACACGTTGCCGAGGTTGTTATGGGCCTCGGCGAAATCGGGCATCAGGGCCAGTGCGCGTCGATAGCTGCTGAGAGCTTCATCGGCGCGCCCGATCTGTGCCAGGGCGTTGCCGAGGTTGTTGTGCGGGACGGCGTCCTGCGGCGATAGCTGGGCGGCGCGCAGCAGGGCCGCTAGCGCGTCCTTGCCCTGCATACGCAGGGCAACCCCGAGCAGCTGCCAGGTGAGGGCGGATTCGGGGCACAGCCCAAGGAGCTGACGTGCGCTCTGTTCCAGTTCCGCGTAGCGGCCGGCGTTGACCAGGGCTGCGAGGGCATTGATCTCAGCCTGCGTCGGGGTTTGCGCCAATTCGATATCCCACAATGAGTTGATGCGCCAGTTTAAACTCAAGCGTCAATGGACTCTCAAGGGCAGCACTCGGGTCGTCAGATGAGGACAGCGCGCGGCGCACCTGCCAGGCTCGTGGTGCCGCGGCGCGGCTGGGCGCGCGTGGCGCTGCCGGGGCTGCTTGGGCTGCTCGGGCTGCTGATCATCCGACCCGGCAGCAGCGCCGCATTGCCAGGCGCTGGCCCGCAGCCCGGGCCGGCGGCGGCAGCGGCGACGCTGCGGGTGTTTGGAGCCGCACCACCTGCGGCGGCACGACCGCTCGGCGCCAACCGGCTGGATGGCGCGCTGGCGGAAATCGCACAGCGTTACATCGGGATCTCGGGTAATCACCCGCTGGCCGATCTGCGCTCGATCAATCCCGCGGCACGCTTTCGCCTGAGTGCACCGCTCGCCACACCTGAGGTGCTGATCGATGCGGTCACGACTGGAGACCCGCAGGCGCTCGAGCGCGCGTTGCTGGCTCTGGGCCTGCGCGATGTCGCCGTGTTCTCCAACGACATCGGCGGCTGGCTGCCGCTGGATCAGATCGCGCGCGCGGCGAGCCTGACGCAGCTGCGCTATGCGCGGGCGTCGATGCCCCGGACTCGCGCCGGCCCGGTCGCCACGCAGGGCGATTTCGTGCAGGGCAGCGCTGCCATTCGCGCCAGCTATCCGAGCCTGACCGGGGCCGGTATCACCATCGGTGTGCTGTCCGACAGTTTCAACTGCTATCCGACCTACGCCGCGGACGGCGTGCCCGCCGCTGGTTTCAATGGCTATGCATCCAATGGCTTTACGGCGACCTACGCCACTGACCAGATGACCGGTGCACTGCCGGCGGGGATCAGTGTGCTCGAGGAGGCGACGTGTCTGAACTATGGTCAGCCGGAGCAACTGCCATTCGGCGATGAAGGCCGGGCGCTGCTGCAGATTGTGCACGCGGTGGCGCCGGGCGCGAGCCTGGCATTCCATACCGCTGTCAACAGCGAGGCCGATTTTGCCAGCGGCATCGTCGCCCTGGCAAAGGCTGGCGCGAAAATCATCGACGACGATGTCGGCTACCCGGACGAGCCGTTTTTCCAGGACGGCGTGGTGGCACAGGCGATCGATCAGGTGGCGGCGACCGGCGTGGCCTACTTCTCCTCGGCCGGCAACGATGCGCGCCTATCGTATGAAAACTCAGCGCCGGCGTTTCCGGTGGCTTCGCCGAGCGGCCCCAACGCGGGCGAGCTGCTGCTGAATTTCGACGCTTCGGGGGCGACCACCGCGACCTCGCTGCCGGTCACGATACCCGCACTTTTCCCCGGCGAGTTCGTGTCGCTGATCGTCGAATGGGATCAGCCGTACGTGACCGGCGCCGCCGGCAGCGGCGGTGCCACGAGTGCCATCAATCTGTGCGTCACCGGCGCACCTGGCGGCGACCAGATCGATTTCGAGCCAGTCACCACTGCCGTCACCTGCACCGGCCCGAACGCCACCGGCGTGGATCCGGTGCAGCTGCTGATCATCGGTAACTCGGCCGCGGCCACGGCATCGACTGCTGCGGAAACCCTGAACATTTCGATCGCTCTGGCGAATGCTCACGCGCCCGGGTTGATCAAGCTGGCACTCGACGGCAACGGTGCCGCAGTATCGATCAATGCCTTTGCCACCAACAGCCCGACGATTCAGGGCCATCCCAGCGCCGCGGGCGCCATGGCAGTTGGGGCGGCGTTCTATTTCCGCACCCCCGGATGCGCAACCACGCCCGCGGTGCTCGAGTCGTTTTCATCAGCCGGTGGCGATCCGATCCTGTTCGGGCCCGACGGCGCGCGCCTGGCCACGCCGCAGATGCGCCAGAAGCCGGACTTCGTCGCCCCCGATGGCGTCAACGACACCTTCCTCGGATTTTCATTGGAAACCTACGGTCTGCCGAGCAACACGCTCAACACGTCGATCGCGGCATGCCAGAATGATGCTTCGTACCCGAATTTCTTCGGCACTTCGGCGGCCGGACCGCACGCCGCCGCTGCCGCCGCGCTGATGTGGCAGGCCAACCCGGCATTGACCGCAGCACAGATCGACACCGCCCTGGAGAGCAGTGCGCTGATCATGGGCGCAGGGCTGAACAATGACAGCGGCTATGGCTTCATACAGACCGATGCCGCGCTGGCGCTGCTGCCCGCCAAGGCAGCGAGCGCCGGTGGCGGCGGCGGTGGGGTTCTCGATCCAATCTGGCTGCTGGCATTATGCGGCGCACTGCTGCTGCGACCGCGCCTGCCGTGCCGGCCGCCGACATCGTGATGCCGGCGCACGACGATGGGCCGGCCGTGCTCGAGCCGGCGCTCAAGCTCCGGCTGATCGGAAAATCCAACGGCGTCGGCCTGTCGCGCGATCTTGAACTGCTGGCCGCGGCGCTGCGCGCCTGCGGCTGCGAGGTGA
The DNA here is from genome assembly GCA_963805965.1 of uncultured Gammaproteobacteria bacterium. GTDB lineage: Bacteria > Pseudomonadota > Gammaproteobacteria > Steroidobacterales > Steroidobacteraceae > FEN-1191. The sequence continues at coordinate 109,231 of CAWDVQ010000011.1, forward strand.
CGCAGCAGCTGTGCGAGCGGAGCGACCGCAAGCGCCGGCGCTCGCTGCGCGCGCGGCTGGCGATGCGAGTTGGCCGCTGGCACGCGGGGGGCAGGCAGAGCGCCGGAGCGCGCGCGCCATTTGACGCCAACATCATGCTCGAGCACATCTGGCCGCAGTTCGTGCAGCAGGCGCGCTGCAACGTGCTGGTGCCGAACCCCGAGTGGTTCGATCGGCGCGATGTTGCGATGCTGGACGTCGCCGATCGCGTGTGGGCCAAGACCGCGTTTGCCGAGCAGCTGTTCGTCGCGCGCGGCTGCCGGGTGCTGCACATCGGTTTCGACAGCGAGGATCGCTACGAGGCTGGCGTATCACGCCAGCCGCGGTTCCTGCACCTGGCCGGGCGCAGTCCGCTCAAGGGCACGCAGCGACTGCTGGCCTTGTGGCGACGGCATCCGCAATGGCCGCAGCTGACGCTGGTGCAGGATGCGCAGAATAAGCGCCAGCGCCCGGCCGACGGTGAGCCGGCGTGCGCGAACATCATCCATGCCCCCGGTTTCGTCAGCGACAGCGAGCTGCGCGCGCTGCAGAACGCGCATCGCTTCCATCTGTGCCTTTCCGAGGCGGAAGGGTGGGGGCATTACATCGCGGAGGCCATGAGTGTCGCCGCACTGACCTTTACCTGCGATGCGCCGCCGATGAACGAACTGGTCGGCGCCGGGCGCGGTGTGCTGGTCGGCGCGCATCTCGGCGAGCAGCACAACCTGGCCAGGATCGCGCGCTTTGACGACGCCGCGCTGGAGGGCGCGATCGAGCGCGCGCTGGCGCTGAGCGCGGCGCAGCTGGATGCAATCGGCGCCGCCGCACGGGACTGGTTTCTGGCCAATAAGCGCGGTTTCGTGTCGCGCCTGCAGGCGGCGGTCGCCGATATCGCCGCTGCGCTGCGCGGCGCCGCACGGCATGGATGAGCATTGAATCCACGGCCGCTAGCGGTGCGCTTCGGTGCCCTGGGCGACGTGGTGATGCTCACGGCAGCCATTCGGCATCTGCATGCGCGGCTGGGCCAGCCGGTGGATGTGCTGGCGGCCGCTGACTGGACGCGGCCGCTGCTGTGCGGCCAGCCAGGGGTCGGCGATGTTTTCCTGCTCGCCAGCCGCAAGGGCCCCTACGCCTTGAGCCCGGCGCAACACCGGCTGGTACGCGAGTTGCGCACACGCGGGGCCGGACCCACATGGCTGTTCGACCACGACAATCGGAAGGTGTGCGAGCTGCTGCTGCGTGCCGGCTGGACGGCGCAGGACTGGTGTCATCACGAGGATCTGCCCGGACTCGATCGCTCGCACTTCTGCGATCGATGGTTGCGCTTCGCCTATCGTAATCCCGCGCTGCTGGGGGGCGCGGACCTGTCGTCGACGGCCGCGGATGCCTTCGGAGAGTTGATCGTCACCGCCGCGCAACGCGCAGAAGTGGACGCGTGGTCGCAGGCCAGGCCGTGGGCCGGAATGCCATTGATCCTGATCCAGGCCGGCAACAAGCGCACCATGCGTCGCGGCCTGCGCCGCCGGCGCAGCAATTCCAAGTACTGGCCGGAGGACAACTGGGCGCAGGTGCTGCGCGGCCTGCGTGCGCTGCATGCCGGGCACGCAATTCTGCTGCTCGGCGTGCCGCAGGAGTCGCGCCTCAATCAGCAGATCCTGCGACGGGCTGCCATCGGCAATGCCTACGATGTGGTGCACGAGCTATCAATATCAAGGCTGCTTGGCCTCGTGGGCCGCGCCACCGGTCTGGTGTCGGTCGATACCGGACCGGCCCATGTGGCGGCGGCAGCCGGTTGCACGGTGGTCGCCCTGTTCGGTACCAGTGAGCCTTATATGTATGCACCGCGCGGCCGGAGTGCGGTGGTTGAATGCGTGGTCGGCGAATACGAAGGGCGACGCTCGATGCTGTACATTAGCCCGCAGCAGGTGCTGGCCGCATGGCAACGGGCGGTGTGCACCGGCCCACAGCGCGGGTGAATTGCCGATGTCCTCACCGCTCATACTGCCCATCAGCCTGGTCGTCATCACGTACAACGAGGCGGCCAATATCGCCCGCTGTCTCGACAGCGTGCCGTTTGCCGCGGAGAAAATCGTGCTCGACTGCGGCAGTGACGACGACACCTGCGCGATTGCCGCGGCCCACGGCGCCCGGGTGGTCGAGCAGCCCTGGCTCGGATTCGGTGCGCAGCGCAACTTCGCGGCCGCGCTGGCAAGCTACGACTGGATTTTGTCGCTCGACGCGGATGAGGCGCTGACGCCGCAACTGGTTGGGGCGCTGGAACTCGGGTTGCCGCGGCTGCTGGCTTCGGACGCCGCGGCCGGCGTGCTGTTTCGCACTGCCTGGTTCATGGGCAAGCCGCTGCGATGGTACCGTTTCATGGTGCGCGAGCGGAAACCGCGTATCTACCACCGGGCGCGCGCGCGCTGGAGTGAAGCTCGGGTACACGAGTCGTTGCAGTACCACGGCGCGGAAATTGCCTTCCAGCCGCCGTTCCTTCACTACCTGAATCCCACGCTGGTGCACACGCAGCTCAAGTATCTGCGCTATGCCGAACTCAAGGCGCTCGACTGGCGCGAGCATGGCCGCGCCACCAGACCCTACGAGTGGCCGTGGGTGTTCATGCTCACCTTCGTCAAGGACTATGTGTTCCGGCTGGCGGTACTCGACGGCTGGCGCGGCTGGGTGGCCGCCTACATGGCGGCGCACTACGCCCTATATAAGCGTATGCGTTACTACGAGATGCGTTATTTTGAGCCCTCAGTAGCGCTGGCCGACGAGCAATTGCGCGCCCACAAGCTGCAGCGCTGACATCGATTGCCTGGGAGGCTAGGCGTGCCCGCACCGTTGGTTCCCTACATCGCCATCGCGCTGTCGATCATGCATTTTGTGCTCGCCGCCGGTGTCACGCTGCACGTACTGGCGCACAATCGCAATCCCGGGTCGGCGGTGTCATGGATCGGACTCGCCTGGCTGTCGCCGGTCGTCGGCAGCGTGCTGTACCTGTTCCTGGGCATCAACCGGGTGCAGCGGCGCGCCCGCAGCGCCGGCGCGATGGCGCGCGACCAGGCAGTGGTCGCGTCCTCGCCGCCGCCTGCCGGCTGTGCGCACCTGGCTGGCCTGGAACTTGCGGCGCGCCAGATCAGCCGCCGTAACATCCAGCCGGGCAACGCCATCGCCATGCTGGCCAATGGCGACGCGGCCTATCCGCAGATGATCGCGGCCATCGAGGCCGCGAGCGCCAGTGTCGCGCTCTCGAGCTATATCTTTCGCGCCGACCAGGCCGGTAATGAATTCATCGCGGCGCTGGCCGCTGCGCGCCGGCGCGGTGTCGAAGTGCGGGTGCTGATCGATGGCTATGGCGGTGGCTACCTGCGATCGGCCACTTATCGAAAGCTGCGCCACGCGGGAGTCGCGGTGGCGCGCTTCATGCATTCTGCGCTGCCCTGGCGCATGCCGTTCCTCAACCTGCGCAGTCACCGCAAAATCCTGTGCGTGGATGGCCGCATCGCCTTCACCGGCGGCTTGAACATCGGCGCTGAAAATCTCATTGCGGGCAATCCGCATCATCCGGTGCTCGACACGCACTTCCGCTTCGACGGTCCTGTGGTCGCACAATTGTGCGAGGCATTTGCCGGGCAGTGGTACTTCACCACCGGTGAGACGCTGGCCGGCCCGGCGTGGTTTCCCGGACTCGGGTCCGCCGGCGACAGCCTGGCGCGCGTGATCACCTCCGGTCCGGATCAGGATCTGGAGAAGATCGAGCTGCTGGTGCTGGAAGCGATTGCCTGCGCCCGCTCGTCGATCCAGATCATGACGCCGTATTTTCTTCCGGATGACCGCATCATCACCGCCCTGGCGCTGGCGGCGATGCGCAACGTCGGGGTGGACATCGTGCTGCCGGCGCACAGCAACCACCCGACAGTCGATTGGGCGATGCGTGCGCACATCGGGCCGTTGCTGGCAGCCGGCTGCCGCGTGTGGACGCATGCGCCGCCGTTCGATCATTCGAAACTGATGGCGGTAGACCAGGTGTGGTGCTTCGTCGGTAGCACCAACTGGGATATGCGCAGCTTCAGGCTGAACTTCGAGATCAACGTCGAGGTCTACCAATCCGATCTGGTCCAGCAGGTGAGTGCAAAAATAGCCGCCAACCAGACCAGTCGCCTGACCGCCGCCGAGCTCGAGCAGCGCGCGCTGCCGAGCCGGTTGCGCGATAACGCTGCGCATCTGATGCTGCCGTACCTCTAGATCCGGGCGCCGCGCCGCGCCGCGTAGTGCCGCGGCGTGCTACTTCGGCGGCGCCAGGGCCTCGATCTGGTCCATGATCCGGTTCATGCGCGCGATCAGGGCGCGATAGGGCGCGGGGGTGGCCATGTCGATGCCGGCGCGCCGGTAAATCTCGTACGGATAGTCCGAACCGCCGGCCCGCAGCATGGTCAGGAACCGGTCGCGCGCCGGTGCGCCTTGTTTCAGGATGGCGTCGGTCATGTAGGCCGCACCCGCCATCGAGGTCGCATACTGATACACATAAAAATCCCTATAGAAATGCGGGATGAATGCCCACTCGATGCAGTACGCCGGATCGATTTTCATGACGCCTTGCGCCTCGCCGTAGTACTTGCGCAGCAGGCCGCAGTACATGTCGCTCATGCGCGCGCCCGACAGCGCATGACCGGCTTCCTGCTCTTCGTGAATGCGCAGCTCGAACTCGGCGAACTGCACCTGGCGGAAGAAGGTGGTGCGGATCTGATCCAGCGCGACCCCGAGGTAATACAGTTTTTCCGCTTTCGAGACCGCGTGGTCCACCATGTAGTCGATCAACAGCATCTCGTTGCCGATCGAGGCCGATTCGGCGATGAAGAGAGAATAGTTCGCGTTCTCGAACGGCTGTGCATCGTGCACCAGCAGTGTGTGCACGGCATGGCCCCACTCATGCGCGATAGTGGACATCGACGTGTAGTCGTCGTTGTGATTGAGCAGCAGGTAGGGATGCACGTCGTAGGCGGCGCCGGCCATGTAGCCGCCAGAGGCCTTGCCCGGATGCGGATAGACGTTCATCCAGCGCCCGGCAAAGCCCCGGCGCAGCAGGTTGAGATAATCCTCCCCGAGCGGCTGCAGCGCCTCGAGCGTGATGCGTTCCGAGTCCGCAACACTGAAATGCGGCCGCGGCTGCAGGTCGAACAGCGGCGGATAGTTGTCGTAATAGTGCAGCGGTCCGGTGATCCCCAGCAGGCGCTTTCGAAGGCGCAGATAGCGATGCAGGCTCGGCAGCGCAGCGTTAGTCTCATCCACCAGCGTACGGTACACCGCGACCGGCATGTTGTCGGCGAACTGCGCCGCCTCGAGCGAAGTTGCGAAATTGCGCGCCCGGGCGCTGAACACGTCGCCCATCACCCCCGCGGTGAGCACGGCACCGAGCGTGCTCTGGTAGTGGTTCCAGGCGCCCCAGAAGGCATCGAATACCAGCTTGCGATCCGCGCGATTGGATGACTGGCGATATTTCTCGTAGGCCGCCGGATCCAGCCGCACCTTGATGCCGCTGGACAGCGTCACGGTCGGTAGCGGCATGTCGCCTTCGGCCAGCAGCGAGCGCACCGTCGCTGGCTGGCGCAGCACCGTGCCGGCGCCGGCCAGCACGGCTTCCGCCTGGTCGCCGAGCGTATGGGGCGCGGCTCGCAACGTGTCGTTGAGATGGAAATCAAAGCGCTGCGCCAGCGGCGCACTCTCTGCCAGAAAGCGCTGCACCCGGTCGGCACCCAGCGCGATGATCTCGGGTGCCAGCCAGGATGTTTTCTGCGAAATGAGGGTTTGCAGGCTCTGGGCCTGCTGGCGGCGCTCCTGGTTGACCGCGATCCGCACATCCTCGTCGGCCTTCAACGAGGCATACACCAGCAGTCGTATCGATTCGCGCCGGGCGGAGCTGATGGCGTCAAGCGCGGTGAACATTGCCGTGGCACTTTGCCCCAGGGTGCCCTTGTAGCCTTCAAGCGCCCCGGCCGCGGCCTCCACGCGAGCGTAGGCATCTGTCCAGGCTTCGGGCGATGGGTACAGATCGGACAGGTCCCACATGCCGGCCGGGGCGGCCTGATCAGACGCGCTGGATGAAGCAGCCGGGGTGGCGGCTGCGACCGGCGCGTCATGCAGCAGCACGACGCAGAGCACGGCCAGCAGCGCGGCTCCAAGCGCCAGCCGGGACACGGATGAGTTGAGGCGCGGCGCGGCGTTGTGGTTCATCGTTCTGCCTTGATCGGTGCGGCGCGGGACATGATATCAAACGCCGCCGCGCAGGGGCCGGCCGCGCTGGCTTGCCGGACAATCGCCGCGGTGGTCGGCTATATTGCAGCCCACGATCAACGATTGTTAAGGATTCCATGGCTGCTTCGGACAGCGATGACCCCCGCCCGCCGTGCGCGCACGCGCAATTCGATGTCGGCGAGACCGACGATTCGCTGGCACGCATGCTGCAGCATGGCGCGGAGTTCGGTGACATCTATCGCGTGCATGCGCCCAGTCATAACAGCGATACCTGGATCGTGGCGGATCCGGAGACCATCAAGCGCGTGCTGGTGTCCAATCACCGCAACTACACCATCGGCCGCGGCCTGGATCGCGTGCGCCTGCTGGTCGGCGACGGCATCATCGTCAGCGAAGGTGAGGTGTGGAAACGCCAGCACCGAATGATGCAACCGATGTTCCAGCGCTCGCGGGTCGAGCGCTTCGGAGCCTTGATCGCAGAGGTCAGCCGCCGGCGGCTGGCCGGGTGGGCGGAAAAAGCCGCCAGCGGCGAGCTGCTCAACGTGACGCGCGAGACCAGCGAGGGCGCACTCGAAGTGGTGCTGCGCGCCACCCTTGGTGCGGATCTGGATCGGCTGGTGGCAGATCTGGGCGCCAATCCATTCGCGCTGCTCACCGAGGAAAGCGTGCGCGACCTGCGCTTTGCATTTCGCTTTCGGCAACTGGGGCGGCACATCGAGGCCGTGATCGCGCGCCGCGAAGCCGCAGTCAAGAACGCCGATGCCGATGACGATGCCGCCGCTGGCGGCGGTAACGGCGATTGGCTGGGAATGATGATGGCAGCGCGCGATCGCAGCGACGGCAGCGCCATGTCGCATCGGGAACTGATCGACGAGGTGATGTCGATCATCGTCGCCGGACATGAAACCACGGCCGCGGTCCTGAACTCAGTGTGGTATCTGCTGTCGCAGCATCCGGCAGTGGAGGCCAGGTTGCATGCCGAGGTAGATGCTACCGCGCTGCCCGATCTGCGGCTCACCAGCATCGCAGCATTGAAGTACACGCATCAGGTGATCCTGGAGGCCATGCGGCTGTATCCGCCGGTGTGGGTGCTGACCCGCAAGTGCCTGCACGCGGACCGCCTGCTTGGCTACGACGCGCCGGCCGGCACCGATGTGTTCATGAGCCCCTATATCGTGCAGCGCGATCCGCAGCACTGGCCGGAGCCGGAACTGTTTCGACCCGAGCGCTTTGATCATGGTGCGGATTCTGCAGCCCACAGGTTTGCCTACATTCCGTTTTCGGCCGGCCCGCGCCACTGCGTCGGCGAGACTTTCGCGACCTACGAGATGGCCATTCACATCTATCACGCGGCGCGTGCCTTCCAGCTGCGCAGCGCGCAATCGGGTCCGAGGGAAATGGAAGCGCGCATCAACCTGCGCATGCGCGAGGATGTGCTGATGAGCGTCGAGCCGCGCGGCTGATTGCGGGGCGCTACGCTACCAGGTCCCGATGCTGGGCATCGATAGCCACGGTTCCTGCGGCTCCAGCGCCGCACCTTTTTGCAGCAGTTCGATCGATATCAGGTCGGGCGAACGCACGAACGCCATCCTGCCGTCGCGCGGCGGGCGATTGATGGTCACGCCGCGCTGCATCAGCAGCTGGCAGGTGGCGTAGATGTCGTCCACTTCGTAGGCAACGTGACCGAAATTGCGGCCGCCGGTGTAGGTTTCCGGATCCCAGTTGTAAGTCAGCTCGATCTGTGCGTCCTCGTCTCCCGGCGCGGCCAGATACACCAGGGTGAATCGTCCCTTCTCATTGCTGATGCGCTTTACTTCGCGCAATCCCAATGCATCGCAGTAGAAGCGACTGGAGGCGGCCAGATCAGCTACCCGGACCATGGTGTGCAGATATTTCACGATGCAATTGTACGTGAGCTGAGCATTTCCGTGAGCGCCTGTTTGACCTGGCCTACCACCCCAGCCCAATTGCCGAAGGTGGGCTGCTTGAACAACCGCGCCGTCGGGTACCAGGGCGAATCGCTGCGCCCGCGCAGCCAGCGCCAACAGGGAGCGTAGCGGTTCAGGACCCACACTGCTTTGCCCAGCGCCCCAGCCAGGTGTACCACCGCGGTGTCGACCGAGATCAGCAGGTCAAGATTGGCGAGCAGCGCGGCTGTGTCTGCAAAGTCGGTCAGGGATTCTCCATGCCGGACGATGGCGGACATGCTCGCCAGGCTGCTCGCGTCCGACGGCGCCATCTCGACCTGCAGGCTGATGAATTCTGCATCCAGATCCAGCAGCGGCTGCAGCGCGCTCAGCGGCAGATCGCGCGCGTAGTTGATCGGTGGCCGATGGCGGCCGGCCCATACCAGGCCCACCCGTGGCCGGAGCTTTACGCCCAGGCGCGCCTTCCAGCGCGCAACGAGCGCCGGGTCGGCGTGCAGGTACGGGATGCTCGCCGGAATGGTTGCCAGGCTGGTGCCAAATGCCAGCGGCAGGCTCATCACCGGGCAATAGAAATCGTGCGGCGGCAGCGGCGCTGAGTCCGGCACCACCTGCGCGACGCCTTCGAGGCTGCGCATGATTTCAAGCAGCGCCGCCGGCAGGCGCAGCACCACGCGCGCGCCGCGGGCGGCGAGCAACGGGACGTAACGTATGAATTGCAGGGTGTCACCCAGCCCCTGCTCGTGCAGCAGAAGGATAGTGCTGCCGGAGATCGAGCCCTGGCCGAGCCACAGTGGCGCCGGCGTGACGGGCTTGTGATCCTTGAAGGGCGCGATCTTCCAGCGAATCTCCAGCCCCTGGAATCCGTGCGGCAGCAGACCTTGGGCGAGCAGCAGGCAGCTGCGGTTGCTGACCGCGAACGGCAGCTCGGGATCGATTCGCAGCGCCTGTTCCAGGCACTCCAGTGCCTCGGCGTTGCGATCCAGGCCGGCCAGCGCAACTGATCGCCCAACGAGCACCGGTGGATCCGTCGGCCGCGCCGCCGCCAGGCGGTCGAAGTGGGCCAGCGCTTCCGGGTAGCGATGCAGGTAGTTCAGCGCTTCGCCAAAGCACATCAGTGATTCTGCTTGACGGCCGAGCGATTCGAACAGCTGTCCGAGGTTGAAGTAGGCGTCGATATTGCGCGGATCGATCTGCAGAATTGCATTGAAACATTCCGCCGCTTCCGCCGGCCGGTTGAGAAGCCGGAGCGCCTGTCCGCGACACTTCCAGGCCTCGATGTGCCGGGCGTCGATGGCAAGCGCGCGGGCGTACCAGTCGATCGCGGTCGCCGGCTGTCCGAGGTGGGTGAGTGCAATTCCGCCGTTGACCAGCGCGATGACATTGCCCGGATCGATCTGCAGCGACCGCCGGAAACTGGCCAGCGCCGGCTCGATCTGTCCAAGATACCCCAGCAGCAGGCCGCAATTGTTGAGCGCGGCTACGTTGCTGGGATCATGCTCGACAATTTGGGTGAAGCATTGCAGCGCTAGCTGCCGATCGCCGCGGGCCAGGGCCGCGTGGCCTTGATCCATCAGGGTCTTCATCGGCGACATACGCTGAACGGCGCGGCTGCTCGCCACGCTACTGAGGATCGAAGAAGCTGGCATCGACCGGTTTGTGCTGCAGGATTTCCTCGCGCGTCAATCCCTGCAGCTCATGCGGGAACACCAGCCACTCGTTGGTCTGGCGGATGAAGTAGTCGGGCACGATGGTGCTGCGATTGCGCTGCGGTTTGAAGTACGCGGTTGCGATGCGGATCTGGCCGGGCAGGTTGCGTCGGCAGCGGTTGGTCAGCTCGCGCATGATCGCTTCGATGCTGCGTCCGGAGTCGAACACATCGTCCACCAGCAGCAGCTGGTCCTCGGCCGATAGCCGCGACACCAGGTAATCGAGCGCGTGTACCCGCACCATCTTGGCCTGATGGTCGATGCCGGAATAGGACGAGGTTCGGATGGCGATGTGATCGGTGTGAATGCCGTGGTATTCGAGCACCTCCTGCACCGTAATGCCGATGGGTGCACCGCCGCGCCACACAGCCACAAGATAGGTCGGCCGAAAGCCGCTGCGAACGATTTTCATGGCGAGCTCCATCGAGTCGCGCAACAACGATTCCGCCGAAATAAAAATCTTTTCCATCGGTGGCAAGCTCCACGGCCCCGCGGCCCGTTTGCAGAGGATCTATCGGCTACAGGTGCATGCCGCCGTCCACGTCGAGGCAGCGGCCGCTGAAGTAGTCGTTCTCGAAGATGAACATCACCGCATGCGCAATTTCCTCGGGCGTGGCCGGGCGCCTGAGCGGCACCGCGGCGGTGGTTTTCTCCAGCAGCTCGGGGCGCATCGAAGCCAGGATGTCGGTCTGGGTGAAGCCGGGTGCAACGGTGCCGACGCGGATGCCGTAGCGGGCGAGTTCGCGCGCCCACACCACGCTCAAGGACGCCACGCCGGCCTTGGCCGCGCTGTAATTGCTTTGACCGGCGTTGCCGGTGCGCGAAATGCTGGAAATATTGATGATTACCCCGCCATGACCGCGCTCGATCATGTGCGCCGCCGCTTCCCGGCCGCACAGGAACACGCCGGTCAGGTTGACCGCAATGACGGCGTTCCATTGCTCCAGCGACATGCGGCCGACGATCGCGCCGTCTTTGACTTTTACCAGCAGCGCGTCGCGCAGGATGCCGGCGTTGTTTACCAGCCCGTCCAGGCGGCCGAACTCGGCGGCGACGGCCGCCATGTTTGCGCACACAGCGGCCTCATCGGAGACGTCGACGCCGTAGCCGCGCGCCCGCACGCCTTGTGCGCGGCACAGCACGACTGTCGCTTCCAGATCGGCGGCATTGCAATCGAGCAATGCCAGGTTGGCACCCTGGCGCGCGAGGCGCAGTGCAACCGAGCGACCGATGCCGCGACCGCCTCCGGTGACCACGATGGTCTTGTCACGAACGTCCATGCGCGCTCACTTGCCCGGTCCGGGATCGGGCGCAAACGGAGCCTGCAGCGCCCTGGCCATTTCCGATTGCATCGATTCCTGCTGTCGCAGCATGCTGGCCATCGCCTGTTCGAGCGAGCGACTGACCAGGGCCTGCATCGGGCGTCCATGGAAGCGGATGATCATCTCGAGCAGCTCCGAGCCCAGCACCGGCGCACCGAACTGCTCCTGCTCGCAGATGATCTGCAACAGCACCGAGCGGGTGAGATCCCTGGCCGACTTGTCATCGACCACACGATACACTGGCATCGGCCGCTGAGGTTCGGCCATAAGATAATATAAAACAAGTAGTTATGCACTAGCCGCGGCCCTGCAATTGTCATCGCTGTCGTTTACCGGTTCTCCTGCAACGCATACGCTTATGAACTCGCCGCAGACGTGAATGATTGCGCCAAGCTGATTGCGCGGGTCGTGGCCCGGTAGTGATGATCCGCACATTAAGGGTAAGATTGCCGCGGGAGCGGCTCGACCTTGAATATAAATATTCGCAGACTCGGGAGGGAAGCGAAAATGTCCAATATGGATCCCCGGCACTGGGTGGCATTGATACTGGCATCCACGGCGGCGGCAGCGGGCCTGTCCACCGCGCAAGCAGACACCAATCAGCCGCCGCAGATTCCCATCTGCGATAAGAAAATCGGCACGCTGGCGGTGACCGAGCCGGAAAATCCGTGGTGGACTGCGATGCAACTGGATTCGCCCGCGGCACTGATCAAGGTCTACGTGTCGCAGTCCAAGTGCTTCACGCTGGTGGATCGTGGCAAGGGCCTGGCGGCGGCCAAAGCCGAGCGCGAGTTGGCCTCGAGCGGCGAGGAGCGCCAGGGTTCGAACATCGGCAAGGGGCAGATGAAGGCGGCCGACTACGTGCTGGTGCCGGACATCGCTAACCGCAACGGCAATGCACAGGGCACCAATGTGGGTGGTGCACTCGGGGGCCTCTTGGGACACGGGTTCGGCGCCGTACTGGGAGGCATCAGCCTCAAGAGCAAGACTGCCGACGTAGTGCTGACGCTGACCGACGTGCGTTCCACCGAGCAGCTGGCGCTGGAGCAGGGGCATGCGAAGAAGACCGACCTCGGTTGGATGGGTGGCGGCGGTCTTGGATTCATGGGCGGGTTCGCCGCCGCCGGCGCCAGCAGCTACTCAAATACCGAGATCGGGCAGGTGGTCGCAATGGCGTACCTGGACGCCTACACCAAGCTCATCAACGATGTGAAGAACCAGGCGCCCGACGCAAAAGCGGACAATGTTCAGCAGGCCGTCACCATGGCCAAGCCCAGCAAGCTCTATACCAGCCCGGACCTGAAGTCCAAGGTGGTGCGCGATCTTGATGCCGGAATGATGCTCTATCCGACCGGTGACAAACAGGGCGTGTGGTGGAAGGTCAACGACGAACTCGGCAATGAGGGCTGGGTGGTGTCGACCATGACGCAGCTGTCGAAATAGCCTTGCGGCGGCCCAGCTGGCGCACCGGCGTCAGTTGGGCCCCGTCAGTTGGGCTGGACGCCCTGGTTCTTCAAAGCCTCGAGTCCGGCCAGATCGACACCGGACACGGCCGCTTTCAATTGATCAATGCTCGCAGCGTTGCCCGAGACGTCGACCGAGAACCGATCACCGACCACCACGCCGTATTCGCCAAAGTTGCCGCGATTGTCCCATTTCTCATGTACCAGGTGACCGCCGCTCTTATAGGTCTTGTCGTACCCGGTATCGGTTTCCGTATCCTGCTCCACGCCCGCCCAGCCTGAGGCGAGTCCAACCAGGCCCTTGAGCGAGCCGGTGTCGGTGATCTTCAGGCTCAGCTGCTGCTGGCCGCCGTCGGAATAGGTCGCGGTAGCCTTGGAGACCTGCATCCCCAGGGCGCCGCTGCGATCGACCGACATCGTGGTGCGCTTCAGTCCCGCCAGTGTGTCGGGCACGAACGGCTTGAGCTGGTCAGGCGGCAGCGATTCGACCTTGCCCCCGCTGCCCACGGCGGCCCCGATCATCTGACCCACCGCGCTCGCCTGGGCGCCTGGGTCACCGGATTTCTGCGCCGCGTCCACCTGCTTGCTGGCGTCCGCCATCTTCTTGCCCCACGCCTGCAGGGCCGCTCCCGTGCTGCCGGGCGCGAATTCGCCGCTGGGGCGGGAGTAACTCGGAGGCGCATAGCCGGTCAGGCCGCGGCCGATCCCCATTCCCAGTCCGGCAACCGAACCCACGACCAGGGCGAACACCCAGCCGACGATGATCGCTACGATGATGGTGACTGCCGTGTAGCCGATGGCCTTGTCAGTCGGGCCTTTCATCGTGAACGGCAGGCCCATGTTCAGCAGGTAGATGCTGTAGATACCGCCGGCCAGTGCCGCGATCAGCCCCAGGCCCGGAATGATGCCAATGATCGAGGCCACCCAGTAGGCCGTGGATGAGTAGGCGACCGCCTTTAACGCCTGCACCCGGTTTTTCTCCCCACCGAAGGACGGCGCGAGTGCGTCCACGATCAGTGCCACGACGTAGATCCATACCAGGGCAAGAACATAGGTCAGCACGGCCGTGGTGAGCCCGGCGGCGATGGGGACGCGAAACGAGCCCAGGAACGGTACCGATACGCCGATGAGCGTGGACGACAGGAATCGCACGATCGCCGGTATCGCGGCCAGAATGATGATGTAGCCGGAGTACAGGCCGCCGATGGTTTCGGGCTCGGCCGCGACCACTGCCCATTCGGTGCGCGGGGCCAATAGCATCGATTTGGCTCGTCCCATGATCTTGTTGATGTCCACAGCCGTTTCTCCCTGGTCCGATAGCGTTTTTAATGATATTGCGCGGCCCGGATGCGGCCGCTCATGCTGTCGAAGGTGGATCCTAGCCCCCGCGTGGGCCCGGCCGCAAATACCAGCTTGATGGCGGCCGCTGACGGGGCCGGGGCGCCGCTCGATCGCGACCAGTATCGTGCTGTTATCGCAGGTCTGCTGCACGATCGATGACAGGTGTCGGCGCAGGCGTTGACGGACGTAGTTGGAGTGAGCACAGTAGCCGCAGCAGCTGGAGGAACGGGCGATGAATCGCGTGCTGGCATTGATGGTAGCCGCAGCGCTGGCATTCGCCGTGCAGGCGGCCGGACTGCCCTACGACGAGAATGCGAACGCGCCGGCGGATGTGAAGCATGCGCTGGCCGCGGCGCAGTCGAATCGACACGACGTGCTGCTGGTGTTCGGCGCCAACTGGTGCCCGGATTGCCGCGAGCTCGACAAGGCGCTCAATGGCAGCAGCCGGGCGCTGATTGCAGGACGCTTTCAGGTGGTGAAGATCGATGTCGGCAGGTTCGACAAGAACCTCGAGCTCGCCAATCAGTACGGCAATCCGATCCGGATGGGCATTCCCGCCGTGGTGGTGCTGGCTGCCGATAACCACATCGTTTATTCCAGCAAGGCCGGCGAGCTGGCCAATGCGCGCAGGATGGGCCAGAACGGCATCTACGATTTCCTGTCGAGCCATGTGGCGGCGGCGAACTGACGCCGCGTCTGTCGTGGACGTCTATGATTTCAGCGTCAGGACCATCGACGGCAGTGAGCAGAGCCTCGCCGCGTATCGCCAACAGGTCATGTTGATCGTCAACGTGGCCAGCAAGTGCGGTTTCACGCCGCAATATGCCGGACTCCAGTCCCTGCATGACAAGCTTCACCAGCGCGGTTTCAGCGTCCTTGGCTTTCCCTGTGACCAATTCGGCCAGCAGGAGCCTGGCGATGAGGGCGAGATCAAGCGCTTCTGCACCCAGAGCTTCGGCGTGACGTTTCCGATGTTCGCCAAGATTGAAGTGAACGGTGCGCAGACGCATCCCCTGTATCAGTATCTCAAGCAGCAGCAGCCGGGAATCCTGGGCAGCCAGGCCATCAAATGGAATTTCACCAAATTTCTGATCGACCGCCAGGGCATGGTGCGCAGGCGCTACGGCTCGGTGGACAAACCCGAATCAATCGAGCCTGACGTTGTCGCGCTGCTGGCTTGAAAGCCTTGGGCACTTAAGGAGCAGCAATCATGAAGGTGGGATTCATCGGCCTGGGTCGCATGGGCGCAGCCATGGCAGCCAATCTGCTCAAGGCCGGGCACGAGGTGACGGTCTACAACCGCAGCCCCGACAAGGCGCGCGCATTATCGGCGCTGGGGGCGCGGGTCGCTGCCTCCGTGGCCGATACCTGCCGCGGTGAAGCGGTCATTACGATGCTGGCGAACGATGAGGCGGTGGAGGCCGTGGTGTTCGAGCGTGCCGGCGTGCTGGCCAGTACCGGGCGCGATGGGTTGCACATCAGCATGAGCACCATCAGCGTCGGGTTGTCGGCGCGGCTCGCCGCCGCGCACGCTGAGGCCGGGCAGCGGTTCATCGCCGCGCCCGTGTTCGGTCGCCCGGACGCTGCGGCGGCCGCGCAATTGTTCATCGTGGCGGCGGGTGCGCGTGCCGCGGTGGATGCGTGCGCACCGCTGTTTTCGGCCATCGGTCAGAGGGTTTTCAACCTGGGCGAGGAGCCCAGCGCCGCCAATCTGGTGAAGCTCAGCGGCAATTTCCTGATCGCCTCGGTGATCGAAGCGCTCGGCGAGGCCATGGCATTGATTGGCAAGGCGAGGATCGACCAGCGCATTTACCTGGATCTGCTGACTTCAACGCTGTTTACCGCCCCACTGTACAAGGTCTATGGCGGCCTGATCGTGCAGCAGAAGTTCGAGCCCGCGGGCTTCGCCGCGCCGCTGGGAGCGAAGGATATCCGCCTCACGCTGGCGGCAGCGGAGGCACTGCGGGTGCCGATGCCACTGGCGAGCCTGTTGCGCGATCGCTTCCTGACGCTGCTGGCCCATGGCGGGGAAGCCATGGACTGGTCGGCTATTGCGCAGCTGTCGGCCCTCGACGCGGGACAGGAACGCCGCTCCTCATAGCCGCGCCGGCACTCGCCGGCGCCAGTCCCACCGCCCGATGCATCCGACCGCGGCGGTCATTCGTATACATAAGCGAACAACGAATGACACCGCAGGTGTCGCATTTTCCGTCATCCGGAGGTATCCGCTCATGTATTCCTATGTCTGGCGTCGCATTGTGGCGGGCGCGATCGCCTGCGCCATCGCGGGCACGGCCCTCGCTTCCAGTCACCGGGAGGCGCCGTTCATCACCACCCGTCCCAAAGTGGACGGAACCGATTTCTACATGTTCAACAGTTACGAAGCAGGGCGCACCGGCTATGTCACGCTGATCGCCAACTACCAGCCGTTCGAAAGTCCCCAGGGCGGCCCGAACTACTTCACGATGGACCCGAATGCGCTGTATGAAATCATGATCGACAACAACGGCGATGGCGCCGAGGAAATCACGTTTCAATTCCGTTTCACGACCGTCGACAGCGGCCTGTCGGTCATGGCGGGTACCAAGTCGATTCCGGTGCCATTGAGCAACATCGGTGCGGTTACCGCCACCGACATGAGCGCACAGAACGTCGCTGAAACCTACACGCTCACTGTGGTGCGCGGCAACCGGCGCACCGGCACGGCACAGCCAGTCGCCGATGCCACTTCCGGCAGCACCACCTTTACCAAGCCGCTGGATAACATCGGCGCCAAGTCGATTGCCAACTACGCGGCCTACGCTGCCACTTTCATTCATGGCATCACTATTCCGGGCTGCAACCAGCCGGGTCGCGTATTCGTCGGCCAGCGCCAGGACGGCTTTGTCGTCAATCTTGGCGAGACCTTCGACCTGGTGAATATCAAGTACCCGGTGGAGGAGCTGGCGCCGATGGGAATGAATGCCCGACAGCTGGCGCCCAATTCGCTCGCCGGCTACAACGTCACCTCGCTGGCACTGGAAATACCGGCCTCATGTCTGACCGCCGGAACCGACCCGGTCATCGGCGGCTGGACCACCGCGAGCGTGCGCCAGGCGGCGGTGCTCAATCCGCAGCCGCAGAGCAGTAAGAGTGTGGGCAGCGTTGGGGCGGTCACCATGCCTACCGGGGCTTCGGTCGAGGGTGGCGCCTGGAACCAGGTGTCGCGCCTGGGGATGCCGCTGGTGAACGAGCTGGTGATCGGGCTGCCCGACAAGGATCGCTTCAATGCCTCGCAGCCGGTCAACGACGCGCAGTTCGCCGACTATGTGACCAATCCGTCGCTGCCGGTGCTGCTGCAGGTGTTGTTCGGCGCGGCCGGGGTCAAGGCGCCCAATGTTTATCCGCGCACCGACCTGGAAGCGGCGTTCCTGACCGGCGTCTCCGGGTTGAACCAGCCGGCTAGGCCGACCGCGGCCGAGGAGTTGCGGCTGAACACCAGTACGGCTGTCACGGCGCTGGCCTCGCAGAATGATCTGGGTGTGCTCGGCGGCGATACCTCGGGCTTTCCCAATGGCCGACGTCCGATTGACGATGTGGTGGACATCACGCTGCGAGTTGCGATGGGCGTGCTGCTGTCGCCGTTCGACGGTAGCGCGATGGACCCGGATCCCGCTTCGGATGCGTCGCGTCAGTTGCACTACACCGACGGCGCCGAGCCGGTGCCGGCGAACTACCTGCCGGGGTTCCCGTATCTGAACACCGCGCTCGCCGGTTCTCCGACCAGCGCCAACGATTAAGGGGCATCACCATGAAACGCAAAACCAGCCTCATCGCTGCCGCCGTACTGGCGGCGGCAGCCCTGAGCGCCTGTGGCGGCGGCAGCCATGACGTCGCGAGCTCTCTCGTCGTCGTCTTCATCATCGTCTCGTCATCGTCGTCTTCGGGCGGCGGGTCAACGGTGCAGCAACTGGACACCGCTCAGGTGCTGGCCCTGGCGCAGCAGACCTCGGAGGTCAGCTCGCCATTTCAGGTCAATGACGGGGCGCTGACGCTGACCGATACCAGCGACACATCGCAAGCGATCGTCATCGATGCGATGTGAGTGCGGCTGATGTTCGCACTCACCACCAGCCGTCCCCGAATGATTCGGGGACGGCTGTCGGGTTGGCTGCTGCTGGGTGCGCTGCTGGCTGGCACGCTCCAGCACGGCGTGGCCTGGTCGGAACCGCGGGTGCCGGGCAGCGATGCGCAGGTGCTGGCGGAGCTGCCGGTGGGGGCGCGGCACCAGAGCGCACCGGCACGCGAGCTGACGCGCTCGCGTCTGGACGTCGCTTTGCCGCTGGCGCAGTTCTACGTCTCGCGCTCGCGTGCGACCGGCGATCTTCGCTACCTGGGCTACGCGGAAAGCACGCTGCAGCCCTGGACACAGCGTGCGTCCGTGCCGCCGGGAGTACGGGTGCTCGAGGCGACCATCCTGCAGAGCCGGCACGCATTCGACGCGGCGCTGGGGCAGCTGGATCTGGCGCTGCAGCAGCAACCGGATAACGCGCAGGCCTGGCTCACGCGCTCGACCGTGCTGCGGGTGCTGGGGCGTTACGACGAAGCCGCGGCCTCGTGCACCCGCCTGGCGCTGCAGGCCGATGCAGCCATCAGCGCGTTATGCCGCGAGAGCCTGCGCGGGTTGACCGGCCACCTGCAGTCGGCCTATGCCGCACTGGTAGCGCTGCCGCTGCAGCAGCTGCCCGCTGAAGCGCGTGCCTGGCGTTATTCCGAACTCGGTGAGATGGCCGAGCGCCAGGGCGACGACCAGGCCGCCGAGCATTGGTTTCGCGAAGGCCTGCAGCTCTCGCCGGAGGATTTCTACATGCGGGCGGCCTGTGCCGATCTGCTGCTGCGCCAGCGGCGAGCTGCCGAGACCTTGCAGCTGCTGAGCGGCTTCGAATCGATGGAACCGATGCTGCTGCGTATCGTCGTTGCCCAGCAGCTGCTGGGGCAGGGTGAGGGCGCCGCGGGTCGGGCCATGCTGGCGGCCGCGTTTGATGTCGAGCAGCAGCGCGGCGAGGCGGTACACCGGCGCGAACAGGCGCGTTTCCTGCTCGATATCGAGCAGCAGCCGGAAGGCGCGCTGGCCGCGGCGCAGGAAAATTGGCGCGTACAGCGCGAGCCGGACGACCTGCTGATATTGCTGCGCTCGGCGCAGGCCGCACATCGCCCGGACGCGGCGCGCCCGGCGCTGCTGTTCATGCAACAGCAGCGGCTCGAGGACGTACGGCTCGAGCCCTACCGGCAGCAGCTGCGATGAGGGCAGCTGCGATGAGAATCGGGGCAGCGCTGGCGCTGCTCATGCTGCTGAGCCCCGTGGCCCAGGCTCATATCGCCAGCAACGGATTCCTGGTGGTGCAGGTGCAGGGCCAGCAGCTGCGCGGCTCGATCGAGCTGGCGGTGCGTGATGTGGAACTGGCCATCGGCGTCGATGCCAATCGCGACGGCAAGGTTACCTGGGGCGAGCTGCGCGCCGGCGCACCGCGCTTGATGCAATACGTGGCAGAGCATTTATCGATCGGTGCGCAGGACAGCAGCTGTGCGATCAGTTATCAGGCACTGCAGGTCAATGAGCGCGTCGATGGCAACTATGCCTGGCTGCCGTTTACCGCCCGCTGTCCGCGGGCGGTGCGACAACTGAGCATCCGCTACCGCCTGATGGATGGCATCGACCCGTCACATCGCGGCCTGCTGACGCTGACCGACGGGCTGGCGGCACAGACCGCGGTGCTGGGCGGCGGCGGCGCACCGGCGCTGTTCAACCTGGGTGCGCCGTCGCGCTGGCGGGCATTCGTCGAGTATCTGCAGGCCGGCATCTGGCACATCTGGAGCGGCATCGATCACCTGCTGTTCCTGTTGTCGCTGCTGCTGCCGGCAGTGCTGCTGCGGCGTAACGGCCACTGGGAGCCGGTGACGCGGGTGCGCCCGGCATTCTTCAGCATTCTCAAAGTTGTCACCGCATTCACGCTGGCGCATTCGATCACGCTGTCGCTGGCGGCGCTGGATGTGGTGCGCCTGCCGAGCCGGCTCACCGAGTCGGTGATCGCCGCCTCGATCATCGTCGCGGCACTCAACAACATCTTCCCGCTAGTGACCGAAAGCCGCGCCCGCATCGCGTTTGCATTCGGGTTGCTGCACGGATTCGGATTTGCCTCGGTGCTGTCCGACATGGGTCTGCCGCAAGGCGCACGGCTGCTGAGCCTGCTGGCTTTCAATCTGGGTATCGAAACCGGTCAGCTGGCCGTAGTGCTCACCGTCATGCCGATCGTCTACGCACTGCGCAGCGGCGCCGTCTATCGGCGCGCCATCATGCCCTGGGGGTCGGCCGTCATCGCAGCCGTGGCGCTGGTGTGGCTGGTGCAGCGCGCGGCATTTCCGACCGGATAGGGGCGCGCTTACGCGCCCCAAGGTGCAGTCGTGCGCCTGCCCCGTAAGGTAAGCAATTGATGTCGCGCTTCGCCCGAGCCTAGAACCTCTGCGCGATCTTGAGGGCAAAAGTGCGCGGCTGCACCGGAATGATATAGGGCTGGTTGTCGACCACCGGATTGGTCTGCGTGAAGCGGGTGAGCTGGGCCAAGCGGTCGCCGACGTTGGTGACCATGAACTGGAGTGTCAGTCCCTCGCGTTCAACGCCGGCGGCCAGATCGAGCAGACCGTACGCGGGCACATTGCCGATGATCTGCGCCTCATCGATGCGCAGCAGCGGCGTGGTCTGCGACTGGTAGACCCATGAGGCCTGTCCGTACGGGGCCCACCCGCCCACAGTCGTGAAGCTGTAGCGGGCGACGAAATTGCCCTTGAACTTGGGGGTGATGGGCAGATTGGTGCCGGCCGGTGCCTGCGGCCCGACCAGCACATTGCCGGGCAGGAACGGCTCCGGGGTGTCCTGGGTCGGGCAGTTCGTCACTCCAGGCGAGCCGCAATAGTTCTCGGTGAGCTTCGGATCGAGGAACGTGAAGTTGGCGCTGAGCCGCAACGGCTTGATCGGCACCCACTGCAGTTCGTTCTCGATGCCGGTGATGCGCGCGTTGCCGCCATTCTCGATGATGTTCAGGCTGTTGGGCCCGAGGAACGAGAACTGGAAGTTCTTCCAGTCCTCCCGGAAGATCGCGCCGTTCCATCGCACCCTATTGTCGAACCATTGCGTCTTCCAGCCCACCTCGTAGTTGGTCAGGTAGTCGGCCTGGTAGGGCCCAATGCCCTTGACGGCGGTGCGGTTGACGCCGCCGGGCCTGAAGCCTCTTGAGAAAGTCGCATAAGCCATCACCTCGGGCGTGAATTTGTAGGTCACGTTGGCGCGCGGCACGGTGCCGGTGGCCTTGACCTCATTGTCGAGGTTGGTGCAAGGGGCGTAGAGCGTCGAGGCGCCCATGAAGCAGCCCGCCATGCCGCTGCTGAACCCGGACAGCGCGTCATAGGCGGCCGAGAAACCATAGAAGCCCTCGAGCGAGTTGTCGTACTGGTAGTAGCGCAGTCCCCCGTTCACCGATAGTTGCGAGGTAATGTCCCAGGTGGCCTGGATGAACGCCGCCTTGTCCCGATCGACGCGCTGCTGGTCGGTGAGCCAGATCGTGTTGTCGAATCCGGGGATGGAAAGACTGGTCGCAAAGCCGTTGGGATTGCCGCCGTAGGGGTTCTTGAAGTCGAACCCCGGCATGATGTACTGCTCCCAGATGTCATGCAGTTGACGCTCGATGAACAGACCGACGGTGGCCCTGACGGGCAGATTGACCGGCGTGCTCAGCCGCAGCTCGTGACTCCACTTCTCGAAGTAGCCTTTGGTATTGACCAGTTCCTGCGGCATGATCGGCATGCCATTGTTGCCTATCCAATTGACGCCCGAGCCGTACGCACGATCGTAGAACTCTGAATAGTCGCTGTAGTCCGCGAGCGAGTGCGTATCGCGCTTCATGTAGCCGCCCGAGTAGACCAGGTCGAAGTCGCTGAACTTGCCTTCGATCGTCAGGGCGCTCTGCGTCCAGGAATCCTGGGAGTTTTCAGGGCCGAAATGTGCGACATCGAGCGGCCCGACTGCCGGGTCGTAGCCGAAGAAGCCCTCGGTGGTCAGATTCTGGCCCATGAAGGTCGGCGTCACGGTCCAGTTGTCGCCGATGTCGATCTTGCCGGCGATGCGTCCGCCGCGGTCGTCGACCGTGTTGTAATCGTTCTTGGCGTAAGCGGCATTGCTGATGGCACCGGCGCCGATTACTCCGGGCGTCGGGCATGGATACGCCGTATTCGGAAAGCCTGGGTTGAAGCCGCTCTGCTGGCCGCTCCAGTTCGGAAATGTTCGTACACCATTGACGATGCACGCACCCGCGTTGGTGCCAGTCACATTGTTGATGAAGCCGGCATCGTGCTCATCCCATCCGACCAGGCGGATGGCCGCGATCGGCGACAGCGGCAGGTTGATGAAACCTTGCAGCTCCCAGCCGTTGCCGCCGTGCTCGATCTTGTTGAGGTCGACATCGTAGCCGGCAGCGAACTTGGATGGGTCCGGCTTGTTGCTGATGATGCGGATGGTGCCGGACTCCGAACTCGCACCGTACAGGGTTCCCTGCGGGCCCTCGAGCACTTCGATGCGCTCGATGTCGTAGATATGCATGTCGGGCGTGCCGTCGATGGTCGTCACCGGCTGCTCGTCGAAGTAGGTGCCGACGCTCGGCTGCGAGCCGGAGTGAATCCCTTCCCCGCCGCTGACGACACCGCGGATGTAGACGTGCGAATCGCCCGGCTGGCCATTGCCGCCCTGACCGATGCTGCGCACTTCGGCGACGCTGGGCGAGAACTTGACGTAGTCGTCGAGGCCGGTGATGCCCAGCTGCGCGATGGTCTGGTTGTCGAGCACCTCGACGCTCACCGGGACGCTCTGCAGGTTCTCGCTGACCTTTTGTGCGGTCACGACAACCTCTTGCAGGGAGCCGACATCGGAGGCGTCGTCGGCCAGTGCGGGATGCAGCGATGCCAGTATCGCTGACGCAACAGGTATTCCCGACCGGAGTACCGATGAGCGTATAGTCGATTGAATTCGTTTCAATTTTCGCCGGCGACTGCGCGTCATTCGGTGACCCTCTTGTGGTGTTTATTCCGCTCCCATGACCCCACAGATAAATGAATGTCCGTTAATTGTCAAAAAGAATCTGGTACTTCCGGATAAGCAGCGAGCACCGCACCAAGTGCCGCCTTCAGAGGATCGAGCCATGGTAGGTAATGCTGCCAGTGGTCCAGGCCCTCGCGGAAAATGGGCTGGCGCACCTGCTCGGAGCTGGCGGTGCGCACCGCGCGCACGTTCTCGTAGAACCTCAGGCAGCCCGCCTCGAACGGCAGCCGGCAATAGTCGAGCAGGCGGCGCGTCTCGGCTTCCGTGTCCTCGATGATCGCCTCGTAGTACACGCGGTGCACGCGGCCTGGCAGTACCGCATCGACATGCGCCATCAGCTCGACATAGTCGTGGTAATAGCGGCCGATGTCCTCGAGCGAGTAGGTGTAGTTTTGACCGCGGGCGAAGTGCTGCTTGAAGCACGAGAAACAGCAGCCAAGCGGGTGACGGCGCGCATCGATGATCCTGGCGTTCGGCAGCATCAGGTGAATCAGCGGCACGTACAGGCAGTTGTTTGGCATTTTGTCGATGAAAAACGGCGCATCGGCCTTGCGAACGATGCGCGTCTCGCTCAGATAGCGCTCGCCCAGTGCGCGCAGCTGCCCGTCACTGAGCGCGGCCACCGCCTGCGGAAAATGCGGCTGCCCGTCCGCTCCAGCTCGCCCGGCGATCTCACGCGCGATCCTGGGGATATGCGGTAGTTCCATGGTCCCTTCGACCAGGGAGTGGCTGGCGAGAATCTGCTCCAGCAGCGTCGAGCCGGCGCGCGGCAGGCCCAGGATGAAGATCGCATCGCGCGCCGTGGCGCCCGCCGCCGCGTGCGCCGCAAAAAACTCCCTGGTGAACACCGCCTTCGAGCGACTCACGAACTTCGAATTGTCGTCAGCGCTGTAGGGATGTGAGTGGCGGCGGATTTCATTGCCGGCCTGGTAATGGGCGAACGACTCCTCGTAGCACGCCTGGTCCTCGAGCGCCTTGCCCAGGGAGAATTCAAAATGCAGGCGATCGTCCGGCTCCAGGTCCTGACGTGCCAGGGCAGTGCGTAGCGCCGACAGGTCCGCGTCCGAGAAACGATGCGTCTTCAGATTCGCAAGGCTCCAATACGCTTCCCCCAACGTCGGCTGCATGCCGATCGCGTGACGGTAGGCCGCGACGCTCTCAGCCTGGCGGCCTGCGGTCTTCAATGAGTGCCCATAGCTCAGCCACACCTTGGGCTGGCGCGGGAATTCCTTGAGCACCGCTTCGTACACCTTGATTGATTCGGCGTAGTCGCCCAGATTCGCCAGCACCGCGGCCTGCAGGTTGCGGTAGCCGGGGTTGCGCGGCTCCTTGTGCAGCAGACGTTCGACCTGCGAGAGCGCAGCGGCTGCATTGCCCTGGCGATTGAGCACCGTGGCGTAGTTATGGCGGGCGGCGTCGAAGCTCGGGGCGAGTTCCAGGCAACGCTCCAGCAGCTGCTGCGCGTCCGTATAGCGGCGCAGGCGCGCTGCCACCTCAGCCAGCATGCGCAGTGCGGCGACGTCGCTCGGATAGGCCTGCAGATGGGCGCGCAGGTGCGCCTCGGCAACCGGCAGCTGGTTGTCGACCAATGCCGCCGCGGCCTGCAGCAGCCGCGGATCGCGCGTGGCGGCCTTCATGTAGTGTGCGCGCGCCTGGTCCGCTCCCGCGGCATCCCCGGCCGCGTCCCGCTGATCGGCGAGCAGACGCCAGGCATCGGGCGAGTCCGGTTGCAGTTTCAGGGCGTGCAGCAGGGCTGCAGTCGCGGCGCTCGCCTGGCCGGCCTCACCGCGCGCAATGCCAAGCTCGAGCTGTACCGCCGCCGACTGCGGCTGTTCGCGCGCCAGCGGCTCGAGTACTTCGAGCGCCGCCCGGGTGTGGCCGGCGATGCGCTGCGCCGCGCCGAGCACCAGGCGGGCACGCGGATGACCGGGCACGACTTTCAGGATTTCCCCGGCCTGCTGTGCGGCCAGTCGCGGATCGCGCTCGAGCAGACGCGCGGCGTGCGCCAGCGCGACGTCGAGCGTTCCGACCGGCTCGGATGATTCAGTCACGCCAAGATCCTGCGCCTGCGCACGGCATCTGTTGCTCATTTAGTGAGTAGACTGCGTCACTGCCGCTGACGCGGTTCACACGGCGGTCACGCGTCCGGCTTAGAAGCAATCGATGTTGCAGAGGATGCCGAATGCGCTCCTGTAGCCGGATTGTAATCGTGCTGGCGACGCTGTGCGGCACCGGCGTCGCCACCGGCGCTGACAGCGGCGCGCCGGGCGCGCAGTCCACGTCGGCAGCCAATCCCTGGCCGCCGCCGACCGCCAGTGTCAGCTGGTCGAAGCCGCGGCAGGCTGGCGCATCAACGCTGCATCTGCGGCTGCTTGCATTCAATGATTTTCACGGCAACCTGCAAAGCCCCGTGGTGCCATCGGCGCGGCCGGTGGGCGGCGCCGCCGCGCTTGCCGGCCATCTCAAGGCGCTGGAGCTCGCCGCCCCCGGACGTACGCTGATCGTCCATGCGGGTGATCAGCTCGGCGCCAGCCCCCCGATCAGCGGCATGTTGCACAACGAGCCGGCGATCGAATTCCTCAATCTGCTGGCCAACCGCCATTGCCGCTACGGCTCGGCGATGCAGTTCTTCGATGCGGCACATTGGCAGCGCGACTCCAACCGCTGCAACGTGGTTGGCACACTGGGTAATCACGAGTTCGACGCCGGACCGGACGAGATTCGCCGGCTGCTCGGGGGCGGTAATGCCGCGGAGGGGCCGTTTCTCGAGGATCCGTATCGAGGCAGTCAGGTGCCATACGTGTGCGCCAATGTGCTCGACCGGCGTACCGGCAAGCTGTTGTTGCCGCCGTACGCGGTGGTGATGTTGGGCGGCATCCCGGTGGGTGTGATCGGCGCGGTGCTGCGCGATACGCCGAACATCGTCCCGGCCTGGGCGGTGGCGGATCTGCAGTTTCTCGACGAGGCGGATGCCATCAATCAAGCCGCATCCGAGCTCAAGCGCCACGGCGTGCACGTGCTGGTCGTTCTGATTCACCAGGGACTGGTGCCGCTGCCGGGCACGGGCGGGTATGAGTGGCACGGCCCGCTGCGCGACATTCTCGCGCGGCTGGATCCGGATATCGATGTGGTGGTATCCGGTCACACGCATAATTTCAGCAACGCGCTGCTGCCGGGGCGCGGCGCGGCGCCAATCCTGGTTACCCAGGCCTATTCCTATGGCGTGGCGCTGGCGCAGATCGATCTGCGCATCGATGCTGCGACCCGGAGCGTGGTGGCGAAATCCGCTGTGATCGTGCCGACCTGGGCCGATGCGCCGCCGGGCCTGCCGGGCGATCCAGCCGCGCGGCGACTGACGGCTGCGGCGCAACGGCTGGTGGCCGCCAGCGTCGGGCGGGTGGTGGGTACGCTTGCGTTACCGATGACACGCGCGCTGACGGCGGGAGGTGAATCCGCTTTGGGAGACCTGGTGGCCGATGCGCAGCGTGCCGCCACGCACGCCGACATGGCGCTGATGAATCCGGGCGGCCTGCGCTCGGATCTGCGCGCCGGTCCGGTGACCTGGGGCGATGTTCTTACCCTGCACCCATTCGCCAATCGGCTGATCACATTCGACATGACCGGGGCGCAGTTGCTGGCAGTGCTGGAGCAGCAATGGCCGCTCGAGGCCAACGCGCTGCCGCGAATTCTCAAGACCTCCGGCCTGTACTACAGATGGGATGCTGCAAGGCCTCGAGGCGCGCGTATCGTCGAGGCCTGCGATGCGGCCTACCAGACTCTGGATCCTGCGCATCACTACCGCGTGACGGTGAATGACTTTCTCGCCAATGGCGGCGACGATTTCACGCTGTTCAGGCAGCTCGCCGGCGGCGAACCAGGCCCGCTCGATCGCGAAGCCCTGGCGCAATACCTTGGCAGCGGTGTAGCGGCGATGCCTGCGATGCCGCCGCGAATAGTTCGAGCGGACGGACCCGGCTCATCACCCTGTGCGCCGCGCTGAAATCGTGCCTCGGCCGGGGAGTTATCGGCGCTGTAATTTGACAACGTATAGGGATAAGTGCAGTCTAAACAAGGGTAGTCGGTGTTGTAAGAAATCGACGCCAGGCATCGCGGGGCAGGGCAAAATCCTTGGAGCCAGCCCACGCAGGCCCTGGCGGCGCACGCCGACAGGCCCGCAGATCGACTGCGTGATGCGGGGGGAAGCGGTGCGGCATCGTCGTTGCGGGGTTCCTCGCCGACGATGCCGCCCCGATTTGAGGCTCAGCGCGCCAGCCCCCGCCAGCACAAATCCTCGGCGTGATCTTTGGCGCGCGTTGCCCGCCCGTTCGGGTAGTAGCGCGAGCTTCCCACCGCGCGCAGTCTTGAGCCGCCACACGCGCTCATCCATAGATCTGCCGGGAGCTTAAGCCATGAACGCAACCAATGTCCTGCAGCGATGGTCGCAGGAGCGCTCGCAGCTCGCAGCCGCGCTGGCGCCGCGCACCGTCGCCATCGCGCTCGGTGCGCATCGATGCGTGTCGGGTATCCGCTGGCGTGGGCCATATATCGTCACGGCCGCCGAGGCGCTCGCCGGCAGTGACGCGGTGATGTTGGTGTCGGAGCGCGGCGAAACAAGCGCGCCGGTCATCGCTTGCGATCTGGCGACCGACGTGGCTCTGCTGCGCGTCAGTGAGGATCAGATCTATCAGCTCCCCGCAGGCGGCGCGCCTGCCGCGGACGATGCGGTGCTTGAAGCCGGCGCCGGTGTGATCATCGTCGGCCGCGGGCGGCGCGGCCCGCGGGTCGGGTTTGGCACGGTGCGGGTCGCAGGTCCCGCCTGGCGTTCGCGACGCGGGGGCGACATTGCGCAGCGCCTGGAATTCGAAGCGGCACTCGACCGCCAGTTCGAGGGGGCGCTGGTGGCTGATTTGACCGGCGTGCCGCGCGCCATGCTGGTACCGGGGCCACGCGGCCGTCTGCTTGGCATACCGGCGGCGACCGTTGATCGGATCGTGGCGACGGTGGAGCAGCACGGTTATCTGCCGCGGCCGTACCTGGGACTGCGCCTGCAGGCGCTGTGGCTGGATGCGACCACGCTGGCACGCTGGGGACGCTCGGCGCGCAGTATGGCGGCCGTGGCCGGCGTCGAGCCCGACTCGCCTGCCGATGCCGCCGGAATCGCCCCGGGCGATCTGCTGGAGGCCATCGACGGGGCTGCTATCGACGACGTGGAGGGATTGATCGCGCACCTGGCCCAGGCCGTTCCCGGGCGGGTACTTGCGCTGCGGCTGCGCCGCGGCGGCCAGCCGCAGACACTGCCGATTACCGTGGGCGAATCGCGCCAGCCCCGCAGCTAGCCCTCTTGCAGTCGGGCGCCGTCGCCACCATAACCGACCCGATGAGCCTGACCGTTCAACGAAGCTCAGCGCGCCTGAGTGCACGCGAGCGTGAGGTTCTGGCCCTGGTGGCGGCCGGAATCTCGAACAAGGGCATCGCGCGCGAGCTGCAGGTATCGCCCAACACGGTGAAATTTCATATCGCGGCGATACTGGCGAAGCTCGACGCAGCTACCCGGGCCGAGGCGGTGGTTGCGGCCCTGCGACGAGGAGAGCTTTCGCTATGAACATTCCCGCTGCGCAGCACTACGACGACAGTCCGGTCCAAGCCGACCGGCCGATCGATGACGAGCAGCTGCTCGACGCCTACTCGCGCACCGTTACCGGGGTCGCCGAGGCGGCCACGCCGGCCGTGGTTGCGATCCATACGCGGCGCGCGGGCGCTGCTGCTGCCCAGGGGGGCAGTGCTTCGGGTTTTGTCTTCACCCCTGATGGCCTGATTCTCACCAACAGCCACGTCGTGCACGGGGCGAGCGCGTTGCGCGTCGCGACGGTGCGCGGGGATGAATTCGAAGCCGATCTGCTCGGCGAGGACCCGCATACCGACACGGCGCTGATCCGGGTGAGCGCCGCGATGCCGGCGGTCACCCTGGGCCGCTCGCACGCCTTGCGGGTCGGACAGCTTGCCATCGCGATCGGTAACCCACTTGGTTTTGACTGCACCGTGACTGCTGGCGTGGTGAGCGCGCTCGGCCGATCGCTGCGCGCCAGTTCCGGGCGCCTGATTGAGGACGTGATTCAGACCGATGCGGCGCTCAATCCCGGTAATTCGGGCGGTCCACTGATGGACTCGGGCGGTCGCGTCATTGGCATGAACACCGCCATCATCGCCGGCGCGCAGGGGATCTGTTTTTCGATCGCAATCGACACCGTGCAGCGCGTGGCGCTCGAGCTGCTGCGTCACGGCCGGGTGCGACGCGCGAGCCTCGGCATCGGCGGTCAGACAGTCACCGTGCCGCAGCGCCTTCGGCGGCACTTCGAGTTGCCGCAGGTCGCGGCGGTGCGTGCCATCAGCGTGCTCGATGGCGGCGCTGCCGCGCAGGCCGGCGTCGAGTCGGGCGACCTGATCGTGCGCTTCGACGGTCAGTGGATCGGAGGCGTGGACGACCTGCACCGCCTGTTGATCGATTCACGGATCGGCGCCGCAGCGCCACTGGAAATCATCCGCCGCGGTCGACGCCTGACGATGGATGTGATCGCGCGTGAGAGCGATGCCGCCTAGCGAGCCGCAGCCGCAGGGCGCTTTAGCTCAACGGCTCGATGTCGTGAAACCTGGCGTAGTCGAAATGGTCGATGCCGCTGGCGTCGGTGCTCAGGATGTCGACGTAGCCGTAGTTCCAGCGCAGCGCTGAGGCCGGGTATTCCTGGCGTGCCATCAGGCTCTGCCCGGTGGTCTCATCGTTACCGATGACGGTCAGCAACAGCCAGCCGCGCGCCGCGCGCAGCGACTCCGGGGTCTCGCCAGCCAGCGGGCTGGTCTCATCGATCACATGCAGCAAGGTCCAGCCGAACAGGAACACCGGATGCCGGTTGCGCACCAGCGTCAGGTCCTGGATGCGGCGGATACGAATTCCTTCGGGCGTCACCTCATCGCGCAGCAGCCGCAGCTGCGCCGAGGCCTCCATCACGATGTTCTGGCGCGCATTGGCGGCCCGCAGCATGAGCGTCATCTTGCCGTTCATCGGGCGCACCACGGCGTTGTGCGCGAACACGAAGCGCGCGGTTGGCTTGGAGAAGCGTGCGAACATCATGCCGGTGATCAGTGCCAGGCTCATCAGGCCGACGAAGATCTCGAGCGCCGCGACAATATGCGCAAATGGGGTCTGCGGGTGCATGTCGCCGTAGCCGACGGTTGCCAGGGTCTCGACACTGAAGAAGAACCTGCCCCAGTAGCCGGCAGGATTGAGGTTGGCGATGTCGTCGGCCTGCAGTGAATAGACCGCCGCGAACAGCAGGTTGAACACCAGGAAGAACCCAAAGAAACTGGCGAAGATGGTTGGCCAGTTGACGGTCATGAACTGGTGGTACAGGTCCAGCAGCAGCCGCCGGCGCATGCCGTGGGTGATGAACTGTCGGCCCGAGGCGCTGCCGATGAGTCTGCCGTGGCGGTGTGATGCGGGCACACGCGAAGTCTAGCGCGGATGCCAGGCTCTCGCCGCTCATCCCAGGACGATTCGTCCGGCTCGCTCCCACGCTTCCGGATCGGTCAGCGCGACGAAGGCGAGTCCGGCCAGCGCGCCGTCGAAATGCGCGTCGTGATTGATCCGTCCGCGCTGGGCACGTGCAGCGTAGAAAGTATAGGCCAGGTAGCCGATCGCAAACAGCGGCGCCGGAATCGGCAGCGGGATCGGCATGATCATGATCGACTGGCGCGGAAAGTAGACAATCGAGGCGAACAGCACTGCCAGTATTGCCCCCGACGCGCCCAGGCAGGCGTAGTCGGGATCGTGCCGGTGCTTGAAATAGGTGCCGGTATCGCTGGCCACGAGGCCGATGAAGTACAGCGCCGCGAAACGCGCGCTGCCGATGACGCGCTCCAGTGGAAATGCAAAGAACCAGTAGGTCAGGCTGTTGAACAGCAGGTGTCCGAGGTCGGCGTGCACGAAGCCGCTGGTAATCGCGGTCCAGTACTGCCGGCGCGGCAGGAACCAGAACGGCCGGAACAGATTGCGCTCGATCAGGCTTGGGTAGCCCCACAGGCCCAGCAGGCTGATGATCACCGTGGCGCCCAGAATGATCGCGGCTGCCATGCGCTAGGCCGCCCGGCGCCGCAGCATCAATACGTTGCCGGCCACGCACAGTGCGATGCCGGCGAAGGTGGCGAACTGCCAGCGCAGCTGTTCGAACACGCTCGACAGCAGCAGTGCGACCACCGGAATGGCGACCGCGGTGTAGGACGCGCGATCGGCACCAATGCGTCGCATCAGCGTCAGGTAGGCGCCGAACGCCAGCGCGGAACCGAACAGCGATAGATAGACCAGGGATGCGACGTAGGGCCAGGACAGATCGAAGCGGAAACGCTGGCCGCTCGCGAGCGCCAGCAGGGCGACGATAACGGCGCCGTACAGCATGGCCCAGGCATTGACCTGCATGACCGGCAGGCCGCGCTGGTGGATACGTGCCGCCACCATGTTGCCCAGCGACGCCAGCACGGTCGCCGCCAGTGCCACCTCCAGCCCGCGCAACTGCACCGCCGAAGACGACAAGCCGCGCATCTCCGGCCAGAACACCAGTGCCACGCCGGCGACACCGATCAGCGCGGCGAGGATGGTGGTGGCGCGGATCGGCCGGGAATAAAACACCCGCATGCCCACTGCGTTCATCGATACCACGAGGGAAAATACCACCGCCACCAGGCCCGAGGTCAGGTCCTGCTCGGCGAGGTAGACGCCGACGTAGTTCAGCCCGAACATCAGCATACCCTGCAGGGCAATCCACAGGTGATCGCGCGCGCTGAAGATGAGCGGCCGGCGTCTTAACGCGGAGTAGGCCAGCAGCATTGCCGCCGCCAGTGCGAAACGCCAGGCCACCGACACCACCGGTGATACCACCCCGAGCTGAAACTTGATGACCAGCCAGGTCGAACCCCAGATCAGCACGGCGACGGCATACAGACTGAGATTGCTCATCGCAGGGCCGCCCTAGCTGACGCTCTCGGCGGCGTAGCGCGCCAGCAATCCGCTGCGAACCGCGTAGCGGTAGATCGATGTGAACAACCACGCCGCCAGCAGGATATCCAGCAGTGCGAGCGCGATGCCTGTCAGCAGCGCCCCGCCCGAGTAGCCATGACCGGCGACCACGGAACGCATGTTTTCAAACACGTAGGATGGCGGCAGCAGATGACCCACGGCGCGCATCCAGGGCGGCAGGGTGGACAGCGGGTAGAACACGCCGACGAATGGCGACAGCAACGCCGGGATTGGCCACACCAGCCACTCCGAGGCCGGCCCGAGCCGCAGCACCATGGCGCTTGCCAGCACCCCGAGTGCGATGCCGAACAGGAACAGCACCAGCAGGAACGGCAGCAGCAGCAGCCCGAGCGAAAAGAACGGCAGGCCGAACAGCCAGGTGGCGAGCACCAGCATCACGATCAATCCGACCAGGCTGGTGGTAATCCCGGTGAGCACCAGGCCGGTGAGATATTCGGAGATCAGCAGCGGCGTGGCAAACACGTTGATGAAGTTGCGCGACCACACGTCCTCGAAGAATGCCATGGTCACGCCCTGCATTACCCGGGTAAAGAAATCCCAGAACAGGACCGCTCCGAGCAGGCTCGAGATGAAATTGATGCCGGTGGATGCGACGCTGTTCAGGTAGCGTGAGATGAAGCCCCACAGGATGATATCGATCGCCACCCAGGCGATCATCGGCAGCACCCGCGTCGGGCTGCTGCGCATCAGATACCACTGGCGCAGCGCAATGGCGCCGATCGGGCGCAGCTTCATGGTGCCGCCCCGGGCGCATCGCGCTGCCTGGGTGGAGCTGCAGCGGCAAGCGGCTCGGTCGCGAGCGGTTCACGTGCCAGCCGGATGAACAGCTCCTCCAGCGAGGATGCACCGTGCGCGTGCGGCAGGGTCCTCGGATCGCCTTCCAGCAGTATCCGGCCACGCGATAGGAACAGCACCCGGTCGCAGGTCTCCTCGACTTCATACATGTTGTGCGAGGTCCAGAGAATGCCGCAGCCGGTGCGTATCGCCATGGCGCGAATGCGCGCGCGAATCAGGTTCGCGGCCGACGGATCGAGCGAGGCCGTGGGCTCATCCAGCAGCAGCAGCCGCGGGTCATTCACCATCGCCTTGGCCAGTGCGAGCCGCGTCTGCTCGCCCGAGGACAGCACGCCGCTGCGGGTATTGCGCAGGCGGCGCAGGTCGAATTCGTCCAGCAGCTGCTCGATCCGGCGCCCGCCAGCCGGCACGTCGTAGATCAGACTGAAGAAGCGCAGATTCTGATGGACGGTCAGGTTGCCCGGCAGCGCGGCGTACACCGCGGCGAAGTTGGTGTGCAAGAGCGCCTGCGATCGGTGGCGCGCGAGCTCGATGCCTTCGATGCGGATGTCGCCGGCGCTCGGCTGGAGCACGCCCAGAATCATGTTGATGGTGGTGGTCTTGCCGGCGCCGTTGGGACCGAGCAGTCCGACGATCTCCCCGGCGCGCACGCCGAAGGAAATGCCGTCGACCGCGACCGTGGCGCCGTAGTTCTTGCGCAGGCCATCGGCGCGCAGCGCCAAGTGGCCCGCTGCCCCGGCATCAGCCATCCCCGCGATCGGCACGCCGGCAATGCCGGTCTCGGCCGGTGCCGGCCCGCTCATGCGCCGCGCGACTCGCGGCCGACGATCAGCGCTGCCGCGCTAATGCGGCTCGCCACCTGGATGCGAGTCTTCCATCGGGAAGGTGTGCACGTCGCCGGAGCTGGCGGGACCGGTCGGGGCGGCGGCGGGCGGCGGCGGTGCTGAGGCAGCTGGCGCCGGGCCGGGCGCGGCGTTGTCGTTGGCGCCGCTGGATACGGCGGCGACGAAGCGCCGCGCCGACTCCGAATGCGTGCTCACCTTGTTGCCGGTGATCATCGAGGTGGTTACGTCCTCATCGTTGTAGAACGCCCGATTACCGCTGCGGTCGAACGCCACCACGGTGCCGTCGAGCGCAACGCCGGCGAACAGGCCGCGCGAGCGCGAATAGGAATAGATCTCGGCGGCTTTCCCGGCCGCGGCTTCGGTCTGGCGCCCCACCGGTCCGGCAGCTACCGAGACATCGCCGCCGAGCGTGAATTTGCCGCGTGCGAAGTTCTCAACGCTGCGCGGGGTCACGAATACCAGCACCACATCGGTCGAGCTGGCGCCGATCTGGGCGCCGAAGCTGCCGCCGCCCAGGCGGATGAATATCGGATTGCTGAAGCGGCCGGAGGCGGCATCGCGCACGGTCAGCACGCCGTTGCCGTAGCGGCCGCCGAAGACGAATGCGCCCTTGATGACCTCGGGCACCACTGCGACGCCGTAGGCGCGCTGCATCAGCCAGTCCGGCACTTTCTGGTCCGGCGTGGCGCCCAGCTCTTCCAGCACCTGGGTCGCGGTGATCAGCGTCGCCTCCTCGCGTGAGGGTTCGCCGCTTTGCGCCAGCGCGCCCTGCCAGGGTGCCGCGAGCGCTGCAGCGGAGAGGATCGCCAACAGGAAATTGCTTCGGATCATGATTCGCCTCCAGGGCTTTTGAGCCTAAGAGGTGGATGATCGTTCAGTACCAGAAGGAAATAAAGAACTGCATGACGTTGGCGTCAAGCGTGTAGAGCGGCTCGTCCCCGGGAATGGGGCTGGCAAGCAGGTTGTTGTGAAAGTCCTGGTAGTCGATACGCATGTGATCCAGGTTCAGATTCAGTGTCCCTTTGTCCACCCAATGCGGCCAGGGCGGGTGGAACTCCCAGCTCGCTCCCATCCCGAGGGTCAGGCTGTGGAACTGCGCCAGCTCGCGGTCGCGGGACATGAAATTCTGCGAGTTCTCAAACGGAAACAGGTCGCTGTAGAAATTGGCATGTTTCTGCCAGTAATAGCGGGCGTTGGCCTCGAACGTCCAGTCGGTGAACAACGCCTGCGTGTAGCCCATCTTGACGGTATTGGCCAGCACACCCCAGGTGTCGCTGTAGAGGCGGTAGCTGCCGTCCAGGGCGGCGTGCCATGGCAGGTAGTACTTGAGCTGCGCCGAGCCGGCGTCGCCGGTGCGGGTACTGGGAGATATCGCCGGCCCGAAGGCGTAGCCGCGCGCGACCTCGGGGTCGACGAAGCGCACCCCGCGATATGGGTTCTGCAGGTAGCCATCGCTCTCGTCGGCCTCGAAGTTCAGGCCCAGCAGCAGGTTGCGCGTCAGTACCTGCGACAGGCCGACCGACCAGTTGCGATGATCGGCCGTGCCTACATATTTCTGGAACACGCCCTTGTCCACTTCCCCGACCTTGTCCCAGCCGCGGGTGAAACCCATGGACACCGTGGTCAGGTCGCCGAACATGCTCTGGCTGATGGAGAAGAATGCCGTGTTGGACTTGTAGTCCGGCTCGTTGCTGTTGATCAAGCCGACGCTGTAGAGCGTGTTGCCGTGCAGGTAGTCGAAGCCCAGATTGTTTTGCGTGCGCTTTTCCTTATAGGCGCTGGCCTGCGAAAGCACGTCGATGGAAGCGCTGGAGATCAGGTCCTCGTAATACTGATAGGACATCGAAAACGAATCGCCGAACTTCTTTCGCACCAGCACCGAGGGTCCCTGGACCGTCAGGCCGCCGCCTTCGTAGCGGTGGTAGAGCACATCGCTGCGATCCTCCGGCAGCACGTCCGCCCGGCCGACGGCGCCCAGTCCAAATACTACTGCAGCCAGCCAGCGCGCCTGCAGGTGAAACCGTATCATCACGTCTGGCTTTTCTAGTTGCAGCCGCATCCGCCACCGACGCTTCCGGTGGCGCCGTGGGCACCTTCGCGTACCTCGAATACGTGATCGAGGTAACTGGCTGAGACCGGATTGCGGTCGAACGACATGATCGGGTCCGCCAGGTGCTCGCGTTCATAGGGTTTGACCCACGGCTGGATCGGGCTGCAGCCGGCCAGCAGGGCGCCTACCAGCACGCCGCCCAGCAGCAGCGCCGGCGCGATCCTCCAGCAATGCATGTTCGACATCGTCACTCCCGCGGCCGTATCACTCACGCAGCAGCGTGCGGATCTGGTCCTGATAGTCGCCTTCATCGCCTGGCTTGTAACCGTGATGCACGTAGCGCACGGTGCCCTTGCGATCCACGATCACGGTGCTCGGCATGCCCGAGACTTCATACAGCGTACTGACCTTGCTTTGGGTGTCGAACAGTATCGGAAAGGAGACAGGAGTTCCCTTGAGAAATCCAACGGCGTCGGCGGATTTGGGTTCGACGTTCACACCCAGCAGCGTGAAACCAGCGGCCCTGTACTTGCGATACAGCTGATCGAGTATCGGCATTTCCTGGCGGCACGGACCGCACCAGCTGGCCCAGAAGTTGATCAGCACCACCTGGCCTTTCAGCCCCGCCAGGCTCACCGGGTCACCGGCGGCTGCCGGCAGCTGGAACGCGGCGGCCGGTGCACCCGCGGCCACGTTCGCCGCCGGCATGGCCGGTGCGAGCGGCAGCGCAAGGCCAAGCAACAGCACGCAAACCTTAAACGTGTCAGCTCTCATGACTGCCTCCATTCAATGCGATCTGGCGCCTGCGGCGCAAGTTCGCTAGAAGAACACGCTCGCGCCGATCGTCGCCTGAAGATTGTTCTTCAGTTGATAGACCCCGATGTCGTTGGACTTGAACACCAGGTCCTGCACGTCGATATGCAGCGCCAGCCAATCGGTCGGCAGCACACGAAAGCCGGCGCCGAAATTCACCGCGAAGTTCTGGTCGCCGGCGAATTTGACGTTACCGATGCCGCCAATCATGTACAAAGCGCTGGTCATGGCGAGATTGCGACCGATAAATACCTCGCCCGGGAGCAAGTTGTAGCCCAGCGACAGGTTGTAGTACGTGAAGCGCCTCTCAGCGTCGGAAAGTAGTTGCACGTTGCCGCTCAGCAGCTCAAAGCTGGTGCGCCCGCCCTTGGCGCGCCCGTAGGTCGCCTCGACGAACAGGTCCTCGCTGATGTGGTAGTCAAGGCGGCCACCCTCGACCGGCTGGGCGCCGAAGTCCTGGATCGACAGCTCGCCGTAGTACGCGCCCAGTTCGATGTCCTTGGCCTTGATTTTCGGTACCTTGACCTGGCGTCGCTCCACCTGCGGCTCGATTACCGACGGCGGCGGCGCATCCACGTCCCCGATGTCGGACGATGCGCTTGCCGCGGCATCGGGCTTGGGGTGATGCCAGGGCCAATGCATCGACGCGCAGCCGCTCACGGCGGCTGCGGCGATGCTTAGTAGAAGAAGCCGAATCCGAGTCTCCATTCCTCGTTGACCTCGTTGGTATTGGTCCTGGTGAACACGACGTACTTGCGGAAATCGCCGCGCAGAAAGAATCGCCGGGTAAGATAGAAGCGGGCGCCGACACCGTAGTACCCCACCTGATCGCTGCGATCCACCGGCGTGGCCAGGATGGCCTTGGGCTGCACCCATCGATAGCCGGTGCCCAGATCGACCAGCGGCGAGAAGCGCCACTCGGGCATGAACACGTGCGCCAGGCCGATCTCGAGCAACTCGCCGTTGGAAACATTGCCGGTGTACTGCGAAGCCCCGACCTCGATCTTGAGATTGTCGGTGATCGACAGCGCACCGAAGGCCGCGATCAAAGCGGCGCCGGCGTAGTCGCCGGCGAACGCCCCGGCCTCCCATCGATGGGAGGCGAAGCCAGCGCGGTCGCCCAGCTGGATCTGAAACTTGCTGCCGTCGGCCAATGTGGCCAGCTGGAGCTCGCGCGCCGAGGCCCAGCCTTCCACGCCACGCTCGGTACGTACCTTGAACCAGTCGGTGCGGCGGAACAGCACATCCACCGATTCGCCGCGCGCCACCACCTGCGTGACCGGGTAACCCCGCCCGGGCCCGGTATGCAGCTCCAGGTAGGGCTGGGTGACGAACAGCTGCAGCAATTCGTGTGCGGCGCGCGCCGGCGTCACCGCCAGCGACAACGCGCACAGCACGAGCACGATCCCGAACTCAATTCGTCGGAGCGAGGAACGGATTGTTGTAGTACTGGGCGCCAATGTCTACCCATTCTGACAGCAGCCGCAGCTCGGCGGGAGATAGCAGGCCGATATGTGTGGCGTCGGTGGCAAACACGTGGAAGAAGTGGGAGTCGTGCGCGTCGCCGGAAATGAACTCCTGTCCGCGTACGACGGTCTGCGTGGTCGCTCCAGTAGTGGGATCGGTCGTGGTGACACTGAAGGGCTGCAGCAGCTGCTGATAGGCATTGTCCTGGTTGGCATCGGTAGCCGAGGCACCGTCGGCCAGATCCAGATAGCCCGTGGCCGCGGTAGACGCAGTATGGCAGTTGACGCAGGTATTGGCGCCACGGAGTTTGTCCCACAGCGGCTGGATATTGATCGGGTAGCTGATGATGACGCGACAATTCGAGGTCCAGCCGCCCGGCAGTGCGCAGGCCTGCGAAGTCGGCAGTGGCGTGGTGAAGGTCGGATCATCATAGGACAGCAGCACCGGCTCATTGCCGACGCCTCCGCCGAACCACGGATCGTTGAATACCACATTGACGCTCGGTGTCGCCGCCGCGCTTGCCATCGCGCCGCAATTCCAGCCCACCAGGGCTTCGGCCATGGTTTCACCCGGGCAGGTGACGTACGAACCCTGTGTACCCGGGAACAGGCCGGTCCCGGTCGATCCGGTCCAGGCAGACGCGAAGGTGCCCGGGCGGCCATGAGAATAGAAACTGCCGCCTGCCACCGGGTTCTGCTGCGCTGGCGGCAAATGACAGCCGTTGCAGCTGAGCACCTCCCCGGGCAGCAGCTGCAGCCAGGCGCGATGCAGCGGAAATATCTGTTGCGCGTTGGCATCGACCACCGAGACCTGAAAGGCCACATTTGCCGGCACCGTGACGCGCACTGAGCCGTCCGGCTCGATCGGCACGTATCCTAGAATCTGGCGCATGTAATTGCCGGCGGCGCCGAATGCGGTCGCTTGATCAAAATTGAGGGTCTGCTTGCTTGGAATACCCACCGCTTCCACCACTCGCAGGAAGCGAGCCGGCCGCTGATCGGCCTCGGTCTGCGCCATGGCGACTATCCCGCCAGCGCCAGTGCCGCTCCACGGCGCGCCGTCCCAGTCGTAGACGCTGCGAATGTCGATGATGCCCAGCGGTGGCGTGTCGCTGGTGTAGCTGTCGGCAATGTATGCGGGCGGAGTCGGGCGCGGCTGCAGCGCCACGATGTCGGTGACGAATACCCCTTCGGTCGGCGTCACGATCGGCTTGAAGGTATCGGCGACCGGGTCGAGCATCCATGCACTGTACAACACTGGTGCCGCAGTGAGCGTTGCGTTGGCCGCGTTCGCGGCGGCCAGATTGGCGGCGGTGCACGGCAGGATGGTGCCGGTAGTGTCCTGCAGGCGGCATTCGCTCCAGGTCACCAGGATGCGCCCGCTGCCGTCCCATAATGGAAATGCCGAGGAGAAGCGTCCGCCCGGAGAGATCACCGGCACTCCCATCGCGGTGTTGACCGCGGTCAGCACGGGATTCTGGGTCGCCGTCTGTTCGGCGAACACGCTGGTGGAATAGCCGCCGTTGTTGACCGCGTCGGGGTAGGCCTGGTTGTTCTCGACGTAGTTCTTGACGTCGATGATCATCAGGTTGCCGCCGTAGCCGGCGTCGTCGAACGGGCGCACCAGCGCCAGCACCTGGCCACTGGGCAGTTCGCGTGCCTTCACGAACTGCACCGTGCAGTCCTGGCCGCCCGGACAGGTATCGGATCCGCCGGGGTTGGTGCTGATCGTGTTGTGACTGCCGCGGCCATACAGCAGCTCGACGTCGGTACCGTCGGGATTGCTGGTGTACAGATGGATGCCGCTGTTGCCGTTGGCATGATCCCAGCGGCTCCACATCACCCGACCGTTATTCAGCACCGTTGCATCGACGTCGTGGCTCGGGTTGTAGGTGATCTGGTGCAAGTCGGTGCCGTCCGGGTTCATCACGTGCAGCACGAACGCCGACTCGTCCAGGTCCTCGGTCTGTCCCTCGAACTCCGGTTCGCCCTCATTCAGCAGCACCGCGCCCGAGCCGATCTGGCGCGTGGTGGCAAACAGGATGCGTCCGTCGGGCAGATAGTGAGGCGAGATGTACTGCGAGCCGGTGCCCAGCGGGTCCGAGGTCGGCAGCACGGTGTGCAGATCGTTGGTCGCGACCACGTACTCCCAGATGTTCCAGTTGGGCGGATTCATGTCCTTCTGGGTAGCCGTGAGCGGCCCGCGCATTGCAAAGATTACATGCGTGCCGTCGCTCGAAACGTCCACGTCCTTGAGGTCGTAGAACGTGCCCTTGGGGGCGGTCGAGGTAACGCGTGCCGTGATGTTGACCTCCTTGCCGCCGGCACTGGTGGGATTCAACAGATACAGGTCGGCCTGCGGCAGAAAGGTGCGCCGCAAGCGCAGGTCGTCCTGGGTCGCCGGGGTAGTGAGCGGCGGTACGGTGCGTTTGACGTAGACGATGCCGAAGTCGGTGGTCTGCGAATCGGGTGGCTGGGAGTTCGCAATAGTTACAGAGCCGCCGCTGCCGTTGCTGCTGCACGCCGCGAGCAGCACGGCGGCGAGCAGCGCCGCGGGTGGGACAAACTGACGGGCACGCATTTTATGTTCCATCTTCAATCCTGAACGCCGCCAAACGCGTCACGGTATTCGCGCCTGGTTCGGAGTCTGCTCTGCAAGTTATCGGCAAGGGACCGATATGAGACCAGACGCACAGTTCTGAAACCGTGCGTTGGGTCGTGTTCGCGCGATCGGATGCATGCGCCAGGCCGCTTTTTCATGGCGATAAGCATAGCGCTATTGACGTAACTGCACGGACCGTCGTCGCGCGGCGACATTACGCGCGCCGCTTCAACGTGCCTATGATGGCCGCCAGTTTCATCGTGGTCTCACTGTAATCGGATAGCAGTCGCAACGCAGGCAGGAGCTCAAGGCAATGTTCGTCCGCTCAAACATATCGGGTGTGCGCAAGACACTCGCAGTCGCCGTGGCTCTGCTGCCGGCGCTGCAACCCATTACGCCAGCGCTCGCCGGTCCGAACGAACAGGCCGAACGGCTGTTCGGCCGCATCACCGGCAGCGAGCCGAGTGCGGCGGTACTGGCGCAGATGTCGAGCGACATCAGCGCCAACAATGCCACCGGTGCAGCGCAACTCGCCATGCAGGATCCGAGCTTCTATAACGTCACGCTGCGCAACTTCGCGGCCCCGATGACCAACAAGGCGCAGTCGGTGTTCGTGCCGTTGAACGATTATACCGCCACCATCATCGGCATGATCCGCGACAGCGTTCCATTCAACACGGTGCTGTCGGCCGATCTGATCTACACCGGCAACATGGCAGGGGCGCCTGCTTACTCGCCCGCGAACAACAACCACTACCAGTATCTGGATACCAACGGCGCCGATCTGTCGAAGGTACTGGTGCAGCAGACGCAGTCCGCGCTGGTGGGCATTCCGTCGGCGGCGACCGCAGGCGTCATGACTACGCTGGGTGGAGCCTCGGCCTTCTTCTACCTGGGCACCAACCGCGCCATGGTGCGCTTCACCATGATCAACTACATGTGTGATGACCTGAACACGATCATGGACATCACGCGGCCGCCGGATCGCATCCGCCAGGACCCGTCGCGATCCCCGGGCGGCGACAGCCGGGTGTTTCTCAACACCTGCATTGGCTGTCACTCCGGGATGGATGCGCTCGCCGGCGCGTTCGCCTACTACAACTACAACACCGCGACCGGGCAGATGGTCTACACGCCCGGCCAGGTGCAGGCCAAGTACGGCATCAATACCGGCAATTTCCCCTACGGTCACGTCACGGTCGACGACAGCTGGGTCAACTACTGGCGCACCGGTCCGAATGCGCTGCTGGGTTGGAGCAGCTCGCTACCGGGCAGCGGCAACGGCGCCAAATCATTCGGCCAGGAAATCGAAGGTTCCTCGCAGTTTGCCAACTGCCAGGTGCAGAAAGTATTTCAGGCGATGTGCCTGCGCCCGCCGAGCAATGCGGCCGACCGCACTCAGGCGGCGAAAATCACCTCTGACTTCGTTTCGTCGAACTACAACATGAAGACGGCATTCGCAGAATCCGCCGTCTACTGTATGGGCCAGTAGGAGGCCGCGCCGTGAAAGCCCTGATGACACCAGTGACGGTACCGTTCCTGCTCGCTGCCATGACGGCACTGCTGCTCGGCGCCTGTTCCGGAGGGGCGCCGACCACGCAGAGCCCGAATCTGCAAGCCGCGGCGCAAGTCGACACCTACAGCGGACCGCCGCCGGGCAGTGCCGATGTGCAGGCGTTCGAGACCAACCTGTGGGTCAACATCTCACCGAGCAGTCGCTGCGGCAATTGTCACAAGGCCGGTGGCCAGTCGCCGATGTTCGCGCGCTCCGACGATATCAATCAGGCCTACAGCGCGGCGCTTACCGTGGTCAACCTGTCGCAGCCCGATACTTCGCTGATGGTGCAGAAGGTCGCCGGCGGCCACAACTGCTGGCTGTCGAGCCCGCAGGCCTGCGCCGACATCCTGACCACCTGGATCAGCAACTGGGCCAGTGGCGGCAGTGGATCGGCGGTCGGCACGCAGATACCGTTGACGGCGCCGCCGTCACAGACGGTGGGTGCCACCAAGGTGTTTCCGGCCGATCCGACCCTGTTCAGCACCACGGTGTATCCGGTGGTGCAGCAATATTGCTCGCGCTGCCATTCCGACACCGCGTCCACGCCGCAGTCGCCGTACTTTGCCAGCAGCAACCTGGCCCTGGCCTACAGCTACGCGCAGCCGGAAATAAGCCTCAATACGCCGAGCAGCTCCACGTTCTACATCCGCCTGGCGCAGCAGTCGCACAATTGCTGGGGTAACCCGGTCAACTGTCCGGCCAGCGCCGCCGTCATGCTGGCGGCTATACAGGCATTCGCCGGTGGCATCGCCGTGACGCCGGTCGATCCGACGCTGATCGTCTCGAAGGCGCTGTCGCTCACGCAGGGCACGATAGCTTCGGGCGCCAACCGCTACGATGCGCACGACATCGCCAAGTGGGAATTCAAGGAAGGCACGGGCTCGACCGCCTACGACACCAGCGGCGTGGATCCGGGCATGGACCTCACGCTCAGCGGCGATGCCGCCTGGGTCGGCGGCTGGGGCATCAGCTTCACCACCAACGGCCGGGCGCAGGCCAGTACCGCCACCAGCTCGAAGCTCTACGGCAAGCTGAGCGCCAGCGGCCAGTACAGCATCGAATTGTGGGTCAACGCGGCCAACGTGACGCAAACCAAGGCCTACATGGCCAGCTACTCCGGCGGCGATACGCTGCGCAACTTCACCGTGGCGCAGGATGCGTTCCAGTACGAAGCGTTCGCGCGCAGCAGCGTGACCAGCCTGAACGGCGCGCCCTCGTTGTTGACCAACGCCAACAATCAACTGGCGCAGGCTGCGCTGCAGCACGTGGTGTTGACCTACAGTCCGACCAAGGGGCGCCAGTTGTACGTCGACGGCGTGTACACCGGCGACGTCGACAGCTCCACCGGCGGTGCGGTCAACAACTGGGACAACAGCTTTGCCTTTCTTCTCGGCAATGAGACTTCGGGCGATCATGCGTGGCAAGGCTCGATCCGGTTCGCCGCGGTACACGACGTGGCGCTCACGCAGCAGCAGATTCAGCAGAATTACGCCGCCGGGGTCGGCGCCAGCTACTACCTGCTGTTCGATGT
The DNA here is from genome assembly GCA_963805965.1 of uncultured Gammaproteobacteria bacterium. Taxonomy (GTDB): domain Bacteria; phylum Pseudomonadota; class Gammaproteobacteria; order Steroidobacterales; family Steroidobacteraceae; genus FEN-1191. The sequence goes on from CAWDVQ010000011.1 coordinate 153,133, forward strand.
CAGCAGCCTGATCAACACGCCACAGTCGTACGTCATGTTCACCGCCAGTCAGTACGACAGCTACAGCTACCTGCTGTATCGGCCGACGTTCATCAACCTCAATCCGGCCTTCACGCCCACCAGCCCGATCCAGATCTCGGGCATCCGGATCGGCGTCAACGGTGCGGAGGTGCCGGTTGACCAGGCCTACATTCCGCTCAGCGTCAGTATCGACAGCGCCGACTACTCGCCCACCACCGGGCAACTGCTGTCGCCGCTCGGCACCGTGATTCCGCTGCAGAACGGCCCCGCCGAGGACCAGTTCTTCCTGACCTTTGCACAGATTGGAACCAACACGCACACCTATACCACGCCTGCGCCGGTGGCACCGACAGCGGTTGATCTGCCGGCCTCGTCCGATATCGGCGTGCGCGTGTTCAATGAAGTCAACAGCACCATGTCGAAGCTGAGCACGGTGCCCGCGACCAACCCGGCGGTGAATACCACCTATCTGTCGGTGCAGACCGGATTGCCGACCGTGTATGACATCCAGAGCGTGAGTTCCGGTGCCCAGATCGCCAGCGCGCAGCTGGCGATGCAGTACTGCCAGGCACTGGTGAGTGACCCGACCCTGGGGCCGGCGTTCTTCCCAGGCATGAGCTTCACTGCGGCGCCGAGCGCTGCCTTTGGCTCCACCGGCGGCATGGACCTGGTGGTGCAACCGCTTATCAACAACCTGATCGGGGCCAACCTCGCATCACAGCCATCCTCCACGGCGGTGAGTACCGAGCTGTACAACCTGATCAGCAACTTGTCCGCCTGTGGCGGCGGCACCTGTCCCACGGGCCGCACCGCGACCATCAGCATGGCGGCGTGCACCGCGGTGCTGTCGAGCGCCACGACGTCGATCAAATAGTCATGTCTACCGCCAACCTGTTCAGACCTTCGGAGAGGCCGATCCCATGAAGAAGCATCCACCCCGGCGCCCACCGAGTCCGCATGCGCTGCGGAACCTGAATCATCGGCCGCCGGTGACAAGACGGGAATTTCTCGGCCGCGGGCTGATCGGCACCAGTGCCACGGTGATCGGCATGTCGTCGTTCTTCAGCATGTTCGCCGATCCGCGCAAGGCCTATGCGACGCTGGCGCCTGACATCCAGGCGCTGGTGACCTCGCCCTGCAACATCCGCGCAGGCGCGGGCAAGGTACCGTTCATCGCGTTCGACCTGGCGGGCGGCGGCAACATTGCCGGATCCAATGCGCTGGTCGGGGGTGCGGGTGGACAGCTGAATTTTCTGACTACCGCCGGCTACAACAAGCTCGGTCTGCCCGGCAACATGATTCCCAACTCATCGGTCGGCGCCGGCAACTTCATCAACACCTCGCTCGGTCTTGCGATGCACAGCGATAGCGCGTACTTGCGCGGCATTTCCGCGCGTGCCGCGGTGACCACGATGAACAACGTCAATGGCGCGGTCATTCCCGCGATCAGCCAGACCGATACCAATCTCAATCCGCACAATCCGATGTACGGCATTCACTCGGCCGGGGCCGCCGGCGACCTGCTGGTGCTGATCGGCACCGAGGCCACCGCCTCCGGCGGCAATTCGATGGCACCGGCGTACATGATCGACGCGACCGTGAATCCGACCGTGGTGACGCGCCCCTCGGACGTCACCGGACTGGTCAACACCGGCTCCCTGGTGGGCCTGCTCGACCAGTCGGATGCGGTCTCGGTGCTCGAGTCGGTGGAGCGCATCAGTGCCGCCAAGCTAGGACAGGTCAGCACCAACATCCCGGCCCAGGACACGGCGATCAAGAATCTGGTGCAATGCAGCTACGTCGATGCGGCTTACTTGGTGGATAAGTACGGCGACGCGCTGGCGGCGCTCGATCCGACCCAGGATTCCAACATCAACGCCATCTTCAGCGCCACCGATCTGCAGGACTCGGACTTTCTGGCAACCGCCTCGGTCATGAAGATGGTGATCAACGGCTATGCCGGTGCCGGCACCATTGAGATGGGCGGTTTCGATTACCACGACAGTACCCGTGCCACCGGCGAAACGCGTGACTTCAAGGCCGGACAGTGCATCGGCGCCTGCCTGGAGTACGCGGCGCGCGTGGGCGTACCGCTGATGATCTACGTATTCTCCGATGGCTCGCTGGCGTCGAACGGCATGCCCGACAATTCAGTGGCTGGCCGCGGCAAGGGCATCTGGCTCGCCGATAACACGGCCACCGCGGCCTCGCTGATGCTGGTGTTCGATCCGAAGGCCAGGCCAACGGCGATCATGCAGCAAATCGGCAGCTACAACTCTGACGGTTCGGTGAACTCGACCTCCAGTCCGGCGGCGAATGCGGTCAATCTGCTCGCGGAAACGGTGATCCTCAATTACATGGCGCTGCACGGCCAGGCGGGCGCGTTCCAGAGCATGACCTACGCCAGCGGCACAGGCACGGGGCTGGGCGCGGCTTCCACCTACGACAGTCTGATAGCCTTCGGCCAGCTGTCATCGGTAGTCAACGGCGTCATTACGTGATGACGGTGCCTGGCGCCCGTGCCGCGGGCGCAGGGCTGGCCAGCGGCTGTTACAGGACGACGCTCGCGCTCGCTGCATAGCGGGCGAAATGCGAGCGGTGTCATGTATTTGCGGTTTGACAGTCGCCGTGAGGCGGCGAATGATGTCAAATTGGCAGCGATGACAGATCGTAGCTACTCAATGCACCGCCGGCTGATCGCTGTTGTGGGACTGGGCCTGGCCTGGCTGGCCGCGACCGCCACGGTGGCTGCGCGCGCGGCCGACACCAGCCTGATCGGCCGCACCGCACCGGATTTTGCACTGCCAGCCGTGATCGGCAGCAATGTGCGGCTGTCGGAGTATCGTGGCCAGGCCGTCATCATTTCTTTTTGGAGCAGCCGATGCGGTGTGTGCGCCAGGCAGCTGGCGCTGCTCGATAGGCTCTACAGCACCTATCGCTCCGCCGGGTTGGTGGTGCTAGCGGTCAGCGTGGACGACGAGCCGGTGCGCGCCGCGCAATACGGGCGCGAACACGCGGCCGGCTTCCCGCTGCTGCTGGACACCACCAAGGCCGTCAGTCGCGCATATGCCATCGATCGGCTGCCGTCGACTGTGTTGATCGACCGCTCCGGGGTGGTGCGCTACCGCAACAACGATGACCGGGCTGACGACAGCTCCTATGTTGCACCGATCCGCGCACTGCTGGACGACGCCGTTGCGGCGCCATGAATTTTCCTGTGACGAACAAAAACCCATGAACACACCGCCCCTGTATTGCCTGCCAGACTTGGTCTGCACGCGCTCGCTGCTGCTGGCGCTGCTGCTGTTAGTCGCAAGTCCGCTCGCTACGCCGGCCCAAGTCGCGGCCGCGCCAGCGGCACCGGTAGCCGCAGCGCCGCCGCCGGCCACCGCAGCGCCGCCTGCCACCGCCGCCGCGGCGGCTGACGCTGCGCCGGCTGGCGACGCGCCACCCGCCACCGACACCGGCGGTACGCGCGCGCTCGATCAGCAGATCCAGGACCTGAAGAAGGACGTAATCGACCTGAACAAGGATCTGTTCGTGCTCGAGGAGGAACTGCTGTTCCCCGCCAACACGCAGGTTGCTGTGTTCGTATCGATGGATGTGGGGGATTTCTTCGCGCTCGATTCGATTTCGCTCAAGGTCGATAACCGCGACGTGACCAACTACCTCTATACGCCGCGCGAAGTGGCGGCATTGATCAAGGGCGGAGTGCAGCGGCTGTACGTCGGCAATCTCAAGGCCGGCCCGCACGAGCTGGTGGCGCTGTTCAATGGCAAGGGTCCCAACGACCGTAATTACCGGCGCGGCGCCAACGTGAAATTCGAAAAAGGCGTGGGTGCCAAATACCTGGAGCTCAAGATCACCGATCACGCGCGCGCGCAGCAGCCCGAGTTCGAGATCAAGGACTGGGAATGACACCGGCATGAGACTGGGCCGCCGATCGCTGGGACTGGCTGTTGCGCTGCTGGCGGTGGGCCCGCCGGCGGCCTGGGCTGCGCACAAGAGCGATCCGGACAAGCTGCCCAGCATCAAGGTGCAGGACCTGCACTACGGCGACGTGCTGTTTCATTACTGGGCCGACGAGGATTCGGGCCTTGCTGCCCTGACGCGGCTCGAGGCCTACAACTATTGGCAGCGCATGCCGCACCACGCCGTGGACACGCAGCTGCTGGCGGCAGGACTGTACCTGCAGCTTGGCATGCACAATGAAGCCGGCCAGCGCTTCCAGACCCTGCTGGGCGACAATGTTCCGTTGGGGGTGCGCAATCGCGCCTGGTTCTACCTAGGAAAGATCTGGTATGAGCGCGGCTATTTCGATCGTAGCGAGCAGGCGCTGAACCGCATCCAGGGCGAACTCGCGCCGCAGCTTGAGGCCGAGCGCACCCATCTGCTGGTCAACGTGCTGATGCACGAGCAGCGTTACGACGAGGCGATTGCACGCCTCAAGGGCTGGCAGGGGCCGGCAGACTGGATGGCCTACGCGCGCTTTAACCTCGGTGTCGCCCTGGTGCGTGCCAACCGCTTGCCGGAAGCCGATCCGATCCTGACCGCGGTCGGCACGCTGCAGACCGACAGTGACGAGCTGCTGACGATGCGCGACAAGGCCAACCTGGCGCTCGGTTTCGCCTATCTGCAGGCCGACAAGCCGGAACAGGCACGCGCGCCGCTGGAGCGCGTGCGCCTTGACGGACCGTATTCCAGCCGCGCGCTGCTCGGTGCCGGCTGGGCGCATGCGGCGCTGGGAGATTATCGCGCGGCCCTGGTGCCGTGGCTGGAACTGCGCAAGCGCAGCCTGCTGGATGCGGCAGTGCAGGAGTCCTACCTCGCAGTCCCCTACGCCTACGGCAAGCTGAACGCCGCGGCGCAAGCCGCCGAGTATTACGAAACCGCGCTCAAGTCCTTCGCCAGCGAGGGCGACAACCTCGACGCTGCCATCGACCGTATTCACGACGGCCACATGCTCGATGACCTGCTCGGCACCGACAAGGACGCGCGCTATGGCTGGTACTGGCAGTTGAAGACGCTGCCCGACTCACCGCAGTCGCGCTATCTGTACACCTTGCTGGCCGACAACGATTTTCAGGAAGGCCTGAAGAATTACCGCGATCTGAATTTCCTGCAGCACAGCCTGCTGTCCTGGGACGAGAGCATGCAGGCATTCGCCGCCATGATCGATACGCGTGAGCGCGCCTATGCCGAACGCCTGCCGCGCACCGACGCGCTGCTGGCGACTGAGGCTCCGACACGACTGCGCGCCGCCCGGGCCGGGGTCGACTCCCGGCTCAATGCCATCGAGACCGGCAATGACGTGGCGGCGCTCGGCACCCCCGAGGAACGCTCGCAGTGGGCAAGCATCACGGCGCTGGAGGATCAGGTTGCGGCACTGCCGCGCGGGCTGGAACGCGACGAGGCGGCCGATAAGCTGTTCCTGATCAAGGGGGTGCTGTACTGGCGGTTGGACGCCGCATTCAAGGAGCGCATCTACGAGCAGCGGCGCGCACTGCGCGAACTGGATGCCTCGCTGGAGGAGTTGCAGAACCGCTGGGTACGCGTGCAGCGCGCCCGTGCCACGGTGCCGACCAATACCGGGGAATTCGCCGACCGCATCGCGGCGCTGGCCAAGCGCATCGAGGCGCTGCGCGTGCGGCTGGCGGACGCCTCGGGAATGCAGAACGATTACCTGCAATCGGTGGCGACAACCGAGCTGGGCGCGCAGAAGGAGCGGCTCGCGGCCTATGCGGTGCAGGCGCGCTTTGCGCTGGCGGACATCTACGATCGCGCCGCCGATCGGGCCGACAACGTACCGGCGGCGCCGGCACCGTCTCCGGCACCGGCACCGGCACCGGCACCGGCACCGGCACCGGAGCAGCGATGACTCGGCGTTCGCGCTCGCGGGTGCAATGGCAATGCGCTGGGCTGCTGTGCGCCCTGGGGCTACCCGCGGTGTACGCGGCGCAGCCAACCAAGCCAGCCCCGACCATCGGCGACCTGAATTCGCAGTCGGTGCCGGTCCAGCCCAACTCGACGCCGAGCGGCGGGGCCGCCAAGGCGATGGAGAACTACCGCCAGTTCCTCAACCTGCAGAACACCGACCCCAAACAGCGTGCCGAGGCGCTGCGCCGGCTCGGAGATCTGAATCTCGAATCGGGTGAACTAGAGCGCATGGCCAGCGAGGTCACGCTGCTCGACATTCAGGGTGCGGAGGCGATCCGCCTGTACGGAACACTGCTCAAAGCCTACCCGAACTATCCGCGCAACGATCAGGTGCTCTATCAGCTGGCGCGCGCATATGAGACCACCGGCCAGAGCGATCAGGCGCTGGCTACGCTGGACGGCATCGTCGCGCGCTATCCGCAGAGCCGCGATATCGCCGAGGTGCAGTTTCGCCGCGGCGAGCTGCTGTTTTCCAACCGTCGCTACGCCGACGCGCAGCGCGCCTACGAGGCGGTGCTCGCGCATGGGCAGCGCAGTTCGAATTTCTATATTCAGAGCCTGTACAAGGACGGCTGGTCGCAGTTCAAGCAGGGGCAGAACGAGGACAGCCTGAAACCCTTCGGCGATCTGCTCGACCTGATGCTGCTCGACCCGAAGGACAGTGCCCGCATGCGCGACTGGAACGCCCTCGGCCGCGCCGACCGCGAACTGGTGGACGACACGCTGCGCGTGATGAGCATCGCCTTCGCCTACTTGGACGGCGCCAAATCGGTGGATGATTTCGCCGCGCACCGCGGCCACATCCCCTACGCCTACCTGCTGTACACGCGCCTTGGCGACCTGTACGTGGAAAAGCAGCGTTATCAGGACGCGGCCACGACCTATCGGGCTTTTGTCAGCCGTGATCCGGTTGATGAGCATGCGCCGGCGCTGACCGATGCGGCGATCGAGGCCTACCGCAAGGGCGGCTTCGCCGTCCTGATGCTCGAGGGCAAGCTCGAGTATGTGCAGCGCTACGGTTTCGACGCGCCGTTCTGGAAAGGCCGCGAGCAGCGCGATTATCCGAAGGTGGTGGAGGAACTCAAGACCAATCTGAAGGACGTGGCGCAGTACTACCACGCCAGTGCGCAGAAGAGCAAAAAACCGGAAGACTTTGCCGCCGCGGCGCAGTGGTATCGCGCCTACCTGAGTTCATTCCCGGGTGGGGCGGATTCGGCCGGCACCAACTACCTGCTGGCCGATGCGCTGTTCGAGAGCAGGCAGTACGCCGACGCTGCGATCGAGTACCAGCACACCGCCTACGACTATCCTCCCAACGCGCGCTCGGCCGAGGCCGGTTACGCGGCACTGGTGGCCGAGCAGAAGAGTGAGGATGCCATGACGCCCGAGGCGCGCAGCGCCGCGCATCTGCACGCCACGCCCGCGGCGCTCAAGTTTGCCCAGACCTTTCCCGAGCACCCCGAGAGCGCCGTGGTGCTGACACGCGCGGCGCAGGATCTGTATGCGGCAGGCGATCAGGTGCTGGCGGCACAGAGCGCCCAGGCGCTGCTGGCGCGTACCCCGAGTGTCGATGCCGCCAAGCAGCGTATTGCCTGGACCATCATCGGCCAGGTGAGTTTCAATCAGGGCGACTTCGCCCAGGCCGAGAACGCCTACACGCACGCGCTGGCCGTTGCTGCCGCTAACGATCCGGAACGTGCCGACATCACCGAGCGCCTGGCCGCCGCGGTCTACAAGCAGGGCGAGAGCAAGCGTGCTGCGGGCGATCAGGCGGGTGCGGCCGAGGACTTCCTGCGCGTGGCGCGCGTAGCGCCCGGATCCAAGGTCATCGCGACCTCGCAATACGATGCCGCGGCCGCGTTGATCAACGCCGAGCAGTGGGACCACGCGATCCAAGTGCTGGAAGCCTATCGGCATGACTATCCGAAAGGTGAATACATTGCCGATGTCGGCCGCAAGCTCGCCGTGGCGTATGTCGCGGCGGGCCGCGCCGGTCCCGCGGCCGATGAATTCGAGCACATCGCCGCCGATCCGCATGAAGACCCGGCGCTGGTGCATGAGGCGTTGTCGCGCGCCGCCGACCTGTATCAGCAGGCTGGCAATACGCCGCGCAGCGTCGCGATGCTCGAGCGCCTGGTGAAGGAATATCCGACGCCGGTGCCCGACGCGATCGAGGTGCGCCAGCGGCTGCTGGATATCGCGGCCAAGAACGGCAATCCGGAGCGCGAGCACTATTGGCAGCGCGAGATCGTCAAGGCCGATGCGAACGCGGGTGCCGCGCGCACCGATCGCACCCGCTACCTCGCCTCCAAGGCCCTGCTGGCGCTGACGGTGCCGACGCGCGATCAGTACCGCGCCATCAAACTGGTGGCGCCGCTCAAGCAGAGTCTGGTGGCGAAGAAGAAGGCGCTGGATGCGGCGGTACAGGCCTATAAGGAGGTGGCCGCCTACCAGGTGGCCGAGACCACCACCGCGGCTACCTACGAGACCGCCGAGCTCTATCGCACGCTGGCGCACGATCTGATGGTGTCCGAGCGGCCGAAGAAGCTCTCAGGCGAGGCGCTGGAGCAGTACAACGCACTGCTGGATGAGCAATCGTTTCCGTTCGAGGAACAGTCAATCGCGATTCACGAGGTCAACGCCAAGCGCGTGCAGGATGGAATCTACGACGATTCGGTACGTGCCAGCTTCACCGCACTGGCCGAACTCAAGCCGGCGCGTTATGGTAAAACCGAGCTCAGTGCGGGCTGGGCACCAACGCTGACGGATTCGGCGAACAGCGCTGGCGCCGCCGACGCGGCTCCCGACGCCGCGGCCCTGGCTGAATTTCAGCGCGCCACCGATCTGGCGAACGCCGGCAAGGACACCGATGCCGAACTCGAGCTCAAACAGTTCGAGCTGCAATACCCTGGATTCGCCGCCTCGGCGATCGATCTGGGCCTGCTGGCGCGCCGCCAGGGGAACCTTGCGGACTCGGACGCCGCGCTGCGGCGGGCGACTACGCTTGACGCTGCCAATGCTGCGGCCTGGAACGAACTGGGTATGACACTGCGGCGCGAAGGCAAGTTCAGCGATGCGCGCGCGGCCTACGAGCATGCACTGGCGGTGGATGCCGACTACGCCCCGGCGCATCGAAATCTTGGAGTACTGCTCGATCTGTACCTGGGCGATCCGGCCGCGGCGCTGCCCGAGATGGAACGCTATAAGGAGCTGACCGCGGAGGACAAACCGGTCAGCTCCTGGATTGCCGAGCTGCGCACACGTACCGGAGTCAAGCCGCCGGCGGCCCCCAGTGCCACCGACGCTCCCGATGCAGGGGCGACCGACACGGCCGCCGCGGCCGATCATGGAGGTAGCACATGAAGACCCGGACGGTGACAGTTCTGGCCGCCCTCGGCTTTGCCTGCCTGGTGCAGGCAGCCAGCGCGCAGCAGGACCTGGAGCCGGCGGTGCAGACCTCGCCCGCAGTCGCCGCCCCTGTGGTGCCGCCTGGCGCTGCCCCTGCCACGGCGCCTGCCAGCGCCAAATCCGCCGATACGCGCCAGGGCAAGCCTGCCGCACCAGCCCCGGGCAGGGCGGCGGCAACCGCGGCGCCGACGGCCTCGGGGGCCGCCGCGCCAGCAGCACCCAGGGGTGCAAAGTCGAGCGATCGCATCGAGCTCGACACCACGCAGATCAGCGGCAATCGCGAGCTTCCCAAGGTGATGTACGTGGTGCCGTGGCGCCGCGCGGACCCGGGTGAATTCATCGGCAAGCCGCTCAACAGCCTGCTCGATGAGGCACTGACCCCGGTGGATCGCGACGTGTTCAGGCGTCAGAACCGCTACTACGCAGCGCTTTCGGCCACTCCGGGGTCGGACAGGTCACAACCTGGAGCCGCCGGCGAGGTACCTGCGGCGCCAACAGCCAAGGATGAGAAGTAGGTCGCGGTTCGAGTGTTTAGCGCACCTTAGTTTGGCCACCTTAGACAGACCATAGCGGATTGGCACGGGAGTTAATGAGTATGTTCAGTCACATAGTCCGGTTCTTCCAGGGCGGCGGATGGATGATGTATCCGATCGCCGTGGTGCTCGTGGTGGGCCTCGCGATCGCGATCGAGCGCTGGATCTACCTCACCATCACGGCGGTGGGCAATCGCACGCTGTGGAATGAGATATCGCCGCTGCTGGCGCAGGGCAACTTCCGCCAGGCAGTGCAGGTGACTTCCAGGTCGAAGGCAGCGATCGGCCAGATCCTGAGCTATGGCCTGGCGCGCATCTCCTCCGCACGCCGCCGCGAGGATATCGAGAAGGCGATGGAAGAGAGCCTGATGGATATCATGCCGCGGCTGGAGAAACGCACCCACTACATCGCGACCTTTGCCAACATCGCAACCCTGCTCGGCCTGCTCGGTACCGTGATCGGTCTGATCAACGCCTTCGCCGCGGTGGCCACCGTCAACCCCGCGGAAAAGGCCAATCTGCTCTCGGCCAGCATCTCGGTGGCGATGAACTGCACCGCGTTTGGTCTCATGACCGCGGTGCCGCTGTTGCTGATTCATGCGGTGCTGCAGACCAAGACCACGGAACTGATCGACAGTCTGGAGATGGCGTCGGTCAAGTTCCTCAATGCGGTCACTGAGCGCGCGCCGCAGCCGACTCCGGCCGCGGCCTGACACCGCAGTGCGTCCTTCCGCGGTTATAGAGCCAGATCGTGCGCCGGGCCCGTAGCGTCCGCCGGATCACGCGCCACCAGCATCGGCCGTCGCAGCTGATGCTGGTGTCGATGATCGACATCTTCACCGTGCTGGTGACCTTCCTGCTGATGACGGCGGTGTTCTCGCGCACCGTGATCCTGGAGCTCAAGCTGCCGCCCGCCAACGCCGAGTTCAAGGACCCGCCGCCGGGATTGCAGCTGGAGGTCACGGTACGCAAGGACGCGCTGCAGGTGGGCGATCGCAATTCGGGGCCGCTGGCTGCGTTTCCAAACAAGGACAATGGCTACGACTACGATGGCCTGTCGACCTACCTGCAGCAGGTGAAGACGAAGTTTCCCGACAAGACCGACGCCACCATCCTGCTCGAACCCGACACGCCGTATGACACCGTGGTGCAGGTGATGGATCGGATCCGCGTGCTTGAAGTCAATGCGGGACTCAACGTGGTGCAGTACGAGCTGTTTCCTGATATCTCGATCGGCGACGCCCCGGTAATGGCCGCGGGCGCGCCAGCCGCGGCTCCGGCCACCAATCCATGACCGGAGCCCACGCATGAGCATGTCGAATCGCGCCCGGCGGATGCTGCAGCACCAGATGCGCCATCGCGCCGACGCCGAACTCAACCTGATCCCGATGATCGATATCCTGAGCGTGATGGTGTCGTTCCTGCTGGTGTACTCGACCAACGTCGAGGTGCTGCAGAACACCAAGGCGATCGAGATTCCACAGTCGATCGCGGAGCAGCAGCCGCGGCAGACCGTGGTCGTGATGCTGACCAGGGACGAGCTGTTCGTTCAGGGCGAAGCCATCGCCACCGTGGCCGAGATCCAGGCCACCCAGGGCGACATCATCGAATCGCTGCGCGACGCGCTGAAGCGTCCAACCCTGGTGGGCCAGGAAGTCACCGAAAAGGATCTCGCCGAGCGTGAGGTCACGGTCATGGGAGACAAGGCACTGCCGTATGACGTGCTGAAGAAAGTCATGCGCACCTGCACTGACGCCGACTTCGGCAAGATATCGCTGGCGGTACTGCAGAAAGACAAACCGGTGCCGCCCGGTACGGTGAGCACGTCGTGATGCCGAGACGCCCGCATGCAGCTCACTGAGTATTACCGCAGCTACGACCTGCCGTGGGAGCTCGATCCCGAGGATCAGCGGCGCCTGCGCCGCCTGGTGACCGGCGGCCTGCTTCTGTTGCTGCTGCTCGGAGTGACACTGCCGTTCATTCACTTGCCCAAGTTGACCGAGGCGCCGGCCGAGGCGGTGCCCGAACGCCTGGCGCGGCTGATGGCGGAAGAGAAGCCCAAGCCGCCGCCGGTGGTCGAGCCTCCCAAGCCCAAGCCGGAAACCAAACCAGTGCCGGTACCCAAACCGGTGGACAAGACCGCCGAGGCGCGCAAGAAGGCGCAGAACTCGGGCCTGCTCAAGTTCCAGGATGAGCTGGCGGACCTGCGCCAGAACGTCGATCTGACCCCGCTCGGCCAAACCAAAAACCTGCAGGGCGCCGTCGGCCAGGACAGCCATGCTGAACGCTCGCTGATTGCCTCCAAGGTCGGCGGCGCATCCGCCGGAATCACCACCGCCAATGCCAGTCGCGGATTCGGCACCGGTGCCGGCTCGCTCACCGGCCACGACACCACCGCCGTGAGTTCACGCATCGTCGCCGCCGGCGGTGGGGCCGGCGTCTCCAAGGGCGGCAGCGGCAAGCCCTCGCGCAGCCAGGAGGAAATCGCGCTGGTATTCGACCGCAACAAAGGCGCCATTTATGCTCTGTACGGGCGGGCGCTGCGCGATATCCCCGATCTGCAGGGTAAACTTGTGCTGGAGTTCACGATCGCCCCGTCCGGAGAAGTGACAGAATGTCACGTAGTCTCGAGCGAGCTGAAGAACGCCGACCTCGAGAGCAAGATTGTCGCACGCGTGAAGCTGTTCCGCTTCGAGGCCAAGGACGTGGCGGCGATCACCACCACCAAACCGATCGAATTCGTACCGACGACGTGACCGGCAAACGTGAATCTGCAGTCCGAAATTGAATACTTCAGCGAAGTGCTGCCGGTGGATCAGGCGCGGCTGCTGTCGGTATTCCTGCACGAGCTCGCAGTCGAGGCCCGCAGCACCTACGGACCGGGCGTAGACCAGGTACGCGACGCGGCGCGGTTGCGATTCGTCAACGAGATCGTCTGCCGTCTTGCCGGCTTCATCGAGCAGCTGCTGGCCGACGATCACACGCGGCCCAGCGATGATGTGGTGCTGCGCATGCTGCTGTCGCCACGCGCCGATACGGTGGCCCAGGAGCTGGTGCTCAATGCCTACCGCCGTGCGATCCACGGCTTCGACCGCTATGACGCCACGGTGGCAATGGACAAGTGACGCACGCGCGCCGTAACGTCGCGCTGTGCCGGTAGAGTCTCTCAGCCAGGTCCTGATACTGCTGCTCGCCACGGTGCTGGTGCTGGCGCTGACGCGGCGCATCGGCATGCCGGCCATCCTCGGCTACCTGATCGTCGGCATTGTGCTCGGGCCGTTTGCATTCGCGGTGCTGCCCGACAGCGCCCAGACCCAGGCGCTGGCGCAGATCGGCGTGGTATTCCTGCTGTTCACCCTGGGACTGGAGTTCTCGTTCCCGCGCATGGTGGCAATGCGGCGTGAGGTGTTCGGTCTCGGATCGGCGCAGACCATCGTCGTCGGCGGCGCCGGTGCTGCTGCCATCCACGCCACCGGCGTTGCCTGGCCGAGCGCCATCGTGGTAGGCGGCGCGCTGGCGATGTGCTCGACCGCGATCGTGCTGCAGCAGCTCACCGACCAGGACGAGCTCAACCGCGCGCACGGCCGCCTGTCGTTCGCGGTGCTGCTGTTTCAGGATTTGGCGTTCGTGCCATTGCTGGCGCTGGCCACGGTGCAGACCCAGGGGCACGCGGAGTCGGGTGCGGCGCTGCTGCTGCGGCTGGTGGCGCTGGGACTGCTGGCGCTGGTCGCAGTGCTGGCGATCGGACGCTGGCTGCTGCGGCCGCTGCTGTATGAGATTGCGCACAGCCGGCTGCGCGAGCTGTTCACGCTCACCGCGCTGCTGATCGTGCTGACTGCCGCCTGGGTCACTCAGGCTCTGGGCCTGTCGATGGCGCTGGGGGCGTTCCTGGCCGGCATGCTGCTTGCCGAGACCGAGTACCGGCACCAGATCGATGCCGTCATCCGGCCGTTTCGCGAGCTGCTGCTGGGATTGTTTTTCATCACCGTCGGCATGCTGCTCGACCTGAAGGTCCTGTTCGGCGACTTCCCGCGCATCGTGGCGCTGCTGCTGCTGCTGATCGTGTCCAAGGCGGTGCTGACTGCGCTGACCACGCGCGCGTTCGGCGCCGATCGTTTCAAGTCGCTGCGTACCGGCCTGGTGCTGGCCGGGGGCGGCGAGTTCGGCGTCGCGCTGCTGACGCTGCTGGCACGCGGGCATGGCCTGATTGCACCGCGCCCGACACAGCTGCTGCTGGCCATCGTGGTGCTCGGCATGATCGTCAGTCCGGTGATCATTCGCTACAACAAGCGTATCGCGCGTGTGGTGCTGCGCGAATCCGGACCCCCAATCACGGCGATCCAGCGCGAGCAGGCGGCCACCATCGAGCTGGCCCGGCGCGAGCACGTGATCATCTGCGGCTTCGGCCGCGTCGGCGGCCACCTGGCGCACGTGCTCGACTCGCAGGGCTTCGAGTACCTGGCGATCGATCTTGATCCGGCCAATGTGCGCAGCGCGCGCCTGGCCGGGGTACCGGTGGTGTGGGGCGATTGCGCCGATGAGGAGCTGCTGCGCAACCTTGGCCTGGACGTGGCGACGGTCGTGATTATCACGTTCGCCGACCCCGCAGTGGCGCTGTACGTGATCCGCGCGGTGCGCCGCCTGCGCACCGATGTGCCGGTGCTGGTGCGTACCCAGGATGATTCGCGGCTCGCGGAGCTGTCGGCAGCCGGCGCCACCGAGGTGGTGCCGGAGACCTTCGAAGCCAGCCTGACGCTGGTGTCGCAGGCGCTGATGCTGCTGCAGCTGCCGGGACCTCAAGTCGCGCGCGTGGTCGATACGCTGCGCCGACAGCGCTATGCGACGCTGCGCACGCGTTCGGGTGCCGCGCGTCTGGACGTGGATTCGGAGGAAACCGCCGATCAATTGCGCTCGGTGGTGTTGCCGCGCGGCGGCTGGGCGGTGGGGCGGCGGCTGGAGGAAATCCGCGCGCATGGCGCCGAGGTCGCATTCACCGCGATCCGCCGCCAGGGCATCACCGGACGCGAGCCGGATGGCAACACCGAGCTGCGTGAAGGCGATGTGGTGGTGATCTACGGCGTCCCGGAGGCACTCGAGCATGCCGAAGCGGTGTTGCTGGCGGGTTAGCCCCTGTCTCAGGTCCGCGATCATGGCCGCGCGCGGCCCCGGTGTAGAATCCCGCCCCCCATGGACCAAGAAGACATCCAGTTCCCGACGCGCCACCATCCGCTGCGGGAGGACATCCGTGCACTCGCGCAGCTCATGGACGAGGTACTGCAGGAGCAGGGCGGCCCGGAACTGTGGCAGCTGTTCGAGCAGGATCGCCTGACCGCGACGCGCTGGCGCGAAGGGGTGGCCGGTGCCGGCGAAGCCCTGGCGGTGCGCGTGCGCGGGCGGCCGCCGCGCGTGGCGCGCGAGCTGGTGCGGGCGTTCTCAGCCTGGTTCCAGCTGGTGAACGTGGCCGAGAAGGTGCACCGCATCCGCCGCCGGCGCGAATATTTCCAGCAGGACAGCGAACGGCCGCAGCCCGGGGGCGTGGAGGATGCGCTGTCGGAGCTCAAGGCCTCCGGGCTGACGCTACCGGAGGTGCTGGCACTGATGGCGCAGCTATCGATCGAGCCGGTGCTGCTGGCGCACCCGATGGAGTCCACGCGTCGCACCAGCCTGCGCCGCCAGCAGCGCATAGCCACGCTGCTGCTCAACCGCGACAACGAGATGCTGGCGCCCAATGAGCAGCGCGCGCTACTGCAGCGCATCCGGGCCGAAGTCAGCGCCGACTGGCAGACCGAGGAACATCCGCGCGAGCGCCTGACGGTGGCCGATGAGCGCGAGCACGCGATTTTCTACCTGGTCGAGATTCTCTACACCATCGTTCCCGCGTTCTACCAGGAAATCGCGGCGGCGCTGGGCAAGCTGTACGGCGTGCCACCCGAGAGCGTGGAATTGCCGGTGATCCTGCGCTTTGGCACATGGGTCGGCGGCGACATGGAAACATCGGCCGACGTGCACGCCAAGAGCATCCGCGACACGCTGGCGCGCGCCCAGCAGGTGATCATCAACACTTATTATGACGAGTGCCTGAAGCTGTCCCAGACGCTGTCGCAGAGCGCCAGCCGCATCGGCATATCGAGCGCGGTGATGCGCCGGGTGGAGGAATACCGCACGCTGCTGCCCGGCGCCCAGGCCATCACCCCATCGCGTCATGACCGCATGCCGTATCGCGTACTGCTGGGGCAGATTGCCGAGCGCCTGCACGTCACCTACGATGGGCGCTCCAACGGCTACCAGCAGCCGGCGCAGTTTCGCGCCGACGTTGCGCTGATCGCGCAAAGCCTGCTCGCCAACCGCGGCGCCAACGCCGGATATTTCCAGGTGCGGCGCCTGCTCTATCGTATCGATACCTTCGGGTTCCACCTGGCGACGCTCGATGTGCGCGCGCACACCGCGGTGCACCACACGGTGCTGGCGCAGGGCATGGATGATCCGCAGTGGATGGCTCGCAGCGCCGCCGACCGGCACACGCGCCTGGTGGAGATCCTGGAGCGCGACATCGGGCCCACCGGCAGCTTCGATGCGCTCGCCAAGCGCACGCTGGCGGTGTTCGACGCCATCACCCAGTGCCGCCATCGCTACGGCGCCGATGCCATCGGGCTGTATATCGTCAGCGGCGTGTCCCAGGCCGATGACGTGCTGGCACCGCTGGTGCTGGCGCGCTGGGCCGGTGCCTACGACAAGGGCAAGGGCGAAGTGGCGCTCGACGTGGCGCCGCAGTTCGACCGGGTCGAGACGCTGGAGCGCTGCGGCGCGGTGATGCGCGAGCTGCTCGAGGATGGCGTATACAAGCGTCATCTGGAGGCGCGCGGGCGGCTGCAAACCGTGCTGATCGGTTTTTCCGACAGCAACCAGGAGAGCGGCATGATTGCCTCGCGCCTGGCGGCATACCGCGCGCAGCGCCATCTGACCGACGCGCTGCGCCAGGCGAACAAACAGCATGTACTGTTCTACAGCCGCGGCGGCAGCATCCCGCGCGGCGGCGGCCGCATCGATGCGCTGCTGCGTGCCGCACCGTCCGAATCGATCAACGGCGTGCTGCACTTCACCGAGCAGGGCGAGAGCATCAGCCAGAACTACGGCTTGCGGCCGAACGCGATGCGCACCCTGGAGCGCGCCTTCAGCACGCTGGCGCGGGCCACCCTGGCGGTCAAGCGCGGCATCGCGGTGCGCGAGAGCGTCGCGCTGGCGGAGTGTGTCGGGCTGGTCGCGGCCCGCAGCGCCCAGGTGTGGCGCGCGTTGATTTACGAGCAGCCGCAATTCCTCGACTTCTTTCGCGCCGTCACCCCGATCGACGTCATCGAGCGCATGCAGATTGGCGCCAATCCGGTGCAGCGCAGCGAGCGCGGCGGTGTCGACGCCATCCGGCCGGCGCTGTGGGTACTGGCCTGGTCGCAGTCGCGCCACATGCTGCCGGCCTGGTTTGGGGCCGGTGCCGGCCTGGAATTTGCAAAGGGCGAGCGCAGTATCGAACTGCTGCGGCGCTGCTACCGGGGCTGGCCGTTCTTCCACAGCCTGATCGACGATATCGAGGCCATGCTGGCGCGCGCCGATCTGAACCTTGCGGCCCGTTATGACTGCCTGGCGCCGCCGGAGCTGCGCTCCTACGGCGCGCAGCTGCGCGCCGAATACGAACGCAGTTGTGCGCTGGTGCTTGAGGTCAAGGAATCCATGGCCCTGCTGGACACTGATCGGACGCTGCAGCGGGGCATCATGGTGCGAAACCCCTCGATCGACCCGATGCACTTCATGCAGGTGGACCTGCTGGAGCGCTGGCGCGCCAGCGGCCGGCAGAACCGTGAGCTTTTCGAAGCGCTGCAGGCCAGCGTCAGCGGTATCGCTCGCGGCCTGCAAACCACCGGCTGATATGGCCCGCGCCTGTCAACTGGCGCGAGGGGGGCTGTCACGATCTTGCGCGTAGGGATGGTCCTGGGATCTGGATCGCACCGGATGGGGAACGCGACGCGCGGGGCTTGTAGCGACGATGGATCATGCTGATATCCGCGGGTTGAGTACCGCATTTCATCGGTCCGTCGCGGGGCTGCCTCTTTCTAGCGTCGGGGATCATCGCGATGGATGCCCACATAGCCGGTTCGAGGATTCCCCTCACCGTATCCGCGCATCGCGTTCCCGATCCGGTGTGAGTGCAGTTACGTCATTGCCGTGCTCCGTGCTTGGCGTGCGAGCGGTTCACGCAATCGGGCTGATGTGGCGGCCGATATCCCAGATAAAGCCGACCAGCTCACGCGCGATGGCGACGCACAGCTTGTTGTACTGCACCCCTCGCGCTGAGAGGCGCCGGTAGCGGTGCGCGAGGCGCAGCTGCGCACGCCAGGCGATCTCGCGGATCACAGCCGGCTGGCCTTCCTGGCGCAGCTGCAAGGTGCGGCTGAGACGGGCCGGATAGCGGTAGTTCCACGCCGCCTCGATCAGCACCCGGCGCACATGCCCATTGCCCGTCTTGGTGATCGCCCCTTGCCGCCGCTTGCTACCCGTGGAGTACTCACTCGGCACCAGCCCGACATAGCCCATCAGCTCTCGCGGGCGGGCGAAGCGCCTGAGATCCCCCAGTTCAGCCACGATGGTGCTCGCGGCAATCAGATCGAGCCCGCGCAACGTCATGATGCCGCTGACCAGCGGCTGCATGCGCCAGTCCTTGAGCTGCTGTGTGAGCGCCAAGGTGAGTCGTTCCACGCGAGCTTCGCCTTCCCCGACCGCCTGTCGGTACTCGGCGAAGGCAATGTCCTGGGCTGGGTGGGAGAACGATATCTGCGCCAGGTAGCGCTCATGGGCCGCACTCCAGGAGGTCTTGCCGCTGTAGCGGCGGCCGTGGCGCAGCAGCAGCGCTTTGAGCTGCTGGCGGGCTTTGAGCCGGGCTCGTACCGCGTCCACGCGCGCGCGGCTCAAGTCCCTGATCGCCTCATCGCGTTCATCCGGGATCGTGACCGCCACCAACTCCCCCGCTCGCGCCAGGCTCGCCAGCAGCAGCGCATCACGTCGGTCGGTCTTGACCCGATCACCCGCCTTGCGCGGGATCTTCGAGGGCGCGATCACCTCGCACCGATAGCCCGCCGCCGCAAGCTCCCGCGCCACTACGTATCCACACGGACCCGCTTCGTACACGATCAGCAGCGATCCCGGCCTGCCGAGCTTGCCCAGCGCCCGCATCAGCTCCGCAGGCTTCGCGCCCACAGTTCCCACGAACCGCGGCGCAGCACGACCCGCCTCCGCAAGCCCTATCGCCGTCGACTCCGCGTGTGCATCCAATCCGACAAAACCCGTGATAATCTCATCCATGGTCTGCCTCCTGTGCTTCTTGTAGACCACGCCCAAATGCGTTCTACATGTGGCTCGGCGCACTCGCGTGCGCAACCCACGGTACTGCTGGAGGCAGACCTTTTCCTCTTAACCTTGGATGCCCGCCTCGCAAGCGCGGGCCATGATGTCTAGCCGCGGCGGCGGCGCCAGCTGGGCGCCCCGTCATGGGGCAGCGCGGTCGCGCCCGGCTGGCAGTCGATATAACAACTGCGAACCATGATCATAACCGACCCATCGTATATCCGGCCGGCCGGCGACATTACAGTAGCCAGTCGTCAATCAGAGCGTGTGCGTGTACCGGTACGACCAAATCGACCAGACCCTGGTGAACGAGCGCGTGGCGCAGTTCCGCGATCAGACCCGTCGGTTTCTCGCCGGCGAGCTGAGCGAGGATGAATTTCGTCCGCTGCGGCTGCGTAACGGCCTGTATATCCAGCGCTATGCGCCGATGCTGCGGGTGTCGATCCCCTACGGGCTGCTATCCACGCAGCAGCTGCGCATGCTGGCGCATATCGCCCGCACCTACGATCGCGACTACGGCCATTTCACTACGCGCCAGAACATCCAGTACAACTGGCCGGCGCTGGAGCGCGTGCCCGATATCCTGGCCGAGCTGGCAAGCGTGCAGATGCACGCCATCCAGACCAGCGGCAACTGCGTCCGCAACATCACCTCCGATCACCTGGCGGGCGTTGCGCCCGATGAGCTTGCCGATCCGCGGCCGTATTGCGAGATCATCCGCCAGTGGGCTGCGCTGCATCCGGAATTCAGCTATCTGCCGCGCAAGTTCAAGATCGCGGTGACCGCATCGCCGGCCGATCGGGCGGCGGTGGAGATTCATGATGTCGGTGTGCGCCTGCGGCGCTCCGGCAACGGCGAGATCGGCTTTGAGATTCTGGCCGGCGGCGGCCTGGGCCGCACGCCGATTCTGGGCAAGGTAATCCGCCGTTTTCTGCCGCAGGCCGATCTGCTGGCGTACCTCGAGGCGATTCTGCGGGTCTACAACCGCTACGGCCGCCGCGACAACATTCACAAGGCTCGCATCAAGATCCTGCTGCGCGCGCTGGGAGTGGAGGAGTTCACGCGCCAGGTGGAGCAGGAGTTCGATGCTGGCCGGAAGTTCGCCCCGCGGCTTACGGCGCAGGAAGTCGAACGCATGCGCGGCTTCTTCGCGCCGCCGCCCTACCAGATACTCAGCGACAGCACGCCGCCGATCGGCACTGCCAGTTCCGGCAACCCGGGCTATGAGGCCTGGCTGCGCTACAACACCCGCCGCCACAAGATCGCCGGATATCGCGTGGTATTCGTGTCGCTGAAGAAGCACGGCGAGGCGCCCGGGGACATGAGCGCAGCGCAAATGGACGCGCTGGCCGGACTGGCCGACCGCGTAAGCTTCGGCATGCTGCGTGTCACCCATGACCAAAACCTGGTGCTGGCGGACGTGCCGCAATCGGAGCTGCCCGGCGTGTGGCGCGAGCTCGACGCGCTCGGGCTTGCTACCCCGAACATCGGCACCTTGACCGACATGATCTGCTGCCCGGGCCTGGACTTCTGCAGCCTTGCCAACGCCGGATCGATCGACGTCGCCAAGCAGATCCATGCGCGCTTCGACGACCTGGATTATCTGTACGACTTAGGTCCGATCGAGATCAAGATGTCCGGTTGCATGAATGCCTGCGGCCATCACCACATCGGCCACATTGGAATTCTGGGCGTCGATAAACATGGCAAGGAGTGGTACCAGATCACGATCGGTGGCTCATCCGCAGCTCCGGCGGCGCTGGGTGAGGTGATCGGCCCATCGGTGCCCAAGGAGCAGGTCGCCGACACCATTGCCAGGCTGCTGGAGGTGTATGTGCGCGAGCGGGATGGCGACCACGAGCGCTTCGTGGATGCTGTGCGGCGCATCGGCATCGAACCATTCCAGGAGCGCGTGTATGAGACGCATCATTCGCCGGCGTGAGCTGGTTGCCGATGACGCACGCTACGCGGGCGAGGAGGCCGACCAGGGTACGCGGGCGGTGCAGCCGGCCGCGCAGTTCATCACAGCGCGCAGCGCGCGGCAGCCGATCGACTCGGCAGCGGCGGTACTCATCGGGCCGACGGATGAAGTCGAGGCGCTGGCGCCTCATTTGGCGCTGGTGAGCCTGATCGTGGTGGAGTTCCCCAAGATCGGCGAAGGCCGCGGCTATAGCCAGGCGCGGTTGCTGCGCCAGCGCTACGGTTACGCGGGCGAGTTGCGCGCGCGCGGGGCGCTCAAGCGCGATCAGCTGTTTTTCCTCGCGCGCTGCGGTTTCGACAGCTTCGATCTGGATCCGGCCGAGAACCTGGAAGCCGCACTCGGTTCGTTCAATGTCTTCAGCGTCGCCTACCAGGATGGCAGCGATGCGGTGGTGCAGGTACGGCGGCGCGCCGCTTCCGCCTGAAGCGGCCGCGTCACAGCGTCACACACCGTTTCCGCGTTTGTCTGACGGCACTTGTCGGTGCGGACCCCCGGCCGGCGCCGCGGAGCTTTGCGCTATCATGGTACCGCATTCCTCAGCATCGGCTGGGCGTAAGGCAGGACATGTGAATGCGCCACCGTCGACGAGGTTATCGTGCAGCATGGGAGCGGACCGGTTACGGATCTTGAACCGCTGAGCGAACCCGTGTCGCCGACGGACGCCGTGCTGCTGAGCGACCCCGACGCGGTCAAGGCACTGGCCGGTGGCCGGCTCGGTGACCCGTTTGCCCTGCTGGGTCCGCACCCTTGCGCGCGCGGCACCGTGGTGCGGGCCTACCTGCCGCCGGCGGAAGCGGTGGCGGCGATCGATCGCAGCGGCGCGGTGCTCGCGATGCTGCAGCCGCTGCAGACCCCGGGGCTGTTCGCCGGCATCATTCCTGCGGGGGCGGCCTATCGATTGCGGATCCAGTGGCCCGGCGGGCGCGTGCAGGAGACCGAGGATCCGTATTCCTTCGGCCTGCTGCTGGGCGAGCTCGATATCTATCTGCTGGCCGAAGGCAGCCATCTTGAACTCGGCCGCTGCCTCGGCGCCCAGCCGATGAGCGTCGATGGCGTGGCCGGCGTGCGATTCGCCGTCTGGGCGCCCAATGCGCAGCGAGTTTCGGTGGTCGGCGACTTCAACGTGTGGGATGGCCGGCGCCATGCGATGCGCAAGCGGGTCGAGGCCGGAGTCTGGGAGCTGTTCATTCCACGGCTGCCGACCGGAACGCTCTACAAGTACGAGATTCTCGGGCCGCAGGGGCTGTTACCGCTGAAGGCCGACCCGGTGGCGCTGCAGGTCGAGGCCCCGCCGCGCACCGCCTCGGTGGTGCCCGATGCGACGCCATTTCGCTGGAACGACGCGGCCTGGCTTGCGGCCCGGGCGGCGAACAACGCGCTGCTGCACGCGCCGCTGTCGATCTACGAGGTTCATGCCGGGTCGTGGCGCCGGCTCGCCGACCAGGGCGGGCGACCCCTGAACTGGGATGAACTTGGCGATCAGCTGATCGCCCACGTCGTCGGCCTGGGATTCACCCACATCGAGCTGCTGCCGGTCATGGGGCACCCGTTCAGCGGTTCCTGGGGCTACCAGGTACTCAGCCAGTACGCCCCGCAGGCTACGTTCGGCGAGCCGAGTGCGTTTGCGCATTTCATCGATCGTTGCCATGCCGCCGGTGTCGGGGTGATCCTCGACTGGGTGCCGGGGCACTTTCCCACCGACTCCCATGGGCTGGCATGGTTCGACGGCACCGCACTTTACGAGCACACCGATCCGCGCGAGGGCTTTCACCAGGAGTGGAACACCGCGATCTACAATCTCGGCCGACGCGAAGTGCATGCGTTCCTGGTATCGAGTGCTCTGCACTGGATCGAGCGCTATCACGTCGATGGACTGCGGGTCGACGCCGTCGCCTCAATGCTGTATCGCGATTATGCGCGGCGCGAAGGCGAGTGGATTCCAAACAAGTACGGCGGCCGCGAGAACATCGAGGCCATCGACTTCCTGCGGCACCTGAACGACGCCGTGGCGCAGCGTTTTCCCGGGGCGTTGATGATCGCCGAGGAGTCCACCGCCTGGCCGGGCGTGACGCGCTCCACGCGCGATTGGGGCCTGGGCTTCTCGTACAAGTGGAACATGGGGTGGATGCACGACACGCTGCGCTACATGAAGCTCGACCCGGTGCACCGCTCCTACGATCACCACGATATGACCTTCGGTCTGCTGTACGCGTTTTCCGAGCGTTTCGTGTTGCCGCTCTCGCACGATGAAGTGGTGCACGGCAAGGGTTCACTGATCGGGCGCATGTCGGGCGATACCTGGCAGCGGTTCGCCAATCTGCGCGCCTACTTTGCTTTCATGTGGACGCAGCCCGGCAAGAAACTGCTGTTCATGGGTGGGGAATTCGGCCAGGACTGGGAATGGAATCATGACGGCCAGCTCGACTGGCCGGCGCTCGAACATCCCCTGCACCGCGGCGTGCAGCAGCTGGTGGGCGATCTGAACCGCCTGTACCGGGAGCAGCCGGCGCTGCATGTATTCGATAGCGACAGCGCGGGTTTTCGCTGGATCATCGCCGACGACAACAGCAACAGCACCTACGCCTACTATCGCCAGGGGCACGCCGATTCCGCACCGGTGATCGCGATCTGTAATTTCACGCCGGTGCCGCGCATGCACTACCGCGTCGGCGCCCCGCGGGCCGGAGTGTGGCGGGAAATCCTGAATACCAATTCGGAACTCTACGGCGGCTCCAACCTGGGCAATGGCGGGCGGCTGGAGACCAGCACCACGCCTTCGCACGGACAGCCGTTCTCACTCGAGCTAACGCTACCTCCCCTGGCCACGGTATTGTTGCGCCACGGGGGGTGATCGGAATCGTAAGGATCACCGTGCATGCCGTCCGAATTACCGACCGCACCGCTAGCTGGTGCCGCCTATCCGCTGGGTGCGACCTGCGGACCCGAGGGCTGCAACTTTGCCGTCTTTGCGGGTAATGCCGAGCGGGTCGAACTGTGCCTGTTCGACCCCAGCGGGCGGCAGGAGCTGCGGCGGCTGGCGCTGCGCGAATGCACCGACGGCATCTGGCACGGCTACCTAGGCGCAGTCACTGCGGGCCAGCTCTACGGCTATCGCGCGCACGGGCCCTACCTGCCGGAGCAGGGCCATCGCTACAACGTCAATAAGCTGCTGCTCGATCCGTACGCCCGCAAGCTCAACTGCGCGCTGCGTTGGAGCGACGCGCTGTACGGTTATCGCCTCACCTCGCCGCGCGCCGACCTGTCGTTCGACCGGCGCGATAGCGCTTTTGCGATGCCCAAGGGCGTGGTCACGCAGGATCGTTTCGACTGGGGCGATGATCACCCGCCCCACACCCCCTGGGACGACACCGTCATCTACGAGACCCACCTGCGCGGCCTGACGATGCGCCTGCCGGACATCCCGGAGCCGCTGCGCGGCACCGCGGCGGCGCTCGGCCACGAGCGTACCGTGGGCTACCTCAAGAGCCTGGGGGTCACCGCCATCGAGTTGCTGCCCATTCATGCCTTCGTCAATGATCGGGTGCACACCGAACGCGGCCTGGCCAACTACTGGGGCTACAACTCGCTGGCTTTCTTCGCCCCCGAGCCGCGCTACCTGTCCGACGGCAACCCGGCGGAGCTCAAGAGCGCCATCAGGGCGCTGCACGCGGCCGGCATCGAAGTGCTGCTCGACGTGGTCTACAACCACACCGGCGAGGGCAGTGAACTGGGCCCCACCTTGAGCATGCGCGGGCTCGACAATGCCGCCTACTATCGGCTGCTGTCGGACGACATGCGCCGCTGCGTCAACGACACCGGCACCGGCAACACCGTTAATTTCTCGCACTCGCGTGTGATACAGCTGACGCTCGATTCATTGCGCTACTGGGTGCAGGAATTTCACGTCGACGGTTTCCGTTTCGACCTGAGCGTGACGCTGGGGCGCGAACAGAACGGCTACGACCCGGGCGCTGGTTTCTTCGACGCGCTGATGCAGGATCCGACGCTGGCGCGCGTCAAGCTGATCGCCGAGCCCTGGGATTTAGGTCCCGGCGGCTACCAGCTCGGCAATCATCCCGCCGGCATGGCCGAGTGGAACGACAAGTTTCGCGACGACGTGCGTCGCTTCTGGCGCGGGGATTCGGGTCTGCGCGGAGCGCTGGCAGCGCGGCTGCAGGGTTCGGCCGATCTGTTCGATCACCACGGGCGACGCCCGTGGGAGTCGCTGAACTTCGTCACCGCGCATGACGGCTTCACGCTGCAGGACTGGGTCAGCTACCAGCGCAAGCACAATGAGGCGAACGGCGAGGAAAATCGCGACGGCACCGACAACAACGCCAGCAACAACTGGGGCGTCGAGGGCGCCACCGATGACGCGGCGATCCAGGCGACGCGCGAGCGGGTCAAGCGCGCGATCCTGGCCACGCTGCTGTTCTCGCACGGCACGCCGATGCTGCTCGGCGGCGATGAATTTGGCCGCACCCAGCGCGGCAACAACAACGCCTACGCGCAGGATAACGAGGTGTCCTGGTTCGACTGGTCGCAGGCGCTGTCACCGGCGGGAGTCGAGCAGCGGGCTTTCGTTGCGCGGCTGATCCAGCTGCGGCGCGAGTTCTGCAGCTTGCGCAGCGATTACTACCAGCACGGCCGCATCGAGCCGCTGCCGCAGGTACGTGACATCGAGTGGTTCGACGAAAGCGGCGACATCATGCGCGACGAGGACTGGCAATACACCGAAGGGCGGCTACTGAGCGTGCGGCGGGCTCGCCGGCTGGATTCGGAGCGGGTGGAAGTGAGCCTGCTGTTGACCAACAACACCTCCGACTCGCACAGCTTTCAGCTGCCCGATCCGCGCTTTCGCTGGCAACTGCGCCTGAATACGGCCGACGTGCACAGCACCGATCAGGAGATCGAACGCGCGGCGATCGACGTGGCGCCGCATAGCGTGCAGCTGCTGACCGCCATCGTCGCGGCGAGTGCAGCCGAGGAGGTTGCGGCGCCATCGATCGACAGCACGATTTCACCCGAGAGCGCCCCAGCGGCAGTCACCGCCGTTCAATAGAGGGCAGCAGCGCGCGCAGCTCCTGCGCCAGCGTATCGACGTGAGCTTCGGTATGCGCCGCGGATAGAAAGCCGACTTCGTAGGCGCTCGGCGCCAGATAGATCCCGCGCTCGAGCAGCGGATGAAACAGCGCTGCAAAGCCAGGGCCGGCATCGGGCGGAAAGCCGTGCAGCGTACGTATCGGCGTGGCCGGGGAGCTGGCCGCGGAACTGCAGATCCAGAACACCGAGCCGACGCGCTGGATGACGACACCCGGCACGCCGCTGAGCGCGCGCTCCAGCCGCGCGCCAAGCTCCTCGAGCCGCTGGTACACGCTGCCATCCGCCAGGCGCTGCAAGGTTGCCAGCCCGGCGCACATCGCCAGCGGATTGGCGCTCAGGGTGCCGGCCTGGTAGACCGGCCCGGCTGGCGCCACCAGTTCCATCAACTCGCGGCGACCGCCATAGGCGCCTACCGGGAAGCCGCCGCCGATCACCTTGCCGTAGGTGGTCAGGTCGGGATGGATGCCGCTCAAGCCGGCGTAGCCCTGGAACGACAGCCTGAAACCGGAGATCACCTCATCGAAGATCAGCAGCGCACCGTGCGCGCGCGCGAGGCGGGCGACCGCCTGCAGGAATGCCGGTCGTTGCGGCAGCAGGCCGTAGTTGGCCGGCAGCGGCTCGATGATGATCGCGGCGATCTCGCGCCCATGACGTGCCATCAGCGCCTCGAGTGCCGCCTCGTCATCGAGCGGCGCGATCAGCGTCTGCTGCACTACGTCGCAGGTAAGCCCGGCGCTGTCGGGCA
Organism: uncultured Gammaproteobacteria bacterium; assembly: GCA_963805965.1. Taxonomy (GTDB): domain Bacteria; phylum Pseudomonadota; class Gammaproteobacteria; order Steroidobacterales; family Steroidobacteraceae; genus FEN-1191. The sequence goes on from CAWDVQ010000011.1 coordinate 180,251, forward strand.
ACGGCGCCTCAGCCAGGCCGGAACCAGCGCGCAGCAGCATCGAGTCGGCGTGGCCGTGATAGCAACCCTCGAATTTCAGGATCTTTGAGCGGTTGGTGGCCGCGCGCGCCACGCGCAGCGCGGACATCACTGCTTCGGTACCGGAATTGACGAATCGAATGCTCTCTACCCAGGGGACACGGCCGGTGATCAACTCGGCGAGTTCCAGGCTGTACGGTTCGGCGGTCCCCAGGCTCCAGCCGCGTGCCAGGGCGGTTTCGGCGGCCAGCCGTACGCCCGCGTCCGCGTGACCCAGGATCAGCGGCCCGAAGGCCATGCAGAAGTCGAGGTACTCGCGGCCGTCGACGTCGCGCAGCAATGCGCCCGCGCCGCCGGTCATGAAACGCGGCGTGCCGCCCACGCCGCGAAAGGCGCGCACCGGGGAATGCACGCCGCCGGGCGACACGCGCCGCGCACGCACGAACAACTGCTCGGAGCGGCTGCTGCCCGCGCTCAAGCCGACAACCACTCGCGCGCGTAGCGCGCCCCGTAGGTGATGATCATGCTGGCGCCGGCGCGGCGAAATGCGATCAGGATTTCCCGATGCAGCGCCGCACGGTTGGCCAGCCCCATGGCGGCCAGAGCTTCGAGCGCTGCGAATTCGCCGCTGACGTGATACACCGCCCAGGGCTTGCGGATGGCACGCGACAGCTCGCGCAATAGATCAAGATACGGCAGCCCGGGTTTGACCATCAGAATGTCGGCGCCCTGCGCAGCATCACGTTCGGCGCACAGCCAGGCGTCGTTTGGCCGCGCCGGGTCGAGCTGGTAGCTGGCACGGTCCTTGAGCGATGCGCCGGATTTGGGCGCCGAATCCGCCGCCACGCGAAACGGACCGTACAACGTGGAGTGAAACTTGACCGCGTAGCTCATCAGAACGGTGCGTTCCAGTCTGGCGCCGTCTAGCGCGGCGCGGATGGCGCCCACCCGGCCGTCCATCATGTCACTCGGGGCGACGCAGTCGGCGCCGGCCTGGCTGTAGGCCAGGGAGGCCTGCACCAGTTCGGCGACGCTGGCATCGTTGTCCAGGTGATCGCCTTCGCCAGCCAGCACGCCGCAATGACCGTGCGGGGTCGACGAGCACAGGCAAACATCGGTGGCGAGCCAGATGTCGCGGCCAAAGCGCGCCTTGAGCGAGCGTACCTGTGCGGCGGTGAATGACCAGTCAACCTGGCGCTCGCTGCGCGCCGTTGGTACGCCGAACAGCAGGAACTTGCTGACCCCGGCCTCGAGGTCCCGCTCCACCTGACGCAGCAGCGATTCGCTGGTCTCCTGGTGCACCCCAGTCAGACCCGGCACGGCTTGCGCGGCTGGGATGCCTTCGGCGACAAACAGCGGCTGGATCAGCTGATCGAGCTGTACGTGGACCTCGCGCGTCAAGGCACGGACATGCTCATCTTGGCGCAAGCGGCGCAGGTCGAGAGAACTCATATGGTACGGTCGCAATCGAAATAAATGCCCAGCGGACAGTGTGCCGCGCCGCGGTGCGCCGGCGGTCATGCATTGTCACATGCGGCGTGCCGGCGTCACGGCCGGCGATGCCGGCACCCTCGCGCGACTTAACTTATAAGCCAATGTTATGAGAGCGACGAGCACAATCGTCCCCATGCCGACCGCCGCTGGTCATAAAACAACAACAGATCCGGCGCTGGCCGCCAAGGTTGCCGCCAGTCTTGCGCTGCTGCGCCGGGCGGTGGAGGACTACAGCCGCGTGGTCTATGCCAGCAGCCTGGGCGCGGAAGCGATGGTACTTACCGACCTGATCTGGACGCAGGTGCCCGCGATCGACATCGTCAGCATCGACACCGGCCGGCTGCCGGAAGAGACCCTGACGCTGCTGGAGCGTCTCGAGCGCCGCTATCACCGGCGCATCAGGCTGTATTACCCGGATGCGCAGGCGGTGCAGCGCTACGTGCGCGAGCACGGCATCAACGGTTTCTATAACAGCCTCGGCGGGCGCATCAGCTGCTGCCAGATCCGCAAAGTCGAGCCGTTCATCAGGGCGGTCGCCGGATACGGTGCCTGGGTGACGGGGGTACGACACGAGCAGTCCGAGCAGCGCGCCGCAGCGCAGCCGGTCGCCCAGGACGAGCAGTCCCAGCTGCCGAAGATCAGCCCGCTGCTGGACTGGAGCGAAGCCGACGTCTGGAGCTATATCCGCGGCCACCAGCTGTACTACAGCCCATTGCACGATCGCGGCTATCCGAGCATCGGCTGTGCGCCGTGCACCCGTGCCACCGAGCACGGACAGGACCATCGCGCCGGCCGCTGGTGGTGGGAGAACCCGGATTCGCGTGAATGCGGCTTGCATCCGCGCCAGCTCACGCGTAGCACTCACGCTGCACCGTAACGGCGCGGCGGCCAGCGTCAAGCGCCGCCCGATCGGCTAAAGTCCGCCCATGGATTATCTGCCGGTGTTCCTCAACCTGCGCGATCAGCTGGCCCTGGTGGTCGGCGGCGGCGCGGTGGCCAGCCGCAAGGTGGAAATGCTGCTCAAAGCGCATGCCCGCGTACGGGTCGTGGCACCGCGGCTGCATTCCGATCTGGCGCTGTACCGCGACGCCGGACGCATCGAGCACCTGGACTGTGAGTTCGAGCCGCGGCATTTCGACGGCGCGATATTCGCGATTGCCGCTACCGACAGCAGCGAAGTCAACCAGACGGTGGCGGCGGCCGGCGCCGCGCGCGGCACCTTCGTCAATGTCGTGGATGACGGGGCCGCGTCCTCGGCAGTGATGCCGGCCATCGTTGATCGTTCACCACTGCTGGTCGCGATCGGCACCTCGGGGCAATCGCCGACGCTGGCACGCCGGGTACGTTCCCAGCTGGAGGCGCTGCTGCCAGAGCGGCTGGGCGATCTGGCCCGGCTGGCCGGCGCCGCGCGCGAACGCGTGCAGCGCGCACTGCCCGACTTGCAGCAGCGGCGGCGGTTCTGGGACGGCTTGTTCGCCGGCAGCATCGCCAGCAAGGTGTTCGCGGGCAGTACGCGCGAAGCGCAGGAACTGCTGGACTCCGAACTGCGCGCCGCCGCCGATGGCAGGCGCCAGGCACGCGGCGAGGTGTATCTGATCGGCGCCGGGCCGGGTGATCCGGATCTGCTGACACTGCGCGCGCTACACCTGCTGCAACAGAGCGACGTCGTGCTCTACGACCGTCTGGTGAGCCAGGCGGTACTCGAGCGCGTGCGACGCGACGCCGAGCGCATCTTCGTCGGCAAGCAGTCGGGACAGCATCGGGAAACGCAGGAGCGCATTCATTCATTGCTGCTGGAGTACGCTGGGCGCGGATTGCGCGTGGCGCGCCTCAAGGGCGGCGATCCCTTCATCTTCGGGCGCGGCGGCGAGGAACTCGACCTGCTGCAGCGCGCCGGTATTCCGGTGATCGTGGTACCGGGCATCACTGCGGCCCTGGGTGCGGCGTCGGCCGCGGGGCTGCCACTGACCCAGCGCGGGCTGGCGCCGTCGGTTACCTTCGTTACGGCAACCGGGGACGGCGCCGAAAGCCTCGATTGGCGCTCGCTTGCAGCGCCGGTGCAGACCGTTGTGTTCTATATGGGTGTGGCACAGCTGCCACGCATCGTCGAGCTGCTGCGTGCGCACGGCGCCGAGGCCGATCGTCCGGCTGCCATCGTAGAACAGGCGACATTGCCCGGGCAGCGCGTCATCGCCGGTTGCCTGGGCAACATCACCGCGCGGGCACATAGCGCACAAGTGGCGGCGCCGGCGCTGCTGATCGTCGGAGAGGTGGCGCGACGCGCCGCCCGCTCGGCCGATGTGATGCACGGCGTGCTGGCCGCCGCCGCCGCCGCCGCGGCCGCGACGCCATGAACGTTGTTAGCGGTTTCGTCGATGCGGTGGGCCACACGCCGCTGATTCGCCTGCGGGGCGTGAGCGATCAGACCGGCTGCGAGATCCTCGGCAAAGCCGAGTTCATGAATCCGGGTGGTTCGGTCAAGGATCGTGCGGCGCGCGCGATCGTGCTCGATGCCGAAAGGCGCGGAGAGCTCAAGCCCGGTGGCACGGTGGTCGAGGGCACCGCGGGTAACACCGGCATCGGCCTGGCGCATGTCTGTAACGCGCGCGGCTACCGCTGCGTGATCGTCATGCCGGATAACCAGTCGCCGGAAAAATACGCATTGATCGAGGCCCTTGGAGCCGAGGTGCGCCGCGTCAAGGCGGTGCCCTACAGCGACCCGAATCATTACCAGAAGGTCGCCGGCAGGCTGGCACAGGAATTACCGAATGCGATCTGGAGTAATCAGTTCGACAATACCGCCAATCGGCGCGCGCACCTGGAGACCACCGGTCCGGAGATCTGGCAGCAGACCGATGGGCGTATCGACGCCTTCGTGGCCGCGAGCGGCACCGGCGGCACCGTGGCAGGCGTGTCGGAGTACCTGAAATCGTGCAGTTCCAGGGTGCGCACCGTACTGGCCGATCCGCCGGGCAGCTCGCTGTATGAATTCATCCGCCACGGCGTGGTCAAAGCCACCGGCGGCGGCTCGATCACCGAGGGCATCGGCATCGGGCGCATCACCGCCAATATGCAGGACGCACCGATCGACGATGCGGTGCATGTCGAGGACGCCGAGACCGTGAGCTACGTCTACCGCCTGTTGCGCGAGGAGGGGCTGTTCGTGGGCAGCACCAGCGGCGTCAACGTCGCCGCTGCAGTGCGCGTGGCGCGCGACCTGGGACCCGGTCACATCGTCGTCACGGTACTGTGCGACACCGGCTCGAAGTACCTGTCGCGGCTGTTCAATCGCGAATGGCTGGCGCACAAGGGCCTGCTGCAGGCTGCGGGTTTCACGGCGCCACCGCCATGAACTGCTGCAGAAGCGCGCTGCTGGTGTCGGGCCTGCTGGCCGCCGTGCCGGTGCAAGCACAGTGGTTGTCGCGCACCGTCGACGGGATCATGGGCACGCGCATCTACGTCGAGATCTGGGCCGAGGACCCGGTCAAGGGCGAGGCGGCGATCGATGCAGTGATGGACGAGATGCGGCACATCGACGACACCATGAGTACCTACAAGCCAACCAGCGAGGTGTCCAAGGTCAACGCGCTCGCGGCCAAGCAGCCGGTACCGATCAGCCCGGAACTGTTCAAGCTGCTGGGTACGGCGCTGGAGTACTCGCGCATCACGGAAGGCGCATTCGACATCACCTACGCCAGTGTCGGCTACATGTACGATTTTCGCGAGCGCAAGCGGCCGACCGAACAGCAGATCGCAGCAGCGTTGCCGGCGGTCAATTACCGCCACGTGCTGCTCGACCCCAAGACGCAATCGGTACGCTTTTCGCAACCGGGTGTGCGTATCGATCTGGGCGGCATCGCCAAGGGCTATTCGGTGGATTGCGGCATCGAGATTCTGCAGGCGCGCGGCTACACGCACGCGCTGGTCAATGCCGGCGGGGACAGCCGCGTCATCGGGGATCGTTTCGGTCGGCCGTGGGTGGTGGGGATCCGCCATCCGGATCACCCCGATCAGGTCATCACGCGCATCCCGCTGGTGGATGCCGCGTTTTCCACATCCGGCGACTACGAGCGCTATTTTGACGAAGACGGCGTGCGCTATCACCACATCATCGATCCGCACACCGGCCATTCGGCCAGCAAGGTGCGTAGCGCCACCGTCATCGCTCCGACCGCCACCCGTACCGATGGGCTGTCCAAGACCGCGTTCGTGCTCGGACCCGATGAAGCCATGAGGATCTACAACAAGCTCGATGACGTCGATGCGGTGCTGGTGACCCCGGACGGGCGCATCCTGTACTCCAAGGGCCTGCAGCCCGGCGCCGCCCCGACGCCGGATGCTGCCACGCCGCCGACCGCTGGGCCGCCGGCGGCGCACTAACGCATTAGAAATGGCGGCTGAAGCCGATGGTCAGGCCGCGCGGCAGAATCTGCACCATCACCGGCGTCTCGCGTTGGGCGGCCCAGTAGCCGGCTGCGCTGCCCAGCGCCCAGCCGGCGATGGTGTCGCTCTGCCAATGATCCTGGTGTTTCAGTCGCGCAAGCGCATCGTAAAGCGGCAACACTTCCAGCGCCCAGATCCAGGGCTCGGTGTGTGCGTAGTGCAGGATGATTGGCGTAACGAAGCTTGCCTGCAGGGTCACCTGTCCGCTGGGGAAACTATCGCAGCAGCTGCCCTGGAACCACTTGTCCGGCCCCAGGTTCTGGTTCGGACGTGCGCGGCTGAAGGAATATTTGAGCACCTCGGCGCTGATCTCGGATACCACCGACGCGTCGACTGACTGCCACAGCGTATGCCCGAAGCCGTCGTAGTCGTCGCCGATCCAGAAGGCACCGCCGGCTTCAAAGAGCAGCACCCCGTATTCCAGGCCCTGTTCGTAGCGCGTTGCCCACATGCCATGATTGTCGTAGGTCCATTCGTGATCGATGCCCAGTGGTCCGCTACCGGCCCGCGAGGGCGCAGGGCGCAGCGCGCACAACGCCAGCATGGTGATCGCCAGTGCTTGCGCGACGAGCGTTGCTCGTCTGGTCGCGATGGGCTGGCTAGTCACGGCACTCGGCATATCCGCTTTCGTCCCTGGGTGGCAGCGCCAACATCATAGCAAGGCCTCGTCGGGGCAATGGCACAGAGAGGATGAAGATGAGCATGCAAATCGTTTCCTGTGAGCGTTCGCGCGCCGGCGCCATCCTGGCAATCCTGAACGAGGCGATCGAGAATTCGACCGCGTTGTACGATTATCGCAAGCGAACGGAAGTCTCGATGCACGCATGGTTCGACGCCAAGGAGAAGGCTCGCTATCCCGTCATCGGAGTGATCGACGCGGCCGATCAGCTGTTGGGCTTTGGGTCCTACGGCGCATTTCGAGCATGGCCGGCCTACAAATACAGCGTCGAACATTCACTCTATGTCGAGCGCGCGCATCGCGGCCGCGGCATCGGCAAGCTGTTGCTCCGCGAACTGGTCGCGAGCGCGACGCGCCAGGACTACCACATGTTGATCGGCGGTATCGACGCGCAGAACGAGGCCAGCATCGCGCTGCACCGGCGATTCGGCTTCGAGCAGTGTGCGCATATCCGCCATGCCGGCTTCAAGTTCAATCGCTGGCTCGACCTGCTGTTCCACCAGCTGCTGCTGACGACCCCGGCGCATCCGCTGGACGATTAGTCAATGCGATACCACGCTAGGCGGGCACCGGCGGCGATCAGAATCGCGCCGCCAATGCGCTCCAGCAGGCCGGAGAAGCGCGTCACGGTGAACGTTCGGGCGCCGGCGGCGAGCGCGGCGTACAGGCTCAGCACCATGAGTTCGATCGCTACAGAACTCAGGCCCAGCAGCAGTATCTGCTGAGGGACGCCGGCCGCGGGGTTGATGAATTGCGGCAGCAGTGCAATGAAGAACACCAGGGCCTTCGGGTTGGCCGCCTGCACGATGAATGCGCGGACAAAAATCCGCTCGGCGTTGCCGGCAGGGCGCTCGCGGGCGCTAGCCTGGTCGCCGGCGCGCGCCAGCAGCATGCGCAGCCCCAGCCACACCAGGTAGGCGGCGCCGGCCCATTTCAGGGCGCTGAACACCACGTGCGATGCCACGATCACGGCCGCGATGCCGGTGGCCGATAACGCGAAATACATGGTGTTGCCCGCCAGAATGCCCGCAGTGGCGCGGGTCGCCGACGGCAAGCCGCGGCGCAGCGCCGTGGACAGCACCAGCAGTACCGCCGGGCCGGGAATAATGCACAGCGCAGTCTCGGTAAGGCAGAACAAAAGCCAGGTTGCTAATGTCATAGCCTGATCATGCAAGTTATGCTCCCCGTTTGGCCACAGCGTCTTGAGGTACCTATGCGAGGATATCTGCTGCTCCCAGGCCGGCGACTGCCCTGGCCGCCACTGCTGGTGTCGCTGCTGATGGCTTCGTTGTGGCTGGGCGCGGCTGTGCCGGCGCGCGCCGCCGGCGACTGGGTGCAGGGCAGCAACTACTTTCTGCTGCGGCCGGCGCTGCCCACGTCGGTGGCGCCCGGCAAGGTGGGGGTCACGGAGGTGTTCTCCTACGCCTGCCCGGCCTGCAACCGCTTCTATCCGGTGGTGGATCGGCTGCGGGCGGCATTGCCGGCCAATGTCGAGTTCGACTTCGTGCCGGCAGCCTTCAACACCGGAGAGGACTGGCCGATGTTTCAGCGCGCGTTCTACGCCGCGCAAGCTCTGGGCATCGACCAGCGAACCCACGATGCAATGTTCGATGCGGTGTGGAAGACTGGTGAGCTGGCGGTGGTCGATCCGCGCACGCAGCGCCTGAAGCTGCCTGCGCCGGGTATCGAGGATGCGGCCCGGTTCTATGCACGCGCAGCCGGCGTGAAGCCCGAGACCTTCATTGCCACCGCGAGTTCGTTCGGCGTCGACGTCAAGATTCGTCAGGCCGATCAGTTCATCAGGGCAGCGCAGGTCGCCGAGACCCCGACCATCATCGTCAACGGCAAGTACCGCGTTACCATAGGCGCCGCCGGCGGCGATGATCAGTTGATCGAACTGGTCAAATACCTGGTGGCGCAGGAGAGCCCGGCCCACCCGCCGAGTCCGGCCCACCCGGCGCCAAAGCCGCACTGACTGGTTAGCGGCGACTGGCCTGATATGCGCGCCAGCCGCCATAGGCGGTGATGTCCTGCGCGCTGGCGCTAGCGTGCGCCTCACACAAAAAGCCGCTTACCTCACGGCCGTCGGCGAGAGTCAGTTTGCCGACCGCGAGCGGCGCGGGGATGCCGGCCACGAAACTGCCGAAAGCCGCGCTGGGCACCGACCACAGCTCGACGTCGATAGCCGCGCCTTGCGCGGCGACGCGCACCAGGCCCGGGCGATCGGGCGGCCCGCCAGGCAGAGCATACAGGCGATAGCTCGGGGCGGTGACCGTGCGCTCGAGCAGCACCGCGCCGCGCTCGAGCAACTGGTGATTCAACGGCAGTCCCTGCAGGTGCGCGCCGCAGACAGCCACTGCGATGCCGTCCGTCAACGCCGGCCAGCCGAAAGGCGGTACCGGACCGAGTTCGATCGGCAGCGCACCGGTAGTGGTGACATAGGAGCGATGCAGCCTGGCGGCCAGACGCAGCAGCAAGTAGTCGCTCCAGGCAGGTGCGACCAGCGTCACGCCGAATGGCAGCCCGGCGCCGGTGAATCCGGCCGGCACCGCTACTGCTGCCAGATCCAGCAGGTTCACAAAATTGGTATAGATGCCGAGCTGACTATTCAGTCGCACCGGATCGGCTTGCACTTCAGCGATCCGGTATGTGGTGCCGGCGGTGGGAGTGAGCAGCACATCAATATGCTGCCACGCCTGCTCGGCGACGCGGCGCAGCTCCTGCAGCCGGTACTGTGCGCGAAACGCATCAGCCGCACTGAGGCCAGCGCCGCCACCGATGATCTGGCGCGTGACCGGCAGCAGCGCGTCCGGATTGCTTTTCAATAGCGGCTCGGCCACGACATAGCGCTCGGCCACCCACGGTCCCTGGTAGAGCAGTTGCGCGGTCTCCAGGAACGGTGCGAAATCGATCGTCACCGACTGACCGCCGAGGCGCTCGAGATGCGCCACGGCGTCATCGAACAGGCGCGCATAGTCGTCGTTGCCAAAGAACTGCAGCTGCCCTGCGCCCGGCACGCCAAAACGGAACGGACCGCGGGCGAATTGCGCCTGCCGCGCCGGCTCGGCGGGGCGGCGCGAATAGGGGTCCTGCAGATCGAAGCCCTCGGCGATACGGCAGATCAGCGCCGCGTCCTCGGCCGTGAGTGCCAGTATCGAGACCGCGTCGAGGGTGCGACAGGCGGGCACCATGCCGCGTGAACTCAGGCGTCCGCAGGTGGGCTTGAGCCCGACGAGATTGTTGAAGGCGGCCGGAACGCGACCGGACCCGGCGGTATCGCTGCCCAGCGCGAAACTCACCAGGCCCAGCGCCACCGCGACCGCAGAGCCAGAGCTCGATCCGCCACTGATGTACTCCGGATCGAAGCTGTTGCGGCACACGCCGTAGGGCGAGCGGGTGCCGACCAGGCCGGTGGCGAACTGATCCAGATTGGTCTTGCCGATCGGGATCGCGCCGGCCTCGATCAGGCGCTGCACCACCGGGGCCGATTGCGGCGGGGTATAGGCGAACGCCTCGCAGGCCGCGGTCGTCGCCACTTGCGCCAGATCGATGTTGTCCTTGATCGCGAACGGCACGCCGTATAACGGCAGCGCGGCGGGGTCGCGGCCGGAGAGCAGCGCGGCCTGTTCGAGTACGCGCTCGCGCGGCAGCAGCTTGATCCAGATTCCGTAATCGGCATAGGCGGCGATGCGCGCCAGCAGTTCCTCGACTACGGCCAGCGGCGTAGTGCGCCGCTCGCGGTAGGCTTCGCCGAGATCAGCGAGCGTGAGGCGGCGCGCAGCGTTGTGTCGCGTGGTGTTCATGCTGCCATCGAGTGTTCAGGTCCGAAGTACCAGTAATGTCTCGCCGGCCGCCACCGGCTGGCCGCGCTGGCAGCGCAGTTCCACCACCGTACCGGACTGCTCAGCCTGCACCGCGATCTCCATCTTCATCGCCTCGATGACGATCAGGGCGGCGCCAGCCTCGGCGCGCGCCCCGACCTGGGTATGCAGTTGCCACACGCTGCCGGTCACCGGAGAGCTGATGGCGATGCAGCCGGCCGGGATGGCATTGATGTGGCTGCTCGCAATGCCGGTGCCATCGACCGGCAATTCGGCGTTGCCGTCGTCCTCGCGCTCGCCGCTGCGCCAGCGTTCGCGCTCGGCGTCGAACGCCGCCTGCTGGCGCGCCTTGAACGCGGCAATGGACTCGCCATTTACCGCCAGGAACTGCCGGTAGTCGCGCAACCGCAGCGTGGCCGGCTCGATCCGCAGGTTGGCCTTGCCGTATGGGAATTCGGCGCGCAAGCGCAGCAGTTCCTCGGCCGAGACCGGATAGAAGCGCAGCTGATCGAAGAAGCGCAGCAGCCAGCGCTTGCCATCGCGAAATTCCGTGGTCTGGCGATAGCGATTCCACATCTGCACCGTGCGGCCGACGAACTGGTAGCCGCCGGGCCCTTCCATACCATACACGCACAGGTAGGCGCCGCCGATGCCCACCGCATTTTCGGGCGTCCAGGTGCGGGCGGGATTGTATTTGGTGGTGACCAGGCGGTGGCGCGGATCGAGCGGCGTGGCGACCGGCGCGCCCAGGTACACATCTCCCAGGCCCATCACCAGGTAACTGGCATCGAACACCACGCGGCGCACGTCCTCGACGCTGTCGAGGCCGTTGATGCGGCGAATGAACTCGATATTGCTCGGACACCAGGGTGCATCGGAGCGTACCGACTGCATGTAACGCTCGATCGCCAGGCGTGTGGCCGGATCGTTCCAGGACAGCGGCAGGTGCACGATGCGGCTGGCGACTTCGATGTCGTCGATCGGCGCCAGCGCCGCTTCGACCGCCAGTAGTGCTTGCATGATCCGGTCGCGACTGATGCGGCGGCTGTCGAAGTGCACCTGCAGCGAACGCACCCCGGGAGTCAGATCGATGACTCCGGGCGGCGGCCCGGCCTGCAGGGCGTCGAGCAGTGCCTGGATGCGAAACCGCAGGGCGAGATCGAGGGTGGGTTCGCCGTACTCGATCAGCACGTTGTCTTCGCCCGATTGCCGGTAGCACACCGCCGGGCGGGTGGCGGTGGCCGCGTGACGTTCCAGGATGGCGTGGTAGATGGCCGGCGCCGAAATTTGCAACGGGCCCGTGGGCGCCGCGGGCGGCGCGAGCGAGCGTATCGCCTGGTCCTGCGCCAGCAGCGCGAGGTGCGCCTCGCTTACTGTCACCGCGCGGAAACGCAGCCGATCGCCGGGCCGCAACTGTCCGACTTTCCAGCGGTCACTCAGTGCGATGGTCGCCGGGCAGACGAAGCCGCCGAGGCTCGGTCCGTCCGGACCCAGGATCACCGGCATATCGCCGGTAAAGTCGATGGCCCCGACGGCGTAGGCATTGTCGTGGATATTCGACGGATGCAATCCGGCTTCGCCGCCATCATGCCGCGCCCACTGCGGCTTGGGGCCGATCAGCCGCACTCCGGTGCGGCTGGAGTTGTAGTGCACCTGCCAGTCGGTGGCGAAGAAGCCGTCGATGTCGGCCTGGGTAAAGAAATCCGGTGCACCATGCGGACCGTAGATGACCGCGATCTGCCAGTCATGGGCGTATCGCGGTCGCAGGGCCGCCGGCAGGCTCGCGCCCGCGAGCGCTGCGGGGCCGGCGCCAGCCGTGGGCGCGTGTGCGCCGAAGCGCAGCACGTCGCCGGTACGCAGCGCCCGGCCGGCATGGCCTCCGAACTGGCCGAGCACGAAGGTGGCGCGACTTCCCATGTAGCGTGGCACATCGAAGCCGCCGGAGAGGGCGAGGTAGCTACGCTGGCCGCCGCCGTCGTCGATGGCCCCGAGCTTGAGCACACTGCCGGCAGCTACCGGCACCACGCGCCAGAATTCGATCGCGCCGCCGTCGAGTTCGGCGCGCATCGGCGCACCGGTCAAGGCAATGTGCGCATCGCAGCCGAACTTCAGCGTCGGCCCAGTCACCGTCAGCTCCAGGGCGGCACAGTCCTCAGGATTGCCCACCAGTCGATTGCCGAGCCTGAACGCCAGCGGGTCCATCGGTCCGGAGGGCGGCACGCCGACGTCCCAGTAGTGCAGGCGCCCCGGCCAATCCTGCAGCGTGCTGTGGGTCCCGGGCTGCAGCACCTCGATGCTGCGTGAGCTGAAGGGGAGCGAATTCAGGAATCGGGTGGAGTATCCGGCGCGCCGGAAGCCGGGCTGGTGCAGAATGGCACGCAGGTATTCGAGGTTGGTTTCGATGCCATAGATGGCGCTTTGCCCCAGCGCGGCATCGAGCTCGTCGATGGCCGCGTCGCGCGTCGGCGCATGCGCGATCAGCTTGGCGAGCATCGGATCGTAGAACGCCGGCACCTCGCTGCCGCAGTCGATCCAGGTATCCACGCGCAGCGTGTCGGGCAGGCGCACCTCGGTCAAAAGCCCGCTCGAGGGCCGGAAGCTGCGCGCCGGATCCTCGGCATATACCCGCGCCTGGATCGCGACACCGCTCGGTGCGTGGCGGTAGCCCGCAAGGTCGGGCGGCTCGCCGGCCGCCAGTTGCAGCATCCACGCGACCAGGTCGATGCCGGTGACGGCTTCGGTCACACCGTGCTCCACCTGCAGGCGCGTGTTGACCTCGAGAAAATAGAATGCGCCCGGGTCGGCGCCAGCCATGCGATCGGCGTCGACGATGAACTCGACCGTGCCGGCAGAGCGATACTGCACCGCATTGCCGAGCCGCACCGCGGCCTCGCACAGGCGCGAGCGCAGGCGGTCGGTCAGCCCGGGCGCCGGGGTCTCCTCGATCACCTTCTGGTTGCGCCGCTGCATCGAGCAGTCGCGTTCGCCAAGCGCGATCACCTGGCCGTCGCCGTTGCCGAACAGCTGCACCTCGATATGACGCGCGCGCGCCAGGTATTTTTCCAGGAACACGCCGCTGTCGCGAAAATTGCTGCCGGCAATGCGACGTACGCTGTCAAACGCTGCGCACAGCTCCGCCTCGTCGGCGCATTGCTGCATGCCGATGCCGCCGCCGCCAGCGGTGCTCTTGAGCATAACGGGATAGCCGATGTGCTGCGCTTCCAGCAACGCCTGGCGCAGATCCAGCAACAGGTCACTGCCCGGCAGCAGCGGCAGGCCGTTGGCCGCGGCCAGAGCACGCGCGGTGTGCTTTAGTCCGAAATCGCGCATCTGCCGCGGCGTCGGTCCCACGAAGGCGATACCGGCGCGGGCACATTCTTCGGCGAACTGCGCGTTCTCGCTCAGGAAGCCGTAGCCGGGGTGTATCGCCTGCGCGCCGGTGGCGATCGCGGCTTCCAGGATACGATCGGAACGCAGATAGCTGTCGGCGGCCGCAGCGCCGCCGATCAATACCGCCTGCTCGGCATTGCGCACGTGCAGGCTGCCGCGATCGGCCTCGGAATACACCGCCACGCCGGCCACCTGCAGCCGGCGCAAGGTGCGCTGGATGCGGCAGGCAATCGCGCCGCGGTTGGCAATCAGGACTTTATCGAACAACCCGTGTCCTCGCGCGCCGGGCCGTCCCGGCAAGGTATCAGGAGCTGCGGGTCGTCCCGCAGTCCGACGGGAAGTTCAGCCCGCCGCCCAGATCAGAATCTGTATCGGTGTCGGATTGTAGGCGTTGCAGGGATTGTTCAGTTGCGGGCAGTTGGAGATCAGCACCAGTACATCCATTTGCGCGCGCAGCTGTACATATCGCCCCGGCGCCGATATGCCATCAGCAAATTCCAGGCCACCTTCGGGCGTCACCGGCACATTCATGAAGAAATTGATGTTGCTCGGCAAATCACGCTTGCACAGGCCGTGGTCGTAGTGCGCCAGCGCCAGGAGAAAATTGTCGCGGCAGCTGTGCATGTAGCGCTTGTCGAGCGCGTAGCGCACGGTGTTGCTCTCGGCCGAACAGGCGCCGCCCAGGGTGTCGTGGCGGCCGCAGGTATCCTCGACGATGGTCAGCATCGTGGCGCCGAGATTGGAGCGCAGCGCACTGCCGGTGGTCAGGTAGATGCCGCGCTGGGCGCGGATGGTATCGACGGCGCTGTAGCGCTCCTCAGTATCGTTGGCGTTGTAGAACAGCGTGTCGACCGCCTGATTGCCCTCCAGATCCACGATGCGAAGCACCTGACCCGCCGCGACGGTCGCAATCCACGGCTCGCCGGCCGGCACGATTTCGTCGCGAATGACTGCCGCGGTTTTATTCACGCCAGGAACATCGTCTCGGTGTTGCGAAATCCGCGGGCATTCTCCTCGCAGCGCGCTCGGCAGGGGTCCTCGCGCGGGGCCGGTCCGCTGAACCAGGCGCGCAGCGCCACCGGTCGCGGATGGTAGTGCGTGTCGGGATCGAGCGGATGCGGACAGGTCGACAGCACCAGCAGCGTGTGCATCTCGAAGCGCAGCTCGACGTAGTCGCCCGCGCGGCAGTGCTGTTCATCGAAATGCAGTGCGCCGGCGTGGTCGGCGGTCACGCGGCTGAAGAAATTGATGTTGGCAATCAGGTCGCGCTTGCCGAGGCCATACTTGCCGAGCTCGTTGAGCACGCTGTCGCGGCCGTTCTTGAAATAGTCGTTGCGCCGTTCCTGGAAACGGCTGGCGCCGAACTTTGCCGCAACCATGGCCGCATCCGACAAGCCGCAGATAGTGTCGTGCCAGCCGCAGCTGTCGGCGGTAATCGAGCACAGTATGCGTCCCATATCCGAATAGCACGCGCAGCCGGCGGTCAGAAACGCGGTGTGCTGCGCCTTGAGCGTATCGGCCAGGTTGTAGCGCTCCGACAGCGACTCGAAGTTGTACATCAGCGCTGCGACATTGGCGCGCGCCTCGAGCGCCGTGATGCGCAGCGAAGTGCCGCGCCGCAGGACACCGGACCAGTGCTCGCCCGGTCGGAGCGCCTCGGACCACAGATCGGGCGGCGGTTGGTATGGCGTGCTGCTGGTCATGGGTTGGCTCGCATGGGCAGGTCAGCAAACTAGTGCAAGCGCATCAGCGCGTAAAGCCCGGGGATCGCACCACGCCGGCTCGTCCGCGCGGCTGTGGGCACTATAGCGGTGCGTGACAGTGCCGGAAGGGGCGGCGAAACGGGCTGAAAACGAGGCATAGCGCTTGCAGAGCTTTCAGTAATACGCAAGTCCAAATTCGTAATAACACAGCGCGCGAGAAATGACGATGGCCCGCACAGTTGCCTTGGGTCTGCTAATGGCCGTCCTGCTGGCGCACGGCGCCGGCAGCGCGCGGGCCGCGTCGCCGCCGCTGCGAATCGGCTACAGCGACTGGCCTGGATGGGTGGCCTGGCAGATCGCGATCGATAAAGGCTGGCTTGCGCAGGCGGGTCTCGATGTCAAATTCGACTGGTTCGATTACTCGGCCTCGATTGAGGCCTTCGCTGCGGGCAAGATCGACGCTGACTTCGTCACCAACGGCGATGCACTGGTCATGGGAGCGGGCGGCGCGCGCAACGTCATCATCCTGATCACCGATTACTCCAACGGCAACGACATGATCGTCGCCCGGCCGGGCATCCGGGCCCTGGCTGATCTCAAGGGCAAAAAGATCGGCGTCGAGACCGGCCTGGTGGATCACCTGCTGCTGGTCGATGGGCTGAAGAAGCAGGGCATGACGCAGGACGACGTCCAGCTCGTGAATTCCAAGACCAACGAGACGCCGCAGGTGCTGGCCTCAGGCCAGGTGGATGCCATCGCCGCCTGGCAGCCCAATGCCGGTCTGGCGATGAAAGCACTGCCGGGAGCGCACCCGGTCTACACCTCCGCTCAGGCGCCGGGCCTGATTTACGACGTGCTGGCGGTCAATCCGGCCAGCATCGGTGCGCACCGTGCCGACTACATCAAGCTGATCGGGGTCTGGGACCGCCTGGTCAGCTATATCAACGATCCGAAGACCCAGGACGACGCGGTGCAGATCATGGCGGCGCGCGTCGGCCTGGCGCCGGCGAAATATCAATTGCTGGTCGCCGGCACTCACCTGATCAGTATTGCCGAGGCCAGGAAGGTATTCATCAAGGCCGACGGCCTGGGATCGCTCTATGGTTCGACCCACAATGCCGACGACTTCAATGTCCGCAATGCGGTCTATAAGCAGCCGCAGAAGGTCGACAGCTATATCGAGCCGGCGCTGACCGCCGCCCAGCCTTGAGGCGCTGTGGCCAGATCGACCCTGTTTAGAGTCCTGCGTCCGCTGTCGCCGCGCGCGAAGCTTGTGATCGGCATCCTGTCGTTCGTGCTACCAGTAGGAGTCTGGAGCCTGGTCAGCTACGTGCCGCAGATATGGCATCCGCAGATCATGATCACCGATCCCGGCTCAGTCAGCTACCTCGACGTGGGTGCGCACCTGGCGCGCGACGCGTTCGAAGGCGAAGTAGCCGACGCCAGGCAGCAGGGACGCGCGCCGCCCAAGGGCGTGCCGGCCAATCCGGTCTATCTGCCCTCGCCGGGCGAGGTGGCGAGGGCGTTCTATACCTCGTTCACCACTCCGCCGGAAACCAAGGACGGCCAGTGGCTGCACCAGAGCCTGTGGCACAGCATCCGCATCATCTTCTGGGGCTACGTGATTTCCTCGCTGATTGGCGTGCCGCTGGGCATCCTGTGCGGCGCCTACGCCGCGCTGGCGCGCGTCAACGAGCCGTTCATCGAATTCTTCCGCTACCTGCCGGCGCCGGCGTTCGGCGCGCTGATGGTGGCGATCCTGGGCATCTACGACGGACCGAAGATCGCCATCATCGTGATCGGCACGTTCTTCCAGCAGGTGCTCATCATCGCCAACACCACGCGCAAGCTCGATCCGGCACTGTTGGAAGCGGCACTGACGCTAGGCACCAGGAGCCGGCAGCTGCTCACGCGCGTGGTGGTACCGGCGATCCTGCCCGACCTGTATCGCGATCAGCGCATCCTCCTGGGCTGGGCCTGGACCTATCTGATCGTCGCCGAGCTGATCGGCACCACCTCCGGCATCACCTGGTTCATCACCCAGCAGGCGCGCTTCCAGCACTTCCCGAACGTCTATGCCGCGATCGCGATGATCGGCATCATCGGGCTGGGCACCGACATGCTGCTCGCGCTGCTCGGTCGGCGACTGTTTCCCTGGGATCGCTCGCTGGCGAAGTTCGCCTGAGTCCATGCGCGCCATGAACGATATCGCGATCCCGAGCCAGCTGCTGCCGTCCTACCGCGAACAATCCGCCGCGGTGCGCGCGCGCTTCGAGCGCCTGAAAGCGCGCGAACTCATATTGACCGTTTCCGGGCTGCACAAGAACTTCGACAGCGAAGGCAAGACCACAGTGGCGCTCAAGGACATCAACTTCAGCACCCATCGGCGCGAATTGCTGTGCGTGGTGGGCCCCTCCGGCTGCGGCAAGTCGACTCTGGTGCGCATCCTGGCCGGACTGGAAGAGCACAGCGCCGGCGATGTGCTGCTGCTGGGGCAGCCGGTAACCGGGCCCGGCAGCGATCGCGGCATGGTGTTCCAGGGCTACACGCTGTTTCCCTGGCTGACGGTGAAGAAGAACGTGATGTTCGGCCTGGAGGTGAACGGCCACGGCAAGCTCGAGTGCGACCGTGAAGCCATGCAGTGGCTGCAGCTCATTGGCCTGGAAAAATTCGCCGACGCCTATCCGCACCAGCTGTCCGGCGGCATGAAACAGCGGGTCGCCATTGTGCGCGCGCTCGCGAATCAACCGCGTATTCTGCTGATGGACGAGCCCTTCGGCGCGCTCGATGCGCAGACCCGCTGCCGCATGCAGGCCCACCTGCTGGAGATCTGGCGCAAGATCGACATCACCATTGTGTTCATCACGCATGACCTGGATGAGGCGATCTTCCTGGCGGATCGCATCCTGGTGCTGTCGGCACATCCGGGGCAGATCCAGGAGCTGATCGAGGTGCCGGTGCCGCGGCCGCGCAGCGTGGCGCAGATCGTGTCGCCCGAATTTCTCGCCACCAAGGCGCGGCTCGAGCAGCTCATCTACAGCGCGCGGCACGATGCCGGCGAAGAGGACAACTACCCCATCGTGGCGCGCATGACCAACGTCACCGACAACGTGGAGTAGGGGAAGGCATGGACGCCATCGCACGCCGTCAGCATCGGCCGGTCAGCCGCATCAGCATGTCGCTGCCCTATGCGCTGCTCAGGGAACTCGACCGCATGGTCGGCGAGCGCGGTTTCATCAGCCGCTCGCAGGCGATGGCGGACATGCTGCATCGCTGCCTGATCGAGCATAAGCGCGAGCTTGGCGATGACATCATGGTGGGCACTGTGACGCTGGTGTACGACAATTCGGTGCCGGGGCTGCAGAAACAGCTGGCCGAACTGCAATCGCGGCACATCGACGAAGTCATCAGCTCGCTGCACGTGCACCTGATGCGCAACCAGACCATGGAAGTGATCCTGCTGCAGGGGCCGGTAAAGGCGCTGCAGGCGATCGCCGATCGGCTGATCTCGCGCCGCGGCGTGATCTCCGGAAAAATGCACCTGGTCGCGGCACTGATGCCGCAGGTGCATCCGTTCATTCGGGCGATTCGATAGAATGAGGCATGGCCATCAGACCGGTATTGCGCATGGGCGATCCGCGGCTGTTGCGCCCGAGCGATCGGGTGCTGCAGTTCGATACGCCCGAGCTGTACGCGCTGCTGGCGGACATGCAGGAGACGATGGCCGCGCTCAGCGGCGCCGGGCTGGCGGCACCGCAGATCGGTGAACCCTGGCGGGTCGTGATCTTCGGCACCGATGCGCCCAACCCGCGTTATCCCGACGCCGAGATCGTTCCGCGCACGGTGCTGATCAACCCGGAGCTCACGGCGCTGGGCAGCGAGATGGAGCAAGGCTGGGAGGGTTGCCTGTCGGTACCGGGGATGCGTGGGCTGGTGCCGCGCTATTTGCAGTTACGTTATCGCGGCGTTGATGAGCGCGGGCGTGCGATCGAGCGGCAGGTGAGCGGCTTTCACGCGCGCGTGGTGCAGCACGAGGTGGATCATCTGGACGGTATCCTCTATCCGATGCGCATGACGGATATGAGCCAGTTCGGATTCAACGAGGAACTGTTTCCGGGCCAGGGACTGCAGGATGACTGACACCCCCACCCGGGACGTCAATCCGAACGCCGCGCACTGACCGATGTCAGTGTGGCATCGTCGGCGACCTCGATGCCGATCTCGATCGGCTGGCAGCAGATCTGGCAATCCTCGATGTAGGACGCGGATCCGGCGGAAAGATCCAGCAGCGTCTCGAACGCCTCGCCGCAATACGGGCACTGCACACTGCTGAACTGAGTGCCGGCGGCGCTGGCGGGTGCGCTTTCGTCCGGCTCGATCACCGGCTCCAGGCCATAGAGCGCGTCGATGGCTTTCTGGTCGAGCGCAGCGGGCGCGGCGCGCGGTGAGCGGGGGCGGCGTGGTTTCATGGTTTGTGGCGACCGACGATATCAAACGCGCGTGTCAATCGCGTAAGATCGTTGCCGATGGACAGTGAAAAGCCGGACCCGAATCAACTGCAGGGCGCGCTGGCGCGACTGCACAGCGTGCTGATGCGTACACCGCGGGTGGACGAGGCGTCGAAGCGGGCACTGCGCGAGCTACTGGGCGAGGTGGAACGCCTGTTGGGAGATGTTGGTGCCGTGGCCGAGCGCCGCTCGCGGCTGCAAGCCCTGGCGGTGGATTTCGAAGCCGAGCATCCGTCCCTGGCTGCTGGTCTGCGCGAATTCGTCGATCTGCTCGGGCAGGCGGGCCTGTAGCCACGCCGCGAGTCGGCGGCCGGCCCCATGGCCGGCCGTCATCGTCTCTTTAGGTGGTGCTGCGCTGCGCCATCTTCGCTTTCATGTTGGCCAGGATCGTCGGGAGCTGCTGCTGCTGCTCCGGGGTGAGCACTTTATAGATCGCCTGCTCGGTCTGGGTCTGCTCCTGGATGCGGTTGGCCATCCGGGTCTGCAGATCCTGTTTCGCGGCGGCATAGTTCGGATCACCCGGGTTCGACAGCGCGGTGAAATCCGGCGCGCCGCCGGCCTTGCGTTCGGCTGCGAATTGCGAGTGCGCCGCGACGAGGATCGTGTGCACACTCTGCTGTTGCGCCGGTGTGAGATTGAGCTGGTGCAGGGCGTGCATCAGGCCGCCGCCGGCCATCATTCCATGATGGTGTCTCCAGTGGTGCTCACCGGAGGTTGCGGTCGTGGCGCTGCTGCTGCTGCCGGAACTGCTGCTCGTCTGGGCCACCACGGCACCGGCTATTCCGGTCATCGCCAGGGCCACCATCAACCACTTCGCTCGGTTTTTCATATCGCAAGCCTCGGTGAAAGTAACGCTAAGCAGTTCAACGCGTAACCCTAGGGGTTAGTGCACCAGGGCGCTTAAAAGTTAGATTAATTCTGCATCATGAGGCGGCCGCACACCGCAGAAGCCGCCGGCAGCGCTGCGCCATAAGGCGCCTTTGGCGCAGGTAACTCTATAATTTATCTGCCTTTTCAGTGTCCAAGGTACGGTAGCCGAATGCGGGCGGTGCAAGGCTCGATGGCGGCAACGTCAGCTCGCCGCGCGCCAGCCGCGAGCGCAGGTAGCTGAAGGTGCGCGCGGTCTGGGCGTACAGGTGCTCGCCGGCGATCAGACCGGCGGCCGCCGGTCGATCCTGGCGGCCGCGGCGCGCCATCGGCGTGATACGCGTGTGGTAATCCACGGCAAAGAACAGCGGAAAGGAATAACGCTCTTGCGCCACCTTGCGCACCCTGTGGGTGGTGGCGACGAATTCACCGTTGCTCCACAGCTCGAGCATGTCACCGATATTGACCACGTAGGCATCCGGCAGCGGCGGGGCATCCACCCACTGGCCCGATTCAGTCATGATTTCAAGCCCTGGGCCGGTTGAGCGCAGCAGCGTGAACAGCTCATAGTCGGTATGGGCGCCGATTCCCGGCTGGTCCGCGGCCGCCGGGTCGTACGGGTAGTGGATCAGCCGCAACTGGCTCGGTGGCTTGGTCAACAGCGCATCGAATCGATCGGGCGCCTCACCCAGTGCAAGCGCGAACCCGCGTAGCAATACGCGTCCGAGCTCGAACGTCGCGTCGTAATAGCCACTGACAGCATGCTTGAATTCCGGCAGCTCGGGCCATTGGTTGGGCCCAAGCAGCGGATTACCGGCCAGGTAGTCCGGATCGTCGGCCGGCAGATCGCGCGAACAGTCGAACGCCTCCTTCGCGTCCTTGCTGCCGGCAGCGAAGACTTCCTCGCCCTCCGGCACGTAGCCGCGGTGATTGCGCGAGTTGCCGATATAGATCCGCATTTTTTCTGCCAGGGGCTGCGCGAAGAAACCCTGGGCCGCGGCCAGCAGTTGATCGAACAGCACGGGCGGCAGGCGATGGCCGGTGACATAGAGAAAACCGTTAGCCCTGGCTGCACTACCCAGTGCCTGCGACGTCGCTGCGACCGCGCTCGCACTGCCGTCGAACAGCGCGCCGATGTCGACTGTCGGGATCCGCGCCGGCTCAGTGAGCATTGCAGCTCCCCGTCAGCGCGCCCAGCTCGCCTTCGGCGGCGATGATTTCCCAGCGCCGGACCAGCCGCTCGCCGTCGGGCGCGCGATCCAGCGTGGTGAGCTGCTCGCGCTCGAGCTGCGGCTGCAGGGTGTCGCCGATCCTAAATGGCAGGCTCGACGCGGTAATTCGAAATCCGGCAGCGTGCACGTCGCCGAACGAGATCTCGCAATCCACCAGCAGCTGCGCATGCCGCAGGCTCGGCGCCCCAAGGACGCAATCGGCCAATGTGCGACCGTCAGTCGCAAGCACGGCGCGGTCGCGGGCAAACATGAACAGCGCACCGACACGCAGCAGCGCCGCGGCGGTATGTTCATGCGCCTCGCGCAGTGTAACGGCGGCGGCCGGTAGCGTCGGCGCCGACGCGTCGCGATGCCAGTGCTCGACATAGGCGATATCGCGGCCGGTCTCGACCAGCACGCCGTCCTGCCAGCGCAATGAGCCGACATCGTCGCATGACGACCGGGGCTGGAAGTCTATCGTTCGGATCCATTGGAAATGACTGCCGTCGGAAACACAGCGGCCGGCAAAACCCTGCTGCTGCGCCAACCAGCTGCAGTGCTCGATCGACAGCTCGCCGATGGCGCGCAGGCGCGAAAAGTCCGCGGCCGCGGCCGGCTGGCGCAGATCGATGCAGGCCTGCAGGCCCTGCAGCCAATGCACGCTGCTGCGGCTATCGCTGCGGCCGTCAGGCCAGGCGATCATCGAACGCCGCCACAGGCCGCGCAGTTCGGCGATGTCCGTCACCGTCACGCGCGCATTTGTCCGGCCGGCGCCGATTGCACGCTACGGCGCGCCATCGACCGCCGGGCGAGCCAGTAGTAACCGGGCCCGGTTACCGCAAGTCCGACGATCCACGACAGGTCGACCCCGCCCATGGCGCGCGCGAGCGGCCCGGTATAGAGCGGAGTAGCCACCAGCGGCAACTGCACCAGGATGCCGATGAGGTAGCACTCCACGGCCACGGCGTTCACCCGCCCGTAGACTCCGCCGTCCTGGCGGAAGAACGATGCCACATCGTACTCACCGTGGCGCAGCAGGTAGTAGTCGACCAGGTTGATGGCAGTCCACGGAACCAGCACATACAGCAGCAGCAGGATGAAATCGGTGTAGTTGTCGAGGAATGAGTCCTTGCCGAGCAACGCCCCGGCCAGCGACAGGCCGAACAGCACCAGTACGGTGATGGTGCGGGCACGGGCGCGCGGCAGCCATCCGGGAAACACCGTCTGGCCAAAGGTCAGAGTCGAGAGCGCGCCGCAGTACAGGTTCATTGCATTGGCGGTGGCGACGCCGATGGAAAATACCACCAGCACCAGCGGCGCGATGCCGCGCGTCAGGCTTGCAAGGCCCGCGACCAGATTGCCCTTGGGCGTCGCCAGGCCGACCATCGCCCCCAGTACCATCGGCAGCGCCGAGCCCAGGGTGCAGCCCCAGTAACTGGCCCAGAACGCGGGCCGCACGCCGGTGTCGCGCGGCATGTAGCGCGAATAGTCGGAGACGTATGGCGCGTAGGCGATCTGCCACAACGCGGCCGCGGAAATCGTGCCCAGCAAGCCGGGTACGCTCGCCGTGTTGCGGCGGAGGAAATCCGCCGGCAAGCCGTGCACCCAGACGATCCACGCCGCGGTCACGAGCAGCACCGCGCCCGACACGTAGCTCATCACCCGCGCGTAGGCGTGGATCAGATCATGGCCCCAGATGGCGGCGATGATGCTGATCACTCCCACCAGCGCAATGCCGGGAACATCGGACAGGCCGGGTGCAAGACTGGTGAGAGCCTCGCCCCCCAGCACCAGGTTCGACGACAGGAAGCCCACGTACATGACGATGACGATTCCGACCACCAGCAGCGAGCCGAGCGATCCGAATTGACCGCGCGTCTGAATCATCTGCGGTACGCCGAGCGTCGGCCCCTGCGCGGCATGCAGCGCCATGAATACCGCGCCCACCATGTTGCCGACCGTAAGGCCGATGACGGCCCACCAGAACGGCAGTCCGAATACCGTGACGGCGAGGCCGCCGGTCACGATCGTGAGGAGCATCAGGTTGGATCCGAACCAGACGGTGAACAGATCCGCGGCGGTGCCGTGGCGCTGATCGAGCGGGATCGGCTGGATGGTACTGATCTCCAGGCGCGTCGCCTGTTCGCGGTTATTCATTGCACACCTGTCGTCGGCAATATGCGCCACAACGGTTTCGACAACAACCGCGAGCGGCGCGGCTGGCAGGGCACCGCGCCATCCCGTATCGTAGATGCGCAATGAAGCTCGCTCTGTGGCAAACGGCAGGATACCCGGCGGACGTAGCGGCGAATCTCGCCGCTTTGCAATCCGTCGCGCAGGCCGCCGCGACTGCCGGAGCCGCGCTGCTGTTATGCCCCGAGTGCTGGTTGTGCGGCTACAACATCGGCCCTGCCGTAGCCACGCTGGCGGAGAGCTCCGATGGCCTGTCGGCGCAGCGTATCGCGGCCATCGCGCGCCACAACCACATTGCCATAGCCTATGGCTATGCCGAACGCGATCCGGGCGGCGATATTTATAACGCGGTGCAGGTGATTGGCGCCGATGGCGCGGCGCTGGCGCATTATCGTAAGACACATCTGTTCGGCGACGACGAACGCGCGGCCTACTGTCGCGGAATCCGGTTCGAACCGCCGTTCAGTTTCGGCGCTTTCCGCATCGGGCTGCTGATCTGCTACGACGTGGAATATCCGGAAGCGGTGCGAAGCCTGGCGCTGATGGGTGCCGATGTGATCCTGATTCCAACCGCGCTCACCGACGAATACGCGGCGGTGACGGATTTTCTGGTGCCGGCGCGGTCGATTGAAAACCAGGTCTACCTGGCCTATTGCAACCATGCCGGCGTGGAGAACGGCATGCGCTTCCTGGGCGGCTCGTGCCTGACCGGCATGGATGGTAAGTCGCTGGCCGCCGCCGGATCAGGCGAGGCCCTGATCATCGGGGAAATCAGCAAACGCGACCAGGACGCGGCGGCCCGCATCTACCCGTATCGTGTCGACCGCAGGCCGGAGCTGTACGACAGGTTGATCCGCGCGCCCGGCGATCACTCGGCATAGGAGCTATCCTCGGCATCGAGTATCGCCTTCTGCTGTGCGAAATGCGCCATTGCCTGAACGCCGCCATCGACCCATCCCTGCGCGGTTCGCTCCGCGACCTCATCCGACAGCACGCGCAGTGGTTGCCCACTCGAATGCGCCAGCAGCAGCGTGCGGCAGGCGCGTTCCAGGTGATAGAGCGCATCGAAGGTCTCGGCCACGGTATCGCCCACCACCAGAACGCCATGATTACCCATCACCAGCACGTTGTGCTCACCCAGCGCGCGTGTCAGGCGCAATCCCTCGGCCGCATTGTCGGCCAGACCGCCGTAGTGCGTGTCGATCGCGACGCGCTTGTAGAATCGCGCCGACGTCTGGTCGATCGGCCTGATCTGCGGGTCGGCGAGGCAGGACCAGGCGGTTGCATAAGGCGGGTGCACATGCAATATGCAGCGTGCCTGGCGCAGCTGGGCGTGCATCGTGCCGTGGATCACCCAGGCGGTCGGATCGATCAGCTGCGCATTCTGTGCGCTGTCGGCGTGCGCATCGAGCAGCAGAAAATCCGACGCCCGCATCCGGGAGAAATGGCGCCACAGCGGGTTTAGCAGGAAATACCTCCCGTCGTCGCTGGTGGTGACGCTAAAGTGATTGGCCACTGCTTCCTGCCAGTCCAGGCGTGACGCCAGGCGGCAGGCCGCCGCCAGGTCGATGCGCAGCTGTCGCTCGTTGATGCGCGGACGTAGGGCCTGGACATCGCTCATCGGGTTCACTCCATTGCGATCGGGGCACGATTATTGTAACCGCAGGCCGCCGCGCACTGCGCGCGAGCGGTGCGCGCGCATGGTGAGTGGCAACGCACGCGCCCCATTGCCGTGCGCCGCCGTCTGGCACGCGACACGCGGCTTTCCTCCGGGCAGATTTCAAGTCGTTATTTTGCCGTTGTTTTTCCGCCGGAACCGCGGCTTCGCGCGGTAATTTTGTGCGCGGCACGCGGCTTGCAGAAGCCACAGGGCAATGTGCGTCTAGGGTTCCGGCTGAAATTCATTTTCAGTGCTGGTCCGAGAGAGGCAGTCCTACCTGAGCGATCGGGTGGGATACACGGCGGGATAAAAGCCCGGGAGATCCGCGCGGGGAGGCGAACGGCCCTGGGTTGGTCTCTGCATGTCACAAGGGACCCCCGGACAACTGGAAGTCTTCCTGCATTGGCGCTGCTGGCGCGCTTTGCTACGGGAGACTTGAATGACGACACGTCCTCGCCTGCGACACCAACCGCGCCGACTCGAGACGGTAGCCTCAGTCACAGCGGCGGTCCTCACCGCGCTGTACGGTGCGCCTTCGATTGGCGATGAGAGCAGCGCACCCGCCGCCACCGGGATGCTGGAGGAAGTCATCGTCACGGCAACGCGGCGCGCGGTCTCGGCCCAGGACCTGCCGATCAGCATTACCGCGGTGACCGGAAACACTCTCGAGCAGGCCGGCATCCAGGATGTGGCGGAACTTGCGCATTCGATGGCCGGCGTCAATGTGACCGACAAGGGTCCATTCAGCGGCGTCAACGGCTCGGGACTCATCATCCGCGGCCTGAACAGTGAGCAGACCTCGGGACAGCTGGGCCTGGCGACACCGGTGGTGCCGCCGGTGGCCACCTACGTGGACGATACGCCGCTGTTCTTCAATCTGCGGCTGCAGGACATGGATCGGGTAGAGGTGCTGCGCGGCCCACAGGGCACGCTGTACGGCTCCGGCTCGCTCGGCGGCACCATCAGGTACGTGCAGAACGCGCCCGATCCCAGCGGCTTCGATTCCAAAGTGGAAGTGGGTGTGAGCGACACGCAGCACACGCATGCGCCCAATGAAGAAGCCAACGGCATGCTCAACCTGCCGCTCTCCAGCACCCTTGCCATACGCGTGAACGCCGGCTGGTCGTATGACGCCGGCTTCATCAACGAGCCGAATCTGTACGTGCTCAGCGGCGGCGAGCCGATATCAGCCGAGCCGGGAAATGTGTTCAGTCCGCCGGTGAAGTACGGCAAGGACGGCGTCAATTCCTATGAGTACAAGAATGCGCGCATCTCGGCGCTGTGGAAGCCGAACGAGGAGTTCCACGCGCAGCTGTCGTATTACTATCAGCTCGCCACCGCCAACGGCTTCCCGCAGGTGGCCACCAGCAGCTCCGCATACAACATGCCGATCAGTCCGGCGACCCAGATACCGTGCTCGATCCCGTGCGTCGCGCCGGCTCCGGTGGCGCAACTGTACAACTCGCCGGTGCCTCCCGGCGTGGACTCCCTGTCGAGCGCCGATAACGAGTTGGAAGGCGCGCACGATACGGTCGACCTGTTGGCACTGACGCTGGAGTACGACCTGGGATTCGCGACGTTGACCTCGGCCACCTCCTGGGCGCATCACCTCAACCACTCAAGCGACGATCTGACGACCGTATACACCAATTTCTCGTTCTACCAGAGCATCTACGGCCAGGACCCGCGCTCATTCGTCATCGGGCGCGACGAACTCGACGACAAGCCGTGGTCGCAGGAGCTGCGCCTGGCATCCAAGGAAGGCGGATTCATCGACTGGGTCGGCGGCCTGTTCTACAAGAGCCAGAAAACCAATATCCAGGAGCACGAATTCGAGCCCGGCTACCTCGACTTCTACAACGGCTGTTCGGCGATATTCGGCCAGGCCACTCCGACCCAGGTATTCAGTACGATTCCCTCATACTGCGGGGTCGGCGAGACCGCCTACACGCCGGGGACGACCACCTATGTCGATGGCATTCCGATCGTCAAGGACCAGACCTACATCGGCGATTTCGAAACCAAGTACACCGACCTGGCCGCGTTTGGCGAAATCACCGCGCACCTGACTTCGGCCTGGAGCCTGACCGGCGGCGGCCGGCTGTTCCGGCAGACCATAACGCAGGCGCAGCAGACCGGGCTGCTGTTCGACGGCGGCGCGTTTTTCGGATCGACGCCGCCGATCGCCAACATTTCGCTCAGCGATTCCTGGCGCAAGGCGCTATGGAAAATCAACAGCTCCTATCAGTTCGACAAGAACAACCTGGTCTATGCCACCTGGTCGCAGGGGTTTCGTCGCGGCGGCGTCAATGCGCTGCCGCCGAGCGAGCCCGGCGTGGGCTATACGACGCCGCCGGCGCTGACCAAGCTGCAACCCGACACGGCCGATAACTATGAAGTCGGCGCCAAGGGCACGCTGCTGAACCGTTTCCGCTATTCCGCCGCGCTCTACGATATTCAATGGCACAACATCCAGGAAGGCGTGCAGCTCACGCCGCTGGTGCTGCCGGCATCGATCAATGCCGGCGAGGCGTTCAGTCGCGGCTTCGAATTCGAGCTCGATGCACTGGTGACGGACCATCTGACGGCACAGGTGGACTACACCTACGATCAAACCAAGCTCACCGAACTCAATCCTTTATTTGTGTTTCCCAACGTGGTCGCGCCGCCGGCGCCGGTGGGCAGCCCACTGCCCGGAACGCCGAAGAACAGCCTGGCGGTCGATCTGGAGTACGGGCATGTGCCGCTCGCCGGCGGCTACCTGCTGTTTGCGATCAATGGTCACTACCAGAGCTCGCTGGCCTCGGCACTCACCGTGACGGCGCCCACGGTGCCAAGCTACACCATGCTCGACACGCGGGTAAGCTACATGCGAACGCACTGGCTGGCGACGCTGTACGTGCACAACCTGACCAACAATCTGGGCATCAATGCCTATGCGGATCCGGCGATCTACGGCAATCGCGCTGAAGCCGTGGTATCGCAGCCGCGCACCGTCGGGGTCACGCTTGGATACTCTTTCAAGGAGTGGTGAGGATCGCGCGACGCAGCGCTGAACAACCAGCTCAATGAACAGTGTTCAGATCCTGGATCAGCTGGTAGGTTTTGCCACTGTCAGCCGTGATTCCAATCTGGGGCTGATCGAGTTCGTGCGCGCTTTCCTGGCGACCCGCGGCATCGAATCAAAGCTGTACATGGACCGCGACGGACGCAAGGCCAATCTGTACGCCAACATCGGCCCTACGGATCGCGGCGGCGTGCTGCTGTCCGGCCACACCGACGTGGTGCCGACCGACGGCCAGCAATGGGCCTCCAGTCCATTCCGGCTGCAGGAGCGCGGCGGGCGCCTGTTTGCGCGCGGCGCGGCCGACATGAAGGGCTTTATTGCCTGCGCGCTGCGAGCCGCGGACAAAGCCACGGCCCGGCCGCTGTGGCTGCCGCTGCAGCTGGCGTTTTCCTATGACGAGGAAGTGGGCTGCCTCGGGGTACGCTCGCTGATCGAGGACATGGCCGGCTGGGCGCACCGGCCCCGGTTCTGCATCGTCGGCGAGCCGACGATGCTGCGTACCGCGGTCGGCCATAAGGGCAAGACCGCGCTCAAGGCGAGCTGCCACGGGCGCGCTGCGCACTCCGCGGCTCCCGCGCACGGCATCAACGCCATTTATATGGCGAGCGAGCTGATCGAGCGGATCCGCAGGCGCCAGGCGGGCATCGAGCACGGCGGTGCCTTCGATCCGGCATACGATGTTCCCTACACCACGCTGCACGTGGGCGTGATCCACGGCGGCAGCGCGCTGAACATCGTGCCGGCGCGCTGCGAACTGGAACTGGAGATCCGCAACCTGCCGCAGGATGACCCGGCGGCGCTGGTGGCCGCGATCCGCGCCGACGCCACCGCGGTCGCGGAAGCGATGCACGGCGATGCCGACACCCATATCGATCTGGATCTCATGTATGAATATCCGGGGCTGGAAACTCCGGCGGATGCCGAGGTGGTGGAACTGGCCGCCGCACTGACCGGCAACCGTGAGCGCATCAAGGTGGCATTCGGCAGCGAGGGCGGACTGTTCAGTGATCGGCTGGGCATCCCGACCGTGGTGTGCGGGCCCGGATCGATCGATCAGGCGCACAAGCCCGACGAATTCGTCGCCATCGACCAGTTGCAGCGTTGCGATGCGATGATGGACGCGCTGCTGGACCGCCTGGCCTGAAAGCCCCCGGGTTCGGGGCTGGACGCGGCGGCGGTTCTTCAATACCTTTCAGCGCACACAGGGGGGCGCGCGATGATCCGAACCGGAACGCAATATCTGGATTCCATTCGCGACAGCCGCGAGGTGTACGTGAACGGCGAGCGGGTGCGCGACCTGGCGCAACATCCGATGTTCCGGCCGCTGATCGACATCCGCGCCCGCATCTACGACATGCAGCACGAAGCGGCCACGCGCCGCGTGCTCGCCTACCAGGACGGCGCGGAGTGGAATGCGGTGGCGAACAAGCTGCCGCGCACCCAGGAGGACTGGTGGCTCAAGCGGCGTGCGACCGACACCATCCTGGAAGCCATCGGCGGCGTCGTGACCCGCGTCGGCGATGAAACCGTGGGCGAGATGTGGTCGCTGTTCGACGGCCAGGACGTGCTCAACGAAGTGGATCCGAAGTTCTCCGCCAACATCCGCCATCACATCCAGGCGGTGCTCAAGGGCGACCCGTTCCATGTGTCGGCCAACACCGATCCCAAGGGTGATCGATCCAAGGCGCCGCAGGAACAGGATCCGGACATGCTGCTGCACGTGGTCAAGGAGACCGACGCCGGCATCATCGTGCGCGGCGCGAAATACGAAACCGCGGCCGCGTACGCCAACCAGGCTTTCACCAAGCCGACCATTGCCAACTGGGGTAGCGATGCGCTGTCGGCGTACGCCGTGGGCTTCGTGTGCGACCTGGCTTCCCCCAGGCTCAAGTTCATCTGCCGCACCGGCTTCGCCGGCCGTGCACCGGCTGCCGACTATCCGTTGTCCAACAGTTTCGATGAGGTCGATGCGCTGGTTATTTTCGACGATGTGCTGATTCCGTGGGAGAACGTGCTGTTTTACCGGCACACCAGAGCGGCGATGTTCATCCGCGCGACACTGCACCGGTACTCGGCGTTTGCTTTCGTGCAGCGCAATCTGAAGCTCGCCGACATGATGATCGGCGCGGCATTGTTCAATGTGAAACAGACCGGGCTCGACAAACAGCAGGCGGTGCAGGAGAAGCTGGCGCAGCTGGCGGTGTACCGCGAGGGCATCAACGCGCATCTCACGGCAGCGATCGTGCTGGCGGAGAAAAGCCCCGCTGGCCTTCTGATGCCGAATCAGTCGCTGTTGTACTGCGGGCGCGTGCTGGCCTGCTCGCAGCTGCACCAGATGATGCACATCGCGCGCGAGCTGTGCGGCGGCCAGATCTGCGTCACGCCGGACAAGGCGTCGTTCGATGCGCCAGAGACCAAGCCGTGGCTGGACAAGTTCTACTCGGTGAGCGAGCGCTGGGTGGCGGAGGACCGACGCAAGCTGCTGGCGCTGGCGCGCGACCTGTTGAATTCCGACTACGCCGGCCATCGCCTGACATTTCAGCTGTTCGCGCAAGCCCCGCCATTCGCGCACCTGGCCGCCGTGTATCACAATTTCGACTGGCAGGGACCGCTCGATCTGGTACGCAAAGCGGCGGGACTATCGGACCGGGTCATGGAACCACGCACGCGCGAGCCGGGCGACTCCGCGGTCACTCACTGGTTCCGGGAACATCCGGTCGCTGCCGCGTAAAGCCGCCGTGCACACCCGCATTCGCAAATTCAACACCCGCGACACCTACCCCGAGCAGAAGCTCGACAATGACCTGTGCCAGGTAGTGGTGGCCCGCGGACGCATGGTGTTCGTCCGCGGCCAGGTCGGACAGGACCTCGATACCGCGCTCAACGTCGGGATAGGCGATGCCGCGGCACAGGCCCATCAGGCCATGAGCAACATCGAGCGCCTGCTGGGCGAAGCCGGCGCTGACCTTTCGCACATCTGCAAGATCACAATCTACCTCACCGATCCGCGCTATCGCGAGGCGGTGTATCGGTGCATCGGCGGCTGGTTGAAAGGAGTCTACCCGGTGTCCACCGGCATCGTGGTGTCTGGCCTGGCACGCCCCGAATGGCTGGTGGAGGTGGATGTGACCGCGGTGATTCCCGATGAGAGCTGAGCGGTGACGCTGTCGATCGTCGCGCGCGCCGCCGATGCGCACATGCTCGGCATGGCGATCGCCTCATCATCCGCAGCCGTGGCGGCGCGCTGCGCGCACGCCCGCGCCGGCGTCGGCGTGGTGGCGACGCAGAACATCACCGACCCGATGCTGGGGCCGCGGGCGCTCGATGCGCTGGCGGGCGGCGCCAGTGCGCACCTGGCGCTGGAGCAGGTGCTGGCCGCGACGCGCTTCGGCGCGTATCGACAGCTGCTGGTGCTGGGCTGCCAGGGCCCACCGGCGGTGCACTCAGGCGCGCAGGCACTTGGCATCGTGGCGTCCGCGCTCGGCGAGCATGCAGCCGCTGCCGGCAACCTCCTGGCGCGAGTGGAGGTTGCCGCCGCGATGCTCGCGGCATTTGAGGCGGCCAGCGGACATCTGGGATCACGCCTGTTGCAGGCGCTGCAGGCAGGCGCTGCCAGCGGCGGTGAGGCCGGGCCGCTGCATTCGGCAGGACTGTTGATCGTGCGCGATGTCCCCTGGCCGATTGCCGATCTGCGCGTCGATTGGATCGATGCCGATCCGGTGGCCGCGCTCAGCACCATCTGGGATATCTACGCGCCGCAGATCGACCCGTACGTGCAGCGCGCGCTGGATCCTGCGCATGCCCCGGCTTTCGGCGTGGCCGGCAATGCCTGAGCCACGGCTGCTTGCGACGCCACCGGAGCGCAGCGCCGATGCACTCGGAGCTATCGATCGTGCGCTGAGCATCGAGCCGCGCAATCCGCAGCTGCTGATCCGTCGCGGCCAGTACCTGCTGGCGGCCGGAAGGCTGGCCGATGCCCGCCAGGCGGCCGCCGCCGCACAACGCTGCGCCGGCGCCGATGCCATGCTGCTGGATGCGATCGGCACGCTCTACAGCCGCGCCGACGACCAGCGGCGCGCGCTGGCCGCGTATGAGCAGGCCGTGGCCGCGGCGCCGGGTAATGCGCAGTTCATTTTCAACCGCGCGGCAGTGCGGCGCTTTCTGGGACAGATCGCCGAAGCCGAGGCCGACTACGATCGCGTCATCGCGCTCAATCCGGCCGACTACGAGGCCTATCGGAACCGCTCGCATCTGCGCACCCAGAGCGCACAGAGCAATCACGTGGCGGAACTCACGGCGCTCATCGCGCACCCGCTGCCCGACTGGCGCGCACAAGTGCAGCTGCAGTACGCCCTGGCGAAGGAATACGAGGACCTCGGGCAATACGAGCAATCGTTCCAGCACCTGCGGCGCGGCGCGGCACTGCGGCGTCAGCATATGCGCTATGACGTCGCCACAGACGTGGCGACCGCTGACTGGATCATCGACGCCTTTGCGGCCGCACCGGCCGGGATAGCGACCGATGCCTGCGCAGATGCGCCGATTTTCATCGTCGGCCTGCCGCGCAGCGGCTCCACGCTGGTGGATCGGATGCTCGGCAGCCACTCGCAGTTGCACAGCGCCGGAGAGCTTACCTGCCTGGCACTGGCGATCGTGGATGCGGTACGTCGCCAAAGCCCGGGCGCGCAGTTATCCCGCAGACAGCTGGTGGCGGGCTCGGCGAGCCTGGATTTCGCGGCCCTGGGACGCGATTACGTGAACCGGGTGCGCGCAGCGGGTGTCGACGCTGCGCGCTTTACCGACAAGATGCCGTTGAATTACCTCTACTGCGGGTTGATTGCCCGCGCACTGCCGAACGCGAAGATCGTCCACGTGCGCCGCGATCCGATGGCGGCCTGTTACGCGATCTATAAAACCCTGTTCGAGGACGGCTATCCGTACTCTTACGATCTGGCGGAGCTCGGCCAATACTACGTCGGCTATCATCGCCTGATGGCGCACTGGCAGGCAATCATGCCGGCGGCCATTTACACCCTGAACTATGAGCACCTGGTCGCCGACCAGCCCGGACAGACGCGCAAGCTGCTGCAGTTCTGTGGACTGGAATGGCAGGACGCGTGCGCACAGTTTCACGAGAACGCCGCGCCGAGCACCACCGCCAGCGCGGCGCAGGTGCGTCAACCCGTGTACCAGTCGTCCGTTTCACAGTGGCGCCATTACCAGCAGCAACTCGCGCCACTATGCAGCCAGTTGAACGCCGCCGGCATCCGCACGCAGGAATGAGCGGCTCGACTGCAGCAGCGGAGGGACTGTCGATGGAGCGCAAATCCATCGACTACATCGACCAGCGCGAGCGCCACGGACGGGTGGCAGACCAGGTACCGTTCTGGTTTCTGGCGAATTTCCATTTCTTCAGCATCGCGATCGGCTTCGTCGGCCCGAGCATGGGCCTGAGCTTCGGCTACACCTCGCTCGCCGGGGCACTAGGCATTTTGTTTGGAACCATGTTCGTCGCCTTTCATGCCTCCCAGGGACCCGAACTCGGGCTGCCGCAGATGATCCAGTCGCGCGCGCAGTTCGGTTTTCGCGGCGTCGCCGCGGTGCTGATCGGCACGCTGTTCACGTTCCTGGGCTTCAACGTCGCCGACTGCGTACTCACGGCGCATGGGTTGCACGCGATCCTCGGCTGGAACGAAGCATTGGTGACGCTGGCAGCATCGGCCGCGGCCGCGTTGCTGGCGATCTACGGATACGATTGGATGCATCGCATCTTTCGCTGGAGCTTCGTGCTGTGCATGCCGCTCTACACGCTGCTCACCGTGGCGATCATGCTGCACTGGATCCCGGCGACCCATGCTGCCACCGGCGGCTGGAGCACGGTTGCGTTTTTCGGCCAGTTCGCCGCCAGCGCCAGCTACAACATCGCCCTGGCACCGTCGGTGTCGGATTACTCGCGCTATCTGCCGCGTGACAGCCGGCCGCGGGCGATCATTGCCGCGGTCTACCTCGGGGCGTCTTCCTCCGCGATCTGGCTGATTGCGGTGGGCGCGTGGCTGGCGACTCGGCTCGGAGCCGCGGACGGGCTGGTGGCGCTGTACGATGCGGGCAACAGCCTGTTCGCCGGCTTTGGACTGGTGCTGTCGGTGGCCTCGGTGCTGGTGCTGACGGCAACCATGGGCCTCAATGCCTACAGCGGCATGCTCACGGTCCTCACTGCGCTGAGCTCACTGTTCGAAATGCAGCCCACGCCGCGCCAGCGCGTGATCACCATCATCGTGCTGGCGCTGGTATGGGCGGCGCTGAGCGTTGCCATCAGCGCCAATTCGATCTCACTGCTGTTCGCGGTGCTCACCATGATGTTGTACCTGCTGGCGCCCTGGACCGCGATCAACCTGGTGGATTACTTCTTCGTGCGCCGCGGACGCTATGCCATCACCCAGCTGTTCCTGCCGCATGGCATCTACGGCGCCTGGGATGCCAGGGGACTGACCGCGTACCTGGCGGGCTTCATCGGCGCGACCCCGTTCTTCGTCGTGCCCGATGTCTATACCGGACCGGCCGCGCGCGCGCTCGGCGGCGTCGACCTGGGCTGGCTGGTCGGCCTTACGGTGGCCGGGACGGCATACCTGTGGCTGATGCGCGCATTCGATCCGGCGAGCGAAGCCGGCGCGATCAGTGACAGCGAGCGCATGCTGGCACTGGCAGACTGATTTACCGCAGCGGACAGGCGTGCCCAGCGTGACAGTCAACAGCAGGTCCGGAAAGTGCGCACCGGGCGTCGACTTCAAACGCAACGCTCCCATCGTGGCCAGGCAGCTGATAGGCGCGACCTTGCTGCTCAATGGTGTGGGCGGCGTGATCGTCGAGACCGAGGCGTACGACGAGGCCGAGGCGGCGTCACACAGCTTTCCTGGACCGACGCTGCGCAATTCGGTGCTGTTCGGACCTCCTGGACACGCCTACGTCTATCTTTCCTACGGCATTCACTGGTGTCTCAACATCTCGTGTCGCGAAGTGGGGCACGGGGCGGGGGTGTTGATCCGGGCGTTGGAACCCATCCGCGGCATTGCCGAGATGATGCGCCGCAGGCATCAAACCGACATCAGAAAGCTTTGCGCAGGTCCCGGCCAGCTCGGACAGGCGCTTGCGGTTACCAATGCTTTGAACGGCAAGCGCATCGATCTACGGCCATTCAGGCTGGTGCCTGCGAAAGTGCGACCCAAGGTGGTACGCGGCGCAAGAATCGGAATCTCCAAGGCAATCGAGCTCAATTGGCGCTTCGGCCTGTCGGGTTCGGCCTTCCTTAGCCGGCCGTTCCGATGACGTCTTGGCGCAGCGGGTCGCCGGCCGGCTGGCCGGGGCTTTCAGACCGGCAGCGTCTCTTCGCGCGAGGCGCGCTTGCGATCGTGCGCCTTGAGGTGGCGCTTGCGCAGGCGGATGCTCTGCGGGGTGACTTCGACCAGCTCGTCCTCGGCGATGAATTCCACCGCGTATTCGAGCGTCAGCTGGATCGGTGGCGTGAGTACGATGGCCTCGTCCTTGCCGGCGGCGCGAATGTTGGTCAGCTTCTTGGTCTTGATCGGGTTGACCACCAGGTCGTTCTCGCGGCTGTGGATGCCGATGATGGAGCCCTCGTACAGCTTGTCACCCGGGCTGACGAACATGCGGCCGCGCTCCTGCAGCATGAATAGCGCGTAGGCCACGGCCTCGCCGTCCTCGTTGCTGATCAGCACGCCATTGCGCCGGTCCGGAATCTCGCCCTTGACCGCGGAATAACCATCGAAGATGTGGCTCATCAGCCCGTTGCCGCGCGTCAGTGTCATGAACTCGCCGACAAAGCCGATCAGGCCGCGTGCCGGGACGCGGTACTCGAGCCGCGCGCGCTGGTTGCCATCGATCTGCATGTCGGTCAGTTCGGCGCGGCGCGCGCCGAGCGCCTCCATGACGCCGCCCTGGTGGACCTCGTCGATGTCGACCGTGAGCGCCTCGAACGGTTCGAGTACTTCGCCGTTTACGATTTTCTTTAACACTTGCGGCTTACCGACGGCCAGCTCATAGCCCTCGCGGCGCATGTTCTCGATCAGGATGGTCAGATGCAGCTCACCGCGGCCGAGCACCCGGAATGCGTCGGCATCGGCGGTGTCCTCGACGCGCAGGGCGACGTTGCTCTGCAGCTCGCGATACAGGCGTTCACGGATCTGGCGGCTGGTGACGAATTTGCCCTCGCGCCCGGCCAGCGGCGAAGTGTTGACCTGGAAGGTCATCGCCAGCGTCGGCTCGTCTACCTGGATCGGCGGCAGGCCTTCCGGCTGCAGCGGATCGCAGATGGTAATGCCTATATTGATGTCCTCGATGCCGGTGACGGCGACGATATCCCCTGCCGCGGCTTCCTCCACCGACGAGCGCTGCAGGCCGGTGAAGGTCAGTACCTGGGCGATCTTGGCCGGGCCGCGGTCTTCATCGCCGTAGCGCAGCACCACATTGCGACCGGCACGCAGTGTGCCGCGCCGGATGCGACCGATGCCGATGCGGCCGACATAGGAGTTGTAATCCAGGGTCGAGATCTGCAGCTGCAGCGGCGCGTCGATCTCGGTCGGCGGCGGCGGCACATACTGAAGAATGGCCTCGAACAGCGCCGACATGTCCGGCTCGCGGCGTGTCATGTCGGTGCTGGCCCAGCCCTGCAGA
This sequence comes from uncultured Gammaproteobacteria bacterium, assembly GCA_963805965.1. Lineage (GTDB taxonomy): Bacteria > Pseudomonadota > Gammaproteobacteria > Steroidobacterales > Steroidobacteraceae > FEN-1191. Next base: position 217,993 of record CAWDVQ010000011.1, read on the forward strand.
GCCGAGGCGTAGATCACCGGAAAATCCAGTTGCGCATCGGTGGCGCCGAGCTTGTCGAACAGCTCGAAGGTCTGATCGACCACCCAACCGGGCCGGGCGCCCGGGCGATCGATCTTGTTGACCACCACGATCGCCTTGTGCCCGAGCGCCAGCGCCTTGCGGGTGACGAACCGGGTCTGCGGCATCGGGCCTTCGACCGCATCCACCAGCAGCAGAACGCCGTCGACCATCGACAGCACGCGCTCGACCTCACCGCCAAAATCGGCGTGGCCCGGGGTGTCGACGATGTTGATCCGGGTGCCGCCGTATTCGATGGCGCAGTTCTTGGCGAGGATGGTGATCCCGCGCTCACGCTCGATGGCGTTGGAATCCATGATGCGCTCGCCCATCTTCTCGTGGGCGGCGAAGGTCCCGGACTGCTTCAGCAGGCAATCGACCAGCGTGGTCTTGCCGTGATCGACGTGGGCAATGATGGCGATGTTTCGAATGGGGCGTTGCATGGGCTCACGTGCGTCGTTATGGAAAGCAGGAAAGGGATCTAAGTCTCGAATCTGAATGCCAAAAGGGCGACGAGGGTAGCAGAAGGGGTCGGGGGCTGTTAGAATATTTTGGCGTATATAAAGATATGTTTATATGTTGAAGGAATATGTTTAAAGGCTCGTTCGCCAGCGAGGATGTGGGAGAGGTCGTGCGTGCGCTCAAGAGCGCCGCCGAACCGACCCGCCTGCGGCTGCTATTCCTGCTCAGCCAGGCGGAATACACCGTTGGCGAGCTCGCAGTGGTGCTGAACCAGAGCCAGCCTCGCATATCGCGTCACCTGCGTCTGCTAACTGAGGCCGGATTTCTCGACCGCTTTCGCGAGCAGCAGTGCGTTTATTACCGGGCGCCAAGCAACGGGCGCTATCTCGAGTGGCAGCGCCAGCTGCTGGGGATGGCGGATCCGGATGCGCAGGTGCTCAAGCGCGACCGGGAGCGTGCGGTCAAGGTGGTCGGCAACCGGGCGCTCGTTGCAGCGCGACAACTCGATGCGGCGCTGGCCGCCACCGGCGGCCCGGCCGTCGGCCAGCTCACCGGCCCGAAGGCGGGCACCGAGACCGCGGCCGGCCTGGCCGCGGGGAGCGCCGGATCAGAGCTGTCGAGCCTGCTGCTGGAAGAGCTCGGGCCGACTCCGGTCGGTGAGCTGCTGGATATCGGCACCGGATCCGGGCTCATGCTCCAGATCCTGGGCCCGCGCGCGCGGCACGCGGTGGGCGTGGATATCTCGGTGCCGGCCCTGCGCCTGGCACGTACCCGTATCCACGGCGCCGGTCTGTCGCACTGCGAATTTCGCCGCGGCGACATGTACAGCCTGCCGTACGACGATGCCAGCTTCGACACGGTATCGATCGATCGGGTGCTGGCCGCAGCCGAGCGGCCGGCGGCGGCGATCGCCGAGGCCGCCCGCACGCTGCGAGGGGACGGGCGGCTGATCGTGATCGAGGACTTCGATCAGATCGATGCGCGCGCGTCGGACAATCCGCTGTCGCAGCTGCGACGCTGGTTCGCGGCTGCCGGGATGAACGCCGACCGGCTGCGGCCCTGCGATCTGGCCGGCCGTCATTTCATCGTCGCGCTCGCGCACCACAGCCAGCGCCCGCCTAGAAACATCGATCCGCAACAGCTGGCAGGTCTGGCATGAACAGCGCATCTTTGGTCGGCCGCATCGGCAACGGGCTGAGCAAGCTTGCGCGGCCGGTGCAGGTATCGTTCGAATTCTTCCCGCCCGGCGATGCCCAGATGGAGCAGACGCTGTGGCAGTCGATCCAGCGGCTGGCGCCGCTGCGTCCGCGCTTCGTGTCGGTGACCTACGGCGCGGATGGTTCGACCCGGGAGCGCACGCACAACGTGGTGTCGCGCGTGGTCAAGGAAACCCTGCTGACTCCAGCGGCGCACCTGACCTGCGTCGGCATGGATCGCGCCCACGTGCTGGAGATCGCGCGCAGCTACTGGCATACCGGCGTGCGCCACATCGTCGCGCTGCGCGGTGATGCGCCCCAGGGCAGCAGCGGCTATACGCCGTATCCGGGCGGCTTTGCCTATGCGGTGGACCTGGTGCGCGGCCTGCGCAGCGTGGCGGATTTCGAGATTTCGGTAGCGGCCTATCCGGAAGGGCACCCCGACGCGCCGAATGCGGCCTTCGACCTGGATAATCTCAAGGCCAAGCTCGACGCCGGCGCCGATCGCGCCATCTCGCAGTTCTTCTTCGAGCCGGGCATCTTCCTGCGCTTTCGCGATCGCTGCGCCGCCGCCGGCATCAAGGCCAGCTTGGTGCCCGGCATCCTGCCGATCACACGTTTTCCGCAGATGCTGCGTTTTGCCGAGCGCTGCGGGGCATCGGTGCCGGACTGGTTGCGGCTGCGCTTCAACGGGCTGGAAGACGATGCCGACACGCGTCGCATGATCGCCGCGGCCTTTGCCATCGAGCAGGTGGAGGCGCTGTCGCGCGAAGGTGTCGATGAGTTTCATTTCTATACCCTCAATCGCGCCGACCTGACCTACGCGATCTGCCACGCGCTCGGCGTTCGCCCGGCGCCGGTCGAGTTGCCGGCAGAGCGGCTGGAGCAACGCGCATGAGCCGCGAGCAACGCATCCAGGACTTCAAACGCCTGCTGACCGAGCGCATCCTGGTGCTCGACGGTGCCATGGGCACCATGATCCAGGCCTATGCGCCCGATGAGGCGGCCTACCGTGGTCAGCGCTTTCATGACTGGCCGAGCGACCTCAAGGGCAACAATGATCTGCTGACGCTGACGCAGCCCGCCATGATCCGCGAGATCCACGGCAAGTATCTTACGGCCGGGGCCGACATCATCGAGACCAACACCTTCAATTCCAGCGCGCCGGCCCAGGGCGACTACCGCATGGAAGGCATCGTGGTGGAGCTCAATCGCACGGCGGCGCGCCTGGCGCGCGAGGTGGCCGACCAGTACGCCGAGCGCACCGGTCGGCCGCGCTTCGTGGCCGGCGCAATCGGTCCCACCAATCGCACCGCGTCGCTATCGCCGCACGTCAACGATCCGGGCTTTCGCAACATCAATTTCGACCAGCTGGTGGCGACCTACAGCGAGGCGGCGGCGGCGCTGATCGAAGGCGGCGCCGACCTGATCCTGCTCGAGACCATTTTCGATACGCTCAATGCCAAGGCGGCGCTGTACGCCGTGCGCCGCACGATGCGCGAGCTGTCGGTGGACCTGCCGATCATGATCTCGGGCACCATCACCGATGCCTCCGGCCGCACGCTCTCAGGCCAGACCGTCGAGGCGTTCTGGAATGCGCTCCGCCATAGCGAGCCCACCGTGGTCGGGCTCAACTGCGCGCTCGGTGCCAAGCAGCTGCGCCCCTATGTCGAGGACTTGTCGCGCATCGCCGATGTGGCGGTCTGCGCCTATCCGAACGCCGGACTGCCGAACGCCTTCGGCGAGTACGACGAGCAGGCCTGCCAGACCGCGGCGCTGATACGCGAATTTGCCGAGGCCGGACTGGTCAATATCGTCGGCGGCTGCTGCGGTACCACCGCCGAGCACATCGCCCATATCCGCGAGGCGGTTGCAAGTCTGCCGCCGCGCGTGCCGCCGCGGCTGGCTCCGCGCTGCCGTCTGTCGGGACTGGAGCCGCTGGACATCGGGCCCGACAGCCTGTTCGTCAATGTCGGCGAGCGCACCAACGTCACCGGTTCGGCCAAGTTTCGGCGCCTGATCGAGGCCGACGACTACGACGGCGCGCTCGATGTTGCGCGCACCCAGGTCACCAGCGGCGCGCAGATCATCGACGTCAACATGGACGAGGGCATGCTCGATTCGGAAGCCGCGATGGTGCGGTTCCTGAACCTGATCGCCTCCGAGCCGGATATCGCCCGGGTACCGGTGATGATCGACTCCTCGAAGTGGACGGTGATCGAAGCCGGGCTCAAGTGCCTGCAGGGCAAGGGCATCGTCAACTCGATCAGCATGAAGGAAGGCGAGGCGGCGTTCCTCGAGCACGCCCGCAAGGTGCGCGCCTATGGCGCCGCGGTCGTGGTCATGGCGTTCGACGAGCAGGGCCAGGCCGACACGGTGGAGCGCAAGGTGTCGATCTGCGAGCGCTCCTACAAGCTGCTGACCGAGCAGGCCGGCTTTCCGCCGGAAGACATCATCTTCGATCCGAACATTTTTGCGGTCGCAACCGGTATCGAGCAGCACAACGGCTACTCGCGCGACTTCATCGAGGCCACGGCGCTGATACGCGAGCGTTGCCCGCACGCGCTGGTGAGCGGCGGTGTCAGCAACGTTTCGTTCTCGTTCCGCGGCAACGAGCCGGTGCGCGAAGCGATGCACTCGGTGTTTCTCTACCACGCGATCCGCGCCGGCATGAGCATGGGCATCGTCAATGCCGGCCAGCTGGCGATCTACGAGGAGATCGAGCCGGAACTGCGCGAGCGGGTCGAGGACGTGATTCTCAACCGGCGCGAGGATGCGACCGAACGGCTGCTGGAGATCGCCGCGCGCTACCATGGCGAGGCCGGAACCAAGCGCGCCGAGGACCTGGCGTGGCGCAACTGGCCGGTAGCCAAGCGCCTGGAGCACGCATTGGTACGCGGTATCGATGAATTCGTGATCGCCGATACCGAGGAGGCGCGCAGCGCGTTCGAACGGCCGCTGCAGGTGATCGAAGGCCCGTTGATGGACGGCATGAACGTGGTCGGAGACCTGTTCGGCGCCGGCAAGATGTTCCTGCCGCAGGTGGTCAAATCGGCGCGGGTGATGAAAAAAGCGGTCGCCCACCTGATCCCCTATATAGAGAAGGAGAAGGCCGCAGGCGGCGGCGTGCACAAGAGCAACGGCCTGATCGTGATGGCGACCGTCAAGGGCGACGTGCACGACATTGGCAAGAACATCGTCGGCGTTGTGCTCCAGTGCAACAATTTCGACGTGATCGACCTGGGCGTCATGGTGTCGTGCGAGAAGATCCTCGCCACCGCGCGCGACAAGGGCGCCGACATGATCGGATTGTCGGGATTGATCACGCCATCGCTGGACGAGATGGTGCATGTTGCAAAGGAAATGCAGCGCCAGGGATTCAAGCTGCCGCTGCTGATCGGCGGCGCAACCACTTCCCCGGCGCACACCTCGGTGCGCATCGACCCGCAGTACGAAGGACCGGTGGTGTACGTGAAGGACGCATCGCGCTCGGTCGGCGTGTGCCAGCAGCTGGTCACGCTCGCCACCCGTGATGCCTATAGCGCGCGCATCAAGTCCGAGCATGGACTGCGACGCAGCCAGCACGGCGCGCGGCGCACCAAGTCGCCGCAATTTACGCTGCCGCAGGCGCGCGCCAACCGCACCCGCATCGACTGGGCGGCGTATGCGCCGCCGGTGCCGCGCATGCTCGGGGTGCGCACCTTCGAGCACTATTCGATCGAAGAGCTGGCGCGCTATATCGATTGGACACCGTTCTTCCAGGCCTGGGAACTGCGCGGCAAGTTTCCCGACATCCTCACCGACGCGCAGTTCGGCGAGCAGGCAAGCAGCCTGTATGGCGATGCCCGCAAGATGCTGCGTTCGGTGATTCGCGAGGGCTGGCTGCAGGCACGGGCCGTGATCGGCTTCTTTCCCGCCAACTCGGTCGACGAGGACGTGGAGCTGTATCGGGATGATGCGCGCACCCAGGTGCTGGATCGGGTGCACTTCCTGCGCCAGCAGAAGGACCTGCCGGAAGGCAAGCCGCACGGCGCACTGGCCGATTTCATCGCACCCGGGGGTAGCGGCGTGCGCGATTACTTCGGCGCCTTCGCGCTCACCGCGGGTATCGGCATCGAGCCGCACCTGCAGCGCTTCGAGGCCGCGCATGACGATTATTCGAGCATCATGCTCAAGGTGCTGGCCGACCGGCTGGCGGAAGCCTTTGCCGAGCGGCTGCACCAGCGCGTGCGGCGCGAATTCTGGGGCTACGCGCCGGACGAGAAGCTCGGTAACGAGCAACTGATCCGCGAGGAATATCGCGGCATCCGGCCGGCGCCTGGATATCCGGCCTGCCCGGATCACACCGAGAAGGCCACGCTGTGGCGCCTGCTGGACGTCGATCGCAACGCCGGCATTGCGCTCACCGAGTCGTACGCGATGTATCCGACCGCGGCCGTCAGCGGCTGGTATTTCTCCCATCCGCAGTCGCGCTATCTGGCGGTTGGTCGCATCGATCGCGACCAGGTGGAGGACTACGCGCGGCGCAAGGGCATGAGCGTCGAGGAGGTCGAGCGCTGGCTCGCACCGAACCTCGGCTATGAGCCCGAACCCGAAGCAGTGGTGTTGCTGACGGCATGAACCCGCACGGTGCGCGATCGGCGGGCGCCGCCGCGGCACCGGCGGCCAAGGCCGACGTGCTGCTGGGCTTCTTCGGCGTGTTCCGCTACAGCCGCCGCGCGATACAACTGGTGTGGGAAACCAATCGCACGCTGCTGCTGGCAATGGCGCTGCTGACGCTCGCGGCCGGCCTGCTGCCGGCGGGCGTGGCCTGGATCGGCGCGCAGATCGTCGACGCCGTGGTCTACGCGCGCACCGCCGCCGGGCACAACGCGGCGCGCGTGCTGCGGCTGGTGCTGCTGGAGGGGTGCCTGGTGGCCGGCGTGGCCGGCGCGCAGCGCGGACTGTCGCTGTGCCAGGCGCTGCTGCGCGCGCAGTTGGGTCAGCGCGTGAACGTCATGATCCTGGAAAAGGCGCTCACGCTCGAGCTCAGGCACTTCGAGGACTCTGAATTCTACGACAAGCTCACGCGCGCGCGCCGCGAGGCTTCCAGCCGCCCGTTGAGCCTGGTGATGCGCACCTTCGGGCTGACGCAGAACGCGATATCGCTGTTGAGCTATGCCGCGCTGCTGGTGCGATTCTCGCCCTGGACCATGCTGGTGCTGCTGGTGGCGGGACTGCCGGCGTTCGTTGCGGAGGCAAAGTTCTCGGGCGATGCGTTCCGGCTGTTTCGCTGGCGTTCACCCGAGACGCGCATGCAGGTCTACCTCGAGACGGTGCTGGCACGCGAGGATCACGTCAAGGAGGTCAAGCTGTTCGGACTCGGGCCGCGGCTGCTGCAGCGCTATCGCGACATCTTCACCCGCCTGTATCGCGAGGATCGCGCGCTGTCGATCCGGCGCGACAGCTGGGGTTTCGGCCTGAGCCTGCTGGCGACCGCGACGCTGTACGGCGCCTACGCCTGGATCGCACTGTCGACCATCCGCGAGCGCATCACGCTCGGCCAGATGACGATGTACCTGCTGCTGTTTCGCCAGGGGCAGGGCGCCGTGTCGGCCATCCTGTCAGCGGTGGGCGGCATGTATGAAGACAACCTGTACCTGTCGACGCTGTACGAATACCTCGAGACCCCGGTGTCGGCGCCAGCCGGCAACGCGCCGCGCGGGCCGTTGCCGGCCGATGGCGTGCGCTTCGAGCATGTGAGCTTTACCTATCCCGGGGCGGCAGAACCGGCGCTGATCGACATCGACCTGCATCTCGAGCCCGGCAGCAGCCTGGCGCTGGTGGGTGAGAACGGTTCGGGCAAGACTACCCTGATCAAGTTGCTGACGCGGCTCTACAGTCCCGATTCGGGACGCATCCTGGTCGATGGGCTGCCGCTGGCGGAGTGGAGCGAGGATGCGCTGCGCGCGCGCATCGGCGTGATCTTCCAGGATTTCACCCGCTACCAGATGCTGGTGGGCGAGAATGTCGGTGCCGGCGATGAGCGCTACTTCGAGGACGAGCAGCGCTGGGCTGAGGCGGCCGAGAAGGGCCGCGCCGCGGACTTCATCCAGCAACTGCCGCGCGGCTATCGCACGCAGTTGGGAAAATGGTTCCAGAATGGCCAGGAGCTATCCGGCGGCCAGTGGCAGAAGATCGCGCTGGCGCGCGCCTTCATGCGAACTGACGCGGATATTCTGGTGCTCGACGAGCCCACGGCGGCGATGGACGCGCGCGCCGAAGCCGAGATTTTCGAACACTTTCGCACGCTGGCGCGCGATCGCATCACCATACTGATCTCGCATCGCTTCTCCACCGTGCGCATGGCCGACCAGATCGCGGTGCTCGATCGTGGCCGCATCATCGAAAAGGGCAGCCATGAGCAGCTGATGGCACTGGGCGGACATTATGCTCAACTGTTCGCGCTGCAGGCGCGCGGCTATCGCTGATCGGTGGACGCGGTACAATGGAGCCACTTATGGAAGAAGCCGCTGATACTTTCGATGCCGCGTTCTCCAAAGCGGTCGATCTCGGCAATCGACTCGCCGGCAAGGACAAGGAAGCCGATCTCTGGGACATCGCCGACGGCCTGCTGGCCGGTGCAGTGCAGTACTGGCTGTATTCGCGCCAGCCGTGCGGCGATCCGCGCTGCGAGGATTGCGTGCCGATCAGCACTGCCGAGGCGCGCATGTCGGAACTGAAACGGCTGATCGACCAGCTGGCGGCGGAGAGCGAATACTTTCACGCGCCGACCGACGCTAACGCGGGGCGCGCCTAGCGATCGAGCCGGAGTTCCGGACCCTACCTGTGGGCGCTATCAGACCATGCGCGTTTTTTAATTATCAAAAAAACGCGCATGGTCTGATAGCGCCCAGCGATAGCCAGGATCGCGCGGGCTCGATGCTCGCGCGTCAGGCGGTAGCGGCGGCGGCAGTCGGCGCGTGCGTAACTTCGGCCAGCGCCGCATCCAGCCGATCCAGCCCCTCGCCCAGCAGTGCGTCGCTGATCGTAAGGGGCGCCAGGAAGCGAATCACGTTGCCATTCACGCCACACGACAGGATGATCAATCCGTGGCGTGCGGCGGCCTGGACCAGGGCACGCGTGAGATCGGCATCGGGCTCAGCGGCGCTGCCATTCTTCACCAGCTCGATCGCCACCATCGCGCCCAGGCCGCGCACTTCGCCGATCGCAGCGTATCTGGCCTGCAATGCCTTCAGACGTGCGGCGAGCCTCGCCCCCAGTTGCTGTGCGCGCTCGGCCAGGCGCTCCTCGGCCATCACATCGAGCACCGCGAGTGCCGCGGCGCAGGCCAGCGGCGATCCGGCGTAGGTGCCGCCGAGTCCGCCCGGCGGCGGCGCGTCCATGATCTCGGCCTTGCCGACCACCGCCGATAGCGGCAGACCGCCCGCGATGCTCTTGGCGATGGTCATCAGGTCGGGTTCGACGCCGGCGTGTTCGATCGCGAACATGCGCCCGGTGCGCGCCATGCCGGACTGTATTTCATCGGCGATCAGCAGCATGCCGTGCCGATCGCATAGCGCGCGCAGGCTGCGCAGGAATTCCGGCGGCGCGACGTAGAAGCCGCCTTCTCCCTGCACCGGCTCGATGATGATCGCGGCAACGCGCGCCGGATCGACGTCGGCCTTGAACAGCTGCTCGATCGCGGCCAGGCTCATCGCCGGCGTGATGCCGTGGTAGGCCATCGGGAACGGCACGTGAAATACATCCGGCAGCATCGGACCGAAGCCGGCCTTGTACGGCTGCACCTTGCCGGTAAGGGTCATGGTGGCGAGCGTGCGGCCATGAAAGGCACCGCTGAAGGCGATGACGGCCGAACGGCGCGTGTGGTAGCGCGCGATCTTGAGCGCGTTTTCCACCGCCTCGGCGCCAGTGGAAAACAGGATGGTCTTCTTGGGCGTGGTGCCGGGGGCCAAGGCGTTGAGCCGCTCGGCGAGCGCGATGTAGCTCTCGTACGGGGTCACCTGGAAGCAGGCATGCGCCACCTGCTGCATCTGCTGCGCTACCGCGGCGACCACGCGCGGGTGCAGGTGGCCGATGTTGAGCACCGAGATACCGCTGGCGAAATCGATATAGCGCCGCCCCTCGACGTCCCACAGCTCAGAGTTGCTGGCGTGGTCCACGTAGACCGCGAGCGAGTTGGACACACCGCGAGGCACGGCGCTGGTGCGACGGCGGTGCAGATCGGTATTGCTGCCCATATCAGGAACTCCTCCAGTTTGGCAGACTATAAGCTTAAAGGCATAAAGCCCTAACACCGGTTTTTGATTGCCCTGGGCGCAGCCGCGTCGCTAGAATTTCGCGGCCTCATCCAATCTGTGAGCGTATCCCATTGAGCGACAACGACATCACCACGGAAGTGGTCATCATCGGCGCCGGTCCGGCCGGGCTGTTCCAGGTATTCGAACTCGGCCTGCTCGGCATCAAGTCGCACCTGGTCGACACGCTTAAGCAGCCTGGCGGCCAATGCACCGAGCTGTATCCGGACAAGCCGATCTACGACATCCCGGCACTGCCGATCTGCGGCGCGCAGGAGCTGGTGGACCGCCTGATGCAGCAGATCAAGCCCTTCGGGGCCGAGCTGCACCTGGGCGAGGAAGCGCTGGAGCTGCGCCGGCACGATGACGGACGGTTCCGGGTCGTGACCGCGGCAGGCACGGTGTTCGACACCGGCGCGGTTGTGATCGCCGCGGGGGTTGGTTCGTTTCAGCCGCGGCGCCTGGCGGTCGAAGGGGTGGAGAACTTCGAAGGCAAGCAGATTCACTACAAGATCAAGAACGTCGCCGATTTCCACGGCCGCGACCTGGTGATCTTCGGCGGCGGCGATTCGGCGCTCGACTGGGCGCTGGCGCTGGCGCCCAAGGCATCCAGCCTGGCGCTGGTGCATCGACGCGCGGAATTTCGCGGCGCGCCCGCCTCGGTGGCACGAATGCGGGAACTGCAGGTTGCCGGCAAGCTGCGATTCATCGAAGGCCTGGCGCATTCGGCGCACAGCGAGGACGGCAGACTCAAGGGCGTGCACGTGAAGGATGCCAGCGGCGAGCTGCACCGGCTCGATGCCGAGCACCTGCTGGTGTTCTTCGGACTGGCGCCCAAGCTCGGGCCGATCGCCGACTGGGGACTGGAGCTCGACAAGCGCGCCATCAAGGTGGACACGGAGAAATTCCAATCGAACATCCCGGGTGTATTCGCCATCGGCGACATCAATACCTATCCGGGCAAGAAAAAACTGATCCTGTCGGCGTTCCACGAAGCGGCACTGACTGCGTTCGCGATCCAGCATCACCTGTACCCGGCCAAGAAACAGTTCCTGCAGTACACCACCACCAGTCCGGCGATGCAGAAACGCCTGGGCGTCGCGACCGCCTGATGCACGCAGGCCTTGCCGAGCTGCTGCGGCTGCTGGAGCTGGAACGCCTCGAGATCAACCTGTTCCGTGGCGTGAGCCGCGACATCGGCAGCCCGCAGGTGTTCGGCGGCCAGGTGCTGGGGCAAAGCCTGCGGGCCGCTTACGGCACCGTGGAGCCCGATCGCATCGCGCATTCGTTGCACGCCTATTTCCTGAGACGCGGGGATTTCAATGCGCCGATCGTCTACTTCGTCGACCGCAGTCGCGACGGTGCCAGTTTTACCAGCCGGCGCGTCACGGCGATCCAGCACGGCGAGCAGATCTTCAACATGTCGGCGTCGTTCCAGGTATCGCAGCCCGGTGTCGAGCACCAGACACCAATGCCCGACGTGCCGCCGCCCGAATCGCTGAAGGACACCGACCCGGTACCCAAGGCGGTGCTGGAGGCGATGCCGGAGAAGACACGGCGGCTGTATGCCTCCGCGCGGCCGTTCGAATTTCGCATGGTCGAGCGCACCGATCCGACGCACCCGAAGAACACGCCGCCGCTGCAACACATCTGGATGCGCGCCATCGACCGGCTGCCGGACGACGACGTGCTGCATCGCTGCCTGCTGGCATACGTGTCGGACTTCTACCTGCTGGCCACGGCCACGCTGCCGCACGTCGAGCAGCTGATGAGCGGCAAGCGCTTCCTGGCGAGTATCGACCACGCGATGTGGCTGCACTGGCCGATGCGGGTCGACGAGTGGTTCCTGTGCTCGTACGACAGCCCGAGCGCCGCGGGCTCGCGCGGATTTTCCCGCGGCAGCATCTACACCCGCGACGGCCGCCTGGTCGCAAACACCGCCCAGGAAGGCCTGATGCGTATCAGCGCATCCCCGGGCGGCTGAGCTTCAGGCCGCAAAGCGGCCGCTGCGATAATCCTCCACCGCCTGTTCGATCTCCTGGCGCGTGTTCATCACGAACGGGCCGTATTGCACCACCGGCTCCCGCAAGGGTCGCGCGGCCAGCAGCAGCAGCTGCGCGCCGTGCTCACCACCCTGTACGCGCACGCCATCACCATCGGACAGCACGCCGGCGGCGCGATAGGGCAGTGGCCGCGCGTCGGCAGGTGCGCCAACCCCGGCATCGCCTTCATAAACATACAGAAATGCACTGTGCCCGCGAGTTACCGGCACCTCGAGCGCGACGCCGGCCGGCAGCTTCAGGTCCAGGTACAGCGGATCGGTGCTCAGCGGCGCATCCGGAGCGTTGACCGGACCGCTGACGCTCCGGCCCTCCAGCAGCACACTGCCCGCGATTACTTTGACGCTGGCCGCCGATGACAGCTGCAGCGTCGGGATCTGCTGCGCTGGAATGTCCCGGTAATGCGCCGGTTTCATCTTCTCCTTCGACGGCAGGTTGATCCACAGCTGGAAGCCGCGCATGCGGCCCTCGCTCTGCTGCGGCATTTCCGAATGGATGATGCCGCGCGCGGCGGTCATCCACTGCACGTCGCCCGGGGAAAGGTCACCGCGGTTGCCGAGGTGATCCTCATGCCGCATGTGGCCGTCGAGCATGTAGGTGACGGTCTCGAAGCCGCGATGCGGGTGGGCCGGGAAGCCGGCGATGTAATCCTTTGGATCGTCGGAGTAGAACTCATCGAGCATCAGGAACGGGTCGACCTGGAAGCCGCGCTGGCTGCCCAGGCTGCGGCGCAGCTTGACGCCGGCCCCGTCCGAGGTGGGCACTGATGGAATGATCTGTGTCAGGGTACGCATGGAATCTCCTATGCCGCCAGGCGTTCAATGTGCGCCGCGGCGCGGGCTAATCCTTCAGCTTTGGTTTCCGCACTGATTGCCAGGCCCTCGGCGTAGACGAACTCGATGTCCTCGATGCCGAGGAAGCGCAGGAAATCGCGCACGTAGCTGGTCTGTGTATCAAGCGCGCTGCCGGCGTACAAGCCCCCGCGGGCGGCAAAGATATAGGCCTTCTTTCCGGTCAGAAGTCCCACCGGGCCGTTAGCCGAGTAGCGGAAGGTCTCGCCGGCGCGGGCGATATGGTCGAAATAGGCCTTGAGCTGCGACGGCACGCCGAAGTTATACATCGGCAGCCCGAGCACGATGATGTCGGCCTGTTTGAGCTCGCCGATCAGCGTGTCGGAATAGGACACCACGTCGTGCTGCGCGGCGTCGCGCTCCGCAGGCTTTGCCAGGAAGGCCGCAAATCGCTCGGCGCTCAGGTGCGGAACCGTGTCGCCCGCCAGGTCGCGCAATATCACGCGCGAATCGGGGTGGCTGCGGCTGAAGGCCTGGACGAACTGCGTCGCCAGCTGGCTGGACTGACCGTGGTCGGCATGGATGCTGGCATTGATCTGAAGCAGGGTGGACATGGCGTGCTCCTCACGAATGGGTTGAGACGAACGGGCTGACTCCATGACGTGTAGTTAACTATTGTATTAGAAGATAAAAAAGTACAATAATCGGCTCAGATCAATCTAAATATCTGATGCATTATGGCCGAGCCACCGCGCATATCGCTCGAGCAATGGCGTGCCCTGCAGGCTGTGGTCGACGCCGGTGGCTACGCGCAGGCAGCCGCCAGGCTGCACAAGAGCCAGTCGGCGATCACCTATGCAGTGCAGAAAATCGAGGCGCTGCTGCGGGTCAAGATGTTCGAGCTCTCAGGCCGCAAGGCGCGGCTTACCGGGGCCGGTGAAGTGCTGTACCGGCGGGCCAAGGGACTGCTGCAGGAGGCCGAGTCGCTCGAAGGGGCCGGCCGCACTCTGGCGGCCGGTTGGGAGAGCGAGCTGAAGCTTGCGGTGGAGATCATCTTTCCGACCTGGCTGCTGCTGCGCTGCTTTGAGCTGTTTGCCCGGGAGCGGCCCGACACCCGCATCGAACTGTACGAGACCGTGCTCAGCGGCACCGACGAGGCGCTGGTGCAGCGGCGGGTGGATCTGGCGATCTGTTCGCAGATTCCGCCGGGGTTCATGGGGGATGCGCTGATGCCGATGAAATTCATTCCGGCAGCGCATCCCGAGCATGCGCTGCATAAACTCGGGCGCAAGCTCAGCGTGCAGGACCTGCGCCAGTATCGCCAGCTGGTGATCCGCGATTCCGGCAGCCTGCGCAGCCGCAACGCGCCATGGCTGGGTGCAGGTCAGCGCTGGACCGTCAGCCACAAGGCGACCCAGATCCACGCCGCGGTCATGGGGCTGGGATTCGCCTGGTTTGCCGAGGACACGATTCGCTCCGAGCTGGCGCAGGGACTGCTCAAGCCGCTGCCGCTGCGCGAGGGCGCGGAGCTGTTTGCGCAGCTGTACCTGGTGTACGCCGATCGCGACTATGCCGGTCCGGGCGCGCAGCGGCTGGCCGCAATCCTCGGCGAGCAGGTCAAAGCAGCTTGCCAGGGTTCATGATGCCGTTGGGATCGAGCGCCTGCTTGATGGCACGCATCGCGCCCAGGGCCACGGGCGAGGCGTAGCGCACCAGCTCGTCGCGCTTCAGGCGCCCGATGCCGTGCTCGGCGCTGAAGCTGCCGGAGAACTTTGCCACCAGGTCGTGGATCGTGCGGCGCAGCTGCGGCTCCTGCGCCAGGAACGCCTCGCTGCGGGAGGCGTCGTCACAGCTGAAATTGAAATGCAGATTGCCGTCGCCCGCGTGTCCGTAGCATACCAGCACGCCGTCGCTGACGTGAGTCTGCACCCAGAGCGAAGCCTCGCTGATGAACGCCGGCAGGGATGCGACCGGTACGCTGATGTCGTGCTTGAGGCTTGGGCCCGCGTGGCGCTGCGCCTCCGGCACGCTCTCGCGCAGCCGCCAGAAGGCGGCACGCACACGTTCGCTGGTTGCCAGCGCCGCATCGAGCAGCAGTGAGCGTTCGGCGGCGTCTGCCAGGGTCTGCTGCAGCAGCTCCGACAGCGGTTCGACCGCGGCCGATGTCAGCTCGCACAGGATGTACCAGGGATACGCCGCCGTCAGCGGATCGGCAACACCGCCGATGTGGCGCAGCACGAGTTCGATCGCGATGCGCGGCAGCAGCTCAAACGAGCTCAGGCGTTCGCCGGCCTGCGCCTTGAGTAGGCCCAGGAGGCGGATGGCATCGGCCGGCGTCGCGATGGCGACGATGGCGGTGGCGCTGCTGCGCATCTGCGGCCACAGCTTCAGGGTTGCCGCGGTGATTACCCCGAGCGTGCCCTCCGACCCCACCAGCAGCGACTTCAGATCGTAGCCGGTGTTGTCCTTGCGCAGCGACTTCAGGCCATCGAACACCTGGCCATCCGGCAGCACCGCCTCGATGCCCAGGGTAAGGTCGCGCGCCATGCCGTAGCGCACGACATTCAGCCCCCCGGCGTTGGTCGCCAGGTTGCCGCCGATCTGGCAGCTGCCCTCCGAGCCCAGGCTCAAGGGGAAGAAGCGCTCGGCGGCATCCGCGGCCTGCTGCACGCGCTCGAGCACGCAGCCGGCCTCGGCAGTGAGGGAGAAATTATCGGCGTCGATGCCGCGGATGCGATTCAGCCTTCGCAGCGACAGCAGCAGCTGGCGTCCCGACTCATCGGGGGTAGCACCGCCGCAGTAGCCGGTGTTGCCTCCCTGCGGCACCAGGCCGATGCGCTGCCGGTTGCACCAGCCGACGATGCGCGCCACCTGTGCGACATCGCGCGGCAGGGCGACCGCCAGCGCGCTGCCGCGGTACAGGCGCCGCAGGTCCACCAGGTAGGGTGCCGTATCGGCCTCGGCGGTGAGCACGCTGTCGGCCCCGACCAGGGCGCGCAATTCGCTACGCAGCGCCTCGCTGTCGCTCATGCAGTGCGCCGCTTTGAATGCAACGTCATGTGTCGGGAACTAATTCGCGGCGAGCCTGCGCAGTGCGGCAATGCGTTCCTCGAGCGGCGGGTGGCTCATGAACAGGCGCTGCAGGCCGCCGCCTTCACCGCCGGAGATGCCGAATGCATTCAGCTGCGCGGGCAGCGGTGCGTCGTGCGCTACCTTAAGCCGCTCCAGGGCCGAGATCATGCGCTCGCGGCCGGCGAGCCGGGCGCCGCCGGCATCGGCACGAAATTCACGCTGGCGCGAAAACCACATGACGATGATGGTCGCGAGGATTCCCAGCACCAGCTGCGACACCAGCACGGTGATGAAATAGGCCGGCCCGCGGCCGTCGCTGTCGCGTGACATCGAGCGATCTACGATGTTGCCGATGATGCGCGACAGGAAGATCACGAAGGTGTTGACCACACCCTGGATCAGCGCAAGCGTGACCATGTCACCGTTGGCCACGTGGGTAAGCTCATGCCCCAGTACCGCCTGGACCGCGTCCCGGTCCATCGAGGCGAGCAACCCGGTGCTGACCGCGACCAGCGCGCTGTCGCGTCGCGGGCCGGTGGCAAACGCATTCGGCTGCGGCGAGTCGAAGATGCCGACCTCGGGCATGCCGACGCCGGCTTTACCGGCAAGCGAGCGTACCGTGTCGAGCAGCCACTGCTCGCTGGCCGTCTCGGGCTGATGGATGATGCGCACGCCCATGGTGCGTACCGCCATCCATTTTGAGATCGCCAGCGAGATCAGTGCGCCGCCGAATCCGAACAGCGCCGCGAATACCAGCAGGCCTTCGAGGCTGCCGCCCTGCTGGGCCAGCCAGGCATCGAGGCCGGTGACCTGGGCTACGATCGACAGTACCAGCACGATCGCGAGGTTCGTCACGACAAAAAGAAATATGCGCTTCATGGCAATTACCGACAGGACTCCGCCTAGTGAATGCGCCTGCTCGAGGCGCTTGGGTTCGTCAAGAGTTAGATGCCGGCGAATTGCAGAAATTCAACTCCCGGGGCGGAGCCGCTAGCCAATACGGTTTGCTTGCAAAATCAGGGACATACTATCCAGCCGCTGGCTCGTCGCGCGGCGGCTCAATAGTTGTCGCTTTCCTTCTCTTCCTCGTCCCAGTCGTCGTCGTCCTCGTCTTCATCATCGTCCCAGGTCTCATCGAGGTCGTCCTTCTCGTCCTTTTCTTCTTCCTCCTCGTCTTCATCCTCGGCGCTGCCCGCCCAGCCTTCGGGCTCGGTGATCTTTTCCAGGTCGAGTTCGTGCCAGGTCTCCAGATCGATTTCCTCGATATCACCATCGAGGTATTCGAGCTCCACCAGCTCGGCATCCTCGTCTACCGAGAGCACGCGAAAGCTCTCGTTCTCGTCGATGTTCTCGTACCACTGGCCCACTGCGGGCTCGTATTCTCTGGACACCTGGATGATTCCTTGACGGCTGTGTGGCGCACCATGCGCCGCGCAACGATATTAGGGCGCCTGCCGCAGTGAGGCAATCCGGCGACCGCGCCGGCAGTTGCTCTACAATGGCGCGGCCCCTCATGATCGATCGCAAAGCAAACCGATCACCCACGCCATTGACGGCCGCAAGGCGCATCGTCGTCAAGGTCGGTTCGGCGCTGCTGGTCGACGCCAGGACCGGGCGTCTGAACCGCTCCTGGCTGAAAACGCTGATCGATGACCTGCTGCGCCTGCACCGCCGCGGGCAGCAGGTGATGCTGGTGTCCTCGGGCGCCATCGCGCTGGGTCGGCGGCACCTGGGGTTGGCCCAGGGAGCGCTGCGCCTGGAGGAGAGCCAGGCGGCAGCTGCGGTCGGCCAGATCCGCCTGGCACATGCCTACAAGGAGCTGCTCGAAGCCGGCGACGTGACCGTGGCGCAGGTGCTGCTGACGCTGGAGGACAGCGAGCAGCGTACGCGCTACCTGAACGCGCGTGCGACGCTGGATGCCCTGCTGGCGCTCAAGGCCATCCCGGTCATCAACGAAAACGACACCGTGGCGACCGCCGAGATTCGCTATGGCGACAACGACCGGCTGGCCGCGCGCGTGGCGCAGATGGCGAGCGCCGATTGCCTGGTGCTGCTATCGGATATTGACGGCCTGTATACCGCGGATCCGCATCGCGACCCGCGCGCACAGTTCATCGAGCGTGTCATGCGCGTCACACCGGAAATCGAGGCGATGGCCGGGCGTTCCAATTCCGAGGTTGGCTCGGGCGGGATGGTGACCAAGATCGCCGCGGCCCGGATCGCGGTCAATGCCGGTTGCCACATGTGCATCGCGTCCGGACACCAGCGACATGCGCTGCGGCGCCTGGAGTCCGGAGCACGCTGCACCTGGTTCGTGCCCGCCTCGACGCCACTGGCGGCGCGCAAGCAATGGATCGCCGGCACACTCAGGCCGGCGGGCGCGATCCATATCGATGCCGGTGCGCTGCGGGCGCTGCAGGGCGGCAAAAGCCTGCTGGCGGCCGGCGTTACCGGGACGCTCGGGCGCTTCGAAAGCGGCGAGACGGTCAGCGTGCTGGCGCCCGACGGCGTGGAAGTCGCGCGCGGCATCGCGGCCTACTCCGACAGCGACGCCACTCGCATCATGGGTCGCAGGAGCAGCGACATTGAGGCCATCCTGGGGTTTCGAGGACGCGAGGAGCTGATTCATCGTGACGATCTGGTGTTTCTGCAGCATGATCATCGGCCCCAGGAACTGACGTCCGCGGCCCCAGCCGGGCCCGGGAGCGTTACCGAGATGAAATCGTGACCGGTGTCGTCACATCGATCGCCGAGCGCGCCGACTGCTCCGACCTGCACGCCCTGATGCAGACCATCGGGCGCAGCGCGGTCGTAGCCGCGGAGCGGCTGGCGCTGGCCGACGGCGCCATCAAGGACCAGGCGCTGCTGGCAGCGGCTGCCGCGCTGCGCGTACAGGCGGACGCGATCCTGGCGGCCAACGCCGAGGACATGCGCGCAGCGCGGGATGCGGCCCTGAGCGGCGCGCTGCTCGATCGCCTGCAACTCGACGCCGCGCGCGTCGAGGCGATGGCGCGCGGGCTGGAACAGGTGGCGGCGCTGCCTGATCCGATCGGCGTGACGATCGCGCAATGGACGCGCCCGAATGGCCTGCGCATCAGTCGCGTGCGCGTTCCCCTGGGGGTCATCGGCATCATCTACGAGAGCCGGCCGAACGTGACCGCCGATGCCGGTGCGCTGTGCCTGAAATCCGGTAACGCCGCGATCCTGCGCGGCGGCTCGGACAGCCGCCGCTCCAGTGCTGCGATCCACGCCTGCCTGGTCGCGGGGCTTGCGGCGGCGGGATTGCCGCCGACCGCCATCCAGCTGGTACCGACCGCCGATCGGGCCGCAGTCGGCGAGATGCTGTCGGGCATGCAGCAATTTATCGATGTATTGGTGCCGCGCGGCGGCAAGAGCCTGGTGGCGCGGGTGCAGGCCGAGGCACGGGTGCCGGTCATTGGCCATCTGGAAGGCAACTGCCACGTCTATGTGGATCGCGACGCGGAACTGGATATGGCGTGCAGGATCGTGACCAACGCCAAGATGCGCCGCACCGGCGTGTGTGGTGCGGCCGAGACGCTGCTGGTCGACCGCGCCTGTCCGCCCTGGCATCTGACGTCCCTGATCAGTGAGCTGATGGCCGCCGGTTGCGAGGTGCGCGGCGATGAGGGCGCGCGCGAGGTCGATGATCGCGTCAAACCCGCGAGCGAAACCGACTGGTCGACCGAATACCTGGATGCGATCATCGCGGTGCGCGTCGTCGATGGCGTCGACGAGGCCATCGCCCACATCGCCCGCTACGGCTCGTCGCACACCGATGCCATCGTGACCTCCAATGCGGCCACGGCGGAATATTTCCTGCAGCGCGTGGACAGTGCGATCGTATTGCACAATGCGTCCACGCAGTTTGCCGACGGCGCTGAGTTCGGCATGGGGGCGGAGATCGGCATTTCGACCGATCGTTTTCACGCCCGCGGACCGGTCGGGGCGGAACAGCTCACCAGCTACAAGTACGTGGTGCACGGCTCGGGGCAGATACGGCCCTGAGCCTGTCCTGATGACGCAGGACGATTGAACCTCACTTTCGAGTGGCATTGGACCATGCGAGCCTTTTCGTCATGAAAAAGGGCTCGCATGGCCCGATGCCACTTAGGGTGTCATTCGCTCGTGCTGCGTCTCACGACTGGAGCAGTGTTCGCAGTTGACCCAGCCCGAGTCGCCGTCCTGGTAGTGCTCCTTCTTCCAGATCGGCACGCGGTGCTTGACCTCGTCGATGATGTAGCGGCAGGCATCGAAGGCCTCGCCGCGATGAGCGGCGCTGACCCCCACCCAGACCGCCAGTTCGCCCACCGCCAGCGGTCCCAGTCGGTGCGCGCAGCGGGCACGCTCGACCCCGAAGCGTTGCCGTGCCTCGGCAAGGATGCGCTCGCCCTCGCGGACGGCGAGCGGCTCGAAGCCTTCGTACTCCAGCCTGAGCACCGTGCGACCGTCGTTGAAGTCGCGCACCCAGCCCTCGAAAGCGGCATAGCCGCCACAGGCCGGATCCTGCAGTTCGATGCGTAGCTGCTCGGGTCGCAATGGCGCCTCATGCAGGCTGAAGCGGTTCATGGCTTTAGCCGCCCGCCACCGGCGGCAGGAAAACCACGGTGTCGCCGTCGGCCAGCAGCGAGCGCCAGTCGCCGAACTCGTCGTTCACGGCCACGCGCAGGAATTCGGGCGCCAGGGTCAGCCCGTGGCGCTGGCGCAGCTCCTCGTACAGTTCGCGTGGCGTGGATGCCCGCGTCTCGATTTCTTCGCTGCTGCGTCCCGCCTGCTCGCGCAGCACCGCGAAGTAACGCACACGCAGGCGCCGCAGCGTCGCTGTCGCCGCATCTGCGTTACCGGCCCCGAGCGCTGCGATCGCAGCGGCATACTCCTCGCCGGTGTTGATGTTATCGAGCGCCTGAGGGTTTGGCAGATCCAGCAACTCGACGTCGCTGCGCGACAGCAGCCCACGCGGGCATTGTTGTCCTGCGGCGAGCGACTGCTCGATGATCAGCAGACTGCGCGGCTCAAAGATGGCACACAGCGGCTCGGGCTGCCCATCGAAGTTGCTGCGATACGCGGTAGCCACGCGCGTGCTCGCACGCCGCGCGATCAGGTGCTGCAGCGTCGCGCGGTCGAGGAACGGCAGATCGCAGGCCAGGACCAGCCAGGCATGGTCTGGGTAGGAGTGCAGTGCGGCGTGAATGCCACCCATCGGACCCAGATCCGGCTTGACGTCGGTGATGGTGTCGTACGCCGTGCGCTGCGGATCGTTGAGCTGGTCGGGCCGCACCGAGACGAAACAGCGCGTCACCAGCGGCGTCAGCAATTCCATGGCGCGCGCCAGCTGCGACTTGCCGGCATATTCGAGGCCCGCTTTGTCGCGCTGCATGCGACGGCTGCGTCCGCCGGTCAGTACCAGGCCGTACAGCTGTGGCGCGCTCATGCAGCCCGCGTGCGCTTGCGCACGACGGCGCCTGCACGCACGGTGCGCTTGCCGCCGCTCTTGGACAGCAGCCGCACACCGGAAATGCGGATGTCGTGCGATAGGGATTTGCACATGTCGTAGATGGTCAGGGCCGCGACCGTGGCACCGGTCAGGGCTTCCATCTCCACTCCGGTCTTGTGCCGTACCTCGACCCGGCAGTGCACCACGATGACGGTGCTGCCGGGGGCGAAGCCGATATCGATGCGGCATTGCTCCAGCGCCAGCGGATGGCAGAACGGGATCAGCTCCGAGGTGCGCTTGGCTGCCATCACGCCGGCGACGATCGCGGTGTCGAACACCGGGCCTTTCCTCGTGCGCTGCCCGCTACGCCGCAATGCCCGGGCCACCGCCACGGGCAGACGTACGCGCGCTTCCGCTTCGGCAATCCGGTGGGTAACGGCCTTGGCACCGACGTCGACCATCGTGGGCCGGGAGCGCGCATCCAGATGCGACAGTCCGGTGTTGCGGGTGCGGCGTGGCATGTGACGGCTAGCCCCCGACGTAATTCATCTCGACGTGCTGCACGCCTCGGGCGCGCAGTTTGTCACGCAGTTCACTGTATCGGTCCGAGCGCCGCTCCCACACCGCCCGCATCAGTTGCAGCAGCTCCTCATCGCTGGCGCCGCCGCGCAGCGGCGCCCGCAGATCGGTGCCCTCGGCCGCGAACAGGCAGGTGTAGAACTTGCCGTCCGAGGACAGCCGCGCGCGCGAGCAGTCGCCGCAAAACGGCTGTGTAACCGAGGAGATGAAGCCGACCTCACCACCGCCATCGCCGAACGCGTAGCGGCGCGCGACTTCGCCGCTATAGGCCGGATCGAGCGCGCTCAGCGGCCAGCGCGCGTGCAGCAGCTCGAGCAGTTGCTGCGAGGGCACGACACGCTCGCGGTTCCAGTCGTTGCGATTGCCGACGTCCATGTACTCGATCAGGCGCACGATGACGCCGGTGCCGCGGAAGTGCTCGATCAGATCGAGCACCGTGTGGTCGTTGACGCCGCGTTCCACCACCGCGTTGACCTTGATGGGTGACAACCCGGCGCGCTCGGCGGCGGCGATGCCGTCGAGCACGTCCTTGACGCTGCCGTAACCCCCTGACATGCGCGCGAACACCGCCGGATCCAGGCTGTCGAGGCTCACGGTGACGCGTTGCAGGCCGGCCCCGCGCAGTTCAGCCGCGTGCTGCGCAAGCAGCACGCCATTGGTGGTCAGCGCAACGTCCTCGATCCCAGCCAGACCGGTCAGGTCGCCGATCAGATCGGCCAGCCCGGGGCGCAGCAGCGGCTCGCCGCCGGTGACGCGCAGCTTCACCACGCCGAGCTGCACGAACAGCCGGCTCAGGCGCAGCAGCTCGTTGAAATCGAGGCGCTCGGTGGATTTCAGGAAACGGTACTGGTCGTGAAAATGCTCGCGCGGCATGCAGTACGGGCAACGAAAGTTGCAGCGATCGATGACCGACAGGCGCAAATCGCGCAGCGGGCGGCCGAGGCTGTCCTGCAGCAGGCGCCGGCGCGGCAGCAGTGGATGAACGTTGGTACTGACCATGTAGCAAGGCTACCAGATCGAGTGCCTCGTCCCATCACGGCCGAGTCACAGGGGCTCACTTTTACCAGCGAAACAAGCGTGTTACGTAGCCTTTGGCGAAGTCGGCGGGGCCGGGAGGCAGCTCGACGAAGCCGTCGGTCAGCGCCAGCGAGGCGAAATCGCCGGAGCCGTTGGTCGCGCACGGCGCAGCCCAGGGCCGCGCCCAATCGTCGTTCGTCACCCGCACCGGCACGAAGCCGGCGAGCTGCGTTTCCCAGTGGATCGGCGCCGACAATGCCACGCGCTCGCGTGTGCCCGCCGGCATACCCATCGCGGCGTACAGCGCCGGTATCACGTAGCGCACCAGGCACACCAGCGTCGACACCGGATTGCCCGGCAATGCGAATACCGACCGGCCGTCCTGCGAAGTGCCGAACCACATCGGCCTGCCCGGGCGTTGCGCGACCCCGTGCAGCAGGCAGCGCACGCCTATGTCCTCGAGCACTTTCGGCACCAGGTCGAAGCGCCCCATGGAGACCCCACCCGACAGGATCAGCACCTCATGTGTATTCAGGTGCAGCCGCAGCCGCTCGCGCAGCAGCGCGGCATCATCCGACAGGTGATCGTCGGCGACGCGCTGAAAGCCGCGCTGGCGCAAGGCGGCCACTACCGCATAGGAATTGGAGCGCCGGATCTGATGCGGCGCAATCGGGTCGCCGGGCTCGACCAGTTCATTGCCGGTGGATATCACCATGATCGCCGGCTGGCTGCTGACCCGCACGCGTGCCATGCCGGCTGATGCCGCCACCGCGATCTCCGGTGCATTCAGCACGCTGCCAGCCACCAGCAGCAGCGCGCCCTGGGCGCGGTCACTGGCGCGACGGTGCACGTTTTTCCAGGGCGCAATCGTAAAGCTACGCTCGATCTCAGCGTAGCCGTCGGCGCTTTGCAGCCGCTCGACCGGCACGACGGTATCGCAGCCTGCGGGCAGTACCGCGCCGGTCATGACCTCGATGCAATTCTCATCCGAGCTGAGCGTGCCTGGCGGATCACCGGCAGCCTGCGTCGCCTGCAGCCTGAAGCGCCGCCGGCCGTTCGCGGCTGCGCTCGAGGCCAGGGCGATGCCGTCCATCGCCACGCGGTCGAACGGCGGTTGGTCGCGCTCGGCATAGATGTTTTCGCGCAGCACGGCGCCAGCACACTGACCGACCGGCAGCGATTCGATCGGCAGGCAGGCGAGGTGCTCGTTGATCAGCGTTTCTGCGGCCGCCGGCTCTATCATTGCCATATGTTACGCCGGCGCTGGCCGGACTGTGGTGCGTTGCCGGGGTTCATGCCACGATGGCTGTTCGCTGCGCCCGTAGCTCAGTTGGATAGAGCATCAGGCTTCGAACCTGAGGGTCGGGAGTTCGAATCTCTCCGGGCGCGCAAATCGATCAATTACTTGCCGCTGATCGGCAATGCTCAGTTGACCAAACGTAGCGAAAACGTAGCGTTCTCTGCTACGTTTTTGCCGCGCGGCGCGACCTTCAGTTCTGGAACTTCCGGTTGCCGCTCGATGCGCCTGGCCACGGAACTTAGTTTCTCCGGGGCCAGATGCGCATAGCGCAGCACCATCTCGTACGACCTCCAGCCTCCCAGCTCCATCAGCTCCTGCAGTGAGGTGCCGCTCTGCACGTGCCAGGAGGCCCAGGTGTGCCTCAGGTCGTGGAAGCGGAAGTCCTCGATGCCGGCACGCTGCTTCGCCTTGTCCCAGGCTGTCGAGCTCTGGTGGATGCGCTGCCCGGCGAAGGTGAAACACCAGCGCCGGTGCTGACCCCGCGTCGACTCGAGCGCCGCCACGGCGTCCGCATTGAGCGGAATACCGCGGCCCTCGCCCGACTTCGTGGTGCCATGATCGAGCCATGCCACCTTCCGAACGAGATCCACCCGGCTCCATTCGAGCCCGTGAATCTCGCCGGCACGACAGCCGGTCGCCAGTGCGAACTGCACGATCGGCTTCATGTGCTCAGGCAGCGCCGCGATCAATCGGTCAGCCTCCTCGCGTCTCAGGAAGCGCACGCGCCGGCGGGGTTCCTTCAGCATCCGAATCTTCGGAACCCCACGCAGCCAACGCCAATCCTGATGCGCGACATTCAATATCCGCCGAACCACCTCGAGAGCGCGATTGACGGTCGCGTTCGAGACACCATCCTTCGACTTGCGATCGCGAATGTACGGCTGCAATGCCGTCATATCGATCGCATCCAACCGCAGAGAGCGTAGATAGGGGTCGAGCTTCTTCAGGTGATCCCTGTCATTGAAGAGGCTCCTCTTATCCGCAAACTCCTCGAGATACCGTATGACCGCTTGCTGCCATACGAAAATACCGAGAAGCCCCTGCTGCCGAGCTTCAATCGCCTCGTTCTTCAGGCGGACGACGTAGGCTTCGGCGTCGGTGCGTTCGACACACCCAGTGCTTTGGCATACGCGGCGTCCATCCGGGAGAACGAGGTTGATCCACCAGAACCGCGAATCCTTGCGGCGGTAGAGTCCACGTTCACGGGCCATAGAATCTCCTTCCAGGCCCGCCCTCGGCACTTATCCTGCTGCATGCGCTGGTCCAGATCAATGCGGTCGTAGAGCTTGCAGCGGCCCTTGCGGATGAAGGGCAACCCCATGCCGTCAAGGAAGCGCACGCTGCAACGCACATAGGCGGCAGCCTCGCGGCGGGTGAAGTAGCGTGCAGGCGCAGCCATCGGCTGGGCGCTCGGTGCCGCCCTGGAAAATGCCGATTCTCGGTGACGCCGAGGCGATGAGAAATCGAGCGGCAATTGCCCAGTCGGCGGCACCCCGTCGGGCAAACCCGCATTTTCAGTGCGATTCGGCATGTCGTCTTGCGGTTCCTGCCCATCATACCGGCGCCTTTCGGGCATCGACTATGAGTGCAGCAGGAGGTCAGCGCGAGAGCGGGTGGATCATCGATCGGTCAAGACCGGCAACCTTGCAGACTTGCGGTAGCCGAAGGATCTGGACATAAGGGGCAGTCATGACAGTTCGAGCGTTCATGAGTGTGATGCCAGCGTGTGGTTCCGGTTGCTTCAGGGCGCGTTGTCACGTGAAGGAAGGATACCGCTCTCGCGCGCAAGATCGAGGGCGCGATTCGCAGTAAATTCAGCGAATCTCGGATCGCCTATTCTCTTGCCGCGGTGGGCCGTGTGCGGATCAGCGGGCATCATCGCGCTTCAGCGAACCACGACGGCGGCGATCAGTCGAAGTGAGGTTTCGCTGAATTTTGAGCGGATTGCAGGATAGCGCGCGGCTTACGTTTAGGGCCAAATTGGCCCTATGCGTTGCACGGAAACCTTGAAGACGCACGTCTCGCGGGAGATGAAACTCCAGGCGAGGTCGGCTGCAGATCGCGAATTCCTGTCGGAAGCGGCTTGGCTCAAGCGCCTTGTGATGCGCGAGATTCGGGTTCGCAGCGACGCATCAGGTGCCGAGAGTGATCTCTTCCGGTCGGAGAGTATTCCCGGGCCGACCAGCGCGGCTCCTGGGGAGAATGGTGCCGGTAAGCCAATGCTGGTGCGCCTCACAGTCGAGGACAGGCTGCTCCTGGACGCCCGGGCCGAGGCGCGCGGCATGCGACCGGCCACCTACGCATCCATTTTGCTCCGATCCCATTTGCGCCAGCTCACGCCACTACCCAAGGACGAACTCCTTGCGCTCAAGCGCAGCATCGCTGAGCTGGGATCGATTGGCCGGAACATCAATCAGATCGCGAGGGCAGTGAGCGGCGGCGGAGAGGTGCCCGGTTCGCTACGGGGGGAGTTCTGGGGGATGCTGAAGATCTGCTCGGCGTTGCGCGACAACATCAAGACGCTTCTCAGTGCGAACCTGGCTAGTTGGGCGGCGGGGCACCCCCGTGGAGACACATAGTCCGCCCAAATTGACTATGGGAACCTGGTTGCCGTATGTGGCTGAAGTTGACCCCTGAGCCGTCGGTGAGAAATGTCTGCTATCGGGCAGCGAAACATGGAACGCCGAGTGTGCAGTAGGGGCGGCCTGCTCATTTAGCAAGTATGACAATGACCAGCGCAACTATGAGGGCGCCGACAAAAACGGTCAGAAGGAAGAATTTCTGAGAAACCCTGTTCGGCGTATCTACGGCGGCGCCAAGCTTTACGAGAATCTCGTTGGCTCTCTGAAAGTCGCCGCCATTTCGAATGTAAATGCAAACGGTAAATGACGACCCGCCCGGCAAGGGTCCACCTGTCCTATAGCAATGAACCCTAGCCTGCGTCAGCGCGTCGATTGCAGAATCAGCGAAGTCGGAGTCATCCGTTTCGTAGGTCAGTACGCCGCTGTTACCAACGCCCGTTCGTTTGATCACCCGCATGAGTCCACGCTATCGCACTGTCCTCTTAGTCGCGACTTCCTTCATCGGCGGCGTACGATCGCGACTTCGCGGCGATCGCCCGGATTGAACCCGCGCTCGCGCTGGTTGCTACCTAACAAGCCGCGGATGCAGCGCATCCCCGAAAAAAGAAAAGCCCCCGCTTAACGGGACCATGTTCGCTTGAATTGGTAGCGGGGCTGCGCTACTGTCCCGGAATTCATTGATTCGCCAAGCGAATGGCCGAGCCACGCAACGCTGCCCGAATCCGCTCCCACAGCGCCCCCTTGAAGACTTCATCCTAATTAAGAATCAAAGAAGGATGCGCTTTTTCACTTAGTAACTGTTAATTGGTGGCAGCTAAACTCGTCGTACCGCGTGGCTAGTGGCACAAACACAAGCATGAGCAGAAGCGAAACAAGCAGACCATTTTCAATCTCGGAGAGGCCAAAATGAAACAATTCGAGCCGAACGAGCGTCACGCTCTTGAAACCGCCGCCATACAGGCCGGCTTTCGACTTGAGCCGAGCGCCTATGATTGCTTGGCAATGATTGAAAATGCAAAGCATCGAACCCCTGAAGAGCTTCTATCGGGCGAGCCCATCATGTTTGGGCGGTTTGCAATAGGGGGTAAGCTCGAATATTGTTCGGTCTCATTTGCTGAACGTGACGGTCACGAATTGGCGCAAGCGAGGGATAAAGACGGGCGGGTAATTGCCGAATATCGAGCCCAGATAATGGTGTTGGCACGCCGTCCGGGAGCTTCCTCGCCATTTGTCGTGATTGCTTTTCGACATTGTTGGCTTAAAGTCGAACTAGTAGATGGATGTTTGTTGGCCTCCGGCGGCTGTGGGACTGCATCATGGTCCTGGTCGTCCTGCGACTATTTCTGACAGCTCGAAGATCCTTGCGAAGGAATCGAAGCCTGCCCTCAGCAAGTCGTGCCCAGCATAAATCGGTCCTTTGAAAGGCAACTTCCTCTCGTCGCGGCTATACCGCGAAATGCTATATAGCCGGAGAATGCACTGAGCAGAGCGTCGAGCTTGAAAAGATGCTACAGGACGGGCGTCTGTCCCCGGCAATTGCTGGTGCGGCACTTGATCGAACTGTGCAGTGCGCGAGATGCCACTCCGCCCTCGTGATTCCTCTCCCTTGCGTTGAGCATGTGCAGGCGTCCCCCAAGCATGCTGGTGACGTCATCCGGAATCAGGAAATCACCCATGATTCTCAACGTCCATTGCGATTGCAATCGTTGCCATGCTAGGGGCCGGGAGCTAAGAGCCGATATCCATCGGTCTTAGCCTACCGTAAGTGGCCAACGGCCGCTTTCCGGCGATCATTCACAGGTCGCAACTGGCCGCAGTTGGCCGGCTGCCGCCGGATCGCTCGAGCGTTGAACACGCCCATTAAAGGTGGCGGCCAGATTTGGGAAAGTCGTGAAGCTGCCACCGCTTCGGATGATCTGGGCATCTGCATTGTTGCGCTATGCAGCTTTTCGTACCCTTATTTCGACGCGCAGGCCCGCCGCTGCCGCCATGCTAACGAGAGCATCCAGACCAAACAGGTCGAGTTTTCCACGAATGAGGTCGGATACGCGCGGCTGCGTGACACCGAACAGCTTCGCGGTCTGGGCCTGGCTGAGGTCGGTGTGGGCTAGATGCGCTTTCAGAGCAATCATCAGGGCCGAGCGCAGCTTCATATTTTCAGCTTCCTCGTGCGTACCCTCGATGGCGTCCCACACGCTAACAAATCGGTTTTTGCTCATTGCCCTAGCTCCGTCGTCAAGTCGCCGTAGCGCTTCTCGGCCAGGTCCAGTTTGCAGGCGCCTTGGGATCAATACCATGGTGCCGGTTGTCACCGCGTCTGCGCGAGCTCTTCCCGTACGATATTTCGTACTTGGGTGGCTGTCACGGGCTGCTCGACGTTGCTGGCATGTTTCGCCAACGCATCGTTGATGAGCGTCTGGTACCCCTTGCCGGTGCGCTCAGATTCAGCTTTGAACTTTTCCAGTATCACGTCATCCAGATAGATCGTGATCCTGGTCTTGCCGGTCGTCGGTAGCACTGCACCCCGCTTACCGCGGGAAAAGTCATATTCCCTCTTCATAGGCTCTTCGCTCCTTCGGCTCCGCTTTCCGAGCAGAAATCAACCGCACATCGTCGTCTCGCTCAGCCCAGACGACCACCATGAGTGTTCCCACAGAATTCAAACCGACCGTAACGTATCGTACCTCTCCATCCGTCGAATCATCTTCGACCGTCAATGCGAGGGGATCGAGAAGCACGCCGTCTGCCTCCGACAGCGAGACGCCGTGCTTGGCGATGTTGGCCTCGTTCTTCTTCGGGTCGAACTCAGGGCTCACATTGCTATTATATGTATATTGTGCATATCACGCAAGGGGGCCCGAGGGCTTCCCCTACACCGTTCACTGGCGCGGGCTTGCTGCACCAGTAATTGATCGCTGTACGTACCTCAATTGGCCCTGCGCCCCGCAATCATCTTCAAAAAAGCGCATGCACCCGTTCAGTCGCTGCGCGCGGATTATTGCGAGCGAGTCATAAATGGCGTCGAAGTCGGCAGGCGCTGCGCGAAAGGGCTCGATCCGACGCGGCATTAGCTCCGCGCCCGGGCGCGAGCGGCCAATCGACGGCGACCTCGCCGGATAACCAGGTTGATATCTAGTTTACCGGCCGGTGCGGAGTCGAGGCCCTTCTGGATCTCCGACCGCAACCTGGCAAGCTGTTCGCTGCGACGCTTCTGATGCAGGACCGCAGCGACGATGGCGGCTTCGCGGCTGCGATACGCGCCGTTGCGCACCTGCGAGGCCACGAATTCTTCCAGAGCGGCTGGAAGTTTTAGCGGGGTGATGGGCATTGCCATTCCAGCTTAGATTACGAGCCTCAGCGATCAAACCGGAAGATCGACACCGTAGCGAAAACGTAGCGTTTGATGCCGTTTCATGCGCTACGGTGCCTGTTTCGAGAGAGGGCGGGCCTGCTAACTAGTTGAAAACTAAGAACCTGTAAAATCATCTTTGCGACTTCGAACCTGAGGGTCGGGAGTTCGAATCTCTCCGGGCGCGCGAATCGATTACATGCCTCGGGGTGCGGTACAACTGCGGCTGCGCTGACAGCCTTGAAAGGAACGTTATGAGGGCCGCGGTCGATGGCGTCGGGAAGCCGGTCTTTCTGTCTTCCGAGCGGATGATCTGTCTCAGCGACACCATATTCGGGGTGGCGATGACCTTGCAGGCGTCGACGTTGCTGCTGTCGATCCAGGGCCTGAAGGGAGGCGTCACGGGCATCATCCAGGATATACGCGGCCAAGTCATCGCCGTGGCGCTGAGCTTTGCCATTTCGGGCAGCTACTGGATCGTGCAGCAGCGGCGCCTGGGGATGATCAGAGCCGTAACGCCGCTGCAGACGCTGCTGCATTTCCTGTTCCTGTTTTTGTTTGTCTTGTTACCTTTTTCCACTGGCCTATGGGGCCAGTACGGCGAAACCCGTCCGGTGGTGGTGATCTATGGCAGCCACCTGCTGCTGATCGCGCTCGTCAATCTGCTGCTGTGGATTGATATGCATCGGACCGTCGCAGCCCATGCCCAGATCGTGCGCTCATCGCTGGCCGCCGCACTGTTCGTGCTGGCGCTGCTGCTGGGCTCGATCAGGCCGGTCGTCGCCCCCTATCTCTGGTTAGCGGTATTCGCCACCTCTTTCATCGGTCCGAAGCTGGCGCGGCGTTTCTATGGCGCCTGACCGGCGCGCAATGCTGTTCGGCGGGGCCGCCGCGCTTTTCCTTGGGGGCCTGGCATTTCGCGCCTGGGATCGTGGTGTCTGGTCGGCCGGAGCCGGAGTGGCCTATGCCCCCTGGTCCGATTTCGAAAGCAGCGGCGTCGATCGCGGCACGCTGCCGCTGCGCGCCGCGATCCTGGCGGCCAATCCGCACGACACCCAGCCCTGGCTGTTTCAGGTGAAGGACAACTCGATCACGGCGTTTGCCGACCGGACGCGCCATCTGGGATCCTTCGATCCGTTCCGGCGGGAAATGCATCTGGGCCTGGGCGCGGCTGTGGAAAACCTGGCGCTGGCGGCGCAGGCTCTCGGGTTTTCCGCAAGCATAATGCCGGTGGAGGGCCGACTTACGCTGTCGCCGGACGACGTACCCATGGCGGTGGCGCGGATAGTGTTGCGGCCGGCGCCGGCCGCGCATGGTGTGCTGTTTACTGCCATCCCACGGCGCCATACCAATCGTGGACCCTATCGCCCGGACCAGCCTGTGGCTGCCGAAACGCTGCATCGTCTTGCCGGTCTGGTGACCGACGAGAGCGTGCGTGTCATCTTCGTCACCGACAAGATAGCGCGTAACGATTTGGGTGCGCTGATCATCGCAGCCACCGCTCGCATTGTCGGCGACCCGCAAATGTCGGCCGACAGTGCCCGCTGGTTCCGTACCGGCCGGCGCGACATCGCCGCGCACAGGGACGGTGTCACTGTCGATACGTCCGGAGCGTCACCATCAATGGCAGCAATGGCAAAAATGCTTCCCGACCTCGATGCCAGGACGGCGGACCAATATTGGCTCGCCAGCACGCGCGATACCGCAGTGCCGACTGCGGCGGTGCTCGGCATTCTGCTGGTGCGCGACCGGCTGGACATGAGCGCGGCAATTGCAGCCGGGCGCACCTGGCAAAGACTGCATCTGGCCCTGACCGAGGCAGGCCTGGCCGCGCAACCGCTCAATCAGCCGGTCGAATGCGTCGACCGCAGTGCCATGCGCGGCGATGCAGATGATATGGCTCCGGCGATCAACAAGTTCACCGCCATGCCGGGCTGGGAGCCCACCTTCATGTTCCGGCTAGGCGTGGCCGACAGCGCGGCGGGCCCTAGCCCGAGGCGGCCGCTGGCTGCAGTCTTGATGGCATGACGCCTGCAAATACCCCCGGATTCCAATATATTATTGCAGCGGACCCACCGGCGAGGGACAGACGGCGATGCGTCACATCTGGGTGTTTGCATTCGCAGCACTGGCGTTGCCAGCCATGCGGCTTGAGGCGCAGCCGCCCGCACCGGTCGACGGACCGGCCGGGTACGAAGTGGCCTGTTCGCTGCATCCCTCGTCGGCATACCACTCCTGCAGCGATCTTCCTTCGGCGCAGTCCTGCGCGTCCGAACCCAACTTCGCATCGCGGCCTTCGAAGCAACACACCGGCATCACCTTCGTCAACCGCAGCGACGAGCCGGTCAAGATCTACTGGCTGAGCTTTCAGGGCGCGCGCAAACTCTATCAATACCTGCCGCCCGGCGGGCGGCACACGCAACCGACATTCATTGGTCATTACTGGCTGGTGGCATCGTTGACCGAGCAGTGCATCGGCATTTTCAAAGGCGCTCCGCAATCGATCGCATTTTTCTAGCGCACCTGGTCGCGCGCGGCGCTGCGGAGGGGGTACGCGATGCTCAGTTACGTCTACTACGGCACCAACGATCTCGAGCGCGCCATTCGGTTCTAC
Source organism: uncultured Gammaproteobacteria bacterium (assembly GCA_963805965.1). GTDB lineage: Bacteria > Pseudomonadota > Gammaproteobacteria > Steroidobacterales > Steroidobacteraceae > FEN-1191. The sequence continues at coordinate 250,821 of CAWDVQ010000011.1, forward strand.
GATGCGGCGTTGGCAGAGCTCGAGATGCAGCGTTGCATCACCGGTGACCCGGATTGGGATCGCACCTCGGCTGGCTGGGGCATGTACCAGGATGGCGGTGCGCGCGAGCTCGCGTTCTGGATCGGCAAACCGTTCAATCAGCAGCCGGCGACGACCGGCAACGGCAGCATGATTGCGTTCCGGGCGCAACGGCGCCAGCAGGTCAACCAGTTTCACGCGGCCGCCCTCGCCAATGGTGGCAGCTGCGACGGCCCGCCCGGCGTGCGGTTGCATTACAGCCCGGATTTCTATGCGGCCTATGTGCGCGATCCGGATGGCAACAAACTCGCTGCCGTCTGCCGTGGGCATGCATCCGACACACGCGCGTGAGCAGCCGCGACCTGCTCGACAACATCATCTGGAACTCGCTTACCGGGGCACATGCAAAATTCGCTGCCGGCACCGGCGACGCGCGCCGCTATGCGAAAGGTTTCTCCCCGATCGTCGGCTTCAGAGATCCGCAGCGACCTGATCTTGCGGCACTGGTTCCGTTCTGCGATCCGGGCGAACATTTCTATTGCGATATCTGGTCCGGTCCCGCTCCCGGCGGCTGGCAGATCGACCATGAGGCCAGGATGCTCAAGATGGTGTGGGAAGCTGCCATGCCCGCGAATGACGAAGCGCCGGATGCAATTGCATTGCGCGCACGGCACGCCGCGCAGGCCCTCGAGCTGGCGACGCTGACCAATCCCGGGCCCTTCGGGCTTCGCACCGTCGAGCTGGGCGAGTACTTCGGATACTTCGAGGATTCGCGTCTCATCGCCATGGCCGGTGAGCGCATGGCCGCCGGTGCGCTGCATGAAGTCAGCGGTATCTGCACCCATCCGCAGTTTCGCGGGCGGGGTCTGGCGCGTCGACTCACCAGTAAGCTGGTGCAGCGGCAGATGCGGCGCGGCGAGACCCCGTTTCTGCACGTGATGAGCGCCAACGCCGGCGCGCGGGCGCTGTACGAGAACATGGGATTCCGGACCTACCGCGAAACCGTGGTACGCGTCATATCGCGGCGTGCGGCCGCGATATAACCCGCGCACCGCACTTGCCAGGCCGGCTCTAGGGCTGTTTCACCATGGTGTAACTCGCCGTGGTAGCGCGTACTGCGCTTGTATCGACCACTGACAGGCTCTTGCCATCGGCCGACACGGTGGAACGTATGACATCGGTCACCTTGCCGCCGCGCCGATCGGTCTCTTCAATCGTGTGGGCGTCGATGCGCTTCAGCGACACCATGGTATTGCCGGGATCGTTCTTGGTCGGATATTCCTTGCCATCGAATTTGGCATCATAGCTCTGGCCGTTCCACTGCATCTGCAGGCCGTCGGCAGTGGATTGATACTTTACGGTCATCAGCGTATCCGAGCCGTCGCTGAATGCGGCTGGGCGCCAGGTACCTGACACCGCATGCGAACCGGGCGCTCCCGCCGTGAGTCGGCTGGAGGTCGAGGTGCCACTCGCCGCTTGTGCGCCGCTGTGATCCACGAATTTTTCGGTGAGCGTCTTGCCGTCGGCAGATACGGTCAAGGCGTCAGTAACGATGGTCTTGCCGCCCTTCTTGAGCGTGGTCTCGATGGAATGGTCGTTGACGACCCGAACCGCAACGCTATCGTAATAATCGTGGCCGGTGACGCTCTGATCGGTGCCATCGGCCTTTACACTGACCGGTGGCACGCAGCTGTTGCATTGATACATGCCGTTGCTGAGTTGGTACGAATCGGGTTTGCCCGACTGTTGATAGGTGTCGGCCTTGGTTTTCCAGGTGCCATCGATGGAGCTGGCGGAGAAGGCGACAGCCGGCGCCATCCATAGCAGCATGAGGAGCTTGTTCATCGTGAATCTCCCGGTGGGTATTGACTTCGACGCACTGCAGGCCGGGCTTGCTGCCCGGCCTGCCTGAATCGCAAATCAGCGTCTGGCCATTGGTTGAGGCTATTTGAGCTCGAGTACCTGCATGGTCGAGGAGCCAAGCACGCGCCGGATCTTGGCGCGATCAGCCTGCGCCTGACTGGACGCGGCTACCGAGCCCTCGATCTGCTTGGCGATGGCATCGCTCTTGGCGATCGCCCCGTCGAGCGACGCCCAGTTCTTGGACCTGACCACCAGCAGGATATCCGCATCATCCGGGCCACGCGGCTCGACCGTGAGTACTTCGTAGCTGGTGATGTAACCGGCCTTCTTTGCGGCTTCCTCCTCCTGCTTCCAGGTGGTATCAAGCCACTTCATGTAGTCATCGAAATGGCCATCCATGGTGCGGATTCTGGCGACGTTGACAACGCCGCCCTCCGTGTAGGCGTGATCGTCGGCAACGGCGCTGGCGCTCATGCCAGTGAGAGCGGCACAGGCCGCAACGGCGGCCAACAGGTGCTTAGTCGACATGATGATTCTCCCTCATGGAAATATGTGCTGATCGGAGCGCGCCCGGCTAACGCTCCTGTGGCGCGCAGGCCGCGATTATGCACTCTCGAGCGGTGGCCGCAAATAAACCTGGTCGCAAATAGAGATAGCCGCAGACAAACTAGATGCCGGCGTACCAGTCGTAACCCTGGTCCTCCCAGTATCCGCCGCGGCCACGCCCGATGGCACCTAAGCTATCCACCAGCTGCAGGCGCATGATGTACTTGGCCATCTTGTAGCCGAGCTGGCGCTCGACCCGCACCCGCAGCGGCGCGCCGTTGGCGATCGGCAGCGTGGCATCGTTGAGTTCGTAGGCAAGAATGGTCTGGGGATGATAGGCATCCTCCATGTCGATGCTCTCGTAGTATTTGGTGCCGAGAGCGTCCATTGGATCGGCGCAATGGAACACCACGAAGCGCGCCGCCGCGGTCGGGCGCGCCAGCGCCAGCACGTCGCCGAGCGGCACGCCCTTCCATTTTCCAATCGCGCTCCAGCCCTCGACGCAGTCATGGCGCGTGATCTGTACCCGGCTGCGCATGGCGCGCAGCTGCTCGAGCGACAACCCGAGCGGCTGTTGCACCAGGCCATCGACCTGCAGTTGCCAGTTGGAGAAGCCGGCCTGCGCGAGCGCCTGATAAGCGGCATCGTTGGGATTGGCGGTGCCGTTGCTGCGGAAGCTCGGCGACAGATCGCGTTCGGTGAACTCCTCGGCCATCGATTTGCGCGCCGTCACCGCATGCTGCACGCGGCGACTCAGCACCTCACCGGCCTTGAGAATGCCGGGGAACCAGTCGGTGCGCGACAGCGCATCGCAGCCGCCCAGCAGCAGGCCGCCGATGGCGGTCAGCAGGTTGCGACGCAGGCGGCGCGGCGACTGGCTGTGCTTGGTCACGTCGGTATCCGGTAGCGGCCGGTAATCATCGAGCGCAGGTTATTCCACACACCGCTGATCAGGACTTCGAATAAGTGGATCAGCACGAACAGCACCAGCGACCAGGCCACCACGAAGTGCAGCGTGCGCGCCGATTGCCGGCCGCCGATGAATTCCACCCATCCGGGCAACGCCGAATCCAGCCGCGGTGACATCGCCCAGCCGGTCAGGATCATGAGTGGCAGCAGGATGAAGATGACTGCCAGGTAGGCGAGTTTCTGCAGCACGTTGTAGCGTGTCGCGGCCGCCCCGGTGGGATGACGCAGGCGCACGTGATCGAGAATGGAGCGGCCGATCGAGCGCCAATCCAGCCGTGTCGGCAGCAGGTCGCGCTCTACGTGACGGCTCAGGAATGAAAACGCCAGGTAGACGCAGCCGTTGATCACCAGCAGCCATGCGAAGAAGAAGTGCCAGTGCCGCGCCATGGCGAGCCACGGGAAGCTCGGGATCGTAATCCAGGACGGGAAGCCCTTTGCCACCTGTCGGCCGCCGTCGGTCGACAAGCCCAGCACACCGGTGGTGTTGAAGGTGTGATCAAAAACGCGCGTGGTCCCGACGGTCCTGCCATCGGCCGTGACCGCAGCTCCGGTCTCGAAGATCGGAGCGCGATTGGTGTAGGACGACTTGCCCCACGACAGGCTCGGGTGGGCATTGAAGATCTGCAGCCCGCTCATCAGCAGTATCGTCAGTGCGATGACGTTGATCCAGTGGGTGACGCGCACCACCAGTGCGTGCCGAAAATATAGATTGCCGCGTGCGGCGGACTGCGATGCTGCCATGGCGCCTCCAGGGCGTAATCATATCGCGGTTATTCGCCGCAGGTCGGGCAGCGTTCGAATGTCGCCGGGCCGTACAGGTCGGTGACCGCCGGATCGGTAGGCCGGACATGCACGAAGCGGCGCACGCCGTCGCGGTGGCAGAAGAACGATCCAAAGCGCCCGTCATCCTCGATGCTCCAGCCTTCGGCCGCCAGGCGGTCCATCGCGCGCGCCAGTACGGCGTAAAGATCGGTGCCGGGTTGCAGCGGGCTCGAGTCCAGCACCCGGCCCTGCATATCGCTGACGGTGAGCCAGTGCGGGTCGCGGCGGTTGGATAACGGCTTGCGGTCGTCGCGGCGGCGTATCATGCCGACACCGTAGGGGCGCGACGCGACCGGCGTCCATTCAGTACTCCGCGGTGCAGCAAGCTGTATAGACTTCAAGCTACCTATCATGTGCGGCCGCTACATCACCAAGGATCAAAGGGCGCTCGAGCGCGAACTGCCGTTTCTCGACGTCAAGCACTGGCCGCAGTTCGAGGCCAGCTACAACCTCGCGCCGACCCAGCCGGCGCCGGTGGTCATCGCGAGCCCCGGCGGCAACGTGTGCCAGCTGATGCGCTTCGGGCTGATCCCGTTTTTTGCCAAGGGCGTGCCCGGCAAATACAGCACCATCAATGCGCGCGTCGAGACGATCGAGACCTCCGCGGCCTTTCGCGGTCCGTGGAAGCGCCAGCAGCGCTGCCTGGTGCTTGCCAGCGGTTTCTACGAGTGGCATCTGCTGCCGGATGGCAAGAGCAAGCAGCCGTATTTCATCAAGCCGGCCGATCAGGACAGCTTTGCGTTCGCAGGTCTGTGGGACACGTCGAAGGCCGATGACGGCACCGTCATCTACAGTTTCACCATCATCACGCTGCCGGCGTCGCCGTTGATGGCGCAGATCCACAACACCAAGCAGCGTGAGCCGGCGGTGCTGAGCGCCGCGGGCTGCCGGATCTGGCTTGGCGGTACGGCGGAGCAGGGGTGTGAGCTGCTGCGCCCCTATCCCGATGATCTCCTGGTCGCATGGCCGGTCAGCAGGCGTGTGAATTCGCCGGGCAACAATGACGCGCAGCTGCTACAACCGGTGGAAACTGCATGACCGCACCGATTTGCGTGCCGACTCGCGCGCCGAGGCTATGACGTGGCCGCGGGTTACGCATCATGCCGTTGACGATCATCACTACCACCTGGCCGTTGCTGCTTGGCATGGGTGTGCTGATGCTGGGCGCCGGCCTGCAAAGCACGGTGCTCGGCTTGCGCGCGACACTGGAAGGATTCCCCACGCCGGTCACGGGCGCGATCATGTCCTGCTACTACGTGGGGTACCTCGCGGGCACCGTCGCTGCGCCGCGCATGCTGCGCCAGATCGGGCACATCCGCGTGTTCGCCGCACTGGCGGCGGTGGCTTCGGCAGCAGCTCTGGTGCAGGCGCTGTTCGTGCACCCGTTTGCCTGGGGCGCGATGCGTGCGACTTCCGGCTTGTGTTTCGCCGGCATCTACGTCGTGGCCGAGAGCTGGCTCAACGATCGCGCCAGCCGTGCCAATCGCGGCCGCCTGCTCGCGGTCTACATGCTGGTGCTGTACATCGGTCTCGGTTCCGCCCAGTTCCTGCTGATCCCTTCCAATCCGAGCACCCCGGCGCCGTTCATGCTGGTCTCGGCCCTGATCTGCCTGGCGATGGTTCCGATTGTGGTCTCGGCACGCCAGGCACCGGAACCGGCACTGCCGAGCAAAGTGCGCTATCGCGACCTGTATCGGAATTCCCCGCTCGGCGTGGTGGCGGTCGCCATCTCAGGCCTGATATCCGCGATCATCTTCTCGATGGGTCCGGTCTATGCGCGCCTGAGCGGCATGGCGACGGCCGACGTCGCCACGTTCATGGCGCTGAGCATCTTTGCCGCCGTGCTGACGCAGTATCCGATCGGCCGGCTGTCCGATCGTATCGATCGGCGCACCGTGATCGCTGGCATCTGCAGCGTGGCCACCGCGCTGGCGGCCGGCATTGCTCTGTTTGGGGGCATGCCGCGGCTGCTGTTCCTGGCACTCTCGGCGCTGTTCAGCGGCTTCGTGCTGACGCTGTATTCACTGGCCATATCGCACGTCAACGACAAACTGGAACCGGCACAGACGGTTGTGGCCAGCAGTGCGTTGCTGCGCCTCAATGGCACCGCTGCGGCCGCCGGGCCGCTGCTCGCCGGCAGCTTGATGGCGGCTTTCGGACCGGCGGCGTATTTCGTCACGCTCGGATCATTGACCGGGACGCTGACGATTTACGACCTGTGGCGCAAGAGTCGACGCCGGCCGGTGCCCAGCGCACTGAAGGGGCCGTTCATCAACGTGCAGCCGCAGGGCATGACCGGTCAGATCGCAGCCGGACTCGACCAGCGGCCCGAGCGGCCGCCCGGGGCCGTGACCGAAAGGCGCGCCCGGGTGCGCGACGGCTGATGAACGCAGGCCAATGAACGCGCGCCAGGGCGGTCAGCTACGCATGCGCCTGCCGTCAGGATCGAAGGCTGGCGCGCCCAGCCGCACCGCTGCGCAGCGCTCGCCGATCAGCTCCACTTCGAACCCGGTGGAGTGGGGCGCGACTTCACGAGTCACGTAGCCCAGCGCGAGCGATTTTCGAACGCTGTGCCCGTAGCCGCCGGAGGTGACCCAGCCGACCACGCGGCCATCGTGCCAGATCGGCTCATCGCCGATCGCGTCGGCATCGCGCGCCGCCACCTCGAGCGTGATCAGGCGCCGCTCGCCGCCGCCGGCCTGTGCCGCGACCGCGGCGTCGCGACCGACGAACTCGCCTTTGTTCAGGTCGACGAAGCGGCCGAGGCCGGCTTCGTACGGGCTGTAGATCGGGCGGTATTCGCGCGCCCAGGTGCCAAAGCTTTTTTCCAGGCGCATGGCATGCAGGGCGCGGCCGCCAAAGTGGCGCAGCTGGAGCTTATCGCCCGCCTGTGTCAGCAGCTCGAACAGCGTGCGTTGATAGTCGGTGGTGACCCAGATCTCGTAACCCAGATCGCCGGTAAATGAAATGCGGCCGACCAGCGCCGGGACCATGCCAACGTCCAGTTGCCGAAAGCTCAGGAATGGAAACGCCGCGCTCGACAGGTCCGCATCCACCAGCGACTGCAGCAGGTCGCGCGAGCGCGGACCGGCCAGCGACAGGCCGACGTATTGCATCGCGCACGGGCGCAGGCTGACACCGCTCGCGGGCATGTGGCGCTCGAACCAGCGCAGGTAATAGCGCTCGGCCGCGTAGGTGCCGATGAGAAAGAATCGCTGTTCGGACAGCCGGCACAGCGTGAAATCGCCGATCAGTCGGCCGCGCTCGTTGAGCATCGGAGTCAGCGTGATGCGACCGACGGCCGGAACACGATTGGCCATGATGGACGACAGCCAGGCGGCCGCGGCCGGCCCGCTGACCTCGAACTTGCCGTAATTGGAGATCTCCAGCAGCCCGACCGCCTCGCGCACCGCGCGGCATTCCTCGCCGACCACCGCATGAGCGTTGGAACGCCGGAAGCTGACGGTCTCGTGCGGCGCGCTGCCCTTGGGTGCGAACCACAGCGGGTGCTCGAGTCCGCAGTATTCGCCGAACACGGCGTTTTGCGACTGCAGTCGCTCGTAGATGGGTGTGGTGCGCAGCGGCCGGGCCGCGTCCAGCTCCTCGTTTGGAAACCGGATGCGAAAACGCCTGGAATAATTTTCACGCACCTTGGCATTGGTGTAGGCAGGCGTGGCCCAGTCGCCGTAGCGCGCCACGTCCATGCCCCAGATGTCGGCGCCGGGATCGCCATCGACCATCCAGTGCGCCAGCGCCAGTCCGACACCGCCGCCCTGGCTGAAGCCGGCCATGACGGCGCAGGCCACCCAGTAGTTGGCGAGCCCAGGCACCGGGCCGAGCAGCGGATTGCCATCCGGAGCGAAGGTGAACGGGCCGTTCACCACTTTGCGGATGCCGGCACTGGCCAGCCGCGGAAAGTGTTCGAAGGCCACTTGCAGGCTGGGTGCTATGCGCTCCAGATCGTTGGGCAGGAGGTCCTGGCCGAAATCCCACGGCGTGGTGCGCGGCGACCACGGCACCCCGGCGCGCTCATAGGTGCCCAGCAGCATGCCGCCGCGCTCCTGGCGCATGTAGATCTCGCCCTCGAAATCGATACAGTGCAGCTGCTCCTTCTGGCCTGCGAATTCCGGCAGGTCCTCGGTGATCAGGTACTGGTGCTCCATTGCCAGCACCGGCAGCGTAAGGCCCACCATGCGGCCGACCTCGCGCGCCCACAGCCCCGCGGCATTTACCACGTGCTCGGCGTGTACCGTGCCGCGCTCGGTGATGACATCCCAGCTGCCATCGGGGCGAGCTTTCATGTCCAGCACGCGTGTCTGGCGGTTGATCTCCGCCCCGGCGAGCTGCGCCGAGCGGGCATAGGCATGGGTCACGCCGTACGGATCGACGTGGCCCTCGATCGGGTCATAGATGGCGCCGACGAAATGCGCCTCATCGAGCAGCGGATAGATCTTCTTGGCCTCCGCGACCGACAGCAGCTGCAGCTCCATGCCGAGGTAGCGGCCGCGCGCCTGTGCCATCTTCAGCCAGTCGAGCCGCTCGGGCGTACCGGCCAGCAGGATGCCGCCGTTGACGTGCGCGCCGCACGACACACCCGAGATGCGCTCGATTTCCTGGTATAGCCCGATGGTGTACTGCTGCAGCTTGGCGACGTTGGGGTCGCCATTGACGGTGTGCATGCCGCCGGCGGCGTGCCAGGTGGAGCCTGAGGTCAGCTCCGCGCGCTCGATCAGCATCACATCGCGCCAGCCGGCTTTGGTGAGGTGATACAGCACGCTGGCGCCAACCACGCCGCCGCCGATCACCGCTACCCTGGTGTGTGTCTGCATGCCGGGCGTTTGCTGTGGCTGACGCGCGTGAGCGTTATGGTGGGCGTCATGGTGGGCGTCATGGTGGGCGTCGTGGTGGGCGTCGTGGTGGGCGTCTGGGAGTTGCGCGCATCAGCTCACCGGAGGCGCGCCGCCGGCGGCGATGCGGCGTGCCACGTAGTCGTCCAGTGCCTCGACCACCGCCGGATCGCGCACCGGCGGCACGTAGTTCCTGAGCGTGTCCTGCCACAGTGTGCTGGCACGCTCGGTCGCGGTGTGCGAACCGGCCTCGGTCCACTGGCCGAAATTGCGCCAGTCGGAGACCAGCGGGGTGTAGAACGCGGTGCGGTAGCGCGCCATGGTGTGCGCGCAGCCGAAAAAGTGTCCGCCCGGGCCGACTTCCGCGATCGCCTCGACCGCCAGGTCATCGCCGCTGGCGGCAAGCGGCTGAAACACCTCGGCAAACATCTGCAGCATCTCGATGTCGAGCATGAACTTCTCGTACGAGGTGGTCAGGCCGCTCTCGAGCCAGCCGGCCGCATGCAGCAGGAAATTGCAGCCGCCCATGAGCGCGCCCCACAGGCTCATCTGCGATTCGTACGCCGCCTGCGCGTCGGGCGCATTGGATGCGGTGGCATTGGAGGAGCGCCACGGCAGGCCGATATGCCGCGCCAGCTGGCCGGCGCCGATCGAGGACTTGACGTACTCCGGAGTGCCGAATGCCGGTGAGCCGGATTTCATATCGACATTGGAGGTGAAGCTGCCGTACACCACCGGCGCGCCGGGGCGCACGATCTGTGACAGCACGGTGCCAGCCAGCGCTTCGGCGTGGGCCAATGTGAGCGCGCCGGCAACGGTCACCGGCGCCATCGCCCCGGCAAGCGTGAACGGCGTGATGATGAACACCTGTCCGGCGGCGGCGAACTCGAGGATGCCGTTGCCCATCGGGATGTCGAGCTGCAGCGGCGAGTTGGTGTTGATGATGGTGGACACGTACGGGCGCGAGCGAAATTGCTCCGGCGTCAGCCCGTACGCAATCCTGATCAGCTCGAAATTGTCCGCGATCTGCGGTGAGCCGCGCGAGTAAATCTTGGGAATCTTGTCGGTCAGCAGCAGCATTGCGCGCGCAGTCTCCAGGTGCCGGAACTGTACCGGTACGTCCTGCGGTTCGACGCCGCCGCCAAGCACGTGGATCACCTCGAAGCTCTGGCACAGCTTCATGATGTTGCAGAAGTCCTCCATGGTGCCGGCGCGCTTGCCGCCCCTGGTGTCCATGATGTTCGGCGGTCCGGAGGTCGGCGCAAATACCACGTGGCGCCCGGAAATCGGCATGCTGTGCTCCGGATCCCTGGCGTGCAGCGTGACTTCGCGCGGCGCCGTGGCGAGTGCAGCTGCCACCAGGCCGCGGTCAACGCGCACCATCATCGATGATTCATCGACGCTGGCGCCGCCCCTGGCATAGGTGTGGCGGGCCTCAGGCAACAGCACCCGCATGCCCTGGTTCTCCAGCACGCCCAGCGCCGCCTCGTGGATGGCCGCGACCTGGTCGTCCGAGAACACCTTGAGCGGCTCGAACGGGTTGACCAGGTGACGGTAGCTGCGGGTGCGATCCACCACCGGCGCGCTGGCCGCGGCTCCAGGCGGCCGCCGCCGTGGCCGCCGCTCGACGCGCGCGCCGGATTCGCCGGCGCCGATGAGTGCAGCGGCGGGCTCGTCAGTCATTCGATACCGCAAGGCGCACCGGCGCATCCTCGGCGCTCCGGTGCGGACCAAAATGTTCAATCAGCCAGGTGCGAAACAGCGCGACGGCGGTATCGCTCAGCGCCTCGGGCTGCGTGATCAGGTAATACCCGTAGCCATCGTCGAGCGAGACCTCGAACGGTCGCACCAGGCGGCCGGAGCGCAGTTCCTCGGCAAACAGATTCACGTCCACCAGCGCCAGCCCTTCACCGCTGAGGGCGTATTCGACCGCCAGCAGCGCGGTATCGAAAATCACTCCACGCTCGAAATTGATCTGGCCCAGGTTCGCCTGGCGCGCCAGCTGCGTCCAGACGTGGTGGCGCTCCTGGTCGGCGATGCGCACGTGGATCAGCTCGTTGTCGCGGATGAAACTGCCCAGCTCCTTGCCGGCATGGCGCGCGGCGAGTTCCGGATGGCACAGGATCGACAGCTTCACCGGCCACAACAGGTCGCTGACGTACTCGGTGACCGCGGGTTTGGAATACACCACCGCCACATCCACATCGCTGGGTGGCGGCCCGACGCCATAGGGGCTGACCAGATCGAGCTCGATGTCCGGGTTGGCGCGACGAAAATCGCGCAGCACCGGCACCGCCAGCCGCACCGCGAAACTCGGCGGCATCTGCACGTGCAGCGTGCGCAGCGTCGGGGCTCCGGCATTGCGGATTTCATCCAGCGAGTACTCGAGCCGGTCAAACGACTTGATCACGGTGGGCAGCAGGTGCTGTCCTGCCTTGGTGAGCACCAGGGCATGCGGCCGGCGGTCGAACAGTTGCACGCCGATCAGCTTCTCGATCGAAATCACGTGGCGCGACAGCGCGCTCTGCGAGATGCGCAGCGCATTCGCGGCCGCGGTGAAGCTCGCGTGCTTGGCGACTGCTTCGAATGCGCGCAGCGCGTTCAGCGGCAGCCAGCGCCGGTCGATGCGTCCTCTGTTGGGCATGGGTGTTCCCGTAAGATCCTTTGGGCCGGCAGCGCCGCGCCGGACGGTGGCGCGCACACATTCTAGCTCCGCGCCAGCCGGCCGCGCTCGAGAGTGCGGCAACGCCGGCCCTCAAGGCCAATGCCTTTTATTGATGCGGCCGATGCATTTTCTCGGTCTGGAGTCAGCGCTCGATCTGTGGAAGTATCGCCTGCCACTCAACGGATGGGTCATGAGCGCAGTTCACCTGGCACGGGTTCCAGAAATCATCCAGGGCGCCGGAAGCGTGGACGCGCTCGGCAGCACGCTGGCGGGCTGCCTGCCGCGCGCCAGCGCCGTGGTGCTTCTGGCGGATCCCGGACTGCGCGCCAGCGGCCTGATCGACACGGCCGCCGCCGCTCTCACAAGCGCGGGCTTTGGCGTCGTGGTGTGCGACGACATACAGAGTGACCCGACCATGGCGCAGGCCGATGCGGCCGCGCATCTGGCGCGACACGAGCGCGCCGCCGCCGTGGTGGCGATCGGCGGCGGCTCGGCCATGGACGTCGGCAAGTCGGTCGCCGCCATCGCTCCCGCCCCGCACCCGGTCAGCCACTATGGGCTGTGCGCCAACGCATTCCCGGCCCAGGGCTTGCTGTTGGTGTGCGTGCCGACGACGTCCGGAACCGGCTCGGAAGCGACCCGCACCGCGGTGCTGGCGGCGCCTGATCATTCGAAGGTCTGGCTCTGGGGCGATGAGCTCAAGCCCAGGCTGATCGTGCTCGACCCGACGCTGACCACGGGGTTGCCGGCGTCGCTGACCGCCGCCACCGGCATCGATGCGCTGGTGCATGCCATCGAGGCATCGACCAACGCCAATGCCAACGAAGCCAATGATCTTTTCTGCTTCGAGGCGATCCGGCTGGTGGTCGGGAACCTGATGCGCGCGCTGGAGGCGCCGGGCGATCTTGTGGCGCGGGCCGGCATGCAGCGCGCGGCGACGCTGGCCGGTATCGGCATCGACAACTGTGGCACTGCGATTGCGCACAACATCGGGCATGCACTGGCCTCACTGCGCCCGGTGCATCACGGCCGCGCGGTCGGGCTGGCGCTGCGCGCGACGCTGGCATGGAATGCCGCCGATGACAGCGCGGGGCGATTTGCCGCGGTCGCCGCCGCGATGGGCGAGCCGCGCGAGGCCGCCCGTGCTGCCGCGGCTTTCGAGCGGCTGCTGCGAGCGTGCGGCATCAAGGTGTCGCTCGGCGGCGAGGGCCACGACGCCATCCGCCCGGCGGATCTGGCGCGGCAGATGGCGCGACCCGAGAATGAGGCGATGCGCCGCTCCAACCGGCGCGCGGTGAGCGATGCCGACCTGTTAGCCTTTGCCACTGCCGTACTGACCGCGAGCTAAAACTGGTGAACGAGGCACTCACGTCCCGCGACCGGGCAAGTTGGGAACGCAGCGCCGCGGCGCTCAAGATCGAGGGCCGCGCCTTCATCAATGGCCGCCACGTAGCGGCGCAATCCGGCCGCGTTTTCGATGACATCAGTCCGATCGACGGCAAGGTTATCGGCCAGGTCGCACGCTGCGAGGCGGCGGACGTCGACGCCGCGGTGGCTGCGGCGCGCGCCGCGTTTGAGGGCGGCGCCTGGCGCAGGAGCGAACCGCGGCAGCGCAAGCGCGTGCTGCTGCGCTTTGCCGAACTGATCCGCGCCGACATCGAGCGCCTGGCCCTGCTCGAGACGCTCGATGTCGGGAAACCGATCCACAATTCGATCAATGTCGATGTTCCCAACTGCGCCGACTGCATTGCTTATTACGCCGAGTTTGCCGACAAGCTGGTGGATGAGATCGCGGCCACCGGCCCGGATGACCTGGCGCTGATCCGGCGTGAGCCGCTGGGAGTCGTCGGCGCGATCGTGCCGTGGAATTACCCGCTCATCATCAGTGCCTGGAAGATCGGGCCGGCATTGCTGGCGGGCAATTCGGTGGTGCTCAAGCCCGCCGAGCAGTCACCGCTCGGCAGCATCCGCCTCGGCGAGCTCGGCCTCGAGGCCGGACTGCCGCCCGGGGTGCTCAATGTCGTACCCGGTTACGGCGAGGAGGCCGGCAAGCCGCTGGCGCTGCATCCGGATGTGGACATGATCAGCTTCACCGGATCGACCGAGGTCGGCAAGCTGATGATGCGCTATGCCGGCGAGTCCAATCTCAAACGCGTAGCGCTGGAGCTCGGTGGCAAGAGTCCGCACCTGGTGATGGCGGATGCGGACCTGGAACAAGCGGCCGCAGGCATAGCATGGGGCATCTACTACAACGCCGGCGAGACCTGTCACGCCGGTTCGCGCCTGATCGTGCAACAGCAGGTGCGCGCCGGCCTGATCGACGCCATCGAGCGTGTAGCCCGCACCATCACGCTGGGACATCCGTTTGACCCGGCGACGCAGATGGGAGCGCTGATTGACAGCGGCCATCTCAAACGGGTGCTGGGCTACATCGATTCCGGCATCGCCGAAGGCGCGCGCGTGGCCTTCGGCGGCCGCCAGGCGCTGGCCGACAGCGGCGGCTACTACGTCGAAGCCACGGTCCTGGATGAGGTGCAGCCGCACATGCGCGTCAGCCGTGAGGAGATCTTCGGCCCGGTACTGGCGGTGAGCGCTTTTCGCGAACCCGGCGATGCGCTGCAGGTTGCCAACGATACGATCTACGGCCTGGCGGCCGCCGTCTGGACCCAGGATATGAATCTCGCCCACCGGCTGTCGGGTGCGCTGCGTGCGGGCACCGTGTGGATCAACAGTTTCGATCGCTCGTCGATGGCCACGCCGTTCGGCGGCTTCAAGCACTCGGGCTTCGGGCGCGATCGCTCCCCGCACGCGATCGACAAGTACGTCGATCTCAAGACCATCTGGACCGCCTTTCACTAGAGCGACGGCACGCGGCTGGCGCCGGCGGCGCGCATGTCAGACTCCGGCCTCGTCCGCCAGGATCATCGCCGCACCCCGTTCCGCCACCATCATCACCGGCGCGTTAGTGTTGCCGGAGGTGATCGAAGGGAACACCGAGGCGTCCACCACCCGCAAGCCGGCGACGCCGTGCACCCGCAGGCGCGCGTCGACCACGGCGTGCGCCGGGTCATTACCCATGGCGCAGGTTCCGACCGGGTGAAACACCGATCCGGCGCGTTGCCGGAAATCCGCCAGCAGCTCCTGGTCGGACTGCAACTGCACTCCGGGCTGAAGCTCGCGCTCGATGAGCTCGGCCAGCGGCGGCGTGGCGGCGATGCTGCGCAACAGCCGTGCGCCCACGCACACCTTCGCAACATCGCCTTCGGTAGACAGATAATTCGGGAAGATTGCCGGCGCCATTTGCGGATCGGCCGAGCGGATGGCCAGGTAGCCGCGGCTGGTCGGCCGGCAGGCGTTGAAGGACAGCAGGACACCGGGGAATGAATCCGGATTCATCAGCCGCCGGTCTCTGGTGCGGGTACTGGTGTAGCTGGCCGGATTGAAATACAGCTGCAGGTCCGGCGCCGCTTTGTCCGCGTTGCTGCGGACGAAGCCGCCGCCCTGGTTCACGCTCATCGACAGCGGGCCGCGCCGCCGCAGCAGGAACTCGATGCCGGCCCGGATCTTGCCGCGCAGCGGATAGAGCTGGTCGTTGAGCGTCGGCACGCGGCTGCGATAGATATAGTTGATACCCAGGTGATCCTGGAGATTCTGGCCAACCGCCGGTGCGACGTGCCGCAATGCAATGCCACAGCGCGCCAGCAACGCCGGATCGGCGATCCCGGACAGTTGCAGCAGTTGCGGTGAGTTGATGCTGCCGGCGGACAGGATCACCGCGCGCGCGGCGCTCGCGCGGCGCGCCTGGCCGTGCCACAGGTATCGGACCCCAGAGGCGCGCTGGCCTTCGAAGTCGATCTGCCCTACCAGCGCCCGCAGCTTCAGCACCAGGTTCGCTCGGGTGAGTGCCGGTCGCAGGTAGGCGCTGGCGGTGGACTCGCGCATTCCGCCGCGTGTGGTGATGGGATAGATGCCGACGCCCTCGCTCTGGGCGCTGTTGAAGTCCGGTGTATAGCGGTAGCCGAGTGACTCGCAGGCGCGCAAGTACGCCTGGCACAGCGGATGCGCCATCGGATTCATATCCGTCACCCGCAGCTGCCCGGCGCCACCGTCGGCGCGATTTTCCAGGGATTCGAATATCGGCCGCACGCCGGCCCAGCTCCAGCCGGCATCGGTGCAGGCCGCCCAGTCGTCAAAATCCGCAGGCTGTCCGCGCACGTAGACCATGGCGTTGATCGAGCCGGAACCGCCGAGGACTTTGCCGCGCGGCCAGAAGCTGCGCGCGCCGTCCAGCCCGGCATCCGGCTCGGTTTCGTACATCCAGTTGACGTGCGGGTCGTTGTAGGTACGCCCGTAGCCAATCGGCACCCGGATCCAGAAGCGCCGGTCCGAGCCCCCGGCCTCGAGCAACAGTACCCGGTTGCGGCTGCGGGCCGACAACCGGTTCGCAAGCACGCAACCGGCAGTGCCGGCACCGACGATGATGTAGTCGAAGCTGTCCATTCGCCGAGCTTGCACCTGGCATCACGCAGGTCGCAGTATCTGCGACTGAGCCCGAGCCTCGCAAAGGCAATCGATGACTGAAGTTCCCGCAAGGTCCCGCCGACGTGGAGGAGGGCGCGCTGCGCGCTCCACCGGCCCCTCGCTGGCGCCGCTGCCGCGGCTGACCAACCACTTTCCGCCGCTGGAGATCCTGAGCGCCGAACAGGTGGAGCGCATCCTGGTGGCGGCGTTTCGCATCCTGGAGGAGGCGGGACTGGAGATTCGCAGCAGCGCCGCGCGCGCGGTGTATCGCAGCGCCGGGGCACTGGTGGACGAGGACACGCAGCTGGTGCGCATCGGGCGGGACATCGTCGAGGCGCACCTGGCGCACGCACCGGAGAGCTTCGTGCTGCATGCGCGCGACCCGGAACGGCATCTGCACGTTGGCGGCAGCGTGGTGAATTTCGGGCCGGTGCACGGCGCCCCCAATATCAGCGACCGCGAGGGCGGTCGCCGCTACGGCGACATCGAGGGCTTTCGCAATATCCTGCGCCTCACCCACACGCTCGGTATCCTGCACTGGCAGGGCGGCATCGTGGTCGAGCCGGTCGATGTCCCGGTGGCGACCCGTCACCTGGCGACCTACCAGGCGCACATCGAATGCGCCGACATCGTCTGGGCGGCGCGCGGCGTGGGCGGCGTGCAGGCGGAAGACGCTCTCGCCATGTCGGCTATCGAGCACGGCTGCAGCATCGAACAGCTGGCGTCGCGTCCGACGCTGATGACGGTCACCAACGTCAATTCGCCGCGGCGCGTCGACGCCGAGATCCTCGACAACATCATGGTGATGGCGCGCCACGGCCAGTGCGTGGTCATCACGCCGTTCACGCTCATGGGGGCAATGGCGCCGGTGACGCTGGCCGGCGCACTGGTGCAGCAGACCGCAGAGGCCATGGGCATCGTCGCGCTGTGTCAGATGCTGCGCCCCGGCACGCCGTGCGTGATGGGTGGCTTTACCTCCAACGTCGACATGCGCACCGGCTCACCGGCGTTCGGCACGCCCGAATACGTCAATGCGATCATGGCCAGTGCGCAGATCGGGCGGCGCCTGAAGCTTCCGGTTCGCACCAGCGCCGTCAACGCCTCGCCGGTGGTGGACGCGCAATCCACCTACGAGACCGCATTCTCGCTGCAGGCCGCGATCCTCAGCCACAGTCACCTGATCAACCACGCCGCGGGCTGGCTGGAGGGCGGCATGTCGGCATCGCTGGAGAAGATCATCGTCGACGCCGAACTGCTGCGCAGCTGGGCCGAGATCCTGCGGCCGGTCAGCTTCAGCGACGACGACCTGGCGGTCGATGCCATCAAGGACGTCGCCGCCGGCGGGCATTTCTTCGGCAGCTCGCATACGCTGGCGCGTTACGAGTCGGCGTTCTATCGGCCGCTGCTGTCGGACTGGTCGAATTTCGAGAACTGGACCGATGCCGGCGCGCGCAACGCGACCGAGCGCGCGACCGCGATCTGGAAGAAGACCCTGGCTGACTACGTGCCGCCGCCGCTCGACCCGGCGATCAAGGAGGCCATCGACGCCTACGTGGCCCGCAGGAGCGGTGAACTGGGCGCCGCGGCCTGACATCCGCTTCGCAGGACGCCGCACATGAGCGACTGGATCATGAACGCTCGCATGTACGCGGTGACGCCCGAGGTCGAGGCGGCCTGGCGCTCGCTGCTCGAGCACATCACCGATGAGGCCGGGGTCGAGTTCAGGTACCTGCGCTACCCGGCGCCGCAACCGCTCGAGCAGCTGTGGTCGCGAGCCGATCTGGGTTTGGTGTTCATGTGCGGCTTTCCCATTGCACTCAAGCTCGCGGCAGTGATCCCGCTGGCGGCGCCGATTCCACGAGCGGCCTGGGCTGGCGGCCGCGCACTCTACCGCACCGACCTGATCGTGCGCAGCGATGCGCCCTACCTGACATTGGAGGATACCTTCGGCGCTCGCGCCGGCTGGACCGTGGCGCACTCGCAATCCGGCTTCAATGCCTTTCGCCACCACCTGCTCGCGTTCCGCACACCCGAGCGCCCGGCGCTGTATGGCCAGATGGCGGCCAACCTCGTGACCGCGCGCAACGTGCTCGACAGCGTGCGCGACGGGCGCATCGATGTCGGGCCGCTCGACGCCTACTGGCACATGTTGATCGCCCGTCACGCCCCGCAGCTCACGGCAGGTATCCGGATCCTGAGCTCTACCGCCGCGGCACCAATGCCCGCATTCGTGGCCGCCGCCGGCGCGCCCGCGCCGATGATCGTCCGCTTGCGCGCTGCCTTCGCCGGCGCCGCAACGCGCCCCTGGTTCGGTCGGCTGGCGGATGTACTGCTGTTGGACGGATTTGCCGAGGTCAGCGAGCGGTCCTATGAGACGCTGCTGGAATGGGATCGGGCAGCGACTGCGGCCGGCTTTGAGCTGCCGGCGTAACTCGCGACACTCTAGCTCAAGGCGGCGGAGCGGGCTCCGGGCACGCGGCCCTTCGGCATCGGGTGCAGCGGCGCATCGTGGCGGCGAAACAGGAAGCGGCGCGCCACATCGAAATAGCTGTAGTAGACCAGGCCGCCGTTTTCCTCCAGCAGTCGATCGCGCACCACACGGTAACGGGCGTTGTACTGGTACCAGGGGATATTCGGTGCCTCGTGATGCAACGAGTGCAGGTTGTTGAACAGGAACAGCGGACCGAACAACCACGAGCCCTCGACGATGGCGATGCGCTGGCGTGTCTCCAGGCGCGCGCGATGCTCGGCGAAGGAGCGGATCAGCTGGATTGAATGTGCCGGCATGACCATCACGAAGAAGTAGATCGACAGCGGAATGCCGCACACCAGCTTCACCCACAGCACCACCGGCACACACCACAGCAGGTGCCTGAGCCAGATGGCGCGTGCCTCGTGCTCATTGTGCCGCACGGCGTGGCATTCGAAGCGAAGAAATCTGCCGATGCTCCAGAACGGGCCGATGACAATGCGCCCCGCCAGCGTTTGCTGTGCCTGCAGCAGCGCGCGCGTCACCGGGCTGAGTTCGGCCCACTGGTCGGGTGTCCAGTAATAGGATTCCGGATCATCGAGCGGGTCGGTGAGGCGCTTGTCGTTGTGGTGCGCCAGGTGGCTGCGCCGGTAATGCTCGAACGGCAACCACAACGATAGTGGTACCACCCCCAGCATCCAGTTCACGCCCTGCCAGCGGGTCGGGTGGCCGTGCACGATCTCGTGCTGCAACGAGCTGTGCAGCGTGATCAGCAGCACTGCGATCGGCGCGGTGAGCGCCAGCGGCCAGTGACCATAGGCCAGAGTGATCGCCAGCCAGCCACCATAGACAGCCACGATCAGCAGTAGCGTCGGCAGCTCCACGCTGGCGCGCCGTGCGCGGCGGATGACGCGGGCACCGGGTGCGTTGTGCTCGATACTCGTTGCAGCCATGGACGGGGCAGCCAATGTCGGGAACTTCCTACGTTCATTGTAAGCGTAATCGTCAAGCGGCGCCGTCGACGGGATCGCATAACCTGATGCCGCAACTGGCGTCGTCTAGTCGATGCGGGCGTTACCGAACAGGCGCCGTTCGACCGCTACCATGGCGTCATAAAGCAGGATTGCGATCAGTCCGGTCACCAGGCCACCCTGCAGGATGAAGGCGGCGTTATTTGACAGAAGCCCGGCGATGATCACCTCACCCAGGCCTTTGGCGCCGACCGTGGAGCCGATGGCGGCGGTGCCCACGTTGATGACCAGGGACAGTCTTATTCCCTCTAAAATCAATGGCATAGCGAGAGGAAGTTCGATTGACAGCAGGCGCTGGGCAGGGCTCATGCCCATGCCACTGGCGGCCTCCAGCACCGCCGGCGGACAGGCGCGCAGTCCGCCGATCGTGTTCTCGAAGATCGGCAGCAAGCCATAACAGAACAACGCGATCAGGGTGGGCCTGAGGCCGAAGCCGACCAGCGGCACGGCAATCGCCAGCACCGCCACCGGTGGAAAGGTCTGGCCGATGTTCACCAGCGTGCGCGACAGCGGCAGAAACTGCGCGCCGCGGGCGCGGGTTACCGCGATCCCGAGCCCGACCGCCACCAGCGCGCTGGCCGCCGTCGCGCACAGCACGGTCCCGACCTGCGCCAGTGCCAGGGTCAGCAGATTGCCCTGATCGTATATCGCCGGCGCCCCGTACTGCGTCAGCGGCTCGAACAACGGAGCGAAGCTGCGCGGTGCCAGCAGGAATGCCGCCAGCAACCCCAGCGCCGCCAGGCGCAGCGGCAGCGCGCCGCCCGGCATCAGCCCGCTCGCCCGTGCGCGAGAATCGCCGCCACCGTCAGTCGTCCGCATGGCATGCCGCTGGCATCGACCACGCTGGCGGAATCGGCGCCGCGCCACACCAGTTCCGACAGCGCGTCGCGCAACGAGGCGGATGCCGCCACTATCGGACCGTTGGAGATTCCCGCAACTGCCACTTCCCCCGCCGTGGTCAGCGACAGCAGCTTCATGGCGCGATCGGCGCTGCCGGTCATGCGTGACACCAATGGGTCCGCCGGGTGCGTAAGCAGCACCGCCGGGCGGTCATACTGCAGCACCCGGCCCTGGCTCATCACGGCGACGCGACTGCCGAGACGGAACGCTTCATCCATGTCATGCGTCACCAGCACGATGGTGGTAGCGAAGCGCCGTTGGATGTCGAGCAGGTCGTCCTGCGCCTTGGCGCGGATGATCGGGTCGAGCGCACCGAACGGCTCGTCCATCAGCAGCAGCGCGGGTTCGGCCGCCAGCGCGCGCGCCACCCCGACACGTTGCTGCTGGCCTCCGGACAGCTGGTGCGGAAATTTTCCGGCGAATTCCGCCGGATCGAGCTGGAACGCGCCGAGCAATTCGTCCACCCGGGCGCGTACCCGGGGCTGATCCCAGCCGAGCAGGCGCGGCACGGTGGCGATGTTTTCCGCCACAGTACGGTGCGGAAACAGCCCATGGCCCTGGATCGCATAGCCGATCCGGCGCCGCAGCAGGTAGGCGGGTTCGCGCGCGGTGTCGTTGCCGTCGATCAGCACCCGGCCGCTGCTCGGTTCCACCAGGCGATTGATCATGCGCAGCAGCGTCGACTTGCCCGAACCGGAAGTGCCCACGATCACCGTGATGGAGTTGCGTTCGATTACCAGCGACGCATGGTCGACCACCGTGGTGGCGCCGTAGCGCTTGGTCAGCTTGTCCACCGTGATCATTGCCGCGCCCGATTCATCGTTTCCACCAGCGCATCCAGCAGCACCGCGGCCGAGAAGGCCAGTGCCACCGTGGGAATGGCTCCGAGCAGCACCAGGTCGATGGCCGTCTGTCCGATGCCCTGGAACACGAACACACCCAGGCCGCCGCCGCCGATCAGCGCCGCCACGGTCGTAAGGCCGATGTTCTGCACCAGCACGATACGAATGCCGGTGAGAATGGTTGGCAACGCCAGCGACAGTTCGATCCCGGTCAGGATCTGCCAGCTGGTCATGCCCATGCCGCGCGCGGCTTCCACCGCGGCGGGCGACACCCGTCTCAGGCCAGCCACGGTATTGGCCACCACCGGCAGCAACGAGTAGAGAAACAGCGCTACCACTGCCGGCGCCGCACCAATGCCGCGGATTCCCAGCCGCGCGGCCAGCGGCACGGCTGCTGCCAGCGCTCCGAGCGGCGCCATCAGGATGCCGAACAGTGCGATCGCAGGAATGGTCTGGATCACATTGAGCGTCCCCAGGACGCCGCTCCGCAGCCGTGGTACGCGGTGGCACAGGACGCCCAGCGGCAGCGCCACGATGACCGCGGCGGCGAGCGAGCCTAAGGCCAGCCACACGTGCTGGCGCATTTCGTGCGCGAAGCGGCCGGCGTTGACCGCGTATTCGCGCATCACCGACAGCTGATCGAAGGTGCCGTGCGCCAGAGTGAACAGTACCAGCGCGGCGAACAGCGCCAGCATCACTACCCGTGCAGCGGGCCGCGGCCGCAGGCGCGTGATGGCATCGGTGGCCAGCAGGCCGACCGCCACCAGCAGTACCCAGAAACCCGAGCCGGGTGCGACGCGCACAATCCTGTTATCGGGCGGCGTCAGCAGATCGCCCGCGGCGGCGATCGCCGCTGCCACCACGATCACGCCCAGCAGCGCTGCCGCCAGCCGCACCTGGGGCCTGGATATAATCACCATTGCCAGTGCCACCAGCATCAGGCTCGCCAGGCAGGCGACTGATGCCGATGCCGGCAGCGCTGCGATCAGACTGCGGGCATCGCCCGGCAGGATGCGGTTCGGCTTCACCACCACGAATGGCAGCCACAGCAGCGCCGCGGCGCCCACGGCCGTCACCAGCGCACCGAGCGGATCGATCCGATGGCGTTGCAGTGTCACTTCAGCAGGCCGCGCGTGCGCAGATACTCTTCGGCCACCGACTGCGCCGACTCGCCGTCGATCTGCACCCGCTCATTGAGGCGCTGCAGGATCTCACGCGTGAAGCTCTCCATCAGCGGCTTGACCAGCGGCGCGATCTGCGGGTTGGCAGCGAGCACCGGCTCGCGAATGATCGGCACCGGCGCATAGATCGGCTGATCGTGGCGATCATCCTCCAGGACCTGCAGGTTCGCCGCGTCGATGCCGCCGTCGGTGCCGTACACCATGGCGGTATTGGTGCCGTTGGTGCGCGCGGCCGCGGCGCCGATAGTGGCCGAGGTTTCGCCGCCGGCGAGCACGATCAATTGCGCCGATTGCATGGTAAAGCCATAGGTCTTCTCGAGTGAGCGCAGCGTACCGGCATTGGCAAACTCGGCCGAACAGGCGAGTACCACCTTGCCGCCGCCAGCCACCCAGCGGCCGAAATCGCTCATGGTTTTCAGATTATTGGCACGGGCGACGTCGCGCCGCACCGCCAGTGCCCAGGAGTTGCTGGCGTTGGCCGGTGTCAGCCAAACGATGTGGTTGGCGGCGTAATCGAGCCGCGAGCCGAGCTGGTAACCCTGCTGCAGATCCTTCCAGGCAGGATCGGACGCGTCATTGAAAAAGAAACCGGCATTGCCGGTGTACTCGACGTAGATGTCGATTTCGCCGGACAGCAGCGCCTTGCGCACCACCGGCGTCGCCCCCAGCGTCATGCGATCGACCGTGGCGATGCCGTCCGCATTCAGCAGCAGGCGGATCATGTGGCCGATCATCGCCGACTCGCTCGAGAGCTTCGACGACACGACCACCGCTGCCTGCAACTGCGCCGATGCACCGAGCGCCAGGGCTGCGGCCACACACAGCGTCTTCAGAATGTTGGCCACCGGCCACCTCCATGCCGAGCGCCACGGTGTCGGTTGTCGTGGTGCGCGTCAAGAGCGGAGTTGATCGCGCAAAATGCACTCCTGGCCACGCCAGCGCCTTATGATGGCCGGCGAACATGACCGCCGTGTCCAACCCTGAGCCGGTGCCCGCGCGCGCCGAAGGTGAATCCAGCGGCCGCTATTCGGGCTGGCGGCTGCTGCTCGAGGGTCTGACCGGGCAGCGTGGCTGGGGGCGTGCCTGGGCCAAGGCCGCGCCGCGGCCACGCTACCGGGTGGTGATCGTCGGGGGTGGCGGACACGGACTGGCGACCGCGTATTACCTGGCCAGTGAGTACGGCATCCGTGACGTGGCGGTGCTGGAGAAGGGCCCAATCGGACTGGGAAACGTCGGCCGCAATACCACCATCATCCGTTCGAACTATTTCCTGCCCCACAATATCCGCTTCTACGAGTACTCGCTGCAATTGTGGGAGCGCTTGGAACGCCGGCTGAACTTCAACACCATGGTCAGCCAGCGCGGCACGCTCAACCTGTTTCACACCGAGTCGCAGCGCGACCTGTTTACCCGGCGCGCCAACCTGATGCGGCTGCTGGGCGTGGATGCCGTGGCGGTGAACCGCGAAGCGGTCAAGCTGCTGGCCCCGCTGGTCGATCTGGACAATGGCCGCTACCCGGTGCTGGGCGGTTTTTTGCAGCCGCGCGGCGGCACCGTGCGCCACGACGCGGTGGCGTGGGGCTACGCGCGCGCGGCCAGTAAGGCCGGCGTGGACATCATCGAACACTGCGAAGTCACCGGCATGCGGCGCGACGGCCGGCGCGTGACCGGCGTCGACACCACGCGCGGACTGATCGAGGCCGATACCGTCTGCCTCGCGGTAGCCGGTCATTCCTCGCAACTGGCGGCCATGGCCGGCCTGATGCTGCCGATCGAGAGCCATGTGCTGCAGGCGTTCGTCAGCGAGGCGATCAAGCCGGTGCTCGACGTCGTGGTCACCTACGGCGCCGGGCATTTCTACATCAGCCAGTCGGACAAGGGCGGGCTGGTATTCGGCGGTGCGATCGATGGCTATAACAGCTACGGCCAGCGCGGCACGCTGCCGGTCGCGGAGGAGGTGGCGATGGAGGCGGTGACGCTGATGCCGGGGCTGGCGCGGGTGAAGGTGCTGCGGCAATGGGGCGGCGTCATGGATATGAGCATGGACGGCTCGCCGATCATCTCCAAGACTGCGGTCGACGGCCTGATCCTCAACGGCGGCTGGTGTTACGGCGGCTTCAAGGCCATTCCGGCCGGCGGCATGTGTACCGCACACCTGATCGCACGCGACGCCCCGCATCCGCTCGCGGCGCATCTGGATCTGGACCGCTTCGCGGCCGGCCGGACGCTGGACGAGCGCGGCGCCGGGCCGTTTCCGTACGCGCACTGATACCGGCGATCGATGCTGCGTATCCGATGTCCATGGTGTGGTGAGCGCGACGAAACCGAATTTCGCTATCGCGGCGATGCCAGCCAGTCGCGCCCGGCGGGCGACGCCGGACTGGCGGCGTTCACGGCCTACGTCTATGAGCGCAAAAATTCACGCGGCTGGCACCTGGAATGGTGGCTGCACGTCGGCGGCTGCCGCCGGCTGCTGAAACTGGTGCGTCACACACTGACGCACGAGATCCGCCTCGTCGCCGCGGCGCACGAGCAGCCATCGCTGCCGCCGGCACCGGGCAGCTGATGCAAGGGCCGACTCGTATCGCCGACGGTCTGCTCACCGACGCTGCACGGCCGCTCGGATTTCGCTTCGACGGCCAGCGCCTGCAGGGCCTGGCGGGCGACACGCTGGCATCGGCGCTGCTCGCCAACGGCAAACGGCTGGTGGGGCGCAGCTTCAAGTACCACCGGCCGCGCGGCATCGTGACCGCCGGAGCGGAAGAGCCATGCGCGTTGGTCGATGTGATCGGTGCCGGCGGGCGCGAGCCGAACCATCTTGCCACCACGCTCATGCTCTACCAGGGCCTGGTGGCTGAGAGCCAGAACCGCTGGCCGTCGCTCGGCTTCGATGTCGGGGCGGTCAACAACCTCGTGGCCCGGTTCCTGCCCGCGGGATTTTATTACAAGACATTCATGGCACCGGGCTGGGCCTGGGAGCGGCTGTATGAGCCGCTGATCCGCCGCGCCGCGGGACTGGGGCGGCTGGATGCGATCGTAGGCGAGCATGCAGCGCCGGCCGACACCGTGCACGATCATGCCGACGTCCTCGTGGTCGGCGCCGGGGTGGCGGGCCTCACCGCGGCGCATCGCCTGGGCGCGAGCGGCCTGCGAGTGCTGCTGGCCGAACAGGACGTTGTGCTGGGTGGTGGCGCATTGCTCGATGCGCGCTGGAGCGATTGGCGCGAGAGCACGTGTGCCGCGCTCGCGCAGCTGCCGCAGGTACGCTCTCTGGCACGCACCACGGTGCTCGGGGCCTACGGGCATGGTGTATTCGGCGCGCTGGAAACCCTGGCAGGCGCGGACGCGGCCGCCGTCGGTGGCCTGCGCGAGCGGCTGCGCATCATCCGTGCCCGGCGCGTGATATTCGCCACCGGGGCGATCGAGCGCCTGATCGCCTTCCCCGGCAACGACCTGCCGGGGGTGATGCTGGCCGGAGCGGCGCTGGGTTATCTGCGCCGCTACGGCGTCGCCGTCGGCCGCCAGCCGGCGTTTTTCCTCAACACCGACCAGGCCTACGAGAGTGTGTTTGCACTGGCCGGCGCGGGTATCGAGCGCGTCGGTGTGATCGACGTGCGCACCGGATCGCTGGCAGCGGAGCGCGCGCGCGCGCTGGGCATCGAAGTGCATGCTGGCGCGGTGGTGGAGGCGGTCATTGGGCGCGGCGCGGTTGGCGGCGTGCGGGTCGCAAATCCGGACGGCAGCCAGAGGCGCGAGTTCGAGGCCGACAGCCTGCTGATCTCCGGCGGCTATTGCCCGGCGAGCGCACTGCCCAGCCAGCTTGGGGCAACGCTCAAATGGCAGCAGGCGATCGCGGCCTTCACGCCCGATCTCTCGCCCGCGATCGGGCGGGTGGCGGGCGCGGCGCGCGGCGTATTTGGGCTTGCGGCCGCCGCGCGCAGTGGTGAGGCGGCGGCGCGTGTCGTCGCGGCGGAACTCGGTCACCGCAGCCTGGCCGCAGGCGTGGCACTGGCATGGCCGCCCGATGCGGAAGCGACGCCAATCGAGGCGGTGTGGGAAGTGAGCGCTCGCGGCAAGGCATTCGTCGATCTGCAGAACGATGTGACCAGCGCGGATGTACGTCTCGCCGTACAGGAAGGCTACCAGCACGTCGAGCACATGAAGCGCTACACCACCCACGGCATGGCTACCGACCAGGGCCGCATCGGCGGCCTGGTCGGCAGCGCGGTGCTGGCGCGGGCGCGCGCAGTGCCGCTCTCCGAGGTCGGCCAGCCCAAGCCGCGCCCGTACGCGCAGCCGGTGCCGCTGGCCGCGCTCGCGGGCAGCGAGGTGCGCCAGCACCTGAAGCCCATGCGCCGCGTGCCGTTGCACGACTGGCATCAGGCCGCCGGCGCAAGCTTCATGAGCAGCGGACTGTGGCTGCGGCCGCTGGTCTATGCGCGCCAATCCGGCTGGGAACCGGTGCTGCGTGAAGCGCGTGCGGTGCGGCGTTCGGTCGGCATTACGGATGTGTCGACGCTGGGCAAGATCGACGTGCAGGGGCCGGATGCCGCGACGTTCCTGGATTTCATTTATGCCAATACCTTCTCGACGCTGGCGGTCGGACGTTGCCGCTACGGCATCATGCTGCGCGAGGATGCCATGGTGCTCGATGATGGAACTACCTCGCGGCTGGCGCAGCAGCACTTTCTGGTCACCACGACTACCGCCAATGCGACACCGGTGCTGGAGCACATGGAATTTCACCTGCAGGCGGTATGCCAGCAATTGGATGTGGTGCTGAGCGACGTCTCCGATCAGTGGGCTCAGTTCGCGATCGCCGGGCCGCGCTCACGCGAGGTGGTGGCGGCGGTGATTTCGGACCTGGATCTGTCGGGCCCGGCATTCGCGTTCATGGCGGCGAGCGCAGCCACGATCGCGGGGATCGCGGGCCGGGTGTATCGCATCTCGTTTTCCGGCGAGCTGGCCTATGAAGTCGCGGTGCCGGCGCGCCACGCGCTGCAGGTGTGGCTGGCCCTGCTTGCGGCCGGCCAGCCATTCGGCATCAAGCCTTACGGGCTCGATGCGCTCAACACGTTGCGCATCGAGAAGGGCCACGTGACCGGCGCGGAGATCAATGGCAATACCAGCGCCGAGGATCTTGGTTTTCAGCGCCTGCTCAAGCAGCAGGGTGACTTCATCGGCCGCACGCTGTCGCAGCGCGCCGGCCTTGCGGCGCCCGATCGACTGCAGTTGGTAGGCGTGCGCCCGGTAAAACGCGCGCGCCGCCTGCGCAACGGCGCCCACCTGGTCGCGCGCAAGGCACGCACCACCAGCCTGGGCTATGTGACTTCCTCCACGCCGTCGACTGAAGATTCCGGCTGGGTGGGCCTGGCGTTGCTGGCGGGCGGCAGGCGTTGCCTCGGCCAGCGCCTGCTCACAGTATCTGCGATCCACAATGAGACCACTGAGGTCGAGATCGTCAGCCCGCAGATGATTGATCCCGAGAACCTGCGTGTCCGCGCCTGAAGTCCCGTCGATGCGCGGCGCCGCCTTCGGGCTGCACCTGGAGACCAGCGCCAGCGATATCGTCGAGATCGCGGCGCTGCGCGATCGCGACAATGATGTTACGAGCATCGCGCTCGGCCGCGGCGTGCAGCTTCCGGCGCTCGGCCGCGCGCTGGTGGCGAGGGATCACCTGGCGCTGTGCGCGCGACCGGGGCGCTGGCTGATACTGGCCCCGCCGGTGCCTGCCGGGGCCAGCGCGGCAAGCTGGCAGGATGCGTGCAGCGGCGTTGCCGCGGTGCTTGACCAGTCCTCGGCCTTAAGCGCGCTGGAATTCTCAGGCCCGGAGGCCCGCGCGGTGCTCGCCAGGTCCTGCCGCATCGATCTTGATCCACAGGCATTTCCGGCGGGAACGGCCTGCGCCACAATCATCGCCCAGGTGTCGGTGATCGTCGTGGCGCTGGCATCGGGACTGCTGCTGCTGACGCCGGCGAGCACGGCGCGCCATTTGCACGACTGGCTGGTATCCGCTTCCAGGCAGCTGGGTTTCCAGCCGCCATCGCCGCTGAATGCCACGGCTGACGCCGGGGACGAACTGTCATGAAGTCCAGTGCACGAGCGGTGATCATCGGCGGCGGCGTGGTGGGCGCCAGCGTGCTCTATCACCTGGCGAAGATTGGCTGGACCGACCTGCTGCTGATCGAGCAGAGTGAACTGGCGGCCGGTTCGACCTGGCACGCGGCCGGCGGCATGCACACCTTCAACGGCGAGGCCAATATCTCGCGGCTGCAGAAATACACCATCGATCTGTATCGCGAGATTGAGGCGCTGTCCGGCCAATCCTGCGGCCTGCATCCCAACGGCGGCCTGATGCTGGCCGCAAGCACCGGCGAACTCGACAGCCTGAAACTGATCTGTTCGCGCGCGCGCTACCTCGGCATGGAAACCGAGATGATTTCGCTCGACCAGGCCCGGCAGCTCAATCCGCTGATCGATACCAGCCATTTCATCGGCGCGCTGTGGCGCGCGGACGGCGGGCATTGCGACCCGTCCGGTACCACGCACGCCTACGTCAAGGCGGCGCGGCAGCTCGGCGCCTCGGTGGAGCGCTTCACGCGTGTGCGCTCGCTGGCGCAGCGGCGCGACCGCTCGTGGGATGTGATCACCGACAAGGGTGCGGTGCACGCCGAGCATGTGGTCAACTGCGCCGGCCTGTGGGCGCGCGAGGTTGGCCACATGGTCGGTATCGAACTGCCGGTGCTGGCGATGGAGCACCACTACCTTATTACCGAGGACATTCCCGAGCTGGCCGGTCGCGAGCGCGAGATCGTCAACACCACCGACTATGCGGGCGAGATCTACATGCGCCAGGAGCGCGGCGGCGCGCTGATCGGGACCTACGAGCCGCAGGGCGTGATCTGGTCGGCGCTGAAGACTCCGGATGAGTTTTCGATGCAGCTCCTGCCGGATGACTTCGAGCGCCTGGCGCCGTACTTCGAGGTCGGGTTCCAGCATTTCCCGGCGCTCGGCCGCGCGGGCATCCGCAAGGCGATCAACGGCCCGTTTACCTTCGCTCCCGACGGCAATCCGCTGGTCGGTCCGGTGCGCGGCCTCAGCAATTACTGGGTGGCCTGCGCGGTGATGGCGGGTTTCAGCCAGGGCGGTGGCATCGGCCTGGTGCTGTCGCGCTGGATGGCTCACAACGATCCCGGCCAGGACATCCTGTCGATGGACGTGGCGCGCTTCGGCGCATTTGCCACGCCCCGATACACGTCGCTCAAGGTGCCGGAGAATTACTCGCGCCGCTTCCGACTGGCCTACCCGAACGAGGAGTTGGCGGCCGCCCGACCGGTGCGCCGTTCACCGATCTACGATCGGCTGCGGGCAGCCGGCGCCGTGATGGGGGCCAACTTTGGCCTTGAGCATGCGCTCTGGTTCGCGCCGGAGGGTGTGGCGCCGACCGAGACGCCGACGTATCGGCGCTCGGAAGCCTTCGACTACGTACGGGCCGAATGCCGGGCGGTGCGCTCCGCTGTCGGCCTGTACGAGACCACCAACTACGGTAAATACGAGGTCACGGGCCGCGGCGCGCGCGCCTGGCTGGATCGGGTGTTTGCCAGCCGCATACCCGCAGTAGGACGGCTTGGGCTCGCGCCGATGCTCAGCCCCGCCGGCCGCATCATCGGCGACCTGACGATTGCCTGCCTGGCCGACGATCGCTTCATGATCGTGGGCTCTGGTTTTGCCGAGGAATTTCACCTGCGCTGGTTCGCAGGCCAAGAGCCTCCACCCGACGTGTTCGTACGCTCGGGCGCCTCGACGCTGTGCGGGGTGTCGATCGCCGGTCCGCAGTCGCGCGCACTGTTGCAGCAACTGGTGCGAACAGATCTGTCGGCCGCGGCATTCAAGTTGTTCCACCTGCGGCAAACAGCGGTCGGACTGGCGCCGGCGATCCTGACCCGGGCCGGTTTTACCGGTGAACTCGGCTACGAGATCTGGACCACGCCGGATTATTTCGCGACGCTCTACGATGAGCTGTGGGAGTCGGGGCGCTCGCTGGGGCTTACGCATTTCGGCGGCCGCGCGCTGTCGTCGCTGCGGCTGGAGAAGGCGTATGGATCGTTCAACAAGGACTTCCGTCCCGACTACACCGCAGCTGAAACCGGACTCGATCGCTTCATCGATTTCGGCAAATCCGAATTCGCCGGCCGCGAAGCAGCGCTCGCCGAGCGTGCGGCCGGGCCGGCGCGCCGCTTCGTCGTCATGGAGGTTGCGGATGCCGATGCCGACGTGATCGGCTATGAGTCGATCATCAAGGATGGCGCGGCCGTGGGCTACGTGACTTCGGGCGCCTACGGGCACTGCATCGGCAGAAGCCTTGCCGCAGGTTATGTGCCCGCCGGCCTGGCGCGCGACGGGGAGCGGTTCGAAATCGACATCCTGGGCGAGATGCGCACCGCCACGGTGCATCTGCAGCCGCTGTACGATCCGGAGGGAGTGCGGCTGCGTGGCTAGAGCGAGCGCGCTGAATTGACGACGCCCGGACGAACGGAGAAGCTTGTCGTGTCGTGCAGTGTCACCCGCTGGCCTTATTATTAATTAACGCACGCGCTTCGGGACGGAGAAATTATGAAAGCCCTGTTCGGCAATGTGCTGCTGCTGGCCCTCGTGCTCCACGGGACCGCGGTGGCCGACGATGCCAAGAAACTGCGCCTCATCACCTGGGCCGACTACGCGCCGGCCGAGGTGATCGCGCAGTTCAAGCAGGAGACCGGCATCCAGGTGGAAGTGACACTGTCGAACAACGAGGAAATCATCTCCAAGCTGCGCGCCACCGGCGGCGCCGGCTTCGACCTGGCGCAGCCGTCGCAGGACCGCATCACCGGAGTGCAGCGCGAATTCGGCATCTACAAGCCGATCGATCTGAGCCAGATCAAGATCGAGCAATTCACCCCGGAGATACTCGAGGTCACGCGCAAGAACACCACGCTGGATGGCAAGCTATACGGACTGCCCTACCTGTGGGGTGCCGACGGGCTGGTGGTCAACACCAAATACGCGAAGCTCGCCGACTATCCGGACCTGTGCCGGCAGGACCTCAAGGGCAAGACCTCGCTGCGGCTGCGCCGGCCGGTGCTGATGGCGTTTGCGTTCGCGGCCGGCAAGGATCCATTTGCGTTGTATGGCGATCCCAAGGCCTATGCGGCGCTGATGGAGAACGTCGGCGCGACACTGTCGGCCTGCAAGTCGATCGTGCGGTTCTTCTACGACAACAAGGACCAGCTGCTCAACGGCATGCGCTCCGGTGAGATCGTTGCCGCGATGATGTGGGATACCGGCGGCTGGACGCTCAATCGCCAGGATCCGAACATCCAGTTCATCGTGCCCAAATCCGGCGCCATGGGCTGGCTGGATACCTTCGCGCTGCCGGCTCGCGGCCGCAACGACGCCGCCGCTTACGCCTGGATCAATTTCACCATGCGGCCGGACGTGGCCGCGAAGATCACCAATGCGGTCGGCAACTGGACCGCCGCGCGCGGCACGGAAAGCCTGGTCAACCAGAAATTCCGGGCGCAGTTCAACGCCAGTTTTCCGGGCGGTGCATTCAAGGACATTCACTGGTACCCCGCGATTCCGTCGGGTGTAGAGGAAACCGAAGGGCGCATCCTGGATCGCATCAAGGCCGCCAATTGAGGATCGCCTGGTGAGCACCCCAGACCTGAGCGTGGAGCAGCTCGACAAGCGCTTCGCTGATCACGTGGCGGTCGACCGGCTGTCGTTCGCGGTCGAGCGTGGCAGTTTTTTCTCCATTCTCGGGCCGTCCGGCTGCGGCAAGACCACGCTGCTGCGGATGATTGCCGGATTCACGCTGCCCGACAGCGGCGACATCCGCATCGGCGGCCACAGCATGCGCGAGGTCGCTCCCAATCGCCGCCCGGTCAACATGGTGTTCCAGCATCTGGCGCTGTTTCCGATGATGTCGGTGGGAGAGAACGTCGGTTTCGGCCTGGCGCGGCGCGGGGTGAACAAGGCCGAGCGCACGCGCCGGGCCGCAGCCATGCTCGAGCGCGTGGGCCTGGCAGGGGCTGCCGGCAAACGGGTCGAGGAACTGTCGGGCGGACAGCGCCAGCGGGTCGCAATCGCCCGCAGCCTGGTGCTCGAGCCGACACTGCTGCTGCTCGATGAGCCGCTGGGCGCACTCGATCTGAAGTTGCGCGAACACATGAAAATCGAGCTCAAGCAGCTGCAGGCGGCCTTCGGCACCACGTTCGTCTACATCACGCACGACCAGTCCGAGGCGCTGGTGCTATCGGACCACGTGGCGGTGATGAACCGCGGCCGTTTCGAGCAGATCGGCACCCCGCAACAGCTCTACTACGAACCGGCCACGGCGTTCGTCGCCGGCTTCGTCGGTGCCAACAATCGCATCCCCGGGCGCGCAGTGAGTGTCGACGGCGAAGTGGTGGAGCTGCACACGCCGCAGGGTTGGTCGGTGCGCGCCCGTCGCAGTGGAGCGGTTGCGGCGGGAGACTCAGTCGCGGCGTTCGTACGCCCGGAAGTCGCCAGCATCGAGCTCGACGCCGCGCAGCTGCCGCCGCAGATGCTGCGCTACGCGGGCGAAGTCCAGAGCCTGCTGTTCGATGGCGCCAACTCCGCGGTGCTGATCGTGGAACAGCAAAGCCGCTTCGAATTTCGCGTCGCGCTGCCACAGACCGGGCGGCTGGCGGACCTGAAAACCGGCGCGCAGGTATTCTTTGGCTTCGATCCGCAGCGCGCGATCTGCTTCACCGCCGCCGGCAGCACCCATGTCTGAATCCGCCAGCAGCGCAGTGTGGCGGCGCCGGATGCTGCTGGCGGTGCTGCTTACGCCGGCGCTGCTGTGGCTGTTTGCGCTGATCATCCTGCCGCACGTGCAGCTGGCGCTGCTGTCGTTTCGCGAGCGCATCGCCCCGCGCACCTATGCGGCCAGCCTGATGCAGTACCGGACATTCTTTTCCGAGCCGCTGTACTGGGGGGTGTTCGTGCGTACCGCGATCATGTCGGCGCTCGCCACCGCACTGACGTTGCTGGTGGCGTTTCCGGTGGCGTGGATCATCGCCAAGGTCGCGCGCGGCCGCACCAGCTCGCTGCTGTTCGTGCTGTGCCTGATTCCGTTCTGGGTCAGCGAAACGGTGCGTGCGCTCGGCTGGCTGATCCTGCTGCGCCAATCCGGCGTGCTGCCGACGCTGCTGGTGCGCCTGGGCATCACGGCGGTGCCGGTGGAACTGCTCTACCACAATGCCACCATCCTGGTCGGACTGATCTATACCTCGCTGCTGTTCATGGTGGTGCCGCTGGTGAGCAGCCTCGAGAGCCTGGACAACTCGCTGATCGAGGCGGCCTATAACCTTGGCGCCAAGGGACCTGCGATCCTGCGGCAGATCGTCATTCCGCACGCCGCGCCCGGAATCACCTCCGGCTGCATCGTGGTGTTCATGCTCACGCTCGGCAATTACCTCACGCCCAATCTGCTGGGCGGCAAGAACTCGCAGTGGTTCACCGAGCTGATCTACACACAGTTCATCGTGCGCTTCAACTGGGAGCAGGGGGCGGCGTTCGGCTTTCTGCTGCTGGCGCTGTCCACCGGCATGGTCGCACTCGGGCTGCGGGCCAGCGGCCAGCGCTTCGTCGACGTGATGCGGCGCGCATGATCGCCTCGCTGCCACGTCCGGCCTGGCTGCGTGCCGCCACCGCGCTGTACCTGGGCGCGTTCCTGTTGTTCCTGTTCGTGCCGCTGACGGTAGTGGCGGTGTTCGCGTTCAACAATGCGCCCTATCCGGCGCCGCCGTGGCACGGCTTCACGCTCGACTGGTTCCTAGGTAACCCGGCCGCCGGCCGCGTCGGCCTGTTTCACGATGCGGAACTGCTCGGCAGCATCTGGACCAGCGTCGTGGTCGCGAGCTGGGTGACCGCGCTGTCGGTGCTGGTGGGCACGGCGAATGCGTTCCTGATGGAGCGTTATCAATTCCCGGGCAAGCAGCTGCTGTCGGTGCTGATGCTGGTGCCGCTGGTGATCCCGGGTGTCATCCTCGGCATCTCCATCCTGGCGTTCTGCAGTCGACTGGCGGAACTTGCCGATAGCCTGTGGGGGCTCGATCTGGATTTCCTGCGGCCGGGCCTGGTGCTGGTGGTGCTCGGGCAGTTCTCGTTCGTGGCTACGATCGCCACGCTGATGATCAGCGCGCGGCTGAAGCGCTTTGATCGAACGCTTGAAGAGGCGGCGCTCAATCTGGGCGCCTCGCAGGCGGCGGTATTGCGCACCATCACGTTCCCCTACCTGCGTCCGGCGCTGATCGGTTCGGCGGCGATCTCATTTCTGATGTCGTTCGAGAACTTCAATACCACGCTGATGCTGGTGGGCGAGGACGCGCCGCTCACGGTGCTGATGTACGGCCGGATGCGCGAGGGCGCCAGCCCGGTGCTGAACGCGGTGAGCCTGTTTCTGATGCTGGCCTCGGCGTTGCTGGCGCTGTCTCTGATGCGCACCGGGCGCCGCGGCGCCGAACGGACCGCGGCCGCGGCCGCGGACGCGGCCTAGACCTTGATGCCGGTAGCGCGCTCCTGATCCTGCACCAGGCGCCGCGCCGACCAGAAGAAATGAAACGTGGCCCAGAAGCCGGTCGGCGCCAGGCACAGCAATGCCAGACGCAGCGATGCGGCATTGGCGATGTGGCCGGGTGCGAACCAGTCGCTCAGCAAGCCCACGGCCTGTGGCGCTACCACCAGGTTGAACACGTTGGCGACGAACAGCACCACGCAGCAGAACATGGCGCGCATGCGCGGCTCGGCCAGGTTATTCAGTAACCCGTAGCCCGGCCCGATATAAAAATATATCGACGGAATGAACACCCAGAACAGCGCCGTCGACAGCCGCAGCGAGTGGCTCCAGTAGATCACGATCGAGATCACCGTCGATACGCCGATGACGCTGCCGAGCAGCCATACGATGCGCCTGGGGTTGGCCATCCAGGGTTGCGCCAGCAGCCAGGCGGTCAACAGCGAGGCGGCGATGCCCCCATACAGATGAATCGGTGCGGTGATCGCGCCGGCCTGGCCTGCGCTGAGTGAATAGCTGCGCATCAGGAACGTCGGCGTCCACCACATCAGTCCCCAGCCCCACAGCGCACACACCGATGTGGCCAGCACCACATGCACAGCGGCACGCTGGCTCCAGAGATATTGCATCGTGACCCAGAATGACGGGCTGTCGGCATGCAGCCGCTGGTCGAGGCAGCCGCGCCGCGGTTCGCGCACCGTGGCGAACATCCACACGCCAAATACGATGCCGGCGGCGCCGAGCCACAGGAATACCGTGCGCCAACCATAAAGATCGGATATGCGGCCGGTAAAGTCGGCCGCGATCCAGGCCCCGATCGGTGCGCCGAGGGCAAAGATGGTCAGCGCCATCGGCCGCCGCACGCATGGGAAATAATCCGACAGGATCGAGTTCGCGGCCGGAGTGCCGCCGGCTTCGCCAACCCCCACGCCGAGGCGCGATAACTGCAGCTGGCGGTAACTGCCCGACAGTCCCGTGCAGATCGTCATCGCTGACCAGGCCAACACCGAGCAGGTGAGGATAATGCGGCGGCTGTAGCGGTCGGTGAGCCAGGACAGCGGGAAGCCAAACACCACGTAGAACAGCGCGAGCGAGGTGCCGGTCAGGAATGCGATCCCGGAATCCGTCAGGTGCAGTTCCAGGCGGATCGGTTCCAGCACCGTGGAGATCGCGTAGCGGTCGGCGATACTGAGCGTATAGACCGCCACCATCATCAGCAGCACGTACCAGCGCGCCATGAAGGACGCCTGGCTGGCATCGACCGAAACCGGCTCCAGGGCGGCAGGGACTGAAATTTTGCTGGCCCCCGTGCTGATTATGAGATGCCGACGCTGCCTCGCGCCGAGCCATGGTACTGCTTTTGAGGCGGGTACGCAGGCCCGGGCGCTGCCGGATGCCTTTGTTTGCTGAGCCATGCGCCTTTTCTGTATGCGTGTGGGCATCTGAGCGCACCGGTTTGCGTCTATGCTTTCGCCACCGTATGAAGCTTACGGACATCAGGACGTTCGTGGTCGGCAATCCGCCGCCGCACTTCGGCGGCCGCTGGTTCGTGTTCGTCAAACTGACCACCAACGACAACGTCACCGGGATCGGTGAATCGTACGGCGTGCCGTTTGACCCGCACTTGGTTGCCAGGATGCTCGAGGATGTATTCGGCCGCTATCTCGTGGGGCAGGATCCGCACGACATCGAACTGCTGTGGCGACGTGTCTATTCCGGCGGCTTCACGCAGCATCCGGACCTCACCATGATGGGTGTGCTCAGCGCGCTCGAGATGGCGTGCTGGGACATCATCGGCAAGGCGGCCGGCCAGCCGGTCTACAAACTGCTGGGCGGGCAGGTACACGAGCGCCTGCGCTCCTACACCTATATTTATCCGCGGCCCGACCAGGGCAGCGAGATCTATCACGATGCCGAATTGTCGGCTGAGCGCGCCCAGGATTACCTGCGCCAGGGCTTCACGGCGCTGAAATTCGATCCGGTCGGCCCGTACAGCGCCTTCGATGGGCGGCAGTTGTCGCTCGAAGCGCTGGACCGTTCCGAGCAGTTTGCGCGCGTGTTGCGCGAGGCGGTCGGATCAAAGGCCGATCTGCTGTTCGGTACCCACGGCCAGATGACCGCCGCCGCGGCCATCCGGCTGGCGCGCCGGCTGGAGCGCTACGACCCACTGTGGCTCGAGGAGCCGGTGCCGCCGGACAGCCCGGAAGAGATGGCGCGCGTGGCGCGTGCGACCACGATTCCGATTGCGACCGGCGAGCGGCTCACGACCAAGTACGACTTTGCGCGCCTGTTGCAGGCCGGCGCCGCCGCGATTTTCCAGATGAACCTGGGTCGAGTCGGCGGCCTGCTGGAAGCCAAGAAGATCGCCGCCATGGCCGAGACGCAGCATGTGCAGATTGCGCCGCATCTGTATTGCGGCCCGGTGGTCGGTGCCGCGAATATCCAGCTGGCAACCTGCAGCCCGAATTTCCTGATACTGGAGAGCATCGAGCGCTGGCAGGGTTTCCACTCCGAAATCCTGATGAAGCCGATCCAGTGGCAGGACGGCTACGTGATTCCGCCAACCGGCGCCGGGCTCGGCGTTGAGCTCAATGAGGAAGTCGCGCTCAGGAATCCGTATCATGGCCGGCAGCTGCACCTGGAAATGCATCCCGCGCCGGTCACCTGAAGGGCGCTGCGCGATGGTGCTAAGGCGGTGGCTCGGCGCGCCGGGTCAGCACTTCGTGACCGGGCTGTTCAGGCTCCTCATCGGTAATCTGCGCCGGGAAGCCCTGGCCGAGTACCCGCACCTGGCAGGCATCCTCGAGACGCCGGATGATGTTGGGCGAAAACTCTCGCGGCCCGTAGCGTCGCTGTCCATCCCTGAAGATACCGAGCACCAGCGGCGAGATCTCGAGTGGCACATTCAGATCGCGCGCCAGCTGGTCGAACAGTCCCACGTCCTTGATCACCAGATCCATGGTGAAGTTGATATCGCGGCTGCCGTTCAGGATCACCTGGGATTCGGTTTCGTGCACGAACGAGTTGCCGGAGGAGATACGAATCGCCTCGTAGGCGGTGTTCATATCCAGGCCGGCCACCTTGCAGGTGGTCAGCGCCTCGGCCAGGGCGGCCAAATGCACCGTGCACAGATAATTGGTTACCACCTTGAGCTGCGATGCGGTGCCGAGCGCGCCGGTGTGCAGGATGTGCCGCCCCATCGTGGCCAGTACCGGCAGCACACGCTCGAAAGTCTCGCGCCGCCCGCCGGCAAAGATGGCGATGTTGCCGCTGGCAGCGCGATGACAACCACCCGACACCGGACAGTCCATCACCAGTGCGCCGCGCGCTTCGACCAGTGCGCCCAGCCGCAGCACCTCGGCGTGGTCCGTGGTGCTCATCTCGAGCCAGATCTGGCCGGCGCGCAGTGCGGACAGAAAGCCGTCCGCGCTTTCCACCACTTGCGCCGACGCGGCCGGCGAGGGCAGGCAGGTGATGATCAGGTCGACCGCCGCTGCCATCTCGCGCGGCGATGTCGCCGGGGTGGCGCCGCGCTGCTCGAACGACTGCTGCAGCTGCGGGTTGAGATCGCGTACCACCAGCGTATGGCCATTGCGCAGCAGCGTGCCGGCAAGCTTGCCCCCTACGTTGCCCAGACCGATGAAGCCGATTTTCATAACATGCTTACTCTTTATGGATCAAAGGTTTACAACATCCCAGACAGCTGGCTGCCGGCGGGCGCAAGGCGCGCTGTGGGCGGCGATGTCGCGCCTAGACATGCGCCGGTCGCTATACCGGCATAGCGGCGCGGCTGCAGACTGTACGATGACAATGAGACTCCGTGCGTCCTTAAGTGGGGAGAACGTCGATGGCCGATGGCCAGGATGAGGAATTCGATCTCGACAGCCTGGACGATCAGGAGCTGACCGAGCAGGTTCACGACGATCTCTACAACGGCCTGAAGGAAGAGGTCGAGACCGCGACCCGGATCTTCCTGGCGCGCGGCTGGTCGCCCGAGAAGGTGCTGAACGACGCGCTGGTCGAAGGCATGCGCATCGTTGGTATCGATTTCCGCGACGGCATCCTGTTCGTGCCCGAGGTGCTGCTGGCGGCAAACTCGATGAAAGGCGGCATGGAGATCCTGCGGCCGCTGCTGGCGGAGACCGGCGTCGAGCCGATCGGCAAGATCGTGATCGGCACCGTCAAGGGCGACATTCACGACATCGGCAAGAACCTGGTATCGATGATGCTCGAGGGCGCCGGCTTCGAGGTCATCGATCTTGGCATCAACAATCCGGTGGAAAAGTACCTGGCTGCGATCGAGCAGCACCAGCCCGACATCCTCGGCCTGTCGGCGCTGCTGACCACCACCATGCCCTACATGAAAGTGGTGATCGATACCCTCAAGGAAAAGGGCATCCGCGACAAGTACATCGTACTGGTGGGCGGGGCACCGCTGAACGAGGAGTTCGGCAAGGCTATCGGCGCCGACGCTTACTGCCGCGATGCCGCGATCGCGGTCGAGACCGCAAAATCGATGGTGGCTGCGCGCCGGGCCGCGCGCTGAAGCAGCGCAGCCCCATGCAGTGTAGCGACCGGGTACTGGTGATCGCGTGCGGCGCGCTGGCGCGCGAGATCGCGGCGCTCAAGCGCGCCAGCGGCTGGTCGGCGCTCGATGTGACCTGCCTGCCGCCGGAGCTCCACAACCGGCCGGAAAAGATCCCCGCGGCGGTCAGCGCTGCGATTCGCGAGGCGCGGGCGCGCTATCGACGAATCTTCGTGGCCTACGCCGACTGCGGTACCGGCGGCGCGCTCGACCGGGTGCTGGCCGAAGAGGGCGTCGAGCGGCTGCCGGGTGCGCACTGCTATGAACTGTTTGCCACCGCGGCGAGGTTTGCTGCGCTCGCGGAAACCGAGCCCGGCACGTTCTATCTGACCGATTTCCTGGTGCGGCATTTCGAGCGGCTGGTGATCGGCGGCCTCGGGATCGACCGGCATCCGCAGCTCGCGGGAGAGTATTTCCGCCATTACCGTCGCGTGGTCTACCTGGCGCAGGTCGCCGATGCACAGCTGGCCGATCAGGCACGCGCCATCGCCGCACGGCTCGGGCTTGCCTACGAGCAGCACGCCAGCGGCTATGGCGAGCTGGCGACCAGCCTGGCACGCGTGGTACGCGCTCCGGGCCCGCAGCCGGCGGCCTGAAAAAAAGGGCACCGCGGCGTGGCGCAGCTCATCATCATTTCGTGGCGCGACATCCCGGCCCAGGTGATCGTCAAGCGTGGGCGCGAGACGGCGAAGGTGCAGCTGTCGCAGCGCTTTCAGGAGGCGGTCGACCGCGCTGCGATGCGCGCCGGCAAGGGCAGCTCCGACGCTTATCTTGCCGACTGGAAGCGCAGCCCGCCGCGCTCCTGCGCTGATGATCTCAAGGCGGTGGCCGACGCCGAGGCTGCGGTGCTCGAGGCGCGCTACAGCGATGAGGATCTGGAGCGCATGATCCGCGCCAAGGGCATCGACGATCGCCTGACCGGCGTGGGCGCCGCGGCCGATAGCCCCGGGGCGCGCTGATGTATCGCGCGCGCCTCTGGTCGGTGCGCCATGCACGCGGCCTGGATCGATTCTATGGCGTGTTCGAGCACCTGTTGGTGCGCCTGGCGCCGTTGTTCGCGGCGATCGGCTATCAGCGCCTGGAGCGCCCGGTGGCCGCGATCGAGCGCGGTGTCAAAGGCCTGCTGTTCGACTGCAAGATGTGCGGCCAGTGCGTGCTGAGTTCCACCGGCATGTCGTGCCCGATGAACTGCCCGAAGAATCTGCGCAACGGCCCCTGCGGCGGGGTGCGCGCCGATGGCTACTGCGAGGTCGATGCCCGGATGCGCTGCGTGTGGCTGCTGGCATTCGCCGGCGCCGAGCG
Source organism: uncultured Gammaproteobacteria bacterium (assembly GCA_963805965.1). GTDB lineage: Bacteria > Pseudomonadota > Gammaproteobacteria > Steroidobacterales > Steroidobacteraceae > FEN-1191. The sequence goes on from CAWDVQ010000011.1 coordinate 291,963, forward strand.
CATCCCCGGCGGTATCGACCGAATACGCGCGATCCAGGCGCCGGTCGACCGCCGCCTCGAGGGGCATTCATCGTGGCTGCGCCTGGTGCGTGATCGCACCGGATCGACGGCGCGCGCGAGTGCACCATGAGATTCGAGGATGAGCCGGTTCCGGGCTATCCGCTGCCGATCCTGCCGGGCCACGTGTCCCCAGGCCGCTTCGAGCGCGTGCTGCGCGCCGGCGCGTTTGCGGTAACGACCGAACTGGCGCCGCCGGATTCCGCCGACCCGCAGGAGGTGTACCAGCGCGCGCGCGTGCTCGATGGCTATGTCGATGCGATCAACGCCACCGACGGCTCCGGGGCCAACTGTCACATGTCGAGCCTGGCGGTGTGCGCACTGCTGACGCGCGTCGGCTATGCACCGGTGATGCAGATCTCCTGCCGCGACCGCAATCGGATTGCCATCCAGGGCGACATCCTCGGCGGTGCCGCCATGGGGGTGTGCAACATGCTGTGCCTGACCGGCGATGGCGTGCAGGTGGGCGACCATCCGCAGGCCAGGCCGGTGTTCGATCTGGACTCGATATCGCTGCTGGAACTCGGCTGCACACTGCGCGATCAGCATTGCTTCCAGAGCGGTCGCAAGCTCAGCTTCTCGCCGCGGGTATTGTTCGGCGCCGGCGAGAACCCGATGGTGCCGCCGCTCGAACACCGTGCGCTGCGGCTAGCGAAGAAGGTGGCCGCCGGGGCGCAGTTCATCCAGACGCAGTACGTGTACGATCTGCCGCGACTGCGCGCGTTCATGCGCGGGGTCGAGGACCTGGGGCTGCTCGACCGCGTGTTCCTGCTGATCGGGGTAGGCCCGATCAGGAGCGCCAAGGCGGCCGAGTGGATGCGCCGCCACGTGCCCGGGGTGCACATCCCCGATGCCATCGTCGATCGCCTGGCGGGCGCGCAGGATGCGGCGCGCGAGGGGCGCAACATCTGCATCGAACTGATCCAGGAGCTCCGCAGCATGCGCGGAATCCACGGCGTGCACGTGATGGCGTACCGCCAGGAAGAGGCGGTGGCCGAGATCATCACCGGCTCCGGCGTGCTGGCTGGACGAACGCCATGGCATCCGGGACGCGACCAGAATTCAGCCGACAGGAAAGCATCATGACCGATACGGTTCTCAGTTCCGCGACCAGGGAGGTGGTGATCGGATTCGATCGCCCGTTCGTCATCATCGGCGAGCGCATCAATCCGACTGGACGCAAGATCCTCGCAGCCGAAATGCTGGCCGGGGATTTCAGCCGCGTGGAGACCGACGCCCGCGCCCAGGTGGAAGCCGGCGCGCACATGCTCGACGTCAACGCCGGCATCCCGCTGGCGGATGAACCGGCGATTCTTGCGCGCGCCATCCAGCTGGTGCAGTCGATCACCGACGTGCCGCTGTCGATCGACTCCTCGATCGTCGCCGCGCTGGAAGCGGGACTCAAGGTCTACAAAGGCAAGGCGCTGGTGAATTCGGTCACCGGCGAGGAGGAGCGGCTGGAGAGCGTGCTGCCGCTGATCAAGAAATATGGCGCTGCAGTGGTCGCGATCTCCAACGATGAGACCGGCATCTCCGAGGATCCGGACGTGCGCTTCGAGGTTGCCAAGCGCATCGTGCATCGTGCGCTCGATCACGGCATTGCCGCTTGCGACATCGTGGTCGATCCGCTGGTAATGCCGATTGGCGCCATCAATCGCGCCGCGGTGCAGGTGATGCACCTGCTGCATCGGCTGAAGACCGAGCTAAAGGTCAACACCACCTGCGGCGCCTCGAACATCAGCTTCGGGCTGCCGCGCCGTAACGGTATCAACGCGGCGTTCCTGACCATGGCGATCGGCTCGGGCATGACCTCCGCGATCACCAACCCGCTGCATCCGGAAGTGGTGGAGGCGGTGCTCGGTGCTGACGTGATGATGGGCCATGATCCGGACTGCACGCGCTGGATCAGGAAATTTCGCGAACCGCCACCGGCCGGCGCCGACGGTGAGGCTGGTCGCGGCCGTCGCGAGGGCGGTCATCGCCGTCGCCCGACGCCGGCCACCTAGGAATCTGCATGGCCGCGTCCGATGCGCTGGTCGTGTTCACGCCGTCGGGCAAACGCGGCCGCTTCGAGCTCGGCACGCCGATACTATCGGCCGCGCGCAGCCTCGGAGTAGACATTGATTCCGTGTGTGGCGGGCGGGCGATGTGCACGCGCTGCCAGGTGCTGATCGCCGAGGGCGAGTTCGCCAAGCACAACGTGCGCTCCTCGGCCGGCAATCTGTCGCCGATGTCGGCCGCGGAACAAAGGCTCGCCGATCGCAAGCTGCTCGGCGCCGGACGCCGGCTGTCCTGCCAGGCGCGGCTGCAGGGCGATGTCGTGGTGGACGTGCCGGCGAGCAGCCAGGTGCACCGCCAGGTGGTGCGCAAGGCCGCGGAAGCCTACGACATCGAGCTCTATCCGCTCATCACGCTGCACTACGTCGAGGTCGCCGAGCCGGACATGCACGATCCATCCGGCGACTTGAAGCGACTGACCGACGCGCTGTCGCGCGAGTGGCAGCTGGGCGCACTGCAATGCGATCTGAAGGTGCTGCAGGGGCTGCAGGCTGCACTCAGGAGCGGCAAATGGAAGGTCACGGTCGCGGTCCATGACCGCTCGCGCATCGTGTCGGTGTGGCCGGGCCTGCACGAGAAGGTATACGGGCTGGCCGTGGACGTCGGTTCCACCACCATCGCCGCCCACCTGTGCGATCTGACCAGCGGCGACATCGTGGCGGCCGCCGGCATCATGAATCCGCAGATCCGCTTCGGCGAGGATCTGATGAGCCGCGTGTCGTACGCGATGATGAACCCGGGCGGCGCCGCGCAGATGACCGCAGCGGTCAGGGGCGCGCTGAGCGAACTGGCGGCCGACGTGGCACGCGCTGCGGGCATCACGCCGGATGCGATCCTGGAGATGACCCTGGTGGGCAACCCGATCATGCACCACCTGGTCCTGGGCCTGGACCCGGTGGAACTGGGCGGCGCGCCGTTCGCATTGGCGGTGGACAGCGCGGTTACCGTCACCGCGGCGGAGCTCGACATCGCCGTGAACCCCAACGCCCGCATCTACGTGCTGCCGTGCATCGCCGGCCATGTCGGCGCCGACACCGCCGGCATGATCCTGGCGGAGCGGCCGGATCTGGCCGAGCCTCTCACGCTGCTGGTGGATGTCGGCACCAACGCGGAGATCGTGCTCGGCAACCGCGCGCGCCTGGTGGCCTGCTCCAGCCCGACCGGCCCGGCATTCGAGGGCGCGCAAATCAGTTGCGGCCAGCGCGCCGCCCCGGGTGCGATCGAGCGCGTGCGCATCGATCGCGCTACGCTCGAGCCGCGCTATCGGGTGATCGGCAGCGAGCTGTGGTCGGACGATCCGGGCTTCGCCCAGGCGGTCGGCGCCACCGGCGTCACCGGCGTGTGCGGCTCGGGCATCATCGAGCTGATCGCCGAACTCTACCTGGCCGGTGTCATCAACCAGGACGGCGTCATCGACGGCTCGCTGGCGGCCGTGAGCCCGCGGGTGGTGGCCAACGGCAGGACATTTGCCTACCAGCTCGCGTCCGGCGAGCGCCCGCTATCGATCACGCAAAACGACGTGCGCGCGATCCAGCTGGCGAAGGCAGCGTTGTACGCCGGTATCCGGCTACTGATGGAGCGGCTGGGAGTGGAACAGGTCGATCGGATCCGGCTCGCCGGTGCGTTCGGCAGCCACATCGACGTCAAGTACGCCATGGTGCTCGGCATGATTCCCGACTGCGAGCTGTCGCAGGTCGCCTCGGCCGGCAATGCGGCCGGTACCGGCGCACGCATCGCGCTGCTCGACTCGCGCTCGCGCGCGACTATCGAGGCCATCGTGGGCCAGGTGGAGAAGATCGAGACCGCACTGGAGCCGCGCTTTCAGACGCATTTCGTCGAGGCGATGGCCCTTCCGCACAAGACCGCACCCTACCCGCACCTGCGCTCGGCGGTGCAGCTGCCGGCGCCCAAAGCGGTGCTGCAGAGCGATGGCCGCGAGCGGCGCAAGCGGCGCGTGATTCATCAAGGGTAGCGCGCAGCGGGGCGCGCGCAGTCAGACGTTCGAGTCTGGAAACGAGGCCTTGCGGCGCTGCATGAAATCGAGCAGCGCCTCGTCGATCGCGGCGTCCAGTGGCGGCGCCTGGTACTCGGCGAGCTGTTTTTTCCACAGCGCATTGGCGCGCTTGGCCATGTCGCTCGCCCCCTCGGCTTCCCACTGCTCGTAGCTGTTGTTGTCGGCCAGCGCCGAGCGGTAGAACGCGGTCTCGAAGTTGGCCTGGGTATGTGCACAGCCGAGGAAATGCTTGCCGGGGCCGACCTCGCGGATAGCATCCATCGCCTGGCCGTTTTCGGACATGTCCACGCCCGAGAGGAATGTCTGCATCATGCCCGCCTGATCGACGTCCATGACGAATTTCTCGTACCCCATGGCCAGGCCGCCTTCGAGCCAGCCGGCGACATGCAGCACGAAATTGACGCCCGCAAGACAGGTCGGCAGCAACGTGTTAGCCGATTCAAACGCCGCCTGCGCATCCGGAATCTTGGATGCGCACAGGCTGCCGCCGGAACGAAACGGCACCCCGAGGCGGCGCGCCAGTGCCGCCATGACATACAGCACCAGTGCCGGCTCGGGGGTGCCGAACGTGGGCGCGCCCGACTGCATCGAGATCGAAGAGGCAAAGCTGCCGAAGATCACCGGCGCTCCGGGGTTCACCAGCTGCGTCAGTGCCATGCCAGCCAGCGCTTCGGCCAGCGTCTGGGCTGCCGTTCCCGCCACCGTCACCGGCGACATCGCGCCGGCAAGGATGAAGGGCGTCACGATCGTGGCCTGGTTGGCACGCGCGTAGACCTTGAGAGCCCCGAGCATGGTCGAGTCGAACGTCATCGGCGAGTTGGCATTGATGAGGCTGACCAGCACGGTTCGGGGGCGCCCGGTCGCCGGGTCGATGAAGTCCGGCCCGAACAGGATCTTCGCCATCTCGACCGTATCGGCGGCGCGTTCGGGGTGCGTGACCGAGCCCATGAACGGCTTGTCGCTGTATTTGATGTGGCTGTAGACCATATCGAAATGGCGCTTGTTGACCGGCAGGTCGACCGGCTCGCAGATGGTGCCGCCCGAGTGATGCAGCGAGGGCGCCATGTAGGCGAGCTTGACGAAGTTCCTGAAATCCTCGATACGCGCGTAGCGACGCCCCTCATCCAGGTTGCGGATGAACGGCGAGCCGTAGGCCGGGGCAAACACGCTGTGCTTGCCGCCGATCGGGACGTTGTGTGCGGGATTGCGCGCATATTGAACGAATTCGCGCGGCGCGCTGTCGCGGATCAGGGAGCGGCACAGGCCGCGCGGGAAGTGCACGCGCTCGCCCTTGACCTCGGCCCCGGCCGCCTTCCACAGCGTGAGCGACTCGGGGTCGTCACGAAAGTCGATGCCAATCTCTTCCAGGATGGTATCGGCGTTGCGCTCGATGGTGACCAGGGCCTGCTCGTCGAGGACTTCGTAGTAAGGCAGGGCGCGTGTGATGTACGGAATAGTGACCGCCGAGCGTGCCGCTCGTGCGGCGCGCTTGGCCTCGCGTCCGCCGCCGCGATTGCGGCGCGCCGATAGCGCTTGCTGCTCATCCATGGGGGTTGGACCTCCTGCCGCAATATACAAGTATGGTCAGGCCCACGGTGCGCGGCTGACCAATTTGCGGCACCGATTTGTTTCGGCGCGACATTCCAGCGCCGCTGGCCCCGCAAATCGCCGCCAGCGTTGCGCCCCCGAGACAATGCACGCCGGATTGCATTCCACTGCTTCCACGGTCCGTGTAGGACAAACACTGACAGAAAATTTTTCATGGTCCCACAGCATCATAGTCCGGGACTGGTGCAGCCAAGCGGCGCCAGTGGTTACAAGTAGCGTAGCGGTTCAATTTCCTTACCGTCGCGCGGCTATTTGCCCGCGCCTATTTGCTGGAGATTTGAATGAACGACATGGCAAATTGGATGGTTGGTGGCTCGGCGGCGATGCAGGCCATCCGCGATCTGGTGGACAAGGTAGCGCCCACCGACGCCACGGTTCTGATCTCCGGCGAGAGCGGCTCCGGCAAGGAGTTGGTCGCACAGGCGATCCACGCGCGCAGCGCGCGCGGTTCAGGACCCTTTCTCGGCATCAACTGCGGCGCTCTGCCGCCGACCCTGATCGAATCGGAGCTGTTTGGTTTTGAGCGCGGCAGCTTCACCGGCGCCGGGCGCAGTCACGCCGGCATGGTGGAGCGCGCCTCCGGCGGAACGCTGTTCCTCGACGAGGTCACTGAGATGAGCGCCGACATGCAGACGCGGCTGCTCCGGTTCCTGGAAACGCGATGCTTTTTCCGCGTCGGCGGCACGCAGGAGATCAGGACCGACGTGCGCGTGGTCGCGGCGACCAATCGCTCGCCGGTACAGGCGGTGCGGGATGGCAGCCTGCGCGAGGACCTGCTGTATCGGCTGGCGGTGTTTCCGATCGCGCTGGCACCGCTGCGCGAGCGCGGCGAGGATGTGGTGCTGCTGGCGGACCACTTCCTGAACGAGATCAATGCGCGCAACGACACTGCGAAAGTGTTCAGCAGCGGCGCCAGGCAGACATTGCGTGAATATCGCTGGCCGGGCAACGTGCGGGAGCTGAAGAATGCGGTCGAGCGCGCCTACATTCTGTGTGAGCACGAGCTGAAGCTGCAGCCGATGAATCTGCATGCGGTCGCCGGCGAGGCGGTCGTGGCAAACGAGGATACCGACGGCATCTGCGTGCCGATCGGATCATCGCTGGCGGAGGCGGAACAGTGGCTGATCGAGGCAACGCTGGCGCACTGGGCGGGCAATAAGAATCGCGCTGCCAAGACGCTGGGATGCAGCCTGAAAACGCTGTATAACAAACTGGCGATTTATGGACAACAACAGCAGGGCATGGAAACCCACGCCTGAAATGCGTGAGCTTGCATGGGGATGGTTAACTCAATGACAAAAGTATTGCTGGCCGATGACCACGCGATGGTACGAGCCGGGCTGCGCCAATTCCTGGTGGAAGATCGCTCCATCACCGAAATCGGCGAGGCCGCATCGGGTAACGAGACGCTGGATAAGCTGCGTGCCGGAAGCTGGGATCTGGTGATTCTGGATATCAACATGCCTGACCGCAGCGGACTGGACATCCTGCGCTATATACGCGCGAGCTATCCGGACACCAAGGTGCTGGTGCTGAGCGGCTTTCCCGAGCGTCAATATGCCATCAACGTGCTGAAGGCCGGCGCCGGCGGATACCTGCCCAAGGAATGCGCCCCGGAAGAACTGTTGAAGGCGACCCGTACCGTGATGCAGGGGCGGCGCTACGTCAGCGCCAACCTGGCGGAGCTGCTGTTGTCGGATCTGGATGGTGACAGCGATCAACCGCTGCATCGCCGACTGTCAGAGCGCGAGTTCCAGATATTCTGCAAACTCGCCACCGGTCGGGCGGTGTCTTCGATCGCCGATGAGCTGTGCCTGTCGGTCAAGACCGTGAGTACCTACCGCACCCGCATCCTGGAAAAGATGAGTCTGACCACCAACGCCGACATCACCACCTACGCGTTGCGCAACGGAATCATCCAATAGGAAGGCTGCTGTAGGCCAACGCTGATGGCGCCGGCCGGGCTGCGCGATTCTAATTTGGCGCGTGTACCCTACTAATAGACTGGCCCATGGATGCACACGCATCGTTTCTTGAGGCTGCTCATATGAGCTCGCGCAACCTGTCGGTGCTGCTGGTCGAGGATTCGCGGGTGCTGGCCGAGCGGCTGCGCGAGACGGTATTGAGCGTGCCCGGGGTGCATCTGGCGGGTACCGTCGACAGCGAGGCAGACGCGGTTGCCGCGCTGCAGCGCCACCCGGTAGACGTGCTGTTGCTGGATCTGCACCTGCGCCAGGGCACGGGCTTCGGGGTCCTGCGCGCCATTCCCGGCAGTCCGGCCCGCAAGGTGGTGGTCATTGTGCTGACCAATTACGACCTGGCCGAATATCGGCGCGCTGCCGCCGCGCTCGGAGCGCGGCACTTCCTCGATAAGTTGCGCGACTTCGATCGCCTGCCGACGCTGCTGCAGCAGATTGGCGCCGACATCAATGACTGCGATGGCGGCGGAGAGGGTCCGGCGAACTGACAGGTTGGCTACGCCGGCGCCTAACTGGCACTGACCACTGATTCGATGCCGAGCACGGCGGGATTCTGCACGATGGCGGGCAATGGCAGACGGATACGCACCCGCGTCCCGCCCTGGGGCATCGACTCGATTTCGTAGGCGCCGCCGAAACTGCTCGCACGATGGCGCATCATTGCGAGGCCGTGCGAGGCGGGAGCTTCGCGCCGGTCGACGTCGATACCGGTACCGTTGTCTTCCACCAGGATCACCAGCGCATCGTCCTGTAAGGCGACCTCAACCCGCACTTCGCTCGCCCGCGCGTGCTTGACGATGTTGATCAGCGATTCCTGCACCAGCCGAAACACCACAATCGCGGCATCATCGATCAGCCGCAGGTCAGACTCCGGATAGACTTCGGTGTAATGCAGCCCGGCGCGGCTGCAGGTCTCCTGAGTGATCCACCGGAGTGCCGACACCAGGCCGATGTTATCGAGCAGGGTCGGGTGCAGGTTTTCAACGGTGCGGCGTTTGAAGGCTACACCGTCGTCGAGTACCTTGTTGACCCGGGTCCATCGCGACTGCACATCCGCGTTGCTGTTGGGCAGGTGCTTCTGCAGCCAGGACACGTCCATCTTTGCCGCGATCAGCAGGCCACCCAGCTCATCGTGTAGTTCTCGCGCCAGTGCCGCTTTTTCCTTCTCCGACAGTCGCTGCAGGTGGCTCGAGAGCGCCGACAGCTCTGCCGTGCGGCGCCGCACCCGTCGTTCCAGCTCCTCGTTTTCCGTTGCCAGCTGTTCGGTCAGTTCGGCGCGCCGGCGCGACTGGCGTGCCCACAGCGCCGCCGCAAGGATCAGCAACGCGATATTGAGCACTACCACACCGCCCATTAGCGCGCGCGACACCAGCTGCAGACGCGCGGCGCGCTCGAGCGCCACGCCGATCGAGTCGCGCTCCATGTCGCGCAGCCGGGACACCGCCGCCCGGATCTCGCTCATGGTGCGGCTGCCGAGGTCGGTACGCACCAGCCCCAGTGCCTGCTCCGGCCCCTGCGAGTTATTGAGTGCCAGCGATGCGGCGAGCTCGCCCAGCTTGGCGCCGACCAGGACGCGCAAATGACGCACCATGTCGCGCTGGTCGACGCTCACCAGCAGACGGTCGTTGTCGTGGAACAGGTTGGCCAGCTGATCGAGGGTGGGCTCGATTCGATCGCGCGCCGCCTGATAGGGCTGCAGGTATTTGTCGTCGGCGGTGAGCAGGACTCCGCGCTGGCCGGCCTCCGCATCGGACAGCTCGGTCAGCAATTCCGCCAGCAGCACCTGGCGCTGCTGCGAAAGACTGATGATGCGGTTGATCTGCCGCTGTCCGCTCTGGCCGATTTCGGCGATGACCACCAGGGCCACCAGCATCAGGAAGGCCATCGCCAGGGCAACGGCCCGCGATACGCGACCGGTAACTACCATGATTTGCACGCTGTGAGCTGGTTCCTACAATGCTTGGCGCGCACTGCCGACAATATAGCCCAATACCCAGTGCCATGCTTTACAGGCAACTGATCCCATTCAACGCTGGCCGCAACGAGGATGCGCAACGATGTCAGAAAACCTGGCCGATCCCCAGCGCGATCGAATCCATCCGTTCCTGAGCAGCGTTGCCGAAATCCGCAGCCGGGCGCGCCGCCAGATAGAGGCGGGCACGGCGAGCGCGCATCGTGCCATCGAGCGCGACGCGGTATTGCGATTACTGAACGCAGCACTGGCCACCGAGCTTGCCTGTGTAGTGCGCTACCGGCGCTATTGCCTCATGACCGCCGAGGCCGTACCTGATGCACATAAGAATGAACTCATGAAGCGCGCGCAGGAAGAGCAGGGCCACGCGGATCAGATCGCCGCGCACATCGTTGAACTCGGTGGCCAGCCGAATCTCAATGCGTCGAACGTTTCCTACCGGGGCGGGCTCGAGCTGGCCGACGATGAAATGCTCACCGATATGCTGGCTGAGGACCTGATCGCCGAGCGCATCGCGATCGACACCTATCGCGAGATCATCCGCTACCTGGGCGATCATGAGCCTGCGACGCGGCAACTGATCGAGATGATCATGAGTGCCGAACAGGGGCACGCCGAGGAGCTGGCAAACCTGCGCGATGAGATGCTGCGCCGCGAGCGCGCCGCGGCCGCGGCGAATACGACCACGATCGCCGCCGTCACGCTCGACGATATACGCTGACCCGCAGGCGGTCACGGCGAGATTCATCGCGCTGCGTTTCGGCAGTTCAGTCGGCTTTGACGGCCGGCCTCAAGGTTTGCGTCCCGGGTACATGATTCCCGGGTCTGCCGCGTCATCCCCCTTGGAACGGTCACGGCCACGCTCTTCCGCCAGCGCCATATCACGCGCCTCTTCGCCCGAATTCGGCGCGGCTTCACGCGCCAGCGCATCGACATCGGCCTTGGAAACGAAGTCGCTGACCTCGCGCCGATAGCGGCGAGCCGCCCGGTAATCACCCTCGCCCTGGACGCCCTGCTTGTCCGTGGATCTGCGATCCCGGCGCGGATGCTTGTCGTCGCTGTGTTCGCTCATGTTGCCTCCGCCGATGTGATTGGCTGCAGCATAGGGCGCCGTTTGCGCAGCGCCATCGCCGTCGCTGGCGCTTTCTGTTGTCGGCGGCCGCCGACTTCAGACTCACCGCAATGGTGCGCCGTCGGCGCGCTTTGCGCCGTGAAGGTTCAAGCGCAGCGCCACCGCCGGTGCTTGCCGCCGGGCCCAAGAGGAGCGCCAAAATGCACCGCAACTGCATGATAATGTTGATTAAACTCGTGATCCTCGGCTGCCGTCGCATGGCATTGAGGTGGGCGCAATGGCCGCTGGCATATGGGTTGCATTCCTCAAGGCAACAGGCGGTTTCGTCTGCAAGTGCGGCCTACTTGGGCCAACGGCAACGCTGCCGGCAATAGCGCTCATCTCACACCCCCCGCGGTGAGCGCCGAATGTCGGCAGCGTTTTTTTTGCACTGGCGCCACGGCCAAGGCGCTCGAGTTTGTCGCTGTGGCTGCGATGCTAAAGTGACGCTCCAGCGAAAAGACCCCAGGGGATGCCGCGGCTTTGCCTGCCAAGCGCCCGCGCCGGCGCGCGCGGTTCATCAGTGTCGATCTGCATAGCGCGCGCCTGGCGCTGGCCGGCAAGCCGGTGCTGCGCGGCATTGACTGGCGCATTCGCCCCGGGCAGCGCTGGGTGCTCATGGGCCCGAACGGTTCCGGCAAGACCCAGCTGCTGAAGCTGCTGGCCGGCGACGTGTGGCCGAGCCCGGCGGCCGAGCCGACCCGGCGCTACCACTATCGCGGCGAGAGCTTCGACGATCCGTACGGCATCAAGCAGGAGATTGCCTACCTGGGTGCAGAACGGCAGGACCGCTACGAACACTACGCATGGAATCATCGCGTCGAGGCCATCGTCGGCACCGGCCTGCATCGCACCGACATACCGCTGGCCGCGCTCACGCCCCCGGCGCGGCAACGCATCGGGCGGCTGCTGCGCCAGCTGCGGATCGAGGCGCTCGCGCAGCGTCGCTTTCTGACGTTGTCGTACGGCGAGCGTCGCCTGGTCCTGCTGGCGCGCGCGCTGGCATGGCGGCCGAAGCTGCTGCTGCTGGATGAACCGTTCAACGGGCTGGATGCCGTCAATCGCGAACGCGTCCAGCATGGCCTGTCGGTGCTCAGTCGATCCCCAATGCCGTGGGTGCTGGCGTCGCACCGTGTGGAGGACATTCCGGCCTCCGCGACCCACCTGTGTCGCCTGCAGGCCGGGCGTATCACCCGGCAAACGCGCCTGGACCGGCGCGAGCGCGGCCTGCTGGGTGCGACGCGCGCATTGCGCACGATGGCTGTCGCGAAGGCCTCGGCTGCGACTGCGCCGGCCGCGGGGGCTCGGCGCGCCGAGGTGCTGGTCGCACTGCGGCGCGCCTCGGTGTGGCGCGACGGCGTCGTGGCCCTGCGCAACGTCACGCTGCAGGTTCGCCGCGGCGATTGCTGGGTGGTGCACGGTGCCAACGGCAGCGGCAAGTCGAGCTTCATCCAGCTGCTGCACGGCGATCTCAGTGCGGCCAGCGGTGGTTCGATCGCTCGTGCCGGCGTGGTCAGCGGTGTGCCGCTGGATGTCTTCAAGCGTCGCGTCGGGTTGGTGACTCCGGAGCTGCAATCGCTGCAGCCACGCTATCTGCGTGCCGAGGAAGTGGTGGCCTCGGGACTGCATGCCAGCGTCGGCCTGGATGCAGAGCTGACCGCGGCGCAACGATCACGGGCCGCGCGCGCGCTGCGCCTGGTGGCGGGCGCCGCGCTGGGCACGCGGCCGATACGCGAGCTGTCGTATGGGCAGCTGCGTCGCGTGCTGTTCGCACGCGCACTGGTGCGACAGCCTGCTATGCTGTTACTCGATGAGCCGCATGCGGGAGTGGACGCAGCCACGCGCACCGGTCTGCAACTGCTGGTGCAACGAGCCTGGGATTCCGGTGTGACTGTAGTGATAGCGACGCATCATCGTGATGAATGGCCGCGCGGCACCACGCATGAGCTCGAGCTTGCCGGTTCGCGCGTGATCTATTGCGGCCCGGTGCGAATGTCGGGCGCCACGCGCACCAAGTCCAGGGCATGACACCAAGAGCCGGGCTGATCGGCGTCGGCGTGGTCGCGCTGTGTGCGCTCGCTGCGCTGCTGTGGCTTGGCAGCGCCGGGCGGCAGTGGTCCGGGCCGCGCGTGATGGTCAACGGTGGCGATGCCGGCGGATTGCCGCGCGTGCCGCCGCAGCAGGAACATCTCGACCCATCCGCGCTCGATGCAGCCGGCCACGATGCCGCGGCGGAAGGCCTGCAGGTGATGATCGTCGTGCGCCATGACTACATCGTCTATGAGCGCTACGGCCACGGCTTCAACGCCGACAGCGTGATCGACTCTGGCGCCTTCGCGCAGTCGCTGCTGGCGTTGACCGTGGGAATCGCCGCGCACGACGGCAAGCTGGCAATGCCATCGCTGACCGGTTTCGATGCGGTGCGGCTGCGCGCGGCAATCGAGGCTGGCACCGGGCAGAGCTATCCCGACTACCTGTCGCTGCGGCTGTGGCGTCGGCTCAATGCCGCGGCAGCGTGGATCGCGTTGCCCGCTGCCGGCGCGATAGCGCCGGCCGACTGCTGCTTTCATGCGCGCGTGCAGGATTGGTTGCGGGTCGCCATGCTGCTTCTGGATGACGGAAATTTCGAGGGCAAGGCGGTGGTGCCGCCCGGCTGGGTGGAGCGCATGCGGCGCCCGACGTCGGCCGACGGCGGCGCAGGTTTCGGGGTCGAACTCGCCGCCGCCGCCCACGGTGCCGAGCCGTTCGCGGCCGAGGACCTGTTGTTTGTTCGCGGGCCCGGGCGCTGGCGGCTGTGGGTGATGCCGACACTGCGGCTGGCGCTGCTGTTCGGTTCCAACTCCGCCGCGTCGCCCTGGTGGGACGAGACGCGGCTGCCGAATCTCGTGACACGAGCACTATCCGAGCGGCCGGCGCAGAGCAGCGTGGGCTCGCGGCTGCAGCAGCTGGTACCCGGGCATTGACCGGTCAGCGCACATGAGCGGCGCGCGGCTTAAGCCATTGCTGGCGTTGTGCATCGTCTGTGTGATCGACGTGCTCGGATTCGGCATCCTGATCCCGCTGATTCCATACATGGCGGTGCAGTTCGGGGCCACGCCGACCCTCAACACCTGGATTCTGGGAATCTATTCGGCCAGCCAGCTGCTGGCAGCGCCGTTGTGGGGGCGGCTGAGCGATCGTTGGGGCCGGCGCCCGATCCTGCTCACCAGTATGCTCGGCGCCTGTGCCTCCTACGTGATGCTGGCGTTTGCGCATTCGCTGGCGGCACTGTTCCTGGCGCGAGCGCTGGCCGGCGCCATGGCCGGCAATCTGTCGGCGGCCATGGCCTACGCCTCCGACATCAGCAAGCCGGCGAATCGTGCCGCCACCATGGGTGCAGTCGGTGCGGCCATCGGGATTGGTTTCATGCTCGGCCCGGTGATCGGCGGCACCCTGGCAGGCGAGCAGGTGCAGGCGGTGAGTTTTCTGCGGCCGGCGCTGGTATCGGCCTCACTGAGTGTGCTGGCGATGCTGCTGGTGCTGTTCATTCTGCCCGAGAGCCACGGCGCGCAGCAGCGCCGCGCGCAATTGTCGAACCGGCGAGCACACGCATGGCAGCTCCTGCGCACGTTGCCCGCGCTGCGGTGGATGACGCTGGGCACGTTGCTGGTGACGTTCTCGCAGTCGACCCTGGAATCGATCTTTGCGATCTGGGCCATGGACCGTTTTCACGTCGGTCCACGCACCGTCGGCATGGCGCTGTTCGCGCTCGCCATCGTCGCGGTCGGCATGCAGGGCGGATTGATGCGGATACTCGCACCGCGCCTGGGCGAAACCCGGCTCGCGATCGGCGGAATTGTGTTCCTGGCTGCCGGAGTCAGCAGCGTGGCGCTGGCTGGCGCTCTGCCGTTGGTCATCATCGGCCTGATGGCCTGCGGGCTCGGGGTCGGCCTGTTCGGTCCGAGCGGTTCCGCGCTCGCCTCACGCGAGGCGCAGCCACTGAACCGGGGGGCGGTCATGGGAACCTACCAGTCGGGCACTTCGCTGGCGCGCGTGATCGCACCGTTCGCGTCGGGTCCAACCTACATGCACCTCGGCGCCAAGGCGCCGTTCCTGCTCGCCGGCCTTGTGACCTTGCAGGCGCTGTGGTGCATTCTGGGAGTGCGCCGGGTGTACGCCGCGCAGGCGCTGGCAGCCGATGCCGCTGAACGTCAACAGGGGATACGATGAATGCCGGGATTTACACCTTGGGCGAGCGCCAGCTGGTGACCGCGGGTGATGATTTCTATATCGCTCCAGGAGCGCAGGTGATCGGATCGGTGGTGCTCGGTGCCGGTGCGAGCCTGTGGTTCAACTGCGTGTTACGTGCCGACGACGAGCGCATCGACATCGGCAGCGGCAGCAACGTGCAGGATGGCAGCGTGATCCATGCCGACGCAGGTTCACCCACCATAGTCGGGCGTGAAGTCAGTGTCGGTCACATGGTCATGCTGCACAGCTGCCTGATCGGCGATGAATCGCTGATCGGTAATGGCGCCATCGTGCTGGATCGGGCCCGGATCGGCAGCCACTGCATCATCGCCGCCGGTTCACTGGTGCCGCCGGATCGCGCCGTCCCCGACGGCTCGGTAATGATGGGCGCGCCCGCCAGGCTGGTGCGCCAGGCGACTGCCGACGACCTGGCGATGATCGCCCAGGCCGCGGCGCACTACCGCGCCCGCATGCAGTCTTACCGCGCACTGCTGCGACCGCAGCTGCCCGGATAGGCCGGCGGCTAGTGCCTGAGCGGTTTTTTCAGGAAGTCGTCGCGATTGGCCGATCGCAGCAGCGCGTGCACGGCTTCGCCGCCGCGCATGAGTTTCAGGGCCACCTCGACCCCGGCGGCGCCGCTGTTCCAGACGGTGCGGAAAAACTGCGGTAATGAAGTTACACGATGTCCGGCGG
The DNA here is from genome assembly GCA_963805965.1 of uncultured Gammaproteobacteria bacterium. GTDB lineage: Bacteria > Pseudomonadota > Gammaproteobacteria > Steroidobacterales > Steroidobacteraceae > FEN-1191. The sequence continues at coordinate 307,685 of CAWDVQ010000011.1, forward strand.
CCTCGACGATGATGTCGCCCAGGCGCACGCCGGCGCGATGCGCCGGGCCATCGCGTGTCAGCCCGGCAACCAGGATATGGTCGGCCTGTTCGGCCGTGTACAGGCCCAGCCAGGGACGCGGGGTGCGCCGCGGCCGGCCGAGCTCGATCATGTCCTCCAGCACCGGCTCGATCAGATCGATCGGCACGAACATGTTGGCGTCGAAGCCTTCCTGCGCCAGCGACTCCTGCACGAACAGCGAACCTATGCCCAGTAGCAGGCCGTCGGTGCCGACCAGTGCGGTGCCGCCCCACTGCGGATGGGGCGGGGCAGTGAACAGGGCCTCATCCAGCAGGTATTCCCAGTAACCGGCGAATTCGCGGCGCGCGATCAATTGCGCTTCGAGCGAATGGCGCTCACCGCCCTGGCCCACCACCAGCACGCGGTCGCCGAGTGCAAGCGATGCGGCCGATCCGCGTTCGAGGGCCGGGGCATCGAGTGCACCGAGCGGCAGCACCAGTCCGAAACCGCTGACCTGGTCGTACGCCAGCGGGCAGGCCTCGACCACCTTACCCGCAAGGGTGGTGAGCCAGATCGATTCGGCTTCGGTGATCAGGTAGCCGATCGTGAGCACCAGCTTGCGTTCGGCACTGCGGATCACCACGCCAGAGCCCAGCCGCTCGGTGCCGAGAAACTGAGCGGTGTAACCGTCTTCGCTGGCTTCGGTGTGCACCAGCACCACCGATGCGTAGGTCGCGCTCAGGTCGAAACCGAACCGGCTCTGCTGCGGCCGCAGCGGCTCGGGCAGCTCCCATTCCTCGCTCTTGGCCATGTCGCCATGCTAAAGACAATGCCGCGGACGTTCCAGGCAGCGTGAACGGCGCTTAGCACTCGAGCACGGTCTCGAACACGATGACCGCCTCGCCAATCACAGTGACCGAATCGAGCAATTCCCCCTCGAGGTTCAGTGCCACGCCGACACGCCCGGGGCGGCCCAGGTGGTGACCCTGGGCACCGGTAAACTCGATGGTACCGGGTGGCGGTGCCGCGCGGCGTGGCGCTGTCGTTCGCGCTGCCGGCGTGCGCGCCGGGCCGATGATGCCATGATGCAGCAGATAGACGCCGAGCATCGCATGGGCGTTTCCACTCACCGGGTCCTCGGGGAATCCGAGCGCGGGGCAGAACATGCGCGCCTCGGTGTAAACGTCGGGCAGCGTTGGCCGGCACGAAAACAGAAAATATCCTGGCGCGCCGAGCTGTTCCGACAACGTGGTGAGGCGCGCCAGGTCGGGCTGCAGCCGCGCCAGCGTGCTGCCGTCTTCGACCCCGAGCAGCAGCCGGGTACCGCTTTCCCCGCCCAGCGTCGGCGGACAGCGCGCATCCAACTCGCCGCGCGTCAGGCCCAGCGCCTGGAGTACGGCCGCCAGCTCAGGCTCGTTCAGGGCGCGTCGCAGTGTCGGCGGCGGCAGGTGAATCGCGATCCGCGGCGGCCAGGCGCCGGCGATGGTATCAACCTCGATGATGCCGCTGCTCTGCTTCTGGCGGCGCCGGGGCTCGAGTTTCATTGCCGCCAGCACGGCGTGCGCCGCGAGCGTTGCGTGGCCGACGAAAGACACCTCCCGGCGCGGGGTGAAGAACCGCAGCCGCAGGTCGTGGTCGTCAGCGTCCGGCCGCAACACAAATGCGGTGTCACCATTGTTCAGCTCGCGTGCCAGCGCCTGCATGGCGTCCACCGGCAGCGCGTCGGCGTCGAGCACCACTCCGGCCGGATTGCCGCTGAAGCGCCGTGCGGTAAACGCATCGACCTGGAATACCCGAACGCTGATGCCCATGGTGAGACTCCTGCCGCATCGATTGTACCGGCCGCCCGTCACCGCCCGCTTGCAATCGTGCGCGGTTTCTTCGATAGTTTGGCGCGCAAACCTTGGGGTGGTCCGGAACGGACCTGAGATGCCGACAGTCGGCGAACCCGTTGAACCTGATCCGGTTAGTACCGGCGTAGGGAGCAGGAATGAAATCGCATCGCACTGGCTGGCGGCCGTTGGTGGCCGTTTGTGCCGTACTGTCCGGTACCGCGGCGGCCGACGACTCACTGCAGGAAATCGTCGTCACCGCGAGTCTGCGCGGCAGTAACGCCGCCGATCTGCCGCAGAGCGTCACGGTGCTGGATGCCGCCACGCTGCAGGCCGCGGGGGTGCAGCATTTCGAGGATGTGCTGGCCATGGTCCCAAACTTAAGCTGGGCCAGCGGCAGCTCGCGGCCGCGGTTCTTCCAGATGCGCGGCATCGGCGAGGTGGAGCAGTACCAGGGCGCTCCCAACCCGTCGGTCGGCTTTCTGATCGACGACATCGACTTCTCGGGCGTCGGCATGCCGGCGACGCTGTTCGACACCGCGCAAATCGAAGTGCTGCGCGGCCCGCAGGGCACGGTGTACGGCGCCAACGCGCTGGCCGGTCTGATCAGTGTGCGCACCGAGGATCCAACGCCGGAATTCGCGCTCCACGGGGAAGCCACGGTCGGGGATTTTGAAACCCGCGCGGCCGGCGTGGCGGTGAGCGACAGTGCCGACAGCGGCCTCGCCGGTTGGCGCCTGAGCGCGCAGCAGTACCGCAGCGACGGTTATCGCGACAACGCATACCTGCAACGCGACGACACCAACGGCTACGATGAGAGCACGCTGCGGGCCAAGCTGTTCTGGCAGCTGACGCCGGCGCTGCGCGCCGACCTGGCGCTGATGGACGTGGACCTGAACAATGGCTATGACGCCTGGTCGATCGACAACAGTTTCACCACGCAGTCGAATCAGCCCGGACGCGATGCGCAGCAGTCGCTGGGCGCTTCGCTGAAGCTGACGCTGAACACCGCCAGTTTCGGCGAGTTGCGCAGCGTAACCAGCACGGCCGATTCGCGCATCGTCTATTCGTTCGATGCCGATTGGGGTAACGATGCGTTCTGGGCGGCATGCTGCGGCTACGCGCCGTACGATTACTTCGAGCAGGATCGGCGCCGGCGCAGCACCGTTGCCGAGGATCTGCGTTTCATCGGCGATGCCGATCACATGCTGCTGGAGCGCGTGCGTTGGCTGGTAGGGGCGTACTTTCTGCGGCTGACCGAATCCGACGCTCTGCTCGATACCTGGAATGACGAGTTCATCGGTGCCGGCTTCAACCTGCTGCACAGCGATTACCGCGCCACCAACAGCGCGCTCTACGGCTCGCTCGATAGCGCATTGTCAGCGCGTTCGAGCCTGACACTTGGGCTGCGCGCGGAGCAGCGCCTGGCGCACTACCAGGACAGCGCCGACGTGCAGCGGCCGTTTCCCGACGGTCGCGACGGCATGTACGGCGGCAACCTGTCATGGTCGCTGCGCACCAGCCCGCAGCAGAACCTGTACGCAACCCTGGCGCGCGGCTTCAAGGCCGGCGGCTTCAACATCGGCAGCCAGATCCCACCCGAGCAGCGGCGCTTCACGCCCGAGTACCTTTGGAGTCTGGAGAGCGGCGTCAAGCGCGAGTCGGCCGGCGCCGCACTGCAGTGGCAGGCCGACGTGTTCTACATGCGCCGCGAGAACATGCAGGTGTACAGCTCGTGCCAGCTCGAACAGGACAATCCTGCCACGTTCGTGTTCTTCACCCAGAACGCCTCGCATGGCGAGAACTACGGGCTGGAGAGCCAGGCGCAATGGCGCATCAGCCCGCGCTGGCAGCTGTCCGGCAGCGCCGGGCTGCTGCACACCCGCTACCTGGGCTACGATGCGCAGGCGATCGCCTGCCCCGGGCAGGCGCCGCTGTCGTTGGATGGGCGCGCGCAATCGTTCGCGCCCGAGTATCAATTGTCCGCGGCGCTCACCTACGCCCACCCAAGCGGCCTGTTCGCGCGTATCGACAGCTCAGCCACCGACGGGTTCTATTTCGCCGCCGGTCAGAACCAGGTCGCGCAGGCCTATCAGCTGGTGAACCTGCGCCTCGGCTACCAGCGCGGCGCATGGCAGGCCAGTGTCTGGTCGCGCAATCTGCTGGACCAGCGCTATGCGGTGCAGGGCTTCTACTTTGGCGATGTGCCGCCTGATTTTCCCAATCAACGCTTCATCCAGAACGGCGATCCACGCACCGTGGGCGTGACCGTTCGCTACCTGCTTGCACACAACGAGGACTGAGTATGGACATTGGTGTTGAAATCAGCCTGTATCCGCTACATCAGGATTTCATTCCCCCGATCCAGGATTTCATCGACCGGCTGAATACCGAGCCGCGGCTGCGTATCGTCACCAACAGCATGAGCACGCAGGTGTTCGGCGATTATGATGCCGTGATGAAGACGCTGGTGCGCGAGCTGCGCTCCACGCTCGAAGCCAACGACAAGGCGGTGTTCGTCATGAAAGTGCTCGGGCCGTTGACGACGTGATCGAATCGCTGCTGCGCGGGCTCGCCGTAACGAGCGTGCCCGAAGCGCTGGCGGTAGTGCTGGGCGTGGTCTACGTCCTGCTGATTCTCAAGCGCCAGCGGCTGGGTTGGATCGCCGGCGGCCTGAGCTCGGCAATCTACGTGTACCTGGCGGCGCGCGCGCATCTGCCGATGCAATCGACACTGCAGGGATACTACGTGGTGATGGCGTTCTACGGCTGGTATAGCTGGACGCGCTCGCAGCGACTCGAGGGCGGCCGCATCACACGCTGGCCTCTGCGCTACCATCTGGCGGCGCTGGCTGCGATCGTGCTGCTGAGCCTGCTGACGGCGCGCTGGCTTGCGCTTGAGACCCACGCCGCGTGGCCGCACCTGGATTCGTTGACCACCTGGACCAGTCTGCTGGCGACCTGGATGGTGGCGCGCATCAAGCTCGAGAACTGGCTGTACTGGATGGCCGCGGACCTGGTTACGGCCTACCTGTTTGCGGCCCAGGGGTACCCGGCCACCGCCGCATTGTTTGTAACCTACCTGATCATCGCCGCCATTGGATTTCGCACATGGCTGCACCAATACCGCCAGCAACAGCCCTGAGCGGGCCGCCCGACTGGGCCTTGGCGCGCATACCCGGTCTGGAATCGGGTGCGCGCGCGCGCCGCATCGAGCGTCTGGGTGGCGGCACGGTGAACCAGGTTTACCGGGTCGACAGCGCCGCCGGCCGCTTCGTGCTGCGCCTGGACGGGCCTGCCTGGCGCCGGCCCGGGGTCGACCGCGCGCGCGAGCTGATCCTGCATCGTGCCGCGGCCACGGTCGGTGTTGCGCCGGCGCTGCTGGCGGCGGCGCCTGAGGATCGCGGCCTGCTGGTGATGGAATTCGTTCCGGGCCGGCTCTGGGATGGCGCCGACTACACCAATGTCGATGCGCTGCGGCGCCTCGGAGAGCGGCTGTACGTGCTGCACCGTCTGCCGCCGCCCGCGATCGAGGCCTTCGATCCGTGGCGCGTGGCGCAGGCTTACGTGCGCCAGATCGAGGCGGCGCACGCTCACGCGCTCGAGCGCCCTTTGCGGCGCCTGCAGGCGTTGAGCGCGGAGCTGCGCACCGGCGACGCAACCATGACGGTGGTGCATGGGGATTTGTGGCAGGGCAACCTGCTGCAGGCATCGAACTCGCGCTTGTGGCTGCTCGACTGGGAATACGCGCAGCTCAGCGACCCGCTGATGGACGTGGCCTGCGTGCTCGCCTACTACCCGGCCGCCGAGCGCTACCGCGCCGAGTTGGCGGCGGCCGCCGGCATCGATGCCCGGGTGCTGGGCGCGGAGCTGTCGGCGCGCGTTTTTATCTACCGTGCGCTGAGCTGGCTGTGGCACCTGGCGCGCGGCGAGCAGGCCGAGCCGCCATGAGGGGGCTGGCTTCCCGCGGGTCCGGCCGGCAAACTAGCGCGCCCTGGAGCTTGAGAGGAGTGGCGATGCCGTTGGTGCGAGTGATTGACCGGGATGGAACCGAGCGTACGCTTGAGGCGCCCGCCGGCGCCACGCTGATGGAGCCGCTCAGGGACATGGACGATGGCGTGGCGGCGATCTGCGGCGGTATGTGCTCGTGCGCCACCTGCCATGTGTACGTCGATGCCGATTGGGTGGCTAAGCTACCGGCGCCGATGTCGGATGAGACCGATATGCTCGGTGACCTGATCAGTCGCCGCGATAATTCGCGCCTGTCGTGCCAGATCGTGCTCAACGACGCGGTGTCGGGCGTCAAGGTCAGCATTGCGCCGGAAGAGTAGGGCGCCGGCGCGGCGCCCGCAGAGCGCGGCGCGCGCTTGTGTTGCGGGTACATGTCAACGATGCAGTGGGTATACATAGTACTGGTGCTGGCGGCGTTGCTGGCGATCGCGCGCATCGTCATGGTGCTGCGCACCGCGCGTGCGCAGTCCACGCACGACGATTGGGACGCGCGGCTGGTGAAGAATCTGCGCGCCGCGGGCGGCAATTCCTTTACCCCCTACGAGGTCGATTTCTTCTTCAACCTGCCGGATGAGGCGGCCTGTGCGGCGGTGCGCGGCACGCTGGAACCGGAGAGCTTCGCCATCGATACCCGCGTCATGAGCGGCGAAGGCGCCAGCGGCTATTCGCTGCACGCGCGCAAGCACCTGCGCATATCGGTCACCGAGATGCAGGACTTCTCGCAGCGTTTTCGTGCGCTGGCGCAGAAATACGGCGGCTATTACGACGGCTGGATGACCGACCCGTCGCGTAAATAGCGCTATGGAGGTTTTTTTTCCGTCTGCCGCCGCACCGCCTCGGCGGCGGCCCGGATCGCTTCCGGATCTCCCAGATAGCGGCCGGGGCGCGGCCGCAGCGCATCGTCGAACTCGTACAGCAGCGGCACGCCGGTTGGAATATTGAGCTCGACCACCGCCTGCTCCGACAGGCCATCCAGCATCTTCACCAGCGCCCGCAGGCTGTTGCCATGGGCGACCACCAGCACCTGCCGGCCCGGTTTCAGTTCCGGCAAGATGGTCTGTTGCCAGTAGGGCAGTACGCGCGCCAGCGTGTCCTTGAGCGACTCGGTGGCGGGCAGGTCACCGGGCGCGACATCGGCGTAGCGACGGTCGAAGCGCGGGTGGCGCTGGTCGTCCGGACTGAGCGGCGGCGGCGGTATATCGTAGCTGCGTCGCCAGATCTTGACCTGTGCCTCGCCGTGACGCTCGACCGTCTGCGCCTTGTTCAGGCCCTGCAGCGCACCGTAGTGGCGCTCATTGAGCCGCCAGCTGCGCAGCACCGGCAGCCACAGCAGCTCAAGTTCGTCCAGCATCAGCCACTGGGTGCGGATGGCGCGCGTGAGCACCGAGGTGAACACCACGTCCGGCTCTATGCCTTCGCGCCTCAGTTCGCGCCCGGCCTGTATGGCCTCCTCGCAACCTTGCGCGGTCAGGTCGACATCGGTCCAGCCGGTAAACAGGTTCTCGAGGTTCCAGGTGCTCTGGCCATGGCGCACCAGCACGAGTCTTATGGGTACGGGCACGGCAGGCTCCTGCGCTGTCGGTGATTGGTGAACGGCGCTGCTTTATAGCAGATGCGCCAGATCGTGCGTGCGCCCGCCGGCCAGATTTTCCAGTGCCTCCACTGCGACCGTCAGGGCGGCGAGGTCCGGTACCGCCAGCACGCGCAGGTCACGCTGCAGCTGCTGCCAGCGCTCGAGCGCCGGATCGCGTGCCGGCGCCGGCGCCGAGCTGCCGCGACGCGCGCGATCGTGACGCAGCGCCGCGGCACTGATGCGCAGGTGCGCCGCCAGCGCCGCATCGCGCAGCCGCTGCGTCGCGGCGCGCTGCCAGGCGTCATTGGCAGGCAGCTGTTCGATCGCGCCGTGCAGCCAGTCCAGGCCAAGCCTCGCGCCAAGCCCGAAATGCGCCCGCGCCACCGCCCGGGCACGGGCGCGCGAACTCGCCATCAGTGCCACCATGTCGGGCGCAATGCGCAGCGGCTCCAGTGCCGCCAGGCTGCCGGCCAGCCGCGCCGGAAATCCCTGGCTGACGTAGCGGCGGCAACGTGCAAGGTAGCGTTCGCGATCCAGGCCCTCCAGCACCGCCGGCGTCACCTGGGCCAGATCGCGCAGCGCCGGCTGCAGCCGCGCCACCGCCGCGCCTACCGCGTCGTACTCGCGCCGCTGCTGCAGCAGCCAGAGCGTGAAGTGCGACAGGTAGCGGCTGGTCGCGAGCAGCGCATCGTACTGGTCGGCCGGTTTGATGCGCCCGTCGAGTGCCTCGATCTGCGACCACAGCGTGCGCAGGTCGGCGCTGTCGCGCGCGATGGTGTAGGCGCGTGCCATCGCGGCGGCGTTGGCGTTGCTGGCCTCGCTGGAGTGGATCAGCAGTGTCGGACCGACGCGATTAACGATGCTGTTGGTGGTCGCGGTGATGATGATCTGCTTGCGCAGGCGGTGACGCTTGATACGTTCCGGGAACCGGCGCTGCATCGCGCGCGGAAAATAGCGTTGCAGTTCGCGCGCCAGATACGGATCCGAGGCGCTGCCGCTATCGGTGAGCGCATGATTGAGCGCGATCTTGCCGTACGCGAACAGCAGCGCCAGCTCCGGTCGCGTCAGGCCGCGCCCCTCACGTCGACGCTGTTCCATCTCCTCGTCAGTCGGCAGGAATTCCACCGCGCGATCGATCTCGCCATGGCGCTCCAGCCAGCGCAGCAGTGCCTGATGCTCGCCCAGGTCCTCCACCGCACGCCGTTCCATCAGGCTCAGCGCTTCGCTCTGCAGGTAGTTGTTGCGCAGGACCAGCGCCGCGACTTCGTCGGTGGCATTGGCGAGCAGTCGATTGCGGCGCACCCGCGGCAGTGGCTTGGGGTCGGGAGCGTCCAGCAGTATCTTCAGGTTGACTTCGACGTCCGAGGTGTTGACGCCGGCGGAATTGTCGATGAAGTCGGTGTTGATGCGGCCGCCGGCCGCGGCATACTCGATGCGCCCGCGCTGGGAGAACCCCAGGTTGCCGCCCTCGCCGACCACCCGGGCGCGGACCTGGCGGCCATCCACCCGTACCGCGTCGTTGGCCCGATCGCCGATCTCACCGTGGCGCTCGTTCGAGGCCTTGACGTAGGTGCCGATGCCGCCGTTCCACAGCAGATCGACCTGCATGCACAGGATGGCGCGGATGATCTCCACCGGGCTGGCGCGCCGCTGCGGCAGTTGTAGCAGCGCCTGCGCTTCGCGCGACAGGGTGACGCTCTTGGCGCTGCGTTCGAAGATGGCCCCGCCGCGTGACAGCAGCCGCGCATCGTAGTCATTCCAGCCCGAGCGCGGCAGTCGGAACAGGCGCTCGCGTTCGCGGAAGCTGCGCTCGGCGTCCGGTTTGGGATCGAGGAACACATGCTGGTGGTTGAACGCCGCCACCAGCCGTATCTGCCGCGACAGCAGCATGCCGTTTCCAAACACGTCACCCGACATGTCGCCGATACCGGCCACGGAGAACGGCTCGCGCTGGATGTCGCTGCCGAGTTCGCGGAAATGGCGCTTGATGCACTCCCACGCGCCGCGGGCGGTGATCGCCATTTTCTTGTGGTCATAGCCGGCTGAACCGCCGGAGGCAAATGCATCGCCGAGCCAGAAGCCGTATTCGGCCGAGATGGCGTTGGCGATGTCGGAGAATGTGGCCGTGCCCTTGTCGGCCGCCACCACCAGATACGGATCGTCGCCATCCAGGCGCCGCACCTCCGGCGGTGGAACTACCCGGCCGGCGACGATGTTATCGGTGACATCGAGCAGGCCGCGAATGAAGCTGCGGTAGCACTCGACCACTTCCTGCTGCTGGCCCAGCGGCGCGCTGCGCGGCGGCAGCCGTCGCACCACGAAGCCGCCCTTGGCTCCCACCGGCACGATCAACGTGTTCTTGACGTGCTGCGCTTTCATCAGCCCGAGAACTTCGGTGCGAAAGTCCTCCGGTCGTTCCGACCAGCGAATACCCCCGCGCGCGATCGGCCCGGCACGCAGGTGCACACCCTCGACCCGCGGACTGTGCAGGAAGATCTCAAACGCCGGGCGCGGCTGCGGCAGGCCGGGAATCCTCGCCGGATCGAATTTCAGCGCCAGCCACGGCCGCGGGTTGCCTTGCGCATCGCGGCGAAAGTAATTGGTGCGCAAAGTCGCGAGGATCACCGCCAGAAATGCGCGCAGGATGCGATCCTCGTCCGGGCTGACGACCGCGGCGATCGCGCGGCGCAGGCGTTGTTCCAGCACCGCGGCGCGGCCACGCGCGCCGCGCGTGGCATGCGGCGAGAGGCGCTGCTGGAATAATTCACACAGGTCGCGGGCTGCGGCCGAGTGCGTTCCCAGCACGCGTTCCATGTAGCTCTGGCTGAACGGAATTCCGGTCTGCAGCAGGTAGCGGCAACAGGCGCGCAGCACTGTCACCTGGCGCATGCTGAGCTCGGCCGCGATCAGCAGGCGGTTGAAGCCATCATCATCGAGCGCGCCGGCGCGCACGGCGCGAAACGCCGCGATCAGCTCCTGCGCGACGCGCGGTACCGCAACCGAATGAAGGTTGTAATGCTCCAGCTCGAAATCCTGCAGCCACGCCCAGCTGCCATCCGGCCAGTCCAGGCGGTACGGCCGCTCGGCGATCACGCGCAGGCCAAAGTGCTCGAATGTCGGCAGTACCTCCGAGATCGACAGCGCCTCGCCGCGACGGATGATGCGCAGGTGCACGCGCTGGTGCGGCTGGCGCGGCGGGCGATAGAGTCGCAGCTGCATGCTATCGACGGCTGCGTCCAGCCCCTCCAGGTCGATGATGTCGTCGACCGCCTGCGCCGCATCCACGTCCTGCTGGTATGATGCAGGGAATGCGACGGCGTAGCGGCGATCGAGCGCCAGGCCGTGCGATTCGCCAAACCGGCTGAGCAGCGCGCTGCGCAACCGATCGCGCCACGAGACGATGGCAGCGGCGATATCACGCTCGAGCCGCGCGCTGTCCACGCGCGTGTTGCTGGTGGGATCGACCCGCACCACGATGTGCAGCTGCGCCAACGGCGCCTCGCCGATCGACACGCTGGATTCGAGCTCCAGGCCATGGCAGGCCGCTTTCAGCAGCCCCTCCACCCGCGCCTGGGCGGCGGTGTCGCAGCGCTCGCGCGGCATGAACACCAGGCATGACCAGAAGCGCCGGAACTCATCGCGGCGCATGATCAGGCGCACGCGCGCGCGATCCTGCAGCACCAGCACCGCGCGTGCGCACCGGATCAGGTCCGGCAAGCTGGCCTGGAACAGCTCATCGCGCGGCAGCGTCTGCACGATCTGCGACAGGCGCTTGCCGTCATGGCTGTTAGCGGCAAACGGAAAGTATTCCAGTACGCTTTTGAGCTTGAGGCGCAGCCAAGGCACCTGGCGCGGGTCGGCGGCATAGGCGTGCGAGGTCCACAGGCCCAGGATCCGCACCTCGCCGATCACGCGGCCGCGTGCGTCGTAGCGTTTGACCCCGATGTAGTCGAGGTAGCCGGGCCGATGCACCGTCGAGCGGTGATTGGCCTTGGTGATGATGAGCATGCCCGGGGAGCGCAGCGCGCGGCGGATATTGGCGGTGGCAATGGCCTCGTGGGTGCCGGAGCGACGGTGGCGCAGCAGGCCGAGCGCGCTGCCCGGGACCGGTACCAGCGCCGGCCCGTTGGGCCCGCGGCGCAGGCGGTTTTCGCGCATGCCGAGAAACGTGAAGTGGTGCGCCTCCATGTACTGCAGCAGCGCGCGGCTCTCGGCGATCACGTCGGCGGCCAGCGGCGGCGGGTGGCGGCTGATATCGGCGCATAGCTTGAGCACGCTGTTGCGCATGCGCATCCAGTCGGAGCAGGCGCGCCGCACATCCGCCAGGGCCGCCAGCAGCCGCCGCCGCAGCTGCTCGCAATCAGCCGCATCGCCGACGCGATCGATGCGCCAGTACTGCCAGGATTCGCGTACTCCAGCGTCGGCGCCGGGTCCGGTTTCGATCTCGGCATGCAAAGATTTCATGAGGCCGGCGCTGTCGCGTCCTACTCGCAGGATCGGATGAATGATCAACTGCACCGACAGGCCGAGCTGCGCCAACGTCATGTTCAGGGTGTCGACCAGGAACGGCATGTCGTCGATGATGAGTTCCACCACCGAATACGAGGCCGCGCCGCCAGCGGATGCGATCGCCGACGGCTCGGTGCTGCTGACGCGCAGCAGGGTCTGACGGCGACGGCGGCGGGTGCCGAACTGCACCTGTGCAGCGCAGCCACGGCGCAGCGTCGCCTCATCGAAGCCGCCCCATTCCTCCTGTGGCACCGACGTACGCCAGGCCCGCAGCAGCGCGGCCGTCAGTTGCCGGCGCGCAGAGCCCGTCTGCGTGCCCGATGCACTCACTCCGGCAGTTCCAGATCCGCGATCACGGCGCCGAGAAAGCGCACCGCTTCGCCGCCGGTGATGACGCGATGATCGAAGGTCAGCGACAGCGGCATGCGCGAATGGACTTCGATCCGTTCCCCGGCCGCGATCACGTCGCGGCGCACGCGGCCGGTGCCGAGGATTGCGACCGCCGGCGGCACCACGATTGGAGTCGCATAGCGACCGGCCATGCTGCCGAAATTAGACAGCATGAAGGTGAAATTGCGCAGCTCCTCGCTGCCTACGGTGCGATCGCGCGCGGCGCGCTTGAGCCGGTCGAGTTCGACCCGCAGCTGCGCCGCGCTGCGCTTCTCCACGTGACGAATCACCGGCACCAAAAGGCCGTCGATGGTGTCCACCGCGATGCCGACGTCGATCTGCTCGAACAGGGTGCGGCTCTGCGATTTGCCGTCGAACCAGGCGTTCAGTCCCGGCTCGGTGCGCACGCCGGCGGTGATCGCGCGCAGCACCCGGGTGGTGTAGTCGCGGCCGGAACCCCAGGAGTGCAGATCGGCGTCGTCGAACACCGAGCATGCCATCACCGAATCGCGCGACAGCGCCATGCTTTGCGCCATGGCGCGACGCAGGCTGCGCAGCACCTCGACATCGCCGCCGGCAGCTGGCGGGCGCGGGGCGGGCGCCGGATGCATCTTGCTGGCGGCGTTGGCGCCCGGCAGTCCCACCGCCATCACGTCATCGAGCGTGATGAGCCCGCCGCGCCCGGTACCGGTCAGGGTCCCGACATCGACGCCCAGGCTGCGCGCCAATGCACGCGCGGCCGGTACCGCGCGTACCCGTGGGCCGGTCACCGCGTTGGCCGCCTCGAGCGCTGCGGCGTCGGCATCGCTCATGCCCGGCATGTGTCCGACCACGGTGCCGGAATCGTCACTGGCCGAGGTGAGCGTGGCGCGGGCGGCGGCCTGCGACGCGGCGGCATCGGCTGCGAATTCGATCAGCGGCGCTCCGATCTCGATGCGATCGCCGGGCTGCGCATGCAGCGCAGTCACCGTGCCGGTCAGCGGCGAGGGCACCTCGACCACCGCCTTGGCGGTCTCGACCGAGAGCATCGGTGCATCGACTTCGATCTGATCGCCAACCTTGACGTGCCAGCGCAGGATCTCGGCCTCGGACAATCCTTCGCCGAGATCAGGTAGCTTGAAGACTGTCATGCCGGTACCCCTGATGGCTGCATTTATTCCGCCAGCGTAGTACGAACTGAATCGACGATGCGCGCAACGCCCGGGATGTAGTCATGCTCGAGGCGGTACAACGGCATGATGGTGTCGTAGCCGGTCACGCGCCGGATCGGTGCCAGCAAATCGTACAGCGCCTGCTCCGCCACCGTTGCCGCGATCTCGCCACCCAGGCCGCAGGTGCGCGGCGCTTCGTGCACGATCACCAGCCGCCCGGTTTTGACCACCGAGTCGAGGATGGTGTCGAGGTCGAGTGGCGCCAGCGTGCCGGCGTCGATCACCTCACAGCTCACACCGTCAGCGGCCAACTGCTCGGCCGCCTTCAGGCTGTCCACGGTCATCGCGCCCCAGGTCAGGATCGTGACGTCGGTGCCTTCACGCAGTACGAAGCAGCAGCCCAGTGGCAATGCCTGACCGTCGTCCGGCACTTCCTGCTTGGCGAAGCGATACAGTCGCACCGGTTCCAGAAACATCACCGGGTCAGGATCGCGGATCGCCGCCAGCAGCAGCCCGTAGGCGCGCGCCGGGGACGACGGGCATACCACCTTGAGGCCCGGGTGATGGCACAACAGCGCCTCGAGGCTCTCCGAGTGGTGCTCGGGTGCGTGAATGCCGCCGCCGTGCGGCATGCGCAGCACCACCGGGCAGGTCAATCGCCCGCGGGTGCGGTTTCGCAGGCGCGCCATGTGACTGGCGATCTGATCGAGCGCCGGATAGATGAATCCCATGAACTGAATCTCGGCCACCGGCTTCAAGCCTTGCGCCGCCATGCCGATCGCGGTGCCGGCGATCAGGCCTTCGGCCAGCGGGGTATCCTGCACCCGCGACTTTCCGAAGCGCTGCTGCAGCCCGACCGTCGCGCGAAACACGCCGCCATTGGTGCCGACGTCTTCCCCCAACACGACGACCGACGGGTCGTGGGCCATCTCCCAGGCGTGCGCCATGTTGATGGCCTCGACCATCGTCATCTTCGCCATCGATACCGTCCTTTGTTCTTGTCTGGTCGCGCCGCTGCGTTGCTGCCTAGTGCGCTTGCGCCGCGTAACGGCGCGCTTCATCGCGCTGAGCACGCAGCTCCGGTGTCAGCTGCGCGTACACATAGTCGAACATCGCATCGGTGGACTGCTTGGGCGTCGCCAGGTACTGCTTTACCGCGGCATCGACCTGTTCGCTGCAGGCGCTCTTGAGGCCGTCCTCATCGGCCTGGTCCCACAGCCCACGCGATTGCAGGAACTTGCGCATGCGCGCGATCGGCTCGAGCCGGTGCGCGGCGGCGAGCTCTTCGGCACTGCGGTAGCGGGTGGCATCATCCGAGGTGGTGTGATCGCTCAGGCGGTAGGTGAGCGCTTCGATGATGGTCGGGCCGCCCCCGGCGCGCGCCCGCTCGACGGCATCGCCGACCGCATCGCGCACTACCAGCAGGTCGTTGCCGTCCACCTGCAGCGCCGGAATGCCCGCCGCGATCGCTTTTTGCGCCAGGGTCTGGGCCGCGGTCTGTGCCACCACCGGCACCGATATCGCCCAGCGGTTATTGACGATGACGCACACCAGCGGCAGCGACCTGACGCCGGCAAAATTGATCGCCTCGTAGAACGCGCCCTGCGAGGTACCACCATCGCCGATGAAGGCCACGGCGCAGCGGTGCTGATCGCGGATCTGGATCGCCAGGGCCGCGCCTGCCGCGTGCGGCATCTGCGAGCCTATCGGCACGCAGAAAGGAAAATCCTGCGGCGAATGCTGGTAGCGCGTGCCGCGCTCATCACCGCCCCAGTAGAGCAGGATGTCGAGCATTTCAACGCCGCGCCAGAACTTGGTGCCGATCTCCCGGTAGACCGTGAACAACACATCGTCGGCATGCATGGCGGCGCCGACCCCGACATGCGCGGCTTCGTGTCCCAGGCACGAAGGGTAGGTACCGAGTTTGCCGGTACGCTGCAGGTTGACCGCCTTGGTGTCGAACGTGCGGGCACGCACCATCATGCGGTACATGCTCCGCAGCAGTTCGGCATCCTCGACCCATGCTGGCAGAGCCCCGAGCGGCACTCCGTCGCCGTCGAGGCAGGCCCGGTAGGGAATCTCGAACTGCGCCACGATCCGTTTCTCGCCCATACATAGAATCGTAGCACTTCGCCCCGATCGGGAGGGCTGCTGCCGTACCTGCAACGGGGTCGGCGGCGCGGCGCCACCGGTCCACGGCCGCCGCGCAGCCGCGTCCGGGGGCGCTCAGCCGCGGCGCGGTCGCGCCAGGTAGATTTCAGTCTGCATCTCGATCAGGCGGCTGGCGGTGCGGCGAAATTCGAACTGCAGCAGGCCGCCGCGATACAACTGCGCCGGCGCGGCCGCTGCCGACAGCACCAGCTTCACGCCCTGGTCGTAGAACTCGTCGATCAGCGCGATGAAGCGGCGTGCCGCGTTGTCCTGTTGTTCGGCGGTGAAGGCCGGCACGTCGGACAGCAGTACGGTGGAGAACTCGCGGGCGATATCCGCGTAATCGTTCGGGCCGCGCGCCTCCTCGCACAGGGTCGCGAAGCTGAACCAGATCACGTCACCGCGGCGGCGCAGTGCACGCAGCCGGCGGCCGGAAATGCGCAGCTCAACGCCACTCTCGCCATGATCACCGGCCAGTTCATCGAATAGCGCCTGCAACTGCGCGCCGCTGTCGGTAGCTTGGCTGTCGAGGTAGATTGGACGGCGCTGCAGTCGGCGCAAACGGTAATCGACGGCGCCGTCCACCGCCAATACTTCGAGCTCGCGCTCGAGCAGGGCGACCGCGGGCAGAAAACGGCTGCGCTGCAGTCCGTCGCGATACAGCTCGCCGGGCGGTACATTCGAGGTGATGACCAGTACCACGTCATAGCGCAGCAGCGCCTGGCACAGCCCGCCAAGCAGCATCGCGTCCACGATGTCGTTGACATAGAGCTCATCCAGGCACAGCACGCGTGTGTGGCGCGCGATGCGGCGCGCGAGCAGCTGCAGCGGCTCACGGCGCGCGCCTATCTGGCGCAGCTGTTCATGCATGTCGCGCATGAAGTGATGGAAATGGCTGCGGCGGCGCGCGCGTATCGGCAGGCTGTCGTAGAACAGGTCCATCAACCAGGTCTTGCCGCGCCCGACGCCACCCCACAGATACACACCGCGGGTCGCGCGCACCGCATCGCATTGCGGTGCCAGTTGCTGGCGCAGCCGCCGCCACAAGCCGCGGCGGTTTTCCTGCAGCAACCGGCTGCGTAGCGCCTCGAGCTGCTCGATCGCGGCACTCTGGGCCGCGTCGGCCGTGTAGCCGCGCGCTGCGAGTTCGCGCTCATAGCGCTGGCGCAGGTTCAGGGCCGTCACCGCGGCTGCTGGCTCATGACGCCAGGTCCGCCTCACCGAGCGCGCCTAACAGCGCCGCCCGGGCGGCATCGCGCAGCAGGGCGGCACGATCGCCGGCGTCGCTGCCGGGTGCAGCAGGCTGCGCGGGCAGCGCCGCCAGGGCTTCGATTCGAATGGTGCCTGGCCGCGGCCACGGGCTTCCCGGCGGCAGGCAGTGGCGGGTGCCGCGGATGGCGACCGGCACCACCGGCAGATCGGCGCGTACCGCCGCGGCGAAGGCGCCGATATGAAAGCGCAGCAGTCCAATGGCAGTGCTGAAAGTGCCCTCGGGGAAAAACACCAGCGAGTGGCCGATGGCGGCGTTGCGCAACAGCCGGCGTGCATCGCGCGCCCCGCGGATGCGATCGCCACGCTCGACGAACTCGGCGCCGATGCGACGTAGCAGGGTACCGGCCAATGGTACCGCTGACATTTCACGCTTGATCACGAAGCTGAAGCAGGGCGGCAGTGTCGCCGCCAGCACCACGCCATCGAGGTAGCTGCTGTGGTTCGCTACCACGATACACGGCTGCGGCAGTTGATCGAGTCCGTGCAGTTCAAGCCGCATGCCCGCCAGACGCAGCGCCAGCCGGGCGAGCCCGCTGACCTGGGCGCGCCGGCGCGACAGGCGTGGCGTGAGCAGCAGCACCGGCAGCACCAGCACGGTCGCGGCCAGGAACTCCAGCCAGATGCCGATGCCGTAGATCAGCCCCAGCGGACCCAGGCGCGGCTCCGCCGCCGGGGTCCCCGCGCCGCGGCCGGTCGGGCCGCCGCCATTGGCCAAATTGCCAGCCGGATTCTCATTACCCATGGATTTGCATGTGATGCAGTTCTCTTTATGTTAACGGCTGCCCGTGGCTGTGAGGGTGATCACATCGAAGCGCCGGCCGGCCTCAGCATACTGCGACGGCGAGAAGAACCCACATCAAGGTATTGCATTGACAATTCAGGCGACAGCCACAGTGGAGAGATCCGGCACCGAATCGACCGATCCGCTCATCGCTCGCTTTCTGGATGCGGTCTGGATGGAACGGGGTCTCTCGACCAATACACTTGCGGCCTACCGGGCCGACCTGGTGGCGCTGCACCGCTGGTTATGCGAGCGCAAGCTCAGCCTTTCGCAGACCGGGCGCGCCGAGCTGATGGATTTCATCGCCGCGCGAGTACAGGCGGGCGCTCGCCCGCGCTCGACCGCGCGACAGCTGTCTTCGTTCCGGCGCTTCTTTCGCTACCTGATGCGCGAAGGCGGCGTGCGTGAGGATCCGACAGCGCAGATCGCGATGCCGAAGATCGGCCGCTCGCTGCCGCGCTCGCTGTCCGAGGCGGAAGTCGAATCATTGCTGAGCGCGCCGGTAGTGGCGGACCCGCTCGGCTATCGCGACCGCACCATGTTGGAGGTGCTGTACGCGACCGGACTGCGCGTTTCCGAGCTGGTGAGCCTGAAGCTCGGCCAGATCAACATGAACCAGGGCGTGACACGGGTTCTCGGCAAGGGCAATCGGGAACGGCTGATCCCACTGGGTGAGGAAGCCGTGCGCTGGCTCAGGGCTTTCATCAGCGGCGCGCGCAACGACATCCTGTTGGACCGCAGTACCGACTATCTGTTCCCCACGCGCCGCGGCGACCGGATGACGCGCCAGGCTTTCTGGCACATCATCAAACGCTACGCGCGCAAAGCCGGAGTGGATCGGGAACTCTCCCCGCACACGCTGCGGCATGCGTTCGCCACCCATCTGCTCAACCACGGCGCCGACCTGCGCGTGGTGCAGATGCTGCTCGGTCACAGCGACCTGTCGACCACCCAGATCTATACCCACGTGGCCCGGGAGCGCATGAAAGAACTGCACTCCCAGCATCACCCGCGCGGTTAGTCGCGCCGCGGCGACGGCGATCGCCCGGGCTGCCGCATGGTATGCTTGATCCCATGAAACACATCGGTTTTCAGTGCGCAGCACTGGCATCGGTCAGCCTCATGGCCGCAAGTTCGTGGGCGGCCACTAACGCGCCGCAGCAAGAGGGCTCTGCACCGGCCAGCGCCGCCAGCACGGCCAGCGCCGGCAGCACCGCCGGCGACGCATCGGCTGCCACCTCCGGCACGGCCCATGTAACCGCCGCCCCCCAGCCAGTAACTGCGTCGCCGGAGACGCTGCGTGCCGTGGCTGTGCTTGCGGGTGTGAAGCCGGAGAACGTGCAGACCACCCCGGTGGCCGGAATCTTCGAAGTGCTGCGCGGGTCGAACATCCTCTACATGACGCGCGATGGCCAGTACGCCTTTACCGGTGATCTCTACCAGGTGCCCACGCGCGCCAACCTGACCGAAGTGCACCGGCGCGAGATGCGGCGCAAGCTGATCGACGCCGTGCCCGAGTCGCGCATGGTGGTGTTCTCCCCGCCGCAGCCCAAATACACCGTCACCGTGTTTACTGACGTCGACTGCGGCTATTGCCGCGCGCTGCATCGGCAGATTGCCGAATACAACCGGCTCGGGGTGCGGGTGCGATACGTGTTTTACCCGCGCACCGGCCCGGACACCGAGTCCTGGCACAAGGCGGAGCAGGTGTGGTGCTCGGCCGACCGCAAGGCGGCGCTGACACGGGCCAAACTCGGCGAGCCGCTGGACGCGCCGGTGTGCCCTAACACGCCGGTGGCGCAGGAATACGAGCTCGGCAAGGCCATCGGCCTCGAGGGCACTCCCGGGATCGTGGCGGCGAATGGCGCCATGGTGGGCGGCTATCTGTCGCCCGATGCGCTGGTCGAGCAGCTGAAACAGCAAAAACCCTGACGTGGCGCGACAGCGCCGACGGCGTAGGGTCGCGGTGGCGCTACGCCGCTAGCGCTCCAGCAGCGCGCGCTTGTCGGGCTTGTCTTCCCACTCCTTGGCGTCGGGCGGCGCAACACCCTTTTCGGTGATGACCGGCCACTGTTTGGCAAGCTCCGCATTTATCTGCTTGAACGCTTCCTGCCCGGCCGGCAATTCCTCCTCGGAATAAATAGCCTCCACCGGGCATTCCGGTTCGCACAATGTGCAGTCGATGCACTCATCCGGGTCGATGACCAGGAAATTCGGACCGACATGGAAACAGTCCACCGGGCAGACCTCCACGCAGTCCATGTACTTGCACTTGATACAGTTTTCCGTCACGACAAAGGTCATTTCTGCTCCGATCGATACTGGCAGTGGGCGCCGGCTCGAGCTTGCGGACAAGCGGCGCTCCCGCGGCGGGCCGCCTATTGTGCCAAAGCCGCACCGCGGCCGAAAGCGAAGTGGCGTTTTGGGGCCGCCTTGGCGCTGCTTGCGCTGCGCGCTTTAGTGCTGCAGCGGCCGGGTGATGTCGCTGAAATGCAGTGATTCGCGCCCCAGGCGGCGGTCCTCGAAGTAGCAGCGCAGCGCGAACTCGATGCTCGGAAAGGCGATCTGCTCCCAGGGAATATCGGCCTCCTGGTACAGCCCGACCTGCAGGCTCTCGGCGCCGACGCCGAATTTGCCGTCCAGCAGGCCGGCGCGGAAATTCACGTGCACCTGCGCGGCGTGCAGAACGTGGGTGATCGACAGCAGCGAGCCGACTACGACGCGTGCCTGGGCCTCCTCCAGCGACTCGCGCGCGGCCGCGGCCTGCAGGGTTTCGCCGTTTTCCAGGAAGCCGGCCGGCGTGGTCCAGTAGCCGCGACGCGGTGCAATTGCGCGCTGGCACAATAAAATGCGGCCCTGCCATTCGGGTACGCAGCCGACCACGACCCGTGGGTTCTGGTAATGAACGGCGCCGCAGGCGGTGCATACCGCACGCGGCAGATTGTCGCCGGGCGGAATGCGCATCTCGACCGGGTGACCGCACGCTGGACAGAATTTCATAAACGATTGAGGTATCGTACTCGCACCGAGGGAAGCCCTGCAGCGCGAAGCGTACGCAGGTGCGTCCGACGGCCTCGTGGCGGAACTGGTAGACGCAGTCGACTCAAAATCGACCGGGCTTGCCCATCTCGGTTCGACTCCGAGCGAGGCCACCATTGTCATTGCTACCACACCGAGCGGGCGCATTAAACGCAGCGACTTCGATTTCGAGCTGCCGCCGGAGCTGATCGCGCAGGCACCACTGGCACGGCGCTCAGCCAGCCGGCTGCTGCTGATCGACGGCGCCCTCGGGACATGGCAAGACCGCCGCATCGAGCAGTTACCGGGCCTGCTGGCGCCCGGAGATCTGCTGGTGTTGAACGATACCCGGGTGGTGGCGGCGCGCATGCCGGCACGCAAGCCGAGCGGTGGGCGCATCGAGCTGTTGCTCGAGCGGGCGCTGGATGGCAGGCGGGCGCTGGTACAGCTGCGCGACAGCCAGTCGGTGCGGCCGGGGATGGCGCTGCAGACCGCCGGCGGGGAGGTGCGGCTGATCGCGCGGCGTGCGCCGTTCTGGGAGGTCGAACTGCCGGCCGAGGCGTTGGCTTTCTTCGACGCGCACGGCCTGGTGCCTCTGCCGCCATATATCGAGCGCGCCGCGGACCATCTCGACCAGGAGCGCTACCAGAGCCTGTGGGCGCGGGTCCCGGGCGCGGTGGCGGCCCCCACCGCAAGCCTGCATTTCGACCAGGCGCTGCTGGCGGCACTGGCGGCGCGCGGGATTCACAGCACTTTGATCACGCTGCACGTGGGAGCCGGCACCTTCCAGCCACTGCGCAGCGAGCTGGTGGCCGAGCACGTGATGCACAGCGAGCGCTACCGGGTCGGTGCCGAGACGGTGGCTGCGATTGCCGCCGCGCGCGCGGCGGGCCGGCGCGTGGTGGCGGTCGGCACCACGGTGGCGCGCGCGCTCGAGTCGGCCGCGCAGGCCTCCGGGCCGATGCTGGCGCCGACCCACGGCGATACGGCGCTGTTCATCGTTCCGGGCTATCGTTTCCAGGTGATCGACGCCTTGCTGACCAATTTCCACCTGCCGCAGTCCACACTGCTGATGCTGGTAGCGGCTTTCGCCGGCCGGCAGCAGGTGCTGGACGCCTATGCGCACGCGGTGCGCGAGCGCTACCGGTTTTTCAGTTACGGCGACGCCATGCTGGTGTTGCCGCAGATGCCGCGGGATGGCCTGGCTGCGGCGGGCGGGGCGGCATGAATTTCGAAGTGCACGCCCGCGACGGCGCCGCGCGGCTCGGTCGCCTGACATTGCCCCACGGCAGTGTCGACACCCCGGCGTTCATGCCGGTCGGCACCTACGGCACGGTCAAAGCGATGACCCCCGAGGAGCTCGAGGCCCTTGGGGCCCAGATCGTACTGGGCAATACCTTCCACCTGATGCTGCGCCCCGGGCCGCAGATCATCGGGCTGCATCGCGACGGGTTGCACGGCTTCATGGGCTGGTCCAATCCCATCCTGACCGATTCCGGCGGCTTTCAGGTGTTCAGCCTGGCGTCGTTGCGGCGCATCGACGAGGACGGCGTCAGCTTTCGCTCCCCGGTCGATGGCGCCAGCGTGCGCCTGCGCCCGGAGGATGCGATGGACGTACAGCGGGTGCTGCGGTCCGACATTGCCATGGCGTTTGACGACTGCACTGCCTACCCGGCCACGCCGCACCAGGCGCGTGAATCGATGCAACGATCGATGCGTTGGGCGCTGCGCAGCTACGATCATTACTACCGTGAGCAGCCGGGCAGCGACCCTCCGGGTAGAGACACTCCACCGGGCCATCTGTTTGGCATCGTGCAGGGGGGAATGTACGAGGATCTGCGGCTCGAGTCGGTCGCGGCGCTATCACAACGTAAATTCGCCGGCTACGCCATTGGCGGCCTGGCCGTGGGGGAGCCGGAGGAGGAGCGGCTGCGCATACTCGAATGCGTGACGCCGCAGCTGCCAGTGTTGCAACCACGCTACCTGATGGGGGTGGGCTACCCGCACGACATCGTCGCCGCAGTGGCGCGCGGGGTTGACCTGTTCGATTGCGTGATGCCGACCCGGCACGCGCGCAACGGCCATCTGTTCACCTCCTCCGGCATCATCAACATCCGCAACGCGGCGCACCAGGCCGACACCGGGCCGATCGATCCGGCTTGCAGCTGCTCGACCTGCAGCCGCTATTCGCGTGCCTACCTGCGCCACCTCGATCGCTGCAATGAAATCCTCGGATTGCGCCTGGCGACGCTGCACAACCTGCATTTCTACCTGCAGCTGATGCGGCAGATCCGTGCGGCGATCGCGGCCGGCCAGTTCGCGCAGTTCGCGGCCGGCATTATCGGTCTGGCGCGGCGGCCGATTACGCCTGTGGCATAATGCCGGCCCTTTGCGGCGCTGCCGGGGCGACTCCCCAGGCCGGGCGAGGGCCTTTAGACAGCGCCCGTATCGGGGGCTCGGGTCAAATAATACAGAGGCAAGCATGAGCTTATTGATCAGCGACGCGTACGCGCAATCCGCCGCAGGCGGCCTGGGCGGCAGCGGCATGGGCCAGATCGTCATCCTGGTGGTGTTCGTAGGTGTGTTCTATTTCCTGCTGATCCGGCCGCAACAAAAGCGCATGAAGGAACAGCAGGCAATGCTCTCACGCCTGGCCGGGGGCGACGAGGTGGTCACCACCGGTGGCATCCTGGGACGCATCATCGAGGTGAACGACACCTTCGTCACGCTCGAGATCGCCGACGGCGTGCGCATCAAGGTGCAGAAAGGCCAGATCACGCAGCTCATGCCCAAGGGCACGCTCAAGAGCGCCTGAGGCGCTCGAGCCTGCATCGCCCGGACCCGCTTTCGGAAACTCGCTAGCTCATGCTGGAATTCCCGCGCTGGAAATACGTGCTGGTCACGCTGGTGATCGTGATCGGGCTGCTGTTCGCGCTGCCGAACCTGTTTGGCGAGGATCCGGCGCTGCAGGTGGAGCGCAAGAGCCGGGCGCCGATGGACGACTTTGCGCGCCAGTCGATCGAAGACCTGCTGCACAAGCAGAACGTGATGATCAAGCGCGACTACATCGATGGCGGACGGTTGATACTTGCGTTCAATGACGTCGCCTCGCAGCTCAAGGCGCGCGACACGGTCGATGCCACGCTGTCGGACGTCGATCGCTCGGCGCTCGCCAACGCGACGCGGGCGCCGAGCTGGATGCGCAAGATCGGGTTGAAGGCGATGCCGCTTGGCCTCGACCTGCGCGGCGGGCTGTACCTGCTCTACCAGGTTGACTTGCAGGGCGCGGTCGGCCAGCTGCTGGAGAGTTACGAACAGAGTTTCCGGCGCGCGCTCATTGAAGCCAAGCTGCCGTTCAGCGACATCACGACCATTGGCGCCAGCGGCGGCGGCGTCGCCAATGGCCTGCGCGTCACGCTGGCGGCCGGCGCCGACAGCGGCGCGGTGACCGAGGTGCTGAGGAAGGTCGATCCGACGCTCAAGTTCACTACCAGCAATGAGGCTGCCGGGCCGGCGGTCGACATGCTGCTCACCCCGGCCCAGATCAAGGCGCGCGAGGACTACGCGCTGGAGCAGAATCGCACCACGCTTACCAATCGCGTCAATGAACTTGGCGTGTCGGAGCCGATCGTGCAGCGCCAGGGGCTGGACCGGATACTGGTACAGCTGCCCGGCGTGCAGAATTCGGCCGAGGTCAAGGACCTGCTGGGCAAGGTGGCGACCCTGGAGCTGCGCCTGGTGGATACCCAGGACAACCCGATGCAGGCGGAGCAGGGCGGGCACGCGCCACTGGGCACCAAGCTGTACAAGCGCGAGGACGGATCGCCGATCCTGCTCAAGCGCGAAGTCATCGTCACCGGCGATGAGCTCACCAGCGCCACCTCGACCACATCGACCGAGGGGCCGGCGGTGTCGATCAAGCTCGATGCCCGAGGCGCCGATTCCATGCTGCGTACCACGCGCCTTAATGTCGGCAAGCCGATGGCCGTGGTCTATATCGAGAAGAGCCGCCGCCAGGTTGAAGTCAACGGCCAGAAAGTGGATCGCGATTCCAGCAGCGAGAAGGTCATCAACGTGGCGACCATCCGCGGCGTGTTCGGGCCGCAGTTCCAGGTCACCGGCCTCACCAGCGGCGAGGCGCGCGATCTGTCGCTGATGCTGCGCTCGGGATCGCTGGCCGCGCCGATCGAGGTGGTGCAGGAGCGCGCCATCGGCCCGAGCCTGGGACAGGACAACATTGACAAGGGCGTGCGTGCACTGGAGATCGGCATGCTGGCCGTGTTCGTGTTCATGGCGCTCTACTATCACGTGTTCGGGCTGGTAGCCGATGCGGTACTGCTCGCCAACGTGATCCTGCTGACTGCGCTGTTGTCGATGCTGCACGCAGTGCTGTCGCTGCCGGGAATTGCCGGCATCATCCTGACGGTCGGCATCGCGGTCGACGCCAACGTGCTGATCTACGAACGTATCCGCGAGGAGTTGCGCAACGGCGTGTCGCCGCAGGCCGCCATCCGCGCCGGCTTCGACAAGGCATTCTCGGCCATCGCCGATTCGAACGTGACCGCGTTGATCGCAGGCCTTGCGTTATGGGTGATCGGCACCGGCGCCATCCGCAGCTTTGCGATCGTGCTCACGCTCGGCATCGCCACCTCGATGTTCAGCTCGCTGCTCGGCAGCCGGGCACTGATCACGCTGATCTACGGCGGCCGGCGCAAGGTAGCGCGCCTGTCGATCGGTTAGGCGCGCCGACAGCGCTGCATCAACCACCGTCATAGCTCAAGGACCACCGTGGAATTTTTTCATCGCGCGACCAGCTTCCCGTTCATGTCCACACGCAAGGTGTGGTACGGACTGTCGATCATCCTGATCCTGATCTCGCTGGTATCGCTGGCGACGCGTGGTCTGAACCTCGGCGTGGACTTCACCGGCGGCGTGACCGTGCAGGCGACGTTCCCGACCGCCGCCAATCGCGACGCCGTGACCACGGCGCTGACTGCCGCGGGCTACGCCGACCCGCAGGTCACCATCTTCGGCAGCTCGCGCGAGGTCGCCATCAGGCTGCCGCCGACCAAGCTGAGCACCGCGGAGGTGCGCGGCAAGATCGAGCAGATCCTGCATGGCATCGATGCCGGCGCCACGATCCAGCAGGTCGAGGTGGTCGGCCCGCAGATCGGCGGTGAACTGCAGCGCAGCGCGGTGCAGGCACTGGTCGCGACCTTGCTGCTGATCTTCGGCTATATCGCGCTGCGCTTTCACACCTGGCGCCTGTCGCTGGGCGCCATTCTGGCGGTGTTGCACGACCCGATCCTGGTGCTCGGCACCTTCTCGCTCACGCGCACCACCTTCGACCTGACCGTGGTGGCGGCGATGCTGGCCGTGATCGGCTATTCGCTCAACGATACCGTGGTGGTGTTCGATCGCATCCGCGAGCGCTTCCACACCGGGCGGCGCCTGGACCCGGTGGCGGTGCTCGATCAGTCGATCAATCAGACCCTGTCGCGCACCATCATGACCAAAGTCGTGACGCTGATCGTGGTGGTGGCGCTGTATGCCCTGGGCGGCTCGGTGCTGCGCGGATTCTCCGAGGCGCTGATCATTGGCATCCTCGCCGGCACCTACTCGTCGATCTACATCTCGAGCGCGGTGGCATTGGACTGCGGCCTGAAGGCCGAGCATCTGCTGGCGACAGCGGTGAAGAAGCCATTGGACGATCTGCCCTAGCGAAGAGCCTGGGCCGTAGGGGCTGGCGATGCTGGCACTGCTGCAATCTCCGGAGAACTGGATCGCATTCGCGACCCTGTCCTTGCTCGAGACCGTGCTTGGCATCGACAACGTGATCTTCCTGTCGATCCTGGTGTCCCGGCTGCCAGCCGCACGCCAGCGCAGCGCCCGAATCCTCGGCCTGCTGCTGGCGATGCTGACGCGCCTGGCGCTGCTGTTCTCGGTGGTATGGCTGACGCGGCTGACGACGCCGCTGTTCACCGTGCTGCAACGTCCGATTTCCGGTCGCGACCTGATCCTGGGCGCCGGCGGCCTGTTCCTGCTGGGCAAGAGCGCCACCGAGATTCACAACACGCTCGAGGGTGCCGCGGTGCCGCGGCCGGCTGACAGGCTGGCGGCGTTCCACATGGTGGTGATCCAGATCGCGCTGATCGACGTGGTGTTCTCGCTCGACTCGGTGTTCACCGCGGTCGGACTGGCGCGTCCGGATCAGCTGCCGATCATGGCGGCGGCGATCGTGCTGTCGGTGCTGGTGATGATGTGGCTGTCCGGCCCGATCGCGGCCTTCGTGGCGCGCTACCCGAGCATGAAGGTGCTGGCGCTGGCATTCCTGGTGCTGATCGGCGCAGCACTGGTGTGCGAGGCGCTGGAGTTCGAAGTGCCGAAGGGCTACCTTTACTTCGCGATGGCGTTCTCGGTGACGGTGGAGCTGGTGAACATCCGGCTGCGCCGGCTGCTGGGTAAATCCAGGCGCTAGACAGGCTCAGCCGTCGGAAGGATCCGGCGGCCGGCCGGCACGCAGCCGGCTGTGCCTGTGGCCGTAAAAGAAATAAAGCGCAAAGCCCAGCAGGCTCCAGATCAGCAGCCGCCACCAGGTGGCGTTCGGCAGCGAGTAGGCCATCATGCCGCAGAACAGGACGCCGCCGCCGGCGATCAGCCACACGGCCTTGACCCGGAACGGCCGCGCCAGGTCGGGCCGCGTATAGCGCAGCACCACGACACCGACGCATACCACGATGAATGCGATCAGGGTGCCGATCGACACCAGCTCACCGAGGATGCCGATCGGCAGCAGTCCGGCGAACGTCGCGGCCAGCACGCCGGTGATGGCGGTGGAGATGTGCGGCGTGCGAAAACGCGGATGCACCTTGCCGAACACCTTCGGCATCAGCCCGTCACGCGACATGGTCAGCCAGATGCGCGCCTGCGGGATGATCATCGTGATGATCACCGAGGTGAGGCCTGCGAGCGCGCCGATGATGACCCAGGTCTGCAGCCACAGCAGCTGCGGATGCGGCTTCAGCGCCGCGACCACCGGTGCCGCATCGTTCAGGTCCTTGAACGGCACCAGCCCGGTCATCACGCTCGACATCAAAATGTACAGCAGCGTGCAGATGCCGAGGCTCCCGAGCATGCCGATCGGCATGCCGCGCGCCGGGTCCTTGGCCTCCTGCGCCACCGTGGAGACGCCGTCGAAACCGATATAGGCGAAGAAGATGATGGCCGAGGCCTGCCAGATACCGCTCCAACCGAACTGGCCGAAGGTGCCGGTGTTGGGCGGGATATAGGGGAACCAGTTGATGGTGTTGACGTAGAACGCGCCGAAGATGATCACCGCCACCACAATGCTGACCTTGATCAGCACGATGATGGTGTTGACGATGGCCGATTCCTTGATGCCCTTGTAGCACAGGGCCGCTGCCGCAGCGACGATCAGCACCGCGGGCAAATTGAAGATCGCGCCGGTGCGATAGATCTCGTTGCCGGTTTCGCCGGAAGCAAACGGCGCGCTGGTGAGCGCGACCGGCAGGTGCACGTGGAATAAGTCCAGGAACGCTACGAAATACCGGCTCCAGCCCACTGCAACGGTGGAACAGGCCATCATGTACTCGAGCACCAGGTTCCAGCCGACGAACCAGGCGACGATCTCGCCCAGCGTGGCGTAGCTGTAGGCGTAGGCGCTGCCGCACACCGGAACCATCGCCGCAAATTCGGAGTAGCACAAGCCGGCGAACATGCAGCCGATGCCGGCGATGATGAAGGAGATGACGATGGCGGGACCGGCATGCTGGGCAGCGGCCAGTCCCGTGAGCACGAAGATGCCGGTGCCGATGATGCCGCCGATGCCGAAGGCGATCAGGGCCGGGATTCCCAGCGCGCGTACCAGGTGCCTGCCGGCGGCTTCCTCCTGGTAGTCGGCGATCGATTTGGTCGCGAACAGACCTTTCTTGTCTAATGGTTCATCCATTGAAGGTTCCTGCAAGAGACCAGCTGGTGTAGCCGCACTCTACACGTTGCGCAGTTCCGCCGGTACATGCGGCGCAAGCGCCTCGATCAGCGCCTCGTACACTTTTGGCGCGCCGGCAACGATGTTGGCCCCGAGCCGGTATTCGTCACCGCCGAGCGTACCGACGCGGCCGCCGGCCTCCCGAATCATCAGTGTGCCGGCAGCCGTGTCCCAGGCCTTGAGTCCCATTTCCCAGAAGCCGTCGACGCGCCCACAGGCGACGTAGGCCAGATCCAGTGCCGCGGAGCCCGGCCGGCGCACGCCGGCGCTCATCTGCGTCAACATGCGGAACATGGCGAAATAGTTGTCGGCATAGCGATCGTCCTCACGGTACGGAAAGCCAGTCGCCAGCAGCGCGCCCTCCAGCCCGCGCTGCTTGCTCACGCGGATGCGATGATTCTCCAGGTGCGCACCCTCGCCGCGCGCGGCAGTGAACACCTCCTGGCGCATCGGATCGTAGATGACCCCAATCTCGAGCTTGCCGCGCTGCTGGACCGCAATCGAGACCGCGAACACCGGAAAGCCGTGCAGGAAGTTGGTGGTGCCGTCGAGCGGATCGATTATCCAGACGGTATCGTTGTCGCCGCTGCTGCCGCTCTCTTCGGCCAGGATCGCATGTTCGGGATAGTGCTTATGAATGATCTCGATGATGTCGCGCTCTGCGGTGCGATCGATTTCGCTGACGTAATCGTTGCGGCCCTTGGAGGTGACCTCCAGGCTCTCGAGCCGTACCAGGCTGCGGACGATCACCTCGCCGGCACGGCGCGCGGCGCGCACGGCGATATTGAGCAATGGGTGCATGACGGACAATCGCGAAGGATAAACGATTAGGATAACAGGTCGTGCCCTGTCCAATTCGCATCGTCCTGGTCGAAACCTCGCATCCCGGAAATATCGGTGCGGTGGCGCGCGCGCTCAAGAACATGCAGCTCGAAGAGCTGGTGCTGGTGCGGCCGAAGCTGTTTCCGCATCCCGAGGCCAGCGCCCGCGCCTCCGGGGCGGTGGAACTGCTGTCGGGCGCGCGCGTCGAGGCCGACCTTGCGGCTGCCCTTGAGGGCTGCGGGCTGGTGCTGGCGACCACCAGCCGCGAACGCGACCAGTATTTTCGCGTGTTCGACGTGCGCGAGGCAGCGTGTCGCGCCGTGGCCGAGGCCGACAATGCGCCGGTGGCCATCATGTTCGGCTCCGAACGCGCCGGGCTGACCAACGAGGAGCTGCGCTACGCACATGCGCTGCTGCGCATACCGGCCAATCCGGACTATGCGTCGCTCAACATCGCGATGGCGGTTCAGATCGTCGCCTACGAGATCCTGCGTGTCCGGCAGGCGCCGCCGCCAGGCGCACGCATCGAGGCACGGGCCGCACCGCTGGCGACACCTTCCGAGCTGGACCATCTGTACCAGCACCTGGCCACGGTGCTGGAGGAGATCGAGTTTCGCGATCGCACCCAGAGCGGCGGGCATCTGATGAGACGCATCCGCCGACTGTTGCAGCGCGCCGAGCCGGACGCCAACGAGGTCAATATCCTGCGCGGCATCCTGACAGCGGTGCAGCAGCGCCGGCGCCGCGCGGGCCAGGATTCATGAGCGGCGCGGCCGGCAGCGACGGGGCACCGGTGTATCTGGACTACGCCGCCACATCGCCGGCCGATCCGCGGGTGGCGGCGGCGATGGCCGAGTGCCTGACGATCGATGGCGTGTTCGGTAATCCTTCCTCGATGCATCAACACGGCAGGCTGGCACGCGCGCGCGTGGAGCATGCGCGCGCGCAGGCCGCGGCGCTGATCAATGCGCCGCCGCAGCAGCTGGTGTGGACCTCGGGCGCCACCGAGTCCAACAACCTCGCGATTCTCGGCAGCGCGCGCGCCGCCGCCACGCGCGGCCACCATGCCGGCCGCCACCTGGTCACCGCTCGCACCGAGCACAAGTCGGTGCTCGACCCATGCCGCCGCCTGGAGCACGAGGGTTTCCAGGTGAGCTACCTGGACACCGATCGCGAGGGACTGATCGCGCCGCAGCGGCTGCGCGAGGCGCTGCGCGACGACACGGTGCTGGTTTCGATCATGCACGCCAACAACGAGATCGGCGTGCTGCAGGACATCGAGGCCATAGCGGCCGTCTGTCATGAGCGCGCGGTGCCGCTGCACGTGGATGCGGCACAGAGCGCCGGCAAGGTGGCGCTGGATGTCGAGCGCCTGCAGTGCGACCTGCTGTCGTTCACCGCACACAAGCTCTATGGCCCCAAGGGCGTGGGTGCACTGTATTTCGCGCCGGCACGGCGCGCCTCGCTGCAGCCGCTGATGTTCGGCGGCGGCCACGAGCGCGGCCTGCGTTCCGGCACCCTGGCAGTGCACCAGATCGCTGGCTTTGGGGTGGCCTGCGAACTGGCCGCGGCCGCCTGGCGCGCCGATGCCGAACACTGCGAGCGGTTGCGCGCGCGACTGTGGCAGGGCCTTGCGGCGATCGACGGGGTACTGCTCAACGGCCATGCCACGCGGCGCGTGCCCGGAATCCTGAACGTGTCCTTCACCGGCATCGAGGGCGAGAGCCTGTTGATGGGCCTGACCGAGCTGTCGCTGTCGACCGGCTCGGCCTGCAGTTCCGATAGCGACGAGCCCTCCTATGTCCTGCGGGCACTGGGCCGCGACACCGAGCTCGCGCAAAGCTCGCTGCGATTCAGCCTCGGCCGCTACAGCACCGAGCAGGATATCGACCGCGCGATCGCCGCCGTGACGCGCGAGGTGCGGCGGCTGCGGGCGGCGGCACCGTGAATGCGAGCGCTGCCGATGCGCTGGGCGATCCGCTGGGCGCGCAGGTGCGGCAGCTGTTCGGTGCGCTGCGCCACGCCGGTGAGCCGGACGGCACCGGCCCGGTGGTGTACGGTGAGGCGGGGCGCGAGCGCCATGGCACGCGGGTGCGGTTTGTGCTGCAACTCGCAGGTAGCCGCGTGCTGCAGGCGCGCTACCGGGCCTACGGCTGCCCGTACACGCTCGCAGCCTGCGAGTGGCTGGCGACGCGGCTGGAGAGCGCAGGGCGCAGCTCCCTCGGCGCTCCGGCCGACTGGGCGCAGCGGCTCAGGATTCCGCAGGCGCGGCTCGGGCGGCTGCTGGTGGTCGAGGATGCGCTGATCGCAGCTTTGGCCGCGGCTGACAAATCGGTGACCGATTAGTAGTAAAATGAAGGCACTGGAGACACAACGATGGCCATTTCCTTAACCGAATCAGCGGCCGAGCGCATCCGCAGCCGCATCGCCACCCGCGGCCGGGGGCTGGGACTGCGCCTCGCCGTCAAGGCCAGCGGCTGCTCAGGCTACAGCTACGTCGTTGATTACGCCGATGAAGTTCGCCCGGGTGACCTGGTATTCGACAGCTCCGGCGTCAAGGTGTACGTCGATCCGGCGAGCCTGGCGGCGATCGACGGCACGCGCATCGACCTGGTGCGATCGGGCCTGAACGAGAGCTTTCGCTTCGAGAATCCGAACGTTGCCGGCGAATGCGGCTGCGGTGAGAGCTTTACGGTCTGAATTTCCTTAAATTGCCGGGACTTCCGCCACCCCCTATACTGCCGCCCTTTTTCTGGACGGAGGTTCCATGGCGGTCGAGCGCACCCTTTCCATCGTCAAGCCTGACGGCGTGGCCGCCAACGTGATAGGCGACGTCTATCGCCGCTTTGAGAGCGCCGGTCTCTCCATCGTCGCCGCGCGCATGTTGCGCTTGTCCGAACAGCAGGCCGAGCTGTTCTATGCGGTGCATCGCGAACGGCCGTTCTACCGCGACCTGGTGCGCTACATGAGTTCCGGTCCGGTGGTCGCGCAGGTGCTCGAGGGCGAGAGCGCGATTGCCAGGAACCGCGACCTCATGGGCGCCACCGACCCGAAGAAAGCCGCGCCCGGCACCATCCGCGCGGACCTTGCGAAGAGTATCGAACAGAACGTGGTTCACGGCTCGGATTCACCGGCCACGGCGGCCGGCGAGATCGCGTTTTTCTTCAGCGCGACGGAGATCTGCCCGCGCAGCTGAAGCGCCAGGCAGAGCAGCAATGACGGCCATCGGCGCGGGCGGGACTACAGACGGCGGTGCGGCCGATGCGCCTGCGAGCGGGCGCGTGAATCTCCTGGGGCTGGCGCGCCCCGAGCTGGAAGCGCTGTGCGCCGAGCTGGGTTCCAAACCGTTTCGCGCGCGCCAGCTGATGAACTGGCTCTACAAGCGCGGGTGCAATCGCTTCGAGCACATGAGCGACCTGGCGCTCGGCTTTCGCGCCCGGCTGGCCGAGCGCGCCACGCTCACGCTGCCCGAGATCGTCACCGAGCAGCAAGCCGGCGACGGCACGCGCAAGTGGCTGCTGCGCGCCGATCAGACCCAGGCTTTCGAGATGGTGTACATACCCGAGGCCGATCGCGGCACCTTGTGCATTTCCTCGCAGGTCGGCTGCGCACTCGACTGCGCGTTCTGCGCCACCGCGCAGCAGGGTTTCAACCGCAACCTGTCCAGCGCCGAGATCGTCGGCCAGGTGTGGCTGGCGAATCGGGAGCTGGGATTCCAGCCCGGCGGCGATCGCATCATCACCAACGTGGTGCTCATGGGCATGGGCGAACCGCTGGCCAATTTCCGCAACGTGATTCCGGCGCTCAGGATTTTCCTCGATGATCTGGGGTTCGATCTGTCGCGCCGGCGCGTGACGCTGTCGACCTCGGGGCTGGTACCGCAGATATACCGCCTGGCGCAGGAGATCAATGTCGCGCTCGCGGTGTCGCTGCACGCCCCCGACGACGAGTTGCGCAGCCAGCTGGTGCCGATCAACCGGCTGCATCCGATCGCCGAACTGCTCGAGGCCTGCTGGCACTACATCGATGAGCAGAATGGGCGCAGCGTCACCTTCGAATACGTGATGCTCGATGGAGTGAACGATTCCCCGGCGCAGGCGCGCGCCCTGGCGCGGCTGCTGGCTGGACATCCGGCCAAGGTGAATTTGATCCCGTTCAATCCATATCATGGCACCCAGTTCCGGCGCTCGAGCGAGGCCGCCATTGGCCAGTTTCGCGACCTGTTGCTGCGCGGCGGCGTGATGGCCACGGTGCGGCGCACGCGCGGCGATGATATCGACGCGGCCTGCGGCCAGCTGGTCGGCCGTGTCACCGATCGCACCGTGGTGCGCCTGGGGAGCAGGGCGGAGGCGGCGCGGGCGCGCGCGGCCAGTGGAGTGAATGCATGAAGCGCGGCTTTGGGGGCGTTTGCTGCGTGGGGCTTTGCCTGCTGATTGCGGCGTGTGCCCGCACTCCCACCGTCAACAGCAACGTCACTAACAGCAACAGCAACACTAATAGCAACAGCAGCAACAGTAACAGCAGCAGCGGCAGCTACAGCAGCACCGAGAGCAGAATCCAGGCCGCAGCCAGGATCAATATGCAGCTCGGTCTCGGCTACCTGCAGGAGGGAAATCTGCCGATCGCGAAGGAGAAGCTGGAGCGCGCGCGCAGCATGGATCCGCATAATCCGGAGATTCACGGCGCGATGGCGCTGCTGGATGAACGCCTGGGCAAGGATAAGGACGCCGACAAGGAATTTCGCACCGCGCTCGAGCTCGACTCGCGTGATCCGGCGATGCTCAACAACTACGCGGTATTCCTGTGCAGCCACGAGCGCGCCGACGAGGGCGTGCGCTATTTCGAACAGGCGGCGAGCAATCCGCTCTATCCCACGCCCTGGGCGGCTTACACCAACGCCGGGGTCTGCATGCGTGCGGTGCATCGCGATGGCGAAGCCGCGCAGCGCTTCGCGCGCGCGTTGCGCGCCAACCCGGCCTATTCCGAAGCGGTGTACCAGGCCTCGGATCTGGATTTTCAGCAGCACAAGCTGCCCGATGCACGCTTTCGCATCGACGTGTTCCTGCTGACCAACCCTTCCACGCCCGATCTGCTGCTGCTGGCCTACCGTATAGCGCAGGCGCAGAACGACGCGGTCGCGCAGCAGCGCTACGCGGCGCGCCTGGCGCAGGAGTTCCCCAACTCCGACCAGGCACATGCACTGGCGGCCAGCAAGATCAATCCCGGCTAAAACCATGGACGGCGGCTAAACATGGACGAGGGGGCAGGGCAATCACATAGCAGCAACCCGGGCGCGCGACTGGCAGCGGCGCGCGAGCAGGCCGGCATGACGCTGACCGAGGTCGCGGAACGGCTGCGACTGGATATCGCAACGCTGCAGGCGCTGGAAGCCGGGCGCTTCCAGTCGCTGGGCGCTGCGGTGTTCGTGCGCGGACACCTGCGTCACTATGCCGAGTTGGTCGGCCTGCCGCTCGAGGAGATCGAGGCGGCCTACGCGGCGAGCGCGGCGCGCCTGGCACCACAGCCGGATCTGCGGCGTACCACGACACTGCCGGGCACCAGCGCCTCGCGCGGTGTGGCGTTGCCGCCGTGGGCGGCGCTGATCGGCGCCATCGTGCTGGTGCTGGCCGCCTGGATCTGGTGGGCGATGCGCGTGCCCGCGGGGCAGCGCCACGTCGCGAACGCGCCCGCTGCATCGAACTCAAGCTCCCCGCCGCCGGCCGTGCCGGCAGCCGCGCAGGCCACCGAGGGCGTGGACGCCGGTCCGCCTGCGGCCACGGTAGCTGCGCTGCCGCCGAAGAATCCCGCAAGCCCGTCCAAGGACAGCAGCGCAGCATCAAAAGAGCCAGTGCCAGCGCCCAAAGCCTCATCGGTCGGGCGCGTGCGGCTGGCCATCAAGTTCAACCAGGACAGCTGGATGGAGATCTATGATGCGCACGGCGCGACGCTCTACCACGACTTCGGCAGCGCCGGGTCCGAACGGCGCGTGAGCGGCGCGGGGCCGGTGCGTGTACTGCTGGGCAACCCGGACGGCGTGACGCTGGAAGTCGACGGGCATCCGGTGGCATTGCGGCCGGCGGCCGAGAGCGGCAAGCCGCAACGCTTTCTGCTGGACGACGGCGGACGCATGAGCGACGTCCCCGCCCCACCATCGCAGCGCGCACCGTCGGCGCCCTCCGCGCCGCCTTGACCAAGCAGATCCAGCCGGTGCGCGGCATGAATGACGTGCTGCCCACCGAAATCGGTGCCTGGCAGCACCTCGAGCGCGTCGGGCGCGCGGTGTTTGAATCCTATGGCTACCAGGAGGTGCGGGTGCCGATCGTCGAGCACACGCAGCTGTTTGAGCGCTCGATCGGCGAATACACCGATATCGTCGAGCGCGAGATGTATACCTTCCAGGACACCGGCGGCGACAGCCTGACGCTGCGCCCCGAGGCGACCGCCGGCATCGCCCGGGCCGCAATCTCCAATGGCCTGCTGCGCGGCGCGCGCCACAAGTTCTGGTGCATGGGACCGATGTTCCGGCACGAGCGGCCGCAGCGCGGTCGCTACCGGCAGTTTTATCAGTTCGACCTCGAAGCCCTTGGCTTTGCGGGACCGGACGTGGACATCGAGCTGATTGCACTCAGCGCCCGGCTGTGGCGCGCGCTGGGTATCACGCGGGTGCGACTGATGATCAACTCGCTGGGTACGCCGGCGGCGCGCGAGCGCTACCGCGAGCACCTGCAACAGTATTTTCGCTCGCACGAGAGTGAACTGGATGCGGACAGCCGCCGGCGCCTCGACGGCAACCCGCTGCGCATCCTGGACAGCAAGCAGCCGGCAATGCGCGCGCTGATCGAGGGTGCGCCGCTGCTGACGGAGCACCTGGACGACGAGTCGCAGGCGCATTTTGCCGCCCTGCGTGCCGGGCTCGATGCGCTGGGCGTGGCCCATGAAGTCAATCCACGGCTGGTGCGTGGACTCGACTATTATTCGCGCACCGTGTTCGAGTGGGTCACTGACGCACTCGGCGCCCAGGATGCGGTTTGTTCGGGCGGGCGCTACGACGGCCTGATCACGCAGCTGGGGGGTGAGGCCACGCCGGCGATCGGGTTCGCCATGGGAATCGAGCGCGTGGTGGAGCTGCTGAACCAGGGGGGCGGCGCTGCCGCGGCTGCCGCGCCCGACATCTATATCGTCGCCAGCGGCGAGCGGGCGGAACTCGAGGCCATGCGCCTGGCCGAACAACTGCGCGACGCGCTGCCGGGGCGCGGCGTGCTGCTCAATCTGGGCGGCGGCAATTTCAAGGCGCAGTTCCGCCGCGCCGATCGCAGCGGGGCGCGGCTGGCGCTGATCCTGGGAGATGCCGAACTCGATCGGGGCGTGGCGGCTGTGAAACCTTTGCGCCGCGACGACGGTCAGATCGACTGTCCGTTGCACGAGCTGCCGGCGCGTATCGCGGCGTTACTGTAGAGCCTGCGGGAGATCGCGAGTGGAAGAGTATCTGAACGAAAAGGAGCAGTGGGAGCGCGTGCTCGCCTGGCTGCGCGAGCAGGGTCCCTGGATCGTGGCAGGCGTGGCGCTGGCGCTCGCGGTCTACGGCGGCTGGAACTACTGGCAGAATCGTACCCAGCAGCGCAACCTCGCGGCTGCAGTGCGCTACGAGCAGGTGATCGACGCCTTCGAGCGCAACGATGTCAACGCCGGCTCGCGCCTGGCGGATGAGCTGGTCAAGGCATATCCATCCACGGCCTACGCCGATCAGGCCAATCTGGCGGTGGCACGCATCCAGGTCGAGAACAAACAACTCGAGCCGGCCGCCGCACGGTTGCGGCAGGTGCTGGCTTCCACCAGCGATCCCGAACTTGGGTTGGTGGCGCGGCTGCGCCTGGCGCGCGTCGAGCTGGCGCAGGGTAACCCCGATCAGGCACTGAAGACTCTCGACGCCGTCAATCCGGGCGCGTTTGCGGCGCGCTATGCGCAGGTGCGCGGCGATGTACTGCTCGCCAAGGGCGATCGCGACGGCGCACTCAAGGCCTACCGCGAGGCGCGCAATGGCGGCGACACTACCACCGACGTCGGGCTGCTCGATCTGAAGATCGATGAGCTGGCGCGCTCGTGACCACACCTAAGGCCTGCGGGCGACCGAGCCTGGTTGCGCTGGTCGGTGCCCTGGCATGCGCGGCGCTGCTGTGCGCCGGTTGTTCGGTGTTCAATGGTTCGTTCTTTACCAGCAAGGCCAAGGTAGCCAAGAAAAAGGCCGAGGAGCCGGTGGCGCTGGTGCCGTTCGCCAACCGCATCGAGCTGCAGCGCGCCTGGTCGGTCAAGGTGTCGGGTGAAGTGCCGCGACTGCGCCTCGGGCTCGACCTGGCAGTGG
The DNA here is from genome assembly GCA_963805965.1 of uncultured Gammaproteobacteria bacterium. Classification (GTDB taxonomy): domain Bacteria; phylum Pseudomonadota; class Gammaproteobacteria; order Steroidobacterales; family Steroidobacteraceae; genus FEN-1191. The sequence continues at coordinate 345,561 of CAWDVQ010000011.1, forward strand.
ACGGCGAGCGCGTATTTGCCGCCAGCCACAAGGGTGAAGTCGAGGCATTCGATCTCAAGAACGGCCGGCGGCTGTGGAGTCGCAAGGTCAAGGCGCCACTCTCAGGCGGTCCGGCCGCCGGGCTCGGGCTGGTGGTGGTCGGCAGTTCCAAAGGCGAGGTGATCGCGTTATCCGAAGCCGACGGCAGTCCGGCCTGGCGCATCCGCATCAATGCCGAAGTGCTGTGTGCGGCGGCCATCGGCGGCAATCTGGTGGTGGTGCGCGGCGTGGATGGACGCATGCACGGCCTGTCGATCCGCGACGGCAGTGAGGTGTGGGTGGCCGAACAACAGGTGCCGCGGCTGTCGTTGCGCGGCACCAGTGCGCCGGTGCTGGTGGGGGATCTGGTCATCGGCGGATTCGACAACGGGCGCGTTGCCGCCGTCGCCGTCAGCAACGGCACCACCGCCTGGGACACCGCGGTCGGACAGCCCCATGGCAGCACCGAACTGCAGCGGCTGATCGACGTCGATGCGCCGGTTGTGGCCGACGGCGATGATCTGTTTGCGGTTGCGTATCAGGGACGGCTGACGCGGCTGACACGCGAGACCGGCCAGGTGGTATGGGCGCGCGACATGTCGAGCTATCGCGGGCTGGCGGTGGACGAGAACGCGGTCTATATATCTACCGCGGACGGCAATGTGGTGCGCGTGGATCGCAAGAACGGCACCGAGCAGTGGACGCAAAAGGCGCTGGAGCGGCGCCAGCTGACGGCGCCGGTGATCTATCGCGGCCGCGTGGTGGTGGGTGACGCCGGCGGGATACTGCACTGGCTCGATCCTGCCACCGGCGATTTCATCGCCCGCGCCGAGATCGGCAAATCGGTCGGCCGCAACACCGCCATCGCATCCAAGGGCATCGCGCTGAAGAAGCGCATCAGCGGCCCGCCGGTCGTGGCCGGTGGACTGGTGCTGGCGTTCTCCGACAACGGCGAGCTCAGCGCCTATAGCGCCCCGCTGCCGCCAGCAATGTCAGCGGCACCGGCACCGCCGGCAGCGCCGGCGGCTGCGGCACCGGCCAGTGCGGGCGCAGCGGAGCCGACCAAGTAGGCGGCGAAGCATGCTGCCGATCGTCGCGATCGTAGGTCGACCCAATGTCGGCAAGTCGACCCTGTTCAATGTGCTCACGCGCAGCCATGCGGCGATCGTCGCCGACATGCCGGGCGTCACGCGCGACCGGCAGTATGGCTACTCGCGCGTCGGCCACGTGCCCTGCGTGCTGATCGATACCGGCGGCCTGATCGAGCACCCCAAGGGCCTTGATGCGCAGATGCGCGCGCAGACCGAGAAGGCGGTGGCCGAAGCCGACTTCCTGATCCTGGTCGCCGACGCACGTGCGGGCATGACCGCGCAGGATCAGTTCATTGCGCGGGAGCTGCGCCGCACCGGCAAACCGGTGGTGCTGGCACTGAACAAATCGGAGGGACTCGAGGGCGATGTGGTCGCCGCGGACTTTCATACGCTGGGACTGGGCATGCCGATGGCGATCGCCGCCAGCCACGGCCAGGGGTGCCTGGAGCTGCTCGATACGCTGCTCGCCGGGGTCACGCCCGAGAGCGCGCCGGCGGATGACACCAGCGGCATCCGCGTCGCCATCATCGGCCGTCCCAACGTCGGCAAGTCGACGCTGGTCAATCGCCTGATCGGCGAGGAACGCGTCATCGCCAGCGAGCAGCCCGGCACCACGCGCGACAGTATTTTCGTGCCGTTCCAGCGCGATGGCCGCGAATTCCTGTTCATCGACACCGCCGGCGTGCGGCGGCGGGCGCGGGTTGAGGATCCGGTCGAGCGCGCCAGCGTGGCGCGCACACTGCAGGCGATCGCCGGCGCGCACGTGGTGATTCTGGTGCTGGATGCGCACCACAATGTTGGCGAGCAGGATGCGAGCGTGCTCGGGCAGGCACTGGACCGCGGCCGCGTGATCCTGATCGCGGTGAACAAATGGGATGGCATCGCCCAGGAGCAGCGCGAGGAAATCAAGCGCCAGCTCACGCTCAAGCTCGATTTCGTGCCGTTTGCGCCGCTGCACTACATCTCGGCGCGCCACGGCACCGGGGTGGGCGCGCTGGCGCGCGACGCCATTCGCGGCTACGACGCTGCGATGCGTGCCATGCCGACGCCGGCATTGACGCGCACGCTCGAGCAGGCGCTGCAGGCACATCAGCCGCCGCTAGTGCGCGGCCGCCGCATCAAGCTGCGCTACGCGCATCAGGGCGGGCGCAATCCACCGCGTATCGTGATCCATGGCAACCAGACGGTATCGGTGCCGGAGTCCTATCGACGCTACCTGGCGAACGTGTATCGCGAAGCATTCGACCTGTTCGCAACGCCGGTGGCGATCGAGTTTCGCACCGACGCCAATCCGTACGATCGCGTCAAGGCGGGGAAGGTGAAGCCGCGGAAGGCGGCAAGAACAATGCCGGGTCGACAAAGACGCGGTTGAGTGCCACTCCGAAGTGCAGGTGCGGCCCGGTCACGCGGCCGGTGGCGCCGACCTTGCCGATGACCGCGCCCGAGGACACAGCGTCGCCCGGGCGCACGCCGATCGCCGACAAGTGGCAGTACATGGTGATCAGGCCTTCGCCGTGATCGATCAGCACGGTATTGCCGTTGAAGAAGAAATCGCCGGTGTCGAGCACGCGCCCGGCGGCTGCGGCGCGTACCGGCGTGCCCCAGGCGGCGGCGATGTCCATGCCCGAGTGCGGGTTGCGTGGCTGGTTGTTGAACACGCGGCGCGAGCCGAAGGAACTGGAACGCACGCCATTCACCGGCGCCAGCAGCTGCAGCGTGGCCGGCGGCTGCTCGAGGAAGCTGGCGAGCGCCTCATGCAGATGAGCCTGCTCGCGACTGACGCGTTCCAGGTCCTTCTTCGACAGGTCGACCTTGGAGGGAGCGACCGTCAGCCGCTGTTCCACGTAGTCCTTCGGTTCGATCTGGAACCCGAGTGTCTCGCCGGCACTGCCGGCCGAACGCCTGACTGCCAGCGCGGCATCGCCAGGCTCGGCACTGAGCGGGATGCCCACTACGGCCAGCCAATGGTCGGACTGCTTCAGCACCATGACGCGCTCGCCGCCGTAGCTGACAGAGGGCGCAGCGCCGCCATCGTCGCGGCTGGCCGCCAGTGGCAGCAACGCGACCCCGCCCGGCACCGGGCTGGCCGCTGGCAGGCCAATCGCCAGCACAGCACCGCACAGGCCGAGCGATAGCGTCGCCGCCAACCGGGCGATGGCATGGCCGATCATGGCTGCCGTGTCAGCACCGCGGCATGCAGGCTGCCGTGCGCGAGCGTCGCGTCGAAGGTCTCACCGACCGACAGCTGCGTGGCTGCCGTCACCAGCGCGCCGTCGGCGCTGCGTGTGATGACGGCAAAGCCGCGGCCGAGCGTGGCCAGCGGGCTGACGCCCTGCAGGGCGCGCGCGGCGCTCTCCAGCCGCGCGACGTGGGCGGCAAGCCCGGCCTGCAGCGCGAACTGCAGCCGGCCTTCGAACTCATCCAGCCTCTGACTGTAGTGCGACAGGCGCACGCCCGGATGCGCCTGCTGCAGGCGGCGCATCACGGCGGCGAAGCGCGTGTGGTCATGCTGCAACTGGCGGCGCATGCCGGCCGCAAAGCGCGTGCCGAGCTGCGCCAGCTTGTGAAGCCAGGCGCGGCCGTCGGGGGCTACCAGTTCGGCCGCGCCGGATGGTGTCGGTGCGCGTACATCGGCCACAAAGTCGGCGATGGTGAAATCGATTTCATGGCCGATGCCGGTGACCACCGGGATCGCGCAGCGATAGACCGCGCGCGCCACGCGCTCATCGTTGAAGGCCCACAGGTCCTCGAGCGTGCCGCCGCCGCGGGTCAGGATCAGTACGTCGCACTCGGCGCGCGCCGACGCCAGGTCGAGGGCCGCGACAATCGCAGGGGCTGCGGCCGCGCCCTGCACCGGCACCGGATACAGCAGCACCGCGGCCGCGGGAAACCGGCGCGCCAGGATATGCAGCACGTCGCGAATCGCGGCGCCGGTGGGCGAGGTAATCACGCCGATGCGGCGCGGCACCAGCGGCGGCGTGCGCTTGCGTTGCACAGCGAACAGGCCCTCGGCCGCGAGCCGGGCCTTGAGCTCGTCGAACGCACGTTGCAGGGCGCCTGAGCCCGCATCGTCGAGATGGTCGATCAGCAGCTGATAATCGCCGCGCGGCTCGTACAGGCTCACGCGGCCGAAGGCGATCACCGCCTGGCCCTCGCGCGGCGCGAAGCGGCACAGGCTATTGCGGGTGCGGAACATGGCGCAGCGCAGCTGCGCGTCGCGATCCTTGAGCGAGAAGTACCAATGGCCGGAAGAGGGCCGCGCCAGATTCGATATCTCACCCTGCACCCAGACCTGGCCGACGCCCGACTCGAGCAGCATGCGTACTTCACGATTGAGCTTCGACACCGAGTAGATGGCATGTGTCGGCGCGGTCGCGCTCAGGACAACGCCGGCACTCGCCGCCGCTGCGAGCGCGTCGCTGCCCAAGGGGTCGGTCGGTCGGTTGCTCACTTGCAGTGCTTCGAAGAGACTTGGCCTGCGCCATCTTACGCTCGCCGCCCGGGGCGGCGGCGAGGTTTACCCCGGCGGCACCAGGGGCGTACAATGGCTCGCTTCTTCTCGAAGCCGCGAGGCTCCATGCGAATACTCGAAGAAGCGCTGACCTTCGACGACGTCCTGCTCGTTCCGGCGCGCTCCGACGTACTGCCACGCGAGGTCGATCTATCGACCCAACTCACCCGCAACATCCGGGTCGGCCTGCCGGTGCTGTCGGCGGCGATGGATACCGTGACTGAAGCGCGGCTGGCGATCACGATGGCGCAGGAAGGCGGCATCGGCATCGTCCACAAGAACATGCCGATCGAGGCCCAGGCGCGCGAGGTGGCGCGGGTCAAGAAATTCGAAAGCGGTGTCATCACCGATCCGATCACGGTGCCGCCGGAAACCACGATCCGCCAGGTGATCGAACTCACGCGTGCGCGCGGCATTTCCGGCGTTCCGGTGGTCAGCGGCAGCAAGGTGGTCGGCATCGTGACGCACCGCGATCTGCGCTTCGAGCGCAAACTCGATGCGCCGGTCAGCGCGGTGATGACGCCGAAGTCGCGGCTGATCACGGTACGCGAAAACGCGCCGAAAGAAGAGGTGCAGCGATTGCTGCACAAGCACCGCATCGAGAAGGTGCTGGTGGTGAACGGCGATGATGAGCTCAAGGGCATGATCACCGTCAAGGATTTCCAGAAGGCCACGGAATTTCCGCGCGCCAGCAAGGACGGCAGCGGCCGGCTGCGGGTCGGCGCCGCCATCGGCACCACTCCCGACACCCTGGATCGCGTCGTGGCGCTGCGTGATGCCGGCGTCGATGTCGTGGTGCTCGACACCTCGCACGGTCATTCGCGCGGCGTCCTGGAGATGATCGAGCGCCTGAAGTCGCGCTGGAGTGACCTGGAGCTCATCGCCGGCAATATCGTGACGCGCGAGGCGGCGCTGGACCTGATCGGCGCCGGGGCCGACGCGGTCAAGGTCGGAATCGGGCCGGGGTCGATCTGCACCACGCGCGTCGTGGCCGGTGTCGGTGTACCGCAGATTACCGCCGTGGCCAACATCGCCGCCGCGCTTGAAGGCCGCGGCGTGCCGATCATCGCCGATGGTGGTATCCGCTACTCCGGCGACCTGGCCAAGGCAATTGCCGCCGGCGCGCATGCGGTGATGATCGGTGGCATGTTTGCCGGTACGGAGGAGTCCCCGGGCGAGGTCGAGCTGTACCAGGGAGCGTCCTACAAGGCGTACCGCGGCATGGGCTCGCTGGGAGCGATGTCCGAGCGCCATGGGTCGGCCGATCGCTATTTCCAGGACACCTCCACCGAGCTGGAGAAGCTGGTGCCGGAGGGCATAGAGGGCCGCGTGCTCTACAAGGGCAGCCTGGTCGCGATCCTGTACCAGCTCGCCGGCGGGCTGCGCGCCGCCATGGGCTATACCGGCAGCAACAACATCGAGGAGATGCGGACCCGGCCGACGTTCGTGCGCATCACCACTGCCGGCATACGCGAAAGTCACGTGCACGATGTGACGATCACCAAGGAGGCGCCCAATTACCGTACATCCTGAGGTGGTGTCGGTAAGCGCGCTCGACGCGGTGGCGGCGGCGGACATCCATGCCCACCGCATCCTGATCCTCGATTTTGGTGCGCAGTACACGCAGCTGATCGCGCGCCGGGTGCGCGAGCTGGGCGTGTACTGCGAGATTCATCCGTGGGACGTCAGCGACGCTGAGGTGCGCGCGTTCGGTGCCCGCGGCGTGATCCTGTCCGGCGGTCCGGAATCGGTGACCGACAGCGAGCCGCCGCGGGCGCCGCAGGCGGTGTTCGAGCTCGGCGTGCCGGTGCTGGGCATCTGTTATGGCATGCAGACCATGGCGCAGCAGCTCGGCGGCCGCGTTGCCGGCGGCCACACGCGCGAGTTCGGGTATGCCGAGGTCCAGGTGGCGCACGCCTGCAGGCTGCTCGAAGGCATCCTGGATCGCGAGCAGGATGGGCGCGCTGTGCTCGACGTGTGGATGAGCCATGGCGATCGCGTGGAAGCGCTGCCGCCGGGCTTTAGCGCGGTTGCCAGGACGCACGATGCGCCGTATGCCGCCATGGCGGATGAGCAACGACGGTTGTACGGGGTGCAGTTCCACCCGGAGGTCACGCACACACGCCAGGGCGGGGCGATCCTGGAGCGTTTCGTGCGCGAGATCTGCGGTTGCGAGGCGCGCTGGACCGCCGGCAACATCATCGAAGACCTGGTGGCGCGCATCCGATCGCAGGTGGGCGGCGGACGGGTGCTGCTGGGGCTGTCGGGCGGCGTCGATTCCTCGGTGGTCGCGGCGCTGCTGCAGCGGGCGATCGGCGCCCAGCTGACCTGCGTGTTCGTCGATCATGGCCTGCTGCGCCTCGGCGAGGGCGACCAGGTGATGCGCACTTTTGTCGATGCACTGGGCGTGCAGGTGATCCGGGTGGACGCCGAGCAGCGTTTTCTCGAGGCGCTGCAGGGCCAGAGCGATCCGGAGGCCAAGCGCAAGATCATCGGCCGCCTGTTCATCGAGGTATTCGAGCAGCAGGCGCGCAAGTTGCGCGATACGCGCTTTCTGGCGCAGGGCACAATCTATCCGGACGTAATCGAATCGGCCGGGACGCACACCGGCAAGGCGCATGTGATCAAATCGCATCACAACGTCGGCGGCCTGCCGGCGGCGATGAAGCTGCAGCTGGTCGAGCCGCTGCGCGAGCTGTTCAAGGACGAGGTGCGCCGCATCGGCATCGAGCTTGGGTTGCCGCCCGAGATGGTGAATCGGCATCCGTTTCCCGGTCCGGGCCTCGCGGTGCGCATCCTGGGCGAGGTCAGGCGCGAATACGCCGAGCTGCTGCGCCGCGCCGATCACATCTTCATCGAGGAACTGCGCCGTCACCAGCTGTACCAGCGCACCAGCCAGGCGTTTGCAGTGTTTCTGCCGGTGCGCTCGGTCGGCGTCATGGGCGATGCGCGGCGTTACGATTACGTGATTGCGCTGCGCGCGGTGGAGACGGTCGACTTCATGACCGCGCACTGGGCCCATCTGCCGTACGAATTCCTCGACCTGGTATCGCGGCGCATCGTCAATGAGGTACCGGGCATCTCGCGCGTGGTGTACGACATCTCCGGCAAGCCGCCGGCGACCATCGAGTGGGAATGAGGGGTATCCCTGGTCGAATGTGGCACGCTGTTAGCCGTGGCGGAGCGGTGGAATTGACGGGTGAAATGGCAATAACTCGGCGCGCCGCGCGCGCGGGGTGATTCGCCCACAGGCCTCTCCGCAATATCCGCGACACTACGCGGAAGAAAACCCCAATCAAATCGACGTCTGCCAAGTCGATAAGGGCAGGCAAACGGTGCGCTTGTATCTCACACCGCAGTCGGGAGCCGATGCCAAGGAGTTCCTGGAATTTGAAGACGTGTACACCCTCAAGAGCTAACCGCGTAATTCGAGGCACGCGTAGCAAACAAGGTGCTTGTAACGGCGCGATACATCCGGCCAGTAGTCCGGTAAGCAGTGCCTACCCCAAATAGGCTTGAACTTCGCAGGGCAATGGACCACTATCCGAACTTAAATGATAGCGCTATCAAAGTTATCGAAGGTGTGCGGGGAATATTGTGAGGAACGTTCCGCGCCATTACCTGCCGCACGAGCAGCGCGACCCCGATCTATGCTGACCCTGATCAGAGTGTGTCTTCTCTTGATGATGACCTCCGGCCCAGGTTTGTTCGCTGCCGACTTTACGATGCGGGTGAACGACAAGTCGTACCTCGACACTCAGGGGTTCAGCGTATTTCTCTACGACAGCACCTACCATCCCGTTTTCGTGGACCAGAAAAACACCGCCATGGAAATGATTCTCCACGGGCAGCGAATTGCCACTAACGGTGACGTGCGCCTCATGCCGACACCCGAGCAGTGGGACCTGGTGGCAACGCTCAGTGGGCGCCAGGCCGACAAGGCCAACAGCCGGCTCACCGCCACTCTCGCGTTCCCGACCTTTGATTTCCGCTACACGCTGGAGGTCGCCGCGGAACCGGGCGGCGTGAAGGTAAGCGTCAATCTCGACCAGCCGCTACCTGAGAGCCTGTCCGGACGGGCAGGATTCAACCTGGAGTTCCTGCCTTCGATCTACATGGGCAAGGCCTACCTGGTGGACGGCACGAAAGCGGGTATCTTCCCCCGAACGCCCAACGATCCGATGGTCAGTGTGTCGCCGCTGCCGGACGAACCAAAAAAGGCGTACTACCTGGAAGACTGGGAGAAGGCCAAGGGATACACACAGCCGCTGCCGTTCGCGCAGGGCAAGAGCATCACCTTGGGGATTGACGATGCGCTCGCCCGGGTCAATGTCAGGTCGGATACGGCTGACCTCATGCTGTTCGATGGCCGCGACCGCGCGCAGAACGGCTGGTTCGTTTTGCGTTCGCTCATCCCGTTGCACAAGACCGCTGGCGCCATTGTCTGGCACATAAGACCGGATGTAATTCCGAACTGGACACGGCCGCCCATGATCGCGCACAGCCAGGTCGGATATGCGCCGGACTTTTCCAAGGTGGCGGTATTGGAACTTGATCCGAACTACAACGGCCCGAAAACGGCCAAGGTGCTTCGCCTGATGGAGGATGGATCCTACAAGCAGGTGTACCGGGGTCCGATCACGCCTGCCACTCCCTGGTTGCGCTACGTCTATTCGAAATTCGACTTCACCGAGGTCAAGGACCCCGGCCTTTATGTAATCGAGTACGCGGACCAGCGTAGCGCGACCTTCCCTATCTCCAAAGACGCTTACGCTAACATCTGGCAGGACAGCCTGGACCATCATCTCGCGGAGCAGATGGATCACGTTTCCGTTCGCGAAGCCTACCGCGTCTGGCATGGTGCTTCGCACCTGGATGATGGCCGTCTGGCGCCTGTAGTCGGCGACCAATTCGACGGCTGGAGTCAGGCTACGGCAACCGACGGGAAGTACAAAGGCGGCGATCACATTCCCGGCATGAACGTGGGCGGCTGGTACGATGCCGGCGACTTCGACCTTGAGGAGCCTGCACAACTGAGTGTGATTCAGAGTCTGGCTCTGGCATATCGGGAATTCAATCTCAAGTACGACGAGCTTACGGTGGATGAAGTTGCGCGTCAGGTGGAGATGCACCGTCCTGACGGTGTGCCGGATGCCGTGCAGCAGGTCAAGCACGGCGCGCTGCTCATCCTGGCGCAGTTCCATAACATCGGCCACTCCATCCGCGGCACTCACGAACCGGATCTGCGGCAGTACACGCAGGTTGGCGACGGCGCGTCGAAGACCGACGGGCGCATCTATGACCCCAAACTAGGTCCGAACGAAGTCAAGGGCGACTACTCCGGCAGGCCGGACGATCGTTGGATCTTCTCGACGACGAACCCTTATCTGCAGTGGAACGCCATCGCGGCGCTGGCGGCGGCTGCCGATGCGCTCAAAGGCTGGGACGATGCGTTAGCGAAAGACGCCCTCGATACCGCAATAAAAGCATGGAATGACGAGCAGGCTCATCCGACGCCGAATCCAGTACGCAACAGCTCCGGTGTGCTCGCCGCATCTCAAGGGGCGGTGTCTGGCGCCCAAGCCCGTGGCAACGGACCGGGCGGCTCGGGCACCCAGGCAGCGCATACCGGTAACGGCATCGAAGCGCCTGCTCCCGACGCCTTCGGTCGCGGCGACTTCGAGGTCGGACAGGTCTGGACTGCAGCTCTGGAGCTGACCATCGCCACCCATGGCGCCGAGCCCTACAAGTCTCGCCTCGCGGAGTTATTCCCTCAGATGATTGCCCCGCAGCAGATGGAGGTCCGTGGTTGGACCGCAGTGCGTGCGTTGCCTTACCTGGGCGCGAGCGCGAAAGATCAAATGCGGGAGGCGGTAAAGGCCTACATGGCGCGTCTGGACGAGCGCCTGGACGCCACCCCGTTCGGCGTGCCGCCGAGTCTGGGCACCTGGGGTGGATCAGCCGCCGTGGAGGACATGGCCATCCGCATGTACTTCCTGCACAAGGCGTTTCCCGATCTGGTAAGCCCGGAATATACACTTCGTGCCGTCAATTACATTCTGGGGACGCACCCGGTATCCAGCACTTCCTATGTCGCTGGCGTCGGTACGGTCTCCAAGACAAAAACCTACAGCAACAACCGCGCCGACAACGCTTATATTCCGGGCGCCGTGATTCCGGGATACATCATCATCAAGCCGGATTTCCCGGAGTGCATCGACGACTTCGGATTCCTCTGGTTCGAGGATGAAGCGGTTGTGGCCGGATCGGCAAAGTGGGTCGTGGCCGGCAACGCCGCGGATGCGATCACCAAGGAATTGCAGTAAGGGCGGGGAGGCGCTAGCGGCGCAGAACAGGCCGGCGCAGCGAATTGCGAAATGAGGTAGTGGCGGGTTTATCTCATCCGGCCGGTTGCGGTATGATTTTTTCCCGTTCCACCAATTCGAGGCTACGCCATGTCCCTGCGCATCAATGATATCGCCCCGAATTTCACGGCCAATACCACACAGGGCCCGATCGACTTCCACCAATGGATCGGCAACAGCTGGGCGATCCTGTTTTCGCACCCCAAGGATTTCACTCCGGTGTGCACCACCGAATTGGGCTACATGGCGAAAATTGAACCTGAGTTCACCAAGCGCAACGCCAAACTGATCGGGCTGTCAATCGACCCGGTGGACAGCCATGGCAAATGGGTGAAGGACATCGAGGAAACCCAGGGCGCCACGGTAAAGTACCCGATGATTGGCGACACCGATTTGAAAGTGGCAAAGCTTTACAACATGCTTCCTGCGGAGGAGGCGGGTACTTCCGAAGGCCGCACTGCCGCCACCAACGCAACAGTGCGTTCGGTGTTCATCATCGGACCTGACAAGAAGATCAAACTGATGATGACTTACCCGATGACCACGGGACGCAATTTCGACGAGATCCTGCGCGCACTGGATTCGATGCAGCTGACCGCGCGGGAGAACGTCGCCACGCCGGTGAATTGGAAGCCGGGGGAGGACGTCATCATCCCGGCTTCGGTGTCCGACGATGCGGCGCGGCAAAAATATCCGCAGGGATTCAAGACGCACAAGCCTTACCTTCGCACTGTGTCGCAGGTGAAGTAACGCGAGGGTCCGATTCCGAACTATCCACTCGTCGCGCATCAGAAGTCCATCGTTGCGATGACGCGCGCAGCGCTCGCCGGTTCGCGGCGTTCGCCAGATATAAGCCGCGGCTGCTAGACCGACGCCAGCGCCGACTCGCGAGCAGCCGAACTGCGTTGTCGCTGCAGGGCGGTGTGCATCGCCTTGGCCAGGCGTCGCACACCGACCTCGATCTGGTCTGCGGCTGGCGCCGCATAACACAGCCGAATATGGTTCGAACCGGTTGCGTCGGGCAGAAACGCATCGCCGCTGCGCACCAGCACGCCTTCCGCCACGGCGGCAGCTTCGACCGCCTGTCCTGGCAGCAGTTTCGGCAGCTGCGCCCACAGATAAAGCCCCCCGTGCGGCCTGGCAAAGCGCAGCTCCGGACAGTGTGCCGCAAGTGCGCCGATCAGTGCGTCGCGCCGCGCGCGCAGCTGCTCGCAGAACTTGGGCAGATGACGCGCGTAGGCGCCGCTTTGCAGGAATGCCGCCAGCATGGCCTGCGTCAGGGTGGGAGTCGACAAATCCAGGCTCGCCTTTGCAGCCGCGCACAGTTCGATCGCCGAGCGCGGCGCCGCCAGCCAACCCAGGCGCAGCGCCGGGCTGATGGTTTTCGAGGCGCTGCCCTGATGGATCACCAGTGCAGCGGGGTCGAGGCTCTTCAAGGATGGCACGCGCTCGCCAAAGTGGATATCGCCGTAGACGTGACTTTCCAGAATCGGAGTGCGCGAGCGAGCGCATAACGCGAGGATCCGGCGCCGTCGCTGCACACTCAGCAGCCGGCCGGTCGGGCATTGGAAGCTCGGAATCAGGTAGACGAACTTCGGCCGCAGCCGCAGCAGCGAGTGCTCCAGCGCCTCAGGCTCGACTCCTTCATGGTCCATCGACAGGCCCGCCACCTGCGCACCCGCGGCGCGAAACGCGCGCAGCGCGCCGTGCCAGGTCGGGCTCTCGCACAGCACCACGTCGCCAGGCGAGATCAGCGCCCGGGCGACGATATTGAGACCCTGCTGGGCGCCGCCGGTGATGAGCAGTTCGCCGGGCGTCGCCTTTACAGCGTTACCGCGCAGCAGGTCGATCAATGCTTGCTGCAGAGCCGGCAGCCCGAGCAACGGCGCCGCGCTGGTGAGCAAACCGCGGTCTTTGAGTATGCGCGCGGCGCAGGCCTCGAGTGCGGCAGCGGGGACCAGGCTCGGGTGCAGCCAGCCATCGGCAAACGAGATGGCTTGCGGGTCAACGGCATTACGCGTGGACATACTCAGGCGCGCCACCGATGAGGCCAACTGTGGCCAGGGTACGGTGCCACCGGGCGTAGCATCCGGATCGTTGGCAATCACGATCGCCCCGCGCCCCACGTAGCCGCGCAACAGACCCGTGGTCTTCAGCTGCTGGTAGGCCGAAGTGATCGTGGTGCGGCTGAGGCCGAGCAGCGTGGCGTAGATGCGCTCGGATGGCAGTCGCGTTCCGACGGCAATCCGGCCGGCGCGGATGGCGTCCGATAGCGCGCCAGCCAACTGCACGTAGATCGGCTCAGCGCTGCCAGGTTGAGGCTGAAAGTCCAGGTCGGCGAGATCCGTGAGCTGTGCCATGCCAGGCCATTGTGCCAGTCCAATATCAAATTGGATATTCGTTGTGACGAAATAAAGCGCTAATTTGCCGGTCCTCTGCCGGTAATGGCCTTCCGTAGAGCTCAATCCAATGCGCACCGCAATTTTTCAGGTCGACGCCTTCGCCGCCCGGCGGTTTGCTGGAAATCCGGCCGCGGTGATGCCGTTGGAGCAGTTCCTGGCTGATTCGACGCTGCAGTGCATTGCCGCCGAGAACAACCTGGCCGAGACCGCGTTCCTGGTTGCTCAGGACGGCGACTATCGACTGCGCTGGTTTACACCCACGGTGGAGGTGCCGCTGTGTGGCCACGCCACGCTCGCCAGTGCGGCGGTGGTGATGGAGCGGCTGGAACCGGGGCGCACCGCAGTCCAATTCCATTCGGCCAGCGGACCGTTGCAGGTCAGGCGCATCGCCGATGGTTACGTCATGGATTTTCCGGCTCGGCGTTCGGAGCCGGTGGCGGCGCCACGCGGCCTGGCAGAAGCGCTCGGCGTGCGGCCGTTGGAAGTTCAGCTGAACAAGTTCAACTATCTGGTGCTGCTCGAAAGCGCACAGGTATTGCGCGCGCTTGCGCCTGATATGACGGCGATCGCAGGCATGGACCGCGACGGCGTCATCGTCACAGTGCGCGGGGAGGGCGACTATGACTTCGTCAGTCGTTACTTCGCGCCAGCCAAGGGAGTTCCTGAGGATCCGGTGACCGGCTCAGCCCACTGCATGCTGGCGCCGTTCTGGGCCAGCAAGCTTGGCAAAACCACGTTGCGCGCCTATCAGGCCTCGGCACGCGGCGGCGAGGTCATCTGCCGGTTGGTTGGCGATCGGGTCGAGCTCCAGGGCAGTTGCGTGTTCTACCTGGAGGGGCAGGTCGAGATCTGACGCCTGGACCGCGAAGGCGTATTCATCCTTCCGGGCCCTTCAGCAGGCGTTCCAGGCCGGCCAGAAAGCGCGACCAGCCGTAGCTTGCGCCCTGGTAGTTGCGTTCTTCGTCGGGTCGAAAGCCGGCCTGCTCCAGGCGCAGCACGACCCCGCCGCTGGCGGTCGGCGTCAATGTCCAGGTGACGACGGTCGTAAGTCCGCTCGCCCCCTGGGCGCCCGACGAGTTCCAGCTGTACGAGAGCCGTCGGTTGGGTTCCAGCGCCAGCACCTCGCAGTCGGTCACCCCGTTCCAGTGCGGCGTCGGTGTGGCGCGGAATTGAAATTTATGACCCACGCGCGGCAGGAAGTCGTTGTCCATCAGCCATTGGGTCATCAGTGGGCCAGAGATGAGTGCGCGCCAGATTTTTTCCGGGGCGTGCGGCATTTCGCGTTCGATGATCAGCGACCGGGTGGCGGGCGCATCGATGTTCACGGGTCCAGCCGTTGCAGCAGTGCTTCCAGCCCGTCAAAGCGCTCGCGCCAGAAGGTCCGGTACAGGTTCATCCAGTCGATCAGCGGCGCCAGGCACTGCGGTCGGGCGCTGTAATGGGTCTCGCGTCCAGCGCGCCGGTGGCGCACCAGCCCGGCGAGCTTCAACAGCCCCAGGTGCTTGGATACCGCCGGCTGGGATACTCCCGCAAGCGCGGTGAGCTCGCGCACGTTGTGCTCGCCGTCGCGACACAGGCGTTCGAAGAGCGCCCGGCGCGTTGGGTCGGCGAGCGATCTGAAAATAATGTCCCGGGCGGCGTCCATGGTCAAAACCATAACTGAATGGTTATTGATTGGTCAAGTGGCTAGGGCGTCTGGCACGCGGGTGGAACAGCAGGATGGCGGTTCAGATAGACCGGCCACGCTGCCTGCGGGCCGCATTATCGGCAGCGCTTGCACGAACTTTAGAGTGCTCCAGGCGCGGCGAGCGAGCACTGCCGCAGTGGCCAGACTTGCGTGGTTCCGGGATGCAGCTAACAGCCGCCGGACCGCTCGGGGGGTATACATTGGCGCCAGTCATCAGGGGTCGCATGCCATGTTGGTTGCGGGCGAAAGGCCGCCGCTGTTAATCGTCGATTCGAGCGGTGCCGCGGACGGACGCGCCGCGAAAAAATCGCTGGCCCGACTGGCCTATCCTCTGCTGCAGCTGAAGGAAGCCGGGGCGGCGGCCGCCTCTATTGCCACCGGCTACCCGGCAGTGGTGCTGATCGTCGCCGACGGAGCGAGCCCGGACGGGGCTGCCCTGTGCGCGCAGTTATTCGAGGCGGCCACCAGCAATCCACCCGCCATGGTGCTGCTCAGTGGCAAGCCGCTGGCGCCGCTGGCGCCGCTGGCGGCACAGCTCGCGGCCCAGTTTGTTGCGCCGTTCGATTGGGAGGTAGTAGTCGATCGCCTCGAGCAGCTGTTGATGCTGGCATTGTTGCGGCGCGACCAGTCCGCGCTCGCAACGTTGCTGCAGCTAAGTCGCGTCGAACTGGTGACTATCGACACCGAAAGCCAGAGCTGCCGGGTGGATGACACACTGGCTGCGCTGCTGGCCCTGCCCGGCGCCGCCAGCGCGGTCAGCCGCCGCGATCGATTGCAGCCGCTTCACTGGCAGAAACTGTTCGATCACTGCGATGAGCCCGATCGCCAGCGGGTGCTCGACACCGTCAGTGGATCATTCGAGTCGGGCATGGGCTTCGAAGCCGAGTACGACATCCGCATCGATCGCAGCCACAAGCGGCGGGTGCGGGTGACCGGGCATCCGACCCTGGGCAGTCCCGGAATGCCGCCGCGACGGCTCGACCTGGTGATCCAGGACGTCACGCCAGTGGAATCCAGGTCCACCGCCGATGCCGCCAACCGCATGCTCGATACGACGCTCGGCCTGCGGCACGGCGATCGGGTGCTGCAATCGCTGATGCGCATCGGCCAGGACTACAAGAAGGGCACGATACTGCTGCTGCGGCTGCAGGGCCTGGCGGATTTCTACAGCCATCATGGCTACGAGACCGGCGGGGTGCTGCTGCGCTCATTCGCCGAAGGCATCGAGGCCAGCCTGCGCAATGTGCCGGGCGTGATCCGCATCAACCCGAACAAGGAACAGGTACTGGCGCGGCTGGCGGGCGGCGAGTTCGTGGTGCTGATCCCCGATATGACCGACGATCAGAGCATGGTGGCGCCATTGACCCGGCTGCTGGAGGCGACCCGTAGCGCCATGGTCACCGATGAGCGGCTCAAGCTGATCAACACCCGCATCGGCATGGCCACCTGGCCCCGGGACGGATCGAGTCCGGATGTGATCCTCAAGGCCGCGAGCCTGGCGTGCGATTACTTTTCGATGAGCGAGGATGGCGGCCCCGGCACCATCATGGCGGCGGTGGTGCGCGCGCGTGAGCAGGCGCGCCTTGAGTACGAACTGCATCACGCGATCGAACGGCGGCAGCTGCAGCTGCACTACCAGCCCAAGTTGTCGCTACCCGATGGCCGCATCGTCGGCTTCGAAGCGCTGCTGCGCTGGCAGCATGAAAAGGGCCTGTTCGTGCCGCCGGCAATCTTCATCCCGATCGCCGAGCGCACCGGCCTGATCGCGCAGCTCGGGGACTGGGTGATCGAACAAGCCGCCGAACAGATCGCGCAGTGGCGCTCGGAAGGGCTCGGCCTGATCCAGGTGGCGGTCAACGTTTCGCCGCAGCAGATGGTCACCGGAGATGTGGTGTCGAGCATTAGCGGCGCCTGCAGCCGCCAGGTGGTCGAGCCATTGTTTCTGCAGGTTGAGCTGACCGAAAGCTGCCTGATCGACGACGCCGAATCGGCGATGAAGCTGCTGGCCGAGATTCGTCGCCTCGGCTGCCAGATCGCCCTCGATGACTTCGGCACCGGCTACTCGTCGCTGTCCTATCTGCGGCGACTGCCGCTCGACATCCTCAAGATCGATCGCAGTTTCATATCGGGCATCGGCGAGGAGCGGGGCGACAGCAACCTGGCATTCAACATCCTTGGCATCGGCCGCTCGCTCGGGCTGAAAGTCATCGCCGAGGGTGTCGCCTCGGCCGCGCAGTGGGATGCCCTGTGCCGCTGGCGATGCACCGAGGCCCAGGGATATCTGATCAGCCAGCCGGTGCCGGCCGCCGCGGTAGCCGCGATGTGGCAGCACGGGCGTTGGGATGCCGCCGCGCACAAGCTTCGTTTGCCGTCGGCGTCCGCGGCACCCACTGCCGCCTGAAGCCGCGCGCTAAAGACAAAAGGCTGTCAAAGACAAGCCGCCCGCGTCCATACTCGGACATCCGATTCCCAGCTCGAGCCATCACCGCAGTTGCGGGTGGGTTCATGTGCCTGTGGGAATGCCGGCTACAGGAGGCGATCGCATGCGTTACAGGAAATTCGGGCGTACCGGGCTGCTGGTTTCTGAACTATGCCTCGGGACCATGACCTTCGGCGGCGAAGACGGCATGTGGGGCCAGATCGGCAACCTGAAGCAGGACGAGGCGCAGCGCCTGATCGGCCGTGCGCTCGATGCCGGCAT
Source organism: uncultured Gammaproteobacteria bacterium (assembly GCA_963805965.1). Lineage (GTDB taxonomy): Bacteria > Pseudomonadota > Gammaproteobacteria > Steroidobacterales > Steroidobacteraceae > FEN-1191. The sequence continues at coordinate 363,336 of CAWDVQ010000011.1, forward strand.
CAACTTCATCGACACTGCCGACGTCTATTCCGACGGCCGCTCGGAGCTCATGACCGGCCAGGCGCTGAAGAACCTGCGTGTCGCGCGCGAAAACGTCGTCATCGCAACCAAGGTGCTGGGCGAGACTGGAACCAAGACAGTCAACTCGCGCGGCCTGTCGCGCTTCCACATCATGGAAGGTGTGAAAGCCAGTCTGCAGCGATTGCAGCTCGATCACATCGATCTCTACCAGATTCACGGATTCGACCCGGTAACGCCGATCGAGGAGGCGCTGCACGCACTCGACACTCTGGTGCAGCACGGCCAGGTGCGCTATATCGGGGTCTCGAACTGGGCGGCATGGCAGGTGATGAAGGCGCTCGGTATCTCCGAGCGGCTCGGCCTGGCGCGCTTTGAATCCCTGCAGGCCTACTACACCGTCGCCGGCCGCGACCTCGAGCGTGAGCTGGTGCCGCTGCTGCGGAGCGAAGGGGTGGGGCTGCTGGTGTGGAGCCCGCTCGCCGGCGGCTTGCTGAGCGGTAAATTCGGTCGTGACGTCAAGGCGGCAGCGGGCAGTCGCCGCGTGAGCTTCGATTTCCCGCCAGTGAATCTCGAGCGCGCCTACGATTGCATCGAGCTGATGCGTCAGGCAGCGCAAGCGCGCGGCGTCTCGGTGGCGCAGATCGCACTCGCGTGGCTGCTGCATCAGCCGGTGGTGACCAGCGTGATCATCGGTGCCAAGCGCGTCGAACAACTGGACGACAACATCGCCGCCACCGGCATCACGCTGACCGCCGAAGAGCTGGGCGCGCTCGATAAAGTGAGCGCGCTGCCGGCCGAGTACCCGGGCTGGATGCTCGAGCTCCAGGGAAAGTACCGACGGACGCAGCTGGCCCAGGCCGCCGCCGCAAGCGATGCCGCCCCCAGGTGACAGCGACTACATGCTGCGCGCGCTGGAACTGGCGCGGGCGGCCGCCGCCAGCGGCGAGGTACCGGTGGGTGCGGTACTGGTGCGCGGTGCGGCCGTCATCGCCAGCGGCGCCAATCGGCCGATTGGCGCCTGCGATCCGACCGCGCATGCGGAAATCGAGGCGCTGCGCGCCGGGGCTCGCGCCACCGGCAGCTACCGCCTCGGCGACACCACGCTATATGTGACGCTCGAGCCGTGTGTGATGTGCGCTTCGGCGCTGGTGCAGGCGCGCGTGCGGCGCGTGGTATTCGGCGCCTTCGATCCCCAGGCGGGCGGGGCCGGCAGCCTGATTGACGTGTTCAAACTTGCCAGCCCGAAATCACGCGTCGATGTCTTCGGCGGCGTGTTGGCTGAGGAGTGCGGCGCGCTGCTGCGGGATTTCTTCGAGCAGCGCCGGACTAATTGAAGCGGCGAGCTTCGGGTGCAGATGGTGCCATCGCCACCGGCAGCGCCGCCGGCGCATGCACCACGCGCGCCACGGTCCCGGTGCCGGACCACTCGAGCACCGCCAGGTACTGTCGCACCTGGTCGACGAACCGGGCCGGCTCCCAGCCGCGTGCATAGCCGCGCTTGGCGCGCGAATACCATTGTTCCTGCGCCAGCAGCGGAAGCTGCGCGCGTACGTCGTTCCACGAGTCCGGATCCTTGCCGCGCATCTGTGCCAGCACGCGCGCGTCCTCCAGGTGCCCGTAGCCGACGTTGTAGGCGGCGAGCGCCAGCCAGGTGCGATCGGGCTCGCCGATGCGGCTGGGGATAGTGCCGATGACCTGTGCCAGATACTTGGCGCCGCCAAGGATGTTCTGCCACTGATCGGAGCGATCCCTGACCCCGACGGTGCTGGCGGTATCGCTGGTCAGCATCATGATTCCGCGCGCGCCATCGGCGGAGGTCGCCTGTGTCTGCCATTTCGATTCCTGATAGCCGACCGCGGCCAGCAGCCGCCAGTCCAGGCCGGTGCTCTGTGCGGCTTCCTCGAACATGGCCTGCAGCTGCGGCAGTCGGGTACTGATATCGGCCTGGAAACGGATCGCATCCTCGTAATCGAACCCGTGCGCCTCAAGGCCCGCGTCGCGCGCGATGCGCGCGAACTCGCCGGAAGCCTTGGCGCTGACAAAGAATCCATTCGCTGCCTGTGCCAGGTCCAGTGCGTCAGAGCGCACCACCCACTTCAGCGGCCGCGCGTCCGGCAGCGCAAACGCGACGTTGGCGTCCGGATACAAATGGCGCGCGAATTCAAATTCGTTCGCATCGACGATGGCATAGTCGGCATCACCGTCGGTGACTACCTGCAGCGGATCTGGTTGATCGGTCCGCAGCGCGACCCACGACAGGTCCGGCATGCCGTTACGGCTGAGCGAGCGCAGCCAATCCAACTGCGGGCTGCCCTCGCGCACCACCACCTTGGACTGGCCCAGAGCGCTCAGGTCGTGCGCATGCGATTTGCCGCGCCCCTGGACCACCAGCTGCGCGATCTGATCATAGGTGTCGGTCGCCAGCCCGGTCCGCAGCCATTGGGCATCGGGACTGATCTGCGCCGCCGCCAGGTCGGCGCGGCCATCGGCCAGCGCCGCACGCATGGCCGCCGCGTCCGGCAGCGGCTGCATCACCAGCCTGACCTGCAGCTGGCGCGCAAATGCGCTCGCAAGCCGATATTCAAATCCCTGCGGTCCCTGGGCACCCAGGTAATAACAGGTGGCATCATTGAGAGTGACCACGCGCAGTTCACCGCGGGCGCGGATGCGCTGCAGCGCGCTCTGCGGCTGTGCGCAGGCCGCCAGCATCAACGCCGCCGCCGTCGCAGCCAGCAGCTGCGATGTATGGCATCGGCGGCGCAGCCGGCGATCGGCGGAAAGCTTTGGTCTCTTTAAGTTTGTCACTACGCTAGAATACCAGCCTATCCCCGGAGAGGTACCGAAGCGGTCATAACGGCGCCGACTCGAAATCGGATGGTCGGGTTAAACCGGCACGTGGGTTCGAATCCCACCCTCTCCGCCAAATAATTTTCCTTACGTCAGCCGTCGCTGACATCGATGCGGGTGCGTCGATGACTGGTGCGGCGCGCTGCTGCGCGGCGGCGTTGATGCGGGCATAATGCCCGCCCTCCGCTGGGGCGTACTCGTTGCGGCTGGTATTACCTGCCGTATCGGGTGTCGTCGGCATTTTCGCTCGGGAACGCTCAATCGATGTGGATCGTAAGACTTGCGCTGCGACGGCCTTACACGTTCATCGTGCTGGCGGTGCTGATCGTATTGCTTGGCGTGTTTACCATCGTGCGTACGCCGACCGATATCTTTCCGGCAATCAACATTCCGGTCGTCAGTACCATCTGGAGCTACACCGGTCTGCCGCCCGAGGACATGGCGAACCGCATCCTCGAAAACGCCGAACGCTACGCCCAGACCACCGTCAACGATATCGAGCACACCGAATCGCAGTCGCTGCCCGGCATCGGCGTGGCCAAATACTTCTTCCAGCCGAACGTCAACGAGGACCTGTCGTACGCGCAGATCACCGGCGTATCGCAGGCATTGCTGCGGCAGGCGCCCCCGGGCACCACCCCGCCGTTCATCCTGGCGTACAACGCCTCCACGGTACCGATACTGCAGCTGGCCCTGGAGAGCACCACCTTGTCGGAGGCGACGCTGTTCGACCTCGGCAATTCGATCATCCGCCCGGGCTTGGCGACGGTTCGGGGCGCATCGCTGCCCTATCCCTATGGCGGCAAGCAGCGCGATGTGCAGGTCGACATCGACCCGGAGGCACTGCGGTCCAAGGGCCTGTCGGCGGTTGACGTCAGCAACGCGATCGGGCTGCAGAATCTGATCATTCCGGCCGGCACCGAGAAGATCGACGACATCGAATACAACATCAAGCTCAACTCCAGCCCGCTCAGGCCCGAGGAACTCAACGATGCCCCGATACGCACCGTCAACGGCACCGTGGTGTTCATCCGCGACGTCGCCAATGTGCACGACGGCTCCAGTCCCCAGACCAACCTGGTGCGTGTGGCGGGCCACCACGCGGTACTGATGTCGGTGCTCAAGACCGGCAGCGCCTCGACGCTGCGGGTGATCGAGGACATCAAGCGGCTGCTGCCTGGTATCCAAAAGCAGCTGCCTGAAGGTTTCCACGTCGGGCTCACCGGCGATCAATCGCTGTTCGTGCGCGCTGCAGTCGACGGCGTGGTGCGCGAGGGCGTCATTGCCGCCGCTCTCACCGGGCTGATGATCCTGCTGTTCCTGAGTTCCTGGCGCAGCACACTGATCATCACCATCTCGATTCCGCTGTCGGTGCTGGCCTCGATCATCTGCCTGTCGGCGATCGGCGAGACCATCAACATCATGACGCTGGGCGGGCTGGCACTGGCGGTCGGCATCCTGGTGGACGACGCCACGGTGGCGATCGAGAACATCAACTGGCACCTGGAGCAGGGCAAGGAGGTCGAACCGGCGATTCTCGATGGTGCGCACCAGATCGCGGTGCCGGCGCTGGTATCCACGCTGTGCATCTGCGTGGTGTTCGTACCGATGTTCCTGCTGTCGGGTGTATCGCGCTTCCTGTTCGTGCCGCTGGCCGAGGCGGTGGTGTTCGCGATGCTGGCCTCGTACGTGCTGTCGCGAACGCTGGTGCCGACGCTGGCCATGTACTGGCTGCAGAAGCATGTGCCCGAGCACATGGCCGCGCCCCCGAGCAACTTCTTTCAGCGCTTCCAGCGCGGTTTCGAGCGCCGCTTCGCCGCGTTTCGCGACGGCTATCACGAGCTGCTGGGCACCGCCCTGCAGCACAGCCTGGCCTTCACTCTGGCGTTCATGGTCATCGGTGCTACCGCGTTTCTGCTGCTGCCATGGCTTGGCAGCGACTTTTTCCCCACCGTGGACGCCGGCCAGGTGCGACTGCACCTGCGCGCCCGCAGCGGCACGCGGCTGGAAGAGACCGCCAGGCTGTGCGATGCGGTCGAGGCCAGGATCAGCCAGATCATTCCGCCCCGGGATCTGGACAGCCTGATCGACAACATCGGCGTGCCGTACAGCGGTATCAACCTGTCCTACAGCACCTCGGCCCCGGTAGGGCCGGGCGACGCCGACATCATGATCGCGCTGCGCGCCGATCGTCACCGGCCGACAGCCGAATACGTACGCATGCTGCGCGCGCAATTGCGCGATGAGTTTCCGGGCACCACGTTTGCCTTTCTGCCGTCCGACATCGTCAACCAGATCCTGAATTTCGGCTTGCCCGCGCCACTCGACGTGCAGGTGGTGGGTTTCAACATCGACGGTAACCGCAGCTTTGCCAATAACCTGCTGGCCAAGCTCAAGACCGTTCCCGGCGCGGCCGACCTGCGCATCCAGCAGGCATTCGACTATCCGCAGTTCAACGTGGACGTCAACCGCACCAACGCCTCACAGGTCGGACTGACGCAGCAGCAGGTTGCCAATGATGTTCTGATTTCGCTCTCCGGCAGCCAGCAAACCGCGCCTACGTTCTGGGTCGACGTCAAAAGCGGCGTGCAGTACAGCATCACCACGCAGGCACCGCAGTACCGTCTGACCTCGCTGCAGGACCTGACATCGACGCCGATCACCAGCGGCAATGGCGGCTCGCAGCAGTTGTTGGCGAGCCTCGCCACCGTCAGCCGCGGGGTCGGCCCGGCTGTGGTCAGCCACTATAATGGCCGGCCGGTGATCGACATCTACGGCTCGGTCGACGGCACCGATCTGGGCACGGTGGCGACCGCAGTGCGCGGTATCGTGGATGCTTCGCGGCACGAGCTGCCGCGCGGCAGCGACCTGACGATCCGCGGCCAGATGGAGACCATGCGTACCTCATTCAACGGCCTGGCGTTCGGTATGATCGGCGCGGTGATACTGATCTACCTGCTGATCGTGGTGAACTTCCAGAGCTGGCTTGATCCGCTGATCATCATCAGTGCGCTGCCAGCGGCGCTGGCCGGCATGGTGTGGATGCTGTTCGTTACCGGCACCACCATCAGCGTGCCGGCCCTGATCGGGGCCATCATGTGCCTGGGTGTAGCCACCGCCAACAGCATCCTGATCGTAAGCTTTGCGCGCGAACGCATGGATGGCGGCGCGAGCGCCATGGCGGCCGCGCTGGAGGCGGGGTTCGTGCGTTTCCGCCCGGTGCTGATGACCGCGCTGGCGATGATAATCGGCATGCTGCCAATGTCCCTGGGCCTGGGCGAGGGCGGCGAGCAGAACGCGCCGCTCGGGCGGGCGGTGATCGGCGGGCTGATGTTTGCCACGTTTGCAACGCTGCTGTTCGTACCGGTGGTGTTTGCCGTCATCCACAGCCGATTTACCCAGCCTGGCCGCCAGGCTGGCGCAGCGCACGCCTAGCGCAACACGGCAGCAGATGACTGACACACCCCAAGCGCGTGCGGCGTTGCGACGACTCAAGCGCGTCGCGCTGTACGTGCTGCTGGCAGCGATCATCATCGCTGCCTGGGGCATATTCACCCGGGTACAGTCGCGTGCCGCCCTGAAGCGCGAAGCGCAGCAATCATCGGTGCCGGTGGTGCTCGTGACCAGCCCTAAGCACACCGACAGCAGCGATGAGCTGGTGCTTCCGGGGGACGTACAGGCGTTTACCGACGCGCCCATCTATGCGCGCACCAGCGGTTATCTTAAGCGCTGGTACGCGGACATCGGCAAGCACGTCAAGGCCGGCGAGCTGCTGGCGGAGATCGAGACGCCGGAGGTGGACGCGCAGTATCGGCAGGCCAAGGCCGACCTCGCCACCGCCGATGCCAACAACCATCTGTCGCAGACCACCGCACAGCGCTTCCAGGACCTGAAGAAGACCGGCCTGGTCGCGCAGCAGGATGTCGACAATGCGGTTGGCGATGCCGAGGCCAAGAAGGCGCAGAGTGAGTCGGCGCGGCAGAATCTGCAGCGCCTGGAGCAGCTGCAGGGCTTCAACCGCATCACCGCTCCATTCGACGGCGTCGTGACTGCACGCAAGGTCGACGTGGGCTCGCTGGTGACCGAAGGCAGCACCACCGGCCAGGAGCTGTTTCACATGAGTTCCACCCAGCGGCTGCGCGTCTACGTGCAGGTGCCGCAGGCCTATGCGAGCTGGATCAAGCCGGGGATGGCGGCTGACCTGACTACCGTGGACCGGCCTGAGCTGCGCCATCCGGCCAAGGTCGTGAGCACCGCGGGATCGATCGACGTCACCACCCGCACGTTGTTGACCGAACTGGATGCCGACAATCCCAACGGCGAGCTGTTGCCCGGCGCCTTCTCGCAGGTACACCTGCCGTTGCCGACCGGCATCAAGGCGTGGCGGCTGCCGTCCAATGCGCTGTTGTTTCGCGCCGATGGCCTGCATGTGGCCACGGTTGATGCGGACAACAGGGTGCACCTGAACACCGTGACCATCGGCCGCGACTACGGCGCCGTGGTGGAAATCCTGAGCGGGGTTACGGCGGCCGATCGGGTCATTGTCAATCCGCCCGATTCACTCCTGGCCGGCACCGCGGTCAAGGTGCGTGCCGATCAGCCCTAGCGGCGCACGCGGCGCGCGGTGCGTTTAGGACTTGGAGTGCTCGCCGTTGTTGTGCTTGAAGGCGGCGACGAAGGCACGTGAGAATGCCTCGGCGAACAGATGCGGGAACTTGCCGGCCGGCATCTCGGTGATGCTGCGAAAACGCGCCGCCAGACCCGAGGAATCGGCATTGCCGGCGTCGGCGCCGCTGGCGCGTCCATCGACCTGGGCCAGCGCCCTGGGGTCGAGCCGGGCGAGAAACTCGCCCAGTGCGATATGCAGCGCACGCATCGTGGCAAGATCGTGCCGGCGGGTGCTGGCGAGCATGTCGCGCACCCACTGCACCGCATCCAGATCGCGCTGATCGTGACCGATCAATAGCCGCAGCAGCAGATCGTCCACCGGCAGGCCGGTCAGTCCGATGTGTTGCGGATCCTCCTTGCCGACCTTGATGTGCGTCTGGTCGCGGATCTCGCGCTGCGCCAGTGCCAGGCCCTTCAGCCCCAGCAGCGCCTCGCGCAGCAGTACCCCCGCCAGTTGCAGCATGCGCGCTGCCGCGTCCGCCGGCAGCTGCTTGACGTCGATGCCGGCGCCGCGACAGAAGGCATCGATTCCACCGGCACCGGCACCGGCTCCGGCGCCGTCGCCAGAGCGATCGGGTTGGCGCGGCTCGCGCCGGGCTGAGCGCTCCGCCGGCACCGCCACCCGCTGCTCGACCGGTACGGTGCGCTGGCCGCCATCGAAAGCCAGCAGACCGGCGTCCTCGGTCAGCATCGACTGTCCGAAGGCGTCCACCGCGCCCAGGCGATTTTCGGGAGATGCGTCCGGGCGCAGCAGGTCGCGCACGTTGAGCTCCACGCCTATGTCGCCGCGGGCAACCATGGAGCTGGCAGTCAACGGCTCGGGATTGATCGGGAAGATGGAACTGGCCTCGGGCGCCTCGCTGCGCTCGGTGTCGATGCTGACGGCCAGCTGGTAGTCGCCCAGTCGCAGCCGATCGCCGTCGCGCAGCGCGTAGGCGTTACGCCTGCCCAGCGGTGCGCTGCCGTCGTTGATGTACACGCCGTTGGTGCTGGTGTCGAGCAGGTAATAAGTACCATCGCGAAACTGCACGCGCGCGTGGTGGGCCGACAGGTAACGCTGCGGATCGGGCAGCACCCAGTCATTGTCGTGCGCCCGGCCGATACCGCCGCCGCCGACGCCAAACACGATGCTGCCGCCTCGGCCGGGCTGGCCGCGCTGGTCGTCGATAATGGTCAGCTTCAGGGCCATCTGAACAGCTCTAGGTTCGGTGCGTGTAAGCCATATAATAGGCCTGCGGCGGGTTCTGAGCATTGCGCCGTTCAAAAAAGGGTGCTAGCGGCGAATTCCTGCGATGCCATCAAGCCATATCTTCAAGGTCATGTTCGTGAACCAGGGCAAGGTTTACGAGATCTACGCGCGCAAGGTCAGTCACGGCTCGCTGTTCGGTTTCGTTGAGATCGAAGAGCTGGTGTTTGGCGAGCGCTCCTCGGTGGTGCTGGATCCGGGCGAGGAGCGCGTTAAGAGCGAGTTTGCCGGGGTCAAGCGCAGCTACCTGCCGCTGCAGTCGATCATCCGTATCGACGAGGTGCGCAAGCAGGGGGTGAGCAAGATCGTCGCGCTCGAGGGCAGCAACGTGGCGCAGTTTCCAGCGCCGCTGATGCCGCCCTCGGCCATGGACCCGCGGCCGAAGAAGACTTGATGCTCAAGCTGCCGGGTTCGTCAGCACTATCCGCATTTCGCATTGCCCGCCAGCTCGCGCGCCTGCAGCAGCTCGAGCCGGCGGTGCGCGCGCTGCAGGCGCAGTTTCTGCATTTTGTCGATTGCAGCGCCGAGCTGCACGGCCATGAGCGTGCCCTGCTCGATCAGCTGCTCGACGATGGGGGTGAGCGCCCGCTGGCGGCGGCACCGGTGCCGACGTTGCTGCAGCTGCTGGTGGTGCCGCGGCCCGGGACGATATCCCCGTGGTCCAGCAAGGCCACGGATATCGCGCAGGTCTGCGGTCTGCGCCGGGTGCGGCGCATCGAGCGCGGCATTCTCTACACGCTCGAGCTGCAGTGCAGCGTGACGGCGGCCAGTCGCGCGGTCGCGGCCGCCATGCTGCATGACCGGATGACCGAGGCAGTGCTCGAGGACATCGATGGCGCCAGAGCGCTGTTTGAGCGCCTGCCGCCGGCGCCACTGCAGTTCATTGAGCTTGCAGCGGGCCGCGCCGCCATGGTCGCCGCCAACCGGCGTCTGGGTCTGGCGCTGGCCGAGGATGAGATCGACTACCTGATGGAGACTTTTGGCGCACTCGGGCGCGATCCCACCGATGTCGAGCTGATGATGTTCGCGCAGGCCAATTCCGAGCATTGTCGTCACAAGATCTTCAATGCAAAGTTCGTGATCGACGGCCAGGAACGCGAGCACTCACTGTTCGCGATGATCCGCAACACCTACCGGCACGCCCCGCAGGGCGTGCTATCGGCCTATCGCGACAACGCCGCGGTGATCGAGGGCGTGAAGGGCACGCGCTGGTACCCCGATGCGGCAAGCCGCATCTACCGCGGTCACGACGAGCCGATCGACATCCTGATCAAAGTCGAGACGCATAATCACCCGACCGCCATCTCGCCGTTCCCGGGCGCCGCCACTGGCTCCGGGGGAGAGATTCGCGATGAAGGGGCTACCGGCCGAGGCGCCAAGCCCAAAGCGGGACTGGTGGGTTTCTCGGTGTCACACCTCTTGATCCCGGAATTCATCCAGCCATGGGAGCGCAGCATCGGCAAGCCAGCGCGCATCGCATCGGCACTGGACATCATGCTCGAGGCGCCCCTCGGTGCCGCCGCTTTCAACAACGAATTCGGCCGCCCCGGCATCTGCGGCTATTTCCGCACGCTCGAGACCGCGCTGCCGGGGGATGTCGCAGGGCGGGTGCGCGGCTATCACAAGCCCATCATGCTCGCGGGCGGACTGGGCAACGTGCGCCGCTCACAGGTGGAGAAGAGCGCGGTGTCGGTCGGCGCCACATTGCTGGTGTTGGGTGGCCCGGCGATGCTGATCGGCCTTGGCGGCGGCGCGGCCTCGTCGGTCGGCAGCGGCAGCTCCACTGAGGACCTCGATTTCGCATCGGTGCAGCGCGCCAACCCCGAGTTGCAGCGCCGCGCCCAGGAGGTCATCGATCGCTGTTGGGCGCTGGGCGCGGACAATCCGATCGAACTGATTCACGATGTCGGGGCGGGCGGTCTTTCCAATGCCGTTCCCGAGGCCGTGGCCCACAGTCAGCGTGGCGCGCGCATCGAATTGCGGGAAATCCCCAATGCCGAGCCCGGCATGTCGCCGCTCGAGATCTGGTGCAACGAGGCCCAGGAGCGCTACGTGCTGGTGCTCAAGCCCGGTAGCCTGGCGCGCTTTCAGGCCATCGCCCAGCGCGAGCGGTGTCCGGCGGCGGCGATCGGCGAGATAACCGATGACGGCGTGCTGCTGGTGCACGACCGCCAGTTCGGCAACGAGCCGGTGCACATGTCGATCGAATCCCTGCTCGGCAAGCCGCCGCGCATGCGTCGCGTGGTGGAGAGCGTGCCGCTGCCGCGGCGCGGGCTGGATTGCCGCACGCTGGATCTGCGCGAGGCGGTGTACCGCGTGCTGCGTCTGCCGGCGGTGGCCGACAAGACGTTTCTCATCACCATCGGCGATCGCACGGTCGGCGGCCAGATCAGCCGCGATCAGCTGGTCGGCCCATGGCAGGTGCCGGTGGCCGATGTCGCGGTGACGCTGGCCGACTACCATCATCATGCCGGTGAGGCGATGGCGATCGGCGAGCGTACGCCGGCGGCGTTGCTGGACGCGGCCGCCGCCGCGCGGCTTGCTGTCAGCGAGGCGATCACCAACATACTGGCGGCCGATATCGCCGCCCTGGGCGATGTGCGCCTGTCGGCCAACTGGATGGCGGCATGCGGCGAGCCGGGTGAGGACGCGGCGCTGTACGCCGCGGTGCGCGCCGTGGGTGAGCAGCTGTGTCCGGCGCTGGGCATCGCCATTCCGGTCGGCAAGGACTCGCTGTCGATGAGGACGGTGTGGCGGGACGGCGCCGATGGCAAGAGCGTGGTGGCGCCGATATCACTGATCGTCTCGGCGTTCGCCCCGGTGCGCGACGTGCGGCGCACGCTGACGCCGGTACTGCGGCTGGACCAGGGCCCCTCGGCGCTGCTGCTGCTCGATCTGGCGCGCGGCCGCAATCGTCTCGGTATGAGTTGCCTGGCGCAGGTGTTCAACGCTGCCGGCGGCGAGGCCGCCGATCTCGATGATCCGAAGCTGCTGGCCGGGCTTGCGGCGGCGCTGATCGAATTGCGCGCGCGCGGCCTGCTGCTCGCCTATCACGATCGATCCGACGGCGGGCTGCTGGTGACGCTGGCCGAGATGGCATTTGCCGGGCATTGCGGCCTGGACATCACTCTGGCCGCGGGCACCGATGGTGCATTGCCGCCGCTGTTTGCCGAGGAGCCGGGCGTCGTGTTGCAGGTGCTGCAGTCACAGCAGCGATCGGTGCTGGACTGCCTCGCACGCCATGGCCTGGCCGACAGCGTGCAGCTCATCGGCGCGCCGATGGCGGACATGCGGCTGCGAATCCGCTGCGGCGCGGCTGTTATCGACGAAGCCTGGATTGATCTGCGCCGCGCGTGGTCGGAGACTTCATACCGCATGCGCCGGCTGCGCGATGATCCACAATGTGCCGAGGAGGAGTTCGCGGCCATGCTCGATGCGGGCGATCCGGGACTGTCACAGCAGCTGAGCTTCGAGCCGCAGCAGGATGTCGCGGCGCCGCTGATAGCGCGCGGCGCGCGCCCGCGGGTGGCGGTGTTGCGTGAACAGGGGGTCAACGGTCAGGTGGAGATGGCGGCGGTGCTCGATCGAGCCGGCTTCGAGGCGCACGACCTGCACATGTCGGATCTGCTGAGCGGCGAGCGTACGCTCGAGGGCTACTCGGGGCTGGTCGCATGCGGAGGCTTCTCCTATGGCGACGTGCTCGGGGCCGGCGGCGGCTGGGCGCGCTCGATCCTGTTTCACGAGCGCACCCGGCGCGAGTTCCAGCGGTTCTTCGAGCGCGGCGACACCTTCTCACTCGGCGTGTGCAACGGCTGCCAGATGTTTGCGCTGCTCAAGGAGCTGATTCCGGGTGCGCAGCACTGGCCGCGTTTCCTGCGCAACCGCAGCGAGCAGTTCGAGGCGCGCTTCAGCCTGGTGCGCATCGCCGACTCACCGTCGGTGCTGCTTACCGGTATGAGCGGCTCGTGCCTGCCGGTGGCGGTGGCGCATGGCGAGGGGCAGCCGCAGTTCCACGGCGCGCACGATCTGCAGCGATGCCTTGACCAGCGGCTGATCGCCTTGCAGTACGTCACCAACCGCGGCGGCGTGGCGCGGGATTACCCGGCCAATCCCAACGGGGCGGTGCAGGGCATCGCCGCGCTGACCAGCACCGATGGCCGCGCCACCATCACCATGCCGCACCCCGAGCGCGTGTATCGCACGGTGCAGAACTCCTGGCATCCGCACGACGCCGGTGAAGACAGTGGCTGGATGCGCATGTTCCGCAATGCGCGCCTGTGGCTGGGTTGATGCGGCGCGCGATGGCGCCCGTCAGCCCTCGATGCGGCTGCTCTCGAGCGGGCGGGCGCCGCCGTTCTCGGCGCGCGCATTGCGGTCGGCCTCATCGGAGAAGAAGCGCCGTACCACCATCGCCTGCTGCAGGCGTGCCTTGCGCACGTATGACTGGTACAGCAGGTCCTTCATGACTTCGAGCAGCAAGCCGGACTGATCGTCATCCAGCGTCGGCATGCCAGGGGGCGGGTCGGCATCGGTGCCGAAGATGACGCGCTTGATCGAGGCAAAACTCGCGGCATCGACCTGCGCCATGTCGCGCACCTCATTGAGCTCGTCGAATACGCGCAACCGGCCGGCTTCGCCGCTGTGCGCGAACACCGACTGCATGGTGCGGCGGCACATGGTGGCAAAGCCGTTGAAGGCGCCGTGCGAGTAGCACAGCAGCGCCTCGCGAAACATCGTCTCCACGTCCTCCGGCAGATAGGTGAAGCTGAATTTCTCCTTCGGGCGTTCGATCTCGCTGAACTGGGATGACAGCTCGATGCGCGCCGGGCCGTAGTTGCGCACGGTGAATCGCAGGAAGATCGGGGCATTGCAGGCATCGCAGCGAAACACGATGCCGATCTGCTTCGGGCGTGCGGCACTGAGGTCGGAGAAGCGCGGCACGGCCTCCGGCGTCATATGAGCCAGCACCAGGCAGTGCGGGCAGGTGAGCGCCAGGCTGCTAGCCTGCTCCTGATGCAGCCGATCGCTGGTATCGATATGGACCGACATGGTGCCGCTTGTGTATGCCGTTTTGCGCGCGATCAGTGTAGCCGAATGGCGACACATCGGCACGGCGCCGGCGCGGTGCCAGGTGCGCCAGCGGTTTGCAGACATAACTCCCGGACATAATGCGGTGCGCGCCGTCAGCCCGTCAGGCGCCGGTACTTGAGCCGATGCGGCTGGGCGGCATCCTCGCCGCGCCGATGTTTCAGGTCGGCGACGTATTCCTGGTAGTTGCCCTCGAACCAGACCACCTCGGAGTCGCCTTCGAAGGCGAGGATATGGGTCGCGATGCGATCCAGGAACCAGCGATCGTGCGAGATCACGACCGCGCATCCGGGGAAATTCAGCAGCGCATCCTCGAGCGCGCGCAAGGTCTCGATGTCCAGGTCGTTGGTGGGCTCGTCCAGCAGCAGCACGTTGCCGCCGGCGCGCAGCACCTTGGCCAGGTGCACGCGATTGCGTTCGCCGCCGGACAGCTCGCCGATCAGCTGCTGCTGCTGCGTGCCCTTGAAATTGAAGCGGCCGACGTAGCTGCGCGACGGCGTCTCGTAGTTGTCGATCTTGATGATGTCGAGGCCGCCGGAGATCTCTGCCCAGACGGTTTTCTTGTCGTCGAGCGTCTGGCGCGACTGATCGACGTAGGCAAGCTTCACCGTCGGGCTGATGCGGATCTCGCCGGCGTCCGGCTGCTCGGCGCCGGTGAGCATGCGAAACAGCGTCGTTTTGCCGGCGCCATTCGGACCGATGATGCCGACGATGCCGCCGCGCGGCAGCTTGAAATTCAGATTGTCGATCAGCAGCCGATCGCCGAAACCCTTGCGCAGCCCCTTGACCTCGATCACCAGGTCGCCCAGCCGCGGTCCGGGCGGGATGTAGATCTCGTTGGTCTCGTTGCGCTCCTGGAACTCCCTGGAGGCCAGTTCATCGTAGCGCGCCAGGCGCGCCTTGCTCTTCGCCTGGCGTGCCTTCGGGTTGGCGCGTACCCATTCCAGCTCATGCGCCAGAGTCTTGCGCAGCGCTTCGCGTTCGCGTTCCTCGAGCGCCAGGCGCTGCTCCTTCTGCTCGAGCCACGAGGAGTAGTTGCCCTGCCAGGGAATGCCGTGGCCGCGATCGAGCTCCAGAATCCATTTGGCGACGTTGTCGAGGAAGTAACGGTCGTGGGTCACCGCGACCACGGTGCTCGGATATTCCTCCAGGTAGCGCTCCAGCCACGCCACCGATTCCGCATCCAGGTGGTTGGTGGGCTCATCGAGCAGCAGCATGTCCGGTTGCGACAGCAGCAGCCGGCACAGTGCCACGCGGCGCTTCTCGCCGCCCGAGAGCTGGGCGATGATCGCCTCCCACGGTGGCAGACGCAGCGCATCGGCGGCGATTTCCAGCTTGCGTCCCAGCTCCCAGCCGCCGGCGGCATCGATCGCGTCCTGCAGCCTGGCCTGCTCCTCGAGCAGCTTGTTCATCTGATCGTCGTCCATCGGCTCGGCGAACTGCTCGCTGATCTGGTTGAAGCGCTCCAGCAATGCGAAGCTGCCGCCGATGCCCTCCATCACCACGCTGCGCACATCCTTGGACGGATCGAGTTCCGGTTCCTGCGACAGGAAGCCGACCTTGATCCCGGACTGCGGCCGCGCTTCGCCATCGATGCTGGTATCGATGCCGGCCATGATCCGCAGCAGCGTGGATTTGCCCGAGCCATTGAGGCCGAGTACGCCGATCTTGGCGCCGGGGAAAAACGACAGGCTGATATCGCGCAGAATCACGCGCTTGGGCGGCACGATCTTCGACACTCGATTCATGGTGTAAATGTATTGCGCCATGGGGCTCCAGATCGCAGGCTTGTGGGGGGCGCGCATTATCATTGAACGCGCAGGTGCGGTGCTACTCGTGTGTGATATCTTGCCGCGGTCTGCAGTGTCGCAGGCTCAAAAGCTCGAAGCGTAGCCCTTGAACGCCCCAGGCCCTGAGGTTGCAGTCGTGCTCGGCGAGCAGCTGGCTCGATACGGCTTTGGCGACGGCCACCCGTTCGGCCCGGACCGCCACGGCGTGTTCGAACGCGAATTTGCCCAGCGCGGCCTCGGCACGCATGTCGCGCAGCTCGAACCGCGGCAGGCCGCCGAGTCCGAGCTGCTGCTGTTTCATACGCCCGAGTACCTGCAGTTCGTCGCCGAGCGCTCGCAGGCCGGCAGCGGCTGGCTGGACGCGGGCGATACGCCCGCATTTCGCGGGGTGTATGAGGCCGCGGCCTGCGTGGTCGGCTCCAGCCTTGCGGCCGCCGACTGGATCATGCAGGGCCTGCGCCGGCGCGCGTTCGTGCCGATCGGCGGCCTGCATCATGCCGCGCGCGATCGGGCCGCCGGATTCTGCGTGTTCAACGACTGCGGCGTGGTGATCGAGCACCTGCGGCGCGCCCACGGGTTGTCCCGCATCGCTTACGTGGACATCGACGCCCATCATGGCGATGGCGTCTATTACGCCTTTGACGACGATCCGGAGCTGATATTTGCCGACCTGCACGAGAGCGGTCAGTCGCTGTATCCGGGCACCGGTTCCGATGCCGAAATCGGCCGCGGCGCGGCCGCCGGTACCAAGCTCAACGTACCACTGGCGGCTGGTGCCGGCGACGCGCAGTTCGATGCCGTCTGGCCGGCCATGCTGGCGCACGTGGAGCGTTACGCGCCGGCATTCCTGATCCTGCAGTGCGGCGCCGACAGCGTCGCCGGCGATCCGATCACGCACCTGAAGCTCTCGAGCGCCTGCCATGCGCGCGCGGCGCGCGAGTTGTGCCTGCTGGCCGATCGGCTGGGCCACGGGCGGGTACTGGCATTGGGTGGTGGCGGCTACGATCGCGGTAATATTGCCCGTACCTGGTGCGGCGTGGTGGAGGCTCTGCTGGCCGCCTGAGGCTGCGCCTGAAGTGCGCCTGTTCGGGTACAATCCCGCGCCTTTCCGCTCGTATCAGAGCTTAACCACGAAAGGCAGTTGATTCATGTTTTCGAACCGTCTGCTCATCAAGGATGTCGACCCGGAACTCCAGCGCGCGCTCGACGGCGAGCGGCAGCGCCAGGAGGATCACATCGAGCTCATCGCCTCGGAGAACTACGCCAGTCCGCGGGTGCTGCAGGCCCAGGGCTCGTCGATGACCAACAAGTACGCCGAAGGGTATCCGGGCAAGCGCTACTACGGCGGCTGTGAATTTGTCGACATTGCCGAGCAGCTGGCGATCGACCGAGCGAAGAAACTGTTTGGCGCCGACTACGTCAACGTGCAGCCGCACTCGGGCTCGCAGGCCAACGCGGCGGTGTACTTTGCATTGCTGGCGCCGGGTGACGTGCTCCTGGGCATGAGCCTGGATCAGGGTGGGCACCTGACGCACGGCGCCAAGGTGAACTTCTCCGGCAAGCTGTTTCATGCCGTGCAGTATGGGGTGCGCCCGGACAGCGGGCTGATCGACTACGAGCAGGTCGAGGCGCTGGCGCTGCAACACAAGCCGAAGATGATCGTGGCGGGCTTCTCGGCCTATTCGCGCGTGCTGGATTTCCCGCGCTTTCGCGCCATAGCCGATAAGGTCGGCGCGCTGCTGTTCGTCGATATGGCGCACGTCGCAGGGCTGGTCGCCGCCGGGGAGTATCCCAACCCGCTGCCAATCGCCGACGTGGTCACGACCACGACGCACAAGACGCTGCGCGGGCCGCGCGGCGGCATGATCCTGGCGCGCGCCAACGACGTCATCACCAAGAAACTCAATTCCATGGTGTTTCCGGGCACCCAGGGCGGTCCGCTGATGCACGTGATCGCGGCCAAGGCGGTGGCGTTGCTGGAGGCGCTGCAGCCCGAATTCAAGCAGTACCAGCGCCAGGTGGTGGCGAATGCGCGTGCCATGTGCGCCGCGCTGGCTGCGCGCGGCTACGGCATCGTCTCGGGCGGCACCGACAATCACCTGCTGCTGCTCAGCCTGGTGGGCCGCGATATCACCGGCAAGGACGCCGATGCGGCGCTCGGCCGGGCCAACATCACGGTCAACAAGAACGCGGTGCCGAACGATCCGCGGCCGCCAATGATCGCCAGCGGCCTGCGGCTGGGCACGCCGGCGTCGACCACCCGGGGCTTCAAGGAGCCGGAGATCCGCAAGGTCAGCGGCTGGATCGCGGACATCCTCGATGCCGGCGGTGCCGACAGCGCGATCGAGCGCGTGCGGCCGCAGGTGGTCGAGCTGTGCGGTCGCTTCCCGGTTTACTCGGATTGAACCCTGACCCGGGCAGTCGATGCATTGTCCCTTCTGCGGCCACGTCGAGACCAAGGTCACCGACTCGCGGCTGGCCGCCGACGGCGGCCAGATTCGCCGCCGGCGTGAGTGCCTGAGCTGCGGCGAGCGCTTCACGACCTTTGAAACCGCCGAGCTTCTGATGCCGCGCGTGATCAAGAGCGACGGGAGCCGCGAGCCGTTCGATGAGCGCAAGCTGTCGCACGGCATGATCAAGGCGCTGGAGAAGCGCCCGGTCGGCGCCGAGGCGATCGAGCAGGCCGTGAGCCGCATTTGTCACAAGTTACGGGTATTCGGCGAGCGTGAAGTACCGGCGCGCACCATCGGCGAATTCGTCATGGAGGAGCTGCGACACCTGGACGAGGTCGGCTACGTGCGCTTCGCGTCGGTGTATCGCAGCTTCCAGGATGCCGAGGCGTTTCGCGACGAGGTCGAGCGCCTGCGCCATCATCGACGGCGGCGCGAGGAGAAGCCCGATTCCGACCAGCTGCCGCTGCTGCCGGGGGAGGCCACGGTGGTGAAATCGAAGCCATGAACCGACTCCCCGACAGCGACGCCACCCGGAACGAGCGCGACACGCGCTTCATGCGCCGCGCGCTGGAACTGGCGGCGCGCGGTCTGTACACCACCGACCCCAACCCGCGCGTCGGCTGCCTACTGGTGCGCGACGGGCGCGTGCTCGGCGAGGGCTGGCACCAGCGCGCCGGGGAGGTGCACGCGGAGGTACATGCGCTGGCCGCGGCCGGCGAGTCGGCGCGTGGGGCCACCGCCTACGTGACGCTCGAGCCCTGTTCCCATACCGGCCGCACGCCGCCGTGCGTGCAGGCGCTCATCGGTGCCGGCGTCGGGCGCGTGGTATATGCCAGCGGCGATCCCAATCCACTGGTGAACGGCGCCGGCGTGGCAGCATTGCGGGCGGCCGGCATCGACACCGCCGGCGAGCTGCTGGCCGCGGAAGCGCGCGCGCTCAACCCCGGCTTCTTCAAGCGCATGCGCACCGGCCTGCCCTGGGTACGCGTCAAGCTGGGCGCCAGCCTGGACGGCCGCACGGCGCTGGCCAATGGCGCCAGCCACTGGATCACCAGTCCGGCCGCACGAGCGGACGCGCAGCGATTTCGCGCCCGCAGCTCGGCGGTGCTGAGCGGCAGCGGCACGGTGCTGGCCGACGATCCGGCACTCAACGTGCGCCTCGAAGGCGCCACCCGCCAGCCGCTGCGGGTGCTGCTCGACAGCGAGCTGCGGGTGCCGCCGCAGGCGCACATGTTCGAGGGCGAAGGTGCGGCGCTGGTGTTCACTGCCAGCGACGACGGCGCGCGGCGCGATGAACTTACGCGTCGCGGCGTGCGCGTCGAGACGGTGGCGCGCGCGCCCGAAGGCGGACTTGATCTGGCGGTGGTGCTGCGCCGGTTGGGAGAGCTCGAGGCGAACGAAATCTGGGTCGAGGCTGGCGCCCGCCTTGCCGGTGCGTTGCTGCAGTCGCGGCTGGTGGACGAGTTCATCGTCTATCTGGCGCCAAGCCTGCTCGGGCCCACGGCTCGGCCGCTGGTAGAATTGCCGCAGATCTCGCAGCTCGGGCAGCGCATGCAACTGGAGTTCAGCGACTGCAGCCCGGTCGGGCCGGATCTGCGGTTGACGGCGGTGCCGGCGGTGCCGGCGGCGCCGGCGGCGCAGGTTTAGGGCGCGTGTTCACCGGCATCATCCAGGACGTGGGGCGCATCCTGGCTCTGGAGACGCAGCGCGGGGATGCGCGCCTGACGGTGGGGGTCGATCGGCTCGACCTGGCGCGCATCGCGGTCGGCGACAGCATCGCGGTGGCCGGGGTGTGCCTGACCGCCATCGCCCTGCAGCCGCGCAGCTTCAGCGCCGATGTGTCGCGCGAGACGCTCGCGCTGACCACCATCGGCGACTGGCGCGTGGGACGGCAGGTCAATCTCGAGCCGGCGCTGCGCGCCGGCGACGCGCTTGGCGGCCACCTGGTGTCCGGACACGTGGATGGCGTGGCCGAGATTCGCGAGCGCGCGGATGAAGTGCGCTCGCAGCGGATTCGCATCCGCGTGCCGCAGGCGCTGGCGCGCTATGTCGCGCGCAAGGGGTCGGTGGCGCTCGATGGGGTGAGCCTGACCGTGAACGCGGTGGAGCAGCGGGAGTTCGAGGTCAACCTGGTGCCGCACACGCTGGCGGTCACCACGCTGGCCGCGCTGGCGGTCGGCGAGTGGGTCAATCTGGAGGTCGACATGATCGCGCGCTACACCGAGCGGCTGCTGTCCGCGAACTCGGCGAACTGAAGGAACCAGGGCGATCATGAAAGTGGTACGCGACATACTCGATCGCATTGTGCTGCTGGCCGCAGTGGTGGCGGCGGGCTGTATCCCGAGCTTCATCGTTCAATACCGGCAGCGCGCCGGCGGCCGCCTCGATCAGGTGCTGGCCGATCTGAAGCCATTCCAGGCGATTGCCAACAGCAATCACGGCGGCAGCCTCGCCGAGCTGATCCGCTACCACCTGCAAAGCGGCGATGCGACTTTTCACCAGGAGGGTGCGGCGCTGCAGTCGATGGTAGAGACCGCCGACCGGTTGCGCGCGCTGCTGGCGGCGCTCGATACCGATCTGCTGCACCAGAGCGAATATCTGCTGCTGCATCACGACACCTCACTGCTGAGCGCCACCTGGGGCGGCTACCAGCCGGCCTTTACCCTCGACTTGCAAAGTGCCGTGTTCGCGCTCGCGGTCGGCGTGCTGCTGTGGGCTATCTTTCTCGGCCTGTGGCACGGCGCGGCGGCCCTGTTCGGCGGCATGGGGAAGGCACCGCCGCGTGTCCCGCAGCGCCGCACCGAACCGCGGCTGCGATGAGGCGCCCTCAGTTCGAGCGCCATTACTCCAGTCGCAGCGGCTGGCTGCGCGCCGCGGTGCTGGGCGCCAACGACGGTATCGTGTCCGTGGCGAGTCTGCTGGTCGGTGTCGCCGCGACGCACGTGTCGCGCAGCCAGGCGCTGGTAGTGGGCGTCGCCGGGCTGGTCGGCGGGGCGATGTCGATGGCCGCCGGCGAGTACGTTTCGGTGAGCTCGCAGGCCGACAGCGAACGCTCGGACCTGGAACGCGAGCGGCGCGAGCTGGCGGCGGACGAACCCTCCGAGCGCGCCGAGCTCGCCGGCATCTATGTGCAGCGCGGGCTGACACCCGCGCTGGCGGAACAGGTGGCGACGCAGCTGATGCAGAAGGATGCGCTCGGGGCGCACGCTCGTGATGAACTCGGCCTGTCGGCGACCCACCGCGCGCGACCGCTGCAGGCATCGCTGGCCTCGGCCGCAAGTTTCGCCACCGGCGCGCTGCTGCCGCTGTTGGTGGTGCTGTGGAGTCCGCAGGCCATCCTGATCCCGCTGCTCGCCGCCAGCGCGCTGCTGTTCCTGGCGCTGCTCGGCGCCCTGGCGGCGCGTGCCGGCGGCGCTCCCATCGGGGTCGCAGCCCTGCGCGTGACTTTCTGGGGCGCCCTGGCAATGGCGGTCACCGCGGCCGTGGGTAGTGCCTTCGGCGCCTTGGCCTAAAGCCACGGCCCCGTGGTAGCGTGCGTGTATGGCCAAGTTGAGCGCAGTCAACCCCAGCAATGCCGGAGCCGCCAGCGGCGGCGCCTGTGCCGGCGGCCTCAATTCCATCGACGAGATCCTGGCGGAGCTGCGCGCCGGCCGCATGGTCGTGATCATGGACGACGAGGATCGCGAGAACGAGGGCGATCTGGTCATGGCGGCCGACTGCGTGCGGCCCGAAGACATCAACTTCATGGCGCGTTTCGGCCGCGGGCTGATCTGCCTGACGCTGACCCGAGAGCGCTGCGCGCAGCTGCGCCTGCCGCTGATGGTGAGCGACACCGACCGTACCCAGCGCACCAATTTCACGCTGTCGATCGAGGCTGCCGAGGGAGTGACCACCGGCATATCGGCCCACGACCGCGCCCACACCGTGCGCACCGCGGTGCGTGCCGATGCGCAGCCGGAGCATTTGCGCCAGCCGGGTCACGTGTTCCCCATCATGGCGCAACCCGGTGGCGTGCTGACGCGTGCCGGGCACACCGAGGCCGGCTGCGACCTGGCACGCCTGGCCGGGTTCGAACCGGCGGCGGCGATCGTGGAGATCATGAACGACGACGGCACCATGGCGCGCCGGCCGGACCTGGAAGCATTCGCGCGCCGCCACCAGCTCAAGATCGGCACCATCGCCGATCTGATCCGCCACCGCCTGCGCACCGAGCGCTCAGTGGAACGCATCGCCGAACAGACCGTGAGCACCGCCTACGGGGATTTCCGGCTCTACTGTTACGAGGATCACGTCAACCGCGACGTGCACCTGGCGCTGGTGCACGGGGATCTCGCAGCGGCAACGCCGCTGGTGCGAGTGCACGTCACCGATACGCTGCGCGACCTGGTTGGCGTGCGCGACGGATCGCAGGCCTGGACGCTGCCGGCGGCGCTGCAACGGGTCGCGCACTCGCCGTGCGGCGTGGTGATCATCCTGCGCCAGCGCGAACCGCCACGCGAACTGGCCGACGCGGTGAGCTCGCTGTCGCGCCGCGCCTCGGGCGACGCGCCGTCTGCCTTGAGCGGACGCGTACTGCGTACCTATGGAATCGGCGCGCAGATTCTGCGCGACCTGGGAGTGGAGCGCATGCACGTGCTGTCGGCGCCCAAGCAGCTGCATGGCATCTCGGCTTTCGGACTCGAGATCGTGGATTACGTCGGCGAGAGCGGCTGACGCTTCGCTATACTTCGGGCTTCATATGGGTACCGCCGCCACTCAAACGGGCGTGTATGCGGCGAGCGAGTTCAAATTCGCAATCGTCGCTGCGCGCTACAACGATGACATCGTCGATGCGCTGCTGGACGCCGCGCGTGCCTCGTGGCGCATGCATGGCGGCACCGATGCGGCGCTGCTGGTGGAACACGTGCCGGGCGCATTCGAATTGCCGCTGGCGGCCAGAGTCATGGCGCTGCAGGCTGGCATCGACGCCGTGGTGGCGCTGGGATGCGTGATCCGCGGTGATACCGCGCATTTCGAATTCGTCGCCGGCGAGTGTGCGCACGGCCTGCAGCGCGTGATGCTCGACACCGGCGTGCCGGTGAGTTTCGGCGTGCTGACCGTGGATACGCGCGCCCAGGCGCTGGAGCGCGCGGCACCGGACTCGCTCAACAAGGGTGGTGAGGCGCTCGAGACGGCGCTCGCGATGGCCAGTCTGCTGCGGCGGCTGAAGTGAGCGCCCGCTTCGAGCGCAACTCCGGCGCCCGCACGGTAGCGCGTAAACTGGCGCTGCAGGCGCTGTATCGCTGGCAGCTCAACAGCTGCGAATGGCAGGACCTGGTGTCCGAATTCGCCACCGACGCCGACATGCCCCGGGCCGATGCCGCGTATTTCGAGGCCCTGGTGGCCGCCATCTGCGGCACGCACGACGAGCTCGACGCCGCGCTGGCGCCGCTGCTGGATCGCAAGCCGGCCGAGCTTGATCCGGTGGAGCACGCATTGCTGCTGATCGGCAGCTACGAGCTGCAGCACCGGCCCGAGGTTCCGTTCCGCGTAGTGATCAACGAAGCGGTCAATCTGGCACGTCGCTTTGGTGCCACGGACGGCCACAAATTCGTCAACGGCGTGCTCGACCGCGCGGCCCGCCTGTGGCGCATCCAGGAGCATTGAGCGCCGCGGCGCTGATGCCAAGGCGGTGGCACCGTGGCGGTCTGCGAATCCCAACTGATCGAGCGCTATTTTCGCGAGCTTGGCGCCCGGCGCGACGACATCGTGCTCGGCATCGGCGACGATGCCGCGCTGCTGCAGGTGCCGACCGGCTGCGAGCTGGCGCTGACCACCGATGCATTGATCGAGGGCGTGCATTTTTTGCCCGGCGCGGCGCCGCGCGCGCTCGGCCATCGTGCGCTGGCGGTCAACCTTAGCGATATCGCTGCCATGGGTGCGGCGCCCAGCTGGGCACTGCTGTCGCTCAACCTGCCGCTGGCGGACGAGGGCTGGCTGGGCGAATTCGCGGCCGGCTTCGGTGCCCTGGCGCGCGCTCACGAAGTGGCGCTGGTGGGCGGCAACCTGAGTCGCGGAGCCCTGTCTATTACCGTGCAGCTGGCGGGGCTGGTGCCGGCAGGTGAGGCACTGCGGCGCGACGGTGCGCGTGCCGGCGATGACCTGTATCTGAGCGGCAGCGTCGGCGATGCCGCCTGCGGCTTGAAAATTTTGCGCGGCGAGGTCCCCGCGACGGCGCTCGATGGCGCCTGGTTGCAGCAGCGCTTCGAGTATCCCGTGCCGCGCGTGGCGCTGGGGCAGGCACTACGCGGCATCGCCAGCGCCTGTATCGATGTGTCCGACGGCGTGTATATCGACGCCACGCGTCTGCTGGCCGCGAGTGGCTGTGGCGCGACGCTCGAGATCGAGCGCCTGCCACTGTCGCCTGCGCTGCAGCGCACGCTCGGCGATCAGGCCTGGCGCGGCGCGCTGACTGGCGGCGAGGATTATGAGCTGTGCTTTACCGCCGCACCGGCCCAGGCGGCCACCCTGGGGTCGCTGGCGGCGCGCACCGGCCAGGCCGTCACGCGCGTCGGCGCGCTGCATGCCGGCGCTGGCCTGACACTGACGGCGGGCGGTGCGGTGATGCAGTTCTCGCCTTTGGGATTCGATCACTTCGCCAACTGACTATTGCGGGCCGCTCGCCCGGCGGCGTCCAAAAATTACCGCGCCGCGCATCGCAGCCGGCCCTGATCCGCGATCCGCATCACAGCCCGCAGGCGCTGCCGGCGCTTATTCTGGCTGCTGTGGTCCTGTGACCTTCGGGGTCCTCGGGTCGATGAAATCCTCCGCACCGAAAAACGCAAACGCAATCAAGATTCCCGAGCGCATTGGCAAGTACCCCATCATCAATGAGGTCGGCCACGGCAGCACGGGCACCGTGTTTATGTCACATGACCCCTACTACGGTCGTGACGTCGCCATCAAGGTATACAACATCGAGGCCGGCGGCGATGACGAGCGCGCACGCGTGGCCCGCAAGATGTTCCTGTCCGAAGCCCACATGGTGGGGATGCTGCACCATCCGAACATCCTGCCGATCTACGACGCCGGCGAGGAAAACGGCCACTGCTACATCGTCACCGAACACGTGCACGGCGCGCGTACCCTGTCGGCCTACTGCCGCCCGGACAATCTGCTGCGCCTGGATGACGTGGTGGAACTGATGTTCAAGTGCGCCAAGGCGCTGCACTACGCGCATTCGCGCGGGGTGATTCATCGCGACATCAAACCCTCGAACATCATGCTCACCACCGATAGCGATGTGCGCATCATCGACTTTGGCATCGCGCTGGTGGCCGATTCTGAGATATCACGCATCGAAGGCATCGCCGGCTCGCCGAGCTACATGTCGCCCGAGCAGGTGCAGAGCCTGGAGCTGAGCAGCCGTTCGGACCTGTATTCGCTCGGCGCGGTGATGTACGAACTGCTGACCGGGGTGCGCCCGTTTCGCGCCGGCAATCTTGCCAAGCTGCTGCACCAGATCGTGTATGCCACGCCGGCGCCGATCCATACGCTGCGCAGCGATGTGCCGGAAGAGATCGAGAACGTGGTGGCGGTGGCGATGCAGAAGGATCCGGCGCGCCGCTATCAATCGGGCCTGGATTTCGCCGCTGAACTCACGCGCGTGCACCAGACGCTGCGCCAGCAGTACTCACGCATCGACCAGCAGGAGCAATTCACGCTGCTGCGGCGCCTGAAATTCTTCCACGAGTTTTCGCACGCGGAAATTCACGAGGTGCTGCGCGCCAGCCACTGGCAGGAATACGCCAGCGGCGAGCAGATCGTCAAGGAAGGCGAGATGGACGATCGCTTCTACATCATCGTTGCCGGCAATTGCGCCATGGAACGTCATGGCGAGCGCATCGGCCTGCTGTCGAGCGGCGAGTGCTTCGGCGAGACCAGCTACGTGCAGGGCGCAAAACGCACCGCCAGCATCCTGGCGGCCGATGACGTCACGGTGCTGAAGGTCAGCTCGACGCTGCTGGAGCAGGTCTCGGCCTCCTGCCAGCTGCGCTTCAACCGGGTATTCCTGCGCTCGCTGATCGGCCGCCTGCAGACCAACGAGGTCCGACCCTAGCGGTAGCACCTGCCGGCCGCATTGCTGCCGCCGGAGTTCGCTTTAGTAATCATCCTGCAGCTCGCCGCGTCGCGGCGAGCTGCAGCATGCCGTCAGTGCGATACCGCTCAGCGCGGCGACTGTCCGTGTTCGTCGCGCGGTTCGCGCACCGGGGTCTTTGGTGTGGCCCCTTTCGGTGGCCCGGCGCCGCCGCCAGCCGGCGGTCCGGTGTGCTGGAATTTGGTGGCCGGGACGGTGTTGTGCGGCGGGGCACCGGATCCGCCGGACATACCCGGGCCTGCCACGGCTGCGCTGCCATTCACGTGCGGGGGCGGGGTCGGGGTGACGTGTGCCGGTGCGCCCCCAGCGTTAAAGCCGTTCGGATGCGGCGTCATTACCGGGTGCGACATGGCCACCGGGTGCGGCGCGACCACGCCTTCGCCTGCGAACACGCCGGGACGCGGCGTCGCGGCGATCGGGGGCACGCCATGATTGGACGATGCCCGTAGCGCCGGGTTGCTGCGCGCGCCTTCCTCGTGCTGCAGCTGCATCGACACCGGCGTCAGATGATGCTCATGTTCCGCAGCCAGCTCCTGCGCGCCAGGACGCGCCTGAACGCCCCCGTTGCCGCCGTTGAAGCTCGCGCGGGTGTGGTTGTTGACGATCACGGTTTTGTTGTAGACATTGGTGATGCGGGTATTGCCGTGAATATTGTTGTAGGCGCTGTTGTAGCGAAACGCGCCATGGTCCCAATAGCCGCCTTGGTAGCCGTGGCCGACGTAGCCGAATCCATAATTGACGCCGCCATAGAAGCCGACATGCGGGCCCCAATAGCCGCCATTCCACACGTAGATTCCATCGTTCCAACCCCAATATCCCGGCGTCCACAGATAGCCTTCCTGCGGCGGTTCGACCCAGGTACCCGGAACCCAGTAGTAGCCATCGTCGCCCCAGGCCCAGTAGCCGGGGGTCCACAGATATCCGGGTCCCGGCACCGGCGGTTGTTCATAGACCGGTAGCTCCGGCGGCGCGACGGTGATCGATACACCGACGAACGCGTGTGACGCCTGCGAGCCCAGCAGCAGCGCGAATGCCAGCGCTACCGTGTAAAAAATGCTGGAGGAAATGTTGCGCTTCATCATGAATCGATCCCCTTGCCGCTGTAACCCACAGCGATATTTAACAGAAACGTCACCGATACTAGATCGTTGACGCTGAACGGCCGCTGACTCGGGCGGTTGTCAGACGCCATTGCGCGCGCAGGGCCGGACAAACGCAATCGGACGCACGCTCGATTGCGCGCGCATGTGATGACCAGCACAGTTCATGGGGTCGTTACGCGCCCGTGGCGGTCGCGTGGTGCAGGCAGTCGCGTGGTACAGGCGGGGGCGTGCCGGCAGGCGGTGGCAACGCTTCGGTGCGCCTGTCAGCGCTGGCGCACTTTGCTCAGGAAACGCAGGATCTCGAGGTACAGCCACACCAGTGTCACCAGCAGGCCGAAGGCTGCGTACCACTCCATGTAGCGTGGCGCGCCCTGCGCCACGCCAGTCTGGATCAGGTCGAAGTCGAGCGCGAGGTTAAGCGCTGCGACCGCGATGATCACCAGCGACACACCGATGCTCAGCGGACTGGCGCCATTGAGGAACGGCACGCCGACATGAAAAAAGCCGAGCACGAATGACACCAGGTACAACAGTGCGATGGCGCCGGTGGCGCCCACGACGATGGCGCGGAAGCGCTGCGTGACGTGGATGATTCCAAGCGTGTAGGCCAGCAGCATCGCGGCCAGCACACCGAACGTCAGTCCTACGGCCTGGATGGCAATGCCGGGATAGCGCTTCTCCAGTATCGCCGAGAAGCCGCCGATCGCCAGGCCTTCACAGGCCGCGTAGGGCAGCGACAGATAGGGCGCCAGCGTGGCCTTGAAGCTGATGATCAGCGCCAGCACCAGGCCGCCGGTCGCGCCCACGACAATCGCAGGCACTACCACCGCCTGATTGCCGCTGGCCAAGAACTGCGACCATGGCCACAGCGCGGCCGCCAGCAGTACCACCAGCAGCAGGAACGACTTGTTGATCGTGCCCTGCAGCGTCATCGCCTCGCCGGCGGCGCCGGCGCGCGGCAGGCCGGCAAAGGTCCGGTCGTTGAGCCCGGGATTGCCGCTGCGGGTCAGCCAGGTCCTGTTGTTGTCCATGGTCGCGTGTTGCCTCTAGCGCGGCGCCGGCGTCGGCGTTGGGCGTTTCTCATGCTCGATCATCGCATAGGCCGAATGGTTGTGGATCGACTCGAAATTCTCGCTCTCGACCACATAGGCGGAGATGCGCTCCTCGCTGTTGAGCCGCATGGCGACATCGCGCACCATGTCCTCGACGAACTTGGGGTTGTCGTAGGCACGCTCGGTGACGTACTTCTCGTCGGGGCGCTTGAGGATGCCGTACAGCTCGCACGAGGCTTCCTTCTCCGCCAGCTCGATCAGTTCCTCGATCCAGATGTGCTGCTGCAGGCGCGCCTTGATGGTGATGTGCGAGCGCTGGTTGTGCGCACCGCGATCCGAGATCCTCTTCGAGCACGGACACAGGCTGGTGACCGGGACCACGACCTTGACCCAGGTGTGGGCCTCGCCGCGGCAGATCTCGCCGATCAGCGAGGCCTGGTAATCCATCAGGCTCTCGACGCCGGTCACCGGTGCGCGCTTCATCACGAAGAACGGAAACGTCATCTCGATATGGCCGGCGTCGGCATCGAGTCGCGAGGTCATCTCGCCGAGCATCGAGCGGAACGAGTCAACCGAGATCTCACGCTCGTGATGCAGGATCTCGACGAAGCGCGACATGTGGGTGCCCTTGAAGTCGTGCGGCAGGTTGACGTACATGTTGAAGGTCGCGACGGTGTGCTGCTCGCCGGTGCTGCGATCCTTGACCCGTACCGGATGGCGGATGTCCTTGATGCCAACCCGGTTGATAGGGATACGGCGCGTGTCGGCACGCGCCTGCACGTCCTCGACGGACACGACGTTCTTGGCCCGGGTCTCGGCAGCGATGCTCATGGCTTTACCTGCGGGGTTCAACTCGGGCCGGCGCCGCCCGCTGCGGTCAATCTGGTGGCGGTACGGGTCAGCTTCAAGGCGGGCACCGCCGAGCGCCAGCGCTCAATGCTCGCTGCGATGCCGGCGAGGTCCAGCCCCGCCGCCGCCAGGCAGTCATCGCGGCTGCCATGTTCGATGAAGCGATCGGGAATGCCGATATGCAGGCGCGGTGTGGTGATCCCTTCCTCGTCCAGCGCCTCGGAGCAGGCGCTGCCGGCTCCGCCCGCCACGACGTTGTCCTCGATGGTCACGATGCCGGCGTGGGTAGTGGCGATCTCGCGCAGCATCGCGATATCCAGCGGTTTGATGAAGCGCATGTTGACCAGCGTGGCACCCAGGCGCTCGGCCAGCGTGGTCGCCGGGGTCATCATGGCGCCGAACGCCAGCAGTGCCAGGCCGCTGTCGCCGCGGCGCCTCAGTTCCGCACGCCCGATGGGCAGGGCGATCATTTCGTCCTGGATGGGAACCCCTGGGCCCCGGCCACGCGGATAGCGTACCGCCGCCGGACCGTCGATCGTGGTGGCGGTGTAGAGCATCTGCCGGCATTCATTTTCATCCGCCGGTGCCATGATCACCATGTTCGGTATGCAGCGCATGAACGACAGGTCGTAGCTGCCATGGTGGGTGGCGCCGTCGCTGCCGACCACGCCCGCGCGGTCGAGCGCGAACACCACCGGCAGCTTCTGCAGTGCCACGTCGTGGATCAACTGGTCGTAGGCGCGCTGCAGGAACGAGGAATAAATCGCCAGTACCGGTTTCATGCCCTCGCACGCCAGGCCTGCGGCGAAGGTCGCGGCGTGCTGCTCGGCGATGGCGACGTCGAAGTAGCGCTCCGGGAAGCGCTTGGAGAATTCCACCAGTCCCGAGCCTTCGCGCATCGCGGGTGTGATGCCGACGATGCGCGGGTCGCGATCGGCCATGTCGCACAGCCACTGGCCGAACACCTGCGAGTAGCTGGGCGTGCCCGGCTTCTCCTTGTGGATGGTGCCGCTGACCGGGTCGAACGGGCCGGGGCCGTGCCAGGTGATCGGATCGGCTTCGGCCGGCGCGTAGCCCTTGCCCTTGCGTGTCACCACGTGCAGCAACTGCGGGCCGGACAGCCCGCGAATGTTGCGCAGTGCGCGCAGCAGCGACTTGAGATCGTGGCCATCGAGCGGCCCGACGTAATTAAACCCCATCTCCTCGAACAACGTGCCGGGCAGCACCATGCCCTTGACGTGCTCCTCGGAGCGGCGCGCAAGCGCGCGCATCGCCGGCATCTGCTGCAGCGCTTTTTTGCCGCCTTCGCGCAGCTGCGCGTACAGGCGCCCGGAGATCACGCGGGCCAGGTAGTTCGACAGCGCCCCGACGTTCTCGGAGATCGACATGTCGTTGTCGTTGAGCACCACCAGCAGCGGGATCGGCAGGCTGCCGGCGTGGTTCAGGGCTTCGAAGGCCATGCCGGCGCTCATGGCGCCGTCGCCGATGACCGCAATCGCGCGCCGTTCATCGCCGTTGCGCGCCGCCGCAATCGCCATTCCCAGCGCGGCGCTGACCGAGGTGCCCGAATGGCCGACGCCGAACGCATCGTAGGGACTTTCGCCGCGGGTCGGGAATGGCGCCAGGCCATCGCGCTGCTTGATGGTGTGCAGCCGATCGCGCCGACCGGTCAGAACCTTGTGCGGATAGGCCTGGTGGCCCACATCCCATACCAGGCGATCTTCCGGAGTGTTGAATACATAGTGCAGTGCAATAGTGAGTTCCACGGTGCCCAGGCCGGCGGCGAAATGGCCGCCACGGGTACTCACCGTGTGAATCAGGAATTCGCGCAATTCCGCTGCGAGCGCAGGCAGGTCTCGCTCGTCTAAAGCGCGCAGATCTGCCGGGGATTCAATGGCACCCAGCAAAGGGTAGGACGGGGTGCTCGGTGGCATGATGAGCCACAAGTTTACACGCTCCACAGACCTTAGTGCCGCACTGCCGCGTTCCGGGTGCGTGGGCAGGCCGGGAAGCGGCCGGCGGCGGGCTGCCGCCCGCCTAGGGCCTCAAACCAGCCGATTGAGCAGCCAATAGGCGCGCGGCTAGCGCCGCTTCGCGGCAGCGCCGCCTAAGCCCTCCAGGGCGGCTAGGGTGCGCTCACCATGCTGCATTGCAATATGGGGCGCGGCCTCCAGGGGCGTTCGATGCGCTGCTGACAGGCGTCGACGCTGGCCGCGAGAGCGCTGTCGCGCTGGGCCGAGGTCATTCCGAGGATTGGGTCTCGAGGGTTGCGGTGGCGTCGACATCCTCGATCGCCACGGTATCGCCACGCTGCAGCAACTGCTGCACTTTCTGTTGCGCGCTGGCGAGCGCGCTCTGGCATTCGCGCGTCAGGCGCACACCCTGCTCGAACGTACGCAGCGCTTCATCGAGCGGCAGATCCCCGGACTCGAGCCGGCCGACCAGCGATTCGAGCTGCGCCAGCGCCGCTTCAAATGCCGGCGTGGCCGGCGTCGCCGGCGTGGATGCAGACTTCGACGCCATCGAATTACCCTAGCACAGTTGCCGCGATATTGACGGTCCGCGCTCGTTGACGAGCCGGGCGCTTGCGCATAGATTGCGCGTGCTTAGAATTAGTCTAAAAGGTGGGCTTAAGGCTTTTACGGAGGTTAGCGCTCATGAAACTCGCTGGAACCAGGACTGAGAAGAATCTCAAGGACGCCTTTGCCGGCGAATCGCAGGCCAATCGTCGCTACCTGTACTTCGCGGCCAAAGCGGATGTCGAAGGCTATAACGATGTGTCGGCGGTGTTTCGTTCCACTGCCGAGGGCGAGACCGGGCACGCGCACGGCCACCTCGAGTATCTCGAGCAGGTGGGCGATCCGGCGACCGGACTGCCGATCGGCGAGACCAGGCTGAACCTCAAGGCCGCGGTCGCGGGCGAAACGCATGAGTACTCGGACATGTATCCCGGTATGGCGAAGGCGGCGCGCGAAGAGGGCTTCGGTGAGATCGCCGACTGGTTCGAGACCCTGGCCAAGGCCGAGCGCTCGCACGCCAACCGCTTCCAGAAGGCACTCGATAGCCTGTAATGCCTGTGACTACGGATGGCGGCGGGCGCGAGGGTAGCCTCGACGCGCCGACCCGCCATCCGATCAACTGGCGCGACCCGGCGTTCTACGATGAGGCCGCGCTCGAGCAGGAACTGCAGCGTGTATTCGACATCTGCCACGGCTGTCGGCGCTGCTTCAGCCTGTGCCAGTCGTTCCCGATCCTGTTCGATGCCGTCGATGCCTCACCTACCATGGAGCTCGACGGGGTAGACAAGCGGGTCTACTGGCAGGTGGTGGAGAACTGCTACCTGTGCGACATGTGCTACATGACCAAGTGTCCGTACGTGCCGCCGCACCCCTGGAACGTGGACTTTCCGCACCTGATGCTGCGCGCCAAGGCACTGCGGGCGCGGCAGGGGCAGCTCAGGCTCGCCGACCGCCTGCTCAGTTCCACCGAGGCGGTCGGCAACCTGGCCGGTATTCCGGTGGTGGCCGAAATCGTCAATGCCGCTAACCGCAACAGTATCGCTCGCAAGCTGCTGGACCAGACTCTGGGCGTGGATCCGCGCGCGCCGTTGCCGAACTATTACGCCAGCACCGCACGCCGGCGGCTCAAGGGCGGCCTGCGGCGCGATCTGCCGCCCCAGGCGGCCGACGATACCCGCGGCCAGGTGGTGTTGTTCACCACCTGCTATGGCAATCGCAATGAACCCGAGCTGGCGCTGGACCTGGCGGCGGTGTTCGAGCACAACGGCATCGCCCTGGTGCTGGCCGCGAGCGAGCGCTGCTGCGGCATGCCGAAGCTCGAACTCGGCGATCTTGCCGCGGTGGCGCGTTTCAAGGAGCACAACATCCCGCAGCTGCTCAAGCTGGTAGACGCGGGCTATGACATCGTGGCGCCTATCCCATCGTGCGTACTGATGTTCAAGCAGGAGCTGCCGCTGATGTTTGCCGATGATGCGCAGGTGCGGCGCATCGCCGAGCACATGTTCGACCCGTTCGAGTACCTGATGCTACGCCACAAGGCCGGGCTGCTGCGCACCGACTTCAAGACCGCGCTGGGCAAGATCAGCTACCACGTGCCGTGTCACCTGCGGGTACAGAACATCGGCCTCAAGACGCGCGACCTGCTGCGCCTGGTGCCGGACACGACGGTCGAGGTGATCGAGCGCTGCTCGGGCCACAATGGCACCTACGCCATCAAGACCCGCTATCGCGATGCGTCGATGAAGATCGGTGGTCCGGTATTCAAGCGCGTCGAGGACTCAGGCGCCGACTACTATTCCAGCGATTGCCCGATGGCCGGCCACCAGATCGAGAGCGGCCTTAGCGCCAAGCGCGCGCCGACGCACCCGCTGAAGCTGCTGCGCATCGCCTACGGCATCTGACGGCGATGCAGAAACTAGCGGTCACGCAGTTGTTGTCGCTCGAGCAGTACGCGCGCGAGCGTCCGGCATCGCGCCCCGGCATGATCGAGCACCGGCGCGCGCGTCAGTTGCACATCGGGCCGCACTGCTCCTGGAGTTTCGAGGACCGGCGCACGGTTCAGTACCAGGTGCAGGAGATGTTGCGCAGCGAGCGCATCTTCGAACCCGAGAGCATCGCCGAGGAACTTGAGACCTACAATCCGTTGATTCCGGACGGCAGCAACCTCAAGGCCACGCTGATGATCGAATACGCCGACCCGGAACAGCGCGCACTGCAGCTGATCGAGCTGCGCGGCTTCGAGCGCCACTGCTGGATGCGGGTGACGGGCCACGAAGCGGTGTACGCGATCGCCGATGAGGATCTGCTGCGCGAGAACGACACCAAGACTGCGGCGGTGCATTTCCTGCGCTTCGAGTTCGCCGCGGCGATGATTGCCGCCGCCCGTGCCGGCGCCGCGCTGGCGGCCGGTGTCGATCATCCGGCCTATCGCTACAGCGTCGATCCGCTGCCGGAAGCGCTGCGGCGCGAGTTACTTGCCGACTTAGCCTGACCCGGAGCCGGACCCAGCGGGCGCACGGCACTGCGTAACTGCTAATTAGGGGGATTGAACCTGTTCGCGCAAATTTCGTTATGAAATTCGCGCGAACAGGTTCAATCCCTCCAGGTAGTATTTTTACAGCGCGCGCAGCCAGGTCGGGCGAGTCGCCGGGTCAAGCGCGTCGCGTCTGCTAGAATCCGCGCCGCATGGCTGAGTCGTATACCGCATCCGATATCGAAGTCCTCAGCGGACTGGACCCGGTACGCCGCCGCCCGGGCATGTACACCGACACCACTCGACCCAACCACCTGGCGCACGAAGTCATCGATAACAGCGTCGACGAGGCGATCGCCGGCTACTGCAAGAACATCGGGCTTACGCTCTACAAGGACAATTCGCTGCAGGTGGTGGACGACGGGCGCGGCATGCCGATCGACATTCATCCGAAGGAGAAAGTCAGCGGCGTCGAACTGATCCTCACCCGCCTGCACGCCGGCGGCAAATTCACCGAAGGCTCTTATAAATTCTCCGGCGGGCTGCACGGCGTAGGAGTCTCGGTGGTCAACGCGCTGTCGAAGCACCTGGAGTGCTGGGTGCGCCGCGGCGGCAAGGAATACAACATCAGTTTTCGCGACGGCCGGCTGCATTCCAAGCTCGAAGTAGTCGGCACCGTCGGCCAGCGCAACACCGGCACCACGGTGCGCTTCTGGCCGGACCCGAAGATCTTCGATTCCGACCGCTTCTCGGTGCCGGATCTCAAGCGCGTGCTCAAGGCCAAGGCGGTGCTGTGCCCGGGGCTGCGCGTGACCTTTCACAACGAGCAGACCGGCGAGAAAGAGGAATGGTTCTACACCGGGGACCTGGGTGCCTACCTGGTGGAGCAGCTCGGCAAGGCCGAGCGCCTGCCGCCCGAGCCGATCACCGGCAAGCACGTGTCGGACGACGATGCAGTCGAGTGGGCACTTGCCTGGTCGAGCGATGCGCCGGAGCTGATCGCCGAGAGCTACGTCAACCTGATACCGACCACCGGTGGCGGCACACACGTCAACGGCCTGCGCGCCGGCGTGGTCGAGGCGGTGCGCGAGTTCTGCGAATTTCGCAATCTTCTGCCACGCGGCATCAAGCTCACCGCCGAGGACATCTGGAATCGCGCCTGCTACGTGCTGTCGATCAAGATGCGCGACCCGCAGTTCGCCGGCCAGACCAAGGAGAAGCTCGGCTCGCGCGAGGCCGCCGCGCTGGTCGAGTCGCATGCGCGCGATGCGGCCGCGCTGTGGCTCAACCAGCACCCGGATGCCGGCGAACGCATCGCGCAGTTTGCGATCGAGAACGCGCAGGAGCGCATACGCGCGGCGGCGCGGGTGGTGCGCAAGCGCGCCGTCAATGGCCCGGCGCTGCCCGGCAAGCTTGCCGATTGCAGCTCGCAGGATCCGGCGCGCTCGGAACTGTTCCTGGTGGAAGGCGATTCCGCCGGCGGTTCGGCCAAGCAGGCACGCGACCGCGAGTTCCAGGCCATCATGCCGCTGCGCGGCAAGATCCTGAATACCTGGGAGCTCGAGCCGGGCGAGATCGGCAGCTCTCAGGAGGTCCATGACATCGCCATCGCGCTCGGGGTCGACCCCGGCTCATCGGACCTGACGGAGCTGCGCTATCACAAGATCTGCATCCTGGCAGACGCCGATTCCGACGGCCAGCACATTGCGACCTTGCTGTGCGCGCTGTTCCTGCGCCATTTCCGGCCGCTGGTGAGCGGCGGTCACATCTACGTGGCGATGCCGCCGCTGTATCGCATCGACGCCGGCAAGCAGGTGCTGTATGCGCTCGATGACGAGGAGCGCGACGGCATCCTCAAGCGCCTCACCGAGGAGCGCTCACGTGTCAAACCGGTGGTGACACGCTTCAAGGGCCTGGGCGAGATGAATCCGCCGCAGCTGCGTGAAACCACCATCGATCCGCGCACCCGCCGCCTGGTACAGCTGACCATCGAGGCCAAGGATCAGACCGACAAGTTGATGGACATGATGCTGGCGAAGAAGCGTGCCGGCGACCGGCGCGACTGGCTGGAGAGCAAGGGTGACAAGGCCGAGGTGCTGATCTGATGGCGCAACCGCCGGTGAATTTCGAGGGCGTGGAGCGGCGCGCGCTCGGTGTGTTTACCGAAAAGGCGTACCTCGACTATTCGATGTACGTGATCCTCGACCGCGCACTGCCAGCGCTCGGCGACGGTCTGAAGCCGGTGCAGCGCCGCATCACCTACGCGATGAGCGAGCTCGGGCTGTCGGCCGCCTCCAAGCACAAGAAATCCGCGCGCACCGTGGGCGATGTGATCGGCAAGTTCCATCCGCACGGCGACTCCGCCTGCTACGAGGCCATGGTGCACATGGCGCAGGACTTCTCCTACCGCTACCCGATCGTCGATGGCCAGGGCAACTGGGGTTCGCCCGACGATCCGAAGTCGTTTGCCGCCATGCGCTATACCGAAGCGCGGCTGACGCGCTATGCCGACCTGCTGCTGGCGGAACTCGAGCACGGCACGGTCGACTGGGCGCCGAACTTCGACGGCACCATGGACGAACCGCTGATGCTGCCGGCGCGGCTGCCGAACCTGCTGCTCAATGGCGCCTCCGGCATCGCCGTCGGCATGGCGACCGACATTCCGCCGCACAACCTGCGCGAGATTGCCGCCGCCTGCATTCACCTGCTGGACGATCCCGAGGCCACCACACGCGCGCTGATGAAGCACGTCAAGGGGCCGGACCTGCCCACCGGCGGCGAGATCATCTCCCCGCGCGCCGACCTGGTGAGCTTCTACGACAGCGGCAGCGGCAGCTTCAAGGCGCGCGCGGTCTGGGAAGTCGAGCAGGACAGCGGCCATGTGATCATCACGCAGCTGCCGTTCCAGGTGTCGGGCAGCCGCGTGCTGGAGCAGATCGCGCAGCAGATCCGCGACAAGAAACTGCCGATGGTGGACGACGTGCGCGATGAATCGGATCACGAGAATCCGACCCGGCTGGTGATCGAGCCGCGCTCCAACCGGGTGGACGTGCAGCAGCTGATCGCGCATCTGTTCGCGACCACCGATCTGGAGCGCAGCTATCGCGTCAACCTGAACGTGATCGGTACCGACGGCCGGCCGCGCGTCATGGGCCTGAAGGCGCTGCTGAGCGAGTGGCTGGAGTTCCGCCAGCACACGGTACGCCGGCGGCTGCAGCACCGGCTCGACAAGGTGGCCCGACGGCTGCATATCCTGGATGGCCTGGCGATCGCCTACCTGAACCTGGATGAGGTGATCCGCATCATCCGGCGCGAGGAGGAACCCAAGCCGGTGCTGATCAAGCGCTTCAAGCTGTCGGACGAGCAGGCCGAGGCGATCCTCGAGACCAAGCTGCGCCACCTTGCGAAGCTCGAGGAGATGAAGATCCGCGAGGAACAGCGCGAGCTGGGCGAGGAGCGCGACCAGCTGCAGGAGCTGCTCGGCAGCAAGGCCAAGCTCAGGAAACTGGTGCGCGCGGAAATCACCGCCGACGCGGAGGAATACGGCGATGAGCGGCGCACGCGCATCGTGGAGCGCGCCGCGGCGCAGGCCATCGAGGAGAGCGAACTGCTCGCCAACGAGCCGGTCACGGTGGTGCTGTCGACCGGCGGCTGGATACGCTCGGCCAAGGGCCACGACATTGACCCCAGGAGCCTGTCGTACAAGACCGGCGATGCGTTCCAGGCCGCGGCGCGCGGCCGCAGCACCCAGCTGGCGGTGTTCATCGACAGCACCGGGCGCGCCTACAGCCTGCCGGCGCACAGCCTGCCGTCGGCGCGCGGGCAGGGCGAACCCCTGTCGGGCAAGCTCGATCCGCCCGATGGTGCGCGTTTCGCCGGCGTGCTGCTGGGCGATCCGGAGGACCTGTGGCTGATCGTGACCGACGCGGGTTACGGCTTTAGCGTGCGGCTGAAGGAACTGCATTCGAGAAATCGCGGCGGCAAAGCCGTGCTCAAGCTCACCCCCGGTGCGCTGGTGCTGCCGCCGGTCGCAATTACGCTGGCCGCTGCGGATGGCGCGCCCGCCGCAGAAGGCGCAGCGGGGCTGCCGCCGGCTGCCGATGCGCGCGTGGCGCTCGCAACTTCCGAAGGCCGCCTGCTGCTGCTGGCCGCGGCCGAGGTTCCGGAGCTGCCGCGCGGCAAGGGCAACAAGCTGTTCGGCATCCCGACCAAAAAGGCGGAAGCGCGCGAGGAGACGCTGGTGGCGATGACGGTGCTGTCGGGTACCCAGTCGCTGCTGGTGACGTCGGGCGAGCGGCAGATGACGCTCAAGCCGGCCGATCTTGCGGACTATACCGGCGAGCGCGCGCAGCGCGGGGCGTTGTTACCGCGCGGCTGGCGCACCGTCGAGGCCATCCAGCCGGTAGACCCCGCGATCGGCGCTGGCGGTTAATCCTGGACCGATTCGGCTTCCGGATAGGCGCGCGGCAACACCACGCGAAATGTGGTGCCGGCACCGGGAGCGGTTTCCAGTTCCAGGCTGGCATCGAGCAGCTCGCACAGGCGCTTGACGATCGACAGACCGATGCCCTCGCCGGCCGGCACACTGAGCGCGCGCGGATCGGATTGTGATTTCAGCGTCGCGGCCGGCTGGGCCTGACTGCCGGCATTGGCATCGAGCTCATGGGATTCCGCGGTGGCCTGGCGCAGCGCGCTCTCCAGCGGCGCCGAGGGAGACTGCGCCTGGAACCCCGGCCCGGTGTCCTGCACGCACAGCACCCACTGCTGCGCGCCTGAATCGTTACGCTCCTGCCACTGCACGCACACGCCGCCGCGCTCGGTGACCTTGAGTGCGTTGAGCACCAGGTTCTGCGCAATGCGCAGTATCTTCACCGAATCGCCCACCACCGGCAGCGAGCCCGGCCCCTGGGCCTTGAGGAACAGATTGCGCTCCGCGGCCAGCGGCCGGATGCTGTCGCAGAATTCGTGCATCATGTCGGCCGCATCGAATCGGCGCAGGCGGCGATGCTCCTGGCCGGCCTCGAGCCGCGCCAGGTCCATCAGATCGCTCAACAGGCCGCGCAGCGATGTGACCGAGCGCTGCAGGATCTCGGAAATCATGCTGCGGCTCGGGTCGATTTCGGCCTCGCGCGTCAGGATCGCGGACGCATTGCTGATGACTCCGACCGTGCCGCGCAGATCATGCGCCGCCTCGCGCCAGGTCTCGGCCCGCTGGCGGTCCAGGCTCTGCAGTTGATTCAGTGCCGACTCCAGCTCGCGCATCCGCCCGGCCGCCTCGGTGCGCTGCAGACGCTCGTAGCGGGCCGCGCTTTCGGCCACGCCCTCACCGCACAGTCGCACCAGTGCGCGGCGCGCGGCCGGCATGACATCGCCCTGCAGCTGCGGATGCACGCGCTGGTACTCGTCCAGTTCGTTCAGCAGCGCGTAGTGCAAGTGGCCCCACTCACGAATCGCCTCGCGCTGGTTGTAGCCCTGCTGCCAGCGATGCAGGCCGTGCTCGGCGGCGCTCTGTTGCTGATCGCTGTGGGCCTGCGCCTTGTCCTCGGGATCCTGTGCCTGCAGGCGGCGCTCGAACGCATCGAGTACCTGTGGGATGTGATCATTGAACTGGGCACGCGAGATGCTCGAGGGCGTGGTCAGGTGCGGGTCGAGCTCGACCGCGCGCAGCCAGGCGTGCAGGATCTGCTGGCGCCGCCCGGCGAGATACGACGCCAGGGCGGACAGTTCGGCTTTCATCTGGTTTGAATCGGTCATGATGCGGTTGGCGGCGCCGGGGAAGGGCGGCCCGCGCGCTGCAATTGGCTCCTGGTGCGCCAAATATACACCCGCGCGCCGGTTGGATCGCGCCGGCAGATTTTGTAGGCTGCGATCGTGGAATGCGAACCAACGGAAGCGGCGGTGCATCAAGCGGCGCTGCAGGGCTTTTCCAGGGAAGCACTCAGCTATGGCCGCGGGCGACCGGGTTACCCGCAGCAGCTGTTGGGCTGGCTGCAGCAGGCACTGCAGCTGGGTCCTGGCAAGCGCGCTGTGGATCTGGGTGCCGGCACCGGCAAGTTCACCCGACTGCTGTTGCAGAGCGGCGCCGACGTCGTTGCCATCGAGCCGGTGGATGCGATGCGGGCGCAATTGCTGCAGGTTTTTTCGAACATCACGGCACTGGCGGCCATCGCGCAGGCGATGCCGCTGGCCGATGCATCGGTTGACGCCATCGCCTGCGCCCAGGCGTTTCACTGGTTCGCCAGCCCGCAAGTCGTGCGCGAGATCGGCCGCGTGCTCAAGCCAGGCGGCCGGCTGGGACTGGTCTGGAATGTGCGTGACGAGTCGGTGGACTGGGTGGCCGCCATCACCCGCATCATGGCTCCCTACGAAGGTGATACGCCGCGCTTTCACAGTGGCGAGTGGCGCCGGCTGTTCCCGCATGAGCTGTTTTCGGAGCTGTCGGAGACCACGGTGCCCTACCAGCACATAGGCAGCGCACAGTCGGTAATCTTCGATCGGGTGCTATCGGTGAGCTTCATCGCGGCGCTGCCGCAGGCCGAGCGCGAGCGCGTGACCGGGCAGCTCGCGGCCCTGATTGCCAGCCACCCGCAGCTGCGCGATCAGCCCAGCATCTCATTCCCGTATGTAACGCGCGCCTACGCGAGTATTCGCAGCTCGCGCATGGCGCGGATCGATGCGCCCGGCCGGGAATGAATCCAGCGTCGCCGCCGGATCGGTGCTCAGTCGCCCACTTCCTCGGCGCGATGGCAGGCGACCTGGCTGTCGCCGACCTGCCGCAGCATTGGGATTTCGTGGCTACAGCGCTCGATTGCCATCGGGCAGCGGGTACGAAACACGCACCCCGAGGGGGCGAACAGCGGCGAGGGCATCTCACCTTCAAGCGGCACCGTACGCCGGGCACGGGCGGCGACCGGATCGGGAATTGGCGCGGCGCGAATCAGGGCGCGCGTATAGGGATGGCGGCAGGATTTGAATAGGGCATCGCAGCCGGCGATCTCCATCACCCGCCCCAGATACAGCACCAGCACCCGGTCGCAGCTGAATCGTACGGCCGCCAGATCGTGCGAGATGAACAGTAACGACAGGTGCAGCTGCCGCTGCAGATCCTTGAGCAGGTTGCTGATCTGCGATTTGATCGACACGTCGAGCGCCGACAGCGGCTCGTCGCACACGATCAGATCGGGGTTGATGATCAGGGCGCGCGCAATGCCGATGCGCTGTGCCTGGCCGCCGGAGAACTCGTGCGCGAAGCGATGCAGGTGCTCGCTGCCCAGTCCCACCGCGCCGGTCACGGCCAGCACGCGCTGTAATCGCTGCGGGCGCGACAACTGCGGCTCGAACACGCGCAGCGGCTCATCCAGGATGTCGCCGATGTTCATGCGTGGATCGAGCGAGGCCAGCGGGTCCTGGAAGATCAGCTGCAGGTGCCGCCGCATCGCCTGCAGCCGCGCCCCGGAGAGCTGCAGCAGGTCGGCGCCGCGAAACAGGGCGACGCCGGAAGCGGCGGGAACCAGACGCAGCAGCGCGCGCGCTATGGTCGACTTGCCGCTGCCCGATTCGCCGACCAGCCCCAGGGTTTCCCCGCGCGCCAGATCGAAGCTGACAGCGTTGACCGCACGCAGCAGCGCATGGCCGCGTCGATAGGCGACGCGGTAATTGACCGACAGTGCCCGCACCGTGAGCAGCACGCCGCCGGCGTCTGCGCCGGCTGCGGCTGCCTCGCCCGGCGCCGCGTGCACGGGTAGCGGCATGTTCACGCGGCCTCGCCGCGCAATTTGCCCAGCGCGCCTTCGTGGTGGCACGCCTTCCAATGCCCCGGCGCGATCTCGACCAGCAGCGGCGCGACCGACTCGCACACGGGCATGCGATAGATGCAGCGTGGGGCGAACGCGCAGCCGGCCGGCAACGCCGCCGGATTCGGCGGCGTGCCGCCTATGCTCGCCAGATGCGCGGGCCGCGGGGCGTCGATACGCGGAATCGATTGCTGCAGGGCCTCGGTGTACGGATGGCGCGGGTGGGCGAACAACTCATGCACCGGTGCCTGCTCCATGATGCGGCCGGCGTACATCACCGCGACCCGGTCGGCCACTTCGGCGATCACCCCCAGGTCATGCGTCACCAGCACGATGGCGGTGTTGGTGCGCGCCCGCAGCTCCTGAAACAGGCTGAGTATCTGCGCCTGCACCGTGACATCGAGCGCGGTACTGGGCTCGTCCGCCAGCAGGATCTCCGGTTCGGCAATCAGCGCCATGGCGATCATCACCCGCTGGCGCATGCCGCCGGACAGTTCGTGCGGGTACTGGCGCATGCGTCGCGGGCCTTCCGGGATGTGTACCGATTCCA
This sequence comes from uncultured Gammaproteobacteria bacterium, assembly GCA_963805965.1. Taxonomy (GTDB): domain Bacteria; phylum Pseudomonadota; class Gammaproteobacteria; order Steroidobacterales; family Steroidobacteraceae; genus FEN-1191. The sequence continues at coordinate 405,925 of CAWDVQ010000011.1, forward strand.
GCATCTCGATGGCGCGCGTTTCGGCGTCGCGGGCACTGGCGTTGCGGTGCACTCGCAGTACCTCGGTGATCTGGCGGCCGATGCGAAGATACGGGTTCAGCGCCGTCATCGGATCCTGGAACACCATGCTGATACGATTGCCGCGCACCTGGTTCAACGCGCTGCCAGCGAGGTGCAGCAGTTCCTGCTCGCGGTAACGGATGCTGCCGGCAAGCTGCGCATGCGGCGCCGACAGTCCCAGTATCGACAGCAGCAGCTGCGTCTTGCCGGAGCCGGATTCGCCGACGATGCCGAGGAACTCGCCGGCCTCGACATCCAGATCCACCGCGCGTACCGCCTGGATGCAACCGTGATCGGACGGGTAGCCGACCGACAGGCCGCGGATACGCAATGGCGGCGGCGCGCTCACGTCAGCGATCCCTCGGGTCGAGCGCGTCGCGCAGCCCGTCACCCAGGTAGTTGAAGCAGTAGATGATGGCCGCCAGGAAAACCGCCGGCACGATCAGCAGGTGCGGGTGCGACTGCATCTCCGAAGTGCCGTCGGCCACCAGCGAGCCGAGCGATGCCAGCGGCGATTGCACTCCCAGCCCGAGGAAGCTCAGGAAAGCCTCGAACAGGATGACCGTGGGGATCGCGAGTGTCGCGTAGATGATCACGATGCCGATCAGGTTGGGCACGATGTGGCGCGCGATCATCGCCGCGCCGCGCACGCCCGAGACGCGCGCGGCCTCGATGAACTCGCGCTGCTTGAGCGATAGCGTCTCGCCGCGCACGATGCGGGCAATGTCGAGCCAGGAGACGGCACCGATGGCGAGGAAGATCAGCCACAGTTCGCGCCCGAACAGCACCGTGAGCACGATCACGAACGGCACGAACGGTACCGAGTAGAGGATGTCGACCGCACGCATCATCAGCGCGTCGGTCGCCCCGCCGGCATAACCGGCGGTCGCGCCCCAGGCAACACCGATCAGTACGCTCACCAGGCTGGCGGCCAGGCCTACCGCGAGCGAGATGCGACAGCCCCACATCACCCGCACCAGCAGGTCGCGACCGAGCGGATCGGTGCCAAGGATGTGTCCGCCGGCGAGCATCGGATTGCGCGACAGCAGCTGGTAGTCCGGGGTGTAGTAATCGTACGGCGAGAACAGCGGCAGCAGCAGGCAGCCGAGCATGATCAATGCCAGCAGTGCCCCGGCCACCATCGCGGTGCGCTGGCGGCGCAGCCGGCGCAGCGCCTGGCCCCAGAATCCGCGCGGGTCGCTCATCGCAGCCGCACGCGCGGGTCGATCCATGCGTAGCACAGGTCGGCCAGCAGGTTGAACAGGATGATCAGGGCGCCGTACAGCACCGTGATGCCGATCACCAGCGTGTAGTCGCGATTGAGCGCCGCGGTGATGAAGTAGCGGCCGATGCCAGGCAGGCCGAACACCGTCTCCACCACGATCGAGCCGGTTACGACGCCGGCGATCGCCGGGCCGAGAAACGACACCAGCGGCGTCAATGTCGGGCGCAGCGCGTGGCGCCAGATGATCAGCAGCGGCGGCAGGCCCTTGGCGCGCGCGGTGCGGATGAAGCCGCTGTTGAGCACTTCGATGGTGCTGCCGCGCATCAGGCGCGCGACGTAGGCGGTGTAGGGCAGGGCCAGTGCGACGGCCGGCAGCAGCAGGTGCGACAGTGAGCCGGACACCCAGTCGCCGGCGGGCAGCCAGTGCAGCTTGATGGCGAAGACCAATATCAGCAGCGGCGCCACCACGAACACCGGGGTCGAGATGCCGGCCACCGCAAGGCCCATGGTGCCGTAGTCCCAGCGCGTGCCGCGGCGCAGCCCGGCGTTGATGCCGACGGCGCCGCCGACCACCACAGCGATGGCGATCGCCGTCAGCCCGATCGTGGCGTCGACCGGCAGCCCCTGGGCGATGATCTCGTTGACCGAGGTACTGCGGTACTGGAATGAGGGCCCAAGATCACCGCGCGCCAGGTCGCCGAGGTAACGCAGGTACTGGCGCCACAGCGGCTCGTCGAGGTGATACTTGGCCTCGATGCTCTTCTGGATCTGCGGCAGCATGCGCTTGGCGCCGTCGAACGGGCCACCCGGCGCCATGTGCAGCAGCAGGAACGCCAGGGTAATGATCACCAACAGAGTCGGTAGCGCCCCGAGCAGCCGGCGCAGCGTGTAGCGCAGCACGCTATCGTTCCTGGTGCTCGAGCAGGTACATGTAGCGCGACAGGTTACGATCCATGATGTTTGATTGCCAGCCGCGCAGGTACGGCTTCACCAGGTGGCGGGTGGCGTAGTAATACAGCGGAAGGAACGCCGCATCGTCGTTGAGCAGCTGCTCGGCCTGTTCGAACAGCCGGTAGCGCCGGCTGTTGTCGGATTCCTGCCCGGCAGCGTCGATCAGCTGATCGAACTTGGGATTGGAGTAGCCGCAATGGTTGTTGCCGTTGCCGGTATAGAAGATCTGCATGAAGGTGTACGGATCCGGATAGTCGCCGATCCAGGCGTCGTGAAACAGCGCCAGCTTGTGCAGCTGCAGGTCCTGCAGCAGCACCTTGAATTCACGTTCGTCGGTGTGCACCTCGGTCCCCAGCACGCTGCGCCAGTTCGCGGCCACCGCGTCGAAGAAATGGCGCGTGCCGGCATCGAGCATGGTCTCGTCGATGTCGACCCGCAGCGGGTGGTGGTCGGAATAGCCGGCCTGCGCGTACAGGCGACGGGCGAGCGCATGCCGTGCCTCGGTGGACAGCGTCGCCCAGTCCGGCACCGGCAGCTGGTAACCCGGCAGCGGCGGCATCAGCGTGTAGGCCGGCTGGTACACGCCCTCGCGCATGTAGCGCGCCAGCGGTTCGCGATCCAGCGCTATTATCAGCGCCTGGCGCAGCGGCAGATTGTCCTTGAAGGGCGGCTGCTGCAGATTCATCCCCAGCATGAAAGTGCCGAAGTACGGCGAGTTGACCACCTGATCGCCGATCACCGACCTGAGCCAGGCGCGCTGGTTGGCGGCGAAGGAATCGGTCCATTGGACGTCGCCGGCCAGGAAACGCGAGGCCTGGGCGCTCGCGTCGGTGAGGATGTAGTACACCACGCGCTGCACCCGCACGTGGGCCGCGTCCCAATAAGTGGCGTTCTTCTCCAGCGTGATGCGGCTGCCGATCACGTTTTCGCGCAGCACGAATGCGCCGTTGGACACGATGTGCTCCGGTCGCACCCAGGCATCGCCGTACTGCGTCACCGCGGGTTCGTATACCGGGTAGGTGTACTGCTGCGACAGAAGATCGAGCAGGTAAGGGGTCGGACCGCTCAGCCGCAGCTTGAGCGTGTGGTCATCGAGCGCCTCGACGCCGAGCGCATCGGTAGGCTTCTCGCCCGAAGCGATTGCCACCGCATTGTCGATTGCCGCCAGGCCCTGCGCGTACTCGGCGCCGGTCTTGGGATCGACCACGCGACGCAAAGAATAGACGAAATCGCGTGCCGTCAGCGGCGCGCCGTTCGACCAGCGTGCATCGGGCCGCAGGTGAAACACCCAGGTCTTGCCGTCAGCGCTGGTCTCCCAGGAGGAGGCGACCCCGGCGGCCGCCTTGCCGCCAACATCAACGGTGGTCAATCCCTCGAACAGATCGTCTAGCACGCGCTGGCCCTGTACATCGGTGGATATATGCGGATCGAGCGATCGCGGCGTGTCATCCAGGGCGCGTGACAGGTTCTGGTCCGCGGCCAGGGTGCTGCCCACGATGATCGATGGCGGCGGCGGCAACCCGGGGGCGGTGGTCGACGGATCGACACTGCCGCAGCCGGCGAGGAGGCAGGCGAGGCTGGCCCACGTCGCTCGAGCTCGGAACGCCGTCACGACTTGAGCACCACCTCTTCCGGCGCGTGAACGAAATAGCCCTGGATGTACTGCACCCCAAGCTGCCACACCACCGCCATGGTGTTGGCATCCTCGATGCGCTCGGCCACGGTCTGGATGCCGTGCCTGGCGGCCGCCTCGGCGATCACCCGTACCCGCCGCTGCAGATCCGGGCTGCCGCCCAGGCCCTGCATCAGCGAGCCGTCGATCTTCACGAAGTCCATCGGCAGCGATCCGATCAGGCTCTGCGACTGGCCGCCGGTGCCGTAGTGCTCGAGCGCGAACTTCAGGCCGCGGGCGCGCAGCGCGGTCACCAACTCCTTGGTCTGCTGCAGGTTCTTGGTGGCGACGTCCTCGGTGATCTGCAGGCACAGCCGCCCCGGCTCCGCCAGCGTGGATTTGAGCTGCGTCTCCAGCCACTGCGGCAGGGTCGCGTCCACCGCGCTGTCGCGCGACAGGCGCACGAACAGCAGATCCGGCTTGCGCTTGGCGACGAACGACAGCGAAGCGCCGATGACCCAGCGGTCGATGTTCTTCATCAGATCGTTGCGCGCCGCGGCCGGCAGGAACTCCGAGGGCAGCACCTCCTTGCCCTGGGCATCGAGCATGCGGATCGCGACATCGAAGATTTTCTGATCGCCGCCGCCCAACGATGCGATCGGTTGCTGCACCAGGCGGAAGCGGTTCTCCATCAACGCCGCCTTGATGTGCTTGACCCAGACCTGGTCGTAGGCCTGCACCCGGGTGTCGTTGTCGGCGCGGTCCACCGTGACCATCTGGTTGCCGCCGCGCTCGCGTCCGCGGCGGGTGGCGTCGAGGGCGTCCATCGCCGCCAGGTTGACGTCGGGCTTGTTCACCGACACCACCCCCAGGCCGATGGTGCAGCTCACGTGCCGGGTCTGGCTGCCGGCCTGGAATGCATATTTGCCCACCCGATCGATCAGGTTCTCGCACCAGGCCTCGACGTCGCGCTGGTTGCCGCGCTCGAGCAGCAGCATCAGGCTGGTGCCGCCGAAGTGACCGGCAATGTCGCGCGGCCCGAGCAGCGTACGAACGATATTGGCGAACGCGATCAGCAGCGCCTCGCTGTTGAGAATGCCGAGGTCGCGCTCGATGGCGCCGAATTTATCCGGCCGCACCGATGCCAGGTAGCGCACGCCGCCGGCGACCGGCTGCTCCAGCCGCTCCTGCAGAGCGGCCAGCAGATTGCGCCGCGTCAGCAGCCCGGTGCCCGGGTCAGTGCGTACTGCGGCTTCCAGCTCACTGGCGAGCTGCCGGTCATCGCGCTTGTGCGCCGCGACGATCAGGCGCACCCCGGGCTCGCCCTCGAACTCGCCCAGCGCCAGCGCCAGTTCCAGCGGCACCACCGAGCCGTCGCCGAGTATGGCGCCGGCCTTGAGGGTGTGATTGCTCCAGCGTCCCTGCAGGCAGGCCGCCAGGGCCGCCTTGAGCGGCGCATGGGTGCTCTCCTCGAACAGATCCATCACCGGCTGGCCGACCAGGCCGGTGGCCTCGACGAAGCCGAACAGCTCCAGCCACGCCGCGTTGGCGTCCACCAGGATGCCCTCCTGGATGTGTGCGATGGCGTCGTTGGAGCGCTGTAGCACCGTTTCCAGCTGGCTGCGGTAGTCCTGGGAGGCCCGCAGGGTGGAATTGAGCGTACGCTCGAGACGAAACGCGCGCAGTTCGCGTGCGATCACCGCCTGCAGGCGGCCAGGCTGCTGCAGCGATACGGTATCGCGCGCGCCCTGCGCCATGTCGTCGGCGATCATCTTCTCGTCGACCTGTTCGCGCACCGCGATCAATGGCACCGTGCTGGAGACCTCATCGCGAACGCCGGCCAGTGCGCGCAGATCCTGGCCGGGCGCCAGACAGCAGATCAGCAGTTCCGGGTTGATCTGCGCCAGCGCGTCGGGAATATCCTGTGCCGCGGGAATCCAGGTGCAGTGGGCCGCGACGCCGGTTCGGCGCAGCAGGCTGTTGAGCGCCTCGACGGCATCGCGCGTGGCACTGTGGACGATCAGCGGAACCGCGGTCGGGTCGCTCAAGGGTCTCTCCCCGGAAGGAGGCGAGTCTAACACCGGGGTCGCGCGCGGCTGTGAAGCGCATCCCACGCCGACGCCAGTCGGCTGTAATGTGGCTGCCACGGTGCCGGGCGCGGCCGGTTTGCGCCCTGGCTGGCGGCTCAAGGTTGATGCCGTTATCATACGCGCCCTTTTTTGACGGTCGCGACGTCGCGACCGCAACCGGCGGAAAACCCATGGCCAGCTACACGACCAACGAGTTCAAATCGGGTCTGCGCATCCTCATCGATGGCGATCCGTACTCGATCGTCGAGAACGAGATGGTCAAGCCCGGCAAGGGTCAGGCCTTCAATCGCGTCAGGATTCGCAACCTGAAGACCGGGCGCACCATCGAGCGCACCTTCAAGTCCGGCGAGAGTGTGGAAGCGGCCGACGTGGCGGATGTCGACATGCAATACCTGTACAGCGATGGCGATTTCTTCCACTTCATGATCCCGGAGAATTTCGAGCAGCACGCCGCCACCCGGGCGGTGGTCGGCGACACCGCGCAGTGGCTCAAGGATGGCACCGTGTGCATCGTGACACTGTGGAACAACGTACCCATTGTGGTGACCCCGCCGCCGCATATCGAGCTCAAGGTGGTCGAGACCGACCCCGGCCTGCGAGGCGATACCGCGACCGGCGGCCAGAAATCGGCCAAGCTGGAAACCGGCGCGGTGGTGCGCGTACCGCTGTTCATCAACGAGGGCGAGATGCTCAAGGTCGACACCCGCACCGGGGCCTACATCTCGCGCGCCAAGCAGTAAGGGCGCCGCCCGTCAGGCGCGCTCGAGCGCAAATGCCAGCACCTCGCTGATGTCGCTGGCGCCGCTGCGCAGCATCAGCAGACGATCGAACCCCAGCGCCACTCCCGATACCGGCGGCAGCCCTGCGGCCAGTGCCGCCAGCAAAGCCAGGTCGATGTCCGGCACCATCAGGCCGCGGCGCCGGCGCTGCGCGCGATCGGCTTCGAAGCGGGCGCGCTGTTCGGCCGCATCGGCCAGCTCCTCGAAGCCGTTGGCCAGTTCCAAGCCGTGGTAGTAGAGCTCAAAGCGCAGTGCGACGCGCGCATCGTCGGCGTCGAGGCGCGCCAGTGCCGCCTGGCTGGCCGGATAGCTGTGCACGAAGCACAGCCGGTCGGCTCCCAGCTGCGGGCCGACCACGCTGCCCATCAGCCAGTCGAGCAGCTCATCGCGGCTGCATTCTTGCGCCAGGCGCCGCCCGAGTGCAGCGTCGATCGCCAGCGTACGCAGCTCGGCATCGCTGGCCGTCAGTGGCGCGCACTGCAGCTGGCGCTCGAATACCTGCTGGTAGCTCAGTGCCTCGAAGCCTGCATCGGGCGGCAGTCCCAGCAGCAGCGCCGCCAGCTGCGCCACCTCCTGCATCAGCTGTCGCATCGAATAGCCGCAGCGATACCACTCGATCAGCGTGAACTCGGCGTTGTGCTGCCGGCTGCGCTCGTTGCCGCGGAACACGTGCGCAATCTGGTAGATATCGCCGCTGCCGGCCGCCAGCAGGCGCTTCATCGCGTACTCGGGCGAGGTGTGCAGGTACAGTGGCGCGCGATGGCCGGGCAGCTGCACCTGCGCCGAGTGAATGTGCTGGTCGGTGACCGCGTGGCGCACCAGCGCCGGGGTGTCGACTTCCAGTACGCGGCGCTCGGCGAAGAAGGCGCGCGCCGCCGCCAGCAGCTGCGCGCGCAGCTGCAGCGTCGCCAGCGCCGCGCTCGGACGCCAGTTCACGACACCCCCGGTACGATGAGCGATCCGAGACCCCGGCCGACCGCTACCGCAATGCCGGGCGCAAGGCCGCTGTCCCAGCGTGCCAGCGCCGGCGGCAACAGCAGCAGCACCGTGGAGCCCATGTTGAAGCGGCCGAGCTCGGCGCCTCGCGGCTGCCACAGATCGGCCGTGCCGGTCGGCTGCAGCTGGTGAACGCCCGGCAGCGCCGCGTGCACTGCGTGCGCCCCGCGCCAGGGTGTGATCTCCCCGTGCCACACGGTGCTCATGCTGCCGACGAACAGCGCGCCGACCAGCACCACCGCGAACGGGCCGTGATCGCCATCGAACGCGCACACCACGCGTTCGTTGCGCGCGAACAGGCCGGGCACGCGAGCGACCGTGGCGCTGTTGACCGAGAACAGGCGGCCAGGCACATGCCAGGCGGCACGCAGGCGCCCGGCCAGTGGCATGTGCACGCGGTGATAGTTGAACGGCGCCAGGTACAAGGTCGCATAGGCTGCCCCGTGCAGCAGTTTCACCCAGCTGCCATCATCGGCCAGCAGCGACCCGAGGCTGAAACCGTGCCCTTTGGCCTGCAGCAGTTCGTCGCCCGCCGCGGCGCCGGCCACGCTCAGGGTGCCGTCACACGGGCAAACGATGCGCAGCGGATCCGGATCGATCGGGCGCGCCCCCGGGCGCAGCGCGCGGGTGAAGAAAGCATTGAAGCTCGGGTAGCGCCGCGGCTCAGGCTCGAGCGCGTCGGCCATCTCGGGCCGGTAGCCGCGCATGAAGGCGTCGATCAGCAGATTTTTCAGCCACACGGTGCGCGCTCGTGTCAGCGCGTAGGCAATCCGGCACAGCAGATGATGTGGCAGCAGGTACTGCAGCGTGACGAACAGCGCGCTCATCAGCGCGGCTACAGCCGGGCCGCCGCGGCCACCCGGCGCAGATCTGCGGTCAGCTTGGTCGCAGAGAACGGCGGTGAGAACACCGCCACCAGGCGACCGCGGGTATCGAGCAGGTACAGGGTGGCCGAATGATCCATGGTGTAGCTGCCGTCAGGCAGATTCTGGCGTATCGCGATCGCACCGGCGCTCCTGAGCAGCGGCGCGAGCGCCGCCGCATCCCCACGCGCGCCAATGAAGCTCTTGCTGAAGGCGCCGAGGTAGACTTGCAGGTTCGCGGCGCTGTCGCGTTCCGGGTCGATGGTGACGAATACCACCCGGGTGCCGGGCAGCGGCGCGGCACGCTGCACCTGGGTCAGCGTGGCAAGAGTGGTCGGACACACATCGGGGCAGTTGGTGAAACCGAAGAACAGCAGGGTGGGCTGGCCGCGCAGGCTGTTGCGATCGAATTCAGCCCCGGACAGATCCCGCAGGTGAAACTCCGCCAGCGTGCGCGGCTGCGGCAGCCAGGTACCGCTCTCCAGCGGCACGCTGGTGGCGCCGAGCATTCTGGCCAGCAGCGCACCGGTTACCAGCGCGGCGGCGCCGATCATGGCCAACAGCAGGACGGTGCGACGAGTCATGCGGCAATTATCACACAGCGGCCACCCTAACCCGACGGTGGCGGAGGTGCTGGTGCGCAGTACGCGACGCCTGTCGCGCGCGCGGCTGCATTATGGTCACGGCACCGACAGCGCGCGTGACGATGCGGCGGCACTGCTGTGGCATGTGATGCAGCTGCCGCTGCCGGCGACGGCGGCATCGTATCGGCGCCGCGTGCCGGCGCGCGCGCTGTCGGCGCTCGATCAGTTGCTGCAGCGGCGCATCCGCGAGCGCATGCCGGTGGTGTATCTGACGCAACGCTGCTGGTTTGCGGGCCTGCCGATGTATGTCGATAGCCGTGTGTTGATTCCCCGCTCGCCGATCGCGGAGCTGATCGAACGGCGGTTCCAGCCCTGGATTGAGCCGGCGCGCGTGCGTCGCATTCTTGATCTTGGCACCGGCTCGGGCTGCATCGCGATCGCCTGCGCGCGCGCGTTTGCGCGCTGCCGGGTGGACGCGAGCGACATTTCCGCCGCCGCCCTGGCGGTGGCGCAGATCAACATCCGCCGTCACCGCCTGTCGGCGCGTGTGCGTGCGCTGCTGTCGGATCATTTCACCGGACTCGGCGGCGCCAGCTACGATATTATCGTCAGCAATCCGCCATATGTGGGGCGGCGCCAGATCGAGGGCCTGCCGGCGGAATACCGGCACGAGCCGCGGCTTGCTCTGGCGGCAGGCGCTGACGGCCTGGACTCGGCGAGAATTATTTTGCGCGACGCGGCAGCGCATCTGAATCCCGGCGGAATCCTGATCGTCGAGGTTGGCAATTCGGAGACCGCGCTGCGCCGCGCCTATCCACGGCTGCCATTCACCTGGCTGGCATTCGAGCGCGGAGGCGGGGGCGTATTCATGCTCGAGCGCGAGCAGCTACAGCAGCAAAAAGTGATGAGCTAACACATGTCCGGCAACACCATCGGCCGATTGTTCTCGGTGACCAGCTTTGGCGAGAGCCACGGGCCGGCGCTCGGCTGCATTGTCGACGGCTGTCCTCCCGGGCTGGCGCTGGAAGCGGCCGACCTGCAGCGTGACGTGGATCGGCGCCGTACCGGCAGTTCGCAGTTCGTGAGCCAGCGACGCGAAGCGGACGCGGTGCGGATCCTGTCGGGTGTGTTCGAGGGCCGCACCACCGGCGCACCGATCGGGCTGCTGATAGAAAATACCGATGCCCGCTCGCGTGACTACGACCGGCTGCAGGACCGGTTTCGTCCCGGGCATGCCGACTACACCTATCAGCACAAGTACGGCCGGCGCGATCATCGCGGCGGCGGGCGCTCCTCGGCGCGCGAGACCGTGATGCGCGTGGCGGCCGGGGCCATTGCCCGCAAGTACCTGGCCGAGCGCCTGCAGGCGCGCATCTACGGCTACCTGAGCCAGATCGGCACGCTGAAGCTGTCGCCGTTGCAGCCCGAAGCGGCCTACCAGAACCCGTTTTTCTGCCCCGACCCGCAGCGATTGCCGGAACTCGAGCAGCTCATCTGGGACATCCGCGCCGCCGGTGATTCGATCGGAGCGCGCCTCACGGTGTGTGCGGAAGGCTTGCCCCCCGGCCTGGGCGAACCGGTGTTCGACAAGCTCGATGCCGATATCGCCGGCGCCATGATGGGCATCAATGCGGTGAAGGCGGTGGAAATCGGTGATGGGGTCGCGGTCGTGAGCCAGCGCGGTAGCGAACACCGCGACGAACTGACCCCTGGCGGCTTTCTGTCCAACCACGCCGGCGGCACGCTCGGCGGCATATCCTCCGGCCAGCCGATCGTGGTGCACCTGACCCTGAAGCCAACCTCGAGTATCCAGATACCGGGACGCACCATCGACCTGGACGGCAATGCGGTCGAGGTGGTGACCACCGGGCGCCACGATCCGTGCGTGGGTCTGCGCGCCACGCCGATCGCCGAGGCGATGCTGGCGATCGTGCTGATGGATCATTACCTGCGCCATCGGGCGCAGAACGCCGATGTGGTCTCGGCCACTCCGGACATCACGCGCAGGAGCGCCGATCAACGATGAGCAAGGGTTTCAGGGTGGCAGTGGTCGGTGCGACCGGCCTGGTCGGGGACACGATGATCAGCGTGCTCGAGGAGCGCAAATTTCCAGTGTCGGAGCTGTACCTGCTGGCCAGCAACCGCTCGCTGGGCAAGAGCATCAAGTTCGCCGGCAAGCAGCTACCGGTGGAGGACCTGGCGAGCTTTGATTTCGCGCGCGCCGACATCGGATTGTTTTCCGCCGGCGGCGAGATCTCAGCCGAATACGCGCCCAAGGCCGTGGCCGCGGGCTGCACGGTGATCGACAACACTTCGCATTTTCGCTACCAGGACGACATCCCGCTGGTGGTGCCCGAGGTCAACGCGCATGCGATAGCGCTCTATCGCAACCGCGGCATCATCGCCAATCCGAACTGCTCTACAATTCAAATGGTGGTGGCGCTCAAGCCGATCTACGACGCGGTGGGTATCGAGCGCATCAATGTGGCGACCTATCAATCGGTATCCGGCGCTGGTCGCGAGGCGCTGGAGGAACTGGCGGCCCAGAGCGCGAATCTACTCAGTGGCCGGCCGGTGGATCCCCCGCGCCTGGTGGCCAAGCAGATTGCATTCAATTGCGTGCCGCAGATCGACCGCTTCGAAGACAACGGCTACACCAAAGAGGAGATGAAGATGGTGTGGGAGACCCAGAAGATCATGGAGGACCCCACCATCCGGGTGAATGCGACCGCGGTGCGCGTGCCGGTGTTCTATGGCCATTCCGAGGTGGTGCATATCGAGACGCGGCGCAAGATCACGGCCGAACAGGCGCGTTCACTGCTGCAAAAGGCCGCTGGCGTGCAGGTCATCGATGAGCGCAAACCCGGCGGCTATCCGACCGCCGTTACTGAAGCAGCGAACCACGACACGGTTTATGTTGGCCGTATTCGGGAAGATATGTCGCATGAGCGGGGTCTTGACCTGTGGATTGTGGCGGACAATATCCGCAAGGGTGCTGCCACCAATAGCGTGCAGATCGCCGAGATTTTGGTTAGCGAGTACTTATAAGTTATATTGCAACCCAAATAGGTGCGGGCCTAGGTTTCGCATTAACTATATGTTTTATAAGCATTACTCAGCAGCCAGGTTCGCTGGGAGACACGATGTTCAAGCGTAATTTTTGCCCGGTCTTGCTGCTGGCCTTGCTGTCTCCGGCAGTCACGCTGGCGCTGGGGCTGGGGGATATCCACCTCAGATCGTCCCTTAACGCGCCGCTGGATGCCGAGATCGACCTGGTAGGGGCCAGCGCGGACGACCTGTCGGGCCTCAAGGCCACCCTGGCGAGCCGCGAGGCGTTTACCCATGGTGGCCTGGATTACCCGGCTTTTCTGGGTGCACTCAGCTTTGTGACCGAGAAGACCGCCGATGGCCGCAGCGTGCTGCATGTGCACTCGGCCGAAGCCGCCAACGAGCCGTTCGCAACCCTGCTGGTGGAAGTCGACTGGGCGCGCGGGCACGTGGTGCGCGAGTACACGGTACTGATCGATCCTCCGGTATTCAGCGGCGCCCCAGCCCCGGCGCGGGCGAGCGTTGCGGCGCCAAGCACCGGCAGCAGCAGCCGCAGCGGTGCGGTAGAGCGCCATGCCGCGGCCGCGCCCAGCGCCGCCGACAACGCACCCGCCGCATCGCCAGCCGCGATGTCCGGCGCCGAGAGCATGCCGGCTGCGCCGGCCACGAGGCCAAGTGGCGTGCACGCCGCCGGCAGCCGCTACACCGTACGGCCCGGGGATACGCTGACCTCGGTCGCATCGCAGAGCTACCCCGGTGCCGATCGGCGTCAGCGCGAGCGCGAGCTGGTCGCGATCTATCGCGCCAATCCCGCCGCCTTTCAGGGCAACATGAATCTGCTGCTGTCCGGCAGCCATCTGGATCTTCCCGGCGACACGGAAATCGACGCCATCAGCCCCGGAGAAGCATCTTCCGAGGTGCGGCGCCAATACACCGCCTGGGCCAGCGCTCATGGCGCGACCACATCAGCGCATGCCGGCAACGGCGAGGCGGCCAGCGGTCAACTGCACCTGGTGCCGCCGCAGGAAGCTGCAAAAAGCCCGGCCGGCGCACGCAGCGCCGCGACTGGCGCGCCCGCGGCTGCCGGCAGCAATGCCGCTGCGGGCGGCGGCGGTGGCGGCAACACTGCCGCGCTGACGCAGCGCGTCCAGGACCTGGAGGCCCAGCTGGCCGAATCGCAACGCCTGCTGCAGCTGCGTAACGCTGATCTTGCGGCGATGCAGGCGCGTGCCGCACAGAGCGCCGGCAACAACGCCGCCCCGACGACACCGACCGCCCCTGCGGTGACCCCCAAGGCCCCGGTACCAGCCGCGGTACCGCCGCCGCCGCCCAGCGTGACTGCGGTCCCGACACCGGCCCCGGCCCCAGCGGCCAGCGCCCCCGCCAACAACCCGCCGCCCGCTGCCGCGCCGACCCCTGCGGTCCAGCCCCCGGCGCCCGCAGCAGCCGCGAAGCCGAGCACGGCCCCTGCGGCGGCGGTCAGCGCCGAATCGGGCAATTCGGTACTCGATCTGATCGAGCAGTACTGGTACGTGCCGGCTGGCCTGATAGCGATCCTGATCATCCTGGTAGTGCTGCGCTTCGTGCGCGCGCGCCAGGAGGATGAATTCGATCGCTCGCTGGGACGGTTGCAACCCTCATTCGAGACCTCCGCCACCGAGGGCGTGCGCGCCTCCGACACCGTGCCGGTACGCACACTACCGTCGTCGGGCGCGGAGACTTCTTATCGCGTCGAGGAGACCGGGGCGCATGAGCAGCCCAACTTCGACCATCCCGTGGCCAGTGCGGCCGCGACCAGCCAGCACGTTGCGATCGACGATACGGTTACCGGCGAGCGGCCGGTGGCGCTCGATCAGGGCGATCCGCTGGCGGAAGCGGATTTCCACATGGCCTACGGCCTATATGACCAGGCCGCGGACCTGGTGCAGATCGCGATCTCGCGCGAGCCTAACCGGCGCGAACTGAAACTCAAGCTGCTCGAGGTGTTCTTCGTCTGGGGCAACAAGGACCGGTTCCTGCAGACCGCGCGCGAATTAGCCAGCAGCCGGCCCCAGGCGCTGGCGGGCGAATGGGAAAAGATGGTGATCATGGGGCGCCAGATCGCCCCCGAAGATCCATTGTTCGCCAATGCCGGCACGCTCACCGGGGCGGCCAGCGGCGGCGTCGATCTGAATCTGGAAGGCGGGCAGAACCGCGTCGACTTCGATCTGCTCGGTGAACCCTCGGTCGGCGGCGCGGCGCCGGAGACCGGAGCCGGGCTGGACCTGGATCTGGGTGCGGCACTGGGTGATGGCGATATCACCGGCCAGGTCAACAAGGTGGGCGACGACGGCGTGGACTTCGTGCTCGACGATCCCGAGCGCGGCAATGACTCCACCGGCTCGACCCGCGAGATGCCGGGCGCACCGGGAGCCAACACGCGCGAAATGCCGGCAGTGCCAGGCGCAGCCGGTACCGCGGTGGCCAAGGAATACACCGCCACGATGCGTGTCCCCGAGGGCCTCTCGGCCGACGGCGAGGCACCGACGGTCGAGCAGCCGCAATTGCCCGGAGGCGACAATTCGACCATCCGTGAGAAGATTGGCGCAGCCGCTCGCGCCAGCATGCAGTCATCGGACCAGACCGCCGAGCTGGCGCTGGATGACCTGGGGCTCGACCTGGGTGCGCTCGAGGGCGTGGGCGATGAAACCGGCATCAGCAACGCGGCCGACGCGCCGACGATGCTATCTAACCTGGACGGGGATACGCGCGAGCTGCTGGCGCGAGCCCGGGCAGAACACTCCGACAGCGATGCCACGCAACGCGCCCCGACCAGCGACGGTCCGAGCGACAGCGGCACCTGGCTGTTCACCGACACCGATTTCGCCACCGGCATGGCGCGCGAAGCCGGCAAGGCCGCGGGCACGTCCGAGGGTGAGGCGCCGACCCAGCTGGTGACGCAGCTGTCGCCGCAGTTGCCGGACATGGACACCGCCTCGACCTCGAGCCTGGCAGCGCTGGATGTGAGCGCGCTCGATCTGGATGTGGGCAGCCTGGGAGAGGAGTCGAGCGTCAACGGCATCGATCTGGACGTGGGTACACCTTCGGTCACCGAAGGCACGTTCGTGCAGACGCAGAAGATCGCCTCCGGAGACATGGCGCTGCCGGAACTCGAGCCGGCGACGATGAGTGAGGTCGGCACCAAGCTCGACCTGGCGCGGGCCTACATGGACATGGGCGACCCGGAAGGGGCGCGCAGCATCCTGGCCGAGGTGTTGAGCGAAGGCTCGGTGTCGCAAAAACAGGAAGCGCGCCGGCTGATGGATACTCTGCCCGGCTAGGCTTCCCAAGAGCGGCAGCGCGACTCATGCGCCGCCGCCTGGCGGTCGGCCTGGAATACGACGGCGGGGCCTATTGCGGCTGGCAGCGCCAGAGCGCTGCGCTCAGCGTCCAGGCAACGCTGGAACAGGCCCTGAGCCGCGTGGCCGACCAGCCGATCTCAACCACCTGTGCAGGCCGCACGGATGCCGGGGTACACGCCCGCGAGCAGGTGGTGCACTTCGATACCCTGGCGGCGCGCAGCCCGCGCGCATGGCTGCTTGGAACCAACACCCATCTGCCGCGCGATATCAGCCTGCGCTGGGTGCAGGCCGTGCCCGGGGAATTTCATGCCCGATTCAGCGCGCTCGCGCGCAGCTATCGCTACCTGATCCTCAACCGCGTGACGCGTTCGGCGCTGGCACACGGCCGTGCACTGGTAGTGCATCGGCAACTTCATGTGGCAGCGATGCAGGCTGGCGCCCAGTGGCTGATCGGGGAACACGATTTCAGCGCCTTTCGCTCCTCGGAGTGCCAGGCGCTGTCGCCGGTGCGGCAACTGCGCACGCTGCGCGTCGACCGGCGTGGCGACTGGGTCGTCATCGACGTGACCGCCAATGCGTTCCTGCATCACATGGTGCGCAACATCGTTGGGCTGCTGCTGGCGATCGGGCAGGAAAAAGCGCCGCCCGAGCGTGCACGCGAACAGCTGGCGTCGCGTGCACGCAGCAGCGGCGAGGCCACAGCCGCCGCGCACGGGCTGTATCTGTGGCGCATCGACTACGCCGCGCAGTTCGGCCTCCCGGCGGATTCAGCTATCATCGAGCCTTCAATTCCCGGTTGGCCGTAGCGCCCGCCGCAAGGATCCGCTTCGATGACCTGGTTCGAAAAGATCGTACCTTCGCGCATCAAGACCGAACGGCGCTCGCGCTCGGTGCCTGAAGGACTGTGGATCAAGTGCCCGGCCTGCGACGCGGTGCTGTATCGCGCCGAACTCGAACGCAATCTCAACGTCTGCCCCAAGTGCAGCCACCATATGCGCATCGGTGCGCGTGAACGGCTGCGTGCGCTGCTCGATCCGGAGCCGATCAGCGAGATCGGGGCCAGCGTCATGCCGGATGACCCGCTTAAATTCAAGGACAGCAGGCGCTATCGCGATCGCCTGGCACAGGCGCAGAAGGCCACCGGTGAAAGCGATGCGCTGGTGGCGCTTGCCGGGCAACTGCATGGCGAGCCGGTGGTGGCGTGCGCGTTCGAGTTTCAGTTTCTCGGCGGCTCGATGGGCTCGGTAGTCGGTGAGCGCTTCAAGCGTTCGGTGGATTTCTGCATCGAGCAGCGTTGCGGACTGGTGTGCTTCTCGGCCACCGGCGGCGCGCGCATGCAGGAGGCGTTGCTGTCGCTGATGCAGATGGCCAAGACCAGCGCCGCGCTGGCGCGGCTGGCCCGGGCGCGGCTGCCATTCATTTCGGTGATGACCGACCCGACCACCGGCGGCGTATCGGCCAGCCTTGCCATGCTGGGCGATCTGAACATTGCCGAGCCGCGCGCGCTGATCGGGTTCGCAGGCCCGCGCGTGATCCAGCAGACCGTGCGCGAGACGCTGCCGGAAGGATTCCAGCGCAGTGAATTCCTGCTCGAGCACGGCGTGCTCGATCTGATCGTCGACCGGCGCGACATGCGTGATCGTATCTCGCAGCTGCTGCGACTGCTGCAAAAGCGCCCATCGCTGCCAGCCGCTTGAGCAGGTCGCTCGAGCAGTGGCTCGCCTACCAGCAGGGCACGCACGGCCAGAGCATCGATCTGTCGCTGGAGCGCGTGCGCGAGGTGGCCGGCCGGCTCGGATTACTCGTGAAGCACTGCCCGGTGGTCACTGTCGCCGGCACCAATGGCAAGGGCTCGACCGCCGCGACGTTGGCGGCTCTGCTGCAAGCCTGCGGCCAGCGCGTCGGCCTGTTCACCTCCCCGCACCTGGTGCGCTACAACGAGCGGGTGCAGATCGACGGCGCGGCGGCGAGCGATGCGGCGCTGGTGGCGGCCTTCGAGCGCATCGAGGCCGCGCGCGGCCCCGTGACGCTGACGTTCTTCGAATACAACACGCTGGCCGCGCTGGAGCTGTTCCGCGACGCAGCGCTCGGCGCGATGGTGCTCGAAGTCGGCCTGGGCGGCCGGCTCGATGCGGTGAATATCATCGACGCCGACGTCGCGGTGCTGTGTTCGATCGGTATTGATCATCGCGAATGGCTCGGATCGACGCTGGAGCAGATCGGCGCGGAGAAAGCCGGGATCTTTCGCCGCGGTCAGAACGTGGTGCTCGGCAGTGCCGCGATGCCAGACAGCGTGTGGCGTGCGCTGCGCGAGCTCGAATGCCGGGTGTGGACCGCGCAGCGCGAGTTCAGCTGGCGCATTCATGGCGACGGCTCGGGCGGCCAACCCTGGGACTACCGCAGCGCGCTGTGCGCGCTACAGGAATTGCCGGCGCCGGCGCTCTTCGGAGCGGTGCAGTATCGCAATTCCTCCAGCGCGTTGACTGCGCTGCAACTGCTGGCGGTCGCGGGCGCCTGCGATCCGCGCCTGATCGCCCGCGGTCTGACCGGCGTCGCCTTGCCCGGGCGCTTCCAGATCGTGCCGGGACAAGTGGAATGGATCCTGGATGTGGCGCACAACGAGCCGGCCGCGGCGGTGCTGGCCGCAGCGCTCGCCGCCCGGCCGTGCGAGGGCAAGAGCTTCGCGGTCGCCGGCATGCTGGCCGACAAGGACGTTGCCGCCGTCGCCCGCACACTCGACCCGCTGATCGATCACTGGCTGCTCGCCGGCATCGATGATGAACCGCGCGGTCTGAACGCAGCCGCGCTGCAGGCACGGCTGCCGCCGCTGCGCGGTACCATCGAGCTTGCCACCGATACCCAGGCGGCGTGCGCACGCGCACGCGCGCGGAGCGGGCCGCACGATCGCGTCATCGTGTTCGGTTCGTTTTACGTCGTCGGGCCGGCGTTGCAGTGGCTTGGGCTATACTGAACACTGACAGGTATGGAAAACCGCCTAAAACAGCGACTGACCGGCGCGGCGATCCTGGTGGCACTGATCGTGATGCTGGTGCCGGAGATGTTTCATGGGCAGCGCGGCAATGTTGCGGCCGTTGCCGGCAGCAGCGGCGAGGGACCGCCACTGCGCTCCTACACCATCGATCTTTCCAACAGCCCCACTCGCACCGGTCCATTGCAGTCAACTCCGGTGGGCGCACCTGGCGGCGCTGCCGGCGCGGGCAGCGGCAATGAGGAACAGCCGCCGGGCGCGCCGCGCTCAGAGCAGTCCACGCCATCAAACGCTCCGATGATGCATGACATCACCAGCCCCGGACGGCCCAGCGCGCAGGCGGGCTCGGCGCCGGTCACTGTTGCGCCCGCGACCGTCGCGCCCAGGACCTCCGTAGCCGCGAATTCGGCGCCACCGACCACGGTGCCGGTGACTGCTGCACCGGTGACTGCGACGCCGAAGCCGCTCGCGCCGCTCGCGCCGCCCGCGAGCGCCAGCAGCCGACAGCCGGCGTCTGTGACTTCCTCGCGCAGCGCCTCGGCCGCCGGCTGGCAGGTGCAGCTCGGGCTGTTTGCCAAGCGCGACAATGCCGAGCGGCTCGCGCACAACGCACACAGCCAGGGCTTCGCGGTCAGCGTTTCCATTGCCGACGCCAAGGGCTTGTATCGCGTCTATGAGGGCGGCATGACCGAGCGCAGTGCGGCCGAGGCCTACGCGGCCCGGCTGAAGGATCACGGGCTGCCCGCGGCAGTGGTCGCATCACCGTGACCGGCCGAGCAGTCGCAGCTCTGGCCGCAAGATAAAATGGCGCCGTCGCGCAGGTAATCCTAGCTATGAACTGGATCGACTATCTGTTGATCGCGCTGGTTGTGTTCTCCTGCGTGGCGGGCGTGCTGCGCGGGCTGCTGCGCGAGGTCATCACGCTGGTGACGTGGGTCGTGGCGGTCTGGATTGCCTGGCATTACGCCGATGTGCTCGCGCCTTACCTGGGCGGAGCGCTGGCGAACGACGGCGTGCGCACCTGGGCGGCGCGCACCATCATCTTCCTGGGGATCGTGCTGATCGGCACCTGTGCCAGCGCCATCGTCGGCCGGCTGGTGCGGCTGTCGATCTTCAGCGGTACCGACCGATTCTTCGGCGGCCTGTTCGGTTTTCTGCGCGGACTGGTGATGATCGGCCTGTTTGTCATGCTGTGTCATGCACTGCGCCTCAACGGCGAGCCCTGGTGGCGCGGTTCGACCCTGATCCCCTACGGCGAGCACGCGGCGAATGTGCTGCGTGGCATGGTGGGCGAGCGTAAAATACCGGTTGCGCCCCCCGGCACATCACCCGATCCACGAATCTAGGGAACTGTAACGCAATCATGTGCGGCATCGTCGGTATCGTTGGCACCAGTCCCGTCAACCAGCGCTTGTACGACGCGCTGACGGTGCTGCAGCATCGCGGCCAGGATGCCGCCGGCATCATGACTGCGTACGAAGGCCGGCTGTGCTCGCGCAAGGGTGCGGGACTGGTACGCGATGTGTTCGAGCAGCAGCACATGCTGGCACTGCAGGGAAACGAGGGTATCGGCCACGTACGCTATCCGACCGCCGGCTGCGACAGCGCCTCCGAGGCGCAGCCGTTCTACGTCAATGCGCCCTACGGCATCTGCCTGGCGCACAACGGCAACCTGACCAACGCCGCTGAGCTGGCCGAAGTACTGATCCGCGAGGATCGGCGTCACCTGAACAGCGAGTCCGATTCCGAGGTGCTGCTGAACGTGTTTGCCTCGGAACTGCAGCGTGTGGGAACCCCGCGCGTGACACCGGCGGACATTTTCGCCGCCGCCAGCGCGGTCTATCGACGCTGCCGCGGCGGCTACGCGGCCGTGGTGCTGGTGATCGGCCACGGGGTGCTCGGTTTTCGCGATCCGAACGGCATCCGGCCGCTGGTACTGGGCCAGCGGCGCACGCCGCGCGGCACCGAATACATGCTGGCCTCCGAGAGCGTGGCGCTGGACATGCTGTCGTTCGAACTGGTGCGCGATGTCGCCCCGGGCGAGGCAGTATTCATCGACGAGCAGGGCCGGCTGCACTCGCAGCAGTGCGTTGCCACCGTGCGCCACACCCCCTGCATCTTCGAGTATGTCTATTTCGCCCGTCCCGACTCGATCATCGACAACATCTCGGTGTATCGCGCGCGCATGCGCATGGGCGAGAAGCTCGCGGCCAGAATCCTGCAGCTGCATCCCGATCACGACATTGACGTGGTGATCCCGATTCCTGATACCAGCCGCACCAGTGCGCTGCAGATGGCGCAGATCATGGGTATCAAGTACCGCGAGGGTTTCAACAAGAACCGCTACATCGGTCGCACTTTCATCATGCCGGGCCAGGAGCAGCGCGAACGCTCGGTGCGGCGCAAGCTCAATGCCATCGACCTGGAGTTTCGCGGCAAAAACGTGCTGCTGGTGGATGATTCGATCGTGCGCGGTACCACCTCGGCGCAGATCATCGATCTGGCGCGCGAGGCCGGCGCCAAGAAGGTCTACTTCGCCTCGGCTGCGCCGCCGGTGCGCTTTCCGAATGTCTACGGCATCGACATGCCGGCCACCAGCGAGCTGGTGGCGGCCGGCCGCAGTGCCGACGAGGTCGGCCAGTTCATCGGCGCCGACTGGCTGGTGTACCAGGAGCTCGACGACCTGGTGGCCGCCTGCCAGCACGATGATGCCAGGCTCGAGGAGTTCGATACCTCCTGCTTCTCTGGTGAATACGTCACCGGCGATGTGACGTTCGAATACCTCGATCGACTGCAGCGGGTGCGTTCGGATGAGGCGCGTAACTTGCGCCGCCTCGCACGTTCCGGT
The DNA here is from genome assembly GCA_963805965.1 of uncultured Gammaproteobacteria bacterium. GTDB lineage: Bacteria > Pseudomonadota > Gammaproteobacteria > Steroidobacterales > Steroidobacteraceae > FEN-1191. The sequence continues at coordinate 427,311 of CAWDVQ010000011.1, forward strand.
CTCAAAGCCATCAGCTCACCCTGAAGGCAGACCCGGTAAGCGCCCGCAATGCATGGTCGCCGCGCGTCGCCCGTGATTTAATCGCGCTAACTGGGGACGGGCGGGCGCGCATGCGACTATTGCTGGTGGAGGAGGATCCGAAGGTCAGGGCACTGATCCGCCATCACGTGAGCTGCCAGTGGCCCGAGGCGCAGATCAGCGCGCACCCGCCGCTGCAGCGCGGACCGCTACCGGTGGAGTTCCTCGCCCAGGGCTACGATGCGGTATTGCTGTCGGCTTCGGCCAACGATGGCCACGGCATGATGTGGCTGCGTGAGCTCACCAGCCGCCCGGGATTCTGCCCGGTGATCTTCCTGCTGGAGCAGGAAGACGAGAAGCAGCGCACGCATGCCATCGACGCCGGTGCCTACGGGGTTGTGTCCAAATGCCGCATGGACCACAACCGCTTCATCGAGCTGATCGAGGCCGCCGGACGCGAGCATCGACGGGCGCTGGCTGACTGGCGTATCTCCACTGAAGCGCAGGAATCGCGCCGCTTCGGCGAGGCGCGCATACCGGGCTATCGGCGCGCGCGGCTGCTGGCGCGCGGCTCAGTGTCGCAGCTGTATGTCGCCGAGAGCGAGAAGGCGGGCATCCTGGTGGTGCTCAAGGTCACGCCCTCGCGCCGGGATGAATCCGGGGTCGATCAGGCGTTTGCGCGTTTTTTGCAGGAGTACGAGATTGCACAGCGCGTGCATCACCCCAACATCGTGCGGCTGTACGAGCTGGGCGTGGCGGACGATCACGCGTATCTGGCGATGGAGTACTTCCAGCACGGCGACCTGCGCCGGCGCATGCGCAGCGGCATCTCGCCGTCCGAGGCACTGAATTTCGCCTCGCAAGTCGCGCGCGCGCTTGGCGCCCTGCATGGGGCGGGTATCCTGCACCGCGACCTGAAGCCCGGCAACGTCATGCTGCGGGTCGATGAACAGGTGGCGCTGATCGACTTCGGGCTCGCCAAGCATGAGGCGCTGGAGTTCGAGATCACCGACACCGGGCTGATCTTCGGTACGCCGCACTACATGAGTCCGGAGCAGGGACACGGCCAGGAGCTCGATCCGCGCAGTGACCTGTACAGCCTGGGCGTGATGCTGTTCGAGATGCTGGCGGGGCGCAAGCCGTTCACCGCCGACAACCCGATGGCGATCATCTACATGCATCGCAACGCCCCGTTGCCGCGCCTGCCCGAGCCGCTCGGCGATCTGCAGCCGCTGCTCGAGCGCATGCTCGGCAAGCGACCGCAGGATCGCTTCACCAACGCCATGGAGACGGTGCGCGCGCTCGATGCCGCGCGCAACGCCTGGCTGCTCAAAGGCGCGCTGGTGTGATCCTCGCGGCGCCGACTCCGGCGGCCTGGGTTGATGCCGCCTGCGCGCACTGGCGCGAACTGCTCATCGACCACGCCAATTGCGAGAAGAAGGCAGCCTCGAGCGCGCTGGCGCTGATCTTCGCCTATCCCGAGGACCAGGCCCTGTGCAGCGCACTGTCGCGGCTCGCGCGCGAGGAACTGCGTCACTTCGAGCAGGTACAGCAGCTGATGCGCCGACTGCAGGTGCGCTTCGAGCGCCAGCGGCCTGGCCGCTACGCGACCAGGCTGCGCGCCGCACTGCGAGCGCACGAACCGGACAGGAAACTCGACCTGATGCTCGCCGCCGCGCTGATCGAGGCGCGCTCCTGCGAGCGCTTCGCGCTGCTGGCGCCGCGGCTGCCGCAGCCGCTGGGCGCTTTCTACGCCAGCCTGCAGCTGGCTGAAGCGCGCCACTTCGAGCTGTATCTGCGGCTGGCGCAGCGCGCGAACGGCGACGACGCAGCGCTGCAAGCGCGATTGCGGCAGCTCGCAGCGGTGGAAGCTGAGCTGATCAGCGTCAGCGACGAGCAGTTGCGATTTCATTCCGGGCCGCCGCCGGATTACATGCCCGGGCGCGCCGTCATCGGCGCGGCGCCGCTCAAGCGCACTGGTCCTGTGTGCCTCGGGGCAGCTCCTCCAGCCTGAAGCCATCCGCTCCCCACGCCAGCACACTGCCACACTCGTGCCAGGCGCCAAGTACGATACGGCGTGCCGCTTGGCCGTCGAGTTCGAACTGATGCACCGCCGGCCTGTGGGTGTGACCGTGGATCAGGGTACGCACCCCGCAGGCGCGCATGGCGGCATCAACCGCGGCCTGATCGACGTCCATGATCTGGCTGGCGGTACGCTGCGTATGGCGCTGGCTGCCCGCTCGCGCCTGCTCGGCCAGGCTGCGACGCACGGCCAGCGGCAGATCCAGGAATCGACGCTGCCAGCGCGCGCTGCGCACCACGCCGCGCAGCAGCTGGTAGGGTCGATCGGCGACGCACAGCGCATCGCCATGTGTCAGCAGCACCTGCTCGCCGTACAGTTCGACGATGATCGGATCGTCGATCAAGCGCGCGCCACTGCGGTTCACAAAGCCGCTCTGCAGCAGAAAGTCACGATTGCCGTGCATCACGTAACAGGCGACGCTGCGCTCGGCGAGGCTGGCGAGCGCGGCGCAGATCCGGTCGCGATACGGTTCGCGGTCATCATCGCCAACCCAGGTTTCGAACAAGTCGCCCAGGATGTAGAGCGCCTCGGCGTTGACGGCTCGAGTCGCCAGAAAGTCCACGAACTGTGCGCCGGCCGCCGGCTCGCCGGCATCCAGATGCAGGTCGGATATGAACAGCGTCTCCAAGGCGGATCGCTCAGCGCTAGTAGTTAGGCTACATTGTACGGATGAATCAGGACACCGTGGTCACGCGCTTTGCACCGAGCCCCAGCGGCGCGTTGCATCTGGGAAATGCGCGCACCGCGTTGTTCAATTTCCTGCTTGCCCGCAGGCACGGCGGTCGCTTCGTGCTGCGTATCGAGGATACCGATGCGTCGCGCACCCAGGAAGCCATGGTGGACGCGCTGTGCGAGGATCTCGCCTGGCTGGGCCTCGACTGGGACGAGGGCCCCGATCGCCCAGGTCCGCATGCACCGTATCGCCAGTCGCAGCGTAGCGCTGTCTACCAGCAGTACTTCCAGCGGCTGGAGCGCGAGCAACTGGCGTACCCGTGCTTTTGCAGCAACCTGCAGCTGGACCTGGCGCGGCGCGCGCAGTTGGCGGCCGGGCGGCCACCGCGCTACGCCGGCACCTGCCGCGAACTCACGGCCGAAGAGCGTGCGGCCCGCCTGGCGGAGGGCCGCAAGCCGAGCCTGCGTTTTCGGGTGCCGGGCGGGCAGCGCATCGAATTCGAGGACCTGGTGCACGGCGCGCAAAGTTATCTTTCGGACGACATTGGCGATTTCATCATCCGCCGCGAGGATGGCAGCGCCGCATTCTTCTTCAGCAACGCACTCGATGATGCCCTGATGGGTGTCACCCACGTGCTGCGCGGCGAGGACCACCTGAGCAATACTCCACGGCAGCGTTTGCTGTTGCAGGCCCTGGCGTTGCCGCCGCCGCGCTACGGCCACGTCTCGCTGCTGGTGGGTGAGGACGGCACGCCGTTATCCAAGCGCCATGGCGCCACCGGCGTACGCGAACTGCGCGAGGCCGGGTACGCAAGCCAGGCGGTGTGCAATCACCTGTTTCGACTCGGGCATTCCACGCCCCTGAACCAGATGCTGTCAGCGGTGCAGATGGCGGCCGCCTTTGATCTCAGGCACCTGCAGCGCGCACCGGCGCACTTCGAACTGGCGCAGCTGCGGCACTGGCAGAGCGAATGGGTGCATGGGCTGACTGGCGGGCAGGCGCGCGACTGGCTGCGGCCAATCCTGCCGCCGGACCTGAGCTCCGAACAGACCGATGCCTTCATCGCTGCGGTGCTGCCAAACATCGTGCTGGCCGATGACGCGCGGCTGTGGCAGCAGATCATATTCGGCGAGGCTCTGTGCTATGAGGAACCAGCCCTGCGCACGGCGCGCGAGGCCGGCCCTGAGTTCTTCACGGCGGCGGCCAACGCGATCAGCGATCGGGCGGATATCGGCGCATTGCGCGCCGCCACCGGACGCAAAGGCGCGGCGTTCTTCATGCCACTGAGGGCTGCGCTCACCGGCCGGCTGCACGGACCTGAGCTGGCCCCGATGCTGGCGGCCATGTCGGCCGAGCGGGTACGGGCCCGCCTGCTGCATTTCGCCGTTGCCTGAAGCAGCGTAGTTACCGGAAAATGCTGCGCATCCATAATTCCATGAGCGGCCAGAAGGAGGAATTCCGGCCGATCCACGCCGGGCGGGCCGGTATGTACGTGTGCGGCGTCACGGTGTACGACTACTGCCACGTCGGCCACGCGCGCTGCTACGTGGCGTTCGACGTGATTCGTCGCTGGCTGCAATACCGCGGCCTCGACGTCACCTACGTACGCAATATCACCGACATCGACGATCGGATCATCAGCCGCGCAGCTGAGAATGGCGAGACCATCGGTGCGCTGACGCAGCGCTTCATCAGCGCGATGCACGAGGATTTTGCGGCGCTCGGCATCGAGCCGCCCGATCATGAACCGCGCGCCACCGAATACATCCCCGGCATGATCGCGATGATCGGGCGCTTGATCGAACGTGGCTACGCCTATGTGGGCGCGCAGGGTGACGTGCTGTACGCGGTAGCGAAGTTCCCGCCGTACGGCCAGCTGTCCGGCAAGCGACTGGCGGATCTGCGCGCCGGGGCCCGCGTGGAAGTGGACGAGGCCAAGCGCGATCCGCTGGATTTCGCGCTGTGGAAGCGAGCCAAGCCGGGCGAGCCGGCATGGGAATCGCCCTGGGGGGCCGGCAGGCCGGGTTGGCACATTGAATGCTCGGCCATGTCAGCGGCATTGCTCGGCACGCACTTCGACCTGCACGGTGGGGGCATGGACCTGAAATTCCCACACCACGAGAACGAGATCGCGCAGTCGTGCGCGGCGAACGATGGCCCGTTCGTGAACGTCTGGGCGCACAACGGCTTCGTCAATCTCGATAATGAGAAAATGTCCAAGTCAGTGGGTAATTTCTTTACCGTGCGCGGGCTGTTGCCGCACCTGCGCCATCCGGAGGTGCTGCGCGCGTTCCTCCTGTCGAGCCACTATCGCGGTCCGATCAACTACAGCCAGGTGCAGCTGCTGCAGGCCGATGCCACGCTCACACGGCTATATACCGCGCTGCGCGGCATCGAGCTGACGCCGCAGGGCGACGCCGGCTCGCCAGGCTGCAGCCCTCACAGCGCGCGTTTCGAGGCCGCCCTGGACGATGACTTCAACACCCCCGACGCGCTGGCGGCGCTGCAGGGCATTGCGCGCGAACTCAATGCCGCGCGCGCCGCCAGGGCGCAGCTGCAGCTCAGCGCGCTGGCGCACGAACTGCGCCGGCTGGCGAATGTGCTGGGTCTGCTGCGCCTGCCCCCGGAGCAGTGGTTTCGCCTGGCGCCGGCGATGCCGCTCGAGATCGCGGGGGCGGATGCGGAGGCTGCCACGGAACTGAGCGAGCCGCAGATCGAGGCATTGATCGCCGCGCGCCAGGCGGCGCGCCAGGCGCGTGACTTTGCCGAGGCCGATCGAATCCGCCGGCAACTGTCGCAGGCGGGAGTAGTACTCGAGGACCAGCCAGGGGGGGCCAGCAGCTGGAAGCGAGCCTGAGCCGCCGCGCCGGCCAATGCCAGATGTCACTATCTTCCCGACTGGCATTGCGGTATTTTCCGCCCGCGGCACTCAAGTGCCGAAGGACCAGTCAAGTTCATGGCGACTCCAACACCAGGCGCAATGCCTGATGCGGTCAACGAGCTGCCAGCCGGGTCGGCATCGCCGATGAGCCGCGTCCGCGCGCGTCGCGGACCGGAGCACTGAGGCGCCGTGGCAGATACGCTGGTCCAGAACCGCGACGTATTGATCATTCCGTGCTGGCGCCGGCCCGAGTTTCTCTGGCACTGCCTCGATAATCTGCGGCGGGCCGAGGGCGTCGGCGATCTGCACGTGCTGTTTCGCCCCGATCGCGGCCATGATCCGCGCATCCATGATGTCATCGACGAATTCGGACCGCAGCTCGCAAGTTACGACGTCGATGTGCCGCCGCGTTGTCCGTATCGGCGCGGCAAGCAGAGCGCCAACGTGCTCGGCGCCTACCTGCGTGCCGCAGCCATTACGCGCCGCTACGTGTTCATGGTGGAAGAGGACGTCATGGTGGCGCGCGATTTCCTGCGTTGGCACTACGCGGTGCAGGCGGCGCAGCCGCAACTGTTCTGTTCGATCGCTGCGCGCAATACCAACCGCGCGGTGCCGGAAGCAGCCGACCCGGAAGCCTACTACGTCACCAATCTGGATTATTGCTCGCTCGGCGTTTGCTTCGAGCGCTCGGTGATCGTGCGGCGCATTGCACCGCATGTGCGGCGCGAATACTTCGAGGACCCAGGGGCGTATTGCCAGCAACACTGGATGCGCAGCCTGGTCGGCGCCGGCCATGTGGAGCACGATGGGCTGATCCGGCGCATCCAGGAGGAGCAGGGCGCGCGCCGACCGATCGCCTATCCATATCGGCCGCGTGCGTTCCACGCCGGCTTATTCGGCTACCCGCGGCGCGCTAGCGTCAATGTCGCGCTGCTGGAGCGCATCCGCGAGGTCGGCGCCACCATTTACGACATCGAGGCCATGCACAGTGCGCCCGATCGGCCGGAATTCTCGGCCGACAGCGTGCCGGTATCGCTCGAGACGCCCCCGTGGAGGCAGGTGCGCTGCACTGCGCGATGGGAATGATCGGCTGAACGCCGGCCGAACGGTGCCCCTGAATGCGCGCTGCCACCAAGCGTCGTCCACTATACTCTTGCGCGCCATGACCACCGCCGTCGACCCTCTCCGATGTGACTGCCATAGCACCGAGGCCGCACCCGCGCGCGTCGCATGGCCCGATCCGGCTGCAGGGACGTCACCGTGAGCGTGACGCAGTGGTGGCGCACCTGGGCGGCGACACTGGTGCTGGCTGCGGGACTTACCGCCAGCAATGCTGCCAGCGCCAGCGGCGTCAGTCCCTATCTGCCGCTCAACCTGTCGCCCGAGATCGAGCGCAAGATCGAACGCGTGCTGGTGCTGGGCGGCCAACCGGTGCTCACCCGTCCGGTGTCGATCGACAAGGTCATGCTGGCACTGCCCAAGGCGCGGCGCATCGACCGGGCACTGTGCGCGGAGGTCGAGCGCTACCTGGATCGCTACTTCCGCAGTAGCGGGGTGACGCACGCCAGCGCCGAGGTTGCCGCAGCTACGCACAACACCACCACTCTGCCCAACCAGCGTGGCGAGCGCGTCGATTCGCCCTTTGACGCCTCGGTGGCGGCCTATTACCGGCCCGGGGATTACCTGCTGTTCACTGCCGGCGCCGCCGGCTACGCCGGCACCGACAGCCGCATCAATCCAGCCGGCACCATGCTGAGCGCCGGCAGTAACTGGGCGCAGCTCGATATCGGATATCGCGATCACTGGCTCTCGCCGCTGAGCGACAGCAGCATGCTGATCAGCACCGAGGCGCCGACGCTGCCCTCGGTCACGCTCTCCAACCTGCGGCCGCTCGGGGCACTCGGCCTGGAATACGAGCTGTTCCTCGCCCGCATGAGCCATACCAACGACATCCTGTGGCACGGCCAGTTCACTGCAGGCTACCCGCGATTGGCCGGCATGCATCTGGGCATCCAGCCGGTGGATGGCTGGGCAATCTCGGGCAACGGCACCTGGCAGTTCGGCGGCGGCGCGCGTCCGGGGGGGATCGGCCAGTTCTTCAGCTCACTGTTCAGCCGCACTCAGCTGCCGGCCAGCTCCGGCGCGACCAACACCGACAGCAGATTTGCCAATCGGCAGCTGTCGATCACCAGCGCCTACACGTTTCCGGCGCCGCAACCATTCGTGGCTTACTTCGAATATGCGGCTCGCGACACGCTGCACGGCAATCGCTTCCGCTTTCGAGATGCGGGGCTGTCCGGCGGGGTGCATTTCCCACAATTCTTCAAGCGCTTCGATCTGACGCTCGAGGCTTCGGAGTGGCAGGACTCCTGGTACACCGATTATGTGTGGCTGGAAGGCATGACGGTGAACGACTACGTCACCGGCGCCTGGGGCGCTGACTGGCGTACCCCCGGAGATGCCGTCGGCGCGCAGACGCAGATGGCGCAGCTGGGCTGGGCGCTGCGTTCGGGCGATGAGATCAATCTGCGCTTTCGGACGCTGCAGAATCAGGGTTATTCGGCAGCTTTGGGATTCCCGGACGTTGACTATCGCCGCGCCAGCATGCTCACGGCCGAGTACGCACAGCCGCGTGATGGCTATACCCGTGGCCTTACGCTTGATGTCGGGCGTGACGTCTACGGCAAGGATTTCGCACGCCTGGCGGCGTTCGTGCGCCTCGATGGAGGCAACCAGGAACATGCTGCGGAGAGAGTCGACGACGACGAGACGCAGCAGGCCAACGATGCCCAGGACATCGAGGACTACGCCCGGGCGGCCAGGCTCGAGCGCTTCGTCGATGCGGGCGTCAGCGGCGGTCGCCTCGGGCTCGACCTGGGCGGCTTTAGCGCGGCGCAGGAGGCGGCCAGCGCCGTGCAATACCGCAGCGTGATCTCACCGCATTTAGGGATAGGGGTGCGCCGCGCCGTCAGCACCAACGGCGATCTTGGGATACGCGCCGAATTCGATGATTTTCACGGGCCACTGGTGGCGCTGCGTGTACTCGACTATCGCTATCGCCTCGACCAGCACTTCGCCCTCGGTGCGTTCTTCGGTTTTGTGCATTACTCCGCGCCGACGGCGGCCCTGGGGTATTACGAGGGTATCGGGCTGCAGTGGCGCGACCTGTGGCCGAATTGGGATCTGTCGCTGGATGCGCGTGTCCTGGATCATGTACAACGCAACAAGCTGCTGCCGAGCGATCCGCAGAACGGCGATCCGGTCGAGTGGTACACCATGCAGGCGCCGACGCTCTACATCAGCCGGCGCTTTTGAGCCCCTGCCGGCGCACGCTGGCCTCGAGGGTGTTGCTGAGCAGCGTCGCGATTGTCATCGGTCCCACGCCGCCGGGCACCGGCGTGATCCAGGCCGCGCGCGCCGCCGCCGCGGCGAATTCGACGTCACCCACCAGTTTGTTGTCCGTCGTGCGGTGGATGCCGATGTCGATCACCACGGCTTCGGGGCGAATCCACGCACCCAGCACCATCTGCGGTTTACCGATCGCGACTACCAGCAGTTCGGCGCGGGCAACTTCCGCCGGCAGATCGCGCGTACGCGTGTGGCAAACAGTGGTGGTGGCACCGGCCAGCAACAGCTCCAGTGCCATCGGTCGCCCGACGATACTCGAGGCGCCGACCACCACCGCTCGCATGCCGCTCGGGTTGACACCGATGTGCTGCAGCATCTTGATGACGCCGTAGGGCGTGCAGGCGCGCAACAGCGGCTCGCGCTGCGCCAGGCGGCCGAGGTTGTACGGATGCAGGCCGTCGACATCCTTGGCCGGATCGATGGCTTCGATCACCGCGCGGCCGCGGATCTGCGGCGGCAGCGGCAACTGCACCAGGATGCCATCGATGGAGGGCTCATCGTTGAGTCTGGCGAGCAGCGCCAGCAACTCGGCCTCGGTGGCGCTGGCTGGCAGATCGTGCGCCACCGAGACCACGCCCACCTCCTCGCAGGAGCGGCGCTTGTTGCGCACGTAGACCTCGGAGGCCGGATTGTTTCCTACCAGCACCACGGCCAGGCCCGGCCGGCGCCCCCCGACCGCGACCAGAGCCTCAATGGCGCCTCGCACCTCCAGCTTGAGGCTCTCGGCGATGGCTTTGCCGTCAATCAGGCGGGCATGCATGGTGGGTGTCGGTGTCATCCGGTTATAGTGCCGCATGTCGCGGTTGGGGCGGAAGTCAATTGACGCTGCCAAGACGAACTCCGTATGATGCGCGCCCCCGTGCGGTGGGCACGGAGGGGCGCCTCGGAAGGTTGAGAGCGGGGCATGGCGCAGTCTGGTAGCGCATCTGCTTTGGGAGCAGAGGGTCGGGGGTTCAAATCCCTCTGCCCCGACCAGCTCAAGCTTGCTGTGCGCCCGTAGCTCAGCTGGATAGAGCACCGGCCTTCTAAGCCGGTGGTCGCAGGTTCGAGTCCTGCCGGGCGCGCCACGATCGACGGTGGACGTAGCTCAGCTGGTAGAGTCCCGGATTGTGATTCCGGTTGTCGCGGGTTCGAGTCCCGTCGTCCACCCCAACTCCTGATTTTAGGCTTTTAAACTTCTGATTTCATTGGAATCAGTCGTGTGCGTTCGAGCTGCGAAACGCGGTTGCCACATTGCCCGTTACACGCAAGGTGCGATCAGCCCATGAAAAAATCTTCGAAGGCGTCTACCTGCACGACGCGAGTCACTGCGCCCGTGCGCCAATTGCGAGTTCCGGGATCAGCGCGGCCAGCGCGAGTTCTCAAAGCAGCACAGTAATCATCGGTCGGAGCTTTTATTGACCAATGCGAAGACGCGCCTTGATATGCATTAATCGCTGCGGCAGTCTTGTGGATCCCTGATCCCATCGCGCCGATGGCTTGCGACCTCATAAGCGCCGGAAAAGCATTTGCCTCGGCCGCGGTATTGGAGCGAGACTTCGGATTGAGCACCCGTACTCGCGCGTGGCGCTCGTGCCGGTTTACCGGCTACGAAGATAAGGCCAAGGCGCAGCAGTGAGAGCACCTTGATGACGCAGACACGAAACATCACCGTCAACGGTGAATCCAAATCCGTCACTGTGCCCGATGACATGCCGCTGCTATGGGTGCTGCGTGACGTGTTGGGGCCGGATGATGGCGACATCGATGCAGCAATGGCGGGCAATATCTGCCGCTGTGGAACCTATGTGAGGATCCGTGATGCCATCGAGCGCGCCGCGGCCGGGCGCTCCGCTTGAAGGCGCTTACATGCGCGAGGGCTGAGCGACATCAATGAGTACGCCACCTTGACGGGAGCGCGTGCAGTCAACGATCCGCACGGCACCAACGCAGCGCAGATCGTGCTCGCCGGGATGAAGCGCTCGAGCCCCGCGGGCGTCACGCCAATGCCCAGCTTCGGCGCGGCGTACTCGGATTCTGACATCGCGGCCGTCACTAACTACGTCACCACACGCTTCGGTGCCAGCGCCTCGAATTTAAGACCCGGCGATATTGCCAAAATGCGCCGCGAGACGGGCCAATAACGCCATGCCAGCGCTGAGCCGGCATTGAGTTCGTATCCGACCTCACTGCTGCCGTCGATTGGCAGCGAGCGACTTTCGGGCGGCAGTCCCGACGTGCGCCTGGACACCAGTCTCGAACTGCTGTTCGATCACCCGCTTCCGGAGGCTGAGCCACGCGTGCTTGCGACCGTGGTAGCGACGGCAGGGTCAACCTATCGCAAGGCAGGCGCCCGCATGCTCATCCTGGCAAATGGCAGCTATGTCGGGCTCCTGAGCGGCGGTTGTCTTGAGGCGGACCTGAAGGAACACGCCGACGAGGTGCTTCGCGACGGCATTCCGCGTGCCGTCGAATACGATATGCGCGGGCCGGATGACATTCTCTTCGGCATCGCCGCGGGCTGCGAAGGCGCGATGCGTATACTGCTCGAGCCGGCTGGCCGTGGTACTCCCGCCGATCGCGCCTTGCAGGCTTGCGGCAAAAGAGTACGTGCGGGATTGCCGATGGCGCTCGTGGCCGTACACGAAAGCACTGATCTGCCGCTAGGCACCTACACGGCAGCACCGCCACTGACGCCAGAGCTGATGGCGGCCTCTTCGCAGGCACTGGAAGCATCGATGTCGCGTGCAGTCGAATTGGACACCGGGGGGCGCCGCACGCGGGCCTTCATCCAGTACCTGGCGCCGGCGCCGCACCTTTTGATCTGCGGGGGCGGAACCGATGCACAGCCGGTAGTAGCCAGCGCGCGCGCCCTCGGATGGCGCGTTACCGTGGCTGATCATCGCGCCGTATACGCTGCAGCCACGCGGTTTCCAGGTGCCGAGGTTAAATTGATCCAAGCACCATTGCTGCGATCGGCAGTGGAACTTGACGGCTGCCATGCCGCAGTCGTCATGAGCCATCACTTCCCATCCGATGCCGCCTATCTTCGCGAACTAGCGCAGGCTGGCCGCCCGGCCTTCGTGGGGTTATTGGGCCCTGCAGCCCGGCGAGCGCGGCTGGTACGTGAACTGGGCGCCGACATAGAGGCACTTCGGCCACGCTTGCGCGGCCCGGTGGGTCTCGACCTGGGTGCGGTCACTCCCGAGGGAATCGCACTTGCGATCGTCAGCCAGATTCATGCCTGGTTGGCCGGGCGCGCAGTCCCGTCATATCCTCATCTGGATCCGTGAGCTGGTTCGCGGCGCGGGCGGCGGTGCGTTGACCAGGCACTATCCCTGCGCGGCCGCAACGTAGCTCAACTCCCCGCGCACGATCCGTGCCGGCGAGGTCATCGGATGCACCACGCTATGCCCGGCATCGAGAATGTGCACCACCTCGATCCCGCGCACAGTCAAGGCATCGGCAATCAACGAGCGATGACAGCGCCACCACAGCGCTTCGGCGCACATGACTGCGGTGTGGGCGCTCGATGCCAGATCTGTCAGCTGTAGCAGCCCTTGCGCGAACCCGGCAGTGGCCATGTAGTCGGCGTAGCCTCGAAATGAGGCGTTACGCCACCCGGTGTTGGGTGAATCGGGGGATGCCCGACGACGGCCGCCGAGGGCAGGCAACCAGTAATAGCCAAGTCCGCACCCGGCGAGCGAGGCCGAGAGCTCCACTTTTCCGTATTGTGGGTGTCTGCGCGAGCCGGGGAAGCTGCGCACGTCCGCGAGGTTCTTGACATCGTAACTCGCGAGCAGGCTCAAGAAGTCCTCGAGCGGGCGAGTCGAGTGTCCAATGGTCCAGATCGTCACGGCTTAGTAGCGTTCGCCTGCACCGGCCTTGCTAGTCAATCTTGCGCAGCGCCGCGCCCTTATGCATCGCGATGTGGTCACTTTTGTCGCTCTTGATTTCGTACTGCGGCTCGTCCGGGCTGGCGTGATGAGTGTAGCCCTTGTAGTCGATGTCCCGCTTGTGCACCTTGATGATCCGGCCGGTTACCTGCCCCGCCTCTGAGTTCCAGCGTACGTGATCGCCTGGCTTGAACTGTTTCACGGTGAGAGCCGTTCCGGTCGTTGATTCGCGTTGTCCCAGAACCTTGACCTCGAGACTGGCGACTTCGTTCCGTCATGCATGATGTCACCATCAATACCAAAGCCGCTGGGACGCGACAATCTGCGGGTGGGGGTGAAGTACCCCCTGCGACAGCCTTGTTGCCTCTGTTACACTGCGGGTTGCACAGGCCTTGGCCGAAGAAGCCACAAAAGCCTTGTGAATTCAGAAGTTAGACGGTGGCCGATGGAGTCGTGTCGTCCACCCATTACTTTGGGCCGTTAGCTCAGCTGGTAGAGCAGGAGACTCTTAATCTCTTGGTCGTAGGTTCGATCCCTACACGGCCCACCACTAAAAACAGAAACTTAAGAGTTGATATTTCGACCGATCCGGCTGCTCATCAGGCCGCCTCGAGCGGCTTGCGGCGATGGCAGAGACTGGCATCAGGGATTTCAGCCGCGCTCGACCGAGGCGGCGATCGTCTTCTGCTTGTCAATCTCGCTTTTCGCGTCGGCGTCTGGCGGCGGCGCTGCCTGTACAAATGCCGGTGTAACAGCGGGCTCCGCTGCTCCCCTGGGAGTGTTAGCCAGCCCCTGATCGATAGCGGCGCGCATGTGGTTTTGCATCTCTTGCAGATCGCTGATCGCAATGTCCACTTTGGCTGACTGCGCGCATTCCACTCCGCCCTTGCTGCTCAGTACGATTCCCGGCGCGGTGCCGGATTCCGCGTCCGCGGCGGATAGGATCTGGACCGCATCACCTTCACTGATCATGCAGCGCCGACCATTGTCGTCGACCAGATCGAGGTCTGATGCCACCACGAACACATGCTGAGCCGGGCGCCCCAGCTCTTCAACGACGCCGCCGGCCCCGGCTTTTGGTTCCAGGCTGCGGGCGCTTCCATCCGCCTCGCGGGACTCCTCCGCGAGTTGCGCCTGAACTTCGTCCGCAACCTTATTCTTGACGTCGTCGGTAATCGGCGCAACGGCGGTTGCCGCCGCAGGCTCAGGTGCCGACGCAGCGGTCTGAGTCGGCGTCTGTCCCAGCAACTCTTGAATGTAGTTGACGAACCTCTGCCACATCGAAGGCGATACGGCCTGGTCGTCAGCCCTGGTCGGAACGACGGGCGGCTGTACGAGCGGAGATGCGGGGGCCGAGGTCGTGGCGACCGGAGCCGGAGCACTGGGAGCCGGACCGCCGGCAGCCGGAGCGATGGGCGCCCGAACGAGGGGGGAAGAGGCGCTCGTGCTCTGGGTAGGCGAGGGCTGCGCGCAACACGCCAGGCAGCCAGCAAGCACGATCAAACCGCAGCGCCAAAGGTTGGCGCAGTAGCGCCCGGCGTTAAATTCCTTATGGTTCACGTAGCGGAGACTCTTATTCTTGGCCGGATTATAGCGGGCGCACCATGTCTGTGTGCCTGCGGGAAACGACAGCGACTATCATTCGATGATTCAATACCTTATGCTTTAAACCTGAGTGCTGCTCGAATGCCGGTTCCGGCGACGCCCGCGGACCGCAAACGCTGCTGACGTAGGTTCGAGCCCGACATGCGGCTCACGAGTGGACGACGCTGATGCCGGACTATTCCTACTTTCCGATGTTGAGAAATCCGAAATAATCCAGTTGAGCGCCGCAGTAAGTCGGCCATCGGCAGGGAGCAAACATGGCAAGTTCGTCGCACCCCGGATCGGTCGGGAGACCCGATCGCACATTGCGCTGAAGTATTTGCGCTGCCAGCCCGCAACTGCCAGCGGGTTAACGCGCCGCCCGCTACCGCTCACGACCAGCTTCACCGAGGACACGGATGTTCAATGATTAATCACAAATCCGGAGCCGCGGTTGCAAACACCGGCTGGCGCCTGAGCACTCTGCCGCAGACACTGGCGTTGGGCGCCGTCCTCGCCGCGGCGATGCACTGCGGCTGGGCCGCGTCGCAACCCGCCAATCCATCGGACGATTTGGGCGGCATGTCGCTCGAGGAGCTCGCCAACGTGCAAGTGACCTCGGTATCCAAATCGATCGAGCCGTTGCGCACCGCGCCGGCGGCGATCTATGTCATTACCCACGACGACATCGAGCGCTCGGGCGCGACCAGTATTCCCGAGGCTCTGCGCCTGGCACCCAATCTGGAAGTCACCCAGATGAGTGCCAGCGACTACGTAGTCAGCGCGCGCGGTTTCGGCGGCAGCCCGCCGACGCAGAACTTTTCCGACAAGCTGCTGGTCCTGATCGATGGGCGCAGCGTTTATTCGCCGCTCTACTCCGGCGTCTATCTCGACGCCCAGGACGTGATGCTGCAGGATGTTGATCGGATCGAGGTGATCAGCGGACCGGGCGCAACCCTGTGGGGCGCAAATGCGATGAATGGCGTCATCAACATCATCACGCGGCCGGCCGAAGTGACCGACGGCACACTGGTGAGCGCGGCGGCGGGCACCATGGAGAGAAATGCCGCCGTCCGCTACGGCGGCAGGCTCGATGACGACACCGCCTATCGATTCTACGGTATGGGATTTCATCGCGATGCCCTGGAGCTCGCGAGCGGTGCGAGCGCCAGTGACGCCTGGTCCAAAGGGCAGGCGGGATTTCGCATCGACCGCAGCGCCACGGATGACACCACCACGGTGCAGGGTGATGTGTACCGGGCCACGGAAAACCAGCTGCAGCAGGGCGACGTCATGATCGATGGCGCCAATTTGCTGGGCCGGTGGCAACACCGCTTCAGCCCGCAATCGGAGCTGCAGGTGCAGGCTTATTACGACCTGACCGAGCGCTATTCGCCCACCGGCGATGGCGCCTTCGTGCTGCGCACCTACGACCTGCAGGTGCAGCAGAGCGTGGCCCTGGGGTCCTCGCACCGGCTGGTGTGGGGCGCCGGCGAGCGCGTGGATGACTACGACATCACCAATACCGCGACGCTGCTGTTCGTTCCCGCGGCCCGTGAGCTGACGCTTGGCAACGTGTTTGCACAGGACACGATAGCGCTGAGTCGGTCGTTGAGTGCTACCGTGGGCCTGAAAATGGAAGACGATCCGTACTCGGGATGGTCGGCTCTCCCGGATGCCCGGCTAGCCTGGACACTCAACGATGCCAACCAGCTGTGGGCGGCCGGCTCGCGCGCCATTCGTTCCCCCACCCCGTTCGACGTCGACGTCGTGGAAAAGGTCGGACCGACCGTGTTCCTGACTGGCAATTCCCAGTTTCAACCGGAAAAAGTCTGGGCCTACGAGGTCGGCTACCGCGCGCAGCCGGCGCCGCAATGGTCGTTCTCCGTGTCGGCGTTCTACAACGTCTACGACGACCTGCGCACCATCGAACCCAATTCCAGCACCGTATTCATCCCGTTGCACTGGGGCAATCTGATGGCTGGCGATACCTACGGGCTCGAGCTGTGGGGTAACTACCAGGTGACCGACTGGTGGCGGTTGTCACCGGGCTTCAGTACCGTGCACAAGAGGCTGCACTTCCAGCCCGGCGCGAGCGGGGTACTGGGTCTGGCGCAGGCGGGAGATGATGCCACCGGGCGTGGCTCGGTCACGTCTTCCATGGATCTGGGCCGTGACGTGACTTTCGATGCCTCGCTACGCTACGTCTCGGCGCTGCCCGATCCGGCCCTGCCGGGCTACTACAACATGAATGCCCGCGTCGGATGGCGGGCGCTCAGGAGCCTTGAGTTGTCGGTGACCGGATCCAATCTGCTCAATTCGCGGCACCTGGAGTTTCCGGCACCCTATGGTGAGGAGATCAGCCGCAGCGTAATGGTCCAGGCTCAGTGGAACCACTAGTGGTTGCGACAGATGCCGCTGCGTAGACGCGCCAGCCTCAAGCGAACGACACTGACGCTGCTGGCCGCCATCTGCGCGATGAGCCTGGCGGTGCGCCCGAGCGGCGCGGCCGAATCGTATTCGGAAGACGCGGTCAAGGCGGCATTTCTGTACCGATTCACCGGCTATGTGGATTGGCCGCCGCAGGCAGCTGCCGACCCGCAATTTACCATCGCGGTGCTCGATGCCGAGGGCGTGGCCACCGAGCTTGGACGGCTGCTGCAGAATCGCCAGATTCAGAACCGCCCCGCGCAGGTCAAGTCGATCAAGAACCTCAGGGAGCTCGATGGTGCCCAGATGCTCTATATCGGCGGCTCTCATCGCGACGATCTGCGCCGTTTGATCAGCAGTGTGACGGGCCGCCCGGTGCTGGTGGTGACCAACCAGGACGGCGGCCTCGATGCCGGCAGCAGCGTCAACTTCCTGCTGATCGACCAGCGCGTGCGTTTTGAAATCTCGCTCGACGCCGCGCAGGGTTCGGGCCTCCGGGTCGCCTCGGAATTGCTGGCGGTGGCGATACGCGTACGCGGCAGACGCGTGTATACCGAGGCTGGCTGCGATGCGGTGGGTACCTCGACCGGGGAGGCGCCGTGCGTCCGGGAAGCGGCGCGGCAATGAACGCAGTGGCAGCTGCGGCATGCGGAAGACTGCGATGATGCGATCGCTGCCGCGCGCCGTGCAATCGTTCTGGGCCGAGCTCACCGCGGCTCGACGAACCCGCGAAACGGTGCGCGGTAAGCTGATGCGTGTGGTGTCGCTGACCACCGTCATCGCGTTGCTGGTGGCCGGATCGGCGCTGCTGTGGCATGAGCTGACCGCTTATCGGCACTCATGGACCTCGGACCTTACGACCGAGGCGGCTATCCTCTCGATCGCCATGGCCCCGGCGCTCGAGTTTGACGATCAGGCGGCCGCCGAGCGCAATCTGGTGGCACTGGAGGCGCGGCCGCAGGTGCTGGTGGCCGCGCTCTATCTGCCAGGCGGGGAGCTGTACGCCGACTACGTACGCTCTGGCGCGCCACCCCCGCCACGGCTGCTGCCGAGCGTGGTTGCCGGCACGCGCACCTCCGGCGAGTACGTCGAATTGACGCAGCTCATCATGCGCAATGGCGAGTGGCTCGGAACAATCTATCTGCGGGCCCGCTACGATGTGATGGGGCGCGTGGCTGCCTACCTCGGCATCCTGGCGCTGGTAACCGCGGTCAGCCTGGTCGCGGCATTGATCCTTTCCACGGCACTGCAACGGGCGATCACCGCGCCGCTCGAGGCAATGAGCGACGTGGCGCGACAGATTGTGCACCAGCGTGACTATTCCCTGCGGGTGCAAAAGACCACCGATGATGAGATCGGCCTGGTGGTCGATGCCTTCAACAGCATGCTCGACGAGGTCCACGTGCGCACCCAGGCGCTCGAGCAGTCCAATAGCGCGCTGCAAGCCGAGGTCCAGGTGCGCCAGGCCGCCGAGAGCGCGCTCGAACGTGCCAACACGCGCGTTGAAAGCGCGATGGCGGCGGCCGAGATCGGCAGCTGGGTCTGGGACCTGCAGACCGACGAGGCCCGGGTCGATCGTAATCTTGCGGCGCTGTACGGCTTCGAGGATGAAAAGAAACTCAACGACGACCCGGTACTGCGGCGGCAGCTGATTCATCCTGACGACCTGGCCGCTGTCGGTGGCGCCGAGGCGCAGGCGCTGCGTACCGGGGTGCTGCCGTCGACCGAGTTTCGCATCGTGCAGCCCGACGGTACGCTGCGCTGGGTGGCCAGGCGCGGCAAGATGCATTTCGACGCCGCCGGCAGGCCGGTTTTGATGGCTGGCGTGCTGATCGATGTCACCGCCCAGAAGCTGGCCGAACACGCGCTGGGGAAGAGCGAGCGCCTGTACCGCGCAATCGGCGAGTCGATCGATTATGGGGTGTGGGTGTGCGATGCCGAGGGGCGAAATACCTACGCCAGTGAACCATTTCTTCGGCTCCTGGGGTTGACCCAGGAGCAGTGCTCGATTCATGGCTGGCTCCAGCAGCTGCACCCCTCCGACGTCGAGGCCACCCTGGCCGCGTGGGGTGAGTGCGTGCGAACCGGCGGCGTTTGGTATCGCGAGCACCGCTTCCGCGGCGCCGACGGCAAGTACCACGCGGTCCTGGCCAAAGGCGTGCCGATTCACGACGACAACGGCAAGCTCTCCGGTTGGGCCGGCATCAATCTTGATATCAGTCGCCTGAAACACACCGAGGATGCGCTGCGTGAAGCCGACCGGCGCAAAGATGAGTTCCTCGCCACTCTGGCTCACGAACTGCGCAATCCGCTGGCGCCGATTCGTAACGCCGCCAAGCTGCTGGAGGCGCCGGGGGCCGACGACCGGCAGCGGCAATGGGGCCGCGACGTGATTGCACGCCAGGTGCAGCGCATGGCGCTGCTGCTGGACGATCTGCTCGATATATCGCGTATCACCAGCGGACGCCTGGTGCTGCGCAAGGAGCCGGTGGATCTGGCATCGCTGGTGGCATCCGCGGTGGAAACGGCGCGCCCGCTGATCGATTCCAAGCAGCATGTGATGGAAATCGTGCTGCCGTCCGAGCCGATCGAACTCGAGGTCGATCCGCTGCGCTTGTCCCAGGCGCTGTCGAACCTGCTCACCAACGCTGCGAAGTACACCGACCCGGCCGGGCATATCAGGCTGGTGGTGAGCCTGAACGCCGGTGACCTGGCCATGTCGGTGAGCGATTCAGGAATTGGAATCAGCACAGAGGCGATCCCAAAACTGTTCGAAATGTTCTCGCAGGTCGCGTCGCCGGTCGATCGCGCCGAGGGCGGCCTGGGGATCGGGCTGGCTTTGGTAAAGGGGCTGATCAGCCTGCACGGCGGCACAGTCGAGGCCGCCAGCGACGGCCCCGGTCATGGCAGCACCTTTACCATCCGTCTGCCGCGCGCCGGAGTGTCGTCTTCGAAGCGCCGGCCGTACTCGGCAGTGGCGAGCCAGCGGCCGGTGAGCGGACCGCGCTGCAAGGTTCTGGTGGCCGACGATAACGCCGATGCCGCGCAGACGCTGGCGCTGATCCTGAAGATGTCGGGTTACGACGTGAAGTTGGCGATATCGGGCACCGAAGCGCTGGCTGTGGCGCGGCGCGAGCAGCCGGATGCAATGTTCCTCGACATCGGCATGCCCGACATGAGCGGCTACGAAGTTGCCGCCAGTGTTCGCCGCGAGCCCTGGGGTGAGCACACACTGCTGGTGGCTGTGACCGGTTGGGGCCAGCCAAACGACAAGGAGAAATCGAAGGCCGCCGGGTTCAATCATCACCTTACCAAGCCGGTGGACCTGGATCACGTCGAACAGCTGCTGGCGGCATTCTCAAAGCAACTCGCATCGCGCTATGGATCGCGCGACGGCGAGGACTCCTGGGGACGGGCAGGTTAAAGCCCGGCTCCATGGGCGGCTGCCAGCTTGCTGCGGCGTTTGGCCGCCGCAATAGCTCCTCCGCCGTGGGATCCGGCCGACACCAGATCGCCGGCCGCGGTGATGGTGAGCGCCACCACCGCGCTCGATACTCGATAGCGACTGTCTTATGGCCGGTCTTCGACTGGCGCACTACCAGGAGCCGTCGATGAACGCATTCGCCGCGTCGGTTTTCTTGAGCGGTGCCGTGGTCTGCGGCGCGCACGCTTTGGTAGATGAGGCAGCGGCAGCGCCAACGCCAGTGGCAACACATGCGCTACAGAGAAAACTCATGAAGGAATGCATGGATAAGCAGCACTCGCAGAACGACGTCGCATGGCCGGAACGAACCAGGAAACTGTGCACGGTTCGGGTCAAGACGCAGCTGCAGCAACTGAAAGATGCCCGCGCGATGCCAGGCACGAGTGCGCCGCAGTCGCCGGCTGCAAATGCGCAATAGACGCCGCCCGCGACGGGTGCAGCCGCTGGCAGTGCGCGCCTGAGATCAACAACGACCAGGCGGGCGGCGCGCGTTTTCCCTAGGCCTGCATGGCCACGATTTGCGCCTGCTGGCCGCCGACCTGCACCACATCGCCGGTCCTGCGGCCGATCAATGCGCTGCCGACCGGCGAGGTCCAGCTGAGCAGCCCGGCCGCCGGATCGGCCTCGTCCTCGCCCACCAGCTGATAGCGTCGTTCCGCACCCTGATCGAACTGCAGCCGCACCGTAACCCCGAAGCGCACGACCTCGGGCGCCGCCGGCGGCGCGATGATGCGCGCGCTGCTGCGCCGCTGCTTCCAGTAGCGCAGCTCGCGTTCGACGTCGGCGACCGAGGCGTGATCGTCCGTGGCGAGCGCCGCGCTGCGTGTGGCCTCGAGTTCGCGCAGGCGGGCATCGATCTTGGCGGCGCCGCTGCGGGTGACAAAATTCGGGTGCGGGCTGATGGGTCGATCGGGCAGTGCGCCGGCCGTGTCTGCGCCGCCTTCGCGAACGAAGGCTCTGCTCATGGCGCACTTCTCATGGCGGATTGCCGTCGCCGGCAGCGCCTTCAGGGACTGCCGGCACCCGGCGCCGGCGGCATCGGGGCCAACCGCCGCAGCTTGACCGAGCTGTCGGAGTCGCTCGGGCAGTCGAGTTCATCCAGGCGCGAACGGGTGTCGTCGATGCGCTTGTCGGCCTTCGCCTCGGCAGCGGCTACGATCTCCGGCGAGGTACTGATGGTGGGCGCCTCCCGCAACGCCTGTTGGTTGGCCCGAATCTGTGATCGCAGCTGCTCGCATTCCGCCGCCGTCGGGTCACTGCCGTCGGCCGGGGCCTCAACGGCAGGCGCTGACTTGCCTTCACTGCCGCGCAGCACCGGGATCGAACCTTCGCTGCAGCCGATAAGCGGCAGCAGCATCGCCGAAACAAGCGCGGCAGCGAGCATGCGCCCGGGCGCGGATTGAAGCCGGCAGGTATGGGTGTGGAGAGGCAAGGCCAACATTATTGCGCCGCTTTGCGCCGCCGGGCTAGGGCCTGGACGGGTAGATTGAGCTAATTCAGGCCCGCGCACGGCGCAGCGCGCACCGCGGCGCCGCACGGCAGCCTAGCCGACGCCGGCGAACTGCCCCTGCAGGTTGGAGAATATGAGCTCAACGCGCCGGTTCTGCTGCCGGCCCGCGGCGCTATCGTTGGTCGCCACCGGCACCTCCATGCCCCGCCCCACGGCCTGCAGGCGAGATGCGTCGACGCCGCGATCCATCAACGCGCGGGCCACCGCCTGCGCACGGCGCTCCGACAATGCCTCGTTGTAGCTGTCGGATCCGCGGCTGTCGGTGTGACCTTCGATGCGAAGCTTCACCCCGGGCTGGCTCTGCAGAAACTGCGCCACGCGATTGAGCGCTTCGTCGGCGCCCGGCTTGAGCGTGTCGCTGGCGGTGTCGAACAGCACGTTGCTGCCCAGGGTGAGCACCATGCCACGCTCGGTCTGCTTGGCCTGCAGGTCCGCCAGCTGCGCCTGAGCGGCCGCTGCCTGATCGTTGGCGGCTGCGGCCTGATCCCTCGCAGCCGCGGCCTGATCCCGCGCCGTCGCGGCCTGATTCTGGGCCGCGGCAGCCTGCGCCTCGGCGCTGCTGGCCTGGGCTCGCGCCGCTGCCGCCTCGCGCTCGCGCGCCGCCATCAGCACCTGGTCGCGGCGCGCCTGCGCGTCCGCGATCTGGTTGCGCGCACGGGTCTCGGCGACGATCGCCTCGCCGATTTCGGCGCGACGCCGCGCCAGGTAGGCCAGGTGCACCACTTCATCGGGCGGCCTGTGATCCTGTTGCGCCTTGAGCGCAGCCGCGAGCGCATCGCGCGCGTCCTGCAGCGGCTTGCCGGCGGTCTGCGCTGCCAGCGGATCGGATTCAAGCATCTGCACGGCGGACTGCGCCTGCGCCAGAGCCGACTCGCTCTGCGGCGAGGTCGTTGCACACGCCGCCAGCAGTAACGCCGCCATCACGGGTAATGCCCATCGGGGTGCGGTGCTCACGGCAATGGCCTGGGTGCGATCGTTGTCAGTTTTACGCATGGTGCGTGACCTTTCATTGAAACTGGGGGGGCTGCGACGCGGCCGGCGGCGGCATCGGCGCCGGTGGCACACTGCTTTGGCGCTCCGACTCGCTGCGCAGCGTGGCGGTGCCGGAATCCACTTGCTGCAGGGCCTGCTCAGCCTTGGCCGAGCGGGTGCGCGCCAGCGCGAGTTCTGCGTCCACTGATGCTTCCTGTGCCAGCCGGGCTGCCAGCACCGGCTTATCAGTGGCTGCATCCTGGTCGGCCTGGTGCAGCTCGCCGCGCGCGGCCTCGAGGTTGACACTGGCATATTGCTGCGCGTCGCTTTGTTCCGCCTGGGATACCAGCGTGTGTGCCTCGGCCAGCTCGGCAGTAGGCTTGGGACCACTACTGCAGCCCACGGCGGCCACCACCAGCGCTGCCGCCACCACCACACCTACCTGCCTTATCATCGACATGGCCGAACTCCTCGTGTCTTAGGGGACTAACTGTGCGCAACGCGCCGCTGCGCTGCTGTAGGCGCGGTCCCCAGCCTCGGGAGGAACAGCAGCGGTGCGCGCGGTACCAACCGCCATGGCGCGCGTCGGACGACTCCTAATCTCGGCTATAATTGAATGTCCATCCCCCGGCGGCCGATGCGCGAAAGTGGCGGAACGGTAGACGCGCTGGCCTTAGGAGCCAGTGGGGCAACCCGTGAGAGTTCGAGTCTCTCCTTTCGCACCAGCGGCGGGGCGATAAACTAACGAGCGATGGAAAACGGCAAGATGCAAGTATCGGTTACGACAACTCATGGTCTTGAGCGACGGCTGGAGATCGCGGTGCCCGGCGAGCGGGTCGCCGGCGAGGTGGATCAGCGGCTCAAGCGCCTGACGCGCACCGCGCGCATCAAGGGCTTCCGGCCCGGCAAGGTGCCGTACGCCGTAGTGCGCCAACAATTTGGCAGCCAGGTGCATGCGCAGACCGTCAGCGACCTGATGCAAAGCACCTTTGCCGAAGCCGTCAGCCAGCAGCGGTTGCGGCCGGCGGGCGGCCCACGCATCGAGCCGATTGCAGTCGAGCCCGGCAGCGAGCTGCGCTACGCGGCGATCTTCGAAGTGCTGCCCGAGGTGACGCTGAAGCCGCTGGATGCGATCGCGGTGGAGCGGCCCAGCGCCCAGGTGACCGATGATGATGTCACCGCGATGATCGAGAGCATGCGCGTGCAACGACCGGTGTTCACGGTGGTGGAGCGCGCGGCGCAGGATGGCGATCGGGTGACCCTTGACTATGAGGGTCGCATCGACGGCACCGTGTTCCCGGGCGGCAAGGGCGAGGGCATGCTGGTGACGATCGGGGCGCACCGCATACTCACCGAGATCGAACAGGCGCTGATCGGCATGCCGGCCGGCGAGCGCAAGACCATTGCGGCAGTGTTCCCGCAGGATTACCGCGCGCGGGCGGTGGCCGGCAAAGCGGCGGAATTCGATCTGGCAGTGGTCAAGGTCGAGCAGCACAGCCTGCCGCCGGTAGATGCGGACTTCGCGCGCGCCTTCGGCGTGCCGGACGGGGACCTGGAGCGGCTTAGAGCCGAGGTGCGGTTGAGCATGGAACGCGAGCTCGCCGAGGCGGTCAGAAGCAAATTGCGCGAGCAACTGTTCAGTGCGCTGTATCGCGATAATCCGCTGGATCTGCCGCAAAGCATGCTCGAGGAGCAGATCCGCGAGCTGCAGCTGCAGACGGCGCGGCGCACCGGCGTACAGGATCCGCAGCAGCTGCCGGCACGCGAGAGCTTCGAGGCAAGCGCGCGCCGGCGCGTCGCCTTAGGATTGCTGCTGGGCGAGATCGTGCGCGCCCAGGCGTTCAAGGTCGATCGCGAGCGAGTGGAGCAGCGGCTGGACGCGGCGGTTGCCTCGCACGCGGATCCGCAGGAGGCGCGGCGGCAGTACCTGGCCAGCCGCGAGGCGATGGAGCAGTTCGAGTCGGCAGCGCTGGAGGATCAGGCGCTGGACTGGGCACTGACACAGGTAAAACTCGTGGACCGGCCGTCCACATTTCGCGAGCTGACCGGCTTTGGCCAAACGACCTGAAACGACTTACACTCAACACCTATGGAAGAACGCGGTTTGAACCTGGTACCGATAGTCGTCGAGCAGACTTCGCGCGGCGAGCGCTCGTATGACATTTATTCGCGGCTGCTCAAGGAGCGCGTGGTGTTTGTCGTCGGGCCGGTGGACGATTACATGGCCAACGTCGTGGTGGCGCAGCTGCTGTTCCTGGAGTCCGAGAACCCGGACAAGGACGTGGCGCTGTACATCAACTCCCCGGGCGGGGTGGTCAGCGCCGGACTCGCCATCTACGACACCATGCAGTTCATCAAGCCGGACGTCAGCACCATATGCATCGGCCAGGCCGCGAGCATGGGTGCCATATTGCTGACCGGCGGCACCAAGGGT
The DNA here is from genome assembly GCA_963805965.1 of uncultured Gammaproteobacteria bacterium. Lineage (GTDB taxonomy): Bacteria > Pseudomonadota > Gammaproteobacteria > Steroidobacterales > Steroidobacteraceae > FEN-1191. The sequence goes on from CAWDVQ010000011.1 coordinate 452,663, forward strand.
AAGCGTTACGCGCTGCCGCATTCGCGCATCATGATCCATCAGCCGCTGGGCGGCTTTCAGGGCCAGGCGGCGGACATGGAGATCCACGCCAAGGAGATGCTCGAAACGCGTGACCGGCTTAACAAGATCCTGGCCCACCACACCGGCCAGAGCGTCGACAAAGTAAAAAAAGACACCGATCGCGATAATTTTATGGACGGGGCCGACGCAATCGCCTATGGGCTGATTGACGGCATGCTGGAAAAACGCATGGTCACCCCGCCGGCGCCCGTCAAGGCGTGATACGGCGCTCAAAATCGCGAAATAACAAGACCTTGCGCGCGACGCAGTTCTTTGCGTCGGCGGTCGGCCCCATGCTATATAGATGTTGGTGAAGGATGAACCGAAGCCCTGATTGGCTGGCCTGTCCGGTCGAGGTGCCTGAGCGATGAGTGATGACCCCCGCGGGCGTAGCGATGACGGCAAGCTGCTCTACTGCTCGTTCTGCGGCAAGAGTCAGCATGAGGTCCGCAAGCTCATTGCGGGACCGTCGGTGTTCGTGTGCGACGAATGCGTCGAGCTGTGCAACGACATCATCCGCGAGGAACTCGAGGACCGGGCCGACCGGGCACGCGACAAGCTGCCCAAGCCGCACGAGATCCGCAAGGTGCTCGATGAGTACGTCATCGGCCAGGATCGCGCCAAGAAGGTGCTGTCGGTCGCGGTCTACAACCACTACAAGCGCCTGCAGACCCGCGGCAGCGGGCGTCCCAAGGACGAGGTCGAACTCGCCAAAAGCAACATCCTGCTGATCGGCCCGACCGGCTGCGGCAAGACGCTGCTGGCCGAGACGCTGGCACGGCTGCTGAATGTTCCGTTCACGATCGCCGATGCCACCACGCTGACCGAGGCCGGGTATGTCGGCGAGGATGTGGAAAACATCATCCAGAAGCTGCTGCAGAAGTGCGACTACGATGTCGAGAAGGCGCAGACCGGCATTGTGTACATCGATGAGATCGACAAGATTTCGCGCAAGTCCGACAACCCGTCGATCACCCGCGACGTGTCGGGCGAGGGCGTACAGCAGGCGCTGCTCAAGCTGATCGAGGGCACGATTGCCTCGGTGCCGCCCCAGGGCGGGCGCAAGCACCCGCAGCAGGAGTTCCTGCAGGTGGATACCTCGAACATCCTGTTCATCTGCGGCGGGGCGTTCGCCGGGCTGGAAAAGATCATTCTCAACCGCACCCAGAAGAGCGGTATCGGCTTTACCTCGGAAGTGCGCGGCGCGGATTCCAAGCCGCACGGTTCCGACCTGTTCCACGACGTGGAGCCCGAAGACCTGATCCGGTTCGGCCTGATCCCGGAATTCGTCGGCCGCCTGCCGGTGGTCGCCACGCTCGATGAGCTGGATGAGCAGGCGTTGATGTCGATTCTGACCGAGCCCAAGAACGCACTCACCAAGCAGTACCGCAAACTGTTCGATATGGAGGGTTCCGAGCTCGAGTTTCGCGAGGAGGCGCTGCGGGCAGTGGCGCGCAAGGCCATGCTGCGCAAGACCGGTGCCCGCGGACTGCGCACCATCCTTGAGACGGTGCTGCTCGACACCATGTATGACCTGCCATCGCTGCGCAATGTGGCGAAAGTGGTCGTGGATGACAGCGTCATCGAGGGCACCACCAAGCCCTACATCGTGTATCGCGCTGACGAGGGCCGGGTCGCCGCCATCGAGGAGCCGCGGCGGGCGGGCGGTTCGCTGCACGGCTGAGCCGGCGTCGGGCGCTTGCGCAGGCAGCAGCCATTGAAATGGGGCTGGGCAGCCCCAATTTGTTTTGCTAGCGCCGTGTCGGCGCACCTGTCATCAAGAGGCACCAAGAGCAACCGTGACTGAACAAACCGCCGTGACCGAGACCGTCGTCCCGTCTGCCGTCCCCGTGCTGCCGCTGCGCGATGTGGTGGTGTATCCGCACATGGTGATACCGCTGTTCGTGGGGCGCGAGAAGTCGATTCATGCGCTCGACGCCGCCATGCGCGCTGACAAGCGCATCATGCTGGTGGCGCAGAAGCAGGCGGACGTCGACGACCCCAAGCTCGATGACCTGCACCGATTCGGCACCGTGGCGACTATCCTGCAGATGCTCAAGCTGCCCGATGGCACGGTCAAGGTCCTGGTCGAAGGCGTGGACCGTGCGCGCATCGAGGAACTGCACACCGGCGAGTTCTATTCCGCATCGATTGCAGTGGAGGTCGACGCCGACCAGTACGATGAGCGCGAGATGGACGTGCTGGTGCGCTCGGTGGTGTCGCAGTTCGAGCAGTACGTCAAGCTCAACAAGAAAGTTCCGCCCGAGGTGCTGACCGCGCTGGCCGGCATCGAGCAGCCCGGACGCCTGGCCGATACGGTGGCGGCGCACATGTCACTCAAGCTGGCCGAGAAGCAGAAGGTGCTGGAGATCCTCGACGTGCGCAAGCGCCTGGAGCACATCCTGGTGGCGATCGAGGGTGAGATGGACGTGCTGCAGATCGAGAAGCGCATCCGCGGTCGCGTCAAGGCGCAGATGGAGAAGAGCCAGCGCGAGTATTACCTCAACGAGCAGATGAAGGCGATTCAGAAAGAGCTCGGGGAGATGGAGGACGGCACCAACGAGATCGCCGAACTCGAGCACAAGGTCACCAAGGCAGGGATGCCGAAGGAAGCGCGCGACAAGGCCACCGCCGAGATCAACAAGCTCAAGATGATGTCGCCCATGTCGGCCGAGGCCACGGTGGTGCGCAACTACGTCGACTGGCTGGTCAAGGTGCCGTGGAAGAAGCGTACCCGGCTGCACAAGAACATCGCCAACGCGCAGAAGGTGCTGGACGAAGACCACTATGGCCTGGACAAGGTCAAGGAGCGCATCGTCGAGTACCTGGCAGTGCTGCAGCGGGTGGAGAAGATCAAGGGGCCGATCCTGTGCCTGGTCGGTCCGCCCGGCGTCGGCAAGACCTCGCTCGGTCAGAGCATGGCGCGCGCCACCAATCGCAAGTTCGTTCGCATGTCGCTCGGCGGCGTGCGTGACGAGGCCGAAATACGCGGCCATCGGCGCACCTACATCGGTTCCATGCCCGGCAAGATCGTGCAGAACATGGCCAAGACGGGCGTGCACAATCCACTGTTCCTGCTGGATGAAGTGGACAAGATGGCGATGGATTTTCGCGGCGACCCCTCATCGGCGCTGCTCGAGGTGCTCGACCCGGAGCAGAATGCCACCTTCAACGATCACTACCTCGAGGTCGATTTCGACCTGTCCGAGGTGATGTTCGTGTGCACCGCGAATTCGCTCAATATTCCGCCGCCGCTGCTCGATCGCATGGAAGTGATCCGGCTGCCGGGCTACACCGAGGACGAGAAGCGAAACATCGCGCGCCGCTACCTGGTGCCCAAGCAGGTCAAGCAGAACGGATTGAAGGAACGCGAGCTCAAGATCTCCGACAGTGCAGTGCTCGACATCGTGCGCTACTACACGCGCGAGGCCGGGGTGCGCAACCTGGAGCGCGAGCTGGCGAAGATCAGCCGCAAGGCGGTCAAGCAGCTGCTGCTCGACAAGGCCGATAAGCAGGACGGCACGATATCGGTGTCGCCGCGCAACCTGGACAAGTATCTGGGCGTGCGACGCTTCCGTTACGGCAAGGCGGAGGAGATGGACCGCGTCGGCCAGGTCACGGGCCTCGCCTGGACCGAAGTCGGCGGCGAACTGCTGACGATCGAAGCCGCGGTGGTGCCCGGCAAGGGCAAGCTGCTGCATACCGGCCAGCTGGGCGAAGTGATGCAGGAGTCGATTCAGGCCGCGATGTCCGTGGTGCGCAGCCGCGCGGCGGTGCTGGGCCTGGACGTCGATTTCTACCAGAAGCACGACGTGCACCTGCACATGCCCGAGGGTGCGACGCCGAAGGACGGGCCCAGCGCCGGCATCGGCATGTGCACCGCGCTGGTGTCCGCCCTGACGCGCATTCCGGTGCGTTCGGATGTGGCCATGACCGGCGAGATCACGCTGCGCGGCGAGGTGCTGCCGATCGGCGGACTGAAGGAGAAACTGCTGGCGGCGCAGCGCGGTGGCATCGACCTGGTGCTGATCCCGGAGGAGAACCAGAAGGACCTGGTCGAAATCCCGGACAACATCAAGGGCAAGCTTACGATCAAGACCGTACGCTGGATCGATGAGGTGCTGCAGGTGGCGCTGACACGCCAGCCGACGCCGCGGCCGGAAACGCCGGAAGAGGCCGATCCGGTGGCAGCGACATCAACCAAGTCGACGCGGCGCGGCAAGCGCAGTAACAAGCAGGTTCAGGCGCACTGATCCGCAGCCGGCAACGCGGCACCCATGCCGCGCTTGCCGCTTGGCCACAGTACGCCTCCGTCCCGGGTGCTTAGCTCAGCTGGTAGAGCGTCGCCTTTACACGGCGAATGTCGCAGGTTCGATCCCTGCAGCACCCACCAAGATCACGCGTGGAAAGTTGGCAACGGGAAAATACCTGAGCTGGTGAGGCAGTGAAATATTCCGGCGTACTCATCCTTGCAGCATGCGTGTCGATCGGCGGCTGCGCGCCCGCGACACGGGTGCTTCCAGGGCCGACGCGGGCGCCGATCCCGGTCGAACAGGTGCTGATCTACGATCAGCCGCCGGCTAACGCCCTGGATGTCGCGATTCTCCATGCCTCGAGCCACAGTGTGCTCTCGCCAGGAGGCGCCAGCGCAACCGACAAGGTGGTGCAGCAGCTGAGGGTCCAGGCGGCTCGGCTGGGCGCCAACGGCGTGGTGCTGCAGGGCTTCTCCGATAGGCAGACCGCCTCGTTGGGCACCGGCGTGGGTACGGAATCCTACGGGCGCAGCTCCGCGGTCGGTGTCGGGGCCAGCGGTTCATTCGGCGTGTTCAAGAAGACCGGTGAGGCGCTGGCCATATTCGTTCCGGCGCACGCGGCCCCATAGTTGCCAACGCCGGCCGGTGCCGCCGCGCCGCGCCGCGCGGGGTTACTCTGTCTGGCGACGACCGCGGCTAGCGCCTATAATTGGCGTTTACGTCGCGGCCTGACCTCCTTGAACAAAAAAGCAATCTAAATCCATGATTTATCAGTTCGAAGTCCTATCCAGGCCGCATCCATAGATTTCTAGCCTTACACGGAGCGGTAGTTCAGCTGGTTAGAATACCGGCCTGTCACGCCGGGGGTCGCGGGTTCGAGTCCCGTCCGCTCCGCCACTTACTCACATGCTGCAAGCGATTAACGACAAACTGAAGCGCACACGCTGGCTGGGCGCTGTGCTGCTGGGGCTGCTGGGTGTGATCTTCGCGCTCTGGGGCGCCTATGGCGTGGTCAACATCAGCTTCAGCTCGGTGGACTACGGCCTGAAGGTCAACGACGAACGGATCAGCGCCGAGACGCTCAATCGCGCCTGGCAGGAGCGCCAGGCGCAGTTCCAGCAGTCGCTCAATGGGGCCGAGATGAGCGAGGCGCAGAAGAGCCTGCTGCAGAAGCAGTTGATTGACGAATACGTGCGCCGCACGCTGCTGCGCCAGCGGGCCGAGCAGGCGGGCTATCGTGCCACCGATGCGCAGGTGCGCCAGGCGGTGCTCAGCGAGCCGGCGTTTCAGTTGGAGGGCAAATACGATCCGCGTGTGGCCCGCGGCATGCTGGCGCAGCTTGGCATGACCGAAGAAGGCTTCCTGGCGGAGCGGCGCCAGACGCTGGAGATCGGCCAGTTGAGCGAAGCGGTGCAACTGTCGGATTTTCTGACGCCACCTGAACTGGCTCGCATCTACGCGCTGGAGAATGAACAGCGCGAGCTGCGGTTCGCGCTCTTGCCTCCGGATCACTTCCAGGCCGCGGTCAAGATCGACGACGCCAAGATCAAATTCTGGTACGACGCCCATCCGAATGACTACATGAGTCCGGAGTCCGTGCGGCTGCAGTACGCGGAGCTGCAACTGGACTCGATAGCCTCGCAGATCACGGTTACCCCGGAAAACCTGCAGGCCTACTACGACAAGAACCAGAGCCGCTACGGCGAAGTCGAGAAGCGCCACGCGCACCATATCCTGATTGCACTGCCGGCGGGCGCCGATGCGAACGCGGACGCCGCCGCACTGGCCAAGGCGCAAATGGTGGTGGCTGAGCTCAAGTCGGGCAAGGACTTTGGCGAATTGTCGAAGAAGTATTCTGCCGACCCGGGTTCCGCGACGCGCGGCGGGGACCTGGGGTGGGCCGACAAGAGCACCTATGTCGCCTCATTCGCCGATGCACTGTTCGGCATGCAGCCTGGACAGGTCAGCGATCCGGTCAAGACCCAGTACGGCTACCACATCATCCGGCTCGACGAGATCCGGCCGGCCCATGTGCGCACCCTGTCTGATGCGCACGCGCAGATCGAGGCCGAATACCGGCACGATCAGGCAAGCGAGATCTTTGGCGATCGCGAGGAGCAGCTGCAACAGAAGCTGGAGAGTAACGCCGGCGGCGATCTGGATGCGCTCGCCAAACAGTTCGGGCTGCAGACCGGGGAGATCAAGGAATTTACCCGCAGCGCCGGCGGTGCGCCGCTCGGCAGCAAGCAGGATCTGATTCGTGCCGTGTTCAACGACGATGTCATCTCCAGCGGCAAGGTTGCCGGGCCGGTGGCGCTGGCCGACGATCACCTGGTGGTATTCAAGGTGCTCGAGCACCACGCTCCCGCGCCGCTGCCGCTGGCGCAGGTACGCGATCAGGTGATAGCCGCCATTCGCAAAAGCGAGAGTACTCTGGCGGCCAAGGCCGCGGCCGACGACGCCGTCAAGCGGCTCCAGTCCGGCACGGCCTTCGATGAGGTGGTGAAGAGCCTGGGCGTCAGCGCCGCACCGGCCGCCTACATCGGCCGCAGCGATCCGCAGCTGCCGGTGCAGGTGCGCCAGGCGACGTTCGCCGCCCCGCGCCCGGATGGCAAGCCGGTCTATAGCGCCGTGGCACTGGACAACGGCGGCGCCGCGGTGCTGGCCATCACCGCCATCAAACCGGGCACCCCGGGCGCCAATCCGCAAAATGACGAGCAGCTCATCAATCCGTACATGCGGCGCGACCGGGAAGGCGACATGCAGGCGTACGTGGCCGAGCTGCAGCGCCGCGCGACGGTAAAGACCAATCCCGCCGTGTTTCAGTAGTCGGCTGACGGGAAGGCGCCGGACCGGCGCCGGGACAGGCTAAGCCTCGCCGTCCGCGAAGCTCATGCCGACGGTACTGAAGCCGTTGTCCACATACAGGATCTCTCCGGTAATGCCGGCCGCCATGTCGGAACACAGGAAGGTCGCGGCATTGCCGACGTCTTCGGTGGACACATTGCGCCGCAGCGGCGCGATTTGCGCGACGTGCGCCAGCATCTTGCGAAAGCCGCCGATACCGGCGGCGGCCAGGGTCTTGATTGGACCGGCGGATATGGCATTGACGCGGATGTTGCGCGGACCCAGGTCGGCGGCAAGAAAGCGCACGTTGGCCTCGAGACTCGCCTTGGCAAGGCCCATCACGTTGTAGCTGGGAATGGAACGCATCGCGCCCAGGTACGACAGTGTCAGCATTGCGCCGGCACGGCCCGCCATGAGGGCGGCCGCGCCGCGCGCCAGCGCCGTGAAACTGTAGCTCGACACGTCGTGCGCGATGCGGAAGGCTTCGCGCGAAGTGTTGGCGCTGAAACTGCCGGCGAGCGCCTCGCGCGGGGCGAAGGCGACCGCATGCACCAGGATATCCAACTGACCCCACTCGCGCCCCAGCAGCTCGAACGCCGCGTCGATCTGCTCATCGACCTGCACGTCGATCGGCATCAGCAGCTTCGAGCCGATGGAGGCCGCCAGCGGTTCGAGTCGCTGCCTGAAGGTGTCGTTAGCGAAGGAGAAGGCCAACTGCGCGCCGTGAGCGTGCATGGCCTGGGCGATGCCCCAGGCGATGGAGCGATCGGTGGCAACGCCCACGATGAGCGCGCGCTTTCCGGCAAGCATCCCCACGCGCGTCAGCCCGAGCTGCGGCTCTTGACGAACGCGACCAGTGTCTGGCCAGGCTTGAGACTGCGTTCGCCCGACATGCCGTTCCATCCCATGAGCTCGTTGACCGTCACCTGCAGCAGACGCGCTATGCCATACAGCGTGTCGCCACGCCGCACTTTGTACGTCATGCGCCGGCCGCCGTCGGATGCCGCCGGTGCCTGCGCGCCGGTTGCCGGAAGTGACCTCGCGGTGCCGACGCCGGGCGAGGCGTCAGCCACAAATGAACTCGAGGCCCCGACGCGCAGCTTCTGGCCGGCGTGCAGGCGATCTCCGGCCCGGATGCCGTTGGCCTGCGCCAGCGTCTGCACGTCGGTGCCGAGACGCTGTGCGAGCGCATATAGCGTGTCGCCACGGCGTACCACGTGAATGTTCGGTCTGCGACCACCGCGGCGCAGGCGCCGGCCCGGGGAATCGACCAGCATCGCGGCGCGCGCGGCCTTCTCCGGCAGCTGGACGTCAGGCGCCGGCACGCGCAGCTCACTGTCGATCACCGGCAGGTCGCTGGCGCCCAGGTCGTTGAGCTCGCGGATCACATCGGGCTTGGTGGCGTAGCGGGTGGCAATGATTGCGATGGTGTCGCCGCGACGCACCGTGTAGTGACCGACGCGCATGCGCTGTTCGGGCGTCAGGTGCAGGATCAGGTCCTGCAGGCCTTCGGCGGCGTCGCTCGGCACCAGCAGGCGGTACGGGCCGGTTGGATCGGTGGCCCAGCGATGGAACGCGGGGTTGAGCTCGTACAGGTCCTCGACACTGATGCCGGCGATATCGGCCACGACCTTAAGGTCGATCTGGCCGCCGGTGGAAATCGGCACGAAGTACGGCTCATTCGGTATGCGGCTGAACTCCAGGCCGTAGCGCTCCGGATTGGCGACCAGGCGGCGCATCGCCAGCAGCTCCGGCACGTAGCCGCGGGTTTCGGTCGGCAGTTTCAGGTGCCAGAAATCGGTTGGCTTACCCAGGCGCTGGTTGCGCTGTATCGCGCGACTGACGGTCAACTCGCCGCAATTGTAGGCCGCCACCGCCAGCAGCCAGTCGCCGTCGAATTCATCATGCAGCGCCTGCAGGTAGTCCAGCGCCGCTCGCGTGGCCTCGATCGGGTCGCGCCGGCCGTCGTACCACCAGTCCTGCTTCAGGCCAAAGCGCCGTCCGGTATCGGAAATGAACTGCCACAGCCCGGCCGCACGGGCGCGCGAGTAGGCGTAGGGCTCGAAAGCGCTCTCGATGACCGGCAGCAATGCCAGCTCGGCTGGCATCTTGCGCTGCTCCAGCTGGCCGACGATGTAATACAGCCACAGGCCCGCGCGTCCCCAGGTGCGTTCGAGAAAGTCCGGGTGATTGGCAAACCAGTTCAGCTGGCTGGCGACCGCTGGTTCGTCGACATCGTCGAGCTGAAACCCGGCACGCAGGCGGGCGAACAGCTCGGGTTGCCTGACCACGATCAGGCTGTCGGCCGGCGGGCCGGGCAACCCTTCCGAGTCGGTGGTGGTGCCGCCATCGAGCGCATCGGCATTGGCGCCTTGGGCGCCCGGCGCGGCGGGAGCACTGGTGTCGGCGACTCGCGGGTGCGGCCGATATCTCGGGGCTCACCGGGGCTGCTGCAACCTCGGGCGCGGGAGCCTGGGGAATCGTCACCGGGGCGCTGGCTACCGGGGCCCGCGCAGGCTGATGGGCACAACCGGCCAGCAGGATAATCGGCAGCAGAACTGGGCAGAGGGACTTGCTAAACAGCTGTGCGCGACTCAACTTCTGCACCCCGTTGGCGGGTTTTTTGGACGTGTTACGGTACGCTTGGAGCCTAGAGGGCAGGGCCAGGGTATTTAACAGGTAAGTTCACAAAATTGCTAGTGTTTTTCCAGCATCTGGTCACACTCCGAAGACAAATATGTTATGACTGATCCGGCTCCCGTACTGCAACAATGGCAGCGAGGACAGCTCGGTCGGGCACTGATCAGGGCCGAGGCCCAGCTGCTTGCGAGCACATTCGACGACGTGTTCGGCCTGGAGCTGCTGCAGCTGGGCACCTGGGGTGCCGGGCGCGAGCTGCTGGCGCCCTCGCGCATTCGCCGCCAGAGCGTAATCGCGGACTCGGCCGAGGAGTGCGGGGGCGGGGATATCGTAGCGCGGCTCGCGCACTTGCCGATCAACAACGCCTCGGTCGATGCCGTGCTGCTGCCGCACACGCTCGAGTTGAGTGCCGACCCGCACGCGGTATTGCGCGAGGCTGATCGCGTCCTGATGGCGGAAGGGCAGCTGATCGTGCTTGGCTTCCGGCCGCTGAGCCTGTGGGGAGTGCGCGTGGCCGCGTCCCCGGCGGGCTTTCCGCCCGGGCTGCGCCGTACGCTGTCGGCCTCACGGGTGCGCGACTGGCTCGGGCTGCTCAGTTACGAGATCGTCAGTGAGCGTGCCTACCTGTACCGCATGCCGCGCGATCCTCGCGGCAGCATCGACTCGGCGATTCCGGCCATGCTGCATCGGCGCTGGTTCTACCCCTGGCCGTCGGCCGCCTACCTCATCAAGGCGCGCAAGCGTGTCTATACACTGACGCCGATCCGACCTCGGCTGCGCGAGCGACGGCCGGTGTTCGACGGACTGGCGGAGCCCAGTGCGTGAGCGGCGTGGTCGACATCTACACCGATGGCGCCTGCCGCGGTAACCCGGGTCCTGGCGGCTGGGCCGCGGTGCTGTCGGCGGGTGCGCGCGAGAAGGAGATCTCCGGCGCGCAGTTGCTGACCACCAACAATCGCATGGAGCTGCAGGCCGTGATCGAGGCGCTGAGCGCGCTGAATCGGCCGGCGCAGGTGCGCCTGTACACCGATTCGCAGTATGTGCGCCGCGGCATTCTCGAGTGGCTGGCGCAGTGGAAGGCGCGCGGCTGGAAGACGGCCGATCGCAAGCCGGTCAAGAACCAGGACCTGTGGCAGCAGCTGGAAACGGCTGCTGCGCGCCACCGGATCGAGTGGCACTGGGTGCCGGGTCACGCCGGCGTCCCGGGCAACGAACGCTGCGATCTACTGGCGAATGCCGCGATCGACGGCCTGCTTGCGCTAGACTCGCGCGTGAACTGACAGCGCCAGCGGACCCCATGCGACAGATCGTTCTCGATACCGAAACCACTGGACTGGAAGCCGAGCGTGGCCACCGCATCATCGAGATCGGCTGCGTGGAGCTGCTCAACCGACGCCCAAGCGGGCGGCAGTTCCATCGTTACCTGAATCCGGAGCGCGATATCGATGAGGGTGCGCGCGCGGTGCACGGCATCAATCGAGAGCGCCTGCTGAGTGCGCCCAAGTTCGGCGAGATTGCCGAGGAGCTGTTCGGTTTCATCAGCGGTTGCGAGCTGATCATCCACAACGCACCGTTCGATGTGGCATTCCTCGACATGGAGCTGACGCTGCTGGCGAAGATCCGCGGTGCCAGCGGCGCGCTTCCGGCAGCGGTACGCAGCGTGTGCCTGGTGCTCGACACGCTGTCGCTGGCGCGCGAGCGCCACCCGGGCCAGCGCAATAATCTCGATGCTCTGTGCAAGCGCTACGGGGTCGACAACTCGCATCGCGAGCTGCACGGTGCGCTGCTCGATGCCCGCATCCTGACGGATGTCTACCTCGCGATGACCGGCGGCCAGAGCCTGCTGGCGCTCGATGAGGCGGCACGCGAGCGTGGCGGGTCCGCGCGCCCGGGCCAGACGCCGGCCACGGTACGGCCATCCGAGGCGCTGCGGGTGGTCGATGCCACGGCCGAGGAGCTCGCGGCGCATGCGGAGCTGGCTGCGCTGCTGGACAAATCCAGCGGCGGCAGCTGCCTGTGGTTGCAGCTGGAGCAGGAGCAGGTGCTGGCGCGCGACCCGCCATCCGCCGCTAGAATCCACCGCTCCTGAAGTAGCGCGGAAGTCCCCGATATGCCCTCATCGCTGCGTTCCGGCACTGACTGTGCTGCCTGGGGCGAACTCGAATCGCTGGCCGGCAGGCTCGAGGGCGTTTCCACCCGTGAACTGTTCGCCCAGGACGCGCAGCGTTTCGAGCACTGCTGCATCGAGGCTGCAGGGCTGGCGCTGGACTTCTCGCGCCAGCGTGTGGATGCGCGGGTGGTGAATACTTTCGTGGCGCTGGCCGACCAGCTGAGCCTGCGATCGCGCATCGAGGCCATGTTCCGCGGCGACCCGATCAACACCACCGAGCATCGAGCGGTGCTGCACACCGCACTGCGTCGCTCGAGTGACACCGTGCTGGTAGTCGCGGGCGAGGACATCGGTGCATTGGTGCGCTCGGAGCGCGAACGCATGCTGACGTTCGCCGAGGACGTGCGCTCCGGAGTGATCCGCTCGAGCAGCGACCAGAGTTTTACGCTGGTGGTGAACATCGGCATCGGCGGCTCCGACCTTGGACCTGCGATGGCGGTGCAGGCGCTGAAGCAATTCACCGCCGGCGCCCCGGCCGTCGCGTTCGTCTCCAACGTCGACGGTTGCCAGCTCGCAGATCTGCTCGAGCACGCCGATCCGGAGCGCACGCTGTTCATCATCTGCTCCAAGACCTTTACCACACTCGAGACCTTGACCAACGCACGCGCTGCACGTGCCTGGATCCTGCAGCGGCTCGGCGCCAAGCGGCTGCCACAGCACTTCGCGGCGGTATCGGTGAATGCGCGCGCGATGGACGAGTTCGGCGTGCACCCGACGTACCGCTTTGCGATGTGGGACTGGGTCGGCGGGCGCTACTCGGTGTGGTCCTCGATCGGGGTGAGTGTTGCGATCGCGGTCGGCCGCGCCGGATTTGAATCCTTCCTGTCGGGCGGGCGCGAGATCGATGAACATTTTCGTGCCGCCCCATGGCACGAGAACCTGCCGGTGATCGCGGCCATGCTGGGTGTGTGGAACATCGACCTGCTCGGACTGCCGACGCTGGCGGTGCTGCCGTACGATTCGCGCCTGGCGCGCCTGCCGGCCTACCTGCAGCAGCTGGAGATGGAGAGCAACGGCAAGCACGTCAAGCTCGATGGCACGCCCACCACGCTGCCGACCTGCGCGGTGATCTGGGGCGAGCCCGGCAACAACGCGCAGCATTCCTTCTTCCAGCTGCTGCATCAGGGTACGCAACGCGCGGCGCTCGATTTTCTGCTGCCGATCCAGTCATCCTGTGGCAGCCAGGCGCAACAGGATCTGGCGATCGCCAGTTGCCTGGCGCAGGCCGAGGCCTTCGCGCTGGGCAAGGATGCGGACCAGGTGCGCGCGGAACTGACGCGACAGAAGCTGTCGCCGGAAGCGATCGCCGCACTGCTGCCGCACAAGATTCACCAGGGCAGCCGGCCGTTGAGCCTGCTGCTGTTCGAGCGCCTGGATCCCGCGACGCTCGGCCGGATAATTGCCCTGTACGAGCACAAGGTGTTCGTGCAGAGCGTGGTCTGGGGCGACAACGCGTTCGATCAATGGGGCGTGGAACTCGGCAAGACACTGACCGAGAGCTTCATACCGCTGGTGCAGAAGCCCGGCGAGGTCAGCGGCCAGTCGAGTTCACTGATGGGAGCGCTGGGCTACGTCAAACAGTGGCGGATCGCAGAGTGAAGATGCGTCGGCAAGCCGCTCGGATCACAGTACAATGCGCGGCTTTCCGTCGCACGGGGAACATCGAGTGACTGGCATGCGGGCCCGACAACGAATGGGTTGTTTTGCTTGGCTGCGACGCTCCTGGCGCTGGCCGTCGCTGGCCGTTCCACGATTCGTACAGGCACAGCAGACAGACTCTGAGCCAGCAGATGCAGATGTTCAACAGCATGTCGCCCGACCAGCAGCAGGCGATTCTGCAGCGGCTGGGCGGCGGCACGGGGACTCGGCAGTGCAGGCATCGGCCGGGCTGGGAGCGGCCTCCCTTCTCGGCGGTGGCGCCGGCAAACGGTCGCAGTCGGTGCTGCTGCAGCAGCTGCAGTTGCAGCAGCAGCGGCGGCTTGCCGCAATACTGCAGGGACAGAACGAGCTGCAGGTCTTCAAGCCCGGCGATACGGTATTGGTGGAAGTCAGCCTGCTGGCGGAGAAGCCGGCGGGCGGCAACAGAACCAGAATAACCAGAACAATCAGAACAACCAGAACGCAGCCCGACCAGAACCAATTCGACCAGCATGCCGAATCCGACACAGATCAATCCGGCGCTGCTCAGCAACGCGCAACTGTCGCTGCTGGGTCTCGACAATGGCATGAACGGCCAGCGTGTGCAGGAGCAGCCGCAGCGGACGATCGAGGAGCTGCAGGCGGAGGAGAAGCAGAAGCTGCAGGACATGATCGAGCAGATCCGGGCGCGCAATCCCTATCAGCTCGACAGCAATGGCCAGATGCTGCTGCCGGGCATGCCCGGCATGGCGCTTGCCGGGCCTGACGGAGGACCTGGCGACCCGACGGGTGTCGGCGGAGCCGGCGTTCGAGAAGCTGTTATCAAACTGACACGCTTGCCGCTGGACAAATCCGGCAAGGATGCGCTCAAGCCGTTCGGCTATGAGCTGTTCGACAATTCGCTGTTGAGCTTGCTGCCGACGCTCAATACTCCCGTGCCGGCCGACTACGTGATGGGAGCCGGGGACATGCTGCAGGTGCAGCTGTTCGGCAGCCAGAACCAGACGCTGAACCTGCTCGTGGGCCGTGACGGGCGACTGAGCTTTCCGCAGCTCGGCCCGATCGAGGTCGGCGGGCCAGCGCTACAGCGCCGTCAAAGAGCGAGATCGAGTCGCGGGTGGCGCGCCAGATGATCGGCGTGCGCGCCAACGTGTCGATGGGGGAGACGCGCACCATCAATATATTCGTGCTCGGTGGCGCCAAGTATCCGGGCGCCTA